>NZ_CP036266.1:5027413-6308247 GCF_007744075.1 Gimesia chilikensis | reverse complement strand
AAGGGAATAACAGACTTTTATTCAGGAATGATCCGTGAGTCGATGAAAAATATGATGCTAAAATTAGAATCCCTTTTGTTGCCTGCTTACAAAGAAAAACCCATGCCATCATTTGGTAAAGGAGCAGCAGAGGCGCTATATGCCCGCGAGGAAGGGAATACGCCGAATAATGTTTTTCCAATATTTTGGTGGCCATACTATAAAGATCATTCGCATAGGAATACTTTGTTGACAAGAGCGATGTCAGATGCATGAAAAAGTAGACAATCGTCACAAAAAAATACTCTCAACTCTGTTTAAGGCAAATGGGAAATTAGATTCATTTACTTTATTTAAGCGGGCTAGATTTAGTTTTGCAGAGTTTACGAATTTAATTCGATTTTTAAAAAAACATGAGTATTTGAGGGAAGAAGAATATGTTTTTTTTCTCACTTCTAAAGGGAAAAAAAGTAGCTTGGTTTCTCATGAGGCCGAGGGAAAGAAAAGGAAGTGGCGAGAAGTGCCCGCAAATATGCTGGGGAATAAAATAGAAATATCAGAAGGATATGTGCCAAGCAAAAGTATGCTTGATCAGGAATTTTAATCATCTTGTAAATGTTCGATTTTAAACTTACAGAAGCTAGTACGGTAAGAGTGTAGTCGCTCTCAAGGGTAAGGTGCCCGTTAACCATGTACCACCAAAAGAGAGCTAAAGATCTCTTTTGGTGGTGCCATCGATAAACTCGTTTATCGATGGCAGTCACACAAGCTCATAAAGTTTGCGCGATCACAAACTTTACGATCTTGGAGACTGCATGCAAGTCCAGAAGGTAGCTTCTGTAAGTTTTTCTCTTTTAGATTTTGACTATGAAAGACTGGGAAAAATATTTCATTGACAGAGGACTGCCAACTGACACCATCTCCACATACCTTTCATATATAAGTCAGTTAAGTGAAAACCAGGTTCCGGTAATTTTTGAATTTGAACATCTCACAAAGCTCCTGGGTTTGAAGAGAAATGTGCTGGCAAAAATTGTTAATTCTCCAGAACATTTTCATCGTAAATTTTCAATACGTAAGAGAAGCGGTGGGAAGCGAATAATTGTTTCGCCATATCCGTCTCTTCTTTATTGTCAAAAATGGATCTATGTTAATCTGCTTTTAAAACAAAAGGTTCATACAGCTGCCCATGGCTTTGTGCCAGGTAAATCAATTTTTTCTAATGCCAAGTTACATCTCTCTAAACGATCTATGTTGAAAATGGATCTTAAAAATTTTTTCCCATCAATTCCGATGAGTTGGGTAATCAATTTCTTCCATGATTTAGGTTATGCAAAAAATGTTTCTTCTTATTTAGCATCTCTATGTTGCTATGAGCATCGCCTTTCGCAAGGGGCAGCTACTAGTCCATATCTATCAAATTTACTATTAAAAAACTTAGATGATCGTCTATCGAGCATTTCAAATTCATATAGGCTTCAATACAGCCGATATGCAGATGATATCACATTTTCAGGTGATTATATTCCTTCTAAATTAATCAAGATTATTGAAGAAATAGTTGATGACTATGGTCTTGCCATCAATCAAAAGAAAACACGTTTACATACAAAACCTGGACAAAGGATAGTAACGGGACTATCTGTTGTTGGTGAGGAATTGACGATTCCAAGGAAGATGAAACGTGACTTACGACAAGAGGTTCACTTTATTCGAAAATATGGATACTTATCGCACATAAGTAAAATGAAAATAAATCATCCATTCTATTTGGAATCAATTGCTGGTAGATTTCAATTTTGGTTACAAGCAGAACCTGAAAATGAATTCGCAAAAGAGTCATTAACCTATTTACAAAAAATAAAGGGCTAATGGTTTTCGTGGCGACATCTTCGGTGATCAGCTCTAGTCTAACGTCTCTTCCAGGAACTGTATCAAACGCTGGCTGTTGCGTTCGGCATCGAATTGTTCCTCGACTGTTTTCCGGCCGCGGAGACCGATTTGTTTGCGCAGCTCGGGTGAGGTGAGTAGCTGCTCCAGGGATTCGTACCAGGCGTCGGTTGAATCTGCACAGTATCCATTAACGCCCTCGTCGATGATCTCTGCATTGACGCCGACTGGCGACGCGACGGCTGGAATGCCCAGGGCCATGTATTGCAGCAGTTTTAAGCCGCATTTGTAGCGGGACCATTCATCGTCTTCCAAAGGCATGATGCCGATGTCGAAGGCGGAGAGGTCCTGGTATTCCGTTTCCGGACTCCAGACCAGGTGGCGGACTTCGACTCCCTCTAGCTCAAGCTCCGCGATGGGTTCGGGAGTGGCTGAGATGATACAGAGTGTGAATTCGTATTGTTCTGCCAGGCGGTTGAGTGCCGGGACGACGAGTTGGAGGTTCGGGATGTTTGTATCCAGTCCGGTCCAGCCGATGACCGGTTTGCTGGTGGAGGGCTGGCTAAAATCCTTGAGGGGGTATTTACCGGTGATGACCGACGTGGGGAGCAGATGGACGCGGTCGTTATATTTTCGGGCGACTGCGCAGAGATTCTGGTTGCCGGCGATCAGCAGATCGACTTTCTCCGCCAGGACCTGGAATTTCTCGGGATAGCGGAGGAAGATCGCATCGTCGATATCGAGAACGCATTTGGCGGGTCGGTTCAGGAACCGGAGTTCCATATCGTAGGCAGGGATATCGAAGATTTCCCGTTCGATGAAGATCAGATCGAAGGGGCTCAGACAGGCGTAGAGATAATGCAGGTAGCGGGTGATGCGTTTGAGCAGGTAGCTGAGGCGGTAGCCGAGCCAGGGGATGTGCTCATATTTTTCGGGGTAACTGGCGAGAACCGTACAGGAGATGCCTGCCTGCTGGAGAAAGGGGAGGTAATTCAGCACCCGAAATCGAGAGGAGGGAACATTCTTCCCGGAGATCAGGAACAGGACACGCATGAGGATTCTCGGCAAACAGTCGGCTTCGGTTGATTCTGCAGGTAACGCTTACGTCCTGACAATCATAACCAGTTCTCAACCAGAAAGCAGCCTGCAGGCGCCGGTCAGGGAACCGCCTGTCCGGTGCGGGGATCGATGGTCAGATTCAGCCGCTCATTCGCATAGGTGTAGAAGAAGAACGCGTACAGCATTTCATGGTAGGTCTGCGGTCCCTCCCTGACGGTGGCACTCGGATCTGGATTGAAGGGATTGAACGCCGAATTGTCGTAATGGGCGATGGCTTCGATGCGGGTGCCTTTGGGGAAGAAGTGCCGCTGGTCTTTCCAGAGATAACCGATTTGCCAGTCGAAGCTGTAATTGGGAATCACCAGCAGTTTTTCCTGTTTCCCTTCCGGGTAATGGGCCAGGAAGGAGAGATCCTTGCCGCGGAGATGCATGTGGGCGAAGAGTCCGATGCCGTGGGCATCCTGTTTGAGCGTGCGGGCGTTGCTGACCTTGTGGTGCGGGGCTTCCGGGGGGATCTCGAATTTCGTATTTTTGATGATCAGGAAGCGATACCGTTTCTGAACTTTGCCCTGCACGTATTTAAAGCCGACCGAGATGCGGCAGTTTTCCGGTTTGCCGGTCGAGGTGTAATGAATCTGTAACGCCAGGGCACTCCCTTTGGGGATCATGACACCCAGTCCTTCGGGCAGCATCATTGGTCCCGAGCCCGGCACTTTTCCGGTGAGAAAATTTGATTCGTCCCATTTCTTCGTTAAGGTGACAGCCGCCATGTTGCAGTGATGGACGACGCCGGGATTGTCGGGTTTGATTTCGATTGCAGAGACCCAGGTATCCTCGGGGAAAACGTAGGGGAGAATGGTGTAGCGGTAGGGAATGTATCCTTCTGCGGGGAGCGTGTGTCTTTCCAGCATGCTGATTTTGAGGTCAGGTTGACCGATGAGCCATTTTCCGGCGTCGACTTCAGGGATCGCGTGTTTGAAATCGGCGGGTTCCGTTCCGGCGGGCATGCCTGACTCGACCCAGTCCGTCACCTGTTTACGTTCCCGGCGGGACATGCCCCGGTGATTGGCGAACTCGGCGTGTGACGTGCCTCCATACCAGGGAGGCATGCGCTGGTCGGAGACGACCTCGGCGATCATCGCACCGTTATTCTGGACTTCAGCGAGCGTCGTTAAAGCAAAGGGGGCTTCAGTGCCGGGGCGATGACAGTCCGTGCAATGTTTTTGTATGAGTGGCTGAATGTCATGGTAATACGTGAGTGACCGGTCGGGCTCTGTTTGGGCTGCGTGGGTAATCAGGCAGCCATCCACGTTGGTTTCTGTTACGGAAATCGGCGTTCCGTGCAGGACTCCCTCAATCGCGGCCGTCAGATTCTCCTGGGAAGGTCGCGGCAGCGAACCTCCGATGCGGTACTGGTCATCGATGCGGCCGCGGTAATGGAGACGGTAGCTGGCATCCAGAACGGCGACTTCCGGTGTGCGGGTCAGGCCCAGAGCGGCGACGGAGGTTCCCTTGCGATCCTGGACATTGGGAAAGGGGATTTCGTGTTCTACCGCAAATTCGGCGATCTCGCGAATGGAATCAGCGGGGCCGGTATGCAGGGCGATGAATTGAACTCCCTGCGGGCGATATTGCTGTTCGAGGCGTTTGAGTTTGGGGAGATAGCGTTTGACGAGGGGGCAGGTCGTGTTGCAGGCGACGATGACGAACGCTTTGCGGTTCGGAAAATCAGCGAGCGAGCGGGTGAGGTAGCGGATGTCTTTGAACTGCAGAGGCCCTGCGCTGGACTTGATTTCGGGGCGCTGCTGTTCCCCGGCCGAGACTGTTTGCAGGCAGCAGCAGATCAGGAGCAGCGTACAGGATCGAAACAGAGAATCGGGCATGATCGGCAATTCGTTCGAATGAAAGTCGACTGATGAGGGAAGTCCGTTCAGGGGAAGTACTTCATCGGAGTGGCCTGCGTTTCAGAAAAATCAATATTTCCAGATGACATCTGACTTCGAACTGGCGTACGATGGCAGATCTAAGTTGTCGCGCATTCATTGTAGCGTTCTGAAGCGGAGAAGCAAAAATGAAGTTTTCACGAAGAGCGTTTCTACAGGCGGGCAGCAGTGCCCTGGCGATCCCGTTGCTGGATCAACGGTCTATCAAGGCTGATTCAGGACAGAAAGCCAAGGCGGCTCCCGCACTTGAGCGTGCGCTGGGGATCACGACTTCTTCTCTTTCGGGGCATCTCTCGCCCCGGGCTGCCCAGGGGAAAATTTCTCTGCTGGATCTGCCCCGCATGCTGCGGGATGAACTGGGGATGACGGTCATCGATCTGAATACGTCCACGCTGTCAGTGACCGCTGGCAAGTACCTGGAGCAGTTGCGGAATGCAGCGGATCGGGCGGGATGCGTGTTGACCAACCTGAAAATGAACCAGGGAAAGCTGGATATGAACAGTCCCGATCAGGCCACCCGCGCACACGCGTTGAAAACCTATAAGGCGTCGATCGATGTGGCTGCCGAGCTGGGGCTGAAGTGGGCGCGTCCGCTGCCTCGAGCGCAGCGTCCCGATATGCAGATTCATATCGACAGTTACCGGGAGTTGTGTGATTACGGTGCGGAACGCAATGTCCAGTTGCTGGTCGAGAATTACGGCTGGATGCAGAGCGACCCCGAGTCGGTCGTCAAACTGGTCAAGGCGATTGGTCATCAGGTGGCTGCCTGTCCCGATACGGGGAACTGGGACAGTGAGGAGCTGCGTTACGCCGGGCTGGCGAAGACGTTTCCGATTGCGGTCACCTGTGACTTCAAGGCGCGGGCCATTGGTCCCCGCGGTGAGCATCCACTGTATGATCTCAAACGCTGTTTCGAGATTGGCTGGCAGGCCGGTTTTCGGGGGCCCTGGTGCTTCGAACATGCGAACAAAGACCAGGGACAATTGTTGAAGGAACTGGGCATGCTGCGTGACATGCTGCAGACCTGGATGAAAGAGGTCGGGCAGGAACCCGCGAATTCCTGAAGTTCCTGCGCTGCGACCGGTTCGATCAGGGAATTGGCGTTTCCTGGTAGGAGACTTCGAGCCACTCTCCCTTGCGTTTAATCCAGCATTCCAGAATCTGCACATGTTTGGCCAGCTGCTTACCTTCGAAGGTTCCTTCAATTTGTGCTTCGTAGGTGATGATGGCTGCGCTGGGTGTGGTGTGGATGATCTTTTTCGGGCTGGCCTTGAAGAGGGTCAGCTTGAGTTCGGGTAGAGCGTCCAGTTGATCTTTCTGGCTGAAAAACTGGTAGCTGGGTGAGATGGAAATGTGCCGCTCGTCGGTCATCCGGCGAATTGTTTCCTTGTCCCGCTTGGAAAAGGCTTCGTCCAGCGTTTTGACCGCTTTCATCAGTTCGGCATCCAGGACTGCAGTTTTATCGGGTTTATCTGCTGCTGAAAGCAGCGTGGATGAGAGCAGGCAGATGAGAGTGCAGGCAATAATTCGCGTTGACATGGTCTGTTCCTTTCGTGAATCAGACGGGCAGGCAATAGCGGGGAGGCTTCCCACACGGGGTGGGTGTCTTCTGCGGTGGAGTATACTGCGATTTCGCCTCGGGCGGGAAGCGGAATCCTGGGAATTTCGTCGCAAAAACAATCAGTCTGAAGATACTGCAGACTGCACTGCATAGCGACTTTGCACGAAACCGTTCTCAAACGTGCGCGTCTCCCGATGCTGAAGCGGAATGTCTTGCGCGAGTGCGCCGAACAGGGGCAGTCCCTCGCCAATCAAGGTGGGAATGCGCGTGATGATCAGTTCGTCGATCAGCCCGGCCGCGAGAAATCGTTGAATCGTAATGCCGCCGTCGATGTAGGCGTTATGCAGATCTTCTGATGCCAGATCCCGAAACAGCTGCGTGGGCGAACTGTTTCTGACTTCGACCGAGACGGGCAGATCATCTGGTAGACTAATCAACTGGCTGCTGAGGACGATCACCCTTTTGTCGCCGTAGGGCCAGGTTCCAAAGGAGAGGACCGTTTCAAAGGTATGACGGCCCATCACGAGAACGTCGATTCCGTCCATGAACTGCTGGTAGCCGAAATCTTCTGCTGGCTGATCGCTGGCACCATCGCTGCCGGGAAGCCAGTCGAGGGAGCCATCTTTACGGGCGATGAATCCGTCCAGACTGACTGCAATAAAGACGCGTCCGTGCATGGTTGATCTCTTCAACAGGAATTAATGATGGGCGTCGGGAACCAGGGGCGGTTTTTCTTCCGCGACCGAGTAATCACGTTCTTCGACCGGGGGATGTCCCAGCGGTCCGAAAGTGCCGAATTCGTCGCACTGGTCGAGGCCGGGAATGAAGGTGACATCGATCCCGGCTTCTGAAACATCGCAGCGATGAAATCCGAAGCGGGTGTCTGCTTCGGGCCAGCGTTCTGCCAGCTGTCCGGTGTTGCCTGCCGCCTGGGTACGATAGATGCGAATACCGTCGATGTGTTGCACGGCGCGTCCCGTATGGACGTGACCGCAGAATAGAATCTCCACTTTGGCTGCTTTGAGGATCTCCCACAACCTTTGTCTGTGTGGCGGATTGATTGAGAAATACCAGTTGTCGTATTCCTCGCCTTTGGTTGGGTCCCAGTCCGGTTCATCGGGGGATTCCATGAAGGGCCAGTAATGCATGACGGCGACATGATGTTTTCCCGCGGGCAGATCGGGGAGTTGTTCCAGCATGCGCCAGAAGCGGTCTTCATGAGGCAGACCCGTACCTGCGACGGCGGCATAGAAGCCGGTGAAGCGGATCTCCTTATGCATGAAGGTCCACTGCAGCGGGCCAAAGTAATTGCTGAACAGATCCAGGCGTTCGCCGGTCATATTCAGGTCCGGGTCATTCCAGCCCAGGCCTTTGGGATCCCACCGCGGTTTGACTCCGTTGACGGCGGTGTGTTTGTTGCCGACATCCATGTTCCCGGGGATGATGAATGTAGGGAAGGGGAGTGTATTCAGGTCTTCGCGGGCCTGCTGGTATTCGAACTCGTGCGTGTCGCCGTCCCGCGTCAGGTCGCCGCCATGGAGCAGCAGATCGGCGTCGATTTCCGACATCTGCTGTTTAATCGCCGCCCAGCGTTTGTTGATCGCCGGCCGAAAGCGGTAAGAGCGAGCCGTACCCATATGACTGTCATTGACATGCAGAAACGTCCAGGGTTCAGAGGAGTGTGTCATGAGTTACTTGTCCTGGTTCGGTTTTCAATGAGTTCGGTTTTCAATGAGGATCGCAGCGCTAACGACCTTAAATAACATACAGGGGGAAGGCCACGGGGCCGTTTCCGTATCGTACTGTGACTGTTGCTGCGGAAGCAACTCAGGCTGAGACGAGAATCAGGCGTTCCGATTTTCCTCTTGCAGGATAACTGAAGACAATCGACAATATCGGGCAACACACACAATTCACTGTTCCCTGTACTCACAGGGAACGATAATCTGATACAGAGGAGTCCCAGTCATGGTCTGTACGCATTTGAAAACACTCTACAAGTATTGCGAAGAAAATCAGCTGCGCCTGGGTGGTGCCGACCTGATTCAGGTGATTTGCAAACAGTGCGAAGAGGAAGAAACCTGCCCTTCTCTGCTGATGGAACAGTATGATGCAAAACACCCGGAAGAGAGCGAAGACGAGCCACCCAAGGCTGAGACGCCGTCCGAGTAGACTTTCCTTTCCGTCTGTGCGGATTAACGAATCATGATGCAGGACGGGCTGGGGATGGAGATCGGTTCGCCGACGGCCGTCAGCTTGCCGGTCTGTTGATCGATGGCGAAGACCACAACGTTATTCCCCGGCATATTCGCACAGAGCAGATACTTCCCGTCCGCGGTAATGGCCAGATTCTGTGGTCCTTTGCCCAGGCTGGGGATGATTTCGATCAATGATAATTTTCCTTCTGGATCAACACTAAAAGCCGCCAGGCTGTCATGGCCGCGGTTCGTTCCGTAGAGGAACCGACCATCGGGAGTGAATTTCAGGTCGGCACAGTGGCTGACATCGGTGAAGTCATCGGGCAGGGTATCAATGGTCTGGCCTTCGGTCAGAAAGCCGGTTGCGGGATCGTAATCAAATTCCGTGATGGAGTTCTTGAGTTCGTTGATGACATACATCTGCTTTCCATTCGGGTGGAAGGTCAGATGGCGTGGGCCGGCACCGGGGATGGTTCTCACAAACGGCTGCTGAGCGGGAGTCAGTTTCGCGGTCTGGGGATCCAGTTTGTAGGCCATGATTTTGTCGAGCCCGAGGTCGGCGGCGAAGACAAATTTCTGGTCCGGGCTGATGACGCTGCAGTGTGCGTGCGGTTCTTTCTGACGTTTGGGATTCACGCTGGAACCTTCGTGCTGCACGAACGTGGCTGCTTCTCCCAGCGAACCATCGGCTTTGACGGGGAGAGAAGCGACGCTACCTGTGGTATAGTTGGCGACCACAACTGCTTTACCGGTATCGTCGATATCCAGGTAACAGGAGGCGGTTCCCAATGAGGACTGCCGATTGAGCAGCTTCAGTTTGCCGGTGCGTCCCTCCAGTTCGAAGGCGGAGACAAATTCATTGTCTTTGCCGCTGAATTTACCGGGGGCATGAATCGAATACAGGTAGCGGTTGTCTGGCGACACGGCGAGGAAAAAGGGGTGCTCGACATCAGCGGTGCGTGCGACCTGCGTGAGCTCGCCTGTCTCGGGATTGAATTTATAAGCATGGATGGCACCCTCGTCACCGGGTGCGAAAGCTGAAATGAAGACCAGGGGCTCATCGGCTGCGGTGGCCTGTGTGGTAGAGCTGAGGACCATTCCGACGACCAGCGGAAACAGATAAAAGACATGTTCGTAAGACATCGCAAACTCCCACAGTGGATTCATCAGGTGTTGCATTAAAGACGGAGAGCACATTGTAACAACGCGGACGGGCCGCGGCTATGTTCGGGTTTAATACCGCGGCTTGGTATCATCGATTTCGCAGGACCAGGCATCAATGCCCCCCTGCATACTTTTGACATTCGTAAAACCATTTTGTGACAGCCAGCTGGCGACCTGCAGACTCCGCATGCCGTGATGGCAGTAAACAATGATTTCCTCGGAACGGAGGTCTTCCAGTTCTCCCACCCGTTCCTGAATTTCACTCATCGGGAGCAGACGGGCTGCGTCGATGTGGACATGGTCATATTCATTCTGTTCCCGGCAGTCGAGCAGGACAAAGTTTTGATCTGAATCCAGTTTCTGCTTAACGGTCCGGCAGTCGGTTTCCAGTGAATGCATGGAATTCTTTCGTATGCTGGCTGAGTCCGAATCGGTGTTCGGAATCGTGATTATTTAGTGGATGTTGTTTTGAGGGTGGGGGGTACCGGATTCTCAATGTGCGCTGCTTTGCGCTGATTGGCACCGGGGCGATTGGTGTCTCCCAGGTCGGCACGTCCCTTTTCGGCGAGGGCCTGCAGTTCTTTGACGATCTCCGGATGCTGGTCGGCGACATTGTGCTCGCAGCTGATATCGGTGACTACGTTAAACAGGAGCGGCTGAGAGCCTTCTCCTTTTTTGAAGTGCGGGTGCCGACTGAATTCTTTGAGTGGCACAAACAGTTTCCAGGGACCTTTGCGGACGGCCTGCAACTGATCCATCGCGTAATAGTAGAAGGCATCGTAGGGGCTTTTCTCGCCCTCTTTGCCAAAGATCAGCGATTGGATATCGTGACCGTCGATGATGCGATCGGTGGGTACTTTGGCTCCCGCCAGGTCGGCGAAGGTGGGGAGCAGGTCCATGGTGGTTGCCAGTTCGGTACAGACGGTGTCGGCGGGAACGCGGCCCGGCCACCACATGATGGTGGGAACGCGGAAGGCGCCTTCCGAAGTGGTATAGCCGCGACCGTGCAGCGGTTTGTTGGTCCCCCGTTCGGTGCTGTTCATGTCACGGGCCATGGGAGAGCCGTTGTCTGACGTCCAGATGACCAGTGTATCGTCGTCGATGCCCAGCTCGACGAGTTTGTCGAGCAGTTCTCCGGTCGACCAGTCGAGCTCTTCGATGCTGTCACCCCAAGGACCATTTTTACTTTTGCCCCGGAAGGCATCACTGGCGAACGGCTTGCTGGTACTGCCGGGCATGGCCTGTGGGAAATAGAGGAAGAAGGGCTCGTCTTTGTTCTGTTCAATGAACTCGACCGCTTTTTCGGTGTAGTCTTTGGTGAGCAGATTACGATCGACGCCGGCTCTAATGACGGTATCGTTCAGCATGACGGGCAGGGGAGGCCAGTTTTTGCCATCCAGGCGATCGCCGAGTCGCTGCCCGACGGCCTGGGTCATATCATCGCTGTAGGGAATTCCATAGAAATAATCGAAGCCCTGTTTGGTGGGTAGAAAGGGGGGCTGGTCTCCGAGGTGCCATTTCCCGATCATGCCTGTCTTGTAGCCTTTCTGCTTTAAGACTTCGGCAACCGTGACTTCTTCGGGATTCAGACCATAGGGAGAGATCGGGCGCAGTACCTGTCCGTCGCGGGGATTCCAGTGCATGCCGACCCGCTGTGAATAACAGCCGGTCATGATGGAGGCCCGTGAAGGAGTGCAGACACCGGCGGTGACACAGAAGTGTGTGAATTTGCGTCCTTCGCGTGCCATGCGGTTTAAGCAGGGGGTCCGGTTGACGGTCGAGCCGAAAGGTTCGATATCGCCGTAGCCCAGGTTGTCGCAAAAGATGACGATGAAGTTGGGCTTCCGGTTGGATTCCGCAGCAGACAGTGGATTGGAGAAAAGTCCAGAGAGCAGACAGATCAGGGCGAGCAGATTCAACAGAGCTTTCACGTGATGATCCTTTGGTCGAATGAATCTATGGCGAGGAATAACGAGCAGCTTGAAAGCAGGCGGCAGTTCGCGACGCAGGAGCCGCCTGTAAAGTTATCTTAAACATTACTAAGAATCTTTACAAAATAAAACCGGACGAAGAAGAAGAGGATTGTGTCTTGTCTTGAGTTTCGCATAATGAAGGTTGCATATGTTATCCCCACACCACTTTGAGAACCTTCTGAGGATACCCGTCCCGTGAGTGAAGCAGCAGCAGAATCATCAACGAATAGCCGGCCCCACTGGTGGCAACGAATTGGCCCCGGCCTGGTAACCGCCTGTGTGGTGATTGGTCCCGGGAGTATTTTATCGAGTTCCAATCTGGGAGCCAAAGACGGTTACAGCATGATCTGGGTCGTGCTGATCTCGGTTTTCTTTATGCTGATCTATACTTCGCTCGGTGCGAAACTGGGGACGGTGACTGAGGAGTCGACCTGCACCCTGCTGGCTAAAATGGTGGGACGTCCGTTAACCATTCTGATTGGCTGCGGTGTCTTTTTTATCTCAGCCGCCTATCAGTTCGGGAATAACATCGGGGTGCATTCGGCTCTGGAAAGTTATACTGATTTCAAATATGGCATCGTGATCTTCAATGCGATTTCACTGGCGTTTCTGTTCGGCTTCAAGAACCTGTATAAGCTGGTCGAACGATTGATGTCGATCTTTGTGGCTTTGATGCTGGCGTCCTTTGCCATCAATCTGTTTTTCGCGAAACCCAATCTGCTGGAAATGGCAGAGGGGGTGATTCCCGGATATGGCAGTGACGGACTGGATTCGATCCTGAATCTTTCGTTGCTGGGGCTGGTGGGAACCACCTTTGTGATTTCAGCCGCTTTTTACCAGTCCTACCTGGCGCGGTTCAAAGGCTGGAAGGTTCAGGATCTGAAAGATGGCCGCATCGATTCTGTTATCAGCGTGACGATTATGGCATTGATCACGATTATGATCATGTCGACCGCAGCCGCGGTGCTGCGGGGAAAAGAATTGACAGGAGTCAGCGATGTCGGAAACGCATTGCAGCCGCTGTTTGGTGATAAAGGGCAGATTCTGTTCTGCATTGGACTGTTCTCTGCAGCCTACTCGTCATTTATTGTGAATTCGATGATCGGCGGATTTATTCTGTCTGACAGCCTGGGCCTGGGGGGCACGCCCCAGGATAAGTGGACGCGTATTCTGACGGCAGCGGTGCTGTTGACCGGGATGTTCGTCGGGCTCTACGTGATCCAGTCGGGGACGAAACCGGTGGTGGCGATTGTTGCTGCCCAGGCGGTGACCGTTGTGGCGGCCCCGCTGGCTGCGGGCGCGTTATTGTTGCTGACCAGCAGTAAAAAAGTAATGGGCGAACATCGGAACGGAATCGTGATGAATATTCTGGCCAGCATCGGCTTTGTGCTGTTGCTGGGGATGGCCTGGTATATCGCGAGTGAGAAAGTGTTGCCCCAGATTCAGAAAATGCGGGGTGCATCCACGGCGATGGTTCAGGTTGAACCTGTGGAAACAAAACTTGCGCTTCAAAACAGGAACTGAGAGTGTTATGAAACGTCTGTGTGTGAATGTCTGTCTGATCTGTTGCATGGTTCTCTGCGCACTGCCCGTGCAGGCTGCGGAACAAAAGCAGGACCAGCGCCCGAACATGATCTTTATTCTGCTCGATAACGTGGGCAAGGACTGGTTCCGCTGTTATGGGAGTTCGGAGAATCAGACGCCGACCATCGATCATCTGGCCTATAACGGTCTGCGGTTTCGTAACTGCTACGTGACGCCGGTCTGCAGTACGACGCGGCATATGCTGCTGACGGGACGCTACCCGTTCCGCTCGGGCTGGCATACGCACCACGATCCCGCGATTTACGGGGGCGGTTATTTTGACTGGAACCGGGAAATCTGCTTCGCCCGGATTCTGCGGGATGCGGGGTATAACACGTGTATCTCCGGGAAGTGGCAGATCAATGATCTGTTCGATCCCGCACAGAAAGACGCCTTGATCGAGCATGGTTTTCAGGAGTACTGTATTTTTCCGGAAGGAAAAAAAGGGCATCCGGCGCATAAGAAACGCTACTGGGATCCGTATGTCATTCAGAACGGGAAACGACTGGATACGCAGGGAAAATTCGGTCCGGATATTTTCACCGACTATCTGATTGAGTATATGAAAACGCATCGGGACAAGCCTTTCTGTGCTTATTACTCTACGATTCTGACTCACATTCCCGTGGTGCATACGCCGCATAACCTGGGAGAGGAACTGACGCCGCGCGAGCAGTTTGCGGGCATGCTGAATTATTCGGATCACCTGATCGGGCGGCTTGTTAAGGCGCTGGACGAACTGGGCATTCGCGACAATACGATTCTGTTTATCGTGCCCGACAACGGGACTGATAACGGGACCGATCAGAATGCGGAACAGAGCCTGGGAGGCCGGATTAACGGCCGTGTTTCGGGAGAAGGGATCTACTCGCTGAAAGAGCAGGGCATTAACATGCCGCTGATTATCAACTGTCCGAAGCTGGTAGGCAGCGAACGGGTCAGCGACGACCTGATTGATGCGGCCGATTTTCTGCCGACGCTGGCTGATCTGGCCGACGCCCCGCTGCCATCGGGGGTGACGATTGACGGCAGGTCGTTTGCACCGCAGATTCTGGATCAGCCCCGTGAGGAGCCCTGGCGTCCGTGGTGTCTGACCCAGTACTACAAACAGCGGGTGGTCCGCGATCAGCGGTTCAAGCTGTATTCCACCGGCGAGTTTTATGATCTGTCGGAGGATCCGCTCGAGCAGCACGATCTGTCGGGAACCGAACGCGTGAAAAGTGATCGGGCGACTGGAACGTCGCACGCGGAACTGCAGGCGGTGCTGGATTCGCTGCCGGAAAACGCGAAACTGCCCTGGGAGTTTCGCAGTATCTCGGCGCGGAAAATTCGGGCTGAGGAAGCGCGTCAGAAAGAGGCTGAGAAGTCGGGCAACTAGTTTGCTCGCGAACAGCGGCGGTTCCTGCTGTGCCCCGCTGACACTTGTGTGATCTGTTCGAGCGGGATGAATCTGCACTGCGCATGTTGTCAGCTTCATTGTATTCATCTCTCAGTGCGCGCGACGGTCGAGTACAATGGATACAAATGACCGTTCCAGGCGGGGCTGATGCCCTGCGGCTCATGCATCTTGCTTGTGTTGACTGATGGTGAGATTGTGTGGAACGGCGCGCGGGGGTCAAGGGGAGCTTGTGCTTTGAATTCCCTGTGAGAGTTCCTGAGTTTCGTGTGAGTTACCTGTGAAATGCTCTGAATGTGCTCCGAAATGATTTGAAATCGTAGGAGACATCGAGAAGTAGTGCTGAGGGTTCCGGTGAAAAGGTGGAAAAATCGACGGCGATTCAGGTGCATCTGGATGACTGGTCACGCAGATTCCAGTGCTCATTTCGTCCGCCTCGCGCGCGAAGCACAATTGCGATAATTTAAGATTGGGGGAGAGCGGATCAAGTTCAGTTTAAACAGTGGTGGGGGCAGGAATGGTCAGGTGTCAAATGAGGGGGGAGGGATGATCTCATTTATCAGAAGTGGGGAGTCGTTTCCCTGTGTTGAGAATTTCGCCAAGGGTTAGTGAGGTTGCTCTGGTGATCGAATGTGACAATGTGGGGTGTGATTGCAAGTGTCTGTTATTTCTGTGTTTATGGTAAAGTGTTTTGTTTGGTGCAAGCCTGGGATCTGATCTAAAAGTGTGTTGGATTGACTGACTGGAACCCGCCAGGGTGAAATTTCTCAAATTGGCGCAAATTGCAAAATCTGGTCTTTAAGTTCAATAAAGCTTGTATATGATGGGTGAGTTAAAGCTTGAAAATAAGCTGATTCAGCTTGTTTTTTCAGTTTCCTACCCCTTTGCTCTTGCTGCATTGATTGCTGACTGTGAGCCGACAACAAGCGAGCCCATTTGGATGAGGGGCGGAGCCCGAGTAATTTCAATTTGCGCTATCTGTGCGGAAATTATTATGAATAAATAAGTTAGGTTCAGATATCAAATCTGATTTCCTGACGCATTTAAGAGCCTCCCGTGCCACCCAGGCACGTCTGTCAATGACTGAGACAGATCAGAGTTTTGTTGTTTTTAGCTAATTAGAAGAGAATTTGGAGATTTTAGAGGATGGTTTATCCTGTTGCTGAAGTTGTACGTTTACTGCCATCATCCCGACTGCCTGAATATACGTTTGTGCCTGGCAAGAGTTTGCCACATCCCTACCGTGATCCCAAGGGCCACAGCTACGGTAATAAGCCGAAGCCTCCCAAGGCGCTCACGCAGGAAAACTGGATGGAGCACCGGAACTATCTGAACGCGATCGACTTCTTCAACCTGGGCTACTACTGGGAAGCCCACGATGAATGGGAGCGTCTGTTACGCGTCTGTGGTCCGGATTCGATTCCAGGCCGATTCCTGAAGGGACTGGTCAAGCTGTCCGCTGCGGGTATCAAAGTTCGCGAAGGCAGTATTCATGGTGTGCGTCGTCATGCTGCTTCCGCTGGTGAAGTATTTGCAGACGTGGCCGCAGAGTCAAACGCCGATCATTACTGTGGTCTGGAACTGACTCGCTTGCAGTTCGCCGCAGACCGGGCTGCTCAGTTGAAGTATCCCGATGACCTGACGATGGGCGAACCGATTCGGGTCTTCCCCTTCCTGCTGGAACCGGAACCGTTCCCGCTGGGCTAGGTTGCCAAGATTGATCTGCTTTGACAGTTCAAAATAGAAAGAGCACACTTTGGTGTGCTCTTTTTTTACGTCTGCTGTTGATGAAATATGCCTGTTCAACGGAAAGTGCCGCGAACCGCCCTTCCCAGCAGACTGCCGCCACTGCTGTTGAACTTCCAGGCCAGATCCTGCAGCAGGGAACGGAGGTTGCGACGCTGGATCGGGATTCCCTCGAAGACCAGTCTGACATCGGAGAGGACGGTGACGCTGTCTGCGTGGTAAGAGTGTCCCAGGGCGAACAGGTTGGTATCGATGTCGGATGCATCCACTACGTTGATCTTCTTGAATTTGGGGAAGACCGTCAGATAGGAGCCCCCTTCTCCCAGCCTTTGATGCCAGAGTGAATTCACCACCCGCGAGGCTTTAAGGGCGAGGTCTTCCGAGGAAGAGTAGATGGTGAATCGGTCGGCTGTCTGTACGATGTGAGGGGCGATGGAATCTTTAAAGACCTGGGCGTCGATGTCGGGGGCAGTGAGGATGACCTCGTTAAACAGAGGTTTCTCCTGTCGTGACAGCGTCAGCTTTTGAGAAATGTTTTTGAGTGCACGAGAGAGGACCCGGTTGCCCATGCTGTGTGCGATGAGATGAATCTTGCGTGCCCCTGATTCGCGGGCGATGGCTTCGACAAACAGAGTGACGTTTTCTTCACACCATTGTGCGGTTCGTCCATCTTCCTTGTAGGCCCAGATCGAACCGCTGCTCTGCGAAGGCCAGCTGTACATCAGCGGTGCCCCTTTGAATTTCAGGTCATAGGCGATCTGCGCGGTCCGACGGGCCGCGTCTTCAAAGGAGTTATTGAATCCATGGATGAAAATAAAGGCTTCTCCGCCCCGTTGCAGAACGCCTGAGGCGGTTTCTTTTGTCTCGACGGAATCTTCGATGGTCTTACGGAGTTCGGTCAGGAAATACGAACCGGAGGCTGGCTCGACCGATTTCAGAACCACATGCTTATCCGGGTTTTCACGGAATTCCAGCTTCCAGATGCTGGGAGACTCCAGTTCGCCGGGCTGATGGTTTTCAGGGATGCTGACATCACAGAAGCCGAGGGAGAGCGTGGACCGTTTCGTGCCGAAGAACTCTTTGGGTTTGGGGGAACCGGTGATGTTGCGGTCGGTGCCATAGAAGACGCGGATGGTCTCGTGTTTTTCTTTTTCCTCTCGTTCCGAGCCTGAGGTAGAGCCTGGCGCTGCTTCTTCAGGCACAGGTGGTTCCTCCTGCGTCACGCGCGGGGGTTTATCTGCATCTGGTTCAGGCATGGAATCTTTGGCGCTGTCACAGCCTGTCAGCATCAAGCCGGCCAGGGCCAGCGACATCAGGAGATGGGGGGCTTTCATCGTGCATCCTTGCAGTTTGAAACAATCCAACCGGACGGTGGTAAAATGAATAGGGAAAAATACTTGATTCACGAGGATGGCTCAAGGCGAATCTCGGCCGGAACCAGCCGGAGGACTTTCTGCAAAACCACAGGACCGGCTGCCTTAACGCTAAAATTTGCTTTGGGTTACGCTCTTTGATATGCTGGAAAGTCCGCTTTCGCTGAGGAATCAAATCAGCGGAGGTTTAAATAGAAAATCAATCCCCGGACAGACAGGACCGTACTGTGAACAGCGCTCTCAGGATCTTTTGTTGTCTCGTTGCTTTCTGTATTGGATCGATCGAATCTCTGCAGGCAAAAGAGGCGAAGCAGGCCAGCCCCAACTTTGTCATTATTTTCGCCGACGATCTGGGCTATGGGGATCTGGAATGCTACGGGCATCCCAGGTTCAAAACGCCACATCTGAACCAGATGGCTGCGGAAGGGGCGCGGTTGACGCAGTTCAACGTTCCGGTCCCTTATTGTGCTCCTTCCCGCGCGACGCTGTTGACGGGGCGTTATCCCTGGCGGCACGGCGTCTGGTTTAACCCGGCTCCGGATGGGAAGCAGTTCAATACGGGGGTGGGGATCGCGGACAGCGAAGTTCTCATCAGTGAGTTGCTGAAAGAGCAGGGCTACTCGACTTTGTGTGTCGGGAAATGGCACCTGGGCCACAATCCCCGGTTCTACCCTACGCGACACGGTTTCGATGATTACCTGGGGATTCTGTATTCCAACGACATGCGTCCCGTGAATCTGATCAAGGGGGAGCAGGTCATCGAGTACCCGGTCATACAGGCGAATCTAACGCAGCGTTATACCGAACGAGCCATTGAGTTCATCAAGGAAAATCAACAGAAACCCTTCTTCCTGTATCTACCGCATGCGATGCCTCATAAGCCGCTGGCTGCCTCGGAAGCGTTCTACAAGAAAAGTGGAAACGGTCTGTATGGCGATGTGATTGCTGAGCTCGACTGGAGCGTAGGAGAGATTCTCAAAACACTGAAGGACCTAAAACTCGATGAAAATACGCTGGTGATCTTTGCATCTGATAATGGCCCCTGGTTTGGTGGGAACACGGCTGGTCTGTCAGGAATGAAATCGACCAGTTGGGAAGGAGGGCTGCGCGTGCCGATGATCGCCCGCTGGCCTGGGAAGATTCCTCCGCGCCAGGTGATCGATACTGTCTGTGGTTCGATCGATGTGTTCCCGACGATCCTGAAGCAGGCGGGAATCAAGGTGCCTGCTGACCGGGTGATTGACGGTAAGGATCTGTTTCCCGTACTCACCGAGCAGGCGCCGACTCCGCATGAGGCGCTCTTCTCCATGAAAGGGAATTCCCTGTTTACGGTTCGAAGCGGGCCCTGGAAGCTTCACATTAAACCATCTCCCCGACAGTTGCTGGCGAATCAGGGGGAGGACTGGGTTGACCCGCGCGGGCCCGATGGTGTGACGATCATTGCTCCTTATGAACAGGCTATGCCAAACCAGCCGCCCGGACTGCTCACGGGGGATCAGCCGGTACCGATGATGCTCTTCAATCTTGAAAAAGATCCCGCCGAGCAGCGTAACGTGGCGAAGGATCATCCCGAAGTCGTGGCGCGTCTGCAGAAGCTGTATGAGGAGATGCAGACCCAGGTGCCCGATTCCATTCGCAATTTCGATCCGCGGGCCCGCAGTAAAAAATAATCTGCGATGTAACGAAGGTCTGGTTCTTTCATCCAGAAGCCCGGTTGACTTTCCTGTTGCCTGCGCCCGGTTCACAGCTTGAAGAACGTCGCGATTTCAGCTCCTGTACGCCTGAGGATTCGGGCTTGTACAGTAATTCTTATCCGGCTGTTAGATTTTCTCCGCTCAAACGTCGTCTGAAAAATCAGATGATCGTTGCCAAAATCCAACATTCACTACCTGGAGTCCGTAGTAGAGGGTAGATATTGCCTCAGAGCTGAACACCTCACAAAGCCGTTTGTTTTATTTGTCGAACCTGTCGCGATGTCTTTTTACATCATTCCAGATTTCAATGTAGAAAAAGCACAACATTCAACGTTAAGAGTTAATGAATATCAAACAGGGCCATAATTCTTAACTCCCTTTTATCGTTGACTTTATCGAGGGGTTGCTGCAGAGCTTACTGATTAGGCATACGAATGGTCCGCTCTTTGCGTCTATTCAATGTTCTTAACAGTACACTGTTCAACAGCCTTGATGATCAACCAGAAGAAAGAGAGAACCACAGCATGGCATCTAAACGCGATCGAATGAGCGTCTATGAGCGTGACGGGGTAACCGTTCTGGATTTCGGAACTATGGAAATCTGGGATGGAGCCGATCTGGCACTGTTGCGTGAAACGCTCACGCGTCTGGTTGATCACGAAAAGTGCAAGTCGATTGGCGTCGAGCTGTCGTCAGTCAAATACATTCCGAGTGGCTTCTTTGGAATGTTGTACGACCTGTATGAAAAAGGGATCGCTGTTACGCTTTACAGCCCTCAACCCAACGTCGCGAGCATGCTCTGGTTTAAACAGTTCTGTCAGCACACTGAAGACGGGCGTTATTTGCTGAAAAGCGATCTGGCATCAGCGCATGATAAGTCGTCAGACGACGAAGTGCGTTCTGAAAAAGAAAAGTGGGACAAAAGTCTGAAGCAGTCGAATGACTACTCTACCACAGTTTCCTGAAGGGGAGGCACTGCGCCTCCCTGAGGAAGTACGCTCCTGTTATTCAGTTTCCAGGAGCACCGCATGTTTTTCGAGCCGATTTTTCAACGACAGGTAATTTCCCGTCGTTGTGGCTTCTTCTCTCAATTCCTGATCAATCTTGTCGGCCAGTTCAAACAGTTTGAATTCGGGCCAGGCATCATTCAAAGTCAGTAACTGATCGAGCCCCTGCGGATTCTGTCTGAGGGGATCCGGGATCAGCGAAGCAACCGCCACGGCGGCTGCAGCTGTTTTACCGAGTTTATCGTCTGTGAGCAGTGTTAAACCTTCATGGTGCAGGTAGACAGCGCAGATCAAGTCATCAGGAAATGACCAGTCCAGCATCACGTTAGCTGCAGCTGCAGAGTGGTCCCAGCTGAAATGCCGGCGTTCATATTCACTCAACAGACAGGGATCGCTGTCCTGGTTGATCGTGAATGTCAGGTACAGATCAAACAGTTCCTTGGAGAGGATGGGCAGCAGGAAGTCTTCCAGCATGGCTGCCGAGAAAGCCACGTCGGCGTCGACCTTCATCAGCATGGCAATCTCGCGTGCCATCAATGCCCGTTCCAGGTTAGTACTCCAGAAGTTGGGCAGGTTGATCAGCTTGGAATCGCTGGTTGCCATCGCCTGTTTCAGACCGGTAGTGACGAGGAAGAGCTTAGTCGAACGAATTCCCAGCAGCGTAATCGTCTGTTGAATCGAGGAAACCTTCCGGCGTAATCCGAACGCGCTGGAGTTAACCATTCTCAACAGTTCGCAGGAAATCCCGGCATCAGTTTCGATGATCTTGCTGAGCTCTTTGGGAGTCGAAGCAGGATCTTCAGCCTTCCGCGAAAATTCCATCACTGCTTTGGGCAGCATCGGAAGTTTAATTTCCGGAGGCAGCGGGCTTTGTTTACCTTCACCGATCAATTCTTTACGCAGCTTTGTCCAGTCTGTCATCTGTTCCTCTATAACTCTCAGACATGAAGTCGAAACAACGCTCTACTGTTTCGCAAATTCCGGGTTACCAGACGGATCTTCACCTCCTGTCGCAAGAGGGAGAGGATCGCTTAACACATTGAAATCTTAGCTTAAGGTTTCTCCGTAAGAGGCGTTCTTTTCTGCTTTTTTTTCGCAGGTAATCCCTCCACAGGCAGCATGTTGATTAAATACAACACTGCGCTCCTGTTCAAAGAAAACCTACATTGAAAAATACTCATAAGTAACTAAAATCCATCCACTTACACGCATAATTAGAAAACGCTCGAGAGGGATGGCTTACCTGCTTTCGGGCCCACAGCAAATTCTTAGCATTGTCAGGACAGAATCATGGAAGCGAAATCTCTGGAATTCCTTAAAAACCTACTTCATTCACCCGCTCCCTCGGGATATGAGCGACCTATTCAGGAGGTCGTGCGGGCGTATGTGAATGAGTTTGCTGATGAAGTGAAAACCGACCTGCACGGCAATGTGATCGCCGCCGTCAATCCCGGAGCGAAACGACGGGTGATGTTCGCCGGCCACTGTGACCAGATTGGCCTGCTGGTACAGCATATCGATGATGACGGTTACCTGTGGGCGAATCTGATCGGTGGCTGGGATATCCAGATGCTGCTCGGCCAGAACATGCAGGTCCACACCGATTCGGGGCCGATCCACGGCGTGATTGCCCGTAAAGCCATTCACCTGCTGACCCCGGAAGAACGCAAAACCGTTCCCGAGATCAAGGACCTCTGGATCGACATCGGAGCCAAAGATGGAGCCGAAGCCCGTGAGAAAGTCGCGATCGGGGATCCCATCACATTCGAGCTCGGTTTCCGACCGATGCTGAACCAGTTAGCTTCTGCCCCCGGGATGGATAACCGCGTCGGGGTCTGGGTTGTGATGGAGGCCCTGCGCCAGGCGAGTGAAAAGTCACCCGAGTTCGGCGTCTTCTCGGTTTCGACGGTTCAGGAAGAGATCGGCCTGCGTGGTGCGCAGACCAGTGCTTACTCGATTCAGCCAGAAGTCGGGATTGCCGTCGATGTAACCCATGCCACCGACTGTCCCGCGGTCAGTAAAAAGGAGAATGGCGAGATCAATGTCGGCGATGGTCCGGTTGTCTATCGCGGACCGAATGTGAATCCGGTTGTTTTCTCAACGCTCACCGATCTGGCGGAGAAAAACGACATCTCCTGTCAGATTAACTCGATTTCGCGTCCCGCTGGTAACGATGCCAATGCGATGCAGTTGAACCAGGGAGGCATGGCGACCGGTATTGTTGCCATCCCCAACCGGTACATGCACAGCCCGGTTGAGGTCGTCTCGCTGGAAGACCTCGAACACGCGGCTAATCTTCTGGCTGCCTTCTGCCTGGAGATCAATGAACAGACGGATTTCACTCCGTAGTCAATTGTCGTTCAGATGAGATCGATCAGCCGATACTCTGCAGCACTTCTTCTGCTGCCTGAATCGTCTGGTCGATATCTTCATCTGTCATACAGGTAGAAGCGAAGTTGGCTTCGAACTGGCTGCAGGGGAGATAGATACCCCGGTCGAGCATGCCCTGGAAATAGCGGGCAAATCGCTCTGTGTCGTTCTGAGAAGAGACCGCAAAGCTGGTCACTTTTTCGGGATTGAAGAACAGCGTAAACATCGAGCCACATTCAGCAAGCGTGTGAGGCAGACCTGCTTTGGAAGCGGCCGCGGAGAGCCCTTTTGTCAGTCGCTGCGTCTTCGCTTCCAGTTCCGGGTAGGGATTGGTTTCCCGCAGACACTGGAGCGTTGCGATACCGGAGGCCATCGCGATTGGATTTCCCGACAAGGTCCCCGCCTGGTAGACCGAGCCGACGGGAGAGATCGCATCCATAATCTCCGCTTTTCCGCCATAAGCGCCGACAGGCATGCCACCGCCGATAACTTTACCTAGCATGCAGATGTCGGGAGTCACTCCAAACCGCTGTTGGGCTCCACCGAGGGCAACACGAAATCCGGTCATGACTTCATCCATGATGAAGACCGACTGGTGTTGGGTACAAAGTTCTCTGACCGTCTCGAGGAATCCCGGTTCTGGCAGGACGACCCCCATGTTACCCACGACCGGTTCGAGGATCACACCTGCGATTTGGTCACCTGCCTGGGAGAATGTTTCCTTGAGTTGCTCAATGTCGTTGTACTCCAGGACCAGGGTATCGGCTGTGCAACCCTGGGGAACGCCGGGACTGGAGGGGGCGCCGAGTGTCAACGCACCACTGCCTGCCTGGACGAGCAGGCTATCTACGTGCCCGTGATAACAGCCGGCAAACTTGATAATTTTATCCCGTCCGGTGTAGCCGCGTGCCAGACGAATCGCACTCATGGCGGCTTCGGTTCCCGAATTCACCATACGGACTTTCTCGACGGAGGGAACCAGTTCCGCGACCAGTTCTGCCAGTTCGCTTTCCAGAACCGTAGGTGCTCCAAAACTGGTCCCTTTTTTGAGTGCCTCTTCGATTCCAGACATGACCTGGGGATGCAGGTGTCCCAGAATGTGGGGGCCCCAGGAACCGACGAAATCGATGTAGCGGTTGCCGTCGATGTCATACAGGTACTGTCCCTCGCCGCGATCGATGACGACAGGGTGTCCGCCCACGGCGCCAAATGCCCGCGCCGGGCTGTTCACTCCTCCCGGAATGACCTTCAGGGCGCGTTCAAATTCTGCTTCACTTCGCGTACGGGAGCGGGCTGTCATGGATCAGGAGTTCCTCTAGTTCGTAGTCGTTTTTTCAGGAGTGACCGGGGCATCTGACCCCAGCTTGAGACATTTCAATGTTTTTGAATCTCTGACGTAAAGCAGACCATTAGACAGGGCAGGCAGAGCCCGTGTCGTGGAGTGGAAGATCTGCTCGCTGGCCAGTTCTTTATAGGCATCCAGGGAGGCTTCGGCCAGTACCAGTGTGCCATCGGTTTTCATGATAATGAGTTTGTTGTCGGCTTCAAGCAAGGTCGCGTATCCAAAATCGTTCTCGGACCATGCGACTTTGCGTGTCTGGGGATCAAAACAGATCAGGCGGGCTGTGCCGATATCCTGACGACCATCAATGCCAATCAGCTTGCCATCATATTCAATCGGCGTCGTGTACTGACTGGACATCGGCTTTTCGCTGCGCCAGATTTCCCGCGTGCCGATCTGTTCAATCTGGCCCCAGAATCCACCCACGCCGTAGCTGGCTGTCGCAAAGATGTTGTTGCCGATCACCACCGGGTCGGCACCGTTCACCGTGGGGCCCCGCTTACCAAAGGGGAACTGAAACAGCACATTGCCGTTCTTCGGATCCAGGCCGGTCAGGTGCAGCCGGGTAATGAAGATTGCGTAGAAGCGACCGTGTCGAAATGCAGAGGTCGGCGATGAGTAGCTGGCATCGTCCTGCAGTGCCTGCCACAAGGTAAAACCCTTGTCCAGGGAAAACGCAACCACGCCGGCATTCTTACGTTTACCACCCACGTTGACCAGCAGCTTCTCTTCCACAATGATGGGCGTGCTGCCGACTCCGAAGTAACCATCACTGACCTGGAAATCTTTATGAGTATCGCGGGACCAGACCACTTTGCCGGTTTTCAGTTCCAGGCATTGCAGGCGGCCCGTGATGCCATAAGTGTAAACCCGACTGTTGTGGATTAATGGGACAGCGATCGGACCGTCATTTGGGTTGAAGGTTCCCCGGTAGCTGACGGGGGCGGACTGTTTCCAGATCGGTTCTCCAGTACCAGCATTGAGTGCTTCGACGATTTCCTGATCGCCAACCCGATGAAAGAGTACCAGTGTATTCTGAAAGACAGCGACACCTGCGAACCCACTGCCGACGGGACGCTGCCATTTCAATTCCGGTCCGCCCGCAGGCCAGGACGCCGCGATCGTTTCGTCAGCAGCATGAGCATTTCGATAAGGACCCAGAATCTGGGGCCAGTCTCCCGCCTGACAAACGGGATTGGTGAAGAGGATGAGCAGCAGTAAGATGCCTTGCAGAATTCTCATGTGTCGGGCTCCGCCTTACAGATGAACGGGGATCAGATTTCAGGGAATCTCATTTTAGCAGGAACGGGGCTTGGCTGCATAGGAACGTCTGTTATAGTCTGATAAGATAAAAGCTGAAACCAACCATCGAACAGGCTGCGCTTTCGAGAAAGGGTTTTCGTGAGATCGTTTGCCCGCCAGGAGAAAACTTTGGACTCAAACCCACTACGGTTAATCAGAAACTTACGCAGAAGTCGCGAGATCGTTACCGTTCTCATGAACTATGGTTTTGATGATCTCGTTGATCAGTTGGGGCTGAGACGTTATCTCCGCTGGGGCCGCAGGCTGCTGTTCTGGAAACGCACCGAGCCTGAAATCAAGCTCACCCGTGCAAAACGCATTCGCCTTGCCCTGGAAAGCCTGGGTGTCACGTTTATCAAATTCGGTCAGGTAGTCAGTACGCGTCCCGATCTGGTGCCCCGGGATGTCGTCGCGGAACTGGAAAAACTGCAGGAGCGGGTTCCCTCCTTTCCCGGTGAAATCGCGATTGCCATCATCGAACGCGAGCTGGGAGAGCCCATCGATAAGCTGTATGCCGAGTTTGATCCTGCTCCCCTGGCCGCCGGTTCGCTGGGGCAGGTGCATAAAGCCCGTCACCACGACGGTACGCCACTGGTGGTCAAGGTGAAGCGGCCCGATATCGACCGGGTGATCGAGCAGGACCTGAGCCTGATGCACGAACTGGCGACGATGATCGAACGCCATTTTCCGGATGCGGAAGTCTTCGATCCGGTAGGACTGGTCAACCAGTTTTCACGAACGATTCATCGCGAACTGCAGTTCAGCCGAGAGGCCCGCTCAACCGATGAGTTTTATCGCCTGTTTCAGGATGATGCGACTCTGTATGTTCCTAAAATCTACTCCGATATGACCCAGGGTGACATCATCACCATGGAATTCATCGACGGCTATCGGATTGATGACGAACAGGAACTGCAAAACCTGCCCATCAGTGCGCATGAGGTCGCCGCCAACGGGGCACGGATATTTATGAAAATGGTTTTCGAATTTGGCGTGTTTCATGCTGATCCGCATCCGGGGAATTTCCGGGTCCTGCATGATGGTTCGCTCTGCCTGATCGATTATGGCATGATTGGGGTTCTGGAAGAGGAACGCCGCGACTTGCTGGTCGACCTGTTACTGAATGTGGCCAAACAGGATACAAACAAACTCGTCGAAGTTGTGTTGAATATCGGTAAAGCCAAGCGGGCCGTCGATCACCAGTTGCTCCGGGCCGATCTCCGCGATTTCATCGGCAATTATTATGGAATCCCGCTGGATCAGATCAGTGTTGGCAAGATGCTGACCGACTTTATCAACATCCTGGCGATTCACCGCATTCGCTGTCCTGTCGATATCATGCTGCTGATTCGGGCCATGATCACCCTGGAAGGAGTGGCTTCCCGGATTGCTCCCGAGCTGAATATCGCTCAGGAAATGGAACCCTACATTTATAAGCTCTCCTCAGAACGTTATCATCCCCGTGCGATTGCCAGCCGGATCTGGTCTGAGGCCTGCAGCTTTTCCAAGGTGATGCATGATCTGCCGGAGCAGGTAGGGCGCACTCTGGGGAAACTGGCCGATGACGAACTGCAGATCCACCTGGATCATAAAGGCATTGATCACCTTACGACCGAAATGGACCGCTCCGGGAACCGTCTGGCGATCGGAATGGTGATGTCGTCGCTGATCCTCGCTTCAGCCATAACACTTTCATCGGACACACGGCTGGTTTATATCAGCATCCCGATTTTCATGATGTCGAGTCTGTTGGGAATCTGGCTGATCTACGGCGTCTTCCGCAGTGGACGCTTGTAAGATCGGGTGATCTTACAAGCGTCGCGTATGCTGCGATGCAAGTAGTATGTTGACGCTCTTTATTTCCCGTAGAGTCGAGCTTTGGGATCGCCGCCTGACAGCAGGTAGGCAACCAGGTCTCGTACTTCTTCGGGACTGAGCGTATTCAGCATCGCCTGAGGCATCTGTGAGACAGGAGATGCCTGGATTTCTTCGACGCTCTCTGCCGGGATCTCAATCGGTTCAGCCTTGATGTCGGCCGTGTAGACAATCACTTTGTCGCCGTCTTTCGAAACGAGACCCGTGAAAGTACGCCCCTCATCGGTGATCACGATCGAGGATTGATATTGATCGGAAATGACCTTACTCGGTTCGACAATGGATTCGAGGATGTAACGGGCATCGAACTTGTTTTTTACGGTCGTCAGATCGGGACCGACATCGCCCCCCAGTCCGTCAAAGCGGTGGCAGGCAGCACAACGCAGGGAATGGAACAGGTTGCGGCCATTCTCGAAACTGGCTTTCTGCAGGTGTCCGCCGGAAGTGAATCGGCTGGCATCGCCGATCGTCCAGGTTCGTCCCGGGCCTTTGGGGGGAGTGATTTCGAAATCGGGAACGGGATTGAAATTCTCACCACTGATGTCGGCCAGAGCAGCTCGATCGGCGTTGGAGAGATATCCGAGTACTTCGTCACGCAGGTTACCCAGGAACTTGGCATAGCTGTTGCCTCCCGGGTATTTCGCTGAGGCGTTGATGAACTCGATGTAGGCTCGACGCTGATCCATGGTCCAGCCGTCACGCAGATTTCGCAGCATGAATGCATAATTGATTTCATGTGTGGGCGGATGCTTGGCCAGCATGTCGAGGACACGTCCGCCATAGTTTTTATTGCGTCCCGCCAGCTCAGTCCAGTCAGGAACTTCAGGTTCGCCCCGGTTTTCAATCAGATCCAGGGCTTTGGCAATCACGGTTGGTGATTCCAGGTAAACCAGCACACGCACCAGTTCGGTGTTGATGTTCTTGCTCTGGCTGGGCAGATACGGGTCGAGTTCGGCGATAACCTGTGCTCGTTGTTCTGCAGTGGGTTTGCCCAGGCGAATGAACGTCAGGGCGTAAGCACGTAGCAGTCCCAGGAACTGTGGTTCGCTCAACTGAGAGGGATCCAGTTCCAGCAGCGCGGCGATCTGGGCATCGCGGTGAGATTTGTTTCCCATGCGGGCCAGGGCGACTGCCCCGGAAATCCGTGCCTGAGGATTTTGCTCCTTAAATACCTTCGCGGCCCACTGCTCAACGGGCTGCGATTCGATGGCGACACGAGCCGCGTGTCGCAACCAGCGATCAGAACTGGAGAGGTGTGGCCAGGCAGCTGCGACGGCTGCTGGATCCTGTTTGCCATGATAAGCTTCCAGGCTGCGACGCAGTTTTCGGGCTTCAGCGCCCGCCAGTTCTTCTGTAACCGGTTTGGTTGATTCGTTTCCAGTGTAGGTGATTCTGAACAGCGCCGACTGTGTTCCCCGTCCACCGATGGTGAAGTAGAGTGCGCCGTCTTTACCAATGATCGCATCGGTCAGCGGCAGTGGTGAACCGTAGCAGAATGCTTCCTGCTCACCCTTGTAGCCTGCGCCATCCGGAGTGAGATGAATGGCGTAGATCGTGCCGAACGTCCAGTCGAGTGCGAACATGGCATCCTGGTAGCGTGCCGGGAACTTGGCTCCCTGGCCACTGATCACGCCGGTCGGACAACCGGGGCCAATATTCACCACGGCGGGTAGACTGTCTTCGTAGTATTCGGGCCATTTGCCGGAACCACTTCGCCAACCATAGTCGGAACCGCTGACGGCGACGTTGACGCGGGTCGGGCGGTACCAGGGAGTTCCGAGGTCCCATTCCATGTCTGCATCGTAGGTGAAGATGTCACCAGCCCGGTTGAGGGCGATGTCGTATTCGTTTCGATAGCCAGTAGAGATGATTTCGTGCTGTTTTGTTTCTGGTGAGAATCGGGAAATCCAGCCACCTGGCGCCATGCGACCGCGGGCATGTCCGTTGGCATCCCATTCACGGGGTAACAGCAGGTCTTCGTCCCAGGTGGGAACGTGTGAACGAACAATGCTGTCCTGGGGAGGGAGAGCGGCGTGATTGCCGCCGATGACATACAGGTGCTGATTATCTTCCGCGACAATCACTGCATGGTTGCCGTGTTCGCCACCACTGCGTTCGCTGGGAAGAACTTCGGCAGTATCGAGCTGGTCGTCCCCGTTTGTATCTGTGACCTTGAAGAGGTTGCCGCCATTCTTGTGAAAGTAAAGTGCGTCTTTGTGCCAGACCATGCCCTGGGCACCGGAAAGGTCGATCTCCAATTTTTCGACATCAACCTGGGGGGCATCCCCTTTCTCGGTGACTGTGATGCGATAGAGGCCTTTGTCTCCCTGATCGCTGGCCAGCAGTCGTCCTTTACCGTCGGTGGTGAGTGAAACCCAGCTCCCCTGTTCATTGGCGGGGACTTCATAGAGCAGTTCGACTTTGAAGTCCTTTGCGATGGTGATATTCTGGGCCAGTTCTTCCAGGTCGACACCACTACGGGTTGTGATCCCGGGTTTACCCCAGGGACCACTGCCGAAGGCGCCCATTGATTTCAGTTTCAGCTTCCAGGAGGAGTCGTCGAAGCTGGCTTGCTTCCACTCGGGAGACGCCTGGTCCGACAGTTTCCAGTCGGGGGTAGAGCTGACCTGCTGCTGTTTACCATCGGCAGTTTCAATTTCCAGCTTCAGGATGAAGGCTGCGACACCACCGTTGTTGTTCGCTTTCACTGCGATCTGATTAAGGCCCGTCTGCACCAGTTTGCGTGCGTCGCTCAGCATGACGGGATTTTTCCAGTCGGTTGCGGTGCCTGCGTCTTTGCCGTTGATCCAGACGGTGGCCCGATTGTCACAGGTGAAGTAGAGACGGGCCGCTTTGATCTGATTTGCGACTTCGAACTGCTTCCGCAGGTAGATCGGGGCGTTGTCGGTGGGGTTGTCTGTCTTCCAGATCCAGCCTGGAACCGGCTTGGCAGAGACCCAGTCGAACTTATCCTTTTTATTTTTTGTGGACGATGTTTTGGTAGCGGGGGCTTTCTTTGTGTTCTCGACAGCTGCCTTGAGTACGGCCTGGGCTTCTTTGCCCGCTAACGGCCGGTATTGCACGTCTTTGAATTCGACTCGCATCGGTGGTCCCGCGTGAAGCTGCAGACCGAGCACCCCTTTCGCAAACGCCTGGGGATGGTTGTCGGTGATATCGACGGTGTTGACTCCATTCACCTGATGGACCAGCCGGTTGCCTACCGCGACGATCCGCAGTTCGTTCCATTCCCAGTCATTCAGTTTCTGATTTTTATCGCCGATCTCTGCGACGACTTTGGGTTTGCCATCCGCTCCAATTTCGACACGCTGGAAACGCTGGGCGATGATGCCCCGTCCGGTTTTTTCTCCATAGAGCATCCCGAAATATTCAGGTTTTGGATGCAGGTCGGCCTGGTAGCCTTTGAGTGCGAAGTTCTGCGGATCGACCAGTTCGCTGCGATATTGCACACCTGAGTTATTGCCTTTGAAGCGGACCTGGGCTTTGAATTCAAAGTCACCCACATCTCCCCCCTGCCAGACGAGGAAGGTGTTGGGTTTAGCAGGATGCTCTGGCGTGGTTTCACCCACGATGGCTCCGTCTTCTACGGTCCAGAATCCTTCTCGACCTTCCCAGCCGGTCAGATCTTTACCATTAAAGAGCTGCTGAAATTCCTGAGCGTGGATCGTGCTGGTAGAGAAAGCGATGCAGGTAAAAAGAACGCGGACGAAAGTATGCATGATGATATTCCGCTTACTGAAGTGAGTTGCAGGATACTTGAGGGATCAAAACAGTGAAAATCAGGGGAGATCAAAACAGGGACATGGATCGCGCAGCCTGATTTAATATGAGTTGGTTAACATATAATCCAGAACTGATAGCTTAACCCGCCTGCAGGGCTGTGTCGAGTACGCAGTGCAATTCAGACGAGTGAGGTGGGTTCAGTCTGAGTTGGAGGCGTCGCTGATACGTTGCCTGAGATAGTTCGCGCGGGCCGCATTTCGTTCACTCGATTCCAGTTCACCTCCCTGCAGCTTCTGCAGGTGAGCGGGCTGGGTGAAGATGAACATTTCGTTCACAGCTGAAATGGGGAGGCTTTCGATCAATCCTAGATTGACACCCATGCGTACGCTGGAGAGCAGGTGCATGGTCTCTTCGGAACTGATGGTCTGGGCGGTACTCAAAATCCCAAAGGCACGGGAAACCTGATCGTGCAGACCCTGGCGATTTTCTTTGAGCAGCGAGTTTCTGACACGCCGTTCGTAAGAGATGATATTGGGTACGACTTCCTTGATGCTGTCGATCAGCTGATGCTCGGTCTGCCCCAGAGTGACCTGGTTGGAGATCTGATAAAAATCACCCATGGCCTGGCTGCCTTCGCCATACAGTCCGCGTACAGCCAGATTGATCTTCTGCAGCGCCTGGAAGACTTTCTGAATCTCTTTCGTGATGACCAGCGCCGGCAGGTGCAGCATGACGCTGACACGGATTCCGGTACCCACATTGGTGGGGCAGGCTGTCAGGTAACCAAATTCTTCACTGAAGGCGTAGGTGACTTCGGATTCCAGCAGGTCATCAATCCGATTGATGGTGTCCCAGCATTCGTCGAGAGAAAATCCGCTTCGTAAAACCTGGAGGCGGAGGTGGTCTTCCTCATTGACCATGATGCCGATGTTTTCCTCGTTATCCAGTCCCACACCGCGGGGACCAGAGCGTTCGGCATGCTCACGGCTGATCATCTGGCGTTCGACGATGAACTGACGATCCAGGTTGGAGAGCTTGTTTACATTCAGATAGGAGAGCTTTTCCTGCATGGGCAGGTTGGTAATGATCGGCCGCATCAGCTGCTCGATCTCACCCAACGTAGATTCCGTACAGCGATTGATAAAGGGGAACTGTGCGAGGTTTCTCGCCAGGCGAATTCTGCTGGACATCACAATATCGGAGTCCGGGCCGATTCCTCTCAGCCATTCACCACTCGTGCGAGTGAATGCATCCAAATTCACCCTGATTCTCCTTGATTGAACTAAATAGGTCAGACCCCGGGCCTGTAATCCGGTTACCGGCCCGCATGGTAACTCGCGTGACTTTCATCCCCAAACGGTGTAGACTCGGGGACTGAATACCATACTGGTTCAGCCCCGGAAAACAAAGTCATACAACCGAGTTCTGTCAGAAAGCCGTTGAAGAACGGTTACTCTGATTTATTCTATGCAATGCGTGTCCCGAATACCATTGCACTCCCGTGGATTCCAAAACTGAAACGGGAAACTCCGGGAGTACACCACCCCCAACCTGTAGACAGCGACCGAGATTTTGCGGATTTTTGAGAACAGGGACCTCCGACAGCTTGTCTCTGTAATCAGAAACACTCATAAGAGAGTCCGCAGCGCACATTTAGAAACGGGATGCCCGGTCATCCATAGAGACGGCAACTGAAGGCCCATGAAATACGTTCCAGATTTTGATACTTTTCAACAGCTTTCCACACAGGCGAACCTGGTTCCCGTGTATCGCCAGTTGACCGGAGATACTTTGACGCCGGTCAGTGCGTATCAACTGCTGGAGAAGGGCCCGTATTCCTTTCTGTTTGAAAGCGTCGTGGGTGGTGAGCAGATCAGCCGCTACAGCTTCCTGGGGGCCAACCCCTTTCTGACTATCGATGCCTACCAGCAGCGGATGGTGATCCAGCAGCAGGGAGAGACCGAAGAGCGGACCGTCGCTGACCCACTGCAGGAACTGGAATCCATTCTGGATCAGTACCAGGCTCCCGAATTACCGGGGCTTCCCCGTTTCTGTGGAGGGGCCGTCGGTTATGCAGGCTACGATGTTGTGCGTTATTCTGAAAACCTGCCTGATGCACCTGACGACGATCGTCAGCTCCCGGACCTGTCCTTTGCGCTGTACGACCACATGGTGGTTTTCGATCAGATCAACAAGACCGTGCTGGTGGTGGCACATGCCCATATTACTCCCGGAATGAGTGAGTCAGATCTGCAGGCCGCTTACCAGGCCGCCTGCGAGAAGATTGATCAGACTTGTGAGCGTTTCCAGACCGGGAATCCTGCCGTCCTGAAAATGGCGGACATCAGTGTGAATCCCCATGCGGAACCGGATCTAGAGTGGACGTCCAATTTCTCACAACAGAATTTTGAAGCAGCGGTGGACGCCTGCAAGGAATACATCGTGGCCGGCGATATTTTTCAGGTCGTCTTGAGTCAGCGCCTGAAACTGGAGACTTCGGCGACACCACTGGATATTTATCGCAGCCTGAGGGTCGTCAATCCGAGCCCGTTTATGTTTCTACTGAAGACTCCCGAAGTTGATCTGGTCGGCAGCTCACCTGAAATCATGGTGCGTGTCGAAGACGGCCTGACGACGATTCGTCCCCTGGCGGGAACCCGCAAGCGAGGGAAAACGGAAGCAGAAGACAAGCGGCTGGCCGAGGAACTGCTGGCCGACCCCAAAGAACGAGCCGAGCATGTGATGCTGATTGACCTGGCACGGAATGATGTCGGCCGGGTAAGCGAGTTCGGTTCGGTGGAACTGTCGGATGTGATGGTAGTGGAACGTTACAGCCATGTCATGCACATCACATCCAATGTAACCGGTACGCTGACCGAAGGTCGAACGGCCCTGGATGCCTTGCGTGCCGGGCTGCCCGCAGGAACGGTCTCCGGTGCCCCCAAAGTGCGGGCCATGGAGATCATCGACGAATTTGAACCACATCGACGGGGCCCGTATGCCGGCGCCGTCGGATATCTCGATTTTACGGGAAATATGGATACGTGTATTGCATTGCGTACGCTGGTTATGCAGGGATCTACGGCCTACGTTCAGGCCGGCGCCGGGATCGTTGCCGACAGTGTACCCGAGACGGAGTATTATGAAACATTGAACAAGGCAAAGGGGTTGCTGAAAGCGATTGAGGTCGCTGAACAACAACTGAAATAATTCAGATCAGAGTGGTGACCGTCTGAATTCTTTCGGCTCTGAATAGTTGTTTCGACATCATCCCCCACTGTCGATAACAAAGGTGAAGCAGGAGTACGATGGAATCTCAACAGGAGAATAGCGCTCTCGATCCATCAGTGGGTTCCGAGAAAGAAGAAGCCATTAACGCCCCGACCAGTTTTGGCGGGATCGTCAGACGCCTGGGACCCGGCCTGATTGTGGCCGGCAGTATTGTTGGTTCCGGCGAGTTGATCGCAACCACCAAAACCGGTGCCCAGGCCGGGATTGCTCTGTTATGGCTGATTATCGTCGGCTGCCTGATCAAGGTGTTCGTACAGATCGAACTGGGACGCTATTCCATCTCCCGGGGAGAGACCACGCTGCAGGCGCTGAACCATGTGCCGGGCCCTCGACTGGGAGTCATGCGGAATCCGAATCAGCAGGCGCCCAACTGGATTCTCTGGTTCTGGCTGATCATGAGCCTGTGTACGATCGGACAACTGGGGGGGATAGTCGGCGGTGTGGGGCAGGCCCTGGCACTGACGCTACCTATCAAAGGCGACTATCGCCAGGCGATCCAATACCCGTCCGAAAAAGAATTCGTGCACTACCTCGAGATCGAAGAGGAACTTAACAGCGAAGAGAGTTCCCTGGCTGCCATGTCTCCCGAGGAGCGGGAGCGATTCCTGCGGGGGCACGCCAAGCTGCAGCAGCGAATCGAAGCTCTGCAGGAAGAGGGGCAGATGATTCTACAGAAAATTCGCAATCAGGAATCCCTGGTTGATGAGCAGGGCACATCCCTGTTGGAGCCGCAAACCTGGGACGATAAGATCTGGGCCGGATTGATTTCGGTGATGACCGCCTTTCTGCTGTTCTATGGTCGCTATAATCTGATCGAGCATCTTTCGACGATTCTGGTTGTTTCGTTTACGTTCATTACGGTCGGCAATGTCTTTTCGCTACAGACTTCAGAGATCTGGAGCATTTCCGGCGAGGAAATCATGAAGGGGTTGTCGTTCGGAATTCCGGAAGCGACAGGGGGCATGAATCCCCTGATCACTGCGCTGGCAGCGTTTGGAATTATTGGCGTCGGAGCGACTGAGCTGATTGCCTATCCTTACTGGTGCCTGGAGAAGGGCTATGCCCGCTTTACCGGACCCCATTCAGAAGATGCTAGCTGGGCATTTCGCGCCAAAGGCTGGATGCGGGTAATGAAGATTGATGCTTTCGCTTCAATGTGCATCTACACTTTTGCCACACTGGCGTTTTACCTGATGGGAGTGGCTGTGCTGCACAAGGAAGGCCTGGATCCAGACGGGATGCGGATGGTGAGCACACTGGCGGAAGCCTATGTGCCTGTATTCGGAACGTACGCCAAATGGCTCTTCCTCGCGGGAGCGATTGCCGTTCTCTATTCTACATTTCTGGTGGCGAATGCTGCGAATGCACGTATCTTTTCCGACGGACTGCGTTTCTTTGGAATCTACGACGAACGTAAGCCGGGCGCACTGCAGAAATGGATCAGGGGCATGTCGTTTATTCTGCCCCTGCTCTGCCTGGCGGTATTTCTGACCGGGGCTAATCCGGTCAGGCTGGTGTTGATCGCGGGGACCATGCAGGCCATCATGCTGCCGATGCTGGGGATCGCCGCCATCTATCTGCGCTATACCCGGATCGATCAGCGATTAACGCCTGGACGGCTCTGGGATCTGATGCTGTTTCTCTCCTGTCTCGGCCTCTTGCTGGCGGGTGGGTTCGGGGTCTACAAACAGTTGTTCGCCTGATGTGAAACTTGGCAGCGCGTTCTGAATTGTTAAGCTCAGAAACGTGTCCCAGCCAGGGGGGCTCGATGATGTAATGATTCTGAACGCAGCCCGGCTGATGATGTGCAGCGGATACCGTTTCTGTATAATCAGTGTCAGGCGCCCGAGAAGGTCTGTCAGCATGAATTGCTGGAACAGATCTGGTTTTGCTGGAATTCACCAGGAAATTGAAAATAGTGTCGAATACGAGACGAAGGATGCAGGTTAGATGAGTGGCGAGAAAACGATTTTCAAGAAAATTATCGACCGGGAGATTCCGGCTGACATTATCTACGAAGACGAGCTGTGTCTGGCGTTCAAGGATGTCAATCCACAGGCTCCCGTGCATGTGCTGGTGATCCCCAAGAAGGAGATCGTATCGATTTCTCACCTCGAGCCTGAAGACATGGAACTGGCCGGCCATCTGTTTCTGACAGTTGGAAAGCTGGCAGAAATGCTGGGGCTGGATGAAGGGTATCGTACAATCGTCAATACTGGTAAAGCCGGAGGTCAGACGGTCGATCATCTCCATTTACATCTACTCGGAGGTCGCTCCTTACAGTGGCCACCCGGATAACCGGACTTCCCGGGAATTTGAGCCCCGGTGCCGGCGAGAAACGAATTGCGAACCCTGACTGCTGTCAGTCATAATGAGAGTATCAGACAAAACATCATATGAGCAGGGGATTGAGATCGTGTTGAAATCAAAAAACTTTCGAAAGGTACTGTTTCTGATCGGCTTTATGGGAATCGCGTTTCCAGCGCAAGATGTCCTGGCTCAGGGGAGTTCCAAGAAAGGGAATGTGAAACAGCTCAATATACAGGCTGATAAACTCCGCGATTCGTTTATTCGCCAGTCTGCTGATATCGCCCGTAAATATTCTGATGCCGGCGATTATGAGAAATCCAAAGAGATGCTGGAGTCGATTCTCAGCATTAAAAAAGATGTCCCAGGCGTGAAAGCGATGATCGATCAGCTCGATGAAAAAATGATCTCGTCGAATTCCGCTGATTTTGAAATCGATGCGGCTCGTAACTGGAGTGGCCCTGCCGGTCTGGTCGCGAAGGGGAGATCAATTCGGATTCAGGCCACCGGGACCTATGATCTGATTACAGACATCAAGACAGGCGTCGAAGGGCTGCCTGAGAAAAACCCTATGAAAGAACTGGCTCCCGGCGTACCCGTAGGAGCGTTGATGGGGGTTGTTCTCTCACAGGAAAAAGGGAAACCCAAAATGGGGAAGCCCTTCAAGATCGGAGAGAAAGTCGAATTCACGCCTAAAGATGATGGCGTGCTGATGATCGGTCTGAATCTGCCTCCGGGACATCAATCCAAAGGGAAAGTGAAAGTCCGGATCAGCGGGTATTTCAGACGCAGTTCGAATTGAGCGAACTGATATAAGCGGCGTTACTTTTTGTTCTTACGAGCGTTCATCTCAGCGCGGATCTCTCTCCGCAGCAGCTCGGTCATCTGGCTGCGTTCCTGCAACAGTGGTGCAGTTTGAGCAATCACCTTACGCATATCAGAAATAATTCCGCTCTCCAGCTCTTCGGTCGTAATGCCATCGCAGGCATTCACGCAGGCGACGACTCGACGGACCATTTCCTGATTTTCAGGAGTGTCTTCGCCGAGGATTTCTCCCTCGCTTGAGATTACAAAGTGCGGAGGTTGAATGGATTGACGCTCTCCAGTCATTCGCCGATTACTCCAGTTGCTTTAAGCCCGGTGATCGTGTGTACCGCGCTTTATGTGCTGTTTTGGGAATTCATTTCAGACCAGGATAACAATGGTCAAATAAGTACTGTTATCTGATCTATCGGCGAATGAGGAAGCTCGGATTCACTATCTCTAATGGATCATTAAAAAATGAATCCTGATTTTGGTGTCTTTAACTCAAAATTTAAAACTATGGTTCATCTGGGTAAAATGGGATGAGTTGAGTTTCCTGTTATTTATTCCAGCACGATCAGCAGGTCTCCCGATTCCACCTGAGTACCAGGCTCGATCAGAATCTCTTTGACGACCCCATCCTGTTCAGAAATGACGCTGGTTTGCATCTTCATGGCTTCCAGCATCAGCAGCTGATCGCCGGCTTTGACCTTACTGCCGACCTTGATGGTCAAGGAGACCACAACACCTGGCATCACTGAACCGATTTGCTTCTGATCAGATGGATCTGCTTTGCGACGGGTATCGTCTTGCGGTTTCAACGATTTATCTACGATCACCACTTCACGCGGCTGACCGTTGAGTTCGAAGAAGACCGTTCTGCAACCATCTGTCTGTGGCTTACCAACAGCCAGGAACTTGATGATGAGGGTTTTACCGGGAGCGATATCGACGGCGATTTCCTCTTCCGGTTCCAGTCCGTTAAAGAACGCGTACGTCGGCAGGCCACTGGTATCGTAATACGCTTTCTGATGCGCTGCGAAATCTTCGAAGACTTTGGGGTACAGCAGGTAAGACACGACTTCCTGATCGGTAGGCGTGCGGTTGATCATCTCCTGCACTGTCTTAGCAGCATCTTCAAAGTCGGCAGGAGGTAAAATACTGCCCGGACGTTCGGTGAGAGGCTCTTCTCCTCGCAGAATTCGTTTCTGGACGGCATCGGGGAAACCTCCGGGGGTCTGCCCCATGCGACCACTGACCAGGTCCAGTACTGATTCGGGGAATGCCAGATCACGTTCGCCATTAACAACATCATCACAGGTCAGATCGTTGGCAACGAGGAACAGTGCCATGTCGCCGACTGCCTTGGATGTGGGAGTCACCTTCACGATATCGCCCAGCAGCTGGTTGACTTCCGCATAGACATGACAGACTTCAGACCAGCGGTCTCCCAGTCCCAGCGATTGTGCCTGTTGCAGCAGGTTCGTGTACTGACCACCGGGCATCTGGTGATCGTAGAGATTCGCACCGGCTGGTAGTACGGGGCTTTCAAAGGCCGTATAGAAGTCACGGACGGCACGCCAGTACTCGGAGATTTCGTCGAGGTGTTCGACATTGACTTCCGGCTGATGTTCTGCGAATCGCAGGGATTCAATCACCGTGGTCAGGTTCGGCTGCGATGTTCCACCGGACATCGACGGGACTGCACCGTCGGCGATATCCAGTCCTGCCTCGGCGGCTTTCAGAATGGAAGCGGCCTGTCCGCCAATCGTGTCGTGGGTATGGAAGTGAATGGGAATACCGATTTCCTGCTTCAAGGTTTTAACCAGCAGTTCGGCTGCATACGGTTTACACAAACCGGCCATATCTTTGATCGCCAGGATGTGGGCACCCATGTTTTCCAGTTCCTTGGCCATCTTCACGTAATACTTCAGATCGTATTTCGATTTGGACGGATCCAGAATATCGCCGGTGTAACAGATGCTGGCTTCACAGATGGCGCCGCTCTTCTGCACTTCTTCCATCGCCACCTTCATGTTGGGCACCCAGTTCAACGCGTCAAACACGCGGAACACATCGATGCCTGCAGCGGCAGCTTCTTTCACAAATGCGCGGACCACGTTGTCCGGGTAGTTGGTATAACCAACGGCACTCGAAGCACGGATCAACATCTGGAACAGAATGTTCGGCACCCGTTCCCGCATATCAGCCAGACGCTGCCAGGGTGATTCTTTCAGGAACCGCATGGAGGTATCGAAGGTCGCTCCACCCCACATTTCCAGCGAGAACAGCTGTGGGCAGTTATGGGCGTAAACTTCCGCGATCTGCAGCATGTCGTGTGTACGGAAACGTGTGGCGTACAGCGACTGATGGGCATCGCGGAAGGATGTATCCGTCAGCAGCAGCTGTTTCTGATCCAGGATCCATTTGCTGAATTTCTCTGCTCCCAGTTCGAGCAGCTTCTGTCGCATGCCATCCGGTGGATCGATCTGCTTTTTATTATATGAGGGCACAGGAGCCGGCATCCGTCGCTTTGCTTTCGCACGGTCTTTGACCAGCGAGTTGCCGTTCACGATCGTCTCTGACAGGTAGGTCAGCAGTTTGGTGGCCCGGTCGTGACGTTTGGGGAACTTGAACAGTTCCGGCGTCTCATCGATGAACCGGGTAATACACTCACCCTTGATGAAGGTCGGGTGCGTGACCAGTTTCAACAGGAACGGAATGTTGGTTTTCACGCCACGAATTCGGAATTCCTGCAGACAGCGTTCCGTACGGGCGGACGCATCTTTGAAGGTCCGCGCCCAGGTGGTCACTTTAACCAGCAGTGAGTCGTAGTAAGGGAAGACCATCGCCCCGGAGAACGCGGTACCCGCATCGAGGCGGACGCCCATACCGCTGGCCGAGCGATAGTGTGCAACGCGTCCATAGTCGGGCATGAACTTGTTCGCAGGATCTTCGGTCGTCACGCGGCACTGCAGCGCAAAACCGTGTGTCTTGATCTCTTCCTGCGAGTTGATGCCGATTCCGGTATCTGAGAGCTGGGCACCCTGGGCGAGCAGGATCTGTGATTTGACGATATCAACACCGGTGACCTGTTCTGTCACCGTATGTTCGACCTGGATACGAGGATTCACTTCGATGAAGTAGAACTGGTTCGTGTCGTCATCCAGCAGGAATTCGACGGTTCCTGCCGACTCGTAATTTACGCTCCGACCAATTTTCAAGGCGGCATTACAGAGGGCTTCGCGAACCGAGGCATCCAGGTTTGGAGCCGGGGCAATTTCCACGACCTTCTGGTGACGACGCTGTACCGAACAGTCACGTTCGTAAAGATGAACCAGGCCGCCGTGCTTGTCGCCCAGCAACTGGACTTCAATATGACGGGCACGGGAGATGAACTTTTCGACGAATACATCGGGACTGCCGAAGGCCGCCAGCGATTCACTGCGGGCCTGTTCATAGGCAGCTTCAAATTCTTTCTCAGTCTGTACGACACGCATACCACGACCACCACCGCCATGGGCTGCTTTCAGAATGATCGGGAAGCCGATGCTCTGAGCGGTTTTGAGTCCTTCTGCGGGATCGGTAATCGCTTCACCACTACCGCCGAGAACGGGAACACCTGCCTGCTCGGCAATTTTACGGGCCGAGATCTTGTCTCCCAGCGATTTCAGAGTCTCAACCTGGGGGCCGACGAAAATAATGCCAGCGTCTTTACAGGCCTGGGCGAATTCCGCGTTTTCGGAGAGGAAACCGTAGCCAGGATGGATGGCGTCGATTTTCTTCAGCTTCGCCAGTGTGATGATGGCGTCGATATCCAGGTAGGATTTCACAGGATGGCCCGGCTTACCAATCTGGTAGGCTTCGTCTGCCTTGGTCCGGTGCAGGGCGTATCGATCTTCGTGGGTATAGATGCCGACCGTGCGAATCCCCAGTTCGTGTGTACTGCGGAAAATGCGAATCGCGATTTCGCTTCGGTTGGCAACGAGCAGCTTTTTAATCTTACCCTCAGACATGAGCTATCCTGGTTCTTTGTATACTTTATGTTTGATGGTCTGGTTTGAAAATGGCCCCAGGCGTGATTTGCCCGCTGGCCAGCGGTTCCCAGAGTACCTGTCTGAGCCCGGAAACTCAACACACTGCCCCCGTCTGGCAGCAGCGAAAGTCCGATGCGCACTCACAATCGTAACGATGAGATGAATTTTACTAACTTCCCTGCGGAAACCGCCTTGGATTGATTCATCTTGACCTGTTTTGCTTCTCTGATTAGTGTTCACGCCAATCTGACCCGTTCTATTACGGCTCCGCTGAAATTCAAGGGGCCCAGACAGTAGAATTCTTCGAATTACAGGCGAAAAACGGTGGTGAATCAAATGGGACAAAAGCAATGCGATCTCTGTGCAGGAACCGAGTTTGAACAGATTGGAACCCGGGACCGACACAACCAGCCTCTGGAAAGCGTGATCTGCAAATCCTGTGGCCTGGTCGCCCATGGTCAGATTCCCAGCGACGAAGAGCTCGCCCGCTATTACGCCACCGAGTATCGTCAGAGCTACCACGGCGAAATGACTCCTTCCGATCGCCGCGTCATGCGAGCCTGGAATAACGGCGAACGAATTTTCAGTCAGCTGCAGCCCCACATCGAACCTGATATGGAAGTCTTCGAAGTCGGTGCAGGCATTGGCTGTACCGTCAAAGTCTTTGAACTGAATGGACACGCTTCGCGGGGAATTGAACCGGGCGAAGGTTTCCAGAATTATTCGCAGCAGCAACTTCTGACCAACGTCGTCCGCGGAGATCTCTTCGAACAGCCCCGCGACAAGAGCCACGAGCTGATTCTGCTCGTCCACGTGATCGAGCACTTTAACTCGCCTCGCAAAGCCCTCGAATACATTCGCGGCATGCTCTCCGACAACGGACTGTTCTACGTCGAATGTCCGAACATCGCGGCTCCCTTTGCCCGTCGCAGCAAAATGTTCCATTACGCTCACATTCATAACTTCACTCCCTCCAGCCTCAAAATGCTGGCCGAGAGCTGTGGCTTCCAACTGGTGCAGCAGTTCGGCACTCAGGAAGATCCCAACCTGCAGATGCTCTTCTCCTGCAGCGATTCAACCGAACTCACCATCGATCCGGATAATTACCGGGAAACGATGCAGGTCATCAACGCCGCCACTCCCCTGAAGTATCACCTGCGGCCTTATTACTTCACATCGCGCGTGAAAAAGGTCTCCAGCTACCTCAAGGAGCACCTGTCAGCCAAACAGTTCGTGGCAGACGTCATTCAGGAATGCCAACAGTTCGCTGCAGAACAGGAAGACGAAGCTCCCGAATCACTGCGTTCAGCTGCGTGACTGCTGACCGTCTGGTGTCACACAGTATCACTCGTTCTTGTTACTTGTCTGTTTGACTTCAGGCGCTGTCGGATATAGCCAGGGGCTCTGAGGGAGTCTCTGGATCTTTGTCAGCAGTTTGCCTTCCAGCGGCGCAGACAGTTCCGTGTAATTGCCCTCAGCATCCACTTGCCAGGCCCGTGCTCCCTGATCCTGATTCCAGGCCGCAAACGTATTAGCATCCAGCCAGCCTGCTTTCCAGTTGGAATTCCAGTCAGTCCAATGTCGGCTTTGATCAAACAGGTTCTGCAGACTCTGTTCCTTGTTTGTTTTGTCAGTTTCAATCGGGTGATACTCTGTAACGAACAGCGTTGCGAGTTCTGTCTCTTCTTTGAACAGACGGACTCGCAGTTGGAAGCCCGGCACTCCCTTTCGCTTTTCCCATTCACGTCGGATATGGAACTGGTAATCAGAGGAACAAACGATTCTAAACTTGTTTTCCCCCAACAGACTGCAATAGAGCGTCTTGCCTTCTGCTTCGAATTGATCGAGCAATTCCCGCAGCAGAACATAATCATTCCAGGTGAAATCGGTTTCGTTCCACTTTTTTCCTTCGGGGCCAGGCCACGTTCGGTTAGCTTTGAAATCGTGCAGTATCACGACATTTGTTTGATAGAGGATCGCGACCAGATTGCCGTCATTAGAAGTGACGGCTTTGTATTCTAGTTCCGGAATCCGTTCCGGTCCTACACCCCAGAAATCTCTCTCTTCAACGAGTGCTTTTCCATCTTCGACTACATCGAAATAGAGATACCCGGGAGGTTCATAGAACCATTCATATTCTGCATAGAGTGTAAGCGATCTACCATGAGGCAATTCAAAAGTCTGGAAAGGGTCAAGGGGCTGATCCAGGATATAGCTTTTGGCTCCCGTATAAAAAATCATGACGAACATGATTGTCACAGCGAATAGAACAGGGGCCAGTAACGCAACCCCGGCAGCCAGTGAAAGAGTTCCTCCGAGGTTCTTAATCCCTCGGATCAGAGACCAGATTTGAGAACGCAATGCCGACATGAAACTGGCTTCATTGATGAGATAAAAGAGAAAAGTGTCATCCTTTATCTTACTCTCTGGTCAACCAGTTACTACGGCAACCTCAAATTTCACAGACTCCAGTTTGATTTTGCATTTGGCACTGGAGTCAAAGCGGTATAATGCCACATAAGTCGAATCCCCCTTTCGTGCCTTTCGTGGTAGCAAAAAATACGTCAATCAATTCGCAGCCGGCTTTGGATTACTCCGCGGCGTAATCTTTGCCGAGGGACCCAGCGGGCGTTCTTCCTGATGCGGAAAGGCTCGGATCGTCGTCACGATCTGTTTCTGCTGTTCGAATTGTTTGCCGCTCTCCAGTTTGACGGTCGTCTCCAGGAAGCGTTCGATCCTGGATTCCAGCGGCAGCCCCGTCTGGCGGTCGATCAGACAGCTGCCAAACGATTTCCCGCCCCGGATAAACAGCTGCACCGATTTTCCATGCTGGTTGATCGGGCTGCTGATCTTTGAAGCTGCGATGTCACCGGCGATATTGATCCGGGCAATCTTGTCGTTGAGCTCCCGCAGCGTGTACTCAGTCTTCAGGACCATCGGAATCGGCTGCGTCAGTCGCCGGGTTTTCGTCCAGCTCTCACCCACACGCACCGCGCCCCCTTGATGCTCCTTGTTGATGTTATAAGGCAGCAGACCAATACTGTCGTCGATGAAGTTCGCCACCCCGTCGTCCCCCGAGGTCTCGGAGATCTTCGCCAGCACGGTTTCCCGCTGACTGACCGGCGTGTTCTGCAGACAGCGCTGCATAAACTGATCAAAGCCGACCAGCTCGATGATTTTGTTATCCGGTCCAATCCAGAAGGAGAACCCGTTCTGCACGAGTCCCTGGTAAGCCTGGACCTCCGGTGGTGCAGGGCCCGAACTGCGATTGGAATCGAACGAGACTTTCTCACCCGCGATGTCATGTGAATATTTCACACCCGAATACTGCACGCGCAAACGCTTGCGACCGTCTTCCTGAAGCTCCTCCACCGTCAGCGCCAGAATCAGCTCCAGTTTCGATTTACTCTGCACAACCCCGGCTGCCGAGGCCTGCGACAGCGTCTGCTCCACCGTCTTGATCATCGGAAAACGCTGATTGACGGCCAGTTTCAGCTCCAGCACCTCTACCTTTTCCTCACGCAGTGAAACCGGCGCGACTTCCACAGGCGGTTGCTGAGTCTGTTCCGCGACCGCTCCGGGAGGTTTGACGTCTTCCACCTTTTCCGACGATTCGTTCTGCTGCTTGTTCAAAAATGACCAGCCGGTCCCGGCAAGAATCACAATTCCGATCATCCAGCTGATATAACGCTTGCCCTGCATGGCGACATTGTCCAGAATAGATAAAGAAAACTAATGAATGTGCTTTTTCTGAGGTATTTCCGGCACAAAAGTTATCAGTAATACGGATTTAGTGAAAGACGAATTCAAACCGGCGCCTCGACCCGGGGGCCTGAGAGGGGAAGAGAATGCGATCTGCGATTTTAGTTGGTTTAACAACACTGTTTACGCTCTCCTGCTCCCTCTTGTTCGCTGCTGATGCGCAGCCTGAAACGCCCCGGCGACCCAATGTGATCCTGCTGCTCTCGGACGATCAGCGTCCCGATACCATCGCCGCCCTCGGAAACCCGGTCATCAAGACCCCCAACCTGGATCAACTCGTTAAACAGGGAACCAGTTTCACCCGGGCGACTTGTGCCAATCCGATCTGTACCCCCAGTCGTGCGGAAATCCTCACCGGTGTTGGTGGATTCCATAACGGTTCGATGGACTTCGGCAAGCCAATCAAATCCGATCTCCCCACCTGGTCCGAAACCATGCACAAAGCAGGCTACAACTCCTGGTATGTCGGGAAGTGGCACAATGACGGCAAGCCGGTGATCCGGGGCTACGATGAGACACTGGGCCTGTTTACCGGCGGCGGAGGTCGCTGGGCGGTTCCCTCCTACGATGGCAACGGTCTGCTGGTAACCGGCTACCGTGGCTGGATCTTTCAGGATGACGAGCGTCACTTCTTCCCGGAGAAAGGGGTCGGGCTGACCTCCAATATCAGCGAACACTTTGCTGACGCTGCCATCGAATTCATCGAACGCAAACACAACAAACCCTACTTCCTCCACGTCTGCTTCACCGCCCCCCACGATCCGCTGCTCATGCCCATCGGCTACGAACAATACTACAACCCCGATGAAATACCCGTTCCCAAAAACTTCCTGCCCGAGCACCCCTTTGATCACGGGAACTTCGACGGTCGCGATGAAAAACTGCTGCCCTGGCCTCGCACCAGAAAGGTCGTGCAGAACGATCTCTCCCTGTATTACTCGGTGATTTCGCATCTGGACTCGCAAGTCGGACGGATTGTTGAAGCCCTGAAAAAATCGGGGCAGTGGGACAATACCATTCTGATTTACTCCAGCGATCACGGCCTCGCTGTCGGCAGCCACGGACTGCGGGGCAAACAGAACATGTACGAACACACGATCAACGTTCCGCTGATCATCGTCGGTCCCGGTGTCCCCGCCGATCAGCGCTCGGCCGCGCAGTGCTATCTCCGCGATCTCTATCCCACCAGTTGTGACCTCGCAGGCATCCCCATTCCCAAAACGGTCGAAGGTAAAAGTCTGAAGCCGGTCCTCACAGGGAAGCAGGATGAGATCTACGAGGAAATCTATGGCTACTTCCGCGACTTCCAGCGCATGATCCGCACCGACCGCTGGAAGCTGATCCTCTATCCGCACCTCGATCGGGTCCAGCTCTTCGATCTTCAGAACGACCCGCTGGAGATGCACGACCTCTCCGCGGACCCCGCTCATCAACAGACCCGCGATGCTCTGCTCCGTCGCCTGAACGACTGGCGGAAGTCTCAGAACGACAAGTCGCTCGCTTCGGCAAAATCTTCCTGATTCAACCGGTCTGCTGCTGCGAATTTGATTTGGGGGTGTTCTCATTCTGATGGCGCTCCGGTTCGCTTTGTGGAATTTACAAGAAAATCCTTGACTGCTTTCCCTGTTGGGAAAATGTTATAAGTTGCTTGATACATATGGCTTGTGGCTTTGTTTGTCAGGTCACCACGTCAAATCGTCATAATTGGCATATTTTACGCTCTTCCCAAATGTCGTTCACATCACAACGCGGGCTTTTAAGATTTAGCCTTAAGGGGGAGAGTCAAGATGATCCAGAGAAAAAAACGTAGCTTACGACGGCCGTTTCGAATCCTGCTTTCGCTGGCATTGGCAGGCGGCATCTGTGGTGCCCCGGCTTTCGCAGCCGACAAGTCATCCCGACGCAGCGACAACAGCAGCAGTTCCAGCCGTAGTGACAAAGGCAGTTCCAGTCGCTCAATTCGTTCACAGAGTTCCTCAAGTCGTTTTAAAAGTTCAAGTCAAAAACAGAGTAGTCAGCCCAAATCGTCTTCTCAAAGTCGTCCAGGTCGCGTTACTCGCGATTTCAAAAAGAGTGCTGGCAAATCAACACCGCAGTCCTTTGATCGTGGGGCTCAAAAATCCCGCCCTTCCTTCAAGGTTGCACCGAAATCTCAGCGGCCCGATTTCAAAATGCCGCAGTTCGGTAAGAGCAGTGGTCTGAATCTCGGCACCAAAGACCTGCAGCCACGCGTTCCCGATCGCAAACGACCGGATTTCAAAAATCCCAATTTTAAAGTTCCGGATCGCAAACGTCCTGAGATCAAAATTCCAGACCGGAAGATCCCGGACCGCAAAGTGCCCGGCCTGAAGATTCCCGATCGCAAACCAGATCATGGCAAGTTTGTTCCCAAGCCCGGTAACAACGTTGTCCGTCCCCGACCGGACCGCAAAGACAACAACGTCTTTAAACCAGGCAAAGATGTTTTCAAACCCGGTAAGGGAAATCGTATCCCTCCCGTCAAAGGTATCTCTCGCGACGATCTGCTCGGCAAGCCCGGTAAGAACTCGGGGAAAACAACGTACCCCGGTAAAATTGATCTGTCTAAACACAAAGATCTGATCAAGGGAAAAGGCCATAAGTTTGGTCCCAAAGGCCCTTCGAAAAACTGGCTGGGTAAGAACGGCGTTCCCCTGGATAAAGATTTCTTCAAAGGCAAAAACATCAAGCCGATCAACGGCAACCTTGATAAGAAACTGAAAGCCGGTCAGCTGAATGCGTTGATTAACAGCAAGCAGAACAAGAACTGGCACCTCAAGAAACAGTTTGAACTGCACAAAAAAGGTGACGTCGCCCGTCAGTTGAAACTGAATCAGAATCTGCTCAAGCACGGCGGATGGCGGAACCGCAGCCTGTTCGGCAAAATGAACAATTCCTTCGTCAACACTCACTTCGGCTTCTTCTACGCCGGTTCCGGGTTCTACCCCAGCTACTGCTGGAGCCCGCACTGGAGTGCCTGGGTTGACTGGTGCTGGTGGGACTGGTGTCACCCGATCTGCGATCCTCGTCCACTGCTCTGTCGTCCGATTATCTATGATCCCTGTGGTCCCTGGGTCTGGTATGACTGCCCCGTCTGGCAGCCACTGCCCATCGTCACCTGTGGTACCTGGGTGGACGTGGAACCCATCGTGATTGACGCGGGTCTCGACCTGCAGATGCTGGCTGTCCGCTTTGTTGACTCCGGTCACCCGGAACAGGAACTCGGTCCCCGCTACCGCGTCTGGTTCCGCAATAACAGCGACGTCGATATCAACGCTCCCTTCAATGTCATGCTGCTGGCCTCCAACACTCGTGATGCGGTCGCAGGTGTTCCTGAAGCAGGTACGCGGGTTGATAACATCGCCGCTGGTCAGATTCAGTCTGTCGACATCCGTCTGCCATTCGAAGCCAGCATGATGTCGACCGATGCAGAAGGAAACCAGGTTCCCTTCGAACAACTGCACGTGCTGATCGATTCGCACCGCGAAATCCCCGAAGCCTTCGAGGAAAACAACGGTGCTGTGATGCCGCGTGTTGATGTTCTGCCCGTCGATCCTGCCCTGTTCTCGTCTGATTCCGACGTCGTCGTGAGCGGTGCCCTGATCAACCTGGCAGGCGAAGGTCTGGGACCGGAGCCCGGCAAAGTGCTGATCTCGATGAACGGAATGAACTTCGAAGCTGAGATCTACGGCTGGTACGATCTGGGTGTTCGGATTCAGGTTCCGGATCTGCCACTCGTCGATGCTGCAGAAGCCACAATGATCGTGGTGCGGGGCGACGAAGCGGTTTCTAATCCCATCGATCTGGTGATTGCACCACAGACGGCTGCACTCACGGCTGAGTAACGGAAGTGTGCGGGGGCTGGCTTGGAGCCAACCCCAGTTCCGATCGGGGAACAGGTCGCGTACCTGTTCCCCTTTTTTATTGCGCCCCGCCCGATCCGCTTTCAAATAGTCCCTCAATAATATCCTCCGCAACCACTCCCCGGTTTTCAGTTCACTTCTGTCTCTGAAAGGGAACAGATTGAACTGGAATCGCTTCTGCCGAAACGTATCCTGTTTCGCATCTGGCTCGCGCGCGAGACAGGTGATCTGCACCGAAACATCCTGCACCAGTGCTGAAACAACAGCTGAATCCGCATCGCTTTTCACTGACTGTTTACTGGAGCAGAACACACCCGTTCGCAAAGTTCGTCCCTCCATGTTCAGGGCAAACCAGGACACAAACCGGTCAGACGAGGACAAAATCAGGGACAGACCATGACAAAATCGGGCCACATCAGGACAAAATTTTGTCTTGACCCCCAACTGCCCTTTTCGAAATTACGAACAGCACTCAACAGACCATGTAGGGGCAGAGCCTGCGTGCCTGCCCGCCTGGAAATATTCCATCCGTTTCACCTCCCAAGGGAACCACAAACCAAATACCAACCCGGAGGGGCAAGGCGTCGGTAGCGTTTCTCTAATTGTTTTCAGCGTGATCATGAGGTCGACAGTGTTAGACTTGTAAGTGTTCACCGTAGACGAGGGTAGGTAGTTACTTGTTTGCAGGACTTCAACAGCAGAAAAGCCAAATTAGCCGCAGGGCATTAGCCCCGGTTGAAACGTCTTTGCTATATATCATCCGAATTAAGAAACGCTACCTGGCCGCCGGTAAAAAGGTCAACGACGACAACCAGAGCCACGGCCTAACCCCATCCCGCTCACAAAGAAAAAAACAGGGTGAGCCCGAATAAAATTCGGACCGAGCGCAGCGAGCAGGAAACTGACAGTGCTGCGTTCACGAAAGAACAACAAGGCAATCACAGGATCTCAGCCGTTAAAGCCGACCTTCATGAGTTCACACACTGCCCCTGACGATTTCCTGTAGCCTGCCAATAGAATCCAGACCAATCAGAAATTTTACGAAAACGAACTCCACCCCCGTACCTGAAAATCGTTAAGCTGTAGGGAACCTGTTTTCAGCAGTTGAGATCGTTAGTCCACAGAACACGAGTCAAACGGGAACAGAAAAATTTCGTGTCTTTCGTGTCTTTCGTGGTAGTAAACAAAACCATTTATAGATCGAGTCTTATCAGATATTCAGAGGAAGCAGCAGATCGATGAAACAGGATCGCGAGACAGAAGAATCAATCGACTTCGCCTCGAACCTTACGGGAACCTGGCAATCCGATTGGCCACGAACGAAACGGCATATCGACGCCGAATGTAAACTGACCGAAGAGAATATGATCGGACTCGAACTGTTCATGGGCAAGATGACGATCCGCTACGAAGAGACGCGAGCTGTGTTTACGATGCCTGAAATCAGATTCAGGAAAGAAGGTAAGGAACGCGTCCTGGAAAGCTGGACATTCGAGGAGCCCATCAACGTGCTGGACCAGACGGATTCGCAAATCGCACTTCTGTCAAGTGCGTGGAAATCCCATCTGGGGGAAGCAGATTTTATCAATATCATTACTTTCGAAAGTGCAGATACCTTCTGGCTCTACATGGGGCATTCGCCATTCGTAGATTTACATGTTCGAGAGTATTTCAGCAGAATCGAGCCGACGTAAAGTACAATTGAATTTCCCAGCAGAAAATTTTTCGTGTCTTTCGTGCCTTTCGTGGTAGTAACCCCAACCATATTCAAATTGAGCCAATGTGAATCAAGCGTTCTGTGGAAAAGAAACTTACCTCTGTGTCTGCCAATCATTAAGCTGTAGGGAACCAATTTCCAGCAAGAGTGATTTGCGAGTAAGGAATCAAAAATGTCTGAGAGGCAACAGTTTCAGGATTGGCTCGACTACCTGCCAGACTTTCTGCAGGAATTCCAGTCTTTCATGAATGAGAGCGATCAGGAGTATGACTATTCCCCTGAAAGCCTCGATGCCCTGGAGGAGTGGATTCTCAGCCATTATCAGGACACCGACGATTTATTGAAGAAGTCCGAAAGTCAGATCCTGAATCTTCTGGCCTGTTATATCGGAGAAACCATAATCAAAATCAAAGGAGGCCAGTGGGAACTCGATGAAGATCCCGATTCCGTCTATTACGGACGTCCTGTGATTGTCCTGCCACCATATGGAGACACTGTCTGTCCGATAACGCTTGCGACAGCTTCCGCGGATAGTAGAACGGGGAATTTTCTTAGCTCACTCGCTTGTAGCGAGGAATGAATACCTGAAAACAGGTTATCCCACCCCTGTTACTCCCGCATTTCTTCATCAGACCTCAGCAGAAAAATTTCGTGTCTTTCGTGCCTTTCGTGGTAGTAACCCAAAAAAATCGCAGTACCATCCCGCGAGCCCAAAACATCCCGAGGTAACACCACTGAAAACATTCCTGTATGAATTCTGGCTCTTCGGTATCAAACAGGCCTCGGCCTGTGTCTTCGGCGGGTTCCTGCTGGCGATGATCATCATCACCCGCTTCTGGTACCCTTTCGAATCGCTCTACCGTTACGATTTCCTCTTCCTGGCCGCCGTCGGTTTCCAGATCTTCCTGCTCGCCTTTCGTCTGGAGTCACCCAAAGAGGCGGTCGTGATTCTGATCTTTCACATCGTCGCGACCATCATGGAACTCTTCAAAACCTCCGATGGCATTAAGTCCTGGCAGTATCCCGAACCGTTCGTGATCGGCATCGGCAATGTCCCCCTGTTTGCCGGCTTCATGTACAGCGCGGTCGGAAGTTACATCGCCCGCGTCTGGCGGATCTTTGACTTTCGCTATTCCAGCTATCCGCCGCTCTGGACCACGGTCGCGCTGGTGACGCTGATTTACATCAACTTTTTTTCACACCATTACGTCACCGACATCCGCTGGCTGCTGATTATCGCCAGCCTGGTCATGTTCGGCCGCGTGCAGATCTATTTTCGCATGGACCGCATCCACCGGCACATGCCCCTGGTCGTCGGGTGGCTGCTCGTCGCGCTCTTTATCTGGTTTGCCGAGAACATTTCAACGTTTGCCAATGTCTGGGTTTACCCCACGCAACAGCACCACTGGCAACTCGTCTCCATCACCAAGCTCGTCGCCTGGTATCTACTGATGCTGCTCAGCTTCGTCCTGGTCTCCCTCGTCAACCGCCCGACAATCATGCCCCCCGCACTCCTGGAAGAAGAGCAAACAGCGAACTAAATTCCAGCAAGCCAAAAAGACTGAGCGGCAAGGCGCTACCGCCGGTAAATAAGGAAGACGGCTGCATTCAATAACACGATCTAACCCCATTCCACACAGAAAAACAGGGTCGGCCCGAATAAAATTCGGGCCGAGCGCAGCGAGCAGGAAACTGACTGTGAGACAGGCGACCAGCCCTCAAACCCTCAATCCGATAGTTCCAGCTTCAGATCCGCATCCCCTTCAGCAACAGTCACCTTCAAAGGCGAACTGCTCGGGTTCGAATACTTGATCGGGATGGAACTTTTCATGGAAACCCCCTCAGGCGTCGACTGAAAAGCATTCACCGTCACCTGATGTTCGCCAGGCAGGGCACCATCGTCTTTATTGAACGTGGTCAGCGTGAACTTTCCATCCGCATCCGTTCGACCCGAAGCCGGCTTACGTCCCTCAACCGGGTAGAGCATGATCGTGGCTTCGGGAACGGGTGCTCCCTTGTAGGTCACCATCCCGGAAACCGCGACGGTTTCCGGCAGGTCTTCCTGTTTCCCACCACAGCCGACCGCGATCAGCAAAGTCAGCAACAAAGAGCCTGTCATGGTCAGGCGGCAAAACGGAATCATGGCGTACTCCTGGCTCGTTCCGAACAGCGAATAAATCAGAGATGAGAGTGTCGATCAGTAAGTGAACCCGCCTGTAGGCAAACCGTCTTGCGGATTCCCCAGCTGCTGATACGTCTGGAAGTCCATGTTTTCACTGAAGAAATGCACGCTTCCATCCACCATCATGAAGTGCGCACCGCCGACGTGATAACTGGAAGAGGCAAAGCCGTCGATCCAGCCATGAGCTCCCGAACTGATGCGGGTCTGAGCACTCGGCCAGACGCGAAACGGATGATTGATCGGATAGGCGGTGGTCATCGGAGAATGCCAGGCCGCCCAGGAAGACCAGGCATGAAAGCCAGGAGAGTTTTCGCCCACAAACAGCACGTTCGAAGTGCCGTCCAGCACGTCACGCATTTTCATCGTCCGGTTGGGAGTCACAATCGAACCCCCGCCACCACTGGCCCGCAGTCCCATGCGGCGGTCGAACATCCCCTGGGGAATGGGTGACGCGCTCGCCGTCTGGTCATAGCCTCGTCCGTCAACCCCTTTATAAGTGGTGACGGCAATGTTATTCCGGGAACTGGAAGGACAACTTGCGGGAAAGCACCAGTTTGACCAGACCAGGTTGCCTCCACTCACGCGATCTGGCGTCGGATCGCTGGGACAACGGTAGACGGCCAGGGGAGTCTGGGCCACGGTCAGGTTACCCGCATCGACAATGTTCCCGCTGAAATTAATCTGGTTGTAGAGCGGCGCCTGATCGATATAGGGCAGAATCATCGATCGCCAGCCGAACGAATTGCCGGTATCCCCGTGACTGATGGGGAAGACACCATGGGCATCGTGATAATTGTGAGTCGCCAGTCCCATCTGCTTGAGATTGTTTTTACACTGACTGCGGCGGGCCGCTTCGCGTGCCTGCTGGACCGCCGGCAGTAGCAGGGCGATCAGGATCGCGATAATCGCGATGACCACAAGCAGTTCAATCAGAGTGAATCCACGACGTTTCAAGACGTTGCTTTGCATTTTTTAGCCCTCACAAACAGATGGAAAAGCGACGCCGGCCCGACAGAGCGGGGCGCTGATTCTGGACGTGTCAATGTCCGGCGACGATCTACCTTGGACAGGTCAAACTCACTTCGATAGGCGCTGAATCCCTTTCGGAATCTCTGGAGTTTCAAACGTTCGTATTTACAGGTCCCAGGGTCGTCCCCTGGTAAACTTCGACAGGCATGACTTCTGTCAGTGTGGTTTCGATGGCCATGCCTCCGGTTCGCATCTGGTTTAAAAGCTCTGCCGCCCGATGTCCCAGGCGGGTTTCATCCACGGTGACCGAAGCGATCTGTTGTTGCAGTACGCTGTGACGGACCTGGTCGCCCACGCCAATCAGCGAGATATCTTCCGGCATCCGCAGTCCCATTTTGGTCAGGTGTAGATAAATCCGTTCGGCCATCGAATCGAACGATGTGAAGATGGCCGTCGGACGATCGGGCCGTTCCAGCATCTGCTGCAGTGTGGACGCGATCTCCGCATCCAGTTCCTGCATGTCGATCACGCCGGGGGCACCAAAATAACTGTGTTCCTCTGCTAGTGTGCAGCCGACGTCGGCCAGGGCCTGCTGGAATCCCTCCAGATATAAATCGGTTGTCCGTGTACGGTGCGGGGCGAAGAACCCGCAACGGCGGTGTCCCTGTTCCACCAGCGCGTCTCCTGCCAGTCGGCCAATTTCGCGAAAGGGGAGTCCCAGCAGCGGCGCAGTAATACCTTCCACCGGACGATGGCAGAGTACCACGGGAATTCCCGCTTTCTGCAGCTGACGGATTTGATAACCAGGAGTCGGGGGCGTACTGGCGGGCACGATCGCCACGCCCCCGACCTGGTTATCGATAAGTTGTAGGATGACGTTGCCCTGTTTATCGACGTTGTTCCGCGTGCAGCAGACCAGCATCTGATTCTGGGTCTGGCTCGCCGACTCTTCGAAGCTGTGCTGTAGCGACGGGTAGAAGCCGGACAGGACTTCGGGAATCACCAGCGCCAGAATGTCCAGTCCGCAGGAGAGTCGTTGACGGGCCTGGTCACTGACAAAGGTTCCTTTGCCCTGGACCCGGCTCACCAGGCCCTCGCGTTCCAGCAGCCCCATTGCCTGTCGCACCGTGCTCCGCGCGCTGTCGAACAGGCTGGCTAACTGTTGTTCAGAAGGCAGGGCCGTTCCGGGCAGAATCTGGCCTTCCCGTATCTGTCGCTTGAGATGTTCCCCGATCCGCTCGTACTTGGTCCGCGTGGCATCTGCTTCTGAGAGCCCGGTGGGAGTTGTCGTGTCTAAGACGTCATGCGCGGAGAACAAGGTTAGATTTCCTCAAGTTCAGTATCAGTCATGAGATGAAAGGTACGTACAATGCCATACCTGTTGACTGGTTTCGATATTACCCTCGAAAAATCAGCTGTCAAACAAAATATTTAGAAAAACCAACGAATGTTTTGCCAGGAGCGGGAGTAAGGCAGGCTACCAGTTGTCAGAGGAACAGCGGAAAATCAGTGTCTTTCAGGAGATAGGTAGGTACAATAGGCATACGATATGCTTGTGGAGTGCTTCCGGCACTCGAAATCCCGGGATTCAGCTGGTTCAGCACAGCCAGGAGTTCACACCTGTGATCTGCATCCTCGGCTGACGGCCCGTCGATACAACCAGCCCCGCGTGAAAGTTTTACGGACCGGCGGTGATAAAATTTTTGGTTCCCGTCATTCGCGAGGGAATCCTGCTTGCATCCCGCGCACAAACTGTTTCTACTATTTAGGTAGTGTATATTGCGAAAAATCCTGCCCGTATCCGTTTTGGGATAATCCCCTGTTCCCCTGAGCCTTGTTCCAACGATGCTCACAGCACAATCCAACCATGCCTGACGATCTTGTCTTTATGATGGGGAATTTCGAGGCCCGAATTCCTCAGGACCGTGTTTATAGTAAGTCACACCTGTGGTTACTGCCGCAGGAGGACCATTACCGCGTCGGATTTACGGCTTACTCGGTTCGGTTGTTGCAGGATGTCTATTTCCTGGACTGGTTTATCGATCCGTTTACTGTGGTGCGGGAAAAGCAGAAAATCGGGGAGATCGAAAGTTCCAAGGCACTGTCTGACCTGTTTTCCCCCTCGGAAGGCAAGATCCTGGAATTTAACGAAGCACTGTTGAACGATCCCTCGGCCATCAATCAGTCAGACAATTACGACAAAGGCTGGCTGTTTGAGATGGAGTCAGATGCCCAGTGGTTGACCCCACCCGAGTATCTGCAACTATTAGACAGTGTGTGGGAACAGACACAGCGGATCATCAAAGGACAACTCAACTGAGAAACGATTTGATGTGGATTGAGTATCGTTTCGCGTTGAAAAGGTTTTCAGTATGGCTGACAAAAAATTAACAGTGGTGATCTCTCAGGCTCAGGGGAAAAATCCCGCCAAACGTGAGCTCGAAGAGACTCTCGCCGCCACACTGTTGATGGAACCCGAGATCGAAGTCTCGCTGGTTCCCCATCTCTACGATCTTTCCGCCGACCATACCGGCACCCTCTTCCTGCAGGCACTGCGGGGGGATCTGGTGATCCTCTCCTGGCTGTATCCCCGTGCCTGTCACTGGATCCTGGATCGCCAGGGAGTCCGCGGCAAGGAAGGGCACGTCCTGCTCAGAGAAGAAGTGGACGAAGACGAAGAAGAGGAACAGAAGCAGAACGCACCTTTCGAAAATCCCGAACGCAACAAAACAATCCCCGATCGACACATCTACTCGATCGACCTCCGCGTGAGTTCAAAGCCGGAAGACTACGTCCAGGAAATCAAACGTATCGCCGGCGAATCCCAGGTGCAGACCGTCCCCTTGATGGACATGCTGCAGTCCGCCCCTCAGCCGGCACAACTGGAAAAGTATCTCAAACCGCTGGACATCATCAACGCCGACAAAAACAACGGCGCGGAAACAACAGAAGACGTCAAACTGGAACCGACCAAACGCCGCTGGTATCCGGTCATCGATTACGGCCTCTGCACGAACTGTATGGAGTGCATCGACTTCTGCCTGTTTGGCGTTTACGGCGTCGACCAGGGGGGACAGATCCTGGTTGAAGAGCAGGACAGCTGCAAAAAGGGATGTCCGGCCTGCAGTCGTGTCTGTCCCGAGAATGCGATTATCTTCCCCGGTCATAAAACGCCGGGCATCGCCGGCGCGGATGGTGAAGTCGCTGGCCTGAAAATTGATCTTTCCAAACTGTTTGGGGCCCCTGATGCACTCGAGATGGCGGCCCGGGAACGTGATGCAGAACTGGTGGCGGACGGACGCGATGCCGTGGGCATGGGAGTCGGCCTCCGCAAGTCTTCCAAAGTCTCCAAGGCCACCGATGAAGAGCTGGAGGACTTGATGGACAACCTGGATGCACTCGATATTTAAACGTTCTCCTTTCCCATACGAAACTCCCGGCAGGAACAGACCTGAATGAGTGAGACCATCTCCTACCAACGCGTGCAGGCAGCCTCGCAGCGGGTTCGCGACTATCTGCTGAGTGCCCGTAATGCCGCCGGCCACTGGGAAGGAGAACTTTCGACCTCAGCTCTCTCGACAGCCACCGCCATCATGGCCCTTGAGATGATCCGTCGACAACGCCCCGCCGACGATGATTCGCTCAACGTTTACATCGAACAGGGCATCCGCTGGCTGTCCCGGCACCAGAACCCCGATGGCGGCTGGGGTGACACCGTCAAGAGCTTCAGCAATATCTCCACCACGATGCTCTGTCATGCCGCCTTTCATGCGACGAAAAATACAGAGCACTATGTCTCCCACGTTGTCAACGCCCGTCAATACATCGACCGGGTGGGAGGCGTTAAAGCCGTCGTGGAACGCTACGGCAAAGACAAAACGTTTTCCGTGCCGATCCTCACACACTGCGCCCTGGCCGGACTCGTCAAATGGAAAACCATTCCCGCGCTTCCGTTTGAACTCTCCTGTCTGCCGCATCGCTTTTACAAAACCGTCAAGCTTCCCGTGGTCAGCTACGCTCTGCCCGCACTGATCGCCATCGGTCAGGTCAGGCACCACTTCTGTAAGCCCCGCAATCCGATTCTGCGGCTGATCCGTAAGCTGTCTGTTAAACGCAGTCTGAAAAAACTGATCGAAATTCAACCCGAAAACGGCGGCTTCCTCGAAGCTGCCCCGCTGACCAGTTTCGTCACCATGAGTCTGGCCGGCATGGGACTCGTCGATCATCCGGTCGTACAGAAAGGACTCGCGTTCCTGCTCGACTCCGTACGCCCCGACGGCAGCTGGCCCATCGACACCAACCTCGCCACCTGGACGACGACGCTATCCGTCAACGCCCTGGAAGGCACGCTGTCGGAATTCGAAAAAACGCCGATTCGCGAATGGCTGATTCAACAGCAATACACCGAACTTCATCCCTACACTGCAGCCGAACCCGGAGGCTGGGCCTGGACCGATCTGCCCGGCGGCGTACCCGATGCCGACGATACCCCCGGCGCTATCCTCGCTCTGTTGAACCTGCAGACAGACGATGCCGAAGAGGCCTCACCCGAATTGCGGACCTCTCTGCGGAACGGCGTCAACTGGCTGCTCGATCTGCAGAACTCCAACGGCGGCTGGCCTACTTTCTGTCGCGGCTGGGGGACGCTCCCCTTCGATCAAAGTGCTGCAGACATCTCGGCACACGTTCTGCGGGCGCTGGATGCCTGGCTCAAAACGGATGCAACAGCCGAAGAGAGCACTCTACGCACTCGGTCAACCCAGGCCATCGAACGCGGCTATAAATACCTCGCCGCCCAACAGAGGCCCGACGGTTCCTGGCTACCCCTCTGGTTCGGGAATCAGCATGTCGATGATGACGAGAACCCGGTCTACGGGACGGCACGCGTGCTGGCTGCCTATGCAGACGAAGAACGTCGTGCAATGCCCCAGGCGGAACAGGCCATCCAGTTTATGCAAAGCGTACAGAATTCCGATGGTGGCTGGGGCGGCGCGGAAGGCGCACCGTCCAGCGTGGAAGAGACAGCGCTCGCCGTCGATGCTCTGCTGTCCGTGGGACTTTCGCTGGAGAATCCCTGCCTGCAACAGGGGCTGGGCTGGCTGCTCGATCGCGTCGAAGCAGGCACCTATACAGAGACCACACCCATCGGGTTTTACTTTGCCAAACTCTGGTATTTCGAACAACTTTATCCAGTTATCTTCTCTGTTTCTGCCTTACAAAGGGCGGAAACGGTTTTTAAAAAATGTCCGGATGAGAAATTTAGATTGTCGCTTGAAGGAGCAGATTCCCCTATAATGTCCGTAAAGGAAAAATAGGTCCCACCTGCGTTCTCAAGCCTGATTTTCTACATTCATTGTGTTACCACTCGAATGAGATACTAACCATAGAGGAGTCTTCCGTGTCCATTGCGCCTTTAGACCAGGAAAGTTCCGAAGACAAACGCGTCCCCGCTCACGATCAAGCTGAGGGCCGTGCTTCCGAAGATCCCAAACCGGTCAAAAGAAAACGCCGCAGTACCAGCCATCTCAAGGCGGTGCCGGAAACCCTTGCGCTGCGCGAAGAGATGAAAGCAGAAGCCGAGAAGTACGTGCAACGTCTCGACTGCTCCAATCCCTTCACCAAAGCGATGCTGGAAGACTGGTCGCGCGAACTGCTGGCGGAAATGGAACAGCCCGAAAAATTCCTCGGCTTCATGATGGTGCTGATCGGCAACTTCTTCTGGAAACGCCAGTTCCTCGCGATTCCCTTCGAACGCCGCCTGCTCCTCCTGCCGCACTGCCTGAAACACGCCGAAGGCTGTCCCGCGGAATACGATGAGTTCGGCCTCGACTGCGAAAAATGTGGCGCCTGCTCTATCGCTGACTACAAAGTCAAAGCCGAAAAGCTGGGCTACAAGGTGCTCGTCGCCGAAGGTTCCCCCGTGGTCCTCAAGATTATCGTCGGCGGTTACGTGGACGGCATCCTCGGGGTGGCCTGTCTCAACGTGCTGGAAAAGTCGATCGACAAAGTCCTCATCGCCGGCGTACCTTCTTACGCTGTCCCCCTGCATTCAGGCGACTGTAAAAACACCAAGATGGACGAGCCCTGGATCTGGGAAGTCCTCGAGAAATATGAACCACTCGAACAGCCGCTGACCCGCAGCTATCTGCCCACCATGCGGGCCGCCAACTCGCTGTTCGAAGAACACTTCGACGAAATTCTGCCGCCGCTCCGTACGAAAACCGAAGCCGCCGCCCGCACCCCGCTGGGCAAGACCGAAGCTATCGCTTACGAATGGCTCAAGCATGGCGGCAAACGCTTCCGGCCCTTCATCACCCTGGCTGCCTACGATGCTCTGATCAAGGCACAACAGGACGAGGCAGCAGACAGCAGTCAGACTTATCCGCTGGGCGTGCAGAAAGCCGCGATGGCCATCGAGGTCTTCCACAAAGCGTCACTGATTCACGACGACATCGAAGACGATGACCAGTACCGTTACGGTCAGGAAACCCTGCACCGTCAGCACGGCACCGGCATGGCCATCAACATCGGCGACTACCTGATCGGCATCGGTTACCGGCTGCTCAACGAAGCCCGGGCCGACATCGGTGCTGAAGCCGCTGCAGATCTGGTCGAAAAAATGGCCGCCGCACATCTCAAGCTCTGTGAAGGGCAGGGGGCTGAAATGGCCTGGCAGGAAAGCGAGACCTTCGAACTCTCCCCGCTGGATGCCTTACAGATCTACGCTCTCAAAACGTCCCCCGCATTCGAAGCCGCCCTCTATGCCGGCGTGCGGATGACCGGCTCCGCTGGCGAGTACGAAGAACTGATCTCTTCCTTCTCACGTCAGATCGGCGTCGGCTTCCAGATTCTGAACGACCTCAAAGACTGGCGCGGCGATGACAACAACAAGCTCATCTCCGGTCAGGACGCCCTGGCGATGCGGCCCACACTGTTACTCGCCCTGGCCCTGCAGGCCGGCGACGATCAGCAGAATGCCGAACTCAAAGAGATTCTCAACGGCGGCGGTCCTTCGGACTACGCACGCATCAACCGGCTACGGAAAATCTACGAAGCCTGCGATGTCTTCACGAAAGCCGAAGTCCTGGTCGACAAGTCACGCGACCGGGCCGAAGAACTGGCCGAGAGTGTCCAGAACGAAGACCTGAAACAGCTGTTGAAATTCTTCTGCGAAACAGTACTGGCCGAAGAAACCCCCGAGGTCAAACCCGATCTCCCGGTTCTGATGCCACAACCAATCGCCTAGATCCCTAGGTTTCAAAGACACGATTTCGCGGGTAGGCCCGAATAGAATTCGGGCCGAGCGCAGCAAGCAGGAAATCACAGGGAAGAAGAGCAACGAGTCAGTAATCGCGCCTCACCCTGAGCGGCAAAACGCCAGCCGCCGGTAACCCGGTAAAAAAGAAAACGTTGAACTGATCAACCACCCCCAGGCTCTCACACAGGGCAGGGGTTACACCATTAGCCGCAGGGCCTTAGCCCCGGTTGAAACGACTTTGGTATGGCCCATTCAAATTTAGAAACACGAACTGCCGCCGGTAACCAGTGAAAACGTTGATTTGATCGTTCGGTCTCCAACGCCTTCGCAAGCACAGGAAACAGTTCTCATGCAAACCGCTTCGCTCTACAAGCTGTGGTTTCTCCTGCTGATGCTTGGCATCCTCACGGTGCCGGCTCCAGTCCTCCTGGCAGAGGAATCAAAGGCTCCCGGGAAACCCGACCGCTTTCCGTTTCCGATCAAAGTCGACGTGAAAGCAGGCAAAACAGAGGGCTTACCAAATCGAGTACAGAATCCCGCATCCGGAATGTGGTATGCACTGGTTCCCGCAGGCACCTACATGATCGGCTCAGATCAGGTTTGGGATTCCAAAGAAATCCAGGTGCAAATGAGCTCTTATTATATCTCTGAAACGTGCGTGACCCGCTCCCAGCTTGGGCCGGAATTGTGGAAACACATGCAGCAGGCAGATTGGCATGATGAAAAGATAGATAGTCAGGTCCGCCAGTTTCCCGAAGAACTACAGGTCAAATTTCGGTTACTGGAATTTATGATGACTTACGAGGATGAGCGCGGCATATGGAGAGGAATGCTGGAATTAAATCCAGATTTAGCAAGAGACTTTGATGCAGCCTATGCAGAGTTTTTGAAAAGTGTGATCAACGATGAGAACCCCGAATCAGAAAAAGAGCAAACGCTGGAAGAAGGGCTTCAGAGTATCAGGCTCTCACCCAGGCAGAAACAGACCATCACCAGGGTGCAGGAAACTGTTTCAGCGCATCTGAAGGATCCGCAACGAGGGCAGGCTCCCTATGATCATGCTTCAAACGACAATGCAGTCACTTATGCTGAGTGGAAAGGAGTCGATCTGCCCACGGAAGCACAATGGGAAATTGCTGCGCGACTCGCGTCAGCCAACAAACTGACAGTTCATCACATGGTAGGCAATCACTGGGAATATTGCTCCGATTTTTATGCTTACGATTACTTCCAACGCGAGAATGACTTCAAAGATCCAACAGGTCCCCGTAAAGCCAAATGGAGCAGGGATCAACTGGAGCGGGAAAAGAAAGCAGAGCTTCCCTCCAGTTTTGGGTTTTTTAACTGGTTGCTGCGGGTATCAGTGAAAATTATCGTCCTCCGCGGAGGTAGTCTCTCCGGACGTGAGTACTATCCATCAAAGATCCAGAGTCCAGTAGATTCAGAAAAGCCTCACCGAATCAGGCTCGTCATCAATCCTCGCCAGAAATAATCCACACAGAGCCAGCTTCTGGTGTTACAATCTCTTTTTTATAATCACCAGACCCTGAGCGGCACAGCGCGAGCCGCCGGTAAAAGAAAAACGTTGAACTGATCAATCAACCCCAGGCTCTCACACAGAGCAGGGGGTACGCCATTAGCCGCAGGGCCTTAGCCCCGGTTGAAACGACTTTGGTATGGCCCGTTTAAATTAAGAAATACGAACTGCCGCCGGTAAACTCTCCAGCGATGAACCTACTTACCGGTGGCTAGAGCCATTCCGCTCACAGAAAACAGCACTCATGAAACCCACAAGCATTCTCGCGAACCTGCTGGCCTGCCTCTCGATTTCACAAACACACCTCCATTCCAGCGAACCCACGCCCCAACTCAAACCCCACCCCGAAGCAGTCGCCAACACCCACGCTCCCGGCGAAGTCGATAAACCTGAACTCGTCCCCTTCATCGTGCCCGATCCCACAAAACTGAAAGGCATCGTCGTCGATGAAACCCAGGCCAGGCTCGTCGGCACCTGGCAGTATTCCACGCACACGCCCCCCTACGTTGGTCTCGGCTATCTGCACGATCAGAAAAAAGGGAAGGGGGAGAAAGCGGTCATCTTCACTCCCGATCTGCCTAAGTCCGGCCGCTACGAAGTCCGGATGTCGCACTGCTACAACATCCGCAGATCCACCAACACCCCGGTCACGATCCACCACGCCGCCGGCGAAAAAACAATCCGCATCAACCAGCAGCAGATCCCCCCGCACAACAAACTCTTCCGCACCCTGGGCACCTACCACTTCGTCAAAGGCAAATCAGGCTGGGTGAAAATCTCCAACGCAGGCACCGACGGCAAATACGTCATCGCCGACGCAGTTCAGTTCATCTATGTCGGCGAATAAACGTTTCGCGTCTTTCGTGGTATTCACCGAGTCGGATGAATGCAATTCGGGGAATCCGCGAGTTCTAAAACAGACGTAGGGCGCGGCCCTGTGTGGCCGCCCGCCTGGAGACATACAACCTGCTTCCGCTTTCGATGGTACCAGAGAAAACATCCGGGGTGGGCTCGAATGCAATTCGAGCCGAGCGCAGCGAGCAGGAGGTCACAGCTCACTCAACCATTCTGAAACAGAGCTTCCGCAGCGCATTAAGTTGAATGAAGCAAGGGCCTGCTCCATCATCCGCTCACACATCCACCTCCTGTTGCCTGCGGCAATATCTGATTGTTTCCGATACCACCCGCGGGTTGATCGACGCCCTGAGCACCTTTCGCTTCGATACAGACAAAATCTCTGGCAAAGACACCGACCCTCAATTCGTCATTGCTACTGCATGCTAAAACGTGTATGTTTGTGAGTGACTTGCGTTGGCGTTTGAGTGAGTCAGAAAATGCAACAAAGAGAGGGGGCCTGGATGAGTGATTTCGAAAGTGACATGAACACCGTAAAACCTGCGGTTACCAATACGGTCTTGAATTCGATCAATTGGAAGTGGGTCATTATTTTAGGTATCGCGGGTGGGGGCTGCATCCTCGGATCGATGGCAACAATCAATTCGTTGCAGGCGGAAGAAAAAGAATTTGAGGGCAAGTTAAGCAACATCAGGATGGGGGAACTTGCCAAACCGTCTCACGAAATCCCGGTTCAATATCGAAATGTGCCACGCGGCTCTCGTGTCCTGATCCCTCTGGTTCCCAAAATACGGACCAATTCAAAGCAAACGATCGAACTGGCAAATCAACTCGAAGATACCCAAAGCATGATCTTTGTTCTTCAGTTTGGGAAACCTCTTGGATACCTGATCCTGGCAGGTGCCGTGATAGTACTGGCACAAGGACTGTTACGAGGCCCCCTTAACAACAAAAACAGTCAATCCACTTGAGCTGCCAGTCTGCCATACGCCCGGGATTGTTGCTGAATGCAAGTGCCTCCCCGTTTCTCTATCTCGGCGAAGAAACCTTTTCGTGCTTTTCGTGGTAGCTAAAAATTACTCTTTCGAGTGATTGTGTATGAGGCGTTGACTTGGTGAAAGTATAAACAATCTAACCGGCCCTTGGATGTAACAATCTACTGCAATCATCCAGGACTTATAATCGCTTATGACAGTTGAAGGTAATATTGGTGAAAGTGTTTTATGTTCGTGAAGACGTCAATATTTTTCAGAGTATTGCCCCCGTTGATCAAGAGATCTGGTCTACGGATCGACTAACCTTTGATGTCGCTAAAAAACCAGACTGGTCTCCTGTTGTATGCTACGTGCAAAACCCTAAATTGGTCCGGGGAAACTTTTTCTATCTCTGTCCAGGATTGTTGGTCTTCGATCATTCCGTTTACGAACAAATGGATGATTTACTCGAAATGGCAGGTCAGATTCTGCCCATAGATCTAGAAGGGGAAACCCTATATGGATTGAATGTTCTTGAATGCCCTAATGCTCTGGATCAAGACCGCTCTGAATGGAAGTATTCATCACATTCAGGAAAGCGGCTGAGATTGAAAGACTATGTTTTTCATCCTGACCGGTTCTTCGAATCCAGTTTGTTCAAAATACCTGAGACGAGCAGATCAGAAATTCTTTTATTTTCGGATCTCAAAGATCAGGATGATGAATTCAAATATCGTTATGAACAATCAGGTTTCACCGGACTGACTTTTGAAGAAATCTGGGATTCTGTACCATAACTTCAGGATGATCTAAAACCGGTTTAATGAGAGTTATTTTAACTATCGAATAGCAACAGTAGTTCCGCCTTTTCGTGGTAGCAGAAATAAGTTTCAAGGATTTCGCGGTCTAATCCACCTGCGGTGCCAGGCTACCGTAAGCCCAGGGGTTATTATTAAACGCCGGTGCCGCAGGACGCTCGGGCTGTTCGTCCGGCGTCAACTGTTTCGACAATTCCACCGCTGCTTCAACCATCTGGGGACCCGCCGTGGTGACCAGGTTGCTGTAACTGGTCAGCCGGGTTTCGTAGCCGCCGCCGTTCTTGTCGAAGGCTTCTTTCGTGGGCACATAACCGACGCAGCCGTTCGCCAGTGAGACCGGGAACGTGATCGGAAATGGACTGCCCGCTTTGATATCCAGACCCAACTGGCAGAAGAATTCCGCGGGATCGGTCAGCAGGACCACCGGGCCAATCTGGATCGCCTGCACCTCCACTTTCGCCACCGGCTCTTTTTGTAATCGGGCATCCAGCAGGACGGTCTCTTTCGCGAACACCCAGTCGGTCGCGTTCGACTTCGCCGGCCCCGCTTTTACAACTTCTACCGCTTCGGCCACATGTCCGGGCGTCGGCTTGCGGCGGGGAATCTCCAGCATTTTGACTTTGCTGGCAATCGTTTTGAAATTACCTCGCGGCATTGAGAGCAGCACTTTCACTGCCTCGGCTCCAATCCGGCCGCCCACAAACCGGGCCGACTCTTCACTGGGCCGCCGCTGATATTTCGAAAGGTTGTCCACCTGCGTCACATCGCCCGAGGCTCCCGCCAGAAAGACGAGCGTCACGTCTTTCCCGAACACGCCGCGAATCACCTGTTCCACATAATAGATGTAATTGGCTGAGATTCCGCCCGGGTTGGTTGTGGCGTGACACACGAAGTTCACGATACACCCTTTGAGCTGTCCCTGTTCATCCCAGACTCCGATCACGCCAACTTCCGGATCGACGGGACCGGCCGGTTTTACAATATCCGGGTTCCCGGGCCGCGGGTGCGTAAAGGTCAATCCGTTCCGCATGAAGAACCGGCGGTTGAAGGCCACCTGTTCTTCAATCCCCACTCCCGCTCCACATTCAGACGCACTCCGTTTGTTGTACGCTTCGCAGATCGCCTCCACACTCTGATCGACGACCGTTTCCAGGTAGGCAGTGTCAGCCGTCGATGATTTCTCATACGCCAGTTCCTGTACGAATTTCGAAGCATGATCGTATTCGCCGGGCAGAATCATGCCCATCGGACCGGAAGAGTGTGAGTGTGTCGCGTGCAGCAGAATCGAGTTCGCCGGAATCTTGCATTTGGCTTCGACCCGTTCGCGGATTTCATCCACGGTGACTCTGCGGATAAACAGCGCATCCAGGCTGACGACCGCAACCACGTTGGTTCCGTTGTCAAACACAGCCGCCCGCGTTTTACAGGGATCGTGAAACGAACGATGAAACGATTTCCCGTAACCGCCCGGCTGTTCCATGCCGATCTCCGGCGTGATGTCACGCTCGGCGAAACCGACTTTCACCTGCGGCGCTTCAGCCGCGCTGGTATCGGCAGCGGTAAGCATCAGGACAGTGAGGGTGACAGCAGTGCAAAACAGGAAGCGCATTTTCATGAGAAAACTCGATCTTGATCAGGTGAGAAAACAGGAGGAACGTTTTCCTCATTGTAAGCAGAATCAAAATCGGGCCGCTACTGAAGAAAGTTAAGAAATTCGCGAGGCAGAGAAATTTCTCAAACGAAATGAAATGAGAGAGCGAACACCGTTGGACAAGCCAACGGTGCCACCCGATTGCCTCAAATAAATCAATGTAGGGTAAATCAATGTAGGGGTTGGCCTGTGTGCCAACCCGCCTTGCGAGAGTCGATCTCAATTCACCCGTGCATAGGAAGCAGGGTAACGATGCGAATAACTGGCCCCATCGAAAGTCAATCACGGCGGGCGACCACACAGGGTCGCCCCTACCGGATGAAATTACTCTGGGATGATTGCCAGTCGCGAGTTTAACAACCTTACACCAGTTCGTAAGGTTTACGGTATTCCTTCGAAAGCCATTTGGCGGCGTCAGCATCGCCTACGATAGTTTCCTGTTTTGGATCCCACTGGATCTTCTTACCGGTCCGCACGGCGATATTGCCGAGGTGACAGACTGTGGCGGAACGATGTCCGATGCTGATGTCAGCAGCCGGTTTTTCGCGGGTCTTGATGCACTCAATAAAATTGTTGACGTGCGCGATGTTCGCATCACGGTTCACAATCTTAGGCACATCGACTTCTTTTAACAGCGCAGGTGGATTCGCAATGATGCCGCCACGATAGACGAAGAGGCTTCCCTTTTCGCCCACGAACTCGGTTCCCTGTTTTTTACTCGGGGTGCCGGGAACCTGGCGACAGTTCATGACGACACCATTGTCATACGTGTATTTGATGTTGGTAGTATCGGGAGTTTCGTACCAGCCATCGGGATTGAAAGTCGCCGATCCTTCTGCACTCACGGGGCCGCTTTCATCCATCCCCAGTCCCCACTGTGCGATATCCAGGTGGTGGGCACCAAAGTTGGTCTGCTGGCCGCCACTGTAATCCCAGAAGAAACGGAACAGGTAGTGCACCCGGTTTTTGTTGTAAGGACGCTCTGGTGCCGGCCCCAGCCAGCGGTCAAAGTCAAATCCCTGTGGCGGTGCACTGTCGGGAACCGGCTTGCCGGCCCGTGCGATCCAGTTGGGACCGGGCAGGGTGACGTTCACGGTGTGAATCTTACCCAGGAGACCCGACTGCACCAGATCGACGGCCAGTTTGAATTCCTTGCCGCTGCGCTGCATGGTTCCGGTCTGGACGACTCGGTTGTGTTTCCGTGCCGCGTCAATCATCACGGGACCTTCATCAACCACGAGTGTCAGCGGTTTTTCACAGTAGACGTCTTTGCCGGCACGGCAGGCTTCGACCGTCATCTTGGCGTGCCACTGGTCAGGCACGGTCACAACAACAGCGTCAATGTCTTTGGAATCGAGCAGTCGCCGATAATCGTCTGTCTTCACGGCCGACTTGTTGGCGTTCTTCTTCAGGAAGGCGTCTGCTTCGGCGAGGTAGTTCTGATCCAGGTCACACAGGGCTTCGATGTTGTTGAGGAAGTACTTCATGTTGTTCCGCGGGCCACCCTGGTTACCAACGCCGATCATGCCAATCCGCACACGTTCGCTGGGGGGAACTGCCGCGAAAGTAGAACGATAGCTCTTGGCAGTCAGGCCCATGAAGAGACCGCTGTAAACCGATTTTTTCAGAAAGTGACGACGTGACATTTGCGACATGAACAGACTCCTCGAGCGACGGAAAAAATAATATGAATGACCGGCGATTTCCTGCAGGAAATCGCCCTGATCGTTATCCAGCGGGACCGCTTATCATAGCAGCACCCGGACCTGAGTCAATTAGATTCAGATCGGAGTTATACTCTCATTTTGATGCGACGAGGGGGGCGTGGCTAGTGAACCAGGGACTCTACTTTGGTGATACCTTTTTATAAAGGTTGTTCACGATTTGATTGTCCTTACCACCGATGATCTCGAGCGCCTGGGCGTTCTCGCTATCGGGTAGATCGGTAGAAATCAGGCAGTCTGACACGCGACTGTCGGAGACGTTCTTCAGCAGTAGTCCCGTGGTGGAATAATCGAGAATCGAACACCCCACGATATTCATCCGACGCGAATCGCGTACTTCAAAGGCGACCCGCTCATCGCCGGTCCCGTTGATATGGTTGCCGCTGATCGTGCAGCCGTCACAGTTCGTAAACAGCATACCGACCTGGGCCGTACTTCCGTCGCCATAGTGATAGCGGGGATTCCGGTCGAGCACATTGTTCGAGATCAGAATGTTGTTGCAGTCGTCGACGCGGATATTGTGCGTGTAACCCTTCCACATCGTGTTGCCGGTCACTGTGACACCGCGGGCACTGGTGATTTCGATATTGGTCTGCACATCCGAAAGCACATTGTCGGCGATGGTGATATTTCCGTCTCGATGTTCTTTGGAGTGCGGGCGAATGCGGGCATTTTCATTAATCCGGATGTTGGCAGAACCGGGAGCATTGTGATCGTGTTGAATCGTGCAACCCACAATCGCGATCTCTCCGACCATCGCCCCTTCGGAATCAATCAGCACATTCGCCGTCGGTTTCGAGTTTTCATCACCCATGTTGCCTTCAATGTCACAGGTGCCAATCTGAATGTTGCGGATGTCACCTTTGTCAACAACCACGCCCCCGCCCGCGTTATAAGAAATATGACAGCCGATGATATTCGACTGATGGATGCTCACGTGATCGTAGTACACGCCCGCGCCCCGGTTCTCATACAGGTGGCAATTGGAAACGATCACGTTCCGGTTACGTTTGGTAAAGTGAATCGCATGCAGCGCGCGACGGATCGTCAATCGCGTGAGTGTGATCTGCATGGTGCCCGTCGCTTCAATGCCACAGGCTTCCGCATGATCGCCCACAATCTCCAGTCCGTCGACCATGGGAGACCGCTGATTCTGCCAGACATTTTCTTTCACCGTGTGCGGGCTGGCGGTTCCCTCATGCGTGCCGATGAAACGAAACGCGGGACCGGGACCAGCCATGATAATCGTGGCGGTGCCGTCAGAACTGATAGAGGTCGGTCCCAGTTTGTCGAGGTCGACGGTGATGGTCTTCGTCAGACGGTAGATCCCTTTCGGAAAGACGATCTGACCCTGTTTTGAATCGACGGCCCGCTGGATGGCATCACTGTCATCGGCTGCGCCGTCCCCAATTGCGCCAAAGGCTTTGACGGTGGTGTCGAGTGCCGGCGGTTTCTCGCTGGTCTGATTCTGAGACTGAGTCTTGGGAGCCATAATCAACAGACAGCTGAGGACCAGCAGCGTTGAAACACAGATCACGATGCTGCGCATGGGAGTTCACCTTGATGATTCACGGGAGAGGTTTCAATAGTAAGAGTGACGGTAATATTGTAAGCGGATTCCCGCCTGAATCTCAAACAGAGTCGACAAGAATACTCCTTTCCGGCAAGATTCACTCGGAGCCCCCCTTCCTTTTCCGCGGGGACTGGATTATGTTGAGCAGCAGACGGTAACTCCTTCTTATTCAAAAGCGTGACTGTGATGATTGATCGACCCGACGAACCCGAATTTACCCCCGGCGACCGCGAACTGCTGCAGCTGCATACCCGCTGGATGCGTTTTGCGTATGACGAAGCCCGGGCAGCGTTCGAAGAAGATGAAGTTCCCGTCGGTGCAGTGATTGTTCATCAGGATCGGATTATTGCAGCCGCACACAATCAGCGGGAAACATTGAGCGACCCCACAGCGCATGCCGAGATGATCGCGATTACCCAGGCCGCGGAGTCGCTGGGTACCTGGCGTCTGAGTGACTGTGTGTTATACGTCACGCTGGAACCCTGTCCGATGTGTGCAGGGGCGATTATCCAGTCACGCATTCCCCTCGTGATCTATGGGACGCGCGATGAAAAAGCAGGTGCGTGTCATTCACTGTTTGAGATCACCAATGATCCACGGTTGAATCATCAGAGTGTTGTCATCAGTGGCGTGATGCAGGATGAGTGTCGTACAATCCTGCAGGAGTTCTTTCGCAACAAACGCGCGCAGGGAAAAAAATAGTTTTCGATCCGATACTATTTTTAAAAACGCGCTGGTCACATGCATGTGGATTTGATGAATTCTTTTTGGGTACGACTGCTTGTCACAGTGATGCTGCTACATCGTTGACATGTCGATGATGTGCTAATGAAATTAAGCGGAGATATTCTGAAAGCAATTTTGTCAAGTGATATTCGACCAAAAGAAACCTCCTTAAAAATCGTTTTATTTTTTGAATGCTTTCAGCTTGTCCTTCTGATTGCACTTCGTCAAAATGAGCGACACAATAACTTTTCACAATTCACAGATTCAATTCTGAAATTTCTTTGAGGCGAGCGAATGCATATTATCTCTCGTGAAGCGAATGAGAGTATCCTCATTGGGGAACATACAGTAGTTAAAGTTTTAGAAGTGCTTGAGGATCGCGTCAAATTGTCGATTGAATCTCCGGGCGCCGAACCCGCTTACTGGGAAGAAACCGTTTACCTGGATCCCGTCCTCGAAGCTGAAGAACTCGAATCGGTCCAGATCAGCGGCTGATTCTTTTCGCAGAGATGATTTCAGGAGGGAATTCACCCCGGAACATCTGTACGAAACCGGAACTACGGTTCATTCTTTAAAGATGCTGTGCTTTCTCCCCGCGCAGCCTTGGCGTTTTTGCCGAAATTGCTCAAAATAAACAGACAGGGCAGATCTGATTCTGCTCACGCTTGTCAAGCCGTCTGCCCGAGCAGGCCAGAAGTCAAACTCAATCAATCATCAGACATTGTGAGGCAAATTGTGCCCGCCATATCGGAACAGGATGGGGAATCGCTGGGGCTGGAATCCCGCCAACTGCCCCGGCATATCGCGATCATCATGGATGGTAACGGTCGCTGGGCCTCACGTCGTGGTTTTCCCCGCATCGAAGGACATCGCCAGGGCGTCAACAGCGTGCGCACCGTCGTAGAAGAATCGACGCGGCTGGGCATCGAACAGCTCACACTCTATTGTCTCAGCAGTGAGAACTGGAAGCGTCCCGCACTCGAACTCAACCTGCTGATGCAGCTGTTGAAAAAATTCGTGATCGGCGAACGTGAAGAAATCATGCGGCAGAACATTCGCTTCTCCACCATTGGCCGTCGTTCAGACCTGCCAAAAGATGTACTGGCGGAAGTCGACAAAACAATCGACGAGAGTCGAAATAATACCGGCATGCAACTCTGTCTCGCTCTCAATTACGGCAGCCGCTCTGAAATCGTGGACGCCGTGAAGTCGATTGTGAGTGAAGTCGAGCAGGGCGGACTCAAAGCCGAAGAGATCGACGAAGACGTGATCTCTTCGCATCTTTACACCGCTGGCATGCCCGATCCGGATCTGGTAATTCGGACTGCCGGCGAAATGCGCGTCAGTAATTTTCTGCTCTGGCAGATCAGTTATGCCGAACTCTGGGTGACTGAAACCTACTGGCCTGATTTTTCCGTCAACGATTTCTGGCAGGCACTCCGTGACTTCGCAGCCCGCGACCGTCGCTTCGGCGGTTTGAAAGGATAACGCAGCATGCTGGGCTGGCGGCTTCTGGTTTCCGCAACTCTGATTCCCCTGTTGTTCGGTCTGTTTTATCTCGATCAACGTGCGGGGAGTAGTGCCCCCTGGTTACTGGGACTCTGCTGGCTCTTGATTCTCCGGGGAACCTGGGAGATCACGCAACTGCTGACGGTCCGCAATCTGAAACCGGGATATCCGCTGGTCTGTCTGCTCTCGCTGCTGATCTGTAATGCGGCCTGGTTACCCTGGCTGGTTCCTTCGCTGCAGACCGGCGCGAATGATCCGCAGACGCTTTCACTCGCACTCTTGTCGGTGACCTATGCGATTTCCGTTCTGCTGTTGTTTCTGAAGAATGCAATTCGCTTTCAGGAACCGGGCCAGACAATGGAAATTCTGGGAGCCGAACTGTTGGGCGTTTCGTACGTCGGCTTTCTGCTCGCGATGCTGGCCGAACTCCGCTGGGTCGCTGGTCCCCAGACTGGTTACCTCGCTCTGGGCGCCTTGATCATCAGTGCCAAGCTGGGTGATGTCGGCGGTTATACGTTTGGTCGTCTCTGGGGTAAGAAAAAACTTGTGCCCCGTCTGAGTCCGGGGAAAACCTGGATGGGCGGCTTTGGTGCGATCTTTGGGGCTTCACTCGGCGCCTGGCTCTGGCTGCAGTTCACCCCTCCCCTGTTTAACGACAGCTGGAGTGCTCCCGCGTGGTACTGGTCCATTCTGTTCGGGGCGATCATCGGCGTTGTCGGTCTCGTGGGGGACCTGTGTGAATCGCTGATCAAGCGGGATGTCGGCAAAAAAGATTCTGCGGAACTGCTGCCCGGCTTCGGCGGCCTGCTCGATCTGCTCGACAGTCCGCTTTATGCAGGACCGGTCGCGTTTCTACTCTGGAAGCTCTTGCCCCTGGTGACTGTCGCCAGTTGAAGCGTCTCCTCCGAGGATCGCAGGTTACACCAGCGCAGGCAGGGCAGACTATCCACCAGCTGGGGAAAGTAAGCGTCGACGAACCCGAGGGCAGCGAGCTCAGCAGCGGTTTCCACTTCAGGCAGATCAACTGATTTCAGTAACACCAGTTCCTGAGCCGGCCAGGTGAGTGTGATCCAGGCTGCAATCGAATCGCTGGTCACCTCCCATGCAGCCGGTAGTTCCGCCTGTTCCAGTGACGGAGCCGCAGGCCGCGCCAGGTAGGCGTAAGCCGAGAGAATCGGAATGCGGTTCGCCCGCCAGGCTGCTTCCGTAGCGGCGTGCGAGTCGACCCATTCCGACTCCGGCAGCAGCTGATTCAGCAGGCGTTCGTTAAGCGTCAGCGATTGGATCGCCAGCCAGTGCGCACGCTCTTCACCCAGGCTGTGAATCCGATCCCAGTCCCTGATCAGGTCGGCGGTACGTCCCCCTCCGGAAATGATCAGCGGGCGGGAACCATCCAGCTGTCCCAGCACGTGGGACAGCCTGTTCCCCAGGTCCGGCAGATCGAACAGGCTCCCTCCGACTTTGATGACGGTGACAGGCATGCTGTGTTCCTGTTTGAGCCGGGACTATTCTCCGGGTTGGAATCAGTCGATGATTTTGGAAATCTGGTATTCCACGATACCGCAGGCACCGGCGGATTTCAGTTTCGGTACGATCGAGCGTACGACCGATTCTTCCATGATGGTGTTAATGGCCACCCAGTCGGGGTCGGACAATGAAGAAACGGTCGGCTTCTGCAGTGCGGGCAGCAGGTTGAGTACCTTCTCCAGATCGGTACGAACCACGTTCATCATCAGGCAGACTTTGCCTTCCGCAGCCAGACAGGACTCGAGCATCATCGCGATGTTTTCGAGTTTCTCGCGCTTCCAGGGATCTTCGTAAGCCTGCTTGTTGGCGATGAAGCGGGTCGTGCTCTGCATCAGCTCTTCCACGATCCGCAGGTTATTGGCCCGCAGGGAAGAACCGGTTTCGGTGACTTCCACAATCGCATCGGCCAGTTTGGGAGGCTTGACTTCAGTCGCACCCCAGGAGAACTCAACTTTCGCGGTCACGCCGTGTTGTTCGAGGTAGCGTTCGGTCATACCGACGACTTCGGTGGCGATTCGCTTGCCTTCCAGGTCTTTGACGGATTGCACGGGGGAATCTTCGGGAACGCAGAGTACCCAGCGAACGGGGCGACGGCTGACTTTGGAGAACTGCAGTTCGCAGATTTCCTGAACGTCTGCTCCTGTCTCGAGGATCCAGTCGTGACCGGTGATGCCGGCATCCAGAATTCCCTGGTCGACGTAGCGGGCCATTTCCTGGGCCCGGATCAGCAGACACTCGATTTCATCATCGTCGATCGTCGGGTAGTAGGACCGGGAAGAAAATTTGATGACGTATCCGGCGCGTTTGAATAATTCCGCCGTCGATTCCTGTAAACTTCCCGCGGGAATACCGAGTTTTAAGACCTTGTCGGACATGATTCCTGTGTTTCTGAGTTCGATGGTTGAAGCGTAAGGTATAGGCAAATAACAATTTATAGGTATGGTCCGTCACTGGAATGCAGGCAGAACACGCAAGGTACTGATGTACCCTGCCACTGCGGAGCTCGCCGGCAATCATTCCCTGCGCGTACTCTAACAGCTCAAAAACAGCAGTTCCAGTAGTCCGGAACGAGAATGTTCGCAGAAATTCCCAATCTGTGGGCTTCCATCGGCAGGGGACATTCTCTAGGATCGTGCAATCATCAACTCACAATAGTCGATTTCTGCACTGTTTTCACCGCAGAGATCTGCAGATAAACCCTGTTTCCAAAGATATTTTTGAACGAGTAAGGAGAAATTCCTCGATGGCCGAGCAAAAAGCCACCAACGTGACTTGGCACGAACACCACGTATCTAAAGAAAAACGCTGTCAGCAGAACGGACACAAGGGTGCCGTTCTCTGGTTCACCGGTTTGAGCGGATCCGGCAAAAGCACGATCGCCAACACCGTCGATCACAAACTGTTCGAGCAAGGCAAACACACCTTCGTGCTGGATGGCGACAACGTCCGCATGGGGCTGAACAAGAACCTGGGCTTTTCTCCTGAAGACCGTACCGAAAACATCCGTCGTATCGGCGAAGTTTCCAAACTGTACACCGACGCTGGTATCCTCGTCATGACCGCCTTCATTTCTCCCTACCGCGAAGACCGTGATCAGGTCCGCGAAATTCTGGGTGATGGCGAATTCATCGAGATCTTCGTCAAAGCTTCTCTGGAAACCTGCGAAGGCCGCGATCCTAAAGGCCTCTACAAGAAGGCACGGGCTGGAGAAATCAAAGGCTTCACCGGTATCGACGCTCCTTACGAAGAACCGGAAAAAGCAGAACTGATTCTCGATTCTGACGGAAAAGGCATCGACGAGCTGGCTGATGAAGTCGTCGCCTACCTCGAATCCAACGGATACCTGACCTATCCGTAATCGATCAGCACACAACTTGTGTTGTGATCGCTCATAACACAAATGTGTGAATGAAAAAAACTCAGGCTTGCAGCTCGCTGCCTGAGTTTTTTTATTGCGCTGTGCCAGACAACTCCGGCTGATTTACTTGTCTGCTTTCTCTTTGAGTTTATAAGGCCCCAGTCCCGGAGCCGACTTGAACCAGTCCTTGGGGCGCTCCTTGAGGTTTTTGGAATAGACGCGAATCGCCCGTTCGTCCCAGAACTCAGGGATCGCTGGATCTTCAGGAGTGCGACCTTTATCGTCGATTTCCTCCATCCAGTGGTCCAAAGCGGCAGACAGTCGCTGTTTTGTCTCGGCGTAAGCGGGATTCTCAGCCAGGTTGTTGATCTCCCAGGGATCGTTGCGGATGTCATACAGTTCCTCGCGGGGACGTGTCTCCGCCATCAGCACAGCCGGCGGACCGCTTAACTCCCCTTTCGCATGCAGATCCCGCAGCAGTCCGATGATTGGGTACTGGGTTTCCTTATAACGATTGATCTGCAGGAACGGCCGTTCGGGATACTTGTTTCTCAGATAACGGAACTGCTTGTCACGAACCGTGCGGATGTGGAACACGGTTTCGTCGCCGCGGTCCCGTCCGCCAAACAGGTAGCTGCGCGGCTTCTCGGTCTGGCTACCCAGAAAAACCTGTCCCTGCATGCGGGATGGTTTCTCAATGCCCGCCAGGGCCAGCGTGGTCGCACTCAGGTCAATGGACGAGATCAACTGATCGCTCTTCTCACCTCGATGATACTGGGCGGGGGCCGGCAGATCCGAATTTCCTTCGGGCCAGTAAATGATCAGCGGGATATGCAGGCCGCTGTCGTAAGGCCACTGTTTGCCGCGGGGCATGGCGCGACCATGATCGGCCATGAACACGACGATCGTATTCTTATCCAGCTGATCCCGCTTGAGCAGATCCAGAATAAACGCGACCTTCTTATCGACGGCCATCACGGTATTCAGATACTGTGCCCAGACCGCCCGGGTCACCGGGTGATCGGGATAGTAAGGGGGGATCTGAACTTTCTCCGGATCGACCTGGTAGTCGAGATACTCATGAGCCGAGTTCCAGGCACCGCCCCGATGTGTTTCCGAAAAGTTGATCTGGGCATAAAAGGGTTGATGCTGTTTGAGTTCGTCCCAGTCTTTGAGATCAAAGGGCTGCTTGCCTTCAGGGTAGGTGAAGTTCCAGTCGGTCTTACCGGTCCCTTTGTAGAACTTGGCCAGCTTGCGATCTTTCGTCAGGTTGCGAATATTCGCAGTCGTGTAGCCAGCAGGACGCAACCAGTCGGTGATGACGCGAACGCCTTCGGGCAGTGGGTTGGTGCCGTCACGATGGGACCGATGATTGTGAGCGTCAATCGACATCGCATACATGCCCGTCATGAAAGACGAACGGCTCGTCGAACAGACGGGCGTGACGGTAAACGCATTCTGAAACTGCATCCCCTGTTCGGCCAGTCGGTCCAGCGTAGGCGTTTTGACTTCAGGCGTACCGTAGCAGCCGAGTTCCGGACCCATATCCTCAGCGATAATCCAGAGGATATTTGGTTGCTGTTCAGCGGCTGAGACTTGCTGAGAAAAGTACACACCAGCCGTGAGTATCAGACAAAGCGCAAGCAGAGAGCGGAGCATGATAGAGACTCTTCACCAAAAGAATTCGAATTGAGTAATTAACCTGAGCGGGACAGTTCATCTTCAACAATGCATCGAGCAATGTCAATCAAGGACTGTTTCCCCGAAACCATCTGAGGCACGCTCCACTGTCAAATCGATCTTGCAGGTCTGATTTCTGCGGTTAAGCTTTAATTAGAGTCACAACCAACGTTGCCCGCTGCCTTTTATCTCAGTCTTACTTATTAAATAAGGAGAGATCAGATGGCGCTCTATAAGTACAAAGAGTATCTCGAACACGCGGATCAGCCCGAATTCGACACGCTACACAACCCCGGCGAAATCTGCCCCCACTCCGGCATCTATCGCTGCGAAACCTGCGGCGACGAGATCGCTTCCAACAAAGACAATCCCTTTCCACCCCAGAACCATCACCAGCACGCAGAAAACCTGGGACCGATTCAGTGGAAGCTGATCATCATTTCACAGCAGCGGTGAAGGGGACACTCTTGATTAGAAGCAGAGGCTCTGCTCTGTGTATGAAATGAATGCAGTTGAAAGCACAATGGCGAGGCTTGCAGGTTCAGCTTGGGCCTCGTTGCCTCATTCCAATAAAAAAAGCCCTAAACCATTGCTGGTTCAGGACTTTTCAAGTTGCCCGACTAGGATTCGAACCTAGACTAAATGAGTCAGAGTCATTCGTGCTACCGTTACACTATCAGGCAATAAATTCTGAGTGAGTTCGCTAAGCTGTGCAGGCGTCGTCACTTGTAGCACTAACAGGCATTATACGAAAAATTCTCTGTACGCCAAGTCGATCCGGGCGAGAATTTTCTATTCTTTTCAGTCTGCTTAGCTCTTTTACCTGCGCTCAGAGTATGACACTATAGGAGATCAGCAGGTTCACTGAATAAAGTAACAGTCACCAGTTCGACACAGAAAGCATTCTCCATGCGATTTTGGATCCTCTGCAGCCTGATACTCTGCCTCCCGGGACTCATCCAGCCGGTCCATGCAGATCCCCAACCAGCGTCCGCAGATAAATCAGCACAGACGAACGCGTTGCAGCAGGAACTCGAGCAGCAGATTGAGGAACTCTCGGAACGCATCAAAGCAGCGCCCCGGGAGACGGCCCTCTATTCCCGGCGGGGAGACGCTTACTTTTTCCTGGGACAGTTCAAACAGGCCGTCGCAGATTACGACAAGATGGTCGAACTCGATCCCTCGATCAAAACCTCTCACTGGCGACGGGGGATTGCCTGTTATTACGCTAAACAGTACGCCGATGCTGCCCGGCAGTTCGAAATCTATCACTCGTTTGATAACGTCGATCGCGAGAACGGGATTTGGCGGTTTTTCTCCCAGTTCCAGGCAAAGGGCCCCGAGGCGGCTCAAAAAGGACTGTTGAAGTACGAAAAGGATGACCGTGAACCCTTTCCCGATCTGTATCGCCTGTTTGAAGGCAAAACAACTCCGGACGCGATTCTGAAAGCCATCAACGCGGCTGAGATCAGCGATCAGGAACGGGAAAAACGCCTGTTTTATGCGAATCTCTATATCGGTCTGAATGAATCGTTGCACGGCCGTAAAGCGAAAGCACGCACCTACCTGCAGCAGGCGGTCGACAACCAGTGGGGCCCCCGGGCCGGCTTCGGACCCAATTACATGTGGCACACGGGGCGACTGGAGTTACAATTAATTTCGACTCCCGAGAATCAAAAATAGCTCTCTGCCTGTTCCGGCAGGCTCACGTTCAGCCGAAAGCGTCTTAGACTGAGGGAAAAAGCGCATCATGAATCTGCATTCACCGCTCTCAATCGTTTGTCTGTGGACAGTCTTGTTCTCTGTCTGCTTGATGAATCAGTCCCGGCTTCCGGCACAAGACCAGGAGAATCAACCCTCAGCCGAGACAGAGCAGGCACAGAAAGCCGAAGCACTCAAACGCGCAAAGCAGGGGCAGACCTATCTGAAGCAGAAACACTGGAAAAAGGCGATCTCTGAATTCCAGGCAGCCGTAAAACTGCAGCCCGAAAACAGCATGCTGCATTATCTGTTGAGCGTCAGCTACCTCGAAGATTCACAAGGCAGTCTCGCCTGGATTGAAGTGCGTAAAGCGGTGTTGCTGGATCTGAAAAACCAGAATGCCATGCAGCAATTCCTGAAGTTCTGGAGCTTTTTCGATAAGCAGGGCGTTCTCAATGTCGGAACACCCGAGGTCGAGGTGCTGAAACTGCTGGGACCTCCGGATAGAAAGCAGGAGCAGGGAGCAGATACACGTCTGACTTACGGATTCATGTGGCTGACATTGAGGAATGCCAGCCTGTTCGCGGTCATCGATACGCGGGGGTTGGAAGCGGAATACACCAAAGCTCTGCAGACAATGGAGTTCGAACTGGGACCGGACTGGCGAGTCGGCTATCGGCTGATGAATGGCACCAGTGCCCTGACCGAGTACGTCACCACCGAGGAGACCGTTCAGAAGTACCAGCAACTCTTTTCCACACAGCGACTGTTTAAGCTGGGTAAAGAAACCTCGGCAGACGACATGATGAAGCGCATGAAATCCCTGATTGAACAGTCTTATGAGGTCGAAACCTGGACCGTGATCGACGATGGTCAAGATGATGTCATCTTCGAGTGGAAAGTGGCGGCCAGCGACAAGACGCCCGCACAACACGAGATCAATCGCATTGTCCGAGGCAAACGGGACATCCATCGGCTCGCTTACGTCACGCGGAAGCTCCCGCTCAGCGAGGCAGATCGGAAAAAATGGATCGATGAGTTAAAATCAGCTCGCGTCGTTCTCGCGAATCCGGGAAAACAACCACTGACTCCCGAACAGAAAGCCGAACTGGTTAAGCAGTTAACCACCAAATCCCGGGAGATCATCGCCCTGCAACTCAAATACATTCAGGCAGGCGATGTGGAGTCAATGCGTCCCTTCTTCACCGAACGACTCCGCGATCGGATTACCAAAGAGTCCCTGGCCGAGGCACAAGAGCAGGCCGCGAGCGCAACTCCTGAGGAATTAGTCCATTCTGTCACGATCGAAGAGGTCGGGGACGGGATTCAGGCCAAAATCAAAATGAAAAACGGTCGCACCCTCACCACGCTGGTCCCCGTCAACAGAAAATGGGAAGCGGATACCATCTGGTTCAAGTGATTTGACACAAATCGCTGTGCTTACCCAATCTGGCACATCTGTCTCTCTTTCAGACGCGTTCTTTACGGTATGTGATCGTATGTTTACATTCTCGCGTCGGATTTCCTTGTAAATCACCAAAATTATTTCTATTAATTTTGGAATCGCCGTCTCCAGAAACACCTGTTGTTATTAACACACATCACGTGCAGTAAGTTTTATATATTTAAATACTTACGTCTTAAAATGCTCTCCCCTGCAGGGGCGTTGATCTCACCGCATTTCGGACCACCCCTACGATTAGCATATTTCGTCTCAACTTAACAACGTGATTATTCCGAAAGATCAGAATAACCGCTTGTACCCGGATAATCGGAACAGTTTCACATCCGACCGGGGCCAGGGGGGAGAACAGTATCAGGTTTTTACCTGATCGTTCGGATTGACCGGGTTCTGAAAGGGGGGCATGAAGCTCCTGATTCCAGAATCGGGGAGATCTTAGAGGAACGAAGTTGATCGTCTGAAATTGTAAGAGACGAGTTACACATCGACGTTGGAGCATTCGATGAACAAATTACGTGTCAGCCTGGCCTGCTTCTTTTTAGCCTCTCAGTATTTACTGGCTTTGGTATCAGCAGCAGCACCTGATGAGAATGGTAGTGATCAAACTGAGGGACGGACCACGATTGGAGAGCCAGCAGGTTCCGCCATTGTGGGGAGTGTCTCGTCCGGAGGGTTCCGGCATGATTTCACTCCTGCAAACCAGGTTCAACGAAATGATGTCCCCGGCTTTTCATCCATGAAGGATGTCAGCTACAAGGATGTGCCACAAGGATACATTCCTTATCGCTATCCTGATCCCCGCACGATGGAAGTCAATGAATTCGTTGACACCGGCGCCGGTTATCAGCCGATGCCCGTCGATGAATTTCATCCGATCTTCCGCCTCGACAAAGGCATCGGCGGCGGGATTGGATACGACGACGGGTACTCCAACCTCGGCATGTTGATTCCCTTCACCATTCGCCCCGAACAGAGCATGCTGTTCCTGGATGTCCGGGCCATGGTTACCGACCAGGGAGCCGGCGGTGTGAACCTCGGTGCCGGATGGCGTGCCTATAGCGAAAATCTCGATAAGATTTTCACCCTCGCAGGCTGGTACGACTACGATGACGGCCACTACCAGGATTACCATCAGATTGGTGTCAGTGGTGAAGTCATCGGTCAATACCTGACCGGACGGATCAACGGATACTTCCCGATCAATAATAATGAAGTTGTCATTTCGAACAACCTGAACGGTGGCGGCTACTTCCAGTCGAACTATATCTTCCTGAACCGCACACGTAAGTCTGAATCTTCCTACGGTGGTGTTGATGCAGAAATCGGTGGTCCGCTGCCGGTTCTCGGTAAGTACGGCATCGACGGTTTTGTCGGCGGTTACTACTACAACTCAGACCACGATAAGAGTGCCGCTGGTGCCAAGTTCCGGGCGGAAGCCAATATCAATGACTGGTGGCAGATGAGTGTCAGTTATGCCAAGGACTCTGTCTTTGGTTCGAATGCCTGGATGAATGTCATTCTGACGATCCCCGATGGTCGTTCGAACAAGTGGATGCGTCCCAAGACTCTCCAGCAGCGTATGTACCAGCCTATGAATCGTAACTACCGCGTTGTGGCTCACGTCAAGGAAGAGATCAACAGCGAAATGGCGATCAATCCGGATGACAATATGCCGTACATCGTACAGCACATCGATCCGGACTATGGTGCCGCAGGTAATGGTACTTATGAAACTCCCTTCGGTTCTGTTGCTGCCTATAACGCTTCTCCACCAACGGCTGAAACAGACATCATCTTCGTACAGGATGGTAACGAGCTCAACCTCGACGGACAGATCACCCTGCTGGATAAAGGCGTGGGTGTGACCGGTCAGCGGTTGTTGAGTGAAGCAGTCCAGCACACCATTAACGTCTTAAACGATGGTTCGGTCAGCACACTGAACCTGCCTGGTTACAATCCGGATGCCAGCCGTCCGACTCTGAGCTATTCTGCTGGCGGCGGCGGTGCTGCTGGTGCAGTGGTTATTGGTCAGGGTGGAGCATGGGAAGTTTCCGGCTTCAACATCAGCGGTGCCCGGACCGGAGGCGCTTTGCCTTACAACGATGGTATTTACTCCGCAGGAACACGCGGGTTCAATATCAACAACAACTCGTTCGTTCTATACAACCGCGGTGTGAATGTCACCAACACGGCTGATGGTATCGGTATTGTTTCTACCAACACCTTCTCGGGTGATGGGGCTAACTCCTTCCATGGGGCTCTCATCAACCAGAATGCGGGTACACTCGAACTCTCCTTCATGGATAACACGGCAACCAACAACCTGGGGGTCGTACCACCGGGTACGGGAACCGGTTTCGAAATCATTGCCAATGCCGGCAGCACCATCGATGGGGTGGGAACGGCAGCTGACGGTGTGACCACTCTGGGCATCACCGGTAATACCGCTAACAACAACGGTACCGGGATGATCATTACGGAAAACGGTGGTAACATCGATACCGATTTCTCGAACAACACCTTCAACAATAACATCAATCCTAACACAGGACTGCATGTTAACTCGAACGGCGGTACAATCACCTTCCGCAGCTTCGATACCATCACAGCTTCAAATAATACCGGAAAAGGTATCGCCTTCGATGCCACCGCCGGTGGTTCGATCTCCGCTCTCTCTGAAGATTTAAATCAGAATGGAGTCCTGGATCCGGGTGAAGATTTGAACGGTGACGGAGAACTCAATCTGGGCATGACTAACATCAATGCCAGCAACAATACCCTGGATGGTTTTGTTGCCACCTCAGATGGAGCAGGATCCAATATCAATCTGAATATCGGTAACATCAATGTCACTTCGAACATCTTCAACAGTAACGGTCAGCATGGTATCAGCCTGAATACCACGAACGACGGTGCGATTACCGGCAGCATTATCAATAATACTGCAACCGGTAACACGGAAGATGGTCTGGCGATGACACTCACTTCCGGTTCGATCGACCTGACCGGTTTCGGAACGACCTCGATTGGCAGTAACGCCTTCACCGGCAACACTGGTAACGGTATGAGTATCACCAACAATACCGGGGGTACTTTCACGGCAACGGAAATCTCATCGAACGATTTCAGTAACAATACGGGAGCCGGTATGTTCCTGGGGGGCAATGCTCTGGGGGGAACCACCACAGCTACCAATACCCTGGGCAGCATTACTTCCAACAACTTCAACCGGACCACAACAGGTACCGCCGGTATCCTGTTTGATACCAGTGATGTTCGCACCACCGCTACCATCACCAGCAATACCTTCATCGGACGGGCCCCCAACCTGCCTGCCGATGATGGAGCCAGCTTCGGTGTCGGCGGTACCGTGGATGGTACCACGACTGTGGGCGGCAACGGCGGTGTGACTCTGGAATTTGGTGACCTGGGAGCGGTAGACAACTCCCTGACCAACACCTTCCAGAATAACGGCGATGCCCACATCGGTCTGCTGTTGATCGGTAACACAACCAACCAGGTTGACATCGATCAGCACAACTTCGATACCACCTTTGACACGACTCTCAACAGCGAATTCACTGGTGAAGGCGTCGGATTTATCTTACGGGATACAGCTACTTTGACCAACAGCACCATTCAGCGGAGTGTCTTCCAGAACAGTGCTGCATCCGGTCTGTTGATGACTGTTACCGGTAATAACCTGGGTGATTTTGGTACCATCAACAACATCACCATCGGGGGCAGCACAGCTGATTACGGCAACCTGTTTACCAACAATACCGGCAACGGTCTTGAAATGGCTCGCACCTCAGATGGTGTCATGACTAATATTGATATCACCTACAATACCTTCACTACCAATACCCTGAATGGTATCGACCTGACGGCCTCAGCAGCCAACAAGACCGATACCTATACCATTAACAACAACTCAGTTACCGATAACGGTCTCTCTGGTGTTGATCTCCGAGTTGAGGCGGATGCAGTCCTCTCAGCAAACATGGACAGTAATACGATTACCGGAAACGGTCTGCACGGTATCATGACCACCGAGCTGGTGAATTCACCCGGCGATGCACGTGGTGTTACCGGGGCCTGGACCCGCAACTACATTGCGGAAAACGCCGGTGACGGTATTCACCTCGAAGCGGCAACTGACAACCTCGTCATCGGGGATGCAGCCGACTCGTCACTGGGTAACATGATCGTGGACAACGGAGTCGACGGTATCGCTGTCGAAGATGCTGGAACTCTCACGATCGCCCGCAACTACATCGCAGAGAACGCTGCCATCGGTATCGACATGGATCTGCTCGGCTATAATAACACGACCATTTCCAACAACGATATTACCCGGAACGGAGGAGATGGTATCGAATTCATGAATGTGCTCTCAGGGAGTTACGATCTGAGTATCACTGGCAACGTGATCGACTTCAACGGAGGTCGTGGTTTCGATGTCCTGGCTCGACCGGGTCTGGGGGGATCTGCCTCTTCAATCGACATCGCGTTTAACAACAATATCGTGAACGAGAACCGCCTGGAAGGTGTGTATGTGGTCTACACCGCTTCACTCACGCAGAATCAGACCGACCCCTCCACAACGGCTCTGGCAGCAGACGGAAGTATCTTCCAGGATGTTTATCTGAGAATGGATATGGACAACAACCAGATCATCGACAACGGTCGTGACAGCGGCTTCAACGCAACTGGCCTGGTCGTCCGAGTTGGTACGACTCGCTCCTTCAGCGGAGGTGGTAATATCAATAACCCTGGTGGCTTTGCCAGCGATGGCCTGGGGAACTTCGTAACCTCTGGTGTGATCATGTCGGTCACAAATACCACCCTCACGGGTAACCTGGGTGACGATGTCTACTTCGCATCGTTTACCTCAACGGATGACCCCGCAAATACCACAGGTACCTGGGGAGCCACTGTTGACCCGACCGTTATCAACACCTTCCAGACAGATCCACTCGCCCGTCTGGACCTGTTGTGGGACAACAACACCATTATCTCATCTGATGTGAATAATACTGGTGCCTTCTACGCCAACGCTGATACCTTCAAATCTCGTCTGAATACAAACAGTGTGCCATTCGATGGACCGTTCACCTCGACCACACGTCGTCGTAACGCTCAACGTCAGGCAGCTCGTATCAATAACCTGATTGATCCAGGTGCCGGTAACTTCTTCTACTCCGGTACCGGAGCCAGTACCTTCCGTCTCGACAGTTCGGGAGACCTGGGGATCTTCATCCTGGACGGCAATCCCTACACCACCACAGGGGACGCCAACGGGGTGCTCCTGCCAGGCAACATTGTCGGCGAACTGCCCTTCGGTTGGGGACAGTACTAAGATCAACAGCATGTGCTGACAACATCACCTGTTAAAAACTAAAACACCATCCTGAAGCAATTCGGGATGGTGTTTTTTTATGTGTCAATTGAAAACGCTTAAGCCGGCGAGAGGAACTGCTCGATCCGGTTCAGGCCTTCTTCAATCGTCTGCATGTCGGTTGCGAAAGACAGACGCACATAACCGGGGGCACCAAAGGCATCGCCGGTCACCAGTGCCACATGGGCTTCTTCCAGCAGCGCCGTACAGAATTCGGTTGCGTCTTTCACAACCTTGCCTCCGCCCAGCGGCTTATTGAAGTGGGCACTTACGTTGAAGAACGCATAGAATGCACCACCAGGTTCAGCGAAGCTGATGTCCGGGAACTTGTGCAGCCGTTCCAACACGTAAGCCCGACGTTCTTTGAACGCGGCCAGCATCTCTTGCACGCTGTCCTGTGTTCCCACCAACGCGGCAATCGTCGCTGCCTGGCTGATACTGCACGGGTTGGATGTTTCCTGGCTCTGCAGTTTGGTCATCGCAGCGGAGACTTCCACCGGAGCGATTGCCCAGCCAATACGCCAGCCGGTCATCGCGTAAGCTTTACTTACACCACTGACGATAATCGTCCGTGCTGCGACTTCGGGACCGAAGGACGCTAAGCTGCGGAATTCCGATCCTTCGTAGATCAGTTTTTCGTAGATCTCGTCAGACATCACCGCAACATCTTTTTCGACAGCGACCTTAGCCAGCGCTTCCAGTGTCTCGACCGGGTAGGCGGCACCGGTCGGGTTGCAGGGGTTGTTGAGCATCATCAGCTTGGTTTTGGGAGTGATCGCCGCAGCGAACTGTTCTGCACTCATGCAGAAGCCACTCTCTTCGCTGGTTTCGACCATCACGGGAGTCGCGCCTGTCAGTTCGACCAGGGCGCTGTAACTGACCCAGTAAGGCGTGGGGATGATCACTTCATCGCCGGGGCCACACAAGGCGGTCAGTACGTTGTGGATTGAGTGTTTGGCGCCGTTGGAGACCACAACCTGGCTCGGCTGAAAGCTCAAACCGTAATCCCGCTGGTAGGCATCGCAGATCGCCTGTTTGACTTCCAGGGTTCCCGCGGCCGGGGTGTAGTGAGTCTGGCCGGCGTCCATGGCTGCTTTGGCAGCATCACAAATGTGGGCCGGGGTGTTGAAGTCCGGCTCTCCCAGGGTGAACTCATAAACCTTGACCCCGGTGCTTTTCAGTTCCTTGGCCTTCGCAGCAGCGGCAATCGTGGCGGATGGTTTCAGTTTCTGAACAGTTGAGGAGAGCTCCATCGGCATAATAGCGGTCTTCTTATCTGAATACATCAAAGTTGGTGGATCTGAATACACTGTCAGATCTCAATTTTCCCCACACACGACACCGGGGAAACGAAAAAGTTCGTAAACACCTGATTCTTTTCACCGACGGGGAAAGCGTCAAGTCTCGGGTGCCCCTGTTTGCAAAACGAACAGGAATCTCAGGCCGCAGAGCCGCAGTGAAAGCGATTTCGAGCCTTGGATCGAAAGAACTGCCGACAGGCGGGAACAAAGATACCGGTAGTGTCTTTTTTCCGATAAACAGGTCTGGATAACCCTTAGCGCGAAGCGGGCAGCTCGGTTTCGGCGTTCTGTCCGACTTCGTGGGCCGACATCTCGACATGGATGCGGGACGTCATCTTGAATTCAGAGCGGGGCTGCGTGCCCCCCTTGGTATCGCGGGTGACATCCACGGTCCACTTGGCGACGCCGAAGGGAATCTGTTTCGTTCGCCAGATCGTACCTTCGTTTTTGGATCGCGTCGTCGGACTTTCGCTGCTGAAGGTCCCTTTGTAAGCCTGGGCGGTGACAGCGCCGGTCGGAATATCAACCATCGCCGGTTCGCCGACCGAATCCCACTGAGTGTAATGCTCCAGCATGGTGATCATGGGGTAGAACCGCAGCACGTTGGTTTTTAGTGGTTCGACGGCCCGGTCACCGACTTTGCGGTATCCCTTGACGATCGGCAGGAACGTGACCGGAATCTTGCTCTGATCGACAAGCTCGCCGTTGATCGCTTTTTCCGGAATCAGCACTTTGTAGATCCGCGGACCGGATACGCCGGGAGCGATGCCGGACTCGGTTGCTTTGCCGGTGGTGGTTTTGAATTCCAGCCAGCGGCAGGCCGTCTGTTCGCCTGCGAACTCGGCCATCTCCGAACCAACGGAGCTGATTACCAGGTGCCGTGTCCACTGCAGCTTGACATTCAGGTCGTTCGATTCAGGACCCGGCATCTCTTTTTCATAAGTGCCTTCAAAGCGAACCCAGGAGCCATCGGGAGGCAGTTCCCAGATAAGTCCCTGTGCGGGCAGCGCACTGGAAAAGGAAAGAACACAGATGACAGAGAGCAGAAATGTTCGGACAGACATCATTGCGGGTAAACCAGAGTTGTTAAGGAATCGGAGCGGGTCTGGCAGAGAACCATGCCATTCACAGATCTTAGTGTGACAAAAGCGCCATCCGCTGACAACACTTTTTAGTTTTTCCTGCCCGAAAATTCACAACCAGACCGGATTCAGCTCATATAACGGGAGCATCAGTCAACTCTTTCTTGACCGTGGTACGTTGTTCGACTTAGACTGCTTATAGTCATTAATACGATTTTAATGTTTGTGAGGCGTATCCGGTCTCCCGGCTGCTCATGCCTGTTCAACAGACAATACATGCGTCCCTCTATTGGAGATTTCTGATGTCATCCACTTTTCCAAACAAACGCTGGTTTGCCCTCCTGCTGATCTGGGGATGTTGTTTCTGTCTGTTCCAGAATGTGGTCTCCGCCGCGGAAGAGGAATCGAAGCCCATCCGCGAAAACTGGGCGCACATCATCATCAAGGGAGACTATCCCGAAGGCCCCCAGATGCCCGGGCTGTTTGGCGATGTCACCGAGTCACTTTCCAAGTTGACACAGCGGCTGGAAAAAGCATCCGAAGACAAATCGCTGTCCGGGGTGATTCTGCACATCAAAGGGACATCGGTCGGCTGGGCCAAGCTGAATGAAATCCGCCAGGCCATCCAGAAAGTCCGTAAGAATGACAAGAAGGTCTACGCCTGGATTGAATCCGGCATGACCAAGGATTATCTGCTCGCCACCGCCTGCGATGAAATCGTGATGCCCGAATCGGCTTCGCTGATTCTGCTCGGCCTGCGGGCGGAAGTCAGCTTCTATAAAAACCTGTTCGACTGGCTGAATGTCAAACCTGATGTATTACGCGTCGGTGAATACAAGTCGGCCGCCGAACCCTATACCCGTACCGACATGAGCCCCGCCTTCCGCGAAGAGATGGAAGCGATCCTGGACAACTACTACGGACAGATTGTCGACACGATTTCCAAAGACCGCGGTCTGGCCGATAGTAAAGTCGAAGCCGCCATCGATGCCGGACCTTATATGGCAGCGGATGCAAAGGAGCGTGGATTAATCGACCACCTGGCATACGAAGATCAGCTGCCCAAGCTGATTACCGGGGGCGACAAAAATAAAGACGTCAAAATCATCAAAAAATATGCGAAAAAACGCCTCGATACCGACTTCTCCGGGATTGCGGGGCTGATCAAGCTCATGGACCTGCTGGCCGGCATCGATTCCTCACAGCGGATCGGTTCCGGACCGCGCGTCGCCGTGATCTATGCAACCGGTGCCATTATGTCCGGTTCCAGCTCACAGGGAGGACTCTTCGGAGTCAACGTGCTCGGCTCGGACACATTCATCAAAGCCGTCGAGAAAGCAGCTAAAGATGATCAGGTCAAAGCGATCGTCGTTCGCGTCGACAGCCCGGGCGGAAGTGCCCTGGCCAGCGACCTGATGTGGCGGGCCCTGGAAGAATCCGGAAAACCACTGGTCGTCAGCATGGGCGATGTCGCCGCCAGTGGCGGATACTACATCTCCATGGGAGCCGAACGGATCTTCGCGGAACCGGGAACACTTACAGGTTCTATCGGCGTCGTGGGAGGCAAACTGGCCGTGGAAGGCCTGTATAAAAAGATCGGCATCACCACCAGCGTGATCTCCCGTGGTAAGAACAGCGGTACCTTCAGTCCGATGACCGGCTTCACCGAATCGGAAAAGGCCGCGGTCACCAAACTGCTCCATGCGGTTTACAAGCAGTTCACCGAGAAAGCCGCCGAGGGCCGCAAAATGAAATACGACCAGCTCGAGAAGCTTGCCCGCGGTCGCGTCTATACCGGCGAGATGGCTCTGAAAATCGGTCTGGTCGATGAACTGGGAACCCTGGAAGAAGCCATCGACTATGCCCGTAAACTCGGCAAGATTCCCGAGGGCGAGAAATTCGAAAAACTGATTCTCCCGCGTCCGACCAGCCCCTTCGAACAGCTGTTCGGAACCGCCGATACTCAGAGCCGTCAATCCAGTCAGCTCTCAAACATGCTGAATCTGCTCTCTCCGGAGCTGGCACAGCAGTTGAAAAAGTTTGATTTGATCAATCTGCTGTCACGCGAGAAGACATTGACTATCATGCCGTTCGATCTTCGCGTAAATTAAGCAAGAGAAGACTTAGCAGTTGATCGAATCGAAATCAACTTACTTATAGAATCAGAATTCAGCAGGCAGGGAGACAGGATGTTTAAGGGCTTCAAAATCGCAGGTGGAAAATCATTCCAGGTGGTATTCACGCTGGTTCTGCTGGGAGGCATGACCGCATACGTCTCTGCAGACGAGAAGCCCCGACTCGCCGACTACTACGGTTTCAAGCCGCTGGAACTCTTCAAGCTCTCCGATCGTTCTTCCAATATGCTCGCCGCCGACATGAACGGTGACAAGCTGAATGATCTGGTGCTGATCGATAACAGTAACAGCCGCATCGATATCCTGCAGCAGCGCACCGGCAACGAAGATCCGATGAGTGAAGAGGTCAGCGATGGCGTGAACTTCATTCCCGATGATGCCCGTTTCAAACACGTCAAGGTGCCCGTAGATGTCTCTATCTCCGCCCTCACAGTCGGCGACTTTAACGGCGACGGCCGCAACGATCTGGCATACCTCGCACTCCCTGACCGACTGATTATCCGCTACCAGACAGAGAATGGCGGCTGGTCTGATCGGAAACGAATTCGCCTGGCGGACCTGCAGCCTACGCAATGGACGATCGCTGCCGGAGATCTGAACTTCGATCAGCGGACCGACCTCATCGTACTCGGCACCAATCACACTTATGTCATTTTGCAGGACGAGAAGGGCGACTTCGCAACCCCCCGTTCCATCCTGAATACGTCACCCAAGCTGGGCCTGGCTTCCATTGCCGATCTGAACGGCGATGGCCGCAACGACTTCACCTACGCCACGCGCGATGGCAAAGATCAGGTCCTCTGTGCCCGTCTACAGAAACAGGATGGCCACCTGGGACCGGAAATCCGCTTCGAACTCTCCAGCCCCCGCTCGGTCACACTTTCAGAAATTGACGGCAAACCAGGTTCGGAAATCCTCACCATCGATTCCCAGACCGGTCGCCTTAAAGTCCAGCAGTTGGAGAAGGCCCAGTCGAAAGATGGTGAAATCTCCAAACGGCTCACACTCTATGGGTTCGGCGAAGAAGGTTCCGGACGCAACCGGGGGTTTGACCTCGGTGATATCAATGGCGACGGATTAACGGATGTCGTCGTTTCCGATCCCGAAACAGCACAGATGCTCGTCTACCTGCAGACCAAAGACCGCGGCCTGGATCTGGGGCAGACCTATCCCGGTCTGCTCGGAGTCGAACAGCTCCGCGTCGAAGACGTTAACGGCGACGGCAAAGGCGAAGTCTTTGTGCTCAGCGAGCGCGAAAAGATCATCGGCGTCAGTGCCCTGGACAAACAACGGCTCTCATTCCCCAAAGTGCTCCCCATTAAAGGCGAACCGCTGGCATTCGAACTGGCGGATCTCGACGGGAATCAGTCCCCCGAACTGATCTACGTCGCGAAGGTCGGCGATAAACGCGGCTACAGCTACCAGCTCCAGGCCCTGCGTCTGAACAAGGATGGCAGCTGGGGCGAATATCAATTCCCCAGCGACCCGCCAAATCTGGATTCCCCCAAGTCGCTGGTCAAACTGGATGCCAACGGCGACGGCATCTACGAGCTGATGGCCTTCTACGGGCTCTCCCGCTCACCCAAAATGATTACGTTAACGCCGAAACAGACTCCCCAGTTAATCACACCGTCCGGCGGAATTAACCTCGATGAAATCAAACCCGAGTCCATTTTTATCGGCGGCCCCAAACGGGACTGGATCCTCACCGCTCAGAACAACTTCGCCCGCAGACTGATTCTGAATTCCGACAATCAATGGCAGGTCGTTGATCAGTTCAATGCCCCCGAAAGTAAGGCCCGCGTGGAAGGCGCCGTGAATATGGATCTCGACGGAGAGCCCGGTGACGAAATCGTGCTCATCGATCTGGGTGTCCAGAAACTGCGGATCCTCCGTAAAGAAGCCAACGTCTATCGTCCCTGGAAGGAAGTCGAAATCGGCGAGTTTCCGCTGCTCTCAGCTCATGTGGCTGATCTGAATGGAGACCAGCGGCCCGACCTGGTTCTCTTCGGTCGCGGTCAGTTCGGCATTCTGTACTCCGGTCAGACTCCGCCCACTCTCAAAGAGGTCGCCTCGTATGAATCGAAACTGCCCCAGGCCTACTTTACCGATTCCGTTGCAGGAGACCTGAACGGCGACGGTGCTCCCGACGTGGTCATTCTCGATCTGCGGACGCACCAGGTGGAAATTCTGAATTTCAAAGACAAACCAGGCTTACGCCACGCACTGAATTTCAAGATCTTCGAAGAGAAAACCTTTTCCCGCTCCAACCGAACCGGCGTTGATCCCCGCGAAGCAGTCATCGCCGATGTGACGGGCGACAATCGCAAAGATCTGATTCTGCTCTGCCACGACCGCGTACTGCTCTACCCGCAGGATGATGGGAAGTAAAATTCCCGTCGGCTTACATTTCTGAAGAATCGTGCATCGCGTATTTCTGCGACAGGCGGTCCAGCCCCCAGACGAGCAGGGCCGCCACGACGATGAGTGCGATCGATGACCAGAACATCCCGCCAAATGATTCCGGCCAGATATTTTCGTAAATCCGGTGCTTGAACGGAACCATTTCCGGAGTCTGATCACTGGTGTAAGGCGTAACATCCACCTTGAACGGCCAGATCCGTCTCAGCGAACCAACCATCAACCCGCACAGCACGGCCATCGTCAGTGTGTGATGGTTGTGCAGCAGCCAGCGGAGCACCTTGCTGAACAGAATCAGTCCCAGCAGGCAGCCCAGTACGAACACCAGCACCGTCAGCAGGCCGTTCCAGTCGATGTTCCCCTTGAGCAGTTCCCTGGGAATCGTCTTCAACAGTCCGGTCACATCGTGATATTTGCCCAGCAGAATCAGGATCAGCGCGCCGCTGATGCCGGGGAGAATCATCGCACAGATCGCGATCATGCCACAGAAGAAAACATACAGATTCCCTTCAGGCGGCTTAATCGAATGTTCTCCCACAAGAATATATACACCAATCGTGGAGACAATGAACGCCAGCACGTTCAAGACGGTCCAGCGCTGCACCATCTGGGCGACCAGGAAACTCGAAGCCAGAATCAGACCAAAAAACAGGGAAAGTGTCAGCTGCAGATGATAGTCGAGCAGGTAATGCATCAGGCTCGCCAGGCTGACGACCCCGGTCAGAATGCCAATCCCCAGGGGAATGATGAACCGCAGATCCAGGTGCCGGGCTGCAGCCGACCATTCGCGCCGAAGCAGCATTTGAAACAGCCGCGCGTCACAGTGGCTGATCGCGGTAATCAGTCGCTGATAGATGCCCAGGATCAACGCTACCGTTCCACCGGAAACGCCGGGGATAATATCGGCGCCCCCCATCAGCAGGCCCCGTCCCACCTGAACCAGATCCGCACGCGCGGGAAAACGGGAAGGGGAAGTTGGTTCAGACTGCTCGGAATCAGACATCGATAAACCTTGATCTAATGAACAAAAGAACTTCCAATTCAATTATTTTGCCGCCAGCAATTGAACCGGAGATACGGCATCAGGTATGTTTCATAGTGTTGCAGAGTGTAATCTAGTCAGACACATCTGAAAAGTGTTGATTTTCGAACCTCCATCAGCAAAGAGACAGACAGCATGAAAGGCCCCGGAATAAAGCTGGACCTCGATGTCAGGCGACTCTGGAAATGCCCGAAAACCGGTCAGACGATCCGTTTGAGCGGCGACGTGGTTGCCAAATCGACGCAGGTCAACGGGGAAACCGTCTTCATGCAGCTGATCGAGGAACAGCGAAAACTGCACGAAGATCCCTATCACTTCGATTTTGCTGAAACGGCTGAGAGCGATCAATCTTCCTCAGAACGTGCCGCAGCCTTGGCCCGTGCCCTGGAAGCCGAACCCTCCGTTGAGCCCGAATCGATCACGGCGCAGGAAGCAGCCCCTCCCCAGGAAAGTTCTGAGCAGACAGAGTCGTCCGCCTCCGCAGAACCGGATCAGCCCGCGGAAGAGTCAGACGAATCATTCGGAGATGGTCTGATCTGATTCCACCCTGCAATCCCGTGCTCGATTTGATCCCCTCATTGTCAGCTGTTTTCAAACCCGGCGTCAGCCGTTTGGTATAACGCGGTCCATGTCACAAAAAGATATCATCATTACCGGTGCCCGTGAACACAACCTGCGGAATGTCAGTGTGCAGCTGCCCCGCAATCGCCTGATCGTCATGACGGGCGTCAGTGGTTCGGGTAAAAGCTCACTCGCCTTCGATACCCTCTACGCGGAAGGGCAGCGGCGGTACGTCGAATCGCTCTCCAGCTATGCCCGGCAGTTCCTCGGACAGATGCCTAAGCCCGAGGTCGACTCCATTTCGGGACTGGCACCCTCCATCTCGATTCAACAGAAGATGAGCGGTCGTAACCCGCGCAGTACCGTCGGTACCATCACTGAGATCTATGACTATCTCCGCGTGCTCTTCGCCCGGGTCGGTCAGGGTTACTGTGAAAAGTGCGGTAAGCCGATCACATCGCAGAGCAGCGAGCGGATTATCGATTCCATCGGGCTGATGCCGGATAAGACCCGCTATTCGATTCTGGCGCCACTCATCCAGCAGCAGAAAGGGGAATACAAAGACCTCTTCGAAGATCTGCTCAAGCAGGGTTTTCTAAGGGCCCGCGTTGACGGACGCATGGTCCAGCTCTCCGATCAGCTGCAACTCGATCGCCAGATGCGGCACACCATCGAAGTGGTCATCGATCGCCTGGTCGCCGGCAAAGTCAGTCGTTCCCGACTGGCCGAATCAGTCGAGCTGGCACTCAAAATGTCGAACGGTACATTGATCGTCGTTGAGGAAGTCTCGTCAAAATCGCAGCCGGGACAGCAGGAGACAGACCAGCCCGCACCCGAAAAACTCTATAGCTCGCGCTACGCTTGTGCCGATTGTGGCATCAGTTACGAACCACCCACACCGCAGCTGTTCAGTTTCAACAGTCCGCTCGGGATGTGTGGCGAATGTAACGGGCTCGGAATGCGGTACGACTTTCCGCTGGACGCGATTCTTTCCAGCGAGACAAAGTCGATTCAAAAGGGCGCCTTCGAACTGCTGGGGCCCTTGAGCAAAGTCGGTAAGTGGAGACGGCATATCTATCAGGGCGTCGCTCGCTCCATCGAACGCGACCTGAAAATGGAGGAAGACAGCTTCCTCAAAACCCCCTGGAATGAACTTCCCGAGGCGGCTCAGCAGCAGTTCCTGTTTGGAACGGGGGAGCGGAACATCACATTCAGCTGGCGTCATTCCGGCGGGGTCTGGAAGCACGGCGGCACCTGGGACGGTTATGTCGAAGAGCTCCTGGAAAGCTATCGCAAAACCAGTAACCCGATGCGACGGAAACAGCTCGAAAAATACATGGATTTCGTGCAGTGCTCCAGTTGTCAGGGAACCCGGCTCAACTCGCAGGCACGACAAGTCCGGATTGCCTCGCTCAGTTATGCCGAAAAGGAAGATAAGGACCCGGTCACCAGAACGCTGCCGGAAGTCTGTGCTTTCAGCATCGAGGAAGCTGCCCATTTCTTCGAAACGCTGGACCTCGATCAGACCGGCCTGCTGATCGCAGAAGAAGTTCTCAAAGAAATCCGCGGACGACTCGGCTTTCTATTACGCTGCGGACTGAATTACCTGACCCTCGATCGCACAGCGCCGACTCTTTCCGGGGGAGAAAGCCAGCGGATCCGGCTCGCCGGTCAGATCGGCTGTGGACTGGTCGGCGTGGTCTACATTCTCGATGAACCTTCCATCGGCCTGCATCCCCGCGACAACACCATGCTGCTGGAAAGTCTCTGTGATCTTCGCGATCAGGGCAATACCGTCATCGTGGTCGAGCATGATGAAGAGACGATGCGGGCTGCAGACCATATTGTGGACTTCGGTCCCGGCCCCGGTGTGCGGGGAGGCTACATCGTCGCGGAAGGCACGTATCAGAATGTCCTCAAAGCCAAAGAGAGTGTGACGGCCGCCTTCCTGTCGGGCAAAGAGAAAATCGAAATCCCGGAAACCCGTCGCAAGCTGGTCAAAAAAGAATCGCTCCACATCAAGGGCGCCAAACATCATAACCTGAAAGACATCGATGTGCGGATTCCCACGAAAGGGGTGATCTGCGTGACCGGCGTCAGTGGTTCGGGTAAGAGCTCTCTGATCAACGATATTCTCTGGCCTGTACTAAATAAGAAGGTCAATAAAGGGAAGGGGAACCCCGGCGAACATCAGAAAGTCACCGGTCTGGAACTGATCGACAAAGCCATCGACATCGATCAGTCTCCCATCGGTCGAACCCCGCGTTCGAATCCCGCGACTTATGTCAAAGTCTTCGACCTGATTCGTGACCTGTATGCCAAACTGCCCGATTCCCGCATGCGGGGGTACAAAGCGGGACGCTTCAGTTTCAACGTGCCCGGCGGACGTTGTGAAGCCTGCGAAGGCCACGGTGCTAACAAGCTGGAGATGGACTTCCTGGCGGATGTCTGGGTCCCCTGTCCGGTCTGTGAAGGCCGTCGTTTCCATCACGAAACCCTGGAGATTCGTTATAAAGGTGCGAGCATCGCGGAAGTTCTCGACATGGACATCCAGCAGGCAATCGAACATTTCCAGAACGTGCCCAAGATTCTGAAGCTGCTGGAATCGCTGCACGATGTCGGACTGGATTATCTGAAGCTCGGACAACCCTCGCCTACACTCTCCGGCGGTGAAGCCCAACGGGTCAAGCTGGCCCGCGAACTGGGGAAACGTTCTACAGGAAATACCTTTTATCTGCTGGACGAACCGACCACCGGTCTGCATTTTGCCGACGTCAAACTGTTGCTCAAGGTCCTGCACCACCTGGCCGATGCCGGGAATACGGTGCTCGTCGTCGAACATCACCTGGACGTGATTAAAACCGCAGACTGGGTCATCGACCTGGGACCCGAGGGGGGCGAAGGGGGAGGCCGGATTCTGATCGAGGGCACACCAGAAGAAGTCGCCGCCTGTCCCTGGTCTTATACGGGGCTCGCGCTGAAAGAACAGACCGACCTGGTTCCCGCGAAGTTACCTGCGAAAGCCAAAGGCAGACAGACCCTTACGCTCAATAATCCGCACCATCGCTGGCAGTCCGCCGTCCCGAAATCCAACGGCGCCTCTCCCAAAGACAGCCGGGAGATCACGATCCGCGGTGCCGGCCAGCACAACCTGCAGAATCTGGATGTGCAGATCACCCGCGACCAGATGAACGTCTTCTGTGGTCCCAGCGGAAGTGGTAAAAGTTCACTGGCGATGGATACGCTCTACGCAGAAGGCCAGCGGCGGTATGTCGAATCGCTGTCAGCCTATGCCCGGCAGTTCCTGGGACAGATGCCCAAGCCCAAATTCGAACACATTCACGGCCTCTCTCCGGCAATCGCCATCGAGCAGAAAACCACCGGCCATTCTCCCCGCTCCACGGTCGGCACGGTCACTGAGATCTATGATTATCTCCGCGTACTCTACGCCCGACTCGGGAAGATGTACTGTCCCGATTGTGACGTTCCCGTCGAAACACAAACCACCGACGAAGTCATCCAGCGAATTCTGGATATGGAAGAGGGGACGAAGCTGCTGATTCTCGCTCCCGTCGATATCAATGTCGGGCAGGCATACGACACGCTCTGGGAGAAACTCAACACGCAGGGCTTCCGTCGCGTTCGCATTGACGGCACCACGTATCGCCTGGAAGACGTTCCGGATATCGACCGTCGCCGTCGTCATGAAGTCGAAGTTGTGATCGACCGCATCACCGTGGCTGCGAAAAACCGCTCCCGCATAGCAGACTCTGTCGAATCGGCGCTGGCTCTTGGGGAAGGGCTGATGTATGCCTGCTACTGTGAAGACGATGTGCCGGAACCGGAATGGGATTTCGAAACGTTCAGCCTGTATTACTTCTGCGAACAGTGTGGCCAGAGCTTCGAAGAGCTGACGCCCCACAATTACTCGTTCAACAGTCCACTCGGCTGGTGTGAATACTGCGAAGGCCTCGGAACCGAACTGGGTACGAACCTCTCGGAACTGATTCCCGATCCGAACCGGAGCCTGGGCGAAGCCGCGGTCGCCGCCTGGCCCGATCCGCGTACCAACGCTGCGTTCGCGCAGACTCTGGAAGCCATCGCACGGCAGTTCCGGATTCCCCTGGACGTCCCCTTCAATCAATTGACGGTCAAACAGCAACGCGTGATTCTCTACGGCGACGAAGAACGCTGGATCCCCCTGGATGAAAGTGGCAAAATTCAGTTCCAGTTTAAGGGGCTCTACCCGGCGATTGAGGAAGCGTCGCGATTATCATTCGCGTTCCGCAGTCGTCTGCATGAGATGACTGGCGAAGTTCCCTGTTCGGTCTGTAATGGCAGCCGCCTCCGCACGGATGCTGCCGCCGTCCGCTTCCAGGGTAAGACGATCGGCCAGTTTTGTGATCTACCGCTGCAGGCCGCTCTGGACTTTATCAAACAGGCGAAACTCAACAAGCGTGAAAAACAGATCGCCGGTGACCTGATCAAGGAAGCCACCAGTCGTCTGCAGTTCCTTGTCGATGTGGGGCTCGATTACCTCACCTTGAGCCGTCCGCTGCCGACCCTCTCCGGCGGAGAGAGTCAGCGCATTCGCCTGGCCGGGCAGGTGGGACGTTCACTGACCGGGGTCCTGTATGTGCTGGACGAACCGACCATCGGTCTGCATCCGCGCGATAACACGCGCCTGATTAACACGCTGAAAAAACTGCGGGACATCGGCAATACAATTGTGATGGTCGAGCATGACCGCGAAGTGCTTGAAGCGTCTGACTGTCTCTATGATTTCGGGCCCGGTGCCGGCCGCTTTGGCGGGACGATTGTCGGAAAAGGTTCCCCAAAGCAGTTGAAGCGTAGCAAAAAGTCGATGACCGGTCAGTATCTGGCCGATCAGAGGACGATTGCCATCCCCAGTGAGCGGCGTGTGATCTATGAAAAACAGGGGAAAGCAGACGTTCCGCTTTCGCCCACCGGACACTGGCTGGAACTGACCGGCGCCCGCCACCACAATCTGCAGTCCGTCGATCTTCAGATTCCGCTCGGCTCATTCACCTGTATTACAGGCGTTTCCGGATCGGGTAAGAGTTCACTCATCGAAGAAACACTGGCCCGGGCGGTGACGAAAAAACTGCATCGCGCCAAGGAAGCCCCCGGTCCCTACCAGGATCTGCTGGGACTGGATCAGATCAATAAAGCGATCATCGTCGATCAGCGTCCCCTGGGGAACACACCCGCATCAAACCCCGCGACTTATACCGGTGTGTTCGATCAGATTCGCGAACTCTTCTCGCGACTGCCGGAAGCGAAGGTGCGCGGCTATCAACCCGGCCGCTTCAGCTTTAACCGATCCGGGGGCCGTTGTGAAGACTGTGAGGGCAACGGTCAGCGGTGTATTGAGATGCACTTCCTGCCCGATGTCTGGGTGACCTGTGAAACCTGTAACGGCAAACGTTACAACCAGGAAACGCTCTCGGTCAAATACAAAGGCAAGTCCATCGCGGATGTGCTGGAGATGTCGATCGGCGAAGTCGCGGAACTGTTCAGCAACATTCCCGCCATCCGTCGCACGATGGAAACCCTGTGCGCCATCGGTCTGGATTACCTCACCCTTGGACAATCGGCGCCCACTCTTTCCGGCGGTGAATCGCAGCGGGTGAAGCTGGCAGCAGAACTCGCACGTCCCAATACGGGTAAGACACTCTACCTGCTGGATGAACCAACGACCGGTCTCCACTTTGACGATATCGCCAAACTGCTCAAAGTCTTAAACAGCCTGGTGGAACTCGGCAACACGGTGATTGTCATCGAACACAATCTCGATGTGATTAAGACCGCAGACTGGCTGGTAGACGTCGGTCCGGAAGCCGGCAGCGGCGGTGGTCAGATCATCGCCGCCGGCACACCCGAAAAGCTGGTCGAACATGCGAAGGCTTATCAGAAGCAGACGAAGTCCCGAAGCACCCGCAAATCAAAACTACCGGTCCTGCTCCGATCGTATACCGGCGAGATTCTGCAGCCGATTCTTGCTTCCGGTCAACGAACAGAGCGCGAAGTCTTCGATGCACAGAGCCTCGGCGAAAAACAGGAAGGGGACCTCGATCTCAAACAGATCGGGCGCGACGCCCAGATGCCCTGGCAGCAGGATGGTCGTCGCTGGCATACCCAGGATCATGTTTCGCTTTCCGGAGCCGCCTGTCAGTGGGAAGGCGCTGCACTCGAATCAATCATTGATTTTATCGAGAACAAGGACGGCTTCGGCGAGATCAACTGGAACCATCGCAGTATTGTCGAAGTCAACGGCCCGGTGAAAAAGCAGGGCTGGTTCCTGCACGCGAACACCGGCGATGAATGGCTGTTAAGGCTCAGCTTCCGCGTCAAACGCAATACGTTCCAGCAGGAACCGCTGCGGGAGCAACTCGCGTTGAAGTCACTCGACGATCTGGATGAACTTCCCATTTACGGGCGGTCTAATCGGGTGCGGGTCAAAAATCTCAAGGGACCCTGGCAGGAAGTCACACTCACCATCCACTGGCTGGAAGAAATCGAAACTCCGGCCTTCCAGGAATTCCTGGAAACGGCAGCAGAATCCTTCCTGGGGCTGATTCATCGCGAGGAGATCAAGCCAGACGAAATTATGCCTTGGAAGGTGCTCAAAAAGAAATGGCATCTCTCCCGTAAAGGCTTCCCCAATAACAAGCGGGTTGCCTGGGATCCGGAACTGCTGGAAAGCCTCTTCGAGGTGCTGGAAAAGACGTATGCTGATTCGTCGATTCAATGGGACAGCAAATCACTGGTCAATTTTGTTCAGGCTGGCAAACGCAAACCGTTTCTGACAATCCATACCAAGCGGCGGGAAGGGGTGGATGTCACTTTTCGGGCCGCCGATGGAAAAATTACTCTGGGTAAAATTGCTGATCTGGGAAGTGAACGCGAAATCAAAACCGATTCTCGCGGTAACGAGCAGGCCCGCATTCGCTTTACGAAGTCAGCGCAGGTCGAATCGAAGGCATTTCAGCAACTGTTGAAGTCAGTCAGCGGCTGAAAGAAACCATCAACGGACCCTGTTATACCAGCAGTAAATCCCCTCGCCCGGGAAAAGATGTTGACGAATTTTCAATAAACAGATACGATAATCTGCGTTGTAGTCATCTTTAAACTATAACGTCGTATCGCAATCGAAATAAAATCAGGTCAAGCTGCTCTTATCTCTCACGATTCATTATGTGAGGACCTGTTTAATATACGAGAAATTCGTTCCGCAGGAATTTTGGAAATGTGACGGATGCTCTTTTCTTATCCCCATTCACGTTCCGTTACAGTTCATGCTCCTGCCAAATTAAATTTGTTCTTAAGCATCGATAAAAAGCGCCCCGACGGTTTTCACGACATTACTTCGTTGATGCTGTCGGTGGGAATATACGACACTTTAGTTTTCACGGAGGATCCTTCAACAGAAGTTGCGTTGAGTGTTGCCGAAGCAAATTCACTTCAGCCCCAACGAGACACAGACCAGCAGATCCCGACTGGTGAAGATAACCTGGTAGTGCGTGCTGTCCGGTTACTTCAGGCAAAAACGGGAACACAGCGGGGATTGCGGATCCAGTTGATCAAACGCATTCCTGCAGAGGCTGGACTCGGAGGGGGATCAAGCGATGCAGCGGCAGCCTTATTCGCTGCCAATCAACTATGGCATTTGGGGTTGTCGCCTGAAGAATTACGAGGTCTGGCGGCCGAGCTGGGGAGTGACATTCCGTTCTTTCTCACAGAGAGCAATGCAGCCATCTGTCGGGGAAGAGGTGAACTGATCGAACCCGTTTCCATTCCCCAATGTCTCCACTTTGTGATTGCTCGACCCCAGTCGGGTTTATCCACGGCGGACGTTTATCGGCAGTGTCGAGTAGGAACGCACTCAAATAATCAGGTTGAGCGTCTGACGCGTGATCTGGCTTCTGGGCAGTTTCATTCAATTTCCCACCTCATGTTGAATGATCTGCAGGCGCCTGCGGAACAGCTGAATTCGGATATATTAATTTTAAAAGATTACTTCTCAAAACAATCTGTTTTGGGGCATATGATGAGTGGAAGCGGAACGGCCTATTTTGGTGTCTGCCAGAATCGGGCACAGGCTTCCCAGGTCGCTGCGCGATTACGATCCACAGTGAAAGGGCATGTATTTGTTGTCCAGAACCGACTATAGATGAGCAATTTAAAATTTGGCACAAATGGAGTGAGGCCATGGAGATCAGTGAAGTACGCATCAAATTGATGAATGACCCACACGAAAGATTGCTGGCATTCTGCTCAATTACTTTCGACGTCTCATTCGTCATCCGGGATCTGAAAATCATTCAGGGGGCCAAAGGTGCCTTCGTGGCGATGCCCAGCCGCAAGCTGATGGATCGTTGTCCCAAGTGTCATACCAAGAACCATCTGCGCGCCTCGTTCTGTAACCAGTGTGGCGTGCGTCTGGATGAAAACCGGGCGGACAAAGATGACGCCGGTCGCGCCCGTCTCTATGCCGACATCGCGCATCCCATCAATTCCGAATGCCGGGAATTGATCCAGGAAGAGGTCCTCAAGGCGTATGAGGAAGAGCGCGTCTCCGCGCAGCAGGAAGGTTACATCTGCCGCTATGATGATTTCGGCGAAGAAGATTACGCGCGGCTCGGACCCTACGAAGAGGACTACGACGAGACACCTCTGGTCCAGTCCTCCCGCACGGAATCGACCGTTCACCGCAAGAACGGTCAGGTATTTCGAATTGATGCTGCTGAGGACCGCTCGGATGGGAAACCACCCCATCATAATCCGGCCGATCAGCCAGCCGCCGACAGGGTTACTTCGCAGAATCGTGAACCGGGTGCCCAGGGTGACTCTTTCGGTTCAGGAATCGTCTGATTCCACCTGTTGCTGGTCCTGCTATGCGGCTGAGCGCTGCATACATAGCAGAATCAGTAGCTGTTACACGAATCCGGATTACCCTTCAGATTGCTGCGTCTTACATGATGAATAAACCGACCACCATAATGGTGATACCGGTCGCTTTGGAAGTCAGCATGTTCTGCAAACGATCGATCATCTTCTCGTTTGGCTGAAACGATACGATTTCCTGCTTTTCTACCTCTTTTCTCAACTCTGCGTTAAGCCATTCCAGTACTGAAATACTCAGGTCCTGTTGTTTATCAGCCTGGCCGGCCGGTTGCGATTTGATCAGCGAGGCACAGGTGTGACTGGTCGTCCTCGCTCGATCCTCGGGGGGAGAGATCATTACTTGTTGCATGATAGCCCATTTCTATCTCAGTAGGATACTGAAATTAATGCTGCCTGATCCTGCACAGCGTTCCAACTTCAGCCAATGGTGCCTAAGTCATCCTGTGAGGCGAATCAGTTAAGGGAGAGTACATAATCTCTATCGGCAAAATCTGCGGGATCTCCCGCATCTCTTGATTACCGAATTCAGTAAATCTGCCAGGCCCGAGAAAAATGTATCGATTATATCTATCCTGACTGGAACAGGGGACGCCAGACTTCAGTGCATTAAGCAGATTGGGTACGATAAATCTTCACAGTGTTACGCTCTGGGCCGGGAGCAGAGAAAGTATGTCTGACCTTCATGAAAGAATCTGATCTATGAAAACTCAGCTTTCCTTTGTTCTATTGATGTTGTTGACCTGTCTGCTGTCTGCCTGTGGAAAACCCACGGAAGAACAGAAAAAAGAAGCGCTGAATGAAGTACCCGCCATCGATGAACCTGAAAAAACTATCGAATCGTTATTCGAAGTCGAAGACGGATTTACCTTGCTGCATCTGAAGGACTTTGAAGAGTTCGCCGGTAAATCGAAAGAACCGGTCTCCGGTAAAAACTGGACTGAGAAGGACGGAATCATTTCCTGCCAGGGACAGCCACGCGGTTATATCTATACACGCGTTGCACTCGGAAACTGCACCGTTCGCCTGGAATATCGCTTCCCCGAATCAGCTGAAAAAAATGCCGATCCGAACACGGGATTCCTGTTCTACATCACAGGCGAAAATCGTGTCTGGCCCAAGTGCCTCGAAGTACAGGGTAAGTATTCTGAGATGGCACACATCAAATCCAACAGCAAAGACATTACCCTGGAAGTTACCGATAATCCGGAAGCCCGGGAAAAAGTACGCCGGCCGATAGGCGAGTGGAATGCAATCGAAGTCGTCTGTAAAGACGGTGCGTTAACCTCGGTTCTGAACGGAACGGAGATCGCCACTTCCAAACCAAGTGAGCTGAAAGACGGATTTTTCGGGCTGCAGTCCGAGGGGAACCCGGTTGAGTTCCGCAATATCCGGATTCAGGAACTGACCGATTAGTCTCACTGCTTTGCAATCGGGAATTGATCTCTTTTAAAATAGTGAGATCTGACTTCCGCGTATCCTTCATTCTCAACTGGGAGCGACCACCATGAGTTTTCGATTTCTGACAGTCTGCTGTCTGCTGATATTCCCCCTGCTGACCGTGACTGATGTTGCCGATGCAGCCGACGCCAAGACCCGTATCCTGATGCTCACCCAGAGCAAAGGTTATACCCACGGCTCCGTCAAACGGGAGAAAGAACAGCTGTCTCCTTCTGAAATCGCGATGATTCAACTCGGGAAGCAGTCGGGCCTGTTCACCGTCGATTGTACCCAGGATGCCGCAGCCGACTTTACAAAAGAAAATCTGCAGAACTACGACATCGTCATGTTCTACACTACGGGCATGCTGCCCATCAAAGAAGCAGATCTGCAGTATTTTCTGAATGACTGGCTGAAGCAGAAAGGCCACGGATTTATCGGCTTTCACTCAGCCACCGATACCTATAAGTCCTACGAACCTTATTGGGATATGATCGGCGGTTCTTTTAACGGCCATCCCTGGACCGCCGGAAATACAGTGACGATCACCGTGCACAACACCGATTTCCCGGCCATGAAGCCCTTCGGAAAAGAATTCCAGGTCAAAGATGAAATCTATCAGTATAAAAACTGGCAGCCGGAAAAAGTGCATGTGCTGATGAGCCTGAATATGGAGAAGTGTAACCCCAAGCGTCCCTACCAGGTCCCGGTTGCTTGGGCCAAAGACTGGGGGCAGGGCAAAGTCTTTGTCAACAACATGGGGCACAACCCCTCGACCTGGACCAACCCCGCGTTTCTGGATTCCGTCATCGGCGCGATTAAATGGATTCGCGGCGATGCACCGGCTGCGGTTCCCGTCAATCCGGAGCTGTCAAAACAGGAAGATGCCAAAGCCGCTGCCGCTGTGAAGGCTGCTGAAAAGAAATAAGTGCCATCGGCCAGGGACAGGAAACCGTCATGTCAAAAGTAATCGTCATCACCGGCGTCACCCAGGGACTGGGACGGGCAATGGTGTCGGAGTTCATCGCAGCTGGTCACACAGTGGCCGGCTGTGGCCGCTCCCCGGAACCACTCGCCGAGTTGTCTGATCAGTTCGGCAAGCCCCATCATTTTACCGCGCTGGATATCGCCGACGATCAGGCCGTGCAGGCCTGGGCCGATTCGGTTATCGCGGAACTGGGGCCACCCGATCTGCTGCTCAATAACGCGGCGGTCATTAATGAGAATGCAGCGCTGTGGGAGATCCCCGCGGCCGACATCGACAGCATCATCGATGTGAACATCAAAGGGACCATTAATACCATTCGTCACTTTGTCCCCGCGATGCTGCAGTCAGAATCCGGTGTGATCGTGAATTTCAGTTCGGGCTGGGGACGTTCGGCTTCCGGTGAAGTGGCCTCTTACTGTGCCACTAAGTGGGCTGTGGAGGGATTGACCCAGTCGCTGGCTCAGGAACTGCCGCCGGGGATGGCTGCCGTCCCGCTGAATCCGGGAATCATCAACACGCGTCTGCTGCAAAGCTGTTTCGGCTCGCATGCCGACCATTATCCCACCGCGGAAGAATGGGCGGAAGTGGCCGTTCCCTATCTGCTGGGGCTCTCAGCCCGCGATAATGGACAATCGCTGACGGTACCCGTTTAACTACTGTCTGCAGAAACCCGGCTGAATGGTAATTCGCACTCGCTTTGAGTACACTCGGGGAGCGTCTATTTTGAACAGCCGTTGATCACCCTCCTGATACGTACCAAGTCACCTGCTATGGCCAAATATTTTAAATATAAGACACCGGAAGATGTTGTTGCCGATTCGGAACGCCTGGGCTGCCCGATCGAAGTCTCAGACAATTTTAAGGTTCTCTATGAACCGATTCCGATCGGCCATCTGCAGGCGAAAAGCCGGCTTGGAATTCAACCGATGGAAGGCTGTGACGGCACCACCGATGGCTTTCCCGATGAACTGACTTACCGTCGTTATCAACGCTTCGGTGCCGGCGGGGCATCGCTCATCTGGGGTGAAGCGACCGCCATCGGTCCGGAAGCCCGCATGAATCCCCGTCAGTTGATGATCAACGATCAGACCGCGCCCGCCCTGGAGAAAATGCTGGCCGGATGTCGTGAAGCACATGCAGAAGTCTTTGGCTCGGATGCAGGCCAGGTCATCGGTCTGCAGCTGACACACTCCGGTCGTTTCAGCTTCGAAAAACCTCTGCTCGCCACCCACGATCAGGTGCTGGATCCACGCACCGTCGATAAAGGGACCGGTAAGATCGTAGACGACAGTTACCCGCTGTTGTCGGACGACGATCTGAAACGCATCGAAGACCAGTACGTGACCGCCGCGAAGCTGGCACAATCCATCGGCGTCGATTTCGTCGATATCAAACAGTGCCATCGCTACCTGCTCTCAGAACTGCTGGCTGCGAAGAACCGTCCCGGCGAGTACGGGGGATCGCTCGAAAACCGGACCCGCCTGGTTCGTAACGTCATACAACGGATTCGCGAAGAATGTCCCGGGCTCGTAATCGCCACCCGCATGAACGGCTACGACGGCATTCCCTATCAGGGCGCGGGAGACGACTTCATCGGTGAACCCTGCCCGCACGAACTGCCGCTGCAGACCGCTTTCGGCACCAATCCCGACGATCACCTTCAGGAAGATCTGACCGAACCGCTCGAAGTGGCTCGCCTGCTCAAAGAGTGGGGCATCAGCATGATCAATATTTCCAACGGGAATCCCTACGCCAATCCACATATTGTGCGGCCCGCGGAATTTCCTCCAACCGATGGCTATCACGCTCCCGAACATCCCCTGATCGGTGTGGCCCGGCATTTCCGGATTGCCTCACAGATTCAGGCAGCCGTTCCCGATATTCCGGTGGTGGGCAGTGGTTACAGCTGGTTGCAGGACTTCGCCATGCATGCTGCTGCGGCGAATGTGGAGCAGGGCAAGATTTCGATTGTCGGCATGGGACGAGCCACACTGTCACAACCGGAGTTTGCGAAGCTGTTGCAGGAAGAAGGCAGGCTCAAACGCAAAACCGTCTGCCGGACCTTCTCTTATTGCACCAACCTCATGCGTACGAAGGATCATCCACTGGGACAGTATCCCACAGGATGTCCTCCGTTCGACAAAGAGGTTTACGATCCGCTCTGGAAAGAAGCCAAAGCGAAACTGGAAGCGAAGCAGAAAGCCGCTGAAGAGTAATCAGGCGGCCTGCTGAATCGGAGCCTGTTCGGCCTGTTCGTCGGCGATGATCTCTTCAACCAGACCGGCGTAATCCTTGGCTCCCGGACAGGAACTGGAGTAGTCAAATACCGACTGTCCATAACTGGGCGCTTCGGCCAGCTTGATGTTGCGGCGAATCCGGCTCTGGAAAATTTTGGCGTTGGCCCAGGGGGCTTCGGGATCGCTTTCATTGAGGAAGGCACACAGGTCGTCGGTCACGTCAGCCGCCAGTCTGGTTCCGGTTTCATACAGACACAGGACCACACCCGAGACCTTCAGGTCCCGGTTCAGGCGACGTCGTACCAAAGCTGTTGTTTCGAACAGCTTGGAAAGACCCTGCAACGCAAAGAAGTGCGGCTGCAGCGGAATGATCACTTCACTAGCAGCCGTCAAAGCGTTGATCGTCAAAACGCCCAGTGAAGGCGGACAGTCCATGATGAGGTAATCGAACGGTTCGGTGTCTGCCATTTTCTGAATGGCCCGACGCAAGACGATTTCCCGGTCTTCGGCATCGACCAGTTCCAGCTCCGTGGCGGCCAGATCGAGTGTCGCAGGCACGACCCACAAGTTTTTCGCGACCAGCTGTCGTGTTTCAGCCAGCGTTTTGAACCCGGAAAATACATCATAGGCGGTCGGCACATTTCCGAATGGCTCAATACCCAGGTGTAACGAGGCGTGACCCTGCGGATCGAGGTCAACCAGGCAGACCTTTTTTCCCTGCATTGCCAGGCCGGCAGCCATGTTCACACTGGATGTGGTTTTGCCGACGCCCCCTTTTTGATTCATGATGGCTATGATACGCATCGGGAGTCCCTTCCCTCTTTCTCTTTAAAAAACGAGTCGCTGAATTTGTCTCAAGTGGTGATATTCTATCACGTTAGGGAGACATGGTTTATACCGGCTCCCTGTGGCCTGTTCTCTGCTCAGGCCAGAAGGTGGGGCAGTATATCGCGTTTTAGGATTCAGGGAAACAGGAATTCCTGCCCCGAATCAGAGCCTGAAACGGGAAGTCTGTTCCCCGTCTGGAGATCCGCTGACCGGGGAATGCCCTCAGAAGGTCAGGGGCGTCGCAGGCTTGGACGGGGCGTGTTCTGTGGTCTGTTCCTGACGCTGGAGCACATACAGAATCTGCTGGGCCCGCAAGTTGGCCAGCCAGGCTTTTTCCACCGCACGATGCTTGATGATCGGAATTTCCTTGAGGATTTCGATCCCCAGGATTCGCATCAGATCCTGAAAGTCGTGCATCGACATCAGGTGCAGGTTGGGGGTGTTGTACCATTCATAAGGCAGCACTTCCGTCACCGGAGCCCGCCCCTGTTTCAAGACCTGCAGACGGATACGCCAGTTTCCAAAATTGGGAACCACGACCAGCGCCTGGTGGGCCACGCGGACCATTTCTTCCAGCAGCTGTTTGGGGTGCAGAACCTGTTGCAGTGTCTGACTCAAGACGACGTAGTCAAACGCCTGATCCGGAATGTCGTGCAGACCTTCATCGAGGTCAGCCTGGATTACCGGTACACCCCGGGCGATGGCACCATGATGTTGCGTGATATCGATTTCCATACCCAGGACCGAAGCATCGCGTTCATCGCGGAGTCGAGCCAGCAACCGCCCATCACCACATCCGAGGTCCAGTACACGACTGCCCGGCTGAATCTGCTCCATCAGCAGTTTATCAGTCACGTCCAGCGACGGGTCCTCCATACAGTATCGATGTTGTGCGCACATGGTATTGTTTTACTCTTATGTATTCTGATCTCTACGCTTGCAGAGATAGTTCACGGGAGCGGTCAGCTCTGCTTCTCCGCCAGTCTCGATTCGTAGGCTTGCGCCAGGAAGGGAGTGATCAGTTTCTGCAGTTGTTCGATTTCAATCAAAAAGGAATCATGGCCGAAGGGGCTTTTGAGTTCAATAAAGGAGACGTGCTTGCCGCATTCGATTAACGCCCTGACAATCTCCTTGCTCTGTGTTGTGGTAAACAGCCAGTCGGAATCATACGAGGCGATCAGGAACCGGGCATTGGTCTGTCCCAGCGCTTTGGTCAGCGATCCGTGTTGCGAGACCAGATCAAAATAATCCATGGCCCGTGTGAGGTAGAGATAGCTGTTCGCATCGAAGCGTTCGACGAACCGTTTTCCCTGGTAGTGCAGGTAGCTTTCCACCTGGAATTCCACTTCGGGCAGCATTTCGTAGGTGAATGTATCGTGGTCCTGCAGACGTCTGCCGAATTTCATCTCAATCGACTGATCCGACAAGTAGGTAATATGAGCGATCATGCGGGCCAGGGCCAGACCGTAACGCGGGCCGGCCCCCCGTTCGTATTCGCCATCTTTGAATTCGGGGTCTGTCTTGATGGCTCGTCGACCGACGGCATTGAACGCAATTCCCTGGGCGGAGAGCTGTGCCGCGGATGCCAGGCAGATCGCACTCCGCAGCTGATCCGGAAAGCGGGCCGCCCATTCCAGTACCTGCATGCCTCCCAGGCTGCCCCCGATCACAGCCAGCAACTGGTCGATTCCCAGCTGGCGGGTCAGAGCCGCATGGACTTCGACAATATCCCCCACGGTGATGAAGGGGAAGTTCAGACGATAAGGCTGGTTGGTTTCCGGATTGATACTTCCGGGCCCCGTGGTTCCCATGCAGCCGCCCAGGACGTTGGCACAGATCACAAAATACTTATCCGTGTCCAGGGTCCGACCGGGGCCGATGAGTTCGTCCCACCAGCCCGGTTTGGCTTTTTCATCATCGTCTTCGTAATAACCGGCGGCATGGGCATCGCCTGTGAGAGCGTGACAGATGAAAATGGCGTTGTCTTTTTCAGGGCTCAGGGTGCCATAAGTTTCATAGGCAACCTGAATCGGACCCAGTTCGCCACCCCCTGCCAGCTTGAGCCAGTCGGGGGGCATAAACAGGGTCGCAAGTCGGGTCTGAACCAGACCGACTCCTGAATGCTGGCGGGTTTCTGAAAGTTCCTGTTGCGTAGCCATGGAAAGTGATATTTCTCAGTAGTCCTGCAAAAAGACCAGGCACGAATCTTATCCAGAGAAACGGCCGTGGTTTAGAGGCAGATCCGGCTGCTCGTTCAGGAGCGAAAGCCGACTATAATTTCTTGATATTTGCTCTGCAGAGTGCACCAGTATACCGCAGCAGGTGTGGAATTTCGACACGTTGCGGCAGTAATACAGGTGGATCTCTCTGCATTTTAAGGCTGGTTTTGCTGAAAGTCTGTTTTTTCCGCGGATTCCGCAAAATTTGGATTTCCGCGCCACTCTCGGAGTCACTGATCTGATCTTCAGTCAGCCTGGTCGGCCAGCTCCAGAAAACGATCCACGCGTCGATCGATAATATCGATACTTTTGTTCCAGAATTCGGCCTGACTCAGGTCGTAACCAAATGTCCCGGCCACCGCGTCTTCAGTCAGTTGACAGCCGGTGGCAATCAGAAGTTCACGATATTTATCAGCGAACTCGCTCTGATCCTCGAACGTATCTGCCAGGGCATAGATCCCCAGTGAGAGCAGATAACCAAACGTGTACGGGAAGTTATAAAACGGTAATTCGCTGATGTAAAAATGCAGTTTGGAGATCCAGAAGCTGGGATTCCAGCCGGAGTCGTCCAGGGCATTCATGTACGCTTCCTGCTGCGCAGCGAACATCAGTTCCGAAAAGCGTTCCGGAGTCAGTTCCCCTGAGGCACGTTCCTGATGAAAACGGTCTTCAAACAGGAAGCGGGTATGAATATTCATCATGAAGGCGACAGAGTCTCCCAGCATGCCATCCAGAATCTGCAGCTCTTCGTCGCGGGTTTTGGCCGCTTTCAATCGTTGCTCACCCAAAACCGCTTCCGCGAAGGTAGACGCCGTCTCGGCCAGGTTCATCGGGTAATCACTTAACACGAACGGTGCGTCTTTCAGTACGTAGGAATGATAGGCGTGTCCCAGTTCGTGCGCCAGCGTCGACATGCTGTCAGCTGAGTTGGTGAAGGTCATGAAAATGCGGGATTGTTTTTTCAGAGGCAGAGTTGTGCAGAAGCCCCCCTGACGTTTGCCGGCCCGATTCTCCGCTTCGATCCAGCGCTCGCGCAGAGACCGTTCTGCGAAGTCTCGCAGATCGGAACTGAACTCGGCGAACGAGTTGACCGTCAATTCGCAGGCGCGGTCGTAAGTCAGCTCGGCTGATTCCGCCCCGGCCAGGGGCAACGGTGCATTCAGGTCGTACCAGCAGAGTCGAGGCAGTCCCAGCAGCTCCGCTTTCTTTTCCAGGAAGCGCACCAGCTTCTGTTTCCGCTCGGAGATCACAGACCACATGGTATCCAGTGTGCTCCGCTGCATGCGATTGTAAATCAACGGTGCATCCAGGTGGTCGGTGACTGGCAGCCGTTTGTAGAGCGTCAGTCGTGTGCCCGAAAGATGATTCAACGCATCGGCACACGAATCAGCAATCGTATCCCAGGCTTTGTTCGCGGCATAGAAGTTATTTTCACGGATTGACCGTTGCGGAGAATCGAACTGCACCTGTCCCGGGGACCGTTCTACCAGTTCCCCTTTTTCCATGAGCTGAATTTTCAGATCCCCGGAGAGCCGGTCGTAAAGCCGTCCCCAGGCGTGTAAACCATCGACGGCCAGTTCGGAAGCCAGAATTTCCTGCTCCTTGGGAAGTCGCAGGGTCGCACCCCGCTTAGACTCTTCGAGGAAGAACCGAATTTCCTGCAGACGGGGTTCCTGCTCGCAGAACTGTTGAATGGTTTCCGCGGAAAGTTCGCGGAGTGTCAGTTGCAGCTGCGTTTCGATATTCTCGCGCAGAGGACGAATACTGGCCAGCCGCCCCATCAGCACCTGGTACTGTTTGTTATGAGCATCCTCGGCACAACAGCATTCGAGAAACGCAAACAGTCCCGAAAGTTCTGCGGTCGCTGCCTGGTAGTCTGTCAGAAAATCGGCCCAGAGTGCTGCGTCCTGCTCTGGATTCCCGGCATCAGCCAGTTGCGCCACACGTTCCACCAGGGCTTCCAGTGCGCTTTTGCAATCTTGCAGAATCGCGGTGAACTCGGGTTGCGCAGGATTGGGGTAGAGCGAGTCCAGTTCCCAGGTCAGCGGATAGGAGGCAGTATCAGTCATGATGAGGAATCCCGAAATAAAGGATGTGTCGGTTATCAATTCATTGAATGTATGAGATCGACAGTAAATCCGTCAATTATGCAGCCGGTATTTGCTGGCCTTCGGTGCGAGAGAAATCTTCCCACAGCAGACTTCCCTCTGTGGTATAATTACAGAGAGGAGTCGTTCATATCGATTAACTGACAGGAAGCCAGAAAGACGTTCAAGTGAAATACGACAGCCCGACGATCCTGATGTGTCCCCCCGATTATTACGGGATCGAATACGAGATCAATCCCTGGATGAGCCGCAGTCAACAGAGCAATCTGGAAGTGGCCCGCCAGCAGTGGGAGTCTCTGTACGCACTGCTTCAGAAACTGAACGCCAGCATTGAATTAATGACGCCCGTGAAGGGGCTGCCCGATCTCGTGTTTACCGCGAATGCAGGACTGATCTGGCACAATCGCGTATTCCTCTCACTGTTTCGGCATCAGGCCCGTCAGGGTGAAACTCCCGTTGATCAACAGTGGTTCGAGCAGGCAGGCTTTGAAACGATCGAGATGCCTGAAGAGTTTTTCTTCGAAGGAGCAGGGGACGCACTGTTCTGTGGCGATACCCTGTTTGCGGGTTACCTGATTCGCAGCGATGTGAAAGCCCTGCAGTGGGTGGCTGCCGAGATGAAGTGCCGGGTGATTCCCCTGCAACTGGTCGATGAGTTTTACTACCATCTCGATACCTGTTTCTGTCCCTTGAGCGAAACAGAGGCGATTTATTATCCGCCTGCATTCGACAGTTATGGACAGCAGGCCTTACAGGAGCATATTCCTCATCTGATTCCCGTAGTCGATGAAGAAGCGCAGCGGTTCGCCTGTAACGCAGTCGTGATCGGAAAATCGGTCGCCTTGAATACGGGCTGCCCGCAGCTCGAGCAGACCCTCCGGGAACGTGGTTATGAACCACATAGCACCCCCCTGGATGAATTCATCAAAGCGGGGGGCTCAGCCAAATGTCTGACATTAAGGCTGGACGGAGAGTGTGCGACTGTTTGGCCTTGAGGGAGCATTGTAATTGATGCGGGTCGGGCGATAGATTCCCTCAGACGTGGTCTCGGAAGGGAAGAAACGCGTGCCTGTATTCGACAGCGAAACATCCCGGACCGTTGAGACATGCTTTAAGGGGACCGATGGCAGCGAAGCAGTGAAAGTCCCTTTCCCGGGTGAAACGAGTGTGGCCTGCACGGCACCGAGAGCATAGACGTTCGGATTATGTTCGGGAATCCGGGGTGGCATTCTGACGATCCAGGTCTGGTCAGCAGGAAGTCCGGCTCCAAACTGATTGCCGGCACTGGGAGTTTGTGTCTTTGGTGAAGTCGAACAGTTGCGGGTCCATTCGGCCAGTGAGATGGTTTGAATCGGTTTCGCTGCGAACTGCTGATCCCAGGCGTGGAGTAACAGTTGACGTTCTCCGTACAAATGAATCTGAACCTGACCTGTCAGCGGCGCGGGTCTGCCTGCCTGATCGAAGCCTTGTACACGCACAGCCAGAGCGTTCCAGTCGGCCTGACCACGTGAATTGACGGGCGTCGCTTCCACCGAGATCCGCGTCAGTTGACCTGACACAGGCCCTGGTCCGGGAAAGGGAGCAGGGGGAGGAGCGGGAAGTCCCTGGACCGGGGGAGGTCCTGCGGGCAGGGGAGCATATCCCAGAGCCTGCTGTGCGGTAGCGGCCCGCATCAGCCCCAGTACGTGTCCCCGTTCGAGAGTGGGGACGCCATTGGGGAAGTATTGTTCTACCAGGTGCTGGTAGGCTTTCAACGGATCTTCGTGGACTCCCAGAATCACACCCCGGCTGCAGTGATTACAGTCGACGCTCACCGGCGGTGCTGTCAGAACTGGCTGAGGGAGGGAGGGAACGTAGATCGGAGCAGGCATCAGTCGTCGTTTTTTGACGAACTCGGTCGGCTCCGCAGGGGACCGCCGGGCTGCTGCCAGCTGGATGGTTTCCTGGTCGTAGACGCTTTCATCGATGGAGAGTCGTCTGATCGAATCCAGCGAGATGCGTTCGATCTTTGAACGGTGCTCCGTTCCGGAGTCGAGCAGCATGGTCTCATGAGGGCCCCATTGGATCCAGCTGCCGGTCCGTACTTCTCCGTTTATCAGTTCGACTTCAACCCCGGCAGTGAGTGGGGTGGCGCAGCAGACGCTGACTAAGCACAGACAAAGTAGTGACTTGAATCCAGGAATCATGGTTTTCTCCAGATGAGAGAGTCGGAGTTCTGCAGAGATAAAGCTGCGGAGAAAACCTGTTAAGAGGGCAAACAGCGCGCCTGGACTGACAACGGTTGCGCGAGGATGAATCTGATTGCGCGGGTTTCACCGTCACGAAGCCAGATCGACAGGGTTATGACAGTTAATACTGTCTGCACAGTGCGGGAGACAGAGAACCACGAACGAAATCAATGCCGGGTTCAGACTCAACCGAAGGTCAGGTTGTGGAAATACGTTTCACAAACGAAACAGGCAACGTCTGACTGTTTCAATTTCTATACAAATCGCAAGCTTCAGCAGCAAAACTATTGATCGTCACGGGTGGTTTTCCGGGGCAGGGAAGAGAATCGATGGGATTTTATCCAAAGTGACAGCGTGAGATTACACAAACTCTGCTGAATATGGCACTTAGACCCGGATATTCCGCTAAACAATCTTGTGAATATGCTTGACACCAAGGAAAGAAAGCGTGATGATCATGCATAACCGGGGATATGTGTCCTCAGCAAAATTGATGTTAGTCTAATGGGAATATCTGTTTAGATAATTCCTTTTTTGGATTCAACAGATATAATTTGTTACTTTATTCAACTCGTTATTTTGATCGATTCCGATCGGGCCAGGCAGTCGTCGGTTAACTCCTATCTACGATAATGTATTCAGAGGGAATACATGTGCCAACGTCGGAATTTTGTCTCTTTAGAAGAGGGTGGGCTGGAATTATGGCAGCTGGTCACCGTCGTGTTGACATCGAAGAAGTTTCGGATGTCACCATTGCAAAGTTTATAGACAAGAAAATTCTGGATGAAGGCAATATCCAGATCATCGGAACCCAGTTGTTTGGGCTTGTTGATGAAGATGGTCGCAAGAAGATCATTCTTGATTTCTCCAACGTGGAATACCTCTCAAGTGCTGCACTTGGAAAGTTGATCACATTGGATAAAAAAGTGAAAAAGGCAAAGGGCAAGTTGAAACTCTGCTCAATTCGTCCTGACATTTATGAAGTTTTTGCCATCACCAGATTAAATCAGTTGTTTGATATCGCCGAAACACAGGAGGCGGCGCTCGAAGGTTTCTAACACTGGTCTGGTAATTGCTGAACGGGAAGCGTCGGCTGTTACCATTCGCGTTAGAACAGGTTTTGAGCAATACATTGTGGGACGTTTAAGAGTGAATCACCTCTGATTCAAAACCGGGGAATGGATCAACCGGAGCTTTTAAGCGGTCTCTGAATAGTCACTGGATAAACACCAGAAATCGTGTGCTGGCCAAACTCATGTCATCGGACGAATACATTGAAGTAACGATTCCCAGCGATACCTCAGAAGGGCAGGCTGTACAGGCCCGCATTGTTGAGGGTCTTGAGGTACGTGAATACCCCGATCGGGATGTATTTGCAGTGCGGCTGGCGCTGGAAGAAGCTCTGGTTAACGCCATCAAACACGGCAACCGGATGTCTCCCGACAAAAGTGTGGATATCAAATGCTGGATCAGCGATGAGCGGGTTCGCATTGAGATCCAGGATGAAGGGGAAGGCTTCGATCGCACTGAAGTCCCCGATCCGACTCTATTGGAGAACCTCGAACGCCCTTGCGGACGGGGAATCATGCTGATGGGCGCTTTTATGAATCTGATCGAATATAACGATCAGGGGAACAAAGTCACGCTGGAGAAGATCAAAGGCGTGGCTCCCGAGCAGCCCGAATCCGAAACCGAGTGATCTGACTCAGTTAGGGTGAACCGTTCCTGCCAACTTTTCCTGAAATTTTGTCAGAACGTCGCCGGTTCCACTTTATCTTCGGTTGACTTCACGCTTTTCTCACAATATCTTATAGGCACAACGTGGTTGAGAGAAATCTCTTACCACAAAAACTGATCCTCGATAGCTCAATCGGTAGAGCGAGCGGCTGTTAACCGCTAGGTTCAAGGTTCGAGTCCTTGTCGAGGAGCTTTCCTGAGACTGAGACGTCAAAGGACAAATTTGAATCGCATTAAAACGCTGAGTGACTTATCACTCAGCGTTTTTTGCGTTTGAATCTCTATAAAAAGCACGTCCCTGAAGTCGGACCTTCATCGGCTGGCGATGTGCTTTCCTCTGATCTCTGAATTAGCGGGAACGACGGAGAGCCATCGCCAGAGGCAGGCCCTCCACTTTTTTACGCAAGCGGCGTAACACGATGAGTCCCCTTCCCGTAACGCGCCGTGAAGCGGCGGTATATTTTTCAGCTACCAGACTTCCCTGACTGATCATGGGAAGTTCAACACGTTCATACGACTGAATCGCGAGGAAATAGGAGATCACAATTGAGATCAAAGCGATGAGCCCACTTAAAATTACCGGATACTTAGCCGAGATCTCAGGCTGAATCATTAACAGCAGACCATAGGCTACCCAGTACATCACGATGAAATGATACAGGTAAAAAGAGTAAGAGTACTTACCCAGTTTTCGTACCAGATCGAGCTTCAGGAAACGATTAAAGAACGTGTTTGCCTCTGTGCTTAACAGAATCCAGATGAGGAAACCCGAGGCTACTCCTTCCACCAGAATTGGTAAAAAACCATGGATCTTTGCCAGAAAAACCCTGCCTGACAGCAGGCACACCAGACTGATTGCAAAGTAGAGATTCACCCGAAACGGACTGGCTGTTGTGAAATGCTGACTTTTCAGAAAGGAAGGCAGCATGAGCCCGATGTAAAATGTAAATGCATACTGGATTGTCGGCATGACGGGGCCAGCGTACCCCAGAATAATCAGCCCCAGTAAAAAGAGCAGGTTCATCTTAAAGCCAAACCAGCGGTTAAGCAGGTAGATCACCGGGAAAATGAAGGAGATGAGCAACTCCACCTTAAGCGTCCAGGCGACGTTATTGATATCAGTATTCAGCAGGAAATAATTTTCCAACGCATACTTAAAGCTGATGCCTTCGGTATACCACCAGTTGAACCAGAGGGATGTATTCGGGAACTCGATATATTTGTGAAACAGGATGATCGAGAGAATGATCAATGTCATCGACACGAAATACGCAGGATAAATCCGGAATACGCGTTTAATATAAAAAGCGTGATAGGTGATGAGGTTTCTGGGCTTACGATCGAGAGACAGCCCCAGGACATATCCACTGAGCACGAAAAAAATGGACACCGCAGCACTGCCGTTGAACAGAGCCAATGCCATCCTTGTGAGGAAGGAATTTACGCCAGTCACATCATAGATGGCGGTATCCCAGATCGTCCGGTTCTGATCGACTGTAAAGATAAGAAAGCTGTGATAGAAGGCGACCATAAGAGCCGCAACTCCACGCAGCGACTCCAGTTTTTCGTTGAACATGCCTTTTCTCCAGTCAAATGACAGATACATAATCTGTCTGATTTTGACCAGCCTGTCAAAAACGGAGATCGTCAACCGCGATAAAACGTCATCAACTGGTGTTTTGATCCCAGACTGACCAATCAGAGGTCTGCGTATAAGTAGACGAATAAATCAACGTTGAATTATCCGCAGGTCTGGAATCACTGCCATTCGAGCAAAAGATGATCGTCATGGTGGTAAGAAAATAACACAGCATCCAGAGAGTCGACGAGCGTACTATAAGGGCTGAACCATAATACGCAAAGAGTAATTCTTCAGAGCTCACTGCTGCTTTTAATTGAATCAAGCCGGTTATCACATTTCCTGCTTGCCTGACGAACTGCGTAGTATTAGATTGGAACTGTATTTATGTACCGACTCGAGGTTGATCTGTTTCGCTAGCCCTACACTTACAGAAGGAAACAGGATCCGTGCTCTCTCCAGTGCAAAAGAATGTCATCCGTTCGACTCTGTTGATTCTGGTATTGGTGGCTCTGCTGGCCCTGCTTTTTTTCAGGCAGGATGAACGTGCTGCCCAGCAACAGGCGAACCGCGATGTCAAGGTGGCAGCGGAGATCCGTCAGCTCGGATATGATGATCCCGCCCGTCGTGCTGCCAGACCACTGGAGTATCCCGATTACGGCGACGGTCCCGTTTTTCTGTTGACCGGAAATTATCGGGAGCTCAGCCAAGACCTCTACGAGGAAGCCAGCCAGGCGAGCGGTAAGGTCAAAGCGTTCAAAATCAAACGCGCGGGGAAAACGCTGAATCAACCCGTTGATCTGGCGCTCGTCAAACAGGTCGTCGCTCCCCGTGACTTCTTGCAGAAGTATCACAAGTTCCGCCTGCGGGAGCTGGAAGCATATCAGCAACTGACCAAAGACAAACCCGAAGTCAAAGCCGCGGGCGAGGAATTTCTGAAGGCTTACCTGTTCAAAGTGACGGGACAACCCGATTCTCTGTCGGATGCTGAAATCATCTCGCTGGCGAAGAAAGTGATCGAGCTCCAATCCAATGATCCCTTACTGCTGACCTACGTGACCTATGTCTTGTATGAAGAGACCGGTGATTCCGACGCCGCGTTGTCCATGTGGACCCAGTGTCTCGAGCAGCTGAGAACGAGCCAGTACCCGCAGATCATTCAGGTTTATCTCCGCCTGTTTGTAGTCGATTTCAGCTCATCGGTCAGCAAAGGGCATAAAGATGCCTTACTGGTAAGCATCGTACGCTGGCTGGAAGAAGCCTCCACAGAGCAGCAGTGGCTGGACTGTGTCCATTTCAAGTTAGCCGGGATCTGGGAGGTGAACGACATCACCTTTCGCGACGGTTTAGTCGTCGGCTGTTTGAAGTCAGAAAAGATCGAGCCATTTATCAAACACTGGTTGACGGGGCAGCGTCTGCTCGACCAGGCCTGGGGAGAACGCCGAGGCAGATATGCCAGCAAAATGAGCCATGGAGATCAACTGACTTTCCAGAAAGGTATCCAGATGGGCAAGGCTCATCTGGAGTATGCCTGTCTGCTGCGGCCGGATTCTCCTCACCCTCCCATCAGATTAATCTCGGTTGCCATGACGGGACATGACAGAGTCTATGAGCCGGTTGACTGGTTTCGCCGTTCTGTCGAAAACCATTACGATCGGTCACTTCCTTATTATGCGTTGTGGAATTCGATGTTGCCGCGTTGGGGAGGCGATCTGGGTCAGTTTCGCAGCTTTGCCGGTCACTGTATCAACAGTGATCGATTTGATACCCAACTGCCTTACTATGCGTTTGAGGTCATGTTATATCTGCAGGACAACGAATTCATCGATGACTGGTCACAACAGAAAAAATTTGGTGCTAAGACAATCATCGATCATTTCCTGACTCAGCGGGAGAAATACCGGGCAGCACATCCGGATGAAAAATTATATGGAGATACTCCTTACTACAGGACAAGAATTGGTCTCTTTCTCCAGCGGGCAGGGTATCCAGAATTGGCTCTCGCCGAGTTTAAAGCCACTGAAGGAGACCTCGACTATTCTCAGCTTCAGAAATCACATCGTCCCGGAAAGTTTTTGATGTGCAGACTGTTTGCTGCTCAGGGAGAAGTCCAGGATCGTGTTCTGGAGTTCGATCAAAAAATACGCAAAGGCTGGACTGCGGATGCAAAGCTCTCGGAAATCGATGCCCTGGAAAAAGAGTGGCAGGCATTGAAACCAACGGCCGAGGGGGAACTTGCAGAACGTTACTATGCACATACAGGGAAAATGCTGCAACAACTGAGGGCATACCTCAAGGGAGACTGGGTCGAATTTGATTTCGAAGATCAGGGCCTCGGCTGGGAGATCAGCGCCGATCAGATTGACTGGGACAGCGCAGATCAAAGTCTGCTCGTCTGCCGAAAAACAAATGAAGCACAGCACTCCTGGGCCCGCCCTCTGATCACCGTGGAGGCGCCACTCCGGATCCAGGCCCACATCGAGCAAATCGCGACTCATCCCGGTGATACGCATATTGGTATTCGCTGGGAAGAATTGTATGGGAAGACTGATGAAGAAGGTGAAAAAATACCATCACTCAATGTGGGAATTCGAGGCTACTGGTCCTATCCCAAAGCAGAATTAAAGGGGGCAAACCCATTCCATAAGCTGGAAGACCTGCACGCCGGTTTCCGAATTTATACCGTCGATCGCGTGCCGTACCGTCATCAGGAGCAGTCCATTCGCGTGATGGATCCCGGCATGCATCTGATCGACTGGAAGCTGAATGCGGATTCCAGCGAAGTTACCCTGGGGAACTACCCGGATCAGGTCCGCTTTGACGACACAGCGCCCCTCAGGAATCATCTGCTCTTCAAGATCGAGTCGAAAAGTAAAGCCGTCCGTCTGCCGAACCCACCTGGGATCGTCTGGAAATTGAAGAACGTGAGACTGAAACGACTTCCCGCTTCAGATTTGCCCGCAGCAGAAGCACCATTGGCAGAACGAGTGGCCTACTGGGAGAAACGGGTTCAGCAGGAGCCAGATGATGTTGTACCCAGACTGAAACTGTGTGAAGTTTATTGGGAACAGGGGCAAGCCGATCGGTTGCTGGAGCTGTCCACGGAAACTCTGGCCAAGTGGCCCGGAATGGAAAAGATCCAGCAATACCAGGGACTGGCGTTATACGGGCTGCGCAGATATCCAGAGGCGCTCGCTGCATTGGAACTGGCGATGAAAGAGTATCGCGAGAACGTCGATGTCATCATGGCGGCTGCGGAGATTCAGTCAGCCATCAATGATCCTGCACTCAGAAATCCTGAGGAAGCACTTAAGCTCGCTCTCTTCGGGAAGCGGATCAGTATAAATTATCGAGTGGAATACCAGGCCATTCATTGGGCAAACCTCGCAGTCGCTTACGCTGCAAACGGAAATTTCGAAGAAGCTATGAAGGCCAATCAGGAAGCAATCGCCCTGGCCGCGGATGACTTGAAAACCGAGTTTGAAAGCCGCCAGAAATTATACGAAGCGTCTCAGCCTTATCATTATCCAACAGAGAACTGAATTATCTGCTGACTGTGATGCCCGGTAACCAGACCGCCTTGCGTTAGTAGTGCCTGCCGCTTTGCGGATTTCTAAAATGAGTCACTGGAAATCACTTAACCGTGCTGCAGTCATGGGTTATAAGAGATGAACAGATCGTTTTGATTGACTTTATCTCTGTCCTGCTTTGGCGGGACCCACCCTGAATAGACAACGGGAGCTGAAATCATGGCGCGCGTGATTGTTCTGTCTCTGTTTACTCTCCTCTGGGCAACCGGAACCCTCTCCGCTGCCGATCAGCCGAATATCGTGCTGATTTTTATCGATGACATGGGCTGGAAAGACGTCGGCTGTTACGACAATGACTTCGTCGACACCCCCCGCATCGATCAGCTGGCAAAAGAAGGGATGAAGTTTACCGATTTCTACGCTGCAGGAGCTGTCTGTTCGCCCACGCGATGTGCTCTGCAGTCGGGACAGAATCAGGCGCGAATCGGAATTACCGATTTCATTTCGGGGCACTGGCGGCCTTTCGAGCGTGTAATCACCCCCCGCCCGACGATGGCGCTTCCCCTGGATACCGTTACTGTGGCAGAAGCCCTCAAGCCGGCCGGCTACACCACAGGCTACATCGGGAAGTGGCACCTGGGTAATGGACCCGAATTTCAACCCGAACGCCAGGGATATGATTTTTCTGCAGTCATCGGCGGTCCCCATCTGCCGGGAAAATACCGGGTGCAGGGCCGAAGCGATCTGAAACCGAAGACAGGACAATATCGCACAGACTTCGAAGCCGATTTGAGTATCGACTTCATTCGGAATAACAAACAGAAACCGTTCTTTCTGATGCTCTCCCCGTTCGCCGTGCATATCCCGCTGGGAGCGATGTCGGACAAGGTGGAGAAGTACCGTAAGAAAGCAGCCGACCTCAAACAGGATCTGCCTCATCCGGTTTACGCCGCGATGATTGAGCATTGTGACGAAATGGTGGGACGCATTGTTGATGCCATCGAGGCTGAAGGTTTGACGAACGAAACCATGGTCGTCTTCACTTCTGATAACGGGGGCCTCTATCGTCGGTATGACTACCGGGAGCAAGCAGACGACAATGTCTCAACCCAGGCACCGCTCAAAGGGGAGAAAGGTTCTCTGCATGAAGGGGGCGTCCGGGTGCCTTTAATTATCAAGTATCCGCCTCTGGTGAAACCCGGTACCGTCTGTAAGGAGCCGACCATCAGTTATGACTTCTATCCGACGTTTGTCGAACTTGCAGGCGCGTCACTGCCGAAAAATCAGACGATCGACGGAATGAGCCTGGTTCCATTATTGAAAAATCCGGATGCTCAGCTTAAACGAAGTGCCCTCTACTGGCACTACCCGCATTACCACCATGACCGCCCTGCCAGCAGTATTCGTGAACGGGACTGGAAACTGATTGAATACCTGGACGGCACCGGGGACATCGAACTCTATCAGATCAGTAATGACATCGGTGAAACGAACAATCTGGCAGGCGAAAAGAAAGGTCGCGTGGCTGACCTTAAGCAGAAACTCAATTCCTGGAGGCACAGTGTCAGTGCCCGGATGCCGTTGCCAAACCCCAGTTATGATCCCGACAAGGCTCATGAATGGTGGAATACACGCAGTGGTAAGCCGGTGGACAGTGACAGCCGCAAACGCTTCCCTCCTACCGAAAAAGATCTCTGAGCGCATTCATGACTTTCAGTTTGTGACTTGATTTCCTTCTGCACCATTCTTTCCAGGTAGCTGAGATATGAACGCTTATTTTTTGAAGATGCTGCTCTGTCTGATTCTGTTCATCAGTTTTCAGTGGCAACTTTCTGCCGCTGAGGTCACCCCCGACAAACCCCTGCTGCAGGAAACGTTTCAGGAGCCGCTTTCGAAAGACTGGTTCTGGGGATTGGGAACCTGGAAAGCTGAGCAGGGGATTCTCCGCGGCTACGAATCCGGTCCTCGTCGGCACGGCCCCGTCAAGATGCGGCGATTCGAACTGGGGGATGGCGTCGTCGATTTCGAATTTCGTCTGGAAGGCAAAGCACGGTTCGCGGGGATCATCTTTAACGGTTCGCAGCAGCGGGGGCATATTGTGCACCTTGTGATCAGCCAGGACCAGATTCGCGTGTTGGGACATGCGAAGAAAGGGGAGTCCGAGAACCTGCTGCAACAGCCCCACAAAATTGAGACGGGCCAATGGTATCCGGCGCAGGTTCGCTTTGATGGGCCCAGCATGACCGCAACCGTTGATGGGCAGAAAGTTACAGTCAAGGCCGACTACATCGCTGAACCCAAACTGACATTCGGCCTGGGCGGAGATTCCGGCGGACCCGCGGGGGAGAAAGCTGGAGCACTCGAGTTTCGGAACCTGAAAATCAGTTCTGCTCCGCCTGTGCAGACATCTCTGTCCGAGGCAGGGCGGGCTGCAATCCGATCAGAAATTCAGGCAGTGATCGACGAAGGTTATTATCCGGGCATCTCGATTCTGCTGATTCACCGTGGCCAGGTCGTGATGCGTGAGGCACACGGGGTTGTTGATATAGAGACGAAAAAACCGTTCACCGTTGATCAGCTCTGCTGGCTCGCATCGACCGGAAAACTCTTTACCGCGACACTGATGGCATCACTGGCGGACGAAGGCTTGCTGACCTTCGACGACCCGATCGCGAAGACCTGGCCTGCCTTTGCAGATATCCGGCTCTCCGATGGATCAAAGCCCAAGGACCAGGTCCGTTTGCGACATGCTCTGAGTCATACCTCCGGAATTCCGAATGATAACTGGCTCAAGGTGGAACGCCAACTGGAGAAGAACAGTCCCCAACTCGCAGGCTACGTGGCTCCCCAGACGGCAGGGGACTTTGTCAATGCCTGTCTGAAACTGGGACTGGTTGTTGAACCGGGAACAAAGATGATGTACGGGCGCCCGATTGATCTGGCAGCCTGTGTAGCTGAAAAAGTGACGGGGAACACATTCATTACATTGATGCAGGAGCGGGTATTTCAGCCGCTGGGCTTACAGCATACCACAATTCAGCCGACACCAGAGGAACTGAAACAGCTGGCCCCTCTGTATTCTTCTACGAAACCGGGAGTCTTCGAACCGGATCAATTTGGACTGGAAGTAGCAGCCCGTCAGAATAAAGGGCTTTCGACGGCGGGAGGCGGCGTCTATTCAACACTCGACGATCTGGGGACGCTGATGCAACTGCACCTCAATAGAGGAAAGCATGCCGGGAAACAGTTGATCCGCGCTGAAACACTCGAACTGTTGTATCAGCCACAGCCGGGAACGAACGGACGATATGGACTGGCCTTTCAGATTAAAGACAGTCAGGTCAACGGACATTCGCGAATACTGTCCCACCCTGGCTACTCGGGGCCGGTTGCCTGGATCGATTTTGAACGCAATCTGGCAGGCGTTCTGCTGATGCAGAGCAACACGGTCCAGCGTACGAAGCATCACAATCGCATCATCGATACCATCTATCGCTATCTTCCAGCGCAAGCCAAATCGGATTGATTCGGGAATCTCAAAAGAAAACACATCGATCACTCGAAGAGAATCATTTTGTAAGTGGAGTTTGTTGATCCATGTTTGCTGTTCCAATCCTGGTCTGGCCAGTGATTTGTGTATTGGCTCTGTTGTTGTCTGTGGCCATCTCGATTGAATTTCTCACGCAGCGCATTCCCAACTGGCTGAATCTGGCGGGTGTCTTTACCGGATTAGCACTGATCGTCTTTGATCATCAATGGGCCATGCATCTCACTGGATTCCTGGTGGGATTTGGTATCGGAATTATGCTGATGAGCAAAGGGTATGTTTCCGGAGGCTTTTCAAAACTGCTGATCGCCATCGGCACCGTCGCGGGGCCTGTCGTCCCCTTGATTACCCTGATCGTCTGCATTCTGCTGATACTGGGAACTTCAGTCTACGACAAGGTTCGGGGGCGTTACGAAAATACATTTGAGGTGCCCGAGGAGCTGGAAGTCCAGGATGATGATGCGCGTCGGCCGGGAGCATGGTTGGTCAAAGGGTCATTATTTCTGTCGCTGACGACCATCCTCGGACTTTTGCTGCTTTATCAACCTTGGAAGTAGCAGAATTACCTTTTAGTGAATGTGTTCCAGTGTGCACTTCTTTTTCGTTTGAGGGACGGAAAGACCTCAACACGTCTTCCTGTTTCTTGATTGAGTTCGCAAAATGTGAGTGAAGCTCTGCAATGCCTGCAAAGTTCCGAGATTTCCCATGTATTCCTGATTAAGATCCGGAAATCGTGTTGCTTTATTTTCTGAATTTCAATACCAAACGCTCACCAGTAGTAAAGCTTGAATTAGGCGCCTGCGGTGAGTTCCCGTGAATCAGAAGCTGCTTGAGATGGATCGAGGGACTGGGGGATGTTCCCGCACTGGTACAGGTTGGTTCTAATTCGTTCAACCTCAACCGTCTGAAACAGGACAGGAAAAGCAGATGTCGAGAAAAGGAATCGTACTGGCAGGAGGATCCGGGACCCGCCTTCATCCGGTGACCAAAGTTGTTTCCAAGCAACTGTTGCCAATCTATGATAAGCCGATGATCTACTATCCTCTTTCCTCTTTGATGTTGGCCGGGATCAGAGAAATTTTGATTATTTCGACACCACATGACCTCCCTATGTTCCAGGATCTACTCGGAACGGGAGAGCAGTGGGGCGTGCGGTTTGAATATGCCGAACAGCCGTCTCCGGACGGTCTGGCGCAGGCTTTTCTGATTGGTGAGGACTTTGTCGGATCCGATCCAGCCTGTCTGATCCTGGGAGACAATATTTTCTACGGACACGGCTTCACCGAAAGCCTGAAAGCGGCTGCAGCCCGCGAAACCGGGGCGACAGTATTTGGATACCAGGTGCATGACCCGGAACGGTTCGGAGTTGTTGAATTTGATAGCGATTTCAAGGCAATTTCGATCGAAGAAAAGCCGGAAAAGCCCAAATCAAATTTTGCGGTTACGGGCCTGTATTTTTACGATAACGATGTGATTGAAATCGCGAAAAACGTGAAGCCTTCAGCACGGGGCGAACTCGAAATCACCACCGTCAACAATGCTTATCTGGAACGTGGTGACTTACACGTCGAACTGCTGGGACGCGGTCATGCCTGGTTTGACACCGGGACACATGAGAGCCTGCAGGATGCCAGCCATTTCTTTCAGACCATTGAACATCGTCAGGGCCTGAAAATTGCCTGTCTGGAAGAAATCGCCTTTCAGAAGGGCTGGATTGACCGGGATCAACTGGCAAACCAGATCGAAGCACTTGGAAAAACCAATTACGGGAAGTATTTGACCAGGTTGCTGGGGTAGCTGGTCTTCCACTGAGATAGCGATTTATGTATAAAATGCCCGCTCGAATTGCTCAGTTTGACGCGCTTAACATTTTTCAGCTATTAATTTCAGGCAAAAAGCCCTGTATTTAGCCCGGTCTCGAAGTTCCAGCAGAGCTCGGAAATAACTTGTTTACTTGGATTTAAGTGAGTTTCAGTTTCAGATCCGCATGTATTCGTGACAGCACTGCTGTTGAAGCATCCCGGCCGTTCGAGATGACCTCCCTGTCTGAAGCGAGACTCAAAATAGATTTGCCCGGATCAGAAGTGATCATTTCTATGTCCTTAAACAGCAAATAGAAAATACTTCTGGCCCATCAGAAATGTTGTGTTATTAAGCTAGGATGGTGAAATAACATATGAATACTGTTGCATGTATTATTGTAACATATAACCCCGACTACGCAGGGGTGAGTCGTCTGCTGGCTGCCATCAGTCCTCAGGTGGCCCACGTGATTGTAGTCGACAACAGCCCCGCCAGAGCGACGCAGGAAGAGATCCTGAATCTCATTCCTGAGAACGGTCACTGTATCACGCTGGGGGGGAATCTGGGCATTGCAGAAGCGATAAACCGGGGCGTTCTGGCGGCAAAAGAACTGGGAGTCAGCCATGTGGTCCTGTTTGATCAGGACAGCTTACCCAGTCCCAATCTGATTGATTGTCTGCTGCATGCGATGGAAACAGAAACGCAGGCAGGCAGGAGAATTGCTGCAGTTGGTCCCCGATATCAGGATGTTAAAGGTCAGCATTCGTCTCCCTTCGTCAAATTAAACGGATTCCGTTTACAGCGTATTCCCTGTGCTGACGACGAACTCGTTTCAGTCGACCTGCTGATCACCTCGGGATCACTGATTTCGATCAAGGCTCTGGATGAGATTGGGCTGATGGAAGCACAATTATTCATCGATTACGTGGATACCGAATGGTGCCTGCGGGCCAATTCCCGAGGTTATGAAATTATTGGAGTCGGTTGTGCTCAGATGGAGCATGATCTGGGCAACCAGTTTATCAGACTCTTCGGGCGTACGATCCCGACTCATTCTTCGTTGAGATACTACTATCTCATGCGAAATGGATTGTGGCTGTTGAAACAAAAATGGGTCTCACGTTCCTGGAAAATAATGGATGCCAGACGGCTGTTTCTGGTGTCGGTGGTCTATTCGGTTTTTGTAGGGAGAAGGTTTGAGAACTGGAAAATGATCAGCCTGGGCATCTGGCATGCGATCATCGGTAGAATGGGAAAATATAGTGAATAGCTGTCAGATCTCGGTCATCATTGTTAATTATAATGCGGGAGAGAAACTGCTGAAATGCGTGCAGTCTCTTGTGGATTGTAATCTACAGCTGGAAATTATTGTCGTTGATAACAATTCCAGTGATACCAGCATATCCGATGTATCAAACGAGTTCCGACATTTCCGTCACATCCAGCTGATTCAAAACCAGGAAAACCTCGGCTTTGCAACTGCCTGTAATATTGGTGCCCGAGCGGCCGGCGGAGAGTATCTTCTGTTCCTGAATCCTGACTGCGAGATCGATCAATCGGCAATCACAAAACTGATTCGCTGCTTTGAAGAGACGCCGCAAACCGGGATGGCCGGAGGACGCATACTCAACAGCGATGGATCCGAGCAGGTTGGCTGCCGACGACTCATACCGACACCCTGGCGTGCTTTGTTGAGGGTTTGTCATCTTTCTTTTCTGGCACGGGTTTTTCCCCGTTATTTCGAAAATTTCAATCTGAATCAGCAGGAAGTCCCCGATGGTCCTGTTGAGGTCGAGGCTATTTCCGGGGCCTGTATGCTGGTCTCCCGTGAATCTTTTGCAGACGTGGGGGGCATGGATGAAGAGTATTTTCTGCACTGCGAAGATCTTGACTGGTGCATGAGCTTTCGCAATCGAGGCTGGAAGATCATGTTTGTTCCGGACGCCCGGCTGGCCCATTTCCAGGGGACTTGCAGTAAATCGCGTCCGATCTTTGTGGAGTGGCACAAGCACCACGGGATGGTCAGGTTCTATCGGAAACATTTCACAGGTCAATATCCTGCCGTCCTGATGTGGCTTGTGATGGCAAGTGTCTGGCTGCGTTTCAGTTTGTTGTGTTGTTATTATTCGTGTCGGAAATTGCTGAGTCGGGAGAAAACCGCTTCCGTTGAAAGTGAAGTCCAGTTTCAGGAGGGGCGATCTCCTGATGAGTATGTGCAACAGAAAATTGCGGGCTGATTGTTCTTATTTGTATTTGAGGTCATAAACGGAGTTCAATTTTATACTGCCACAGGAGGTAGTGTGAAAACCTGGGGGAATTGTGATGGATGAAAAATGGCGCATTCTGCTAATCAACTCGAAGAAGAGTGATCCGAATTTCTATATCTGTCTGCAAGTCAGAAATGCCCTGCAACGGCATGCAGATGTGGAGCGGGTCGAACTGGTTGATTATACAGATGCGATTACCGTTGCCCGGAACGGCAGTTTCAATCTATTGATTGTCTACGGTGGCGAAAGTATCAATCGCCCCATCATCTATACGTTGAAAAAACTCTGCGGCACCTCCGCTGTCTGGTTTACGGAAGATCCGTATGAGTTAAGCAACAACATCAGGCAAAGTGATCTGTTTGATTGTGTCTTTACCAATGATCCCGGTTCTGTTTCCAAATATCCTTGCCCGGCCTGCTTTCTGCCTCTGGCATCAAGTGAGGAATTTCATTACCACGAGATTCCCGAATCCGATGAGAACTATCGTTATGATGTGAGCTTCATCGGTACTGCCTGGCCCAATCGAACCGAATTTATCCGGTCGCTATTGAAGGCCAAACCGGAACTGAAATATAAACTGGCACTGCCTGCAAATGAATTTCTGCCCCCGGTGAATCTGCCGGTACCTCGCTGTGAAATCAATTGGCGAACTCCCAATTCGGAGTTGGCCAAAATTGCGAATGTCAGTAAGTTTTCATTAATTTTACACCGTGAATTCAGCGCATCCGGCAATGATGCCAAGGCGGAATCGCCTGGTCCTCGACTCTTCGAAATTGCCATGGCTGGTGGATTACTGCTTGTTGATGATTCTCTGGATATGAACTCGGAGTTATTCATTCCGGGGGAAGAGTATCTTCCCTTCAAGGATATCAAAGAGTGTGTTCAGCAAATTGAGTACTTCTCCCAGAAGCCCGAGGAGAGGAAAAAAATACTGGAAGCCTCGCAAAAACGTGCGATTCAAAATCATACCTACGATCAAAGAATCGATACCCTTTTAGAAACATTAAATTCACATAAAACATCGGAGGTTTCTCAGTTGATCACTCAATCCAATCCAAAGAAAAAAAGACTTCTCAAAGTTGTCCATAATGTAATCAACGTTCAACCCTTTGGTGGTGTTGAAGTTTACGTTGATGGCATCGTCAAAAAACTGAAGGATAACTATGAAATATTCTTTCTGATTCCGAACAAGCAGAAAGATCGACAGAAATCTTACCTCGTACTGGATGCGGATTATAATGTGCTGGAAGAGTTGAATTTCAGTTCGCCGATCAATGGAAACTGGTTATCTGAACCGGAACGCGAAAGTCGTTTCTTTGACCTGCTGGTGAAATATCAGATCGACATCGTTCACTATCATCACCTGATTGATCACATTCCTTCATTGCCTCTGATTTCTAAAACGCTCGGGATTAAGAGTGTATTCAGTATTCAGGATTTCTATTATCTCTGCGATTCATTCAATCTGTATAACGAAAAACATACCTACTGTGATGTACGCAACCGCTGTATTGAAACCTGTGATGTTTGTGCCTTTAAACGGGCGGGTTTTGCAGCCGGGATGGTGAAAAAGAGAAGAGCATTTTTCGAACGGGTGCTGAAAAGCACAGACGTTGTGATCGGTTATTCTCAAACGACCAAATCATACTACGAACGGATTTATAAAGGCCTGGACAACATGCAGGTCATGCCCCTCCCCACGCCGATTGTGGATGGAGATCGCCCTGTCGGAAAACAGCTTGATAAAATCAAAGTCGCGATTCTCGGTAACTTTACCACCAACAAAGGTGCGGAAGTCTACCTGGATATGTTCCGAGCCATGGCAGATGATGATATCGAGTTTCATATTTATGGCAGCATCAATGATCACTACTCTCATATTCTGAAAGTGTGGGATTTGAAAAATGTATTCATTCATCAAGGATACGACGTTTCTGAACTGAAACATCTGTTGAAAGATATGAATGTCTCTCTGCACCTGTCGACCTGGCCAGAGACATTTTTGTTAACTCTGTCTGAGGCTTGGTACAATAATCTGGTCCCCATCGTCAGTGATATTGGCGCTCAGGGTGAACGGGTCACCGATGGTGTGGATGGCTTTGTGGTTCCCCTGAATGATTGTGGCGGCGCCATCCATACGCTCAGACGCCTGAAATCTGACCGGGAGTTGTTTCAATCTGTCGTCGATAATATCGCAGAACTCGATGTGACGGGCGTTGATCAGCATGTGGAGATTTTAGAGGAGATCTACGAAGGGCTGGAGTGCGAACATATTGAAGAGTATCCGGAAGGTCACTCAGATATGTCATTGAAAAGCCTGTCGCAGGGACTGATCAGTGATACCCTGGTCCAGCATACCGCTTCAGATCCTGAATCGGTTGATTCAAGTGTGCTGGTGATCGATAAATCATATCCTGAAGCCCGACTGCAGCAGAAGTTGCGAAAAGCCTATCGCTTTTACAGGTCGAATGGTATCAAGAAAACCTGTAGTCGTATCGTCGCAGAATTGAAACGCTGATCGTTGCGAAAGACGTACTGACTCAATACGGAATCGGCAACGATATCGATTCGCCGGAGAGCCTGTTTATTCTCCGGTCCCTAATGTGTTATACCTGGATTCAATAACAGGCAAATAGATTTGATGTCACATCAGAAAAGTATTTTGATCTCGGGTGCATCCTATGATGCCCTGAATAATAACTCTGTCCTGAGATCTTACGTTACAGAAGGATTTCAGGAAATCCTCGGGGCTGGCCAGGTACATCAGGTCGCGTTGGATTATGTGATTGAGGGACTGGAAAAATACAAACCTGATATCCTGTTGATGTTTGGCTCCTGCATGCCTGATGACATCTCGTATCAGGCAGTCAAAAAGCACTGTCAGACACATGATATCCTGCTCTCATTCTGGTTGCATGACGATCCCTATGAAATTGATTACCGATTCAAAGTTGAGGATGTGGCTGATGTAATCTTTTCGAATGACAAATGGGCCAGCCAGCATTATGCGCATCCACATGTTTTTCATATGCCCCTGGCAGCATCTAAAAAGACGCATTTTCGACAGGTCACAGATCAGTATGAAAATGATATCTTCTTTTGTGGGGTTGCCTTCGCAAATCGGGTCCAACTGATCAAAGATCTGGCACCCGTCCTGTCAAAATACAAAACCATCATCCGGGGAGCGGAATGGCCTGTGAACCTGGCTGACTACGTTGTGAATCAAACCATTTCGAATGAGAAGTTGATCGAGTATTACGGTAATTCCCGAATTACGCTCAATGTCGGCCGCCATTTTGATTATGCCAATAACAGGTTCAAACTGGTCCCTTCCACACCCGGACCGAGAACTTTCGAAGCTGCGATGGCCGGTGCTGTGCAGTTCTTCTTCACGGAAAGTCTGGAAATCCTCGACTATTACGAGGACGGCACCGAGATCGTACTGTTCGACTCTGTCAGCGATTTTGGGAAGCAGCTGGAGCAGCTGTTTGATGATCCGCAGTCTCTGGTTAAGATTGGTCAGGCGGCTCAACAGAAAACGCTGGCGCAGCACAGTTATGCCAATCGTGCTGCCAGCATCCTGGATATATTAGCGCGACACATTTGAACCGCGGAGTCGACAGGCTCACGATGTTATGCTGAGATGATCTCCCCGCAGGGCCAGAATTCAGTCTGGGAGCAGCGTTTTAAAGTTCGAAGTCAAACAGGGCCGCTTCGACACACTCACAAAGCGTGTGCTCCAGTACCAGGTGCACTTCCTGGATCTGGCTGGTTAACTCACCAGGGGCAATCACGCAGACGTCGCTCCATTCACGCACTGCTCCGCCATCGTGGCCGGTGAAGACAATGCTTTGGATGTTGCGCTCGCGGCAGACCTGCAGGGCCTTCACGATATTCGGCGAATTCCCGGATGTCGTAATTCCCAGAAAGACATCTTTCGAGCTCAGTTTGCCCGCAATCTGGCGGGAGAAGATCTGATCGTAGCCATAATCATTGCCAATGGCGGTAATGATCGAGGAGTCTGTAGTGAGCGCTTCCGCAGGCAGCGGGGCACGGTCCCTGGCCAGGCGACTGACAAATTCCGCAGCCAGATGCTGGGCGTCAGCCGCGGAGCCACCGTTCCCGGCAACGTACAGGCGGCCCCCCTGCTGATAGCAGTTCAATACGATGTCGACTGACCGGGCAAATTCGGCCTGAGTCTGTGCGTTCTGCAACAACTCGTTTTTGGCTGCGATGGAACGTTCCAGGTTTCTGCAAATGATTCTGGTTGCCTGGCTCATGGAGAATTGCTCCGAAAATCCGTATGGTTTATGTCTGGTAATCCGCTGACTGATAAATTTCCAGCACTTCTTCGATCTCACCCTGGGCAAAGGGAGTTCCGTTTTTGAGAAGAAGTGCCGTGTTACAAAACTCTCTGATGACATCATCTGAATGTGAAGCAATCACCATGATTTTGGCTTTGTTCATGAATTCATTCAATCGGGCTTCCGCCTTATGGATAAAGCGGGCGTCCCCGGTACCAATGACTTCGTCCATCAGCAGAATCTCCGATTCCAGCGATGTCATAATGGCAAATGCCAGCCGCATCAGCATCCCGGAAGAATAAACTCGTACCGGCAGATCAAGATATTTGCCCAACTCGGTAAACTCTGCGATTTCTTCGAGCTTGTCTTCGATTTCGGCGGTGGTCAGTCCCAGCAGACGACCACGCAGAAAGATATTCTCAAATCCCGTGGCTTCTTGTTCAAAACCCAGTGTAATATTCAGGGTCGAAACAACGCGTCCCTCAATATCCACAGAGCCTTGTGTCGGAATATAGATTCCAGCCAGAACTTTCAGTAATGTGGATTTACCGGCACCATTGTGTCCAATCAAACCCAGACGGTCGCCGTCCCGCAGTTCCAGGTCGATTCGATCGAGGCCTGTAACGACCATTGTGCCACTGTCCCGGGTGATTTTTCCTCCGGTCGCAAAGTTCAGCAGCCTGTTTTTCACGGATCGGTCGCCGGCCCCGATGATCGGGTAATGCAGCGTTACATTTTCTACTTTAATCCTGGCCATATCAAATCCAATAAACAATCCGGTCTCGTTTGTAGGCGTAAAGTAAGAGGCTGACAGCAAAACCGATAATACTGATTCCTGCGGTAATCAACCAGGAGCTCAATGCAGGAGTCTGGTTCAATATGGGGGCGCGAGTCAGGTCAAGGAAGTAAGCAATCGGATTGAACATCACAACCCAGCTGTCTTCTCCTACGAGCTTGGGTAACCAGGTTATCGGAGAGACGAAAAACAGCACCTGTACCATACTTTGAATAATGGGGGCCAGGTCACGATAGCGGGCACCCACGATCCCGAAAAACAGGGTGATCCAGAACAGATTCAACAACACCAGAAACAGACCTGGAATCACGAGAAGTGTCTGTAATTGAGGCCAGATTTTAAAATAAAAGCAGACAAACATGATAAACAGGGCATTGTGCAGGAAGATGATCGTGTTACGTGCCAGCGCCCGGAATACAAAGACCAGCAGATTGATTTTCATATCTTTGAGATAAGCGGCATTGTCAATGAAGATCGTGGGAGCTTCACTGATGGTCGCCGCTATGAGCGTCCAGAACAGATAACCTGCCGCCAGGTTGGGCAGATATTCATCGGGAGCCATGTTGAACAGTTTGGAGTAAACAACTCCCAGGGCAATGATAAAAATTGCCATACTGATCGTGATCCAGAATGGACCAATTTTAGATCTGCGATAACGGATGCGAATATCAAACCATGCCAGAAACATACATAACCGGCTGGATTTGATCACGTCGACCACATCTTCCAGAGCGAGTTTGACTCGATTATTCATTAAACATCTATATTATTGAATGGTAAGTGCTGACAATCCTGCGACCACGAGAGTCGACTCCATCAGGTTGGCGGGCTTGAGGTTAGTACCAGTAATCAGCCGAGCCCGATTTCGTAAGCTTCATCAGTCTCGGAGCAGACTCAGGATTGCAGGAAGTGGTAAAGACAGGTTGAACAATATTCAAAAAACGTGAGTCGCAAAGCCTTAGGCTCAGGTTAATCAGGCAGTGAAGATAAAATAGCTGGTGGGGGAGTATAGTAGAATCGGTTCAAATCGAGCAACATTAATTCCAAGGTCTGGTTTTCGGAACTGAAATGACGTAAATGATTGCCTGTTAATTGGATAAGTGAAGAGTTTTTCAGTACCAAACTTGTCAGTGATCACCCCTTTCCGGCTCCTTACAGGGAGCAGGGGAGTGAAATTCCGTGAATTTATCAAGATGATCAGAATGATGTATTGAACCGGGCTGGTTAGTGTCTATAATACACTAACGAATCGGAGGAACCCACAATGGCCCTGAATAAGATCTACGATACTTCACTGACGCTCTTAACAGACCTGTACCAGCTGACGATGGCACATGGATACTGGAAAACAGGGAGAGCTGAACAGGAAGCCGTCTTTCACCTCTTCTTTCGCAAAAATCCGTTTCAGGGTGGTTATACCATCGCCGCCGGTCTGGAATACGCTCTGGAATATATCAGGCACTTCCAGTTCAGCGAAGATGATCTCAGTTATCTGAAGACGCTGGAAGGCAACGATGGCCGCCCCTTATTCTCCAGTGGCTTTCTGGAATACCTGGCGGATCTGCGGATCACCTGTGATCTGGCAGCGGTTCCGGAAGGGACCGTGGTCTTTCCCCACGAACCCCTGGTGCGGGTCACGGGACCGATTCTGCAGTGTCAGTTGCTGGAAACCGCTCTACTGAATCTGATCAACTTTCAGACGCTGATCGCCACCAAGTCGGCACGCATCTGTACCGCCACGGGGGGAGATCCGGTTCTGGAGTTCGGATTAAGGCGGGCCCAGGGAATCGATGGCGGCCTGGCAGCCAGTCGAGCCGCCTATATTGGTGGGTGTGCAGCCACATCCAATGTGCTGGCCGGTAAGCTGTTCGGAATTCCCGTCAAAGGAACACACGCTCACAGCTGGGTCATGTCCTACGATGACGAGCTTTCCGCCTTCGAAGATTACGCCCGGGCCATGCCTAATAACTGCGTCTTCCTCGTCGATACCTACGATACACTCGATGGAGTCCGCAATGCGGTTCGCGTCGGGATTCAGTTAAAAGAGTCCGGTCATCAAATGGTGGGGATCCGGCTCGATTCGGGAGATCTCGCGTATCTCAGTATCGAAGCCAGACGCCTGCTGGATGAAGCGGGGCTGACGGAAGCCGCGATTGTGGCCAGCAATGACCTGGATGAAACCACCATCAGCAGTCTCAAAATGCAGGGAGCCAAAATCGCCGTCTGGGGTGTGGGTACTCGCCTGGTGACCGCCTTCGAACAACCCGCCCTGGGAGGGGTTTACAAACTGGGAGCGATCAGGAATGAAGACCAGGAATGGGAACCCCGTTTGAAATTGTCCGAACAGGCCATCAAGACCTCTACCCCCGGAATTCTACAGACCAGACGCTATCTGAATGAAAACGGGGCCGTGGCCGACATGATCTTTAATGAACTTGCTCCGCCAACCTCGGAACGAAGCGTGTTGATCGATCCTCTGGATTCAACGCGGCGACGCGTGCTGGACGACAAACTTGACTCTCAGGATCTATTGATCCCCGTGGTCCAGCAGGGGGAGATCGTTCATCAACACGAATCATTGTCAGTCATTCGCGAACGGGCACAGCAGCAGTTGGATCTGTTCCACGTGGGCATTCAGCGGCATCTGGAGCCACACGAATATCCCGTTGGTCTGGAACAGGGTCTGTATGATTACAAAACCGAACAGATTCTGCTGGCACGAAAATTAAATCATCAGTGACACACGGAACCATGAATCAAGCTCATGCTGAAAAATGAAATGAACCAGCCATGAAACTCATCCAGATAGCCGCTGTTGCTCTGAATCAGACTCCATTGGACTGGTCCGGGAATGCGGCCCGGGTCAGACAGGCGATCGAAGCGGCCCGCAATGAAGGGGCCTCGCTAATATGTTTACCCGAGCTCTGCCTCACTGGCTATAACTGTGAAGACACTTTCTTTTCGATCGACGTTCAACAGCGGGCGCTGTCAGCTCTGCTGGAACTGCTCCCCTTGACGAAATGGACCGTCGTCTCAGTAGGACTTCCGCTGATGTATGGCGGTGCCCTCTATAACTGTGCCTGCCTGATTGCCGACGGTCAGATTCTGGGATTCGTCGCCAAAAATCATCTGGCCGGCGATGGCATTCATTACGAACCACGCTGGTTCAAAGCCTGGGATTCCACGTGCGTGGGTGAAATCACGATTCAGGGTCAGGCATACCCGATCGGCAATTTGATCTTTGAAGTAGACGGTGTCCGGCTCGGCTTCGAAATCTGTGAAGATGCCTGGGCCGCACGTCGCCCCGGACGTGAACTCTCGCAGGCAGCCGTTGATCTGATTCTCAATCCGAGTGCCAGCCACTTCGCCTTTGGCAAACAGGAAATCCGCAGGCGACTGGTTCAGGAAAGCTCGCGGGCGTACGGCGTGACTTACGTTTATTCCAATCTACTGGGGAACGAAGCGGGCCGCATCATCTATGACGGTGCCACACTGATTGCCAGTAACGGCTCGCTGCTGGCAGAGGGACAGCGGCTCTCATTTCAGGACGTCTCCGTAACATCCGCGATCGTCGACATCGATCTAACCAGAATGAATCGGGCCCGTCTGGCCAGTTTTCAACCCCGGCCGGGAGCCTTCCGCGAAACTACGATCACAGCCGATTACCAGTTTCCCGAGATTCCGTTTCGAACCTTGCACTGCCAGGCTGCTGACTGGGAACGTTCAGACTCGATCAAAGAGGAAGAATTCACGCGGGCCGTGGCACTGGCGTTATTCGACTATCTGCGTAAGAGCCGGTCTCAAGGCTTCGTGATTTCACTGAGTGGCGGTGCAGATTCTGCAGCGGCTGCGGTCCTGGTCTGGGCCATGCTCAAACTGGGACTCTCCGAACTGGGAGCCGATGGATTATCCCAAAAGCTTGCCTATCTGACCGGAACCAAACCGAAATCCGGTTTCGCCGAACTGATCAATGGGTTGTTAACCTGCGTCTATCAGTCTACCCGCAACAGTTCCGAAACGACGGCGAGCGCCGCGGCCGGGCTGGCGGAGGGGATTGGCGCTGATTTTCTGAATCTGGATGTCGACGCCATCACACAGGCGTATGTGGACCTCGTATCAAAGGCAATCGGGCGGGAGCTGAACTGGGAAACCGATGATATTCCACTCCAGAATATTCAGGCCCGGAGCAGGGCACCGGGAGTCTGGATGATTACCAATCTACGAAATGCCTTGTTGCTGTCAACCAGTAACCGTTCGGAAGCAGCTGTGGGTTATACCACGATGGACGGCGATACGTGCGGCGGATTGTCGCCAATCTCCGGGATTGATAAAGCGTTTCTCAGAAGCTGGCTGCGATGGATGGAAACGGTCGGCCCACTGCAGGTAGGAACGGTTCCCGAACTGAACCTGATCAATCAGCAGGAGCCGACTGCAGAACTGCGTCCGCAGGAAGCAGAGCAGAAGGATGAACAGGATCTGATGCCTTACGAATTATTGGACTGGGTCGAGCGAGCTGCAATTCGCGATAAGCGTAGTCCTGTGGAGCTCTACCGACTGGCACTCGTGGAGTTTCCCGCTGAACAGCCCGCACAACTGGTGGCATGGATCGAACGCTTCTTTCGGCTCTGGTCACGGAACCAGTGGAAACGCGAACGGTACGCCCCCTCGTTTCACCTGGACGATGAGAATCTGGATCCGAAAACCTGGTGCCGTTTTCCCATTCTCTCGGGAGGCTTTGAAGAAGAACTGGCGGAACTCCGTCGTGTGGCAGAAGCCCAATGATCGTTGGCATGAACTAATAAACCAGCCTTGGATGCTGACTGGCTGAACTAGATAGAGACATAAAAAAGATCTGTGAGACAATAAAGGGTTTGAGATGAAATACAGCTATGAATATCCGCGGGCCGCTTTAACAGTGGACTGCGTCGTGTTTGGCCTGGATGAAGATGATCTGCAGATTCTGCTCATTCAGCGGGACCTGCCCCCGTTTGAAGGGGACTGGGCACTCCCGGGTGGGTTTGTTCGGCTGGAAGAAACACTGGACGAGGCTGCCTTGCGGGAGTTGAGTGAAGAGACCGGTTTGAAAAATGTCTATCTCGAACAGCTGTATTCCTTCGGAACCGTGAACCGGGATCCTCGGGAGCGTGTCGTGACAGTAGCTTACTATGCCCTGGTGAATCTGTCGGACCACCGGGTGCAGGCGGCCACCGATGCCCGGAATGCCGCCTGGTTCGCGGTGGACGACATACCCTCGCTGGCCTTTGACCACGACCAGATTCTGGAAATGGCTCACGAACGCCTGCGGGGCAAAGTCCGTTATCAGCCCATCGGCTTTGAACTGCTGCCTCCCAAATTTACCTTAAGGCAGATTCAGCATCTGTATGAAGTCATTCTGGATCGTCCGCTGGATAAACGTAATTTTCGTAAAAAGATTCTCAGTATGGGAATCCTCATTGAACTGGACGAAGTCGAGACGGATGTCGCGCATCGGGCCGCGCGCCTGTATCAGTTCGACCGTCGCAAATACAAACGCCTGACCAAACAGGGGTTTCACTTCGAGATCTGAACCATGGACAATTACTCTCGTATTCTAGGGTGTTTACTGGGAACCGCGGTCGGAGATGCCGTCGGACTGAAACGGGAAGGCTTATCCCGCAAACGTTCCCGACGTCTGTATGGGGGGCCTCCACTTTCTCCCGATCTGTTTTTGAACAGGGGGTATTGCAGCGACGATACCGAACACACCCTGATGGTCGGACGAGCTCTGGTACTTTCCCGGGGTGTGCCCGAAGATTTCGAACGACGACTGGGGCGGGACCTTAAGCACTGGCTGTTAACCCTACCGGCCGGGATCGGACGGGCCACGCTTCGCTCCTGCCTGAAACTGTTAGTTGGCGTTGCTCCTCAAAACAGCGGTGTCTTCAGTGCAGGGAATGGGCCGGCCATGCGTTCTGCACTGTTGGGGCTCTGTGCATCTTCCGAGTCACACCTGCAGGAACTGGTGCTGAGGAGCTCAAGAATCACTCACAAAGATCCCCGCGCCGAACAGGGTGCACTTCTGGTAGCCCGGGCGGCGCGACTGTCACTGACAGAACCGGGACAAAGCCCGCGGGAATTTCTTGCTAACAGCGTCTCACAGATTCAGGATGCAGAACTCAAGTCGGCAATCGAGAATGCAGTCGAACATCTCGCACGTCAGAGTACTCCCGAAGAGTACGCACACGACCAGGGCTGGAGCAATGGAATCTCCGGCTACATTAACCAGACTGTTCCCGCGGCGCTCTACTGCTGGGCTTATACTGCGGATGATTTTCGGCAGTCAGTTGAAAATGCCGTCATGCTGGGGGGCGATGCCGACAGTGTGGCTGCGATTGCAGGAGCCATCAGTGGAGCGAACCTGGGAGTCGAAGTGATTCCCGGCGAATGGAAACAACAACTGGCAGAATGGCCGCGAACCATCGCGTGGATGGAATCGCTGGCGGAGTGTCTGTCGCAAATGGATGAAACTGCGGATCCGCAGGCACCCCCTCCCATGCACTGGCTGGCTACGATTCCTCGGAATCTGCTGTTTGCTGCCGTGGTGATCAGCCTGGGGGGCCGACGCCTGCTTCCGCCCTATTGAACCGAGGAGTCGCATGATGCATGCCTTAATCTTAGTCGATCTGCAATACGATTTTATGCCGGGCGGTGCCCTGGCAGTTCCCGGCGGCGATGACGTCGTGGAAGTGGCTAACCAGTGGATACCGAAATTCGAACTGGTCGTCGCGACACAGGACTGGCATCCGCCAGGTCATCTGAGTTTCGCCAGCCAGCATCCCCATCGGGAAATTGGTGAGCAGATCGATCTCAATGGACTGGAGCAGATTCTCTGGCCCGAACACTGTATTCAGGGTTCCCCGGGAGCCGAACTGCACGCTGATCTGGATCAGGAGCAGATTGATGCGGTAATCCCGAAAGGCACCGATACCAGCATCGACAGTTACAGCGGGTTCTTTGATAACGGGCATCGACAGGCAACCGGCCTGGGCGACTATTTAAACGAACGCAATGTGAGTGAAGTCACCATCATGGGGCTTGCCACCGATTACTGCGTGAAATTCACGGCCCTGGATGCAGTCAGACACGGATTGAAAACCAATCTGGTGCAGGCTGGCTGTCGGGGCGTCGATCTGAACGAGGGTGATATTCAGCGGGCCCTGCAGGAAATGCAGGCGGCTGGTGTCGCCCTGATCTGAAATAGAACAAACAAATATCAATCAACTATGAAAAGAAAAAGTAAGAAAAGGAAAATGAAATGAACGAAAAGGATATCAAAAGGAAAAGTAAATTTCTGAGTCTGATTCTCAGGCATCAGCCGGAGACCGTCGGGATCCAGCTGGATGAATCGGGGTGGGTCGATGTAGAGACGTTACTCTCTGCGATCGACGAACATGGTAAGAAGATGTCGCGGGAAACACTGGAGCATGTCGTAGATTCGAATGACAAACAGCGGTTCTCCTTCAGCGATGACGGCACCCGCATCCGGGCTAACCAGGGGCACTCAGTCAAAATTGAACTGGGCTACGAGGCCGCGGCTCCCCCTGAGTTCCTGATTCACGGCACGCCGCAACAGTTTGTTGCAGTGATCGCCCGCGAGGGACTCAAGAAGATGAAACGCCATCACGTGCATCTGCATGGAGATGAAAATACCGCACTGGCGGTCGGGCAGCGGCGGGGAAAACCGGTGTTGTTGAAGATCCGCTCAGGAGAGATGTCTCAGGCCGGGTTTGAATTCTTTGTGACTCCGAATCAGGTCTGGTTAACCGATCGAGTTCCACCCGAGTACATCGACTTCCCCTGAGCCCCGCTACACTTCCCCTTCCGTATCTCCCGCCTCCCGCAGCGTCCGGCGAATCTCCATCAGAATCTGTCCCAGCCGATTCTTACCGCTGCCATCCCCGCCATCTCCCCAGTAAGCATCGTTCGTCGTATGCTCGACGAGACGACTCTCTCCCGTGGAGAGCAGCAGTTCCCGCAGTTCTGCATGTTGCGTAAACTTCGCCAGCACGGCTTGCCGCATGATCGCATCTTTGACCGATTCCCAGTCTTTCCGCAGCGGCCGCTTCCGCTCCCGTCCCATCCGGGCAGCCCGCATCGGCGACGATTCTTTGCGGATCTCTGCCTGGTGTGAAGTCTCTTTGAATTTCTGCGCCTGAAAATAATGCTCCGACGTCGGCCAGCGTTTCCCGTCCAGCTCAATCGGAAACCCGGCAAAGTTGGAGAACTCACCGTAAGCCTCGCTGACGCTGTAGAAGTTGATGGTTTGATTGGACAATATGCTAACCCCGCTACTTAGTTTGTTGGTATATACCTGAGAAAAGCAGATCAAATGAAACGAGCCGGTTAAGGACATTAAAAGGATAAGTGGAGTTCGCTGTTTTGGGACAAATCTCAGGAAACCTGATGATCCAGAGTTGGCATGTTTTCGTTGATTGAAAGTACGAGTGTTCTAAGAATGAGGCTACATATGGATTCGCAAATAGTCAACATGAGAAATGCTATGACTGATTCAGACTTGTCTCCCTCAGAGCTGCGAGAACAGTTCAAGGCTGCAGCCACGCGCTATGACTTTCAGGTACTCCTGCGCGGCGCAATTGCCTTTGTGAGTTTCTTTCTGACGCTGGCTCTGCTGGCTTTTGTGGTAAAGTATTTTCGGCCTGAGATCCATAACGCAATCGGAATCAAAGCGGGAACGGCGGATTGTCCAAATGCCATCAATCCGATCTTAATTCTTCCTATGATCATTATTTCTGCATGTTTTCCGGTCCCCTTTCTCTACCGCCAGGTAAAACAACTTAGACAGACAACTGCACCGCGTTGTCCCTTCTGCCAGATCTCATGGAGAGAATCTGAAAGAAAGGTAGCCGCTGCGACAGGTTTTTGCCCTATCTGTCAACAGCAGATGTTTGAAGGAGAAATCAACTCAGCAGCCGCGGCTGTTGAAAACTACGAGAAAACAAAGTCAGAGACCCGGCGATTTACCCGCTTCACCTTCTATGCTTCACTGGGAGGTCTGATGATCGTCCTGCCCGTGTATTTATGGCTCTATTTTACAGATCAGCTTCCGGGGAAAAATCCGCTCTCGCTGACCCAGATACTGTTTTTATTTCCGCTCCTGTTTGCTTTTATTTCCGTGGGCCTGTGGTGGGCGGGCAGATCATCCGTCCGGGAACAGCAGAATATCCTGGAACTGTTTCGTGCAGGGGAACGGAAATCTGTTAAAATAGAGGTAATCCACTGTGAACAGGAGTCACAACAATGAGCAGCCTCGCCATCTACTATCATCGTCAGCACGGTCCTCTGTGTCTCCTGGTCTACGCCACCGCAGCCCTGCTCGCCGGGGCTGCCTGGTACTGTCGCCATGAACCACCTCAGCCATTCCTGACCTGGATTCTGAGCGGCTCGGCGATGCTCGTGTTTCTGTTTGCAGCCTCCTTTCACCACCTGACCGTAGCGGACGAAATCGACCGCCTGCGAATTCGCTTCGGCCCCATTCCCCTCTTTCAGCGGGCCGTACTCTACGAAGACATCGTCGGTGTCGAAGTCGGTCGCACCAGCTTTCTGGATGGCTGGGGTATCCATATGAGCCTCCGCGGGGGCTGGGTGATGAATCTCTGGGGCCGTGACTGCATAGTCCTGAAACTCAAAAAGGGAACGCTCCGCGTGGGAACTGACGATGCCGAAAACCTTACGGCATTTATCAAAAGCAGATTGCCGGAAGATTCGGATTTGTCGAGTGATTGAGAGTCGGGTCAAAGGGGTTTACAGATACAAGAGTTCGTTTCCAAATAATTCAATACACGCTAGATAGATCGTAAAGGTGGACGTGATGGCCATCATTAAGCCGGAAGACCAGGGATTCCAACCACCCGGGGGAGTGAATTTTTCAACGGAAGAGTTTGTACCTCTGAATAAACTGTCCAACGCACTTTGTAAGATCGCAGCTTTTTTGCAGAACGATATTCACGTTACTCAACTGGTAAGGTTTGACGACTGGTGGCAACATGATGGTCTTCATTTCCGGAAAGCCGCCTGTGATATCCATGGACTGTTTGCCCTGGTCCAGACACCTCGTTCACTTCTGCTATCGATGCCAGGGGATGAGCTGGTTTATGTAGGGATCGCTCCTCCTGATTCATCCTGGTACTTGCGGTTTTATGCGTGTTGGGATGATCTTGACAGCGAACTGATTGGTGTTTTTGATCTGACACTCTCCGTGAGCATCGCAGACCGGTTTCGTTCCTCCCTGGTTCCCGAAATTGGATGTAAAATTCGAGAGCAGGATGCAGCTGAATATTTTAAGAAGATCATACTCTAGATGACGCTAATAATTGTGACTAAAGCTGACACTGAAACTTCAAACCCACTTCACCCATTCCAGGCAGCTATTCGTCGAACAGCCATTTCTTGCCGACGCCCATGAAGATCGAAGCCATGATCAGCCCTCCTACCGGTCTGCTACGTTTGCCCTCCGGGGAATCTCCCTCGAAAAACATATAGATGGAAGCCCCCAGCATTATGATGCCCAGCGCCATCGACATTACGCCGAACGCTTTCTTGACCAGCTTTCCCATCGAAAGGCTCGGGCCTTTCTTGCGGGACTTTTTCTTTTTCGATTTGACAGCGGTCTTCGTTTTTCGCTGAGGTGCGATCGGCTCTCCATAATGCTCGAAGAGATCTTCGGTTTCTTCGTCAGCTTCAGGGACCTGCATCCGGCTGCCACAAGATTTGCATTTCAGCGTCTGGCCGGCTCGTTCCTCTTTGACTTTATAACTCTGAAAACACTCGTCACATTGAACGTGAATGGGCATCCCGGTCTCCGCTGGTCGTCTCTCTCTTGGTTTCTGTGCAAATGGATATGAGCGTACATTGTTTCTACTTCATGTACACAGGATAGACCAGCCCGATTATTAAAAATCCCGCAGCCGCCATCGCGTGCTCCGGGACAAATGCCACCTGTCAGCAGAACCGTTACACAACGTGTGACCGGTAATTTCAGTTCTGTTGCTGGTCTTCGTATTCTTTGATGGTCTGTTTCAGCTCTTCCAGCAGCTTGCGTCCATCTTCGCCGGTCATCCTGATAAACCGATCTCGGACTGGCTGGCTGGCCTGACGAAACGCTTCGCGTTCTTCGGGGGTCAGTTCGGTGATGATTTCCAGGTCAGGCTTATTCTTGCGAATCAGGCTCAGCCGTTCCTGATTGAATTCTCTCTGTACCTTCAGGATGTAATCGTTGAGATCGGCTACGACCCCCGTCACCAGTTCCTGACGTTCGGCAGGCAGAGAATCGAAAAATTCACGGTTGGTGACAGCGGTCGTGATGAACGGTGCATGTCGCGCGAAAATCATCCAGTCGGTCACTTCGTAGAAATTCATCTCCTGAATCGCGAACACCGGGTTTTCCTGTCCGTCGATCATATTCAGTTGCAACGCCGAATAGACTTCGGAGTAGGGCAGCGGTGTCGGGCTGGCTCCATACGCATTGTAGGCAGCGATCAGCAGTGGGGATGTCATGACCCGCATTTTGACACCCTCGAAATCTTCAGGCCGATGAATGGGATCTTTCGTTGTCCAGACCTGCCAGCCCTCCGAGAAAATCGACAGCAGCTTCAACCGCTTACGGGCGTAGAGTTCAGCAAAGGTTTTCTGTAACCGCGGATCTTTATTCAGCACCTGATTGTTGATTTCATCATCGTCGGAGAACAGAAAGTGCAACAGGAAGACCTGGACTTCTGGAATCAGTTTTCCCAGGTGTCCGGGGGAGGCCATCGCAAACTGTACCACCTCCATATCGACCAGCTCGGTAATCTGGTCCGAGGTTCCCAGGGTTCCGTAGGGGTAGATCGTGACTTCGATTTCCCCGTTGGAGCGTTCCTCGACGAGTTCCTTGAACTTCATCGCGTACTGGTGCTGAACGCTACCGATGGTCTCTTCAATCGCAAACCGCCACTGAATCGGTTGGTCCGAGGTCGACGCGGTGGCCTCAGCACCACACGAAGTGCAAAGCAGGGAACCGCCCACAATCAGAAGCAGGCTCCAGGCAGACGCAGAACTGAATAATTTCTGAATCAGGTTCATAATGCTTATCCAAATGCGAGGTTGCGGAGAAACAGAGAGATACTGGGGAACGCAATCAGCAGGATCCCCGCAAACAGCAGAATGGCGATGAAGGGGGGCGTGCCCCGAATCACCTCCAGGTAGGGCCGGCGGAAGACCGCAATCGCGGTAAATATGTCACAGCCGAATGGTGGCGTCGCCGATCCAATGGCCACCTGTAAGGTCACTACAATCCCGACCAGTACCGGATCGATGCCTGCGGCAATCGCCACCGGATGGAAGATCGGGGTCAGAATCAGAATCACCACGATCGGATCCACGAACATACAGCCGATGAAGTACGCGATGGCAATCGTCAGCATGATCGTCCAATAGCCCGAATCAGGAGTCAGCCCCAGCCAGTTATTGATCAACGCGTCCGGCAGTTGTACGAACGAGATCACCCAGCTGAAGGCAGCACCCGCACCAACGAGGATGAAGACGACCGCGGTAATCAACCCGGTCGAGAGTGCGATGTCCGGAATATCTTTCACCGTGAGATCCCGGAAGAAGACAATCTCCAGAATCGCAGCATAAAGCACCGAGATCGCCGCGGCTTCGGTGGGACTGAAAATCCCCGAGTAAATTCCGCCGATAATAATCAGGGGGAAACCCAGCGGGAGCAGTGCCCGGCGTGCTGCTGTGCGACGGGTTGCAGCATCCGTCTTTTCCTGGCGGGGAATCTGCATACGAATCGAGGCAATCCAGCAGTAAATACAAAACAACAACAGTACCAACAGTCCCGGCCCGATGCCCGCGATGAACAATTCCCCGATCGAGGTACCCGAGACAACGCCGTAAACGATCATGCCGATACTGGGCGGAATCAAAAGGGCGATGTCGCTGGCATTGATGATCAGCGCCGTGGTGAACGAGTCGGGGTAACCTGCTTTGAGTAACTGGGGCCTGAGTGGACCACCAATGGCGACGACCGTCGCCTGAGTCGAACCGGACATTGCACCGAACAGGGTACAGCTGATGGCACTGGCAATCGGCAGACCACCGCGCAGGTGACCGACAAACGCCGTCACCAGGTCGAGCAACCGGTTCGCGGAATTCCCCCGCGTCATGATATCGGCCGCGAAAATAAACATCGGGACCGCGATCAGAGCTGCGGGCTTGATCCCGCCGATCATCTGCTGGACCAGTACGGCCGGCGTCACATCCGGATGAAAGACCAGCAGGACCGCCAGGGCAGCGACGATCAGCGGGACCTTCATCGGAAAACCCAGCAGCAGTAAAATGATCATGATGCCGATGATGAGTAAGGCTTCCATTCGTGATTCTCCCTGAGGGCCTGGGTTAGACTTCGCCGACGACCGTGGTTTCGTATTCGTCTTTCTGTGAATACGAAATGTAGACGTCGGGAGCAGTCAGGTTACGGAAGACCGTCAGGCCATATTGAATAGCCGACAGAATGAACCCCAGCGGGACGAATAGATAGATCAGGTACAAGGGCACCTGTAATACGGGAGAAATCGTGTCCAGAAAGCGGACGGTGTTGATGTATTCGAAAGCATACCCGGCCAGCAACAGCATCAGCAGAGCTGTCAGACTGTTGATGATGACCATCATGATTTTACGCCAGCGCGGATTGAGCTGATCGTACAACGCCGTCATGCGGATATGGCGACCCTGGCTGGCAGCGTAGCTCAGGCCGATGAAGGTCACCACGATAATCAGGAATTGGGAGACTTCGCCGACAAAGGCCAGGCTGAAGCCGAACAAGGCGCGGCACACCACGTTGCCGATCGAAAGAGCGGCAATGCTAATAATCGACCAGGCCAGCAGAAACGCTTCGATCCGCTGGATGATCGCAAATAATTTGTTCATCTGCGCTGATCCTCTGTTAAAGGATGAAATTGAGAGCGCAGGAGAAGCAAGCAGGTCGGAGCAGGATCTGCACACGATCGCCACGCTGTGATTAACTCAACACAACAATCTGACATCAGATCCTCTTTTCTGGTTCTGGCTGCCCCACCATCAGGGACATCCGTCGTCTGTTACTGGAGACTGTAATTGACCGCCTGTTGTGATACGGGCTCACAATACTTGCGTGAGGCGATGAATTCCGGTCTGTATTTCTTCTGTCCAAAGGGTTCGTCGAGCTGGTTCCAGACGCTGTTATACACAAAGAACAGGTTCGAACGCGGGAAGGGGGTGATGTTTCCGTTCGAGCCATGCATGGTGTTGCAGTCAAACAGCACCAGTGTGCCCGCGGGACCCTCTCCCTGAATGATGCCATGTTCGTCGACCAGTTCCCGCAGGGAATCCTTGTCGGGAATACCCAGTTCCTGCTTCTGCAGGGACGTCAGGTAATGATCCTCGGGAGTCTCTCCCACACACGAAACATACTTTCGGTGAGAGCCCGGCATCAGCATTAAAGGCGCGTTGAATTCGTAGTTGTCGGTGAGCAGCAGCGAACAGCTGATCGCCCGCATGCGAGGCATCCCGTCTTCTACATGCCAGGTTTCGAAGTCAGAATGCCAGTAAAACTCTTTGCCAGCAAAGCCCGGTTTCAGATTCACGCGCGACTGATGCAGATAAACTTCGCTGTCCAGAATCTGCATCACCATACCCGCGATCCGCTCATCCTGGGCGACTTCAGAGAAAAACGGGCTGATCTCCGCATGATGAATTGCAAACAGCGAGCGCAGTTCATCGCAGTCCGGCTCCACAATCGCTTCAGAGCGTCTGCGGGTCGCAGCGCTTTCCTTGAGGCGGGCCAGCTCGGCGTTACAGGCGTCGATCTCTGCCTGGGAAAAAAAAGCCGGCAGGATCAGAAAACCGTCCCGTTCAAACTGGTTCAGCTGACCTGCCGTTAATGGACCATCTTCGGAAGATCCATACACAACCGGATCAGTCCGCTCCAGGAATTCGGGCTGAGGTTTGACACGAGACGGATACAGATCTTTCGAATTCGCTACTTCAGTGTTCATTGCCTTCACGGTCACTGGCGATTGCCGGATCGAGGCATCTCCAGCCTGATAAAAAAGTCCTTTATGTAAAACAACAGTGACGTAAACGCTGAGCTGCGAGTCGACTCAGGAGTCGGTGGTCGCAGCCGGATATACACCATTTTCGTCGTGGACTTCCTGACCCGTGACGGGAGGATTAAACACGCAGACCATCCGTAACTGAGATTTCGCTCTCAGGAGATGACGGTCGTTCTTATCCAGGGCATACATCATGCCCGGTGAGATGGGGTAAGTCGGCCCATCCGGAATCAGTTCGATTTCGCCTTCTCCCTCAATACAATACACGGCTTCAAGGTGATTCTGGTACCAGATTTCCGTTTCCGTTCCCGGATGAATCAGCGTATCGTGCAGGGAGAATCCCATCTTGTCTCCTGCCAGCAGAAGACGGCGGCTGTTCCAGGTTTCGGCTTTAATGTCACGGTCGGTATCAATAATCTCACTTAATTGACGTACAAGCATTGTGAGCGTCTCTCTTCAGTTTCTTCAGATGAAATAGGATGTCTATCAGGTTGAATATCGGTTTCGCTGGAAGCCGGGCGACTGATCACTCGCTGGTGATCAGACCCAGTTCTTTCATAATGACTTCGTCTTCCAGAACCGCTTTGTAACTTTCGGCGACGATATCGAGTCCCTGCGTCAGCAGATCTTCTTCGATGGTCAATGGCGGCAGGAATTTCAGTACATGGCTGTCAGTACCACTGGTCTCAATGATCAGACCCCGCTTGAAGGCAGCTTCGGTGATCTTACCCGACAGATCCGGACATTCCTGGCAGGCCAGTCCCCAGATCATACCACGTCCGCGGACTTCAAGATCAACGTCGATGATACTGTCAGCGATATCCTGCAGGCGTTCCTGGATCAGTTCGCCTTTGCGTTTGACTTCGCGAGACAGCTGATAATCGCCCCAGTAATATTCGATTGCTTCGGCAGCGGAAACGAATGCCAGGTTATTTCCACGGAAGGTACCGTTGTGTTCGCCGGGTTCCCACTGGTCCAGTTCGGATTTCATCAGTACCAGTGACATCGGCAGTCCGTAGGCACTCAGTGATTTCGAAAGAGTCACGATATCCGGCACGATTCCAGCCTGTTCAAAGCTGAAGAAGTCACCGGTACGTCCACAGCCGACCTGAATATCGTCGACGATCAGCAGCATGCCATGTTCCTGACACAGGGTTTCCAACTGCTGCAGCCATTCGATGCCAGCGACATTCACGCCGCCTTCACCCTGCACGGTTTCCACAATCACCGCTGCGGGGAGATCCAGACCACTGCTGTTGTCTTTGAGCAGGGCTTCGAAATATTCCAGGGTGTCGATGTTGTCACCCAGGTAGCCGTAGTAAGGCATGAAGGTCACGTTGTTCAAAGGCGTGCCGGCTGCATCGCGGAAGTGGCTGTTGCCGGTCGCGGCGACCGATCCCAGGCTCACGCCGTGGAAACCGTTTGTGAACGAAACAATATTGGTCCGTCCGGTAACCTTACGTGCCAGCTTCAATGCAGCTTCCACAGCATTGGTGCCGGTGGGGCCGGTGAACTGCAGCTTGTAATCCAGTTCCAGTGGGGACAGAATCCGCTTTTCGAAGACTTCCAGGAAGCGTTCTTTGGCATCGGTGTGCATGTCGAGACCATGCAGCATGCCGTCCCGTTCCAGAAACTCCAGCAGCTTGGTTTTCAGCTGCGGGTTGTTGTGACCATAGTTGAGTGAGCCGGCTCCTGCCAGGAAATCAATGTATTCATTTCCCTTGTCATCACGCAAAGTTGCGTTCTGTGCTTTGGTGAATGTGGTTGGGAACGAGCGGCAGTAACCTCGAACGTTTGATTCGAGTCGTTTGAATATACTCATGATATTACTGGTTTCTCTCCATGAACGGGTTTAAGTGTGAATGGACCAAGCTGGTAGAGATCTTCTGCTTCGTGTTCTTCGACTTCACCAAACAGTGCAGCAGGAAATCCTTCTACCGATCGACATTCCGTATTAAGACGTTTCGCCAGTGAGCGAAACAGTTTTTGGGACGACTGATTCGAAGGTGTAATCGTCGTCTCCAGGTGGTTAACGTCGGCGAGCGACTCCCGCGACAGCAGGTCGTCCAGCATTCGGGAGGCAACTCCCTGGGAACGCAGGCGACTGTCTACGGCGGCTTGCCAGATAAAGATCGTATTCTCTCGCTGTGGAGGTCGATAAGCGGATAGAAATGCCAGGACTTCCGAGTCCTGCTCCACAACAACGCAAGTATCGTGAAAGTCACGACATAGCAGCATGGTGGCGTAAGTGGAATTTACGTCCAGAGGAGGGCAGCGTTTAATGAGGCGGGAAATCGCGAGCGCATCTTCCACTCGGGGCTCGCGAAAAATGAGTTTTTGGGCCGTATCCATTTGGCTTTTTATGGGATTCCGAGCAAGTCGCTCTAGGAAAATGATTAGACTACAAAGTAAATTCAAAATACATTATTTTGAAACTGCGAGTCATATGTGATTGTCAAGTTTCACATTGGTGTCTTAATTTTAACTTAATATAGACGATTTCTTGTGTTCTGAAACGCGTGGCTCAGTGGTGAAACGACATCACTTGGCAGAATTAGTTAGTGTTCAATACTTTGTACTCAATATATATCAAAATGTCAACCCCCAGATTTGGAAATGCAGGTGGATTGGGGGTTCCCTGTTCCTTGATCACGATTCTGGTCTTGTCAGGGCTCAAATCGTTCTCAAAGGCAAGCTCGGTTTGCCCCTGCGTGAACAGGCTCAACTCTGTTTAGCAGTCGTTGCTGCGACCCTCAGAACCGGTTTTAGTCGAAAATTCCGACTATTTGATAATAAACCTGTAAACCAGAGACCTCAGGAGTGGGAATCCAGGTTCTGTTGCTCGTGAAACGCGTCGGTATCCGGTTCTGCCGGTCCGGTATGAGACGAGACATCACCCGCCGACAGCACGGGAGAAGCATCGATATCTTCCGCGTCCATCATCGTAGCGATCCGCTGCAGCGTAGCCAGCATCTGCGTCTGTTCCCATTGCTGCAGTGTCAACAGTTCACGACGAAAGCGATCCTGCAGCAGCGACGGCGCGTTCTTGAGCATTGCCTGGCCTTCGTCTGTCAACTCCACCACCACGGTCCGCTTATCCGCTCCACGACGGGAGCGGGAGACCAGGTGCCGTGATTCCAGTCGACTCAGAATTCCCGTCAGCGTCGCCTGGCTCAGATGAATCGATTTCGCCAGCGCCCCAACCGTAATCGGCTGTCGCCGCGCAATCGTCTGCAGCGCTGCCAGTTGCGGGGCAGTCAGTCCGATTTCCTGCATCAGGTTTCGCGAATGCAAATCGATCGCACGCGTGATGCGACGCAGGGCCACGATAACCTGATCCTCAAGTCCTAACGGCGACATGGGATTCTCGACTTTAATTAGAAAGAGCTCAGAGACGCTGTGATATCAATCCATTATGCATACTCCGCACACGATTTCAACCAGATCTCCTCCAGAGCCCCTGTTCTGCTGCCCGTTCTGTTCATAATCAAATTGTCAAAGATCGAGAGAATCAGCTGCGCTCCAACTGACTCCGATTCACTGTTGCTGTTTCAACGCGAGTCGCAACTGAAGTGGATAATCAGTCAGAATCGCATCCACGCCCGCCGCGGTGATCCGCCGCCAGTTGGCAGGCAGATCGCCGCTGACCGTCGGTCCAGCGATAAACGTGCGTTTGCCCGCCTGGTGTACCTGCTGAATTTCACTGGCCGGTGCGAGGTACCGCAGGTAAACCCAGTCTGCATTACCCGCACCGAGCGCGTCTTTGAATTCGCCCGCATTATTAGCCACTGCTGCGGTCTCCGCTTTCGGGGAAGCCGCTTTGAGATTGTCGCGGACCTCAGATTCCTGAATCGTTCTACCGATAAAGATCAGCTTTGACAGTACTGCATGTTTTTCGGCCAGTCGTACCACATCCTGTTCCACGTCCGCATCTTTAAAGTCGACGGCGACCAGAATCTCGTGCTGACGATAGCGGGAAACCAGCTCCAGAACTTCATCAATCGTTGGCACCCGTTCGCCCGTGAACTGACTGTCAAACCAGCTGCCTGCGTCCAGCTTCTGAATCTCCGCCAGCGTCAGGTCCGCTACCTTTCCGGTGCCGTCGGTAGTGCGGTTGACGGTCGTGTCGTGCAGGCAGATCAGGTGGCCGTCTCGGGTTCGCTGCACATCGAATTCAAAACCGAGTCGCAGTTCCAGGCAGGCCCGGAAGTTGGCCAGCGTGTTTTCCGGCGCGACTTTCAACAGCCCCCTGTGAGCCACAATCAGCGGTTCGGCTCCCGTTACGCAGTGAAACAGAGTCAGACACAACAGCACAGTCATCATCAGCAGTCGGCAGGGGCGTAACATTGTCTTCTCTTTCTAAACAGGCACCGGCTAAACAGACACATGGAATTGATCTTTTCGATTTTGAAGGAACTCCTTCAACAGGTCAATCACCGGCTGCGCTTGGTCCGAAAATTTCACATTCAGAGTAAACGCGTTTTTCTGTTGAATTCACTACTCCGTTTTGAGCACTGGAACGGTTCAGTTCTTTTCACTGAAGAAACTGAACTTGATCGGCTTCTGCCAAACCCTATCTTGTGTAATTCTGCTTCGCGCGCGAGGCGGATGATGCGTGCACTGGAACACGGACCATAACTGATTCAGAAACACCTGAATCGCCGTCGATTTCGTCCGCTTTTCACCGGAACAATCCGAACCAGTGCGTTCTGTGTCGTACAATTTCAAATCATTTCGCAGCACACTCAACGCATTTGAAATGCATCTCACTGATAATTCAGAGCCATTCACCACCGACCAGGAGCACAATCTCCGCTTGACCCCCACGCGCCCTTCCGCAAAATACATAACCATGCTGAAAGACCTCCCAGAGAAAAAAATGAGCCGCAGGGTGTTAGCCCCGCTTGAAAGAATTCAGGTAAGCATCGTTCAAATAAAGAACCACCGTCTGCCGTTCTCCAGCAAAATCACGCAGTTTTCGTCCAACAGTGTCCCATTCCAGGTAAACCATCCTACGGATCGGCGTCAGCCCGGAAAGAGAAGTCTCAACCACAGTGTCTCCTTCATCACTGAAGATATGGGCCACACGGCGATTCTCCAGAAATCCTGACCGCTGTCAGGCAGGCTTTCCGATAAATCTTCTATGCCGATTTCGCGAACCAGTCTGACACCGATCAGGGCACAAATCTTGCGCAGCTTACCCTGCCTGATATTGCTGTGTCTCGATTTCTGCTGCGCACAGGCAGGTGATGCCGCAGCTGAGCCGTTGCTCATCGAGCAGAGTGAATTCGGCAAAGCACTCACCGAGACAGAATCAGCGGCCTTGCCGGTCGCGCCGGTCACGGGGCTCTACTTTGCCCCCTGTTGTGGCACCCTGTTTCAGTGGAACGCGGGCCCGGAATGTTCGGGCGGCCCTCAGCTGGACAAACCGCTGCAGACCGATCGCCCCAACTTCACCTCCACTTCGGTGACCGTTGGAAAAGGCGTAACCCAGATTGAATCGGGTTACACGTACCTGAAAAGTAACGAGGGGGGACAGGACGTCCGCTATCAGTCCTTTGGCGAGTTCCTCTGGCGACAGGGAATCCTGGCAGACTGGCTGGAGTTTCGCGTCGGCTTTTCGCCCCTGCAACAAACAGCACAGATCGGCACGTACCATAACAGCACCTTCGGCACACAGGATCTGGATCTGGCACTGCAGTTTGCCTTAACCCCTCAGGCAGGCATTCTGCCCGAAATGGCGCTGATTACATCGATGAGTGTGCCGACCGGGAGCCCGGCCTTTACGTCTCAGCATGTGGAACCGGGCGTCGATCTGATCTATGCCTGGCAACTGAACCAGATTGTCTCCGTCGCTGCATCCACGCAGGGCTATGCAGATATCGACACCAGCGGCAAGTACTTCCTGGAGATGGCCCAGTCCTGCTCGGTCAATTATACGTTGAACAGTCAACTCAGCGCATTTACCGAATGGTTCGTGCTGATTCCCAGCGGCGCCCGTACCGCCCGCACGGAACACTATTTTGATGCCGGGTTCACCTTCCTGATCAATAACAATGTGCAGCTCGACTGGAGTGCGGGCGTCGGTCTGAGCGAAGGCGCGTCCGACTTCTTCGCCGGTGCCGGTCTTTCTGTCCGCTTTCCCTGATCCCCCAATCGCAGCGATCAGCGTTTGACGCCTTCCACAATCGAGAGATCGGACGAAGTCGGCACAATCTGCGTCAGTTCAAAGCCGGCCCGCTCATAGAGCAGACGGAATTCTTTGGCCGTCCGTTCTCTGCCCCCTGTGACCAGCAGCATGATCAGGTCCACGAACTTCCCCCAGAAAGGTGCATTGCCCGGCTGGATGACACTCTCCAGGATCAACAGCTTACCCCCGTCCGGCAGGGCCGCATGACAGTTCTTGAGAATGCGGAGTGATTGTTCGTCGTTCCAGTCGTGAATGATGTGCCGGAGAAGAATTGCATCTGGTCCCTGTGGCAGTGACTGGAAAAAGTCACCACCGACCAGCTGGCAGCGATCGGACAAACCGGCCTGGTCGATCTGGGTCTGGGCCCGTTCGACGACATGCGGAACATCAAACAGCAGACCATGCAGATGAGGGTTCGCCTGCAGAATTCCAGCGAGGTGCAGACCATTGCCCCCGCCGACATCCGCCAGAACCCGGGTATCAGTGAGATCATAGGCATCCAGGATCGAATCGTTCCCGCGACCATGGATGCCGGTCATCGCCCGGTCAAAGATCTGCGCCTGCTCCGGGTGTTCGGCCAGAAACTCAAATACCGATGTTCCCCAGATCTTGTTGTAAGCCGGTTTCCCGGTCTGCAGGCTGTAAATGATTTCGCACCAGGGCCGGAACTGGTCTTCGCCATTCATGATCGCGCAGGCCTGTTTGGATTCCGGGTGATCACTCCGCAACGGTTCCGCCAGCGGCGTGAGGGAGAAGGCCCCCTGTTCGTTTTCCGCAAAGATCCCCACACTGGCCAGGGCGCGGAGCAGACGGTACAGCGAGTCCGCATCGGTCTGCGTCGCCTCCGCCAGTTGTGCCGCGGTCCGGGGACCCGCGGCCAACTGATCGGCGATTTCCAGTTTGGCAGCGGCATAGATACTCTGGGAAATACAGTAGCCGGTAATCATCCGCTCCAGTTGTTGCGGATGGGTTTCGTCGGTCATCTCAGCGTCTCCTCAATTCAGCTCACATCAATTCGGAACGAATCGCATCGACCGACAGACAACCGGTATTCCAGATCTATTGCTTAACACATTCGATAATGCTCAGCTCGGATTCTGTCGGGATGACGCGCGTCAGCTCAAAGCCCGCCTCGGCGAACAGGCTGCGATACTCTTCGGCCGTCCGTTCCTTGCCACCGGGAATCATCAGCATCACCAGGTCCAGGAACTTGCCGGCGAACGGTTCGTTACCTGCCGGGATCACACTTTCCACAACCAGCAGTTTAGCGTCTGCCGGCATCGCGGTGTGACAGTTTTTGAGAATCGTGAGCGACTTTTCATCGTCCCAGTCATGAATGATGTGCCGCATGAACCAGGCATCCGCGTTCCCGGGAACCGCTTCAAAGAAGTTGCCTCCCACAATTTCGCACCGCTCACTCAGTCCCGCTGCCTCGATATGTGGCTGGGCCCGTTCGACAACGTGGGGCAGGTCGAACAGAACACCCTGCATCTCGGGGTACTGCTGCAGAATGTGGGCAATGTTCGATCCGTTTCCGCCGCCCACGTCAACCAGGGTTTGAATGCCTGAGAAATCGTAGGCCTGCATGATCTCTCCAGTTTCCCGGCCATGAATGCCCATCATCGCCTGGTCGAAAATCTGGCCTTTGTCTTCATGCTGAGACAGGTATTCGAAGATCGGCTGCCCAAAGACCTTATCAAATGAGGTCTTCCCGGTCTTTACGCTGTACATGATCTCGCTCCAGCACTGGAACTGCTCATCCCCCGACATCATCGCCAGCGCCCGCTTGGAACCGGGGACATCACTCCGCAGAAATTCCGCCATCGGCGTCAACGTGAATTCCTGCTGCTCGTTTTCTTCAAAGATCCCGATGCTGGCCAGGGCACGCAACACCCGATACAGGGCGCCGGCATTCGTGTCGGTAGCAGCCGCCAGTTGGGCCGCAGTCTGAGGGTTGTCGACCAGCAGGTCGGCGATTCCCAGTTTCGCCGCTGCATAAATGGCCTGGGACGTCCAGTAGCCGGTAATCATCTGGTCCAGTTGCTGATGCAGTGCCTGCTCCGTCATTGTGCTTTCATCCTGAGAAAGTGGAAGTTATTTTTTTCCGACCGGCGGTGGTTGCGGGCGGGAAAAGGTCAGTTTGCTGTCAGTCGATTCATCGGGCTGGTACTCGTAGCCATCCAGGTTGAAACCGGTCAGATCCTCCGGGGCATCAATGCGGTTCTGTATCATCCAGGCCGCCATCCGACCGCGGGCCTGCTTCGCAAACAGGGCGATCGTCCGCGATTTGCCATCCTTGATTTCCTTGAAGACCGGCGTAATCACCGGACAGCCCAGCTGTTTGGGTTTGACCGACTTGAAGTATTCATTCGAAGCGAGATTCACCAGGGCCCGCTGTTTCTGCTGGTCGAGATCCGCCTTGAGTGACTCGGTGATTTTATCGCCCCAGAAATCGTACAGCGAGTTCCCCTGCCGTGTCTTCAGACTGGTTCCCATTTCCAGCCGATAGGCCTGCATCAGATCGAGCGGACGCAGCACGCCATACAGACCGGACAGGATTCGCAGATGATCCTGGGCATACGCCAGGTCGCGGGCTTTGAACTGACTGGCATTCAGGCCCTGGTAAACATCCCCGTTAAACGTCAGCACGGCCTGCTTGGCATTCTTCGTCGTGAACGGACGCGACCATTCATTGAACCGACCATGGTTCAATTCGGACAGATCGTCACTGATGCTCATCAGTTCGCCCAGCGCTTTCCGCGACATCCGCTTCAGTTTATTGACGAGTGTTTCGGCTTCCTCGAGGAATTCGGGAGCCGAGTATTTGGTCGTCTGTTTCTGGGGATCCAGGTTCAGTGATTTGGCTGGGGAAAGTACTGTCAGCATGGTCGCAATCCGTCTATCTGCAGGTGATTTCAGTTCGCGTTGGTTATAGACCGCGCCTGTCGGATTGTCAATAAACACATTCCCGCACGGCTCACGGCTGAATCGCGCGATAGTATTCGATCATCGCCTCCACCTTGTCGGTCTGGGGATGCAAAGAACCCCAGCGGAAGACCATCACCCCGGTCGCGGGGAGACGCGTGCCATGGTCGAGGACCGGCTGCACCTGTTTAACGGGCACCGCTTCGCCCCAGTCCGAGAGCTGCACGATGGGCCAGATCTTGTGCCGCTCGCCAGGCTGCCCTTTGATACCGAGGTACTTTCCCAGCCAGGCCGTCTGGCGGGAAATCCAGGCCGGGTCCTCGGGGTGATTGAAGCGGGCATGGTACGGCATGATGCTGAAAACATCGATGTACTGCGCCTGGGCCTTGAGATCGATGGCCAGCTTGTTTTTCAGCGCCCCGTTGAATTCGGTGTCGGTCCACGGGCAATGGAACGTGCCCAGCAGTGCTTTCGGTCGTGTCTCCTCGATGATCGAATGAAACTCGCGGACCCAGTCGGTGAAAACGTCGCACCGCCACTGTGTCCACTTCGCCTTCTGTTCTCCCAGCAGCAGTTGCGAAAGTTCGGCCGTCGGTGCCTCGGGCAGACTGGTTTTCGTATCCTGTTGATACTGTTTCAGGCAACGTTCACAGAAACAGGTGTCCGGCATGTCCGGCTCGGCCCGTTCCCAGCTGGCATGGCTGTGATGATAATCGAGCCAGATGCCATCAATCTCATACTCTTTGAGCACGCGACGAAATTCCTCCATCCGATATTTCCGATAACCGGGATGAGTCGGACAGATGCCCTGCCAGCCGTGCGGAGGAGGCGAGACCTTCCCGTCCACACCGATCGGAGCCGCATCCGGATGCTCCTTGAGATAGCCGGCGACATGCAGCGTGTTGAACTCGGCAAAGACTTGCGCCCCCTGTCGCTTCAGTTGAGCGATCCTTTCAGCTGTCAGACTGCCCGAGCCCATGAAGATCGCATTCACTCCCAGTTCGGGCAGACTGCGGTTCTGCTCCAGCAGATGAGTCGGCGCACCGCCGTAGATCCCGCGGATCTCGATATGCGGTCGGGGTTGTGGCTCCGGTTCCGCTGCACGAAGAGTGACATTCTGCAGGAGCAGACCAGAGAAAGAGCAGAGCATCCAGAGAGCAATGCGGTGCATGGGAGTGCCTCGTTTCGGGGAAGGATTCAGTCGGTTGCCGTTGGTTGTACAATGTTCTGGAGCCATTCACGCGCCCGGCTCCGCTGGGGAATATCTTTTAACACCCATTCATCGGAATGATTGGGGTAGGGAAGTGCCATAAACGTGAACTGCCCCGAGATGTCACTCTCTTTAAGATACGCTTCTGTCTGCTGCGTACTCTTTTCATGGCTGATGAACTGGGGACGCGTTCCGAGCCGCACCAGTCGCTGGCGGGCAGACGCGGCGTCACTGTCGGGGTAATTCCACTTGCGCACGCCGTCGTAATGACTGTGGGGCAGCATCGCTTTCCAGAGTTTGGCGATCTCCGCGTCTCGTAGCCCGATGTAATTACAGGCGATGGCACCCCGCGAAAAGCCGGTGAGGATGACATTGTCCGCGTCGCCGCCATATTCCCTGCAGATGCGGGCCACGGTCTGTTTGCAATAGTCGGCCGTCGCGTCCGGATCGCCCCACCATTTGACGGCATGCTGACCCGTTTTCGGATCAACGAAGGGGAGACTGACCCAGATCATACCGACACCGCCGGACAAACCATAACCCAGTTTGCAGTCCTGCACTCGGCCTCGACTGACGTCATTCAGGGCATTACGATAACCGCCGTTGCCCGGGTATTCCATAATGACGGGATACCTCTTCCCGGGTCGCCAGTCAGTGGGCAGATACAGTGCATGAGCGATTTCGGTTTTTTCAAACCCCTGATTCGTCTGCCAGACCCGCTGGCCGGGAGCAGGTCTGCCCCGCGTGACCTCAGGCACCGACAGGTCAGAGGGGAGACTGTTGAGATTGACCGGCTCCGCAGCCGCGACGCTGAGCGTGCTGCAGATCAGGATCAGCAATGTCTTGAGCACAGGCATGCGATGGTCCTTTCTGAATTCACTCAATTCGATTGCTGAAACGCAGCAGCCCCGGGATCGCCGCCTGCTTTGAGATAAGCCAGCAGATCCAGAATGTCTTCCTGCGTGAGCACATTGATCAGGCTGGCAGGCATCGGCGACGTCTTCGAAAGCACGGCTTCCTCGATTTCCTCGCGAAGCACCGGCACCGTGGTCTGACGAATCGGATCGGTTTCAACCGTGATGGTGGTCTTACTGACTCCCACGGGCCTGCCGGTCACGATCTTCCCGCTGCTGAGGACGTAGACAGTATAAAGGTATTTCGGATCCATCACTTTGGACGGTTCAATAATCGATTCCAGAATCGCCCGGCTGTCAAAGCGTTTGCCGACATTCGAGAGATCCGGACCGATCTGCGCTCCCGTAGAGCCGATCCGATGACACTTGAGGCAGTTTGCCGCCAGCAACGCCTGTCGCGCATTTTTGAAGGAACGGTTCTGTGTCACCGCGGGCAGGTGCGGTTCGAGGTCGGTCAGTTGCCAGTCTTTCACCACCGGCCGCGCGGGAACCACTTCTTCCACTTCCAGCGGTTTATCGAGGGCAGCGATCTCCTGGCTGAACTCCTGCTGTTGTTTGTCGCTGAGTAACTTCAGGAAGTCGACACGAATATCGCGGAGCCGTTCGGTCAGTTGCTTGCCTCCCGTAAAGTGGCGGGCTGTTCCCAGCCAGGCGAGGAACTGACGCTGAGTTTTCGGAGTCCAGCCTTGGGACGCCTGAGTCAAGGCGCGGGCGGTGCGGATCTGATCTTCCTGGGGCGACGTATCTGCGAGCAGCGTCATGGCTCGGGGAACGACAGAATCATCGTTCAGATAGACCAGCAGTTCGCACAGCATGTGATTCGCGCTGCTGGTCGCATGCGGAAACAGGGGCCGCAGTCGCGCCCTGATTGTCGCAGCCTGGGCTGACATCGGTTTGCCGAGTCGAATACAACAGAGTTCATACGCGCGGAGCAACGCCAGTAACTGTTCCTGCGATAGCGCGCTGGTCTCGATCCGATTTAACGCTGTCAGGACCGCGTCTCGATCTTGAGGGGTTCCCTGATGGCACAGGGCAATCAACGCCTCGATCGCTGCGACCGGCGCTGTTTCTGAAAGTGCCCGTTCACGCCAGCGGGAGACATCCTGATGTTCCAGTGCCTTGCGGGCGGTGAACCGTAGCCAGCGGTCATCGCTGCTCAGAGGCGTCCAGAGCACGTCGATCTCAGGTACTGAGGAGTTGAGATATGGTTCGAGGTTCCGCCTCAACTGCCGGGCGGCTTCTCCCTGCTGACGGTCCTGCACACTGATCTCGGGCGCCTGGGAAGTCGGACTCTGGTCGGCTCGTGGCGTCACGCGATACAGGCCCGATTGTGAGCCGCGACCACCGGTGATGAAATACAGCGCACCATCGGGCCCGAACTGCATGTCACACACATTCAGCGGTCCCCCTTCCAGAAAGACTTCATACTGGCACTGATAGCTGGCTCCCGCAGGAATCAGATCCACGAGCAGAATGCGTCCATTCTGCCAGTCAGCGATATACATGGCGTTTTTGAAGCGGGTCGGAAAGTGACTCTCGGTGCCGAAGACCATCCCGGTCGGAGAACCCAGCCCCGTATTGAGCGTACTGGGCAGACTGTCTGCATAATACTCGGGCCATTTACCGGTTCCCCACCGCCAGCCATACTCACCGCCGGGAATAATATGATTGATGCGGGTCGGGCGATACCAGGGTTGGCCGATATCCCATTCCATGTCGGCGTCGTAAGTAAACATCTCTCCTTCGGGGTTAAAGGCGATGTCGACCTGGTTCCGAAATCCCCCCGCGAGAATCTCCCAGGTTTTCCCAGCCGGGTCGGTCTTGAGAATGTAGCCGACGCGATCATCCTGGCCGGCGTCGTGCGGGTTAGGCAGCAACTGATCGTTCTGCGGATCGCGATAGGGAGACTGGGGGGAGACTCCCTCAGGAAACGACACATCGTTGCCGACGACCAGATAGATGTTTTTGTCGGGGCCAAGTACGATCTGATTACTGCCATGACCGAACCGGCTGCGGTAATCCAGTGGTTTCAGCAACTGCCGCTGATCGAACTGACCGTCGCCATTCGTATCCTGGAATCGATGCAGCCCCTCGCCGTTCGTCTCACTGATATACAGACTGTCGTGGGCATACAATACGCCGCGACAGTGTTTTAACTTGTCGTCGATTTTTTCGAATGTGACCTTACCGGTCTTGTCTTTAAGAGTGAGCCGACCCAGGCCGACATCGTCCAGTCCCAGGATCACGCGTCCCCGATCATCGAAGGTCATGCTGATCCAGGAGCTTTCTCCTGCCTGCGCCGAACGCAGCAGTTCCACCTGAAAACCGGGCTGTACGCGGATCGAACTCACCGGCGTCGCCTGCTGTTCTGCGCCGCGCACACTCTGAGTGACACTCGTGAGCAGCAGTGCGATAAGGCACATCCAGAAAAGACAGTTTCGCATCGGGTTACTCCTGTGTGAGTTTCAGGATGGCAAACACCGGACGGTGATCCGAGGCCAGCGGTTCATTGATGACTTTGGTTTCGCTGACTTCAAACCGGGCCGCCGGTCGATAAAAGATGTAATCAATCCGGGAGCGGGGCTTCGTCGCAGGCGCGGTTGGCGTCGCGTCTTTATCGATGGCGTTGGTCCAGCGTTTGAGCAGTACCTGAATCGGTTCTTCTTCCGGGCGGGCATTCATGTCTCCCGCCAGGATCGTGGGGACTTCAGACTCAGACGCGAAATACTGATTGATGGCTTTGGCTTCCGCGACCCGATCCTCAGGCACATTATGTTGAAAGTGCGTACTGATGAATCGCAGTGGCTTCCCATCGGGACCCTTCACGGTCACCACGATTGCACCGCGTGGATAAGTCACCCGTTCGGGCGTACTTTCGGTGTAGGGGAGTGGCTGAATCATCACATCCAGAATGGGCAGCCGGGTCAGCACTGCATTCCCAAACAGCCCTCCTTCGTAATGCTGCGTCGGTCCGAAGCGAACTTCGAGTCCCGTCATTTCCGACAGACGCTGCGCTTCGTGAACGCGGCTGGATCGTTTCACACCCACATCGACTTCCTGCAGGGCAACCAGGTCCGGCTTAGTCTGTGCAATCACCTTCGCCAGCCGGGCTACATCGTATTTGCCGTCAGTTCCCTGTCCGTAATGAATGTTGTAACAGAGTACACGCACAGAATCGGCGGCGTGCGCACGCTGTGTATCAAGGCTGTTACTGAAGACGAGAGAGATGACTGCCAGCCAGAGCGAACAATTTAAAAAAGAGGGGATTGAGAAACGGCAAGACTGCAGCATGGTGTCGGTTCCTGAGTGTTTCTGGTGTCGAGGTGCTCTTGCAAAGGAGTTCAGAGCGGAAAGTGTTTCTATTTACTATGAGACAACCATTGTGCCGCGTCAATCCCGGGCCCGGTTTTACACCGCCCAGACTGAGACCGCCGCTCACACGATGATTCTGGCACGTGTTACAGACTTTCTTTGGCAATCAGACAATTTTTTTAAAAAAGAATGGTATGCATGAGAACACACCGGCGGATTAGAAACGACATTTCATTTATTCGACATTCAATCTTAATAAACACCTTGTAGGATTCCCGCAACTTCGGAGTAGCGGAGCATCCTTCCTGCCTATCCTTCCGACAAAACGGTCAGTCAAGACCATCCTCGGCATCAAAGTGCCTTGAAACGCCAAGTCAATCTGTTTTTCTCTTCGTTTTTTGGGAGTTGCTTTGATGCTTCTTCGCTTTTCGCGCCCTGCCGGCGCGCGTACTGCCGTTGCAGTACATCGTCGTGGTTTTACTTTGATCGAGTTGCTGGTGGTAATTGCGATTATCGCCATTCTGATTGCGTTACTCTTACCCGCTGTGCAGCAGGCTCGTGAAGCCGCACGTCGCAGCCAGTGCAAAAACAATCTCAAGCAGTTGGGACTGGCATTGCAGAACTATCACGATACGCACGGCGTCTTCCCTCCCGGTGGCGTGATTGGAACCTGTGCCGGAAATCCTCCGACTAACATTTCCGGCAGCCAGGAATGCAGTGGTTTGAGCCTGGGCGGCAACTGGTTGCTGTATATCCTGCCCCAGATGGAACAGAGTTCACTGTGGGAAAAAGCAGCTCCGATTTTGAGTGGAGACAAAAACCCCCTGGACGCGATGAATAACGTTTTCGGTCACTACGCACCTGCAGCCTATCGCTGCCCGAGCCATCCCTGGGACCGTCGTTCAAACGTCGCGTTTCGTGCTCTGGAGCACATGTCACGCGGCAACTACGCTGCCAACTACGGTTCCGGCAACCTGACAGAGTCTTACACGAATACCCATGCTGGTGTCTTTACCATCAACTCTGCAGTCGGAATTCGGGACATCAAAGATGGTACCAGCAATACGCTGCTGACCGGCGAGCTCATGTACAACAACGATAATACCTCCGATGCCCGCGGTGCCTGGGTTTATTCCGGCATGGGTGGTTCCGCTTTCAGTACAGGTCGGAACCCCAATTCAACAACCGCCGACATTCTGGCCAGCTGTAGCACCACTACCGAGCTGCCTTGTACCGCCGGAAACGACGGAACCCAGATTGCGGCTTCCCGCAGTCATCATACCGGGGGCGTCCAGGTCGGACTGGCCGACGGTTCCTGCCGGTTCATCTCGGAAAATATCAGCCAGGCCATCTACCAGGCTCTGGGAACCCGTGCCAACCGGGAAGTGATTGATAATTTCTAAGCGGTTATCAGATTTAATGCTGTTATACGAGCCAGCCGGAGAATGGCGCGTTTGAACCCATTCTTCGGCTGAGCTGTTGTTTCCTGAATGAGAGGAGCTGATTCTCATGAAAAAATACTACCTGCTGTTGTGCTGTGTATTCTGTCTGACTCTGTCCATTACCGGTTGCTCAGGAGAACCCGAAGAAGGTGTTCCCGGCGATTCCACACCGACACCGGAATACACCGACCCTTAATCGTCCCTGCAGGCAAGACGATTCATCACGATTTACTCCGCCTGTCTGTCTTATAGTTTTCATTTACATATCAAGGAGAAGAAGATGTTACGTCTGATTTCGTCCGAGTCCGTCACCGGAAAAAACCGTCGTGGTTTTACTCTGATCGAACTGCTCGTGGTCATCGCGATCATCGCTATTCTGATCGCGCTGCTGTTGCCCGCAGTGCAGCAGGCCCGCGAAGCTGCCCGCCGCAGTCAATGTAAAAACAATCTCAAACAGCTGGGCCTGGCCCTGCAGAACTACCACGACACACATGGTGTCTTCCCTCCTGGTGGTGTCATTGGTCTGTGTGGCGGTACTCCCCCCACCAACCTGACCGGTCTCCAGGAATGTACCGATCAGCACAGCCTGGGTGGTAACTGGCTGGTTTACATCCTGCCACAAATGGAACAGAGCTCGCTCTGGGATAATGCCGCGCCCGTGTTGAACGGTCGCGATCCCCTGGATTACATGAATAATATTTTCGGCCATTATGCTCCTGCGGCTTACCGTTGCCCCAGTCATCCCTGGGATCGTCGCAGCAATGTCGCGTTCCGTTCGCTGGAGCACATGTCCCGCGGTAACTACGCTGCCAACTACGGAAACGGCAATCTGACCGAATCCTACACCAATACTCATGGCGGCATCTTTACGATCAACTCTTCGATCAGCATCCGAGACATCAAGGATGGTACCAGTAACACCCTGCTGACCGGGGAACTGAACTACCTCAACGATAATACCTCCGATGCCCGTGGTGCCTGGGTCTATTCCGGCATGGGGGGCTCCGCCTTCAGTACCGGCCGTAACCCGAACAGCACTGTGGCAGACATTCTGCCCAAGTGCTCCAACACTGCCGAATTGCCCTGTACGGAAGCGAACGACGGAACCCAGATCGCCGCCGCCCGCAGCCAGCATACCGGGGGCGTTCAGGTCGGACTGGCCGACGGTTCCTGCCGATTCATTTCGGAGAATATCAGTCAGACCATCTACCAGGCCCTGGGCACCCGCGCCAACCGGGAAGTAATTGATAACTTCTAAGACAGGCTGGTAATAAACTGACTCTGTTTTACTGACTGTTCACAACCGGAGGATCTGACGCCCATCGCATCCTCCGGTTGTTTTGTTTGATTACGTGCTGTTTGTATAGTCCGCCGGAACTCTGCTGAAAAAACGGGGTTGTGGGTTTTGTCTCGTCCCTCGAGGACGTAACATATTACTAAATATTGATTAGATTACGGGATTCTTCACAAGGATATTTCAATGCGTCGCTTCACACTGACTACCATGCTGCTGGCAGGAATGTTCCTGCTGACCCAGCAGGGGCTGAGCCGGGCGGAATCGTCAGGTAAAACTGCCACCGGATACGTATTTCATGATGCCAACCAGAATCGGAAGTTCGATGCTGGCGAGAAAACGCTGCCGGGCGTTGCCGTCTCAAATGGCGTCAAGGTAGTTCGCACCGATGAAAACGGAAAGTATGAACTGCCCGTTACCGATGACACCATTCTGTTCGTCATCAAACCCCGCAACTGGCGGACACCGCTGAGCAAGAATCTCACACCCGAGTTCTATTACATCCACAAGCCCAAGGGATCACCCAAGTCTCACTTCGCCGGCGTCGCCCCGACCGGACCACTGCCGGAATCGGTCGACTTTCCCCTCTATCCGCAAAAAGAGCCCAACCAGTTCCGCGCCCTCTTTTTCGGTGATCCACAGCCACGTGATCAGAAAGAGATCGACTACATCGCCCATGATGTAATCGAAGACCTCGTCGGCACCGACGCATCGTTCGGCGTTACGCTGGGTGACATTCTGTTTGACGATCTGTCGCTATTTGAATCGCAGGCACGGGGCATCGCTCTCCTGGGAATTCCCTGGTACAACGTGATCGGCAACCACGACATCAACTACGATGCCCCCAACGATAAGTTGAGCGATGAAACCTTCGAGCGGGCCTTCGGTCCCTCTTATTACTCCTTTGATTACGGCACCGTGCATTTCATTGTGCTGGACGACATCGAGTGGATTGTCACCGAAGAGTCAAAAAAGAACAAAAAGAAAAAAGGCAAATACCAGGGCGGTCTCGGCAAAGAGCAGATTGAATTCGTTAAGAACGATCTGCAGCAGATCCCCGAAGATCAGCTGGTCGTACTGATGATGCACATCCCGCTAGTCGGCGTGGAAGATCGCCAGGACCTGTATCGCCTGATCGAAAAACGCCCCTTCTGTATGTCCATTTCCGGACACACCCATCATCACGAACACCGCTTCATCACTAAAGAAGATGGCTGGCGGGGCGCCAAGCCGCACCATCACATCATCAACGTGACCGTCAGCGGCAGCTGGTGGTCCGGTGCGCCGGATGAACGGGGTATTCCGCATACGATGATGGCCGACGGTGCTCCCAACGGTTATTCCATCATTACCTTTGACGGCAAAGAATATAACCTGGACTTTCGAGCCGCCGGTCGTGCTGCGAAATACCAGATGAATATCATCGCCCCCGAAGCGGTCACAGTTGACAAGGTCGCGGAAACCAACGTGATGGTCAACGTGTTTAACGGTTCGGAAAAATCGAAGGTGGAAATGCAGATTGGCGAGTCCGGCAGTTGGGCTCCCATGGAGCGGATTGTCGCCGTCGATCCCAGCTTCAAGAAGCTGTCCGAAACGGAGAACGGCGTCGAAGAGAAATCTTATCGCAATCTCCCCAAGGCCAAGAATTCAACCCATCTCTGGCAGGCCAAGCTGCCCGATGGTCTGAAGCCGGGTACGCATCTGCTGCGGATCCGCACGGTTGAGATGGACGGCGATGAACACGTTGCGGGACGCGTGATTCGTATCACCCCCGCGAAACCATCCGAGAAGACAGCGTCTACTGAAAAGTAGCACTGTGAGGATCACTTGCATTGATCTGACGGGACCTGTGAATTCGCTTCACAGGTCCCGTTGTTTTTTAAGTATTGTGAAAGCTTATCGCTGCGAAATCAGCACTTTGTTGACCTTCTTATGGCAGTTAATGCAGGTCATCGTCAGATGCAGATAACTGAGTGAGGCACCGTCGATGTTTTTCTCTTTGGCGAATTTAATCACCTGCTTGGCGGCGGAACGAAACTCTTCACTCTGACGGGCAAAGATGGGCCCCTCGACCACCTGCCATTCGGTGGCGTTGCTCATCTCGATCATGCGCTTGGCCCCCTTCTGCATCTTCTCGTAATCCTCGATCATCAGTCCTTCGAGTACGAGTTGCGAGCTGGTCAGTTTTTCGTGCATGAACTTGCTGAGTCGCTTCTCACCTTCCAGATCCTTTTCATCGCCCGGCTTGCTTTCGCATTTGTCCGCATCGTCGGCACGCGCTGTCTGGATTTCTTCCGCATCGGTACCGAGTCCCATGATGAACAGACCACAAATCAAGCCGTATACCAGTTTACGCATGGATTCATCCTTCAATTGAATACAGAGACTAATTCAGTGCACCATTTTATTAATGGACGTGCATGTCCTGTATTGTAATCCGAGTATCACGCGCAGTTCAATACCGCTTTCGAGAGAAGTCTCGGTTGAACCGTGATGGATGAAACACAATGAGTCGGAAAGCGAAAATTACTCCGGCAGTTGTGTCTCGCCGGGCAGCATCGAGAGTCCTTTTTCTTTCGGGATGAAGTAGGGGATCAGTTCTCCCATCAACCGGTTCTGCAGTCCCTCAAACATCTGCTCGCGGGCCTCCTGTTCGGTGGCATTGCGGAGAATCAGAAAGCGGGGATTGACCAGCACCTGTTTCGTCCAGAGCGTGCGCTTGGGAGACTTCTGCACCCACGACAGCTTAAACGCGGCTGCCGTCGATTGCAGTGTTTCCCCGGTGGGAGTGCGGCCCAACGGATTGCCGGGTGAGGGCCGACCCCGTTTCGACATCTGCAGCTTGTTACCCGCCTGTTCCTGGTACTCCATCTGGAAGATCAGCGGCTGGTCTTCCGCCACTTCAAAACCATCTGCTTCCAGGCGATCCTTGAGTACTTCCTGCAGAACTTCTTTGACTTCGTCCTCCTTGCCGAATTTGATATTCACCACGTTGACATTGATACTGACTTTCGAACCGGTCCTCAGAATCGCATCCGATTCGCTCTGATAAGCAGCCAGACCATCCGTGATCTGTTTCTCCGGCAGAGGTACCGTCACCAGTTGAGGCTTACGGTTAAGTCGCAAACGTCCCTTGTCATCGGTCAGCGCACTGTCGGTGTTCGCAAACAGGTAATGGGGAGTCAGGTAGAGGGGGCGGCGGATAATCACGTTCGGCGGCGGTTCGAGGACCCACACACTCCGCCGGCTCTCGCGATCGACGAGCAGGGCACCGTAGAGCAGAAAACTTCTGCCGGAGGGGGTCAGTTCCAGCTTGTTCCCTTCGTAGGAAGGCTGACTGAACTGATCGCTCAGGTTGCCAGCTATTTCGAACGCCCGTTCCGGCTTGCCATCTTCCAGGTTCACCAGCCAGATCTCGGTTTTTCCCGATTCGGTGACCAGCATCCCCAGTTGTTTCCCGTCCCGCGAAAAATCCAGAGCCTGCAGCGAATAATATTTCGCACGGGGATCCAGGTGACCATCCAGCTCCATGAGATAGAGCAGTTTCAGCGTACGCAGGTCGTAGAAGAAAACTTTGTTACTCGTGTTGGTCGCCAGGTAGTTGCCCCCCGGGCTGACCAGGTAACTGTGGCTCGCGAACTCGCTGGATTTGATCTCGCTTTCCTGTTCGAGCTTTCCGGTCTGCAGGTCCCAGCGTTTGAGAATCGTTTTGTACTTGCCCCCGTCTTTGCGGATCAACTGCACGAACGCGCCGTTGTTCCCGCAGATTTCATATAAAGAGACCACGCTGCCGGGCGCATCAACCTGCCATTCGGAAACGATTTTTCCGGTCGTGGTATCCCAGCAGACCAGCTTGGGGATTTTCGATGTGCGTTCGGTAATATTCAGCAGCAGATATTTCCCGTCTGCACTCAGTTTGAATTTGGGCGTCAGGATCATCCATTCCTGGGGAGGCGTGATCGAGATCTCACCGATTTTCTTCTCCGTCGCCAGGTTCCAGATGTCAAAGTGATAGAGACTGCGGTTCTTATACTGCACGGCAACCACCGGGCCGGACCCGCTGGGCACCACCAGTTTCTCTTCCGCATTCTTCAGGTCAATTTTCAAGCGTGACGATTCCGGCCAGTCCGCGGTCACCAGCGGCGGATCGACGAGGGAGGTCCACTTCTGCTCCGGTTCCGGCTGGGGTTTCGGTTTCGTGGGAGCCGGCGTCGCTTTCTTCGCCGCCGGTTGACCGCTCACCGGCTTGGTGTTCGCGATCTCCATCGGTTTCGCCGGTGGTTCTGACTCGGCTTTTTCCTCAACAGGCGCGGGAGCGGGCGCTGGTGTCACTCCAGCGGGAGCCAGTTCCTGGTGCGGCTGTGCGATCTCTTCCGGTTCTCCCCCTCCCATCAGGGAACGGACCAGTGTATAAGAGACAAAGAACATCACCACGAAGGCCACAATACCAGCAATCAGGGTCACCGGCGAATTGGCGCTGTTCCCTGACTGCTTTTTCTGTTTGCCCCCTTTGGATGACGTCTTTTTACGTGCCGGCCTCGCCGAGCTCTCGTAGACTTCCTCGTCGTCTTCGTAGAAATCGTCCAGCAGGTCATCATCGCCTGCAGGGACCTGCATCCGCTCTCCACAGGATTTACACTTGAGAGTCTGCCCCGCACGGTCATCGCGGACTTTATAATCCTGAAAACAGTGTTCACACTGGAATTGAATCATGGTTTGGTCCCGCCAGCTAAGAGATCCAGAATGAGAAGAAATGAAATTGGATCGACTGATCTGAAGTACAATATTCCGGAATTGTTTACAGGAACGCAAGCAGAAAATTCAGAATTCAAAGCACGCCGGTCAGACTGTCATAGCAGGGTCTGGGAGTGCAACCGTGCTTTTCCTCTCGGGTCTGTTATAATCGATACACGACCCGCCTGATCTTCCCGTTTCTACCTGTAATCAAAGAGGAATCGAATCGTGCTCAATTCCGGGATGCGTAGCTTATGTCTGTGCCTGTTGACGCTCTGTCTCTCCCAGTCTGTTCCACGAAGCACCACAGCCGCGGCCCCGCGGACGCCGGGAGATCGCCCTAATCTGATCGTGATCATGGTCGACGATATGGGCTACGCGGGAGTCAGCTGTTTCGGCAATCCCTACTTTAAAACTCCCGAGATCGATCGGCTGGCTAAGGAAGGTCTGAAACTGACCGACTTTCATTCTTCGGGCACCGTCTGTTCGCCCACGCGGGCCGGTCTGCTCACCGGTCGCTATCAGCAGCGGGCTGGCATTGAAGCGGTCATCCATCCGGTCAGCGATCATCCCGAGCATCTAAAAGGTTTGAAACGCAGCGAAAACACCTTCGCCGAACTGTTGAAACAGGCGGGGTACCAGACCGGCCTGATCGGAAAATGGCACCAGGGCTACCCGCACAATTCCGCTGAGTATCATCCTGACAATCACGGGTTCGATACCTTCGTCGGTTATCACAGCGGCAATATCGATTTCATCAGTCATGTAGGAGACCACGTCAAACACGACTGGTGGCACGGACGCCAGGAGACCGAAGAACCCGGCTACTCGACGCACCTGATCAACCAGTACGCCCTGCAGTTCATCAAGGAAAACCAGGACCGTCCCTTCTGCCTCTACCTGGCGCATGAAGCCATTCACAACCCGGTACAGGTCCCCGGCGATCCGGTTCGGCGTACCGAAGCCGAAGGCTGGAAACGCTGGAAGCCGGCCCATGAAGGGGAACGCATCGAGAAGTTCAAAGGGATGACGCTCCCCGTCGATGAAGGCGTAGGGCAGATTCGTGAGTTCCTCGTGAAATCGGGACTCGATAAAAATACGTTCGTGCTGTTCTTCTCGGACAATGGTCCCTCGCGTGATTTCCCGAGTGGCAGTCCCGCGCTGCGGGGCGCCAAAGGTTCGGTTTATGAAGGCGGACATCGCGTGCCTGCCATCGCCTGGTGGCCTGGTAAGATTGAGGCGGGCACCGTCTCGGATTTCCCCGCGATCAGCATTGATGTCATGCCGACCCTGCTGGGAATCGCCCAGGTGACTCCACCTCAGGAGCGTCCCCTGGATGGCGTCGATCTCTCTCCGGTTCTATTTGAACAGAAATCGCTCCCGTCACGTCCGCTGTTCTGGGCCTCACTTTCGAATCGGGGCGGACGCGCAGAAGCGATGCGGGACGGTCCCTGGAAACTGGTCGTGCAGCATCCCCGCGCAAAACCGGGCACCTTCGAAAATGAAAAGGTTGAACTCTATCGCCTCGACCGCGATCCGGGCGAGAAAGAAGACCTGCAGTCAACCGAACCCGCTCAGGCAGCGAAAATGCTCAAGCAGCTCAAAGCCTGGTATCGCGATACGCAGTCCACCGCGACACCTCAGCCGGGAGGCTGGCTGTCGCAGGGGAGTTGAGATCGGCAGTAAACAGAAGCGACTTAAATTCTCAAAAACCGGGGTTGTGCTGTTTATCGTAAAACGATAAAAATTCGCCGTTCAACAACAAACCCTTTGGAAAGGATTCCTGAGATGGCTCGTAAAGATCGTACCAGTGTCATTTGCCGTATTCTGTATTATCTGTGTGCTTTGTCCCTCTGGGTGATGCCCGCATTTTTAATCTGGGTCTGGTTTTGTGCCGACCTGATCGCGAAACAGAATGGCAGGATTCCTGTCCAGGCCATTCCCTTTCCGCTGCCGGTATCAACTAAAGTGGGCATGGTTTTACTCTCAGCCCTGCTGATCGCACCCACGTACTGGGGGCTGATTTCGCTACGTCGTTTTCTCAAAGCCTGTTGTGCCGAAGATTATCTGGGCACACAAAACAGTCGGCTGCTGAAACGTTTTGCCCTGGGGCTGATGGGCTCTGCTTTGTTATCTCCCATCTGCGGAGCGGCGCTCAGTGTGGTATTGACGATGCATAATCCGCCCGGACAGAAAATGCTGGCGATCAGCATCGGTTCGAATCAGTTCATCCTGGCGGGAGTCGGAGCACTGATCTTTCTGCTGGCAAATCTGTTAAAGCGGGCCAGCCTGATCGCGGAAGAACACGCCCAGATCATTTAGACGTCTGGTGACCCGCCGGGAATTCAGCTATAGTAGAACCAGAGCTTAACACGAGTTTTAGCGAGCGAAGCAGGAATCGATGCGAATTTGTATAACACTGGATGTCATGCTGGCCCGACGCAAAGTCACCTCACGTGATCTGGCAAAACACGTGGGGATCACCGAGCAGAATCTATCGCTGCTCAAGTCGGGGAAAGTCAAAGGGATTCGCTTCGCGACGCTGGAAAAGATCTGTGAATACCTGGAGTGTCAGCCCGGTGATATCCTGCGTTATGAAGCGGAAGCACAGAGTCAGGCAGCCTGAGAGGAGAGACCAGAGTGAAAGTGCATGGCGTACTGGAGACGTCGATTTACGTAGATGACCTGCAGACCGCAGTCGACTTTTATCGGCAGTTGTTCGAATTCGAAATCATGGCGGAGGACCAGCGGTTCTGCGCCATGAACGCCGGCGACCGTAGCGTGTTTCTGATCTTCAAACGGGGCGCCACGCATACCGCAGCCCATCTCGAAGGGGGCGTGATTCCACCCCACGACGGCGATGGCCCGGTCCACTTCGCCTTCGCCATCGAACGGGACGACCTCGCCAAATGGGAAGAACGCCTCGTCTCTGCAGGCGTGGAAATTATCAGCCGCATGAGCTGGCCCCGCGGCGGCGAAAGTCTCTACTTCCGCGATCCCGACGACCACGTGCTCGAACTCGCCACCCCCGGCATCTGGCCTGTTTACTGAGCAGCACTGGACAAAAGGCCTCGACACATGGGCTTCGTTCTGATAAGAACCACGACTGAAGGAACGCGTTCACTTATCGAGCCGGAAAGGGGGCCTGCCATGCGTCAGCTGTTATTCACCGTCGTCATCTGGGGACTGACCTGTTCTCTCGTCTCTGCAACCGAAAAGCAGGGAAGTATTTACGAACTCCGAACCATCGAGCTTGCCACTCCTGCTGCCTTAGTCGAGCCGCTGGTCTCCGTTTGGGAACCAGACAAGGCAGCACCGAAACAGGCGCAGACAAACCACTTTTATTTTCACACACAGGCCGCCCCGTTTCTTCCCTTAGATCCGTCTTCAAATTCAGACGAGTATTACCGGTTATTGCGCGAGTGGGACCATCAACTGGTAATGGAAAGAGCCGCTCAGGCGATGGCCGAACAACAAAAGCAGAATCCGCGCCACATCCTTGAAACAGGCGGAGCACTCCTGCTTTCCAAGGCCGAAGAACTGAGCGCCGCTCGAATCCGGCAACAGGAAGACTTTCGTCTGCTCAACCTCTACCACGGCTTCCGTCAGCGGTAAGCACTACTCCGGCCATGCCAGCAGGGCATAGAAGGTCATCTCTTCGGAATACGTGCCGCGGGAGTCAAAGTCGAGTAGTGTCTGCCTCAGGTCGGCTTCGAAGGCACTCCGCTTTTCTCCCAGGACGGCCGGGGAGGCGAAGGACGTTGAATAGAGATTGCCAATCAGTGTCTCCAGCGTCCACTGTTGTGTGATCCGGGTCTTGAGTTCCTCGATCTGGTAGCCCGCTTCCTGCAGGACCTGTTCGTGAGGCTGGGAGAGTTCGGGGAAGTTGCCCGAACCCGCACGCCGTTTTGCTCCCAGGCAGCGCTGCAGAACTTCCCGCACCAGTGGGAGCCAGTCCGTAGTCCCGCTCCAGATGCTCGTGTATCCCAGGATCACCAGCGGCTGTTCAGGACGCAGCCAGCCTCGGATCCGTCGTGCCATCAATCCGCGATCCATCCAGTGGAAGGCTGCGCCGATCGTTACCAGCTCAAATGTTTTCTCGTCCGCAGAAAAGGCTTCCGCGGTTTCGGAACGCCAGCTGACATTATCGATCTGCTGTTCCCGCATCTTCGTCAGTCCCGCAGACCGCATCGCAGGATCGGGTTCGACGGCTGTCACTTCGCGAAAGTGAGGCGCCAGCCGTAATGCGATCTCACCGGTGCCGCTGCCCAGGTCCAGCAGGCAATCTTCTCCCGAAATCGCAGCCCGGTCCCGGATCCGGGTAAGCAGTTCCTCGGGGTAGGGCACGCGATAACGCACGTAATAAGGTACCGTTCCCTGAAAAAGATCTCTGGCCACAACCGGGCTCCCTGGTCTTGCGCACTGACAAAAGTGATTGATTAGGCTGACAGGGAGTCAGTGTAGTGCAGGGCAGCTGTAAACTTCAATCGAATAACGCACCCTGGCGTTTTTGATTACCGTAGCGTTCCAGGTAGCCATCGACGCTGAATTTGCGGGCCGTGTTTTGACTGGTCATGTAACGGATCTTACCAAAGATCTCCCGCTCGGGACCCCAGGCACGATCGTAACGGCCCAGACACCAGAAGATGCCGGAATACGAATTCGGATTTCGCCCGTCGACCGCATACTTGTTGTTGAGTTCGATCATGATCTCGAGCGCGTCCTGCGGAGAGTCCGACCAGTGCAGGATTTTCTTGCCCCACAGCATCCGCATGTAATTATGCAGACGGCCTTCGGTCACCAGTTGCGTCTGCGCTGCGTTCCAGAGGGGATCGTGTGTTTTCGCCTGTTCGAACTCTTCCAGCGAGTAAGTATATTCGCGCGGATCGGACGCGTGCTCGTCGAGCGTAGTCTGCGCCCAGTCGGGGAGGGAAGAGTACTGGTCGTAGTCATCCCGCTGCCAGCACATGTTGTAACCCAGCTCCCGCCAGGTGATCAGTTCGTCCAGAAAACCTTCCGCCGTCTCACTCATCTGCCACCACCCGGCTCGTTTACCGGTCGGCTTCTGATCCATCACCTTTTCGACCGACCACTCTTCCCGGCGGGCGATGGAATCAAACACATCGTGCACCGAGATGTGACCGAAGTGCAGGTAAGGGGAGAGCCCGCTGGTGACTTCTTCTTCAGGCAGATTCCGTTCGTCGGCGTAGCGTTCGAAGCGGGTATCAAAGAAACGTCGCAGCGCTTTGAGTGCTTCTTCCTCCCCGCCGTCAAAGGATGCTGGTCCAACACCATGATCGAGGGGCAGGTCCGCCAGCACTTCAGGTGTGGCCGTCAGCATTTCATCGGTCGCCATCGGCCAGCGGTCGATAATCTCTTTGGGCAGCGATTTCAGTTCGGGCAGTTTAATACGCGCCAGGGGATTCGTCTTAGGCATCTCCAGCAGGTGGGGCGGCAGTTCCTTGTGCAGGAAGCGACGAAATGCATACGCCGTGGGATAAACCTGGGAGGCAGCCCGCAGCGGCAGCAGTCCATTGGAATCGATGGCTTCCAGGCTGACGGGCAAGCGCGGGGCCACGTGGTCCAGCATCCGCGGCAGAAAGAAACAGGGAAAATCATCAGTAACAATCGCGCACGCTTTGTCGGCCAGAGCTTCTAACAGTCCTGAGCCGTGACCCGCCTCAGGTTCCACATAACAATAGTAGGTCGCTACAGTCTCTTCAAAGTTCGCTCGGTTATCCGCCATGCCCTGCAGGACAAAACGATGCATCCGGTCGCTGGCCCAGCGGTAACCGCAGCGCAGCGCTTCTAAGACGACCAGCGGTTTATCCAGACCCTTCGCCACTTCGACCGCCCGCTCCAGGCTGAAATTGAAACGGGTGCGGCGGTTGGCGATCATCCAGTACAGAACGTAGTCTCCATCACCCTTCAGCGGAGCCTTATTCAACTGGCGGATTCGAATTTCAGGAACGCTCATGTTAACCTCTTCGTTCTTCAGACTGTCCTACTCTGCCTGGTAAACAGAAAGCTGCTTCAGGTCGCGGATAAACAGATCCTTCCCGCTGACAGCCAGGTATGCCCAGGAGTCATCGGCGACTTTGCGCTGATCGATCAGATCAAATTTCTTCGGACTGGCTTTGATCAGCAGCAGTTCCCCTTTCTGATCCAACGCCAGGATCTTCTGACCATCGGTGACCATGCTCCAGTATTTACCGTATGGGGCTGTTGTCCAGACCGCTTTTCCTGTTTTCAGGTCGAGACAGGTAAAACGTTGATTTTTCAAATGCAGGTAAATGTACCCGTCCAGAATGATCGGCGATGACATATAACCCTGAATCGCATTCGACCAGAGTTCCTTGACCTGCCACTTACCATCGTTGCGGGTGATGTCAAACAGAAACGAACGTCCGCCATAACTGCTGGTAAAGACGGTGTTATTCACAACTGACGGCGTCAGAATATTCATACCTCGAAACGCGGGGATCTTCTGTTCCCAGAACACCTGACCCGATTCCGGATCGACACCCGCCAGCGTCGTCCGGGTCTGAACCAGAATCTGCTGCACGCCATCCAGTTCTGCCAGGCAGGGAGAAGAGAATGCACTGCCGAACATGCCGCCCCCGTCTTCCAGCACGCGCCAGATGACTTCTCCCGTCAACTTGTTGACTTTGCAGAAACCGCCACCGGCCTGCACATACACCGCCTCATCGGTCACGAGGGGAGACGAAGCAAAGCCGAACGAGGGTAGCGAGGATTTGAGCTGCTCGACGAAGTCGAGTCGCCAGAGAATGCTGCCACTGGCCGCATCCAGGCAGACCAGCACATCCCGGATGCCGGCGACATACAGTCGCTCTCCATCAAAAGCGGGTGTGGCGCGGATCCAGTCCCCATTCGCTTTCGCAAAAAAGGGAACACTGATCGCACCAGGCCAGGACTGTTTCCAGAGTTCCTTTCCGGTCTGGCGATCCAGGGCCCGGACAACTTCGGTCTCCTCATTGACAGTCTCCGTCACGAACACCCGGTCCGCGGTCACAATCGGTCCCGAATACCCCGGACTCAGAGGAAGCTCCCACCGTAATTTCAGATTCTGTTCATTCAGTGAATCAGGCAGAGCCGTTCCGGGAAGCGTGCCATCCCGCTGGGGGCCGCGCCACTGAGACCAGCTCTGATTGGGAAGTGTCTGATCCGCACTGGTGGCACTCGCCGTGAATCCGAACATAAAAACAAGCGACAGTGATATCAGTCTGAGTTGATGCATGGGCGACACTTTCCTGCAGGGGACCGAAATGAAAACTGAGAGAGAACAGGTGCAACATTCGGAAAAATTGAGGTAAACTTATATCAAGGAATGACTTAGCTTGCGAAAATAGAGCTTGGATAAAAAAACGTGGATCTCTCAGGCAGCTGCCTCTGAATTCTGTCTAGTTATAGACAAACAGCTCAGATTTAAAGTGGCAAAAAAGTTCTGCAGTTCAAATTCAGAGAAAAAGCTAAATTCCGATTGTAAAACGAGTTTGGATCATATAATAAACCCCATGACTACCGCTCTTCCGAGCCCGGTCTGATGCTTTCAGGACCCGTCCTGCAGCATCACTGTGGGACGCTGTCTCTCTCCTGGCTCTCAGATGCCGGGAAGACGGGGCCGCTTCCACAAATTACCCGCCAATCGAGTTTTTGAGTTTGAGTTGACTGCCATGAATGATGCGCGCGCCGCTGGGTATCCGCTTTCGTATTTACCCCGTGACCTGACGTCAGGTCTCGTTGTGTTTCTGGTGGCTCTGCCGCTCTGCCTGGGAATCGCCCTGGCATCCGGAGCCCCCCTCTTCTCAGGACTGCTGGCCGGAATTGTCGGCGGTCTGGTCGTCGGATCCATCAGCGGATCGAGTACCAGCGTTAGTGGACCTGCTGCCGGTTTGACAGCCATCGTTGTTGCCCAGATCGCCACCCTGGGATCTTTTGAGGCATTCCTGCTGGCCGTCATGGTCGGCGGCGTGATTCAGATCATTCTGGGAGTGGTCCGTGCCGGTTCACTCTCGGCGTTTTTCCCTTCCAGCGTGATTAAAGGCCTGCTGGCTGCCATCGGTGTGATTCTGATTCTGAAACAGATTCCCCACGTTGTCGGCCACGATACCGACCCGGAAGGGGAAATGTCCTTCACCCAGCCGGATAAACAGAACACCTTTTCCGAATTGCTGACCGTCTTCGAAGGAGACTTCCATTACGGAGCCGCTGCCGTCGGTTTGACTTCAATTCTGCTGCTCGTCGTCTGGGGACGGGTCAAGATGTTGAAGAACTCGGTGATTCCCGGTCCGCTGATCGTCGTTCTGCTGGGCGTGTCCATGCATCTGCTGTTCCAGCGTCTGGGGGGGCCCTGGGCGATTGAAGCCAGTCACATGGTTCAGATTCCTGTCGCTGAGTCAGCCAAAGATCTGCTGACCTTCCTGACCTTTCCCGACTTTTCGCAGTTTCTGAATCCCGCCGTCTATCTGGCAGGGGCGACGATTGCCATCGTGGCATCACTGGAAACGCTGCTCAACCTGGAAGCGGTCGACAAACTGGATCCCGAAAACCGCAACTCCCCGCCGAGCCGCGAACTGGTGGCCCAGGGCGTCGGCAACATGGTCTCCGGTCTGATCGGTGGTCTGCCGATTACCTCCGTGATCGTCCGTGGTTCGGTTAACGTCAACTCGGGAGCCAAAACCAAAATCTCCTGTATTTTCCATGGGGTCCTGCTGCTGATCGCGGTCGCGTTGCTCCCCATGTATATGAATCTGATTCCGCTGGCAGCACTGGCGGCGATTCTGCTGGTCACCGGTTTTAAACTCGCCAGCCCCACCCTCTTCAAACAGATGTGGTCTGAGGGACGCTATCAGTTCCTCCCCTTTATTATTACGTTGCTCTCTATCGTCTTCACCGACCTGTTGATCGGGATTCTGATCGGCCTGGGAGTCAGTCTGCTCTTCATTTTGAACAGCAGCCTGCGTCAGCCCATCCGCCGTATTCTCGAAACACATGCCGGCGGCGATGTCCTGCATATCGAGCTGGCCAACCAGGTCAGCTTCCTGAACCGGGCGGCACTGGACCAGATCTTCAACGAAGCAGAGTCCGGCAGCAAGATGCTGATCGACGCCAGCAACACCGATTACATCGACCCGGATATTCTCAGCCTGATTCAGGAATTCAAGACCAAAATCGGTCCTGCACGCGGCATCTCGGTCAGCCTCCGTGGTTTCAAACGCAAGTATCAACTGCAAAACGAAATTCAGTTTGCCGACTATTCCACCCGTGATCTCAAAGACCAGATCACTCCCGCACAAGTACTCAAGATTCTGCAGGATGGCAACGAACGCTTCCACACCGGAAACCGGCTCTCTCGCGATCTCGGCCACCAGGTCAACGCGACGGCAGGAGAACAGCACCCGCTGGCGGTCGTCTTGAGCTGTATCGATTCGCGTGTGCCTGCGGAACTGGTTCTCGACCTGGGCATCGGGGATATTCTGAGCGTCCGCGTTGCCGGCAATGTGATCGGCAACAAATCCCTGGGCAGTATCGAATATGGCGTCTCGGTCGAAGGAGTCAAACTGGTACTGGTGCTGGGGCATACCCGCTGCGGCGCCGTCGCTTCCACCGTACAACTGATGTGCGATCACAGCGATCCTACCCAAGTCACGGGCTGTGCGCACCTGGATTCCATCGTGCATGAAGTTATCCCCTGTGTCGATGAAGAAGCGTGTGAGCGGCTGGATGAAATGAGCCCCGAAGAGCGGGAGCAGTTCGTCGATGAAGTCGCCCGCCGCAACGTCTACCGCAGCGTGCACGAAATCTCCGCCCGCAGCCAGGTCATCAGGGATCTGGTTCAGACCGGCAAGGTGATGGTCGTTGGTGCTCTCTACGACGTCAAAAGCGGCAAGATGGAATTCCTGACAGAGGAACTCTCCACCGTCGAAGCAGGCAGTGTCACCGATTAAAGGGGCTCTGTCACCGGCATTACAGGTCCTCGATCGCACTATTGAAAACGCGATCGGGGATCAACACTGCTCGACTTAAAACCGGAGTGCGATTTCAATCTGTCCCGCTTGCGAGATCGTTCCCCCACGATGGACCTGCACCTTCCCATTAGCTGGCTTGACCGTAAACGGCTGCCCCTGTTTACGGCGGACCGTCAATTCTGAAGTGGTACAGGTAAAGTCACCAGCCTTAATCTCCAACTGCGGGCCTGCACTGGTCTGAACCGCCCGTAGACGGACCAGTTCATTCCCGCCTTTCGGTTTCTGGTTTCCTTCCGAAGCGGGGAGTGCGCACATCAGGAGCAGGCAACTTACCAGGGCTAAGATCGATTTGGCTTTGAACATCCTTGGTTCCTTTGCATGACTTAGAAACGGAGTAACACTTTGATGATGGGGCCTTGATTGACTTTATCACCACGCCGCATCTCAACCTGGCCCCCCACCGGTTTCACGGTCCACGGTTCTTCTTTTTTGTGTTGCGCTTTCAGTTCCTTTGTCGTACAGACCAGATCGCCCGCTTCTATTTTCAGCTGGGGACCATCGGGAGTCTGCACCACACTGATCGTAGCCACCTCTTTGGGAAGCTGGGGAGCCTGAAACTTTGCTGAAGTTGAAAAAGGAGTGATCAGTGACAGGCAAAGGCCCAGGAAAAAAATTGCGAGAGACTTATACATGCTCAGGCTCCTTATGTTTTGTTAGCTGGTTGACTGGTAATGCCGTCAAACGTCTTATCTGCTGTTTCGATTATGCGCGCGGCGTTTCTTAAGCATTGCATCGATTTGTTCAATAATATCTGAGTCAGTATCACGATGATTATAGCCGACAGTGATCAGAGACGGAAGACTCTCGATCATTGCCAGGATCTCTCTCCCATTAATCGACGTCCCGCGGACTGACAGTGTCTCCAGTTCGGCAGGCCAGGATCTGGCCTCCATGAACGCTTTGGCAGAGACGTCACAACGCCACAACGAAAGATCTTTCAGCGGTGCACGCCCTTCCAGCAGAGCCTGCACACCCTGATCGGTCACCAGGGTGTCGTTGAGTTTTAATGATGTCAACTCAGGAAGTTCCGCAAGTGCTCTGCAGACCTCGTCACCCACTTCCGTCTCACTCAAATAGAGTGTGCCGAGAGACTGCATCTGACCGAGATAAGCCGCAGCCCGATCATCAATGAAGGTCCTGTTTAATTCCAGCATGTGTAGTCGAGGAAAGCCCGTTAGATATTGCAGGTCAGAAGATTCAATCCTGGTTCCCTGCAAATCGAGACGCACCATCTCTCGATGATGGGCAATGCGTTGCATGGTTGCAGTTCCTGCCTGGGAATCAGACAGATAGAGCCAGCTTAATTGATCGTTCTGCTCTAACCAGCGGAGTGATTCGTCGGTCGCTTGAGGCGCATAGAGTTCCAGCCAGGTCAGGTGCTTCAGCTGGGAGAGCTGCGAGACTCCCCGCGCCGACAGGTCCGGGCCATAAACCTGCAGGTTTTTCAACTGATGCATCTTTCCGAGGATCAGGGCATCCTGGTCGGAGACTTTGGTTAAGCCACACTGGAGTGTTTCTATATAGGGAGCAAGCCTGTCAAGTTCTTCCGTGATTTCCAGGGATTCCCGGGGAGTATACCATTCGATGCAGGTCACTCTGAGTGATTCCCTGTTGAGAATCTTTTTAAGTTTCCCGAGCGAGTCGTCGATGGGATTGGAGTAATGAATTGCCTTGACTTTATAGCCTTTTGCTCTCAGTTGTGCTTTGGCGGCCGTCAGCGGATCATCAGTGAAGTACCGGAAAAAGACCGCTCCTCCCAGCAGGACCAAGAGCAATAAAAACCATTTGAGCTGACTGTGATGTTTCACTTCCCCGTCTGCCCCTTACGAAACCACCGGACCATCTTCCGGATACTGCAGCACTTTTTCCTGTCCGTTAAAAGAGATCAAAATCTGTCTCCGCTCAAACAGGACGCTCAGTTGACAGCTTCCCGCTATTCCGTGCCGGGAACGGAGGGCGGCGGATCGCCTCTCTTTTAAAAGTTCCACCACGTACTCTTCCAAAACCAGCTGGAAAGCGAACCATTCCTGTTCCGAGAATTCCTGTTTTACAATCTTCGGTATACTCAGGAGTTCCCGTTGCACTTGCCCCGAAAGTTGTCTCTCGGAATCGGTTTCAATTTCGATGCGATGCAGCGGAAACTTCATCAGCGTCAGGCTCTGTCTCTCTAGGAACTGTGAGTAAGCACAGATATGGTCTCTCCACAACAGATTTGATAATCCGTTTCAGATCAGTATAACAGGAATCATTCAAATAGTGCGCACAGATTTTCGGAATTGAGTGCCTGCTGCGCATCACCGAATGTGGTGGTCACTTCAGGGATTGCCTGCTGCCTGACAGACGAGGATCTGCTTTGCAGAGTTTTCTGTGAAAGGCTCACTGTCATAACTGCCCCACTTATCGACAACAGTGAAACCATTCCGTCGACAGAATTCAGCAAGGTCAGTGGGAAACAGGCACCGCATCTCAACGTCTTTCACTTTGACCTGTCTGTCGTCTGCCTGTCGACGATAGTCGAGCTGAAAGCGGAGTACCCGACTCTTCGGGTCATACTCACTGCGGGCAAATACAGAGAGCGTGCCGTCAGTTCGAGTCTGCATTTCCTTGAACAGGTAACGCTGATTCCAGGTACGAGCCAGTCGGGCAGCATCCGGGTTAAATACATCAATCAGAAACAGACCCGCAGGTGCCAGGCAGCGACGGACCGCTTGAAAACAGTCGTCGATCTGCTGATCGTGTAGCAAGTGCTGCAGGGCATTGGTAGCGCAGAAAATCAGCCGGTAAGTGCGTGGCGTCTCCAACTGACTGAAATCCCCCTGGAAGAACCGGATCTGCTCACACTCACAGGTCTTTGCCCTGGCTCTGGCCCGGTCGATCATCGACTCTGAGAGATCGATGCCGTCTATATCGACCCCCGCGCGGGCCAGGGGAATCGTGATCCTTCCCGAGCCGCAGCCCAGCTCCAGCACAGGGGAGCCAAAACGCTGCGCTGCAGCCAGAAAAAAAGGGATTTCGAAAGTGCGATCTGCAAACTCCTGATCGTAAAAGTCCGCATCTTCATAAAGTTGCAGGCAGCGTTCCAGGCTTTCATCCATCGGTCAGCCCCCGTTGGATGTGGAACAGGCAGGAGATCACAGTGACGTCCGATCGATCCGAGCCAAACACGGTCGCTGGAACCCCCAGCACGTTATGATTCTGCAATAACTGCTCAAACGGAAGGTTGACCGTCGCATAATATCCGGACTCAGGCGGCTTCCAGTCCGGGGCAAATTCGTGAATGGCGGCACTCAGTCGCTTCCATTCCTGATGAAACAGATTCCGTAAGCGAGCAGGCAGCCCGGTATTTAGAAGCAAGGCAGGGACCCAGTTCGTAGAGAATTCCCCGGGCGAAAGGGACACGCTCTCCAGAAGTTCAGGCGGACCGACCGCCAGCCCCCAGTGCTCGGGCAGCAGCCAGGGCTTGGAGAGCGAGAACAGGCACAGGCATTGGTTCGACGCCAGAAGTTTCGCATAGATGCTGTGATTCGGTTCATAAGCGTAGGCAGCATCGACGATCAGCAGTCGCCTGGCATCGGCAGCCAGCCAGTTCTGGACTGTTGTGATTTCTGCAGCGGAAAGGTACCGACCCACGGGAACCGCAGGCTGTGTCAGCAGCAAAACCTGACGCTCTTGTGATGTTGCAGACAGGGCCTCCCATTCCCAATCCGGAAAAGTATGATACGTCCGCGCGGGGTAGTCCCCCAGTAAACGGTGATAAACGGGATACACGTCGCAGGGGAAGAGAAATTCCGCCTCTGCCTGTTTGAGTTGTTCGATCAGCTGCGCGAGCAGCTCACGCACTCCTGTTCCGGGAATGGATTCCAACTGCTGAAGTTCAAACCCCGTAACCTCCTGCCAGGCCGCGAGTGCCTCTGGCAGCGAATATTCCTCTGTTGTCTGCGGGATAGCGGGTAACAGCCCGCTCAACGCCTTCTGCGTATTCATGCAGTCCAGTCGAAGTGGATCGGTCTGGAGAAATGACTCTTTGGCCGCGCGGTATTCCTGGTAATTCATGGGATTTCAATTTCACTCCTGCGATCTTCCAGCGATGTCAGGCAGCGGCCGTCAGCCATGATGTTCCAGCTGCGGCAGAGACCATGCTTCAGTTCCCAGAGCAGGCTGGGTTCGGTATACGCGGCAACTCGCAGTGTCTCGGACCCCAGTTTGCCGGTATAGATGGGAGCGCCCCAGGGAAGTTCCCCCGTCTGTTTCCAGTCATGCTGTTGAAGATAATCCAGCAGGACCTGGAGTGGTACCTGGTGGTCGGCACTCCACTCGTTGGCAGGACGCGAATAGTATACGGACTCGACACTCGAAGAGACATACAGTTCTTTGAAGCAGACTTCGCGGATCTTCAGCGCTGCCGCCCAGTGCAGGTAATCTTCGATCGCATCCCCGTTCTCGATCCCTCCCTTTTGTAACACGCAGATGAGCCGTAGCGCGAGCGCAGGGAACCGGTCGGGCCGTTGCTGGAAGCATTCTGCAATGCCGGCGATATCGATTTCCAGGTTCATAATCTGACGGTTGACTGCCGGATCGAAGTGATGATGTGAAATCGCCAGTGTCGTCAGTCCGGCTGCCTGCAACTCCTCAAGATAAGCCAGTCGCTCAACGGGAGACATCTCGGTCAGCACGTAACCATTGGTAATCAGCACTACTTTCTCCGGGAACCAGGCGGCGGACAGTCGAATCAGGTCCAGCAGTTTTTGTCGCGGATAGAGCGTCGGCTCTCCACCGCCGGTGATCACAGCCCGTTGTGCGCCACGGGCTTTGGCAGACCTCAGAATTTGTTCGATGTGTGCTAAATCGAGCGTTCCCTTGTCCTGTTCGGCCGAGGCAGAGGATTTGGAAAAACAGAACGCACATTTTGCCTGGCAGCCGATGGCAATCGGTAACACCGAAACCGAACGGGGCGCTAACTCGCTGAACTCAGGCAGATTCCGTTGCAGAATAGACAGCGATCGTGCTATCGCTTCTTCAATCGCAATTTCCTGAAGTGTCAGATCAGCGCGGATCAGGTAGACACGGTGTAAGCGAATGGAATCACTCTGGATGTAGTGTCCCAGTCCCGTCTGTTCCGTTACATGCAATTGCTGAGGATCGACGCGCGTCTCCAGTACCAGCAACTGATTGTCAGGCAGCTTCAGTTTTTCCAGCAGACGCTTGTTTTTGTCAATGCCAATCTGCAGCTGATCGCGTTCCAGTAGATGGAATTTATCGGTAAACCGGCTCTCGGCAATACGGGCTTTGGAGTACGCGCGACTGTATTTGTCATACCCGCGGGCGAAATTGGACAGCACCGTGACGTGATAACGTGACTCTAACCGGGTTTGGGCCGGCGCTGACTGGCTGAGTTGGATTAATGTCGTCATCGAACTCTCTCCTGTAGATCGGCAGATGGATCTCTGCCTGATTACTGAAACGATAGTGTTTAAAAGACACTAAGTCAACGGGAGATGTTCATTTTTGTAGAAATTGTTGCTGATGTTAAGGTGAATTTTCGACTGCGGGCTCGGCTTTGACTGCATCAAACGGACAGAGCAGGCGGCGTAAAGTCGCCTCGGTCAGTGCTTCAGGAGCGAACCAGGTGACACTGCCGTCATCAAATAAAACGTGCGCACCATCCGGTTCAAACTGCTGATTCTTACTGAGCGTCAGCACTTCGTCCAGGGTGACGTCATTGGGCTGGCTCCATGCACCGTACAGATTGGGGATTTCCAGCAGCAGAATGTGACGTTCATCCTGATTCGCCTCCAGCGGCAGACGACGGCATTCGCCAGAGGGGCTCCAGTAAGTCTGCGCGCCGATCACGGCCGCTAATTTTGATTTCTGAATAACCTCTCTGTCATCAGTGGAGACCAGCATGGTAAAGAGATTGGCGTTATCCAATGCCGCCTGTCGGTTGGCAGGGCTGAACCAGGGTTCGTTGAAAGTATACACATAAGCCGGTGGCTGCGTCCTGCCTTGCGATTCCAGCCAGGGCAGTAGCATCGCCCGCCAGCTGTGAATCGACCTGCCTCTCTCGTCCGAAATGACCACAGGGGGCAGGCATCCATACTCAGCCTGGTATTCATGACAGGCCAGTCCTACCAGTTTCAGTTGATTGCGAAAACGTTCTCTGTGTCCCCCGTTAACAAACTGTTTTGTCTCCGGAATGATCAGCATGGTCAGGATGGCGAGAATCACCAGGATAGTGATGATCTCACTGACACCGATCAGAAATCGTTTCTGCTTCGCCATGGTCGCCTGCCGGTCTGAGGTGACAGTCAGATTAGCGCGCCAGAATCTGACCGTAGGAATTATTCCTCCTGTAGTTTAAACAGAACTGCAAGGCTGATTCTAACGTTTTTTTCTGGGTAGACCGCAGATTTTATGCTGTTTCTTTTTTATGGTCAAAAAACGGGCCTCGGTTCGCTTAGGAACAAAGGCCCGTAGATCCGCTGATGCTGACATCAGCTATGCTTATCTGCGACCACCGCGGGATCGACCTGAAGAACCCCGGCCACTTCCCGGAGAAGCACTGCCTCTCGAATAAGAGGAACTATTCCGGCTCGAGTAGTTCGAACCGTATCCCGAACTTCGTGAATAGCTGGACGTCGGTCGCTGTTGTGAGTGAGTTCGCGTATTATGTTGTGAAGCTGCCGCCTGGGAAGAACGGTTCATCTGCTGGCTGAGCTGTCCCCAGTTCTTCTGCATGCTCTGCAGCCCCGAGGCAATCTGCTGACTTGAGGATTGACTGTAACGCGAATTTGCAGCACTCTTCTGACGGCTGGCCCGGTAAGAGCCCTGTTGACTGCCTGTCGCTTGACGACTGCTGGCTGTAGACGACCCCTGGCCCACCTGGCCATCTCCGAGAGTGCCGGTCTTGGAACCGTTCTGCGTGGTCACGGTCGAACTGACCTGACCATCGCCCGCAGTAGTGTTGACCGCAGCCGATCCTTTGCTCGAATCAACTGTGGTAGAACCATTGTAGGTGCCCGTACCATTTCCTGTGGCAGTGCCGGAGCTGTTGTGTTGCACGTTGGCGTAGCCGTTATTTCCCTGAATCGCAGTCGAGGAAGAACGGACGCCGCTCACAGAGCCATCGGCATTCTGGTTAACGCTGCCACTTGTATTGCGACTGCCATACGCGTCGACGCCGGTATTCGTAGTGATCGCCCCGCTGGACTGGGTGTTGTACTGCGCACCGGTCTGTGTCTGCGTGATCGATCCATTGACCTGCCCGGCGCCACTGGCAGTGAGTCCGTTTGAAGTATTGACGGTCCCCCCTCCTGCAGCGCCAAAGTAAGTCGTATCACCCACGGTCGTCTTGCCGGCGATACCTGCTCCGGTTGCGGTGGCGGAATTTCCCTGGGGACCAGTGATCGTAGTGGTCGCCGCACCAGCACCTGCGGTCGTCGGTCCATTCTGGTAAACGACGCTGCCCCCCTGGGTGTTTCCGGTGACGGTGTTCCCGTTCGGTCCCGTGTAAGTGGTGGAACTGCTGCCGGTCGAAGCGGTCGCGTGACCGTAAGGACCCGTGGTCGTGGTCTGCGTGGCCGATCCGGAAGCATAAGGTCCTTCATAGACGGTGGTCGTCGTGGTTTGCTGTGGATGTGCATAAGCCACGTAGAGTTCTGACATGGTTGCAGGCACAAAGTACCGACCGGCGACATAACCGGCTGCCGCTACATACGCGGCCTGACCGGTCAACGGTGCACCACTGGCATCGACGAACTGCTGCGGTTCTGCTTCGAGTGCTGCATCGACTTCGGCTCGCAGTTTATCAATCGCCCGCCAGACATCGTCGGGCTGTGTCTGATACACGCGTCCCAGTAAAGTCGTGGTCGCAAGATTGTCATTCAGTTGTGCCAGGATCTCGGGATACTGTTTGAGCGACGCGACACTCGGGTCTGTACTCTGATTGAATTGTTGCACCCGTTGCGCAAATCGACCGCCGAACCGGCCCGTTGTTTTTTCGGAAGCCTGGCGGATTGCCAGGGGATGTTGTGCTGCCTGCAGGATGGTCTCGACCAGCTCATCCGGATAGAAGGCGATGCCGGTCACCAGGCTTTCGATCGCACGCGGTGACAGCGTTCTGTTATTTTGTGCTGCCAGGGGACCGGGCTGTTGTGCGCTGGCCAGATCGGCCTGCAACAGAACACAGAGGCCGGCGGTGATGGTGATGAATCCTTTCAGGTAACTCGTTGAAGTTGAAGTCATTGATCTCCCCATCTTTTTTTACTGATACTGTGAATGATTGTTTCTGATTCACACTCTGTCTGCAGGACTGCTGATGACCTTCGCGTGCGCCTGGTCAGTATTCATATAGCTTAGTTTCCGGAGTCGGTTTGTTTCTGATTTCAGAAAAAAGCGAAAATCCGGGAACTCTTTATTGCTGACCAGCCAGACAGGCCTCAAACGATGCTGCAAAACAACATGATGCCAAAAAGAAACAGTCATGATTCAAGAAGAATCATGAGGTGAACCCCGCGTCAGGAATACTTCCGCAGCGCTGAACTGGTTTCAGAATCGAAAGAAAAAAGTCAGGATATTTTGAATCCCGTTCGGCTTTGTTCAAAAAAATGACGAAACAGAACCCGCGGTCCGGTGTTCGATTAGCAGCGTCCCAGAAGCCGAATTTCACGCTGGTCTCTCAAATAAAAGTCGCAGGACTGCGAACATTCATTTTTCGACAAATGCGAATTCCGTTCTGAATTCAGTCGAGGCCTCCCGCACTCCCTGATATAGTAGGAGCAGTCATCTGCACCTCATCCTCAGGGAGTTGTCTGCATGCGTCAGAATCAACATGAGAGACAAGTTTCACACGGCCCTGCCTGCTCCGGTCTGATGAACCGTCGCGAGCTGCTGCAGAACGCCGGCGGTGGAATGGGCATGCTGGCTCTGAACGCATTGCTGCAACAGGAACAGCCGGCGCACGCTGCAGCGAACTCAGCGCTCTCCCCCGGCAAACCGGATTTCACTCCGCGCGCCAAACGAATCATCTGGCTCTTCATGCACGGCGGTCCCAGCCACGTCGATCTGTGGGATCCCAAACCGGATCTGATCAAATACGCGGGCAAACCACTGCCCGAAAGTTTCGGCAAAGTCATGACCCGCCGCAAGGTGGCACAGAATCCCCTGCTGGCACCCATCAAACCCTTTCGCAAACGCGGTGAGTCGGGACTGGAAGTCAGTGACTTTCTGCCTCACACCGGCGCACTTGTAGACGACCTGTGTGTCATCCGCTCGCTGCATGGTGACAGCGTGAATCATCCGCAGTCGGTCTACCAGATGAATACGGGCAGCATCCTGATGGGGCATCCGAGTGTGGGCAGCTGGATCGCCTACGGTTTGGGTTCCGAGAATGCAGACATGCCCGCCTTCGTGGTCCTGCCGGATCCGGGGGGCGGCGTAAAAGGGGGACCGCCCGCCTGGGGCAGCGGTTACCTGCCGGCCACGTTCCAGGGAACAACCATGCGCCCCGGGCAGACGCCGATTCTGAATCTCAAACCTCCGGCCGGGATCTCTGCCCGCCAGCAAAGGGCGACCCTGGATCTGGTCCAATCCATGAATCGACGCCACCTGGAAGCCCGTGATCGGGACGACGAACTCTCGGCCCGGATCGCCGCCTATGAGCTGGCTTTTCGCATGCAGACCGCGGCTCCGGAAATTGTCGATCTGACACAGGAGACCTCAGCAACTCACAAAATGTACGGACTCGATGATCCAGACACGCGTGATTTCGGCGAACGCTGTCTGCTGGCGCGACGCATGGTGGAGCGTGGCGTGCGTTTCATTCAGCTTTACTCCGGCGATACCGTGGGCTGGGATGCACACAGCGATGTAACGAAGAATCATACCGCTTATTGCCGCAAGACCGATCAGCCGATCGCAGCGCTGCTCAAGGATCTGAAGCAGCGGGGACTCCTGGAAGACACGCTGGTGGTCTGGTGTGGCGAATTCGGTCGCATGCCGATGAGCGAGCAGGGCAAAGGCCGCGATCACAATCCCTGGGGCTATTGTGGCTGGCTGGCCGGTGCCGGTATCACGGGGGGCCGCGCTTACGGGGCCACCGATCCCATCGGCTTACGTGCTGCGGAACAGACCGTGCACGTCAATCAGTTTCACGCGACCCTCCTGCATCTGCTGGGACTCGATCATGAAACGCTGACCTATTTTCATAACGGCCTGGATGAGCGTCTGACCGGTCCCGCGGAAGTTGAGATTGTGAAAGGACTGCTCACATGAAAGGATTCCGTAAGTATGTCAGCTGCTGGTGTTGTCTGCTCTGCCTGTCACTGCCCGTCAGTGTATCAGCCGAAGAACCAAAGGCACTGACCGAGACTCCCCTGACCGAGTCAGACCGCGATCACTGGTCGTTTCAACCAATTCAAAAACCGGGGCTGCCTGAAGTCAAACGCAGCAACTGGACGCGGACGCCCATTGATCGATGCATCCTCGCGAAGCTGGAAGCCGAGGGATTGCAACCAGCTCCGGATGCAGAACGGGTAACGCTGATCCGTCGCGTTTACTTCGATGTCATCGGCCTGCCTCCCACGCCGGCGGAAGTCGATCAGTTTTTAGCAGACCAGTCTGATGATGCATATGCGCGACTCGTGGATCGCCTGCTGGCTTCGCCCCGCTATGGCGAACGCTGGGCTCAGCACTGGCTCGATCTGGCCCGGTTTGCAGAAACGGACGGCTACGAACACGATAAGATCCGCCCCGATGCCTGGAAGTACCGGGACTGGGTGATCAAGGCACTGAATGCCGACATGCCTTACGATCAGTTTGTCCGCTGGCAACTGGCCGGGGATGTGATTGCCCCTGACAATCCCGATGCCCGGACGGCGACGGCCTTCTGTCTTTCCGGACCCGATATGCCCGACATCAATTCACAGGAAGAGCGACGCCACACGCTGCTCAACGAAATGACATCCACGGTCGGTTCCGTGTTCATGGCCCTGCAGCTGGGATGTGCCCAGTGTCACGATCATAAATATGATCCGATCAGCACGTTCGACTTTTATCGTCTGCGAGCCTTCTTTGAACCGGCGGTGCAACCGGTGAAGAATCGTTCGGTAACGACACTCGCTGCAACGGATAAAAAACGGAAACCAAGTCACGTGATGCTCCGCGGCGACTGGCGTCGTCCCGGCCCTCAAGTCAAACCCGCCTTCTTGCGGATTGCGAATTCACATGCGCAGCAGATTAAATCGCAGAAAACGCCTCAACAGCGGCTCGCTCTGGCGCGCTGGTTGACACAGAAATCGCATCCCCTCACGTCGCGGGTAATTGTAAATCGGGTCTGGCAGCATCACTTCGGGCGGGGCCTGTGTGCCTCCCCCAGTGATTTTGGTCTGATGGGAGAATCTCCCTCGCACCCGGAACTGCTGGACTGGCTGGCTGCCGAATTTACTGAGACCGGCTGGAAGCTGAAGTCGCTGCATCGTCTGATTTTAACCTCGCGGGTCTATCAACAGGCCAGCAGCTTACAGACCCAGAACGTGGAATCAGTTTCTGCAGAACAGCGCAGCGAATGGAAACAAAGCCTGGAACATGATCCGGATGCTGCACTGCTCTCGCGGTTTCCGCGTCAGCGTCTGGATGCGGAGGTGATCCGCGATGCGCTGTTATTGATCAGCGGTAAGCTCTCCGAGCGAACCGGCGGTCGGGGTGTCATGCCGCCCTTGCCTCAGGAACTGAGGGCTACCCTGCTCAAGGATCAGTGGAAAACCAGTCCCCGCGAAGAGGATCACTACCGCCGCAGTATCTATGTCTTTGCGCGACGTAACCTCCGCTATCCCCTGTTCGAAGCCTTTGATCGGCCCGATGCGAATAACAGCTGTCCCCAGCGAGGCAACTCAACCACGGCTCCACAGGCACTGTTGATGTTGAACTCGGAAAGTTCGCTCAAGTCAGCACGAGAGCTGGCGGGACTGATTCAGGACGAGGCCGGTTCCAGTCCCCGACAGCAGGTCACCCTGTTGATCCGACGCGCGCTGGGACGTCAGCCGGGGAAAGTAGAACTGGTCGAACTCGTTCAGTTTCTGAAAGCACAGCGCGAAGAATTGCGCCGGGAGCAACGCACGACTGATCAACTAGTACTCCCTCTCGGTAAGCAGGCCACAAGGGATCCTTACGCAGGGGCGGCGCTCACGGACCTCTGTCTGGCGGTATTGAATTCAAATGAATTTATTTATGTCGATTGATCTTTAGAAAAAATTTTGTTCTGCTATTTTGTTAATAATATTAAATAACGAGGCGCACCCTGGATATTCAGACTAATCAAGAAGGGAAGTGACTGATGATGCGAGCGAAGTGGTATTGGTCGTTACTGTTACTCAGTGTGTTGAGCTGTGATGTGCCGCTCGATGTGCATGCGGAAGACGCGTTGATTGGAAACTGGCGGCTCAAGGGAGATGCCCGGGATCAGAGTTCGTTCCAGAATCACGGTGTCAATCATGGCGTGAAATTGAAAGCGGGTCAGCCGGCCGTCTTTGATGGTGGTACCGCGTATCTGGAAGTTCCCGATTCAAAATCGCTCTCCTTAGGAACGGGCAACTTTTCGCTGGCACTGACCGTGAATACAAGTGCCGACCTGGGAGACGTCATCGGTACCCTGTGCAGTAAATACGATCGTAAATCACGGCGGGGTTTCCAGCTGAGCATCAAAAATAATGCCGGCGTGACCAGCAGCCAGTCGAACTGGCATCATCTGCAGTTCGGCATCGATAACGGCAAAGTGGATTCTCAATGGACCGATCACGGGCAACTGGGCAATGCCATTCTGATTTACAGCATGGCCGTGCACGATGGCAAACTCTATGCAGGAACCTGTGTGCCCGGTGCAAAAGCCGCCGGACACGTTTATCAGTACGAGGACGGTAAAAAATGGATCGACTGTGGAACGCCAGACAAGTGTAACTCCGTCTCGTCGCTGGCGGTCTATCAGGGGCACCTGTATGCAGGAACGGGAAAGTACCGGCTGAAAGGTTCCTCGCTGGCAGAGTCCGAAAACCCGAACATGGGGGGCAACGTCTACCGGTATCTCGGGGACGGAACGTGGAAGCACTGTGGAAATCTGTCCGGCGTCGAAGCGATTAATGGGATGGTGGTTTACAAAGGGAAGCTGTATGCCTCCTCCATGTACGCCCCCGCTGCCTTCTACCGCTACGATGGGGGAACTACCTGGACCGCCTGTGATGTGCCTGACGGAAAGCGGGTGGAATCGATGGCCATCTATAACGGCGACCTGTTTGCGACCGGCTATGATGAAGGTGCCGTCTACCGTTATGACGGCAAGAAATGGACGCATGCCGGACAGGTGGGAGAAGCCACGCAGACTTACGGCTTTGCTGTCTACGAGGGGAACCTGTATGTCAGCGAATGGCCGCATGCGGAAGTCTATCGTTATGCAGGCGAGAAACGCTGGGAACTGGCGGGACGACTGGGCGAGGAAAAGGAGAGCATGCCGCTGGTTGTTTACAACGGTGCCATGTACTCCGGATCGCTTCCCCTGGCCGAGGTCTATCGTTATGACGGCGGTGTCGACTGGAAGAACCTCGGGCAAATCGATCTGACGCCTGATGTCCGCTATCGCCGTGTCTGGTCGATGGCCGTCTATCAGGGACGCCTCTTTGCTGGTACGCTACCAGCCGGGCGGGTGAAGTCCATCGAAGCAGGTAAGAGTGCCACCTACGATACCGCTTTGAAGCCAGGCTGGCGTCAGATCGTAGCCGTCAAAGAGAAGTCACAACTCAAGCTGTATGTGGACGGTGCCCTGGTCGCGTCGTCGACCAGCTTCGATCCCGCGGAATATGATTTGTCCAACTCAGAGCCTTTGAAGATCGGCTTCGGAGCCCATGATTATTACCATGGAAAAATGAAAGACGTGCAGCTCTTTAAGCGTGCTTTAAGTGCGGAAGAGGTCCAGACACGCTTTCAGCAGCAGGCAGACTAGAGTTCCCTCTGCTGACAATGCAGGAATGAAAACGGCATAAAAAAAGAGCCATCCGTGAACGCGGATGGCTCTTTCTGTTTTCAGCTGAGTTCCAGATGACTTACTGGATACCCAGGTCGCGTCGCAGGTCTTCCTGCAGACCGGGGACACGTCCCTGTTCTTTGATCCAGAGTGGCTTCAGCGGGAAGCTCTCTGGGGCAGGGATCCCTTTCAGGTCATGAATGTCACGCCAGAGCAGGACTGCTTTCAGACCTTCTTCAATCGCCAGGTCTTCGGCCATCAGACTCGGGTACTTATTCAGGACGGAAGCATAGAGGGACATCCCTTTTTCGAGTTCAGCCTGTGCCTTGTCGAACTTACCTTCGGTGAATGCTACTTCACCGTCGTAGATCGCTTTGTGAGCATCAATGGTCTGCTGCTCAGATTCTGACAAGGCTCGTGTTCGCCAGAAACGGTAGTTGGCAGTACTCTGGTAACGGTCGGTCCAGTGCTTCTTGTCTGACTCACTGACGTTGTCCCGTTTGGCCAGGTTCTTGATATCGTCGTCGGTCCATTCGAGTACCACGGCTCCCTTGGGAGTCATGAACTCTTCACGACCGAAGATGGTAGTCCACTCTTTGAAGCCCTGTGCCCAGGCATCGGTCCGTTCTTTACCGAACTTACCTTCACGCTGCATGGCGTTGGCATAGTCGAACTGGGCGTGCCAGGGAGCAGCCCGGAAGAGCATCCGCATCTGCAGGTGCTGTTTGTGCTTGAGTTCTTTCTCGTTGGCAATCAGGTATTTCTCCTTGGCAACCTGGTAGTTATCCAGACGCTCGGGATTGATTTCCGGATCGGGGCCGCCATCATACCGTTCGGTATTCGGGTCGACCTTGTAGAAGCGACGGAACTGTTTCCATTCATCGGAACGACCCACTTTCTGGCCGTGCAGGTTACCGATTTTCCAGTCGAGTTCGGGGAAGCGTTCGTTGCGGGCAACCCCTTCATTGAGGAACTTGATTCCTTCCTTAACCCAGAAGTAACGATCCTCGACGGCGTCCCACTCTGCAGAAACGTTGTAGGCCAGGTTCCACCCTTGGAAGTCCCAGACCTTCATGTAGTGCGGCTGGAGCAGAATGATCGAATCGACGGTGGAACGCAGCTTGGCCCATTCTTTCCGTTCCTGGTAGTCTTTAGCATCCATCCAGAGCAGGTTGGTGGCGATGCCCCGCAGACCGAGCAGAACGAAGTTCATGGACGCGCTGGAAGGATCGACGTCACCCAGGGTACTTTCCCCGAGTTCATACTGCACCCGTAACTGGGCCAGTTCGCCTCCGGATCCTTCTTCACCGGTGGAAGGCATACCCAGCCAGATCACCGGTATCAGCAGAATGATAATCGCGATGACATAAGCCAGTTTTCGATGTTTGGAAGAGAGTTTGTTCATTTCGCCTCCAGTTCGCGGAGCTTCAAACTATAGAATGAAATCAATAAGCAGGGAAGAATATAGGCCGCTGTCGTCAACAGTCCCGGCAGCAGAGCTGCACTCCAGGAGACGTCAAACCCTTTGATGACATATTCCCGCATGTTCGAGAAGATGCCAAAGTTCGGGATGATCTGCTGGCAGAGCCAGAGGAAGTTCCGGATGCCACCATCAACGACGACGATTATACCTTTTACGGGACCATTAGGCAGTTCCGTTTGAGAATTCATGTGAGTTAACAGACGATACCAGGCTTCAATTGCACCGGAGGCCTGCATTTTGCCGCTCAGAATTTCATTCATGTACTCTTTGGACATGAATCCGACCATCACGACGGTGAAGGTCGTCAGGATGGCAACCGGACCTTTGACGAAACAGCTGACGGTCACGCCCAGCATGATCACCAGCACCATCGGCAACCAGATGCCCAGAATCGCTTTAGAGTAACCGACCATGAACGAACGGTCGGGAGTACGAATGAAGAGGTCGGGACGGGCCATCCCCAGCAACTGTCCTGCTTCCAGACAGGCGACTTCGACGGTCAGGTTGCCGTCTTTATCGACCAGATCGTCGAAAATATCGTATGTCACGACTTCCTGGTCGGCTTCGCCTTCATTCTTTTTCTGTGAGAGTTTACGGTCGATCTGCAACCGGTTCTCGGTGTATTCCTTGTTGATCATCGGGGATGTATCGACGCGGAGACCTTTGTCTTCATTGACGAAAGTCAGCTCGTACAGAATCCCACCTTTTTCCATATCCCCTTTGTGGGTTCGGAACGCTTCGAACGAGGCCTGCAAATTCAGCTTGTCATCAATGGCGTCGCTTTCGTCGACCCCTTCGAATTTGTAGATCGCCCGGGCCTTGGTGGCACCTTCGATGTAGCTGCGGTACATCCAGATGTCACCCACATTGATCCCGGAGGCAGCAGGAGCCCCTTCACGGTTGGTGAAGGAGATATCGCCGTAAATCGGAACTTTGGAAACCAGGCTCTCCTTCGCGGTGTCGGGCACCTGGCGATTGATCCAGATATAACCCACGCCGCCCATCACGAGCAGAATCGCGGTGCCGAGCACTGTGAAGCCCAGCATGCGGCCCATGACGATTTCAATTCGGTAAACCGGCTTGGTAACAACGGTATGAATGGTGCGCAATCGGATGTCTTCCGGTAACGACCAGCAGGCCAGCAGCAGCATGATTGGAATCACGAGCCAGCTGATGGCTTTGAGTACGAAGTCAATATAAGACTGCACCTGGAGATCGGGCCTGTCTGCAGCGCCCGCCAGGAACCAGCCGGCAAACATGAACAGCACCGCAAAGATGATGAAGACGAACAGAATTTTCTGTCGCAGTGATTCGCGGATCGTCAGGACCGATAAGGACCAGATGCGGCGGGGTGAGATATGGATGATCTGCACAAAGAAGTCCAGCACGCCGCGAAAGACATCCACAAACCCCTTCGTCCCGCGGGTGATGATACCCACCACCAGGCAGACGATCAGCGCGATGACCATGGAGCTTCCAAACACGAATGCAAAATGTTTTAAAGCTTCCAGCCAATTAAATGGAATTGGATCAAAAGACATAATGATTTACTTCTGTGAATAACATCTCATTGGATATGAGGCTCTGCTGAGTCCTTCCAGCCGAGACAGAGTCAATGATCGTGAGTAATAACAACCAGTCACAGCCCGCTGCTTATTCAGCGGCCTTCTTCGTTTCCGTCTCGGGAACAAAGCGCTGACCCGGTCGTTCTTTACTTTCCTGAACCGTTTTCAGGAACAGGGATTCCAGAGTTGCTGTCGGGTGATCGATGGCATCGACCTTACCATTGTGTTTGGCGACGACCTGTTCGATCTCTTTGATGGCTTCATCACTCAGGCGAGACGTCAGGATCTGGGTCTCTTCCTGTTCTTTCAGCAGGTCATCCACGCGGCCCATCACTTTGAGTTCGCCGCCGTAGAGAATCGCGATCCGGTCACACACGTCCTGCACGTCAGCCAGCAGGTGGCTGCACATCAGCACGGTCTTGCCCTGTTCTTTCAGCTCGACGATCATGCGTTTCATGTCGTCGGTACCCAGCGGGTCCAGACCACTCGTCGGTTCGTCGAGCATGACCAGGTCGGGGTTGTTGATCAGGGCCTGAGCCAGACCGATACGGCGGGTCATCCCTTTGGAGTATTCTTTCAGCTGACGACGTTTGGCGTGTCCCAGTCCGACCTTTTCGATCAGCTCGGCGGCGCGTTCGCGGCGTTCCTTGGGAGAAATTTTGAACAGACGCCCGTAGAAGTCGAGGGTTTCTTCTGCATTCAGGAAGCGATACAGATAGGATTCTTCCGGCAGGTAACCGATCCGCTCGTTCTTCTCCACGTTCGAGGCAGGCTGGCCCAGAACCTTGATTTCCCCTTCCGAGGGAAACAGCAGACCCAGCAGCAGTTTCAGAGTGGTCGTCTTTCCGGACCCGTTCGGACCCAGCAGACCAAAGATTTCGCCTTTTTTCACTTCGAGGCTTAAAGAGTTGAGAGCGCGAACTTTCTTGCGGCCCCAGAAATCACGATAGATCTTTGTCAGATTGCTGATCTGAATGACTGACTCGTTGTCCATTGGCGGTTCTCAGCTCCCCACTGTGAATAAAATGATAATCAGTTATGAGAACAGTATTTCGAGCCAAAGGGGCCCGACTAAGCTAACGCTAGAATTTCTGCGAGCTTACTACGATTCGTGATGGTGCGCTGTTTGTAAAAAATTCAATTTCTTAAGAAGAAATTGGAAAAACAGCGGCGGTAGCAGATCACCGAGCGGCCAGCATCCATTACAGGGGCCTGAAACTCAGGATTCCATTCAAACACAATGATCCAAAGTGAGTAACACTCTAAATTTGGCAGCGAGCACTTGCAAGCTATTAGACTCGCATACTCAGTTAAGATTTCAAGAACGGACAGGTACTAATCAGTATTTAACTTTGAATCCGTATAACTTAACCTCTGCTTGCGTTCAGTCGCATGGTTGAAAAGCTGGTTTGTGTTCATAAGGATAGTTAAAAACGGGCTTTTCGCTGGGAAAGATACTCAATCAGCGCTTTATCAAACGGCATGCTGGTATCCAGGGGAACGTAATCGACGCCCATCGCGAACAGTTTCTCGCGATAGGTCTCCCGCATTTCCTGAACCGCCTCGAGATAGTCGGCTTTCATGCCCTCCGCATCCAGAACCATGGACTCGCCCTGTTCGGGTTCCTGAAGATCGACCATCCCCTCGAAAGGGAAGTAGACCTCTGCTTCGTCCAGAATGTGGAACAGGATGACGTCGTGGCCGGCGTAACGGAGACGCTGCAGACTGTCGAGCACGCTCTTCTGATCGGTCAGCAGATCCGAGAAAATCATCAGCAGACTGCGGTGTTTGACCATCGAAGCGATCTGCTGCAGGTTTTGTGAAACCTCCGTCGTCCCAACAGGTTGGGAGTTGGCGAGCATCGCCAGTATGTTCCCCAGCTGTCCCCGTCTACTGCGGGGAGGCAGGAAATCCCGGATCTTGTCACCAAAGGTGATCAGGCCGACCGGATCCTGCTGGTGGATCATCATGTAGGCCAGCGACGCGGCCAGGCAGATCCCGTAATCAAATTTGGAGAGCTGCTGGCGATAGGTATAAGCCATACTTTCAGAAAGATCGATCACCAGGTAACCGGTCAGGTTCGTCTCTGCTTGGTACTTTTTGATGTAGTAGCGATCGGTTTTGGCGTAGACCTGCCAGTCGATGTCGCGCGGGTCGTCCCCCTGGGTGTAGCGTCGGTGTTCGCTGAATTCGACACTGAAACCGTGATAGGGGCTGGCATGCAGGCCGCTCAGAAAGCCTTCCACGATGAATTTGGCCCGCAGATCGAGCCGGGCCACGGTCTGGATGACTTCCGGTTTGAGGTATTGTTCTGCATTCGGCATGAATTTGCTGCTCCGACGGGCCTGTAATGCGGGCAGTATAACAGGTTGCTGCTCCGAAGTCCCCTCAGATTCACGCGGTTTCCCGTTTTCAGACGCGCATTCCGCCCCGGAAAATTGCGTACTGTTCTGTATACTCTTGAATACTTCTTGCACTAGTCATTATAATAATGATTACCCAACGCAGATCGTTCTATTTATCCTGAGCAGTCATTTGCATTACAGACAGATTGAACTAGGTTTATGACAGAGCCTGTCTGCAAAACGGACACATTTCCGACAAAAAGCTCAGACTGATTCCAGTAAAGCGCTAAAATTGATAAAAGGACAATTCATTACTGCATTTGCTTGAGTGCTATGTTAATCTGGCGTTGCTCCACAGTCTGTGTGGTTTTCTAACAAAATTTCATATATTCACCGTTTCAGGTCATAATTAAACGAACTTCTGAATTTCTTCATTTGTATTCTTTTCGGGTTTTATACTCAGCTCAGAAGTGATGAAGTAATTATGATTTGTTTATCTCCCAGTCATCATCTACGTTTTTATCCAGGTACAGGGATTTATTATGTCCAACGACATAACTCCGGATGAACAGAATACCAATTCCAATGAAATACCGTGTCCGTTGTGTAATGAAATGGTTCGCGTCGGTCTGGTCCGTTGCTGGAACTGTGGCTCTTTCATGCGGGAAGATATAGCGGAAGCCTATCGCAAGATGCAGGAAAATCCGCCGCCGATGATTTTCAGTCCGCTTCCAGAGGAATCTGACGAGTCCGCAGAGGAAGAATCGAACGCTTCTACCGCCACCATGACCGCTTATTCCGATCGCGACGACGACGACTTCGAACTCGATCAGAGTGTCTCCGTCACCGAATATGAAGCCAGCGACGACGACTTTCAGCTGGCAGGTGGCGTTGAGGTCAGCGAACAGGAATCATCAACGATCCCTCTGGCACGCGAAGAGTCTGCTGAAGAAGCACAGCAGCATGCCGCCGAAGAGGAAGCAGCCGAACAAGCGGAAGCTGAAGACGAGTCCAAGCCAAAAGCAGCGCCCTCAGAGCCCGATGAAGATCATTCTGTAGCGACCGGCGGCGACGTGCTGCTGGATGTCGCTCTGCAGGAAGAAAAAGAAGAAAAGCGTCGCCGGAAAGGGGGACGTCGTCGTCGACGTGCTGCCAAAATCGAAGGCGGTATTGTCGTTTACTGCCCGAATGGACATCGGATCCGTGTCCGCGAGGAATATCGCGGCTCAGCCGGAAAATGTCCTGCCTGTAATGTCATGTACCTGGTACCAATGGGATCTCCCAAGGCGACAGATGAGGAATCAGCTGACTCCGGTGCAGAGAAAGAAGCCGCAGCAGGAGCCGAGTCGTTCGATCCTGGTGCTTATAAGCACTGGTTCCAGAATCTGAAACTGCATGCCGTCGATCCGACCAAGCTCAAGCTGAAACCCAACAGTCTGGAAAAGACCTTTACCACCGTCGATGTGGCCATTTCCCAGGATCGCATGCTGTTGCTCGGTCTGGTGAAAGCCGGTCTCCTCGGAGGGGGCTCCAAGGATAAACAGGATAAAGCCCGCATCGACATCGCCCAGCATCTTCGCGAAGAAAAGGACGATGCGGAAATTCCAGCCGCCAGCGTGCAGACCCTCTCAGCAGATCAGATCTCGAAGCTGAAAGTCGTCTTCCCGACGATGTACGATCACGAATCGATTTTTGCCGGCGTTCCCGTCTTCGGAAATGGTCGCATTGCGATCGCCCTGCCGAAACAGGAAGACAGCAAGGAAAATCAGTATCTGACGTTCAGTCTGACCGAATATCGTAAGTTTGCTGAAGCACTCAAGGAACTGCACAGCGTCAGTGACCTCGGTCCTGACTCTGGAATTCCGCTGACCGACGAAACGCGACAGGTCACCTGTCACTACAGCGAAGAGCAGTTCGAAGCACTTGAGAACGAGAATCTCGAATTCTATGAAGCCGATCCCGAAATCGAGCTGACCCTGGTAGGCCGACAATGTCAGGGCTGCCAGTTAATCGTCAGCGAAGATTCACGCAAGAAGGAACGCATCGGCGGCAAAACCGGCAAAGCGATTGCCAAGGCAAAATGCCCCAAGTGCAGCGAGAAGTTCGGCAATATCTCTCTCTGGCAGATTAAACAGGCAGATGCCCCGACAGAAGAACCGCAGGAAGAAGCAGCTGCCAGTTAGCAGTCTGCTGTCCTGCCGTTTGTCGCGAATCGCATCATTCTGCGCAGGGGGAGTCCCTCAACCGGTCAGGTTTCTTTCTCAGAAAGATTGCAGACACTCACCCGGGGAGTATAATAAGGATAATTCATACAAACCAACTGTCTAATGCTACGGGGGCTGTGGTGTGAAAGCATCACAACCTTTCGGGTTAAGCAGACAGGGGGAGTAGAGGTCAGTTTAAGGTATCCGTTGAAGTTGCGCGATGAGGCATTTTTGTAACATTATACAAATTTTGACCTTAAGCGACGGTGAGTCTGAACAATCCAGATTCGCATTTTCTTGACCCTCTCCTTCTATGGTGTAGAATTTGAGGACACGGAGTTGAGCAGGGAAGCACTCTAGGTTTATGTAAAAATGTTCACTTTCCAGCTGTTGATGGAAACTGGCATTCGGGCTGCTTCTTAACTGTTCAGGAGAAACTGGTGTCGCCAGGATTTGATCAACATTTCAAAGAACTGGTCCGCCAGAGGACAGACCTGGTAGAACTGGTCGCAGAGTCGGTTCAGCTGACTCCCAATGGACGCGATTTCAAAGGATTGTGTCCTTTTCATAACGACCACAATCCGTCCATGGTCATCTCCCCCGAACGTGGAACCTGGCGCTGCTGGGTCTGTAACCTCGGTGGAGACTGCTTTTCCTGGGTGATGGAATACGACCGGGTCGACTTTTTCGAGGCACTCAAGATTCTGGCCGAGAAGGCCCATCTGGAAGTTCCCAAGTTTACCCCCCGTCATTCGCAGGGTGGACAGCAGCCATTAGAGAAGTCGAGTCTGTATGACGTCATGAAATGGGCGGAAGCACAGTTCCATGAATGTCTGATGGAGACTTCGGTGGGAGAATATGCCCGCCGTTACCTGATGGAAGACCGGGGCTTTACCGAAGAGACCATGCGGCAGTTTAATCTCGGTTTTCATCCGGATGACTGGCAATGGCTGGTCAATCGATCACGCAATCGTTTTCCCGAACAGCTGCTGCTGGAAGCAAAACTGATCTTCAGAAAAGAGGGACAGTCACGTTGTTCTGATTATTTCGTTAATCGGGTGATGTTTCCGGTTCACGACGAGCGAAAGCGGGTTGTTGCATTCGGGGGACGTATCCTGCCCGGAGCCGATTCAGCAAAACTGGCGAAATATTTTAACAGTCCGGAAAGTGTGATTTTCACTAAGAGCAAACTGCTGTTTGGCTTGGATGAAGCGCGACAGGGAATTCGCGAAACGGAGACAGTTGTCGTAGTCGAAGGGTACACTGATTGCATTACAGCGCATCAGTTTGGAGTGACCAATGTCGTAGCCACACTGGGGACGGCTCTGACAGAATCTCATGTGACTTATCTCAAACGGCTGGCACGTAAAGTCGTACTGGTATTTGATGGTGATACCGCAGGACAGCAGGCTGCGGAGCGGGCTTTAACGAAATTCATCGCTCAGGAAGTAGATTTACGTATTTTAACGCTGCCGGCAGGCCAGGATCCGGCAGATTTTCTGGAACAGCAGGGGGCAAAGAGTTTGCAGCAGTTGATCGCAGAAGCCCCGGAAGCCTGGAATTTTAAATTGAATCTCTGTGTTCAGAAATTTGGACTGGAGTCAATTGATGGACAACACCGAATTTTAGAAGAAATGCTGGAGCTTCTGGCCGCAAGTCCAAACTTAACCGGCAAAATACGTGAAGATATCATATTAAGAAAGTTAGCAGATCGACTGAGCTTAAACGAAACTGTTGTCCGAAAACGATTAAGTGAAGTCAAACAGAAGCAAAACCCCAGTCTGAATCCGAGTGTCCCTTCAAACGACCCCCATTCAACTCCGAGTGCAGACCACACCTCCGGAATCGGTGGAACTTCAGAAAATTCAGCGAAAGATAATCAACTTGAGAGCGAACTTCTTGAAATCATCTTTGTATACCCCGAATGTGTTCCCCAGATTCATCAACATATATCACCAGCCAACCTGAAAGATCCCCGTCTACGCTTTCTTTACCAGTTAAGCATCGACTTAACGGAAGAGGGGATCGTCCCGGAAATGAATCGTATTCTGGATCGTGTTGACGATCCGGACATGAAGCAGCTGGTCGTCAAAATCGACTTTCAGGCCCACGAAAAAGCGATTCACACCAAACTCCACTCTTCGCCTGTTCCCCATGAAGGGATTCCCCATTTTCTGAAACATTCGATTCAGAATCTCAAATGGCGGGAAGAACGGGAACATCATGAACGGACCAAAGGAGTTCTGGTCCAGAACGTTCAGAACAATACTTTGAGTTCCGATGCCAAGGAGCTGTTGAAGAAGGCATCCGAGTTCCACCAGAAACGACATAAAAAGAATTCACTTGAGACTCATTAACTTAAAAGAGATTGGGAGAAGCAACGTGCACCGACTCGACGCCCGATTGAATGAACTGATTGAAAATGGAATAAAGCAGGGTTATCTGACTTATGATCAGGTCAGCGCTTATCTGCCCGATGAAGCGCTGAATCCTGAGAAGCTGGATAACCTCCTGCTGACCATTGAGGAAATCGACTTAGACATTATTCCCGATCAGGTCATCACGGTGCTCCAGCCGGAGAAGCCGAAGGGACGGACCCGTTCCGATGACCTCTCCCGGAAAATCGATGATCCGGTTCGGATGTACCTCACACAGATGGGTGAAATTCCGCTGCTGACCCGGGACGAAGAAATTCGCCTGGCGAAGAAAATCGAAATCACCCGTCGTCGCTTCCGCCGCGAGCTGCTCAGCAGCGACTACGCCATGCGGCAGGCCATCGACATTCTGGACAAGGTTCACAAAACCGAGCTGCCGTTCGACCGGACGATTAAAGTGTCTGTTACCGAAGGTCTGGAAAAGAATCAGATCCTGGGGCGGATGCCTCACAACCTGAAAACCCTGGAATACCTCAGCAGTAAGAACAATGCTGACTTCCAGCGGTTCATCGATCCGGAAATGACCAAGACTCAGCGGCGTGAAGCGTATGCGACGCTGATGAAACGCCGCCGGAAAATGGCAACTCTGATCGAAGAACTCAGCCTGCGGACGCAACGTCTGCAGATCGGCATGAAGCGTCTCGAACAGATTTCACAGCGAATGACCGAACTGGAAGATCAGATCCGGGATCTCGATGATCTCCGCGTCAAGAACTCCAAAGACGATCGTGCAAACCTCGAACGGGAACTGCAGGATCTGGTCATGATGACAATGGAAACACCGGAAACCCTGCGGGAACGCATCAAAGCGGTCAAGCAGCGGTACCTCGATTACGAAACCGCGATGCGTGAACTGTCCGGCGGTAACCTGCGTCTGGTGGTTTCAATCGCCAAGAAATACCGCAACCGTGGCCTGAGCTTCCTGGACCTGATTCAGGAAGGCAATACCGGCCTCATGCGTGCGGTCGACAAATACGAATATCGTCGCGGTTATAAATTCTCGACATACGCCACCTGGTGGATTCGTCAGGCCATTACCCGGGCGATTGCAGACCAGGCACGAACCATTCGTATTCCTGTGCACATGATCGAAACCATGTCCAAACTGCGTAAAGTCAGCAAACAGCTGCTGCAGGAAAATGGACGTGAGCCCACCCTGGAAGAAACGGCAGAAGTCGCCGGCATCAGCCTGGAAGAGACCCGCCGCGTACTCAAGATTTCGCGACATCCGATCAGTCTGGACCGTCCCGTCGGCGAGAGCGAAGACAGCTACTTCGGTGACTTCATTGAAGACTCCGATTCGGACAGCCCGGTCAACACCGCCAGCCAGGAAATGCTCAAGGACAAGATTGATCATGTCCTGAAGACCCTCACTTATCGTGAGCGGGAGATCATCAAACTGCGGTTTGGTCTGGGAGACGGATACACCTACACGCTGGAAGAAGTCGGTCGGATCTTCAAAGTGACCCGCGAACGTGTCCGCCAGATCGAAGCCAAGGCGGTACGCAAGCTGCAACATCCGGTTCGCAGCAAACAGCTGCAGGGCTTTATTGAAGGTCTGGTCCCCGACTGGGGCCAGACGGAGTCCGAGGAGGAATCCGCGGATACAACGGCCTCAGCCAGTATCTGAATTCACAACGCCGATCAGTTTTGATCGGCGTTTTTTTTTTTGCTGCAGGGCACGATTTGCTCGAAAGCAATGCTCTTTGCAGCAGGGAAAGCGAAGATCTGACAGTTTTCTGCCGTATGTCTGGCTATTTGCTGTCGAAAACTTTATAACAAACTAAACGCATCGAGCCTGATGGTTTCCAGAGCCTGAGGCGACTTTTCAAAGCGATTCCGGAGTTCTTTAACATGTCAACAACTGCTGCCAGTTTGAAAGCCTTACATCATCTCTATCTGAGAATGCATGATGTGAACCTGAAATTGGAACAAGGCCCCAAACGCATCAAGCTGAAAGAACAGTTTGCACAAAAGCAGGAAGAGCACCTCAAAACCGTCCAGGAGCAGATTACCCAGTTAAAGAAACAGGTCCAGCAGAAGAATCTCGACTTACAGTCGAATGAAGCCAAAATTCTGGATCTGAAGGGAAAACTCAATACGGCCTCTTCCAACAAAGAGTTTGACATTATTAAAGGGCAGATCGCCGCTGACCAGATGGCAAACAGCGTACTGGAAGATGAAATCCTCGAACTGATGGATAAAATCGACGCGAAAGATCAGGAAGCGAAAGACTGGGAAGCGAAAATCAAAACTGCTTACGCTGATGCCAAAAAAGTCGAACAGGACTTTGAATCTGCCAAAGCATCGCTCGATGAAGAAATCAAGGAATGCCAGGCAGCGATCACCGATGCCGAGCAGATTATCCCCGCTGATCTCAAAGTTCAGTTTTCCCGTCTGACTCGCTCTCACGGTGCAGGTGCATTGGCAAATGTGGCAGGCAAGTTCTGTTCTGCCTGTAATGTCATGATCGAGCCTCAGCTGCGGGTCGAGCTGAATTCCGGTCGGCTGGTGTTCTGTAAGTCCTGCGGACGTCTGCTCTATATGGATGACACCCTGGAGTAAGGCGCAGGGAAGACGATTGGATCACGCAGGACACAGGTGCGTGTTCTCGTTCTGGTTTATTGGGCCGCCTGTCCGAGTAACGCGAGCACTCCCAGGCCATAAAACGTATATTCCACATCGGCCTGTTCGTCCCAGCTGGCACCGCGAAACCCACCGGTCGGAAACTCAAGCCATTCCTGCATGAATTTCCGGACCTGTTCCAGATCCATGATCTCGTTGAATCCCAGGTCCTGCGCAGTCAGTAATCCGGTAAAGGTTGAGAGACCATCCGCAAACGGAATGCGGGTATTGGCCTGAAAGCCTCCCTCAGAACTTTTGACCTGGTTCAGAAAGTCCCGCACATCTGCTTTCAACTCGTCATCCATCGCTTCCAGGATGATCAGAGTAGCAACGGCAGCCGCGGTCGGATTGGTACCGCTGCGTTTCATGGGAGCAATTTCGACGAAGCCGCCATCATCCCGCTGCATGTCAAACAGGAACTGAATCAGCCGGTTCGGCGACGGAACATCCACACCGATCAACTGATAGATCAACACGATCAGGAAGCTGTGATAGGTGCTTCCCAGTGCGCCCTGGTCCGATTTCGCATAGCCGCCATCTTCAGTCCGGAGCGTTTCGAGCCGTTCCGCAATCCGGGTGTTCCAGTTTTCAGGCACCTCAGCCAGCAGATCGGGGCCTCCGGAAGCCTGGACGATTAACGCGCAGTACAACCAGCTCAAAAGATCAATTGTGGTAAGAGTTTCCAGCGAAAAGCTCTTCAGATAACCGCAGAGGGATTCCGTTTCTGCCGGCTCCAGACCTCCCAGAATTCCGAGACTGCGAACGGCAAATCCCGTGTAATAAAGGTCTGAGCCTCCCTCTCTCCCGGAAAAACCACCATCGGGCTGCTGCTGGGAACAAATGAAGCTGCGATGCTTCTTCAGATCGGAGGCAGAGTATTGTTCCAGGCCTGCTGCCAGTCGCAAGGCAAGATGCACTAAATAGGGTTGCTGGTTCATGAAACCGATCGTGATTTTTCAATACAGAAGGCGGGGGCGGGGTATTCTTTGAGCGAGACTATTTTGAAAATTGTCAAAAAATTCTGAGGGGAAAGGTCAAATTCGCCTTTCGTCGATTTTGAATTTGGAATATGTTCCCGCCCAACATCTCTTATACTCAAAGAATCATTCTCTCTCTGGACTGTATACGGTCTAGCCAGTTCTGGCTGATCAGCAGTTCAAAACAGAGCAAACTTGTCCTCAAGGCTGACTCTGGATTCTTGCGAGTACCATTTCACATTAAAAACAACCTGAATACTTATCAAATACCAGTAACATGTTTCCGGTAAAAACCTGATTTTTCCGGGGCCCGTTACAACAAATCCTATATAAGTCGGACCAGTTTCTCTTCGGAGAATCCGTAATGATCACAACTCTCTCTCGATGATTACTGACTGGTCGGGCTGAACCCTCCCTGATTCACAATAAAATTTAATCACGTTCAATAACAGGTGTCACCATTCGGCAGCAGTCTGCTTGCCGGGGAGACTTCGTCTGTCATTGAGTGCAGATACGTAGCGTAGATACGACTTGACCAATTGAGTCTGAGGAGCCTGCTCCCCTGGCTCATTCCCGAATTCAGATGATTTCTTGTTGAGATAAATCTCATGGGTTTTCCTGAAAAAATTGTCATAGAACCAGAAAATTTCATGACAGATCAAAATACAACACAGCGGGACAAAAACGCCAAATTGCACTCTGCGTGCTTTGCCGAGGTAAAACAGATGCCTGTGTCGACATCAAGCTATTCTGGACGATTTATGAAAATTGCATTCCGCCTGATTGCGGGCGCTATCGTGCTGGCAATCTCCGCCATGTCGGGAACAGTACTGGCAGATGAAGAAGGTGATTTCACAACAATCATTGCAGACGGAAGTGAAGTCGATGATACCTTTGATGGAATCCCCTCGGTCGTTCCCGGGAACGGGATGGGGGCTCTGTTCCGCGTCGGTCACCAGGCAGGCAAGACCATTGGTCTAAATGAATCAATCACGCACCTGGAAGCAATGCCGTACCTGTTTACCCACACCAAGAACCCGGATGACGCCGGAATGCTGTTCGGTAACTTCAGACTGTTCCGGACCAACCGGGGCAATCTCGGGGGAACCGGCGGTATCGCTTATCGCTTCTACAACTACGACACTGACCGGATCTTTGGTTTCGGTTTCTACTACGATCGTGATGACTCGACCAATAAAGTTTTCCAGCAGGCAGCCCTGAACGTCGAAACAATGGGTCGCTACTGGGATGCCAATGCCAACTTTTACATTCCCTTCGGCAACCGTCAGCAACAACTCGATCTGCAGTTTAATAACGGCAGTCAGCGGTACTCCGGATTCAACATCCTCTATGACCAGACTCGTACCATCGGAACCGCCATGCGTGGCTTCGATACGGAAATCGGTGTCCCGGTCTGGGGAGAACTGGCCCAGAAATTTGAAACCCGCGTTTATGCCGGTACTTACAATTTCCAGGCAAGTGGCAGCCCGCAGGTCTGGGGCTGGCGTGGTCGTTTACAGGCCGAACCATTGCCTAACGTTCTGGCAGAATTGTCGGTCACCAACGACGACACATTCAAAACAAATGTGTTCTTCAATATCACCTGGACCTTTGCCGGCAAGCCCGAGTGGAACAAGATGGAAAAATCCACTCAGATGTACCGCATGGCCGAGCGGGTTCGCAGAAATTACAACGTGGTCATCGAACAGCGTGATGTGGTCGACTCCGGTCTGACTGCCATCAACCCGGCAACGGGAACACCCTGGACGGTGTCACACGTCGATTCACTTGCCGGACCGGGCGGTACCGGTGCGGTACTGGATCCTTACCAGACCATTGCCGATGCCCAGGCTGGTCCTGATCGCGACATCATCTTCACCCACGCAGGTAGTGAGTTCAACAATGGACCACCAATCTCACTCGTCTCGGGAGACCGAATCCTGGGTGAAGGGCAGAGTGTAAACCATTACTTCAATATACAGGGCTTCGGTTCGAAGCTGCTGCCCAACTCGCCCTCCTATGGCGACCCGCTGCGACCGAACAGCCTCGTACGGCCTACCTTTAACGACACCGTCGGCGATGGTGCCATCCTCGCGTCTGACAGTGAATTCTCCGGGTTTATTCTCAATAATCCCACCGGACGCGGTATGGTGGGAATTGGTGTCTCCGAAACAATTGCTAATTTCAACGACGTGAATAATGCAGCCGGTGAGGGAATCTTCCTGAGCAGTACTACCGGCAGCCTGGCCTTCACTTCAACTAATGTAACTAACTCTGCTGGAAACGCTTTCGTAGTGGACGGTGGAGATCCGCTGCTTCGCTACAGCACAGGTACCATTACCAATACCGGAGATGGTCGTGCAGTTCTGGTCCAGAATACCACCGGCGGTTCAGTCAACATGACGGATTCTTCAATCGAAGACACCGATGGCCAGGGTATCTTGATCAACAACATTGGTGGTGGTGCCGTTTTGGATAACGTGACCATTACCAAAAGCGGGGCCTATGTTCCCACTACAGTCAACGATGGTATTTATGTAACCGGTGGAACTGCAAATGCAGTTGTTACCTTCAGAAATACAGCCCAGGCGGCAACCATTATTGATGGTGCAACCGGCCCCAGTATCTTTGTCGAAGATTACCAGGGTGTGTTCCAGATGCAGGACATCAACATCCTGAACCGGGCTGGTGCCGGTATCCTGGTTGAAAACCTGTCTGGTAACATGTCCGTGGTCGGAAATACTACCATGACCAACGGGGCCTCTGCGGTAACCGATCATGGTATTGACGTAAACAATACATCCGGAAACATCTCCTTCGGTGGAAGCCTGGGAATCACCGGAAGTAACGGCGAAGGTATCTCGTTCAATAGCGGTGGCAACACAGGGGTCTTCAGTGTGACAGGCACAACAACTGTCACCGGGACTGCCAATGAAGCGATCATCGTCCTGGACGACAGCCCCGTCCTTCGATTTGGTAACGCTGTTCTGTCTAATAACAGTACGACGAATTCAGTACTGTTAATCAATAATGCAGGACAGGGTGGCACCGCGGGACAGGTTTCATTCAACAATGCGACAATCACCGGAACGACCGGTGCCACAGTGCCTGTCGTCCATATATTGAACAACACACCTATTGTCAGCTTCGGTTCTCTGAACGTAACCGCGAACAGTGCCGCCTACACGGCTCCACCGCCAATCGTACCTGCGGTTGGTGTCTATGTTCAGGACAACCCGGGTAATGTGAACTTTGGTGACCTGAATATCACCGCTACAGACAACCTGGCATTCATCGCCAATAATAACGCCGGAACAATCAGTTCATCGGGTGGTATCATCACTGTGACAGATGCGGCTGCAATCGACATCGAAGATACCAGCCTCTCCATGAACCTGACCTCGGTTACAGCTGGTCCGACTTCAGGTCCCGACCTGAACGGGATCTCCACTGCCGGAGATAACGCCTTCTATCTGAACAGTGCCGGTATTCGCCTGGTGCGTACTCCCGGTTTGTTCTCGATCGCCGGTGATGGAGCCACCATCGATTCCGGTGGTACGATTACTGCTGCCAGACACGGTGTCTGGATGGAAGATATTGACCGGGTGAACATCGACGGTCTGGAAATTCAGATTCCGACAACATCCGGTATCGAATGGCACGAAACTACGGTTGCCGACGGTCCCCGTCTGAACCTGACACGCGTTCGTGTTGAAGACTCGGCCGGAGACGGTATCCGGATTATCAACGGTCGTACATTCCAGATGATCGATTCGGAACTGTTGGATAACGGTACCGCCGCTGATGAGCATTCACTCCAATACCTCGCGAATATCGAACTGGATGACACCAATGACGACAGCTTCACGCTGATCCTGCAGAACAATACCATTACGGACGACAGTGCCGATGCGATCCGCATCGAGTCTGGCGGACTGCTGGATGACTCTCTGTTGAATGTCTCACTGGAAGGCAACGATATCACAACCAGTGTCTCCAATACGGCTGGTCTGGCTGTGATCTGGGAAGGCCCCATGAACGTGCTTGTGGCTAACGCCAACAACTTTGTGGGTACCGGTGCTACGAACAACCAGGGTATCGACATCGATGCCACCAGTAGCGATCTGGCTGACCTGATGACCCTGCAGGTGGTCGGACAGAACAACTTCACCATTGCGGGGACAAACAGTGAAGGTATTCAGGTTCAGACTGAAGGTCCTTCGAATATCCTGATTCAGAACAACAACGATCAGGGAATCGTGATGGCAGGAGCTGATTCGTTCGGTCTGCGGTTCCTCGATCTGGCAGCCAACTCCAATGTGCAGATCAATAACAACATTATCAATATGTCCGGGATTGGAAGCGATGCGATCTACTTTGACCTGATCGATGCGACCAGCTCTTCGGTTGTGATTGATGCGAATACCCTGAGCATCTTTGATGGAGATATCTTCGAAGTCGAATCGGCAGTCAGCTTCAACGCCATGACGAATGGTCCGCTGCAGCTGGGGACGGGAATCAACAACGTCGTGAATGTCACCTCGGTAGGCAACAACGGAACCTTCATCCTGTTCAATCCTGGTGGGGGTACATTTGATGGTCAAATCAGCTTGAATAACTTCCTGTTACCCTGATCCTGACTGAAGTCTCGTTTTAACTGACACTCTATTGTGTTTTGATCCAATATTTCAAGGTTTTAATCGATGAGTCGCACATCCTGGAAAGTAATGATGATTACTCCATTCAGACTGAGTGCACTACTGGTGCTGCTGTGCTCGACCGGCTTGCCCCTGGCAACTCGTTCGGTCGTCGCCGGCGATAAAGACACCGTAGAATATGTCATGCACGGTGATGCGGACATGTCCGGTGAGGAATACATGAATGATCCCGGTCTGTTCTCCGGCATGCATACTTATTCCCGCTCGCTCGTCCGACAGTTGCCGGTAGATCGCGGATGGACTTATGACTCTCCGATCGATAAACAGATCGGAAATATGTTTAAGTCTTCCAAGCTCAAACTGGAATATCTGCACTGGTCCTTAAAAGGGCCGGATGACGTGCTGCTGGGAACTCCCATCCTGGGAGTAACCGATTCGACTCAGCCCAATTCTGTGTTTGACCGGTCGACTGGAATTGCCCGTGGCGATGGGGTTGAACTGGATTACAACGATCAGTCCATGGATACCAACGGTATGCGGGCCGCACTGGAATTCGCTCTGCCGGAAGGTAGCCTGGAGTGGAATGTCTGGGGCATCTTCAAAAATAAATCGATTCGTCCCACCGACAGCGTTTTTGCCACGCAGTTGAACTCCGTCCCCGACGATGACCTCGTCGTTGTGACGAACTTCAAAATTAACGGAGCGCCCGCTTCCAACACCAACGTGTATGACACCAGCTATACCATCAATCTGGATACCCAGATGGCCGGTACCGGAATCAACTATTTCATGGATCCGCACCTGCCCGGCGATGGTTTCCGTCTGCAGCCGATGTTCGGTTTCCGCTTCATCGATTTACAGGAAACCATGAATCAGGTGGGAATCGATTCCGGCGGCGGCATTGGTCTGCCCCGGACAACGACGATCTACTCCAAAACCGAGAACCGGGTCTTTGGTCCCAGCATTGGTGCCCGTACCGAATTCAAGCATAGCCGCTTCTCCATCGGAGCTGAGCCCAAATTCACCTTTGGTTTCAACCGGAATACCAACCAGGTCGCGACCGAACAGCTGTTCCAGCCTTCGGATCCCCGGATTGTCACCGTCGATAAAAACAACGAGTTCTCACCTACATTCCAGATTTCTTTGTACGCCAAAGTGAATGTGAATGAGCACTTCCGTTGCTTCGTCGGCTATGACTACCTGTTCGTCGGCCAGATCTCACGAGCCTTCAATATCATTGACTACAATGAAGATCGTACCGCAGCTAACCCCGCCGTCGGTACCCGGGTTCGCGATGACAACAGCAAGTTCTCTGCAGATGGTATCACCGCCGGTATCGAACTGATCTGGTAATCAGGATTTGCGAACGACTGTCGCTGTCGTGTGACGTTTCTCGGGCTTCCGAATCTGGTAGCCCGGACTGGCAGCAAAAGCCTGGTAGATTCGTTCCGCCTGATCAGCGTGCAACTGATTCGCATGGGCGTGCAGCAGAAAGCGAAAGGTCAACGGAGACTGACGCGTCGTTTCCAGTGGCCCGTGCATGCAGGGCGCAGCTCCCATCCAGCCATCCTCGCGGACATGCCAGCAGACCGGCCTCTCCGTGCCTGCCACCGGATTATCAGGATGGAAGAAATAAGTGATTCCCTCTGTGACCTCGGGAGTCACCGGGCCGGAATAGTCCATCCAGTTCGCTGGTTTGCCAAAGATATTCTTTTCCCCGACCTGTCCGGTACTACTGGTGATCGTCCCGGCTCCGAAGTAGCTCGAAATCGAACGCGCCACCCGCACCGCCAGAAAGCCAAAATTGGTTTTCTGAAATTCAAGAGTTGCTGCCGTGGGATGAAACGTCGTCTGCAGTTCCAGGAACAGCTCGTCTGCCTCATTTGCCCTGACGGCGGCGATCAATTCCTGCCTCAGCAGGGGGGCCGGATTGTGACCATCATTCCAGTCCAGTTCGACCGCCAGGATCGCTTCTGCGTCGGTCTCATCGATACTGATCCAGCGCTTCTGCCGGATGGTCGCTCCCGTGTTCTCCGCCCAGAAGTTAATCCCCAGCACCTGGTGATGAGCGAACCAGACCGAACGGTGGTGGTCATGGTTCGGCGCCCCCGGGTGTCCGATCCGTGTTAACGGAACTCCCGCCGGCCCTGTAAGCGGATAAAAGAAGGGACGCGAATATTCAGGAGAGTGATGCCACCTGAGCCGCTCCTTCCCTTTGATCTGAAACGCGAACTGAAAATCAGGGAGCGGGACAATCTGGCAGTCGGGAAACAGCTGGCTCATACCGAAGATCCTGTCGAAAGCAGTCGCGGTTCTGTCTGATCAATACTGCTTTCAGCATACGAGGTACTCCAGGCAGAGTAAAGCAGACCGAACATGTTTCAAAAATCAGCTCATCGGCCAGACAATTGACAGCAGGATCGTCGATGCCAGACTGGTGCATCCCAGCACGAGCAATAAAGGTGTCCATGATTTGAGTGCCTCTTCTTCTGTAAGACCGCTCATCTTACAGAAAATCCAGAAGCCACTGTCGTTCATCCAGGAGCCGATCAGCGAACCTGCACCGATGGCCGTCGCCAGGTAAACCGGATCGAAGCCCAGTATTTCGGAATTGACGTTCATCGTCGCCAGCATGGCGGAGGTCGTAATCATCGCTACGGTACTGGAACCCTGTGCAATTTTAAGCAGTGCTGCGATGCCGAAACCGAGAATCAGAAAGCTCATGCCGGCTACTTGCGTTTCTTCGGTGCTGAACATGCCCTGAATCGCCGGACCAATCTGGGCGACGGTCAGCATCTTTCCGAAGGCACCGCCCCCGGCTGTGATCAGAATAATCACGCCCCCACTCATCAGGGCTTCTTCAACTGTGGCTCCCAGTTTGAGCAGTGTCAGGTCCCGTTGTCGGAAGAGAATGATCAGCGAAATCGCTGTCGCAACCAGCAGGGCGAAGTTGGCGTCACCGATAATCGAAGTAAAAGGACTGACACTGGTCAGGAATGCCTGGGGACCGACGCCGCCGGCCAGCAGGGAGTTGACCAGGGTGTTGGCCGTGATCATCAGAACGGGCAGGACAATCGGTAACAGTGAAACGATCAGGGAAGGGAGCTCTTCCTCTTTGAGCGGATCAGGTTCAGTATGTTCGGCGACTTCCCGCATGGGAATGTCCATTTTTTTATTGGCGAACATGCTGAAGAAGATCCCCACAAAAGCAGCCGGTAAGGCGACCAGGGCGCCCACGAAGATCATCTTGCCCAGGTCGACGCCCAGGTTGTCGGCCATCGCCAGTGGTCCGGGGGTCGGGGGAACCAGCGTATGCGTGATCGCGCCCCCGGCGGCAATTGCCATCACATACATCAGGTAATTGCGTTTAGTACTGCGATACAGCGAACGGGCCAGCGGAATCAGCAGATAGAACACGGTATCAAAGAAGACAGGCACCGCCAGCACGAAGCCACTTCCCATCAGCGCAAAGGAGGCGTTCTTTTCTCCCATCACCTTGAGAAACGTACGAACTATCCTGTCCGCGGCGCCACTGTCCATCATGCATTTACCGATGATCGCAGCCAGCGCAATCACGATCCCGATCCCCGAGACCGAGTCGCCAAAGGCGATCGCCACTCGTTTCATCCGGTTGATCCCATCTGCAGACGCGGGGCCCAGCAGGCTGACGACCATGGCTGCTGTGATCAACGCCAGAAAGGCGTTGATTTTCAGAAAGATGATCAAGCCAATCACAGTGGCGATGCCGATCGCCAATATGACAAAAGGGTAGTTTTCCAACATAAGCGCTTCTCCGGGAAAATCTTAGGCGTATATCGTGAGTGCTAACGAGCATTACAAAGATTGAGGCACGACGCAACCCAGTCTACGCGAGAAAACAGAGAGGCTGATTTAGTGAAAAAGGTTAAGAAAAGGTTGCTTTCACAGACCTGCTGCTTTGTGTAGGATGAATCTGCTTCGTGTCCCTCCCTGATACTGCAGAAAAGGAAGATCTCCCATGACCGTGCTCACCTGGTGTCGTCAAATAAAATGCCTGCTGTTGATCTGCATCTTTGTCTGGGGAGCGGGAGCACAGAACGCCCTGCAGGCCGATATCTCGGTTGATGAAGCACTGCAGGCAATGCGTCGCGCGACAGACTACTTCACCACTCAAGTCTCGACCGAGGGCGGCTATCTCTGGCACTACAGTCGGGATCTGAAATACCGGGAAGGCGAAGGCCGTGCCCGCGATACCATGGTCTGGGTGCAACCTCCGGGAACGCCCACAGTGGGAGCGGCTTACCTCGAAGCATATCAGAAAACCGGTCAAGCCTATCTCCTGAATGCAGCGCGGGCCGCCGGCGAAGCCCTGATTAAAGGACAACTCAAATCCGGGGGCTGGAACTATTACATCGATTTCGAACGCCGGGCCCAGATGCAGTATCGTTTTGACGGAGGTGGTCCCAAGGTTCGGAACACTACGACCTTCGACGACAACACCTCGCAATCCGCGCTCCACTTTCTGATCCTGCTGGATCAGGAGCTGAAATTCAAAGATGAAGCCGTGCATGGCGCCGTGATGTATGCTCTGGACGCTTTTTTAAAAGCGCAGTATCCCAACGGAGGCTGGCCACAGCGCTACGATGAATTTCCCGATCCCCAAGACTATCCCGTGCTCAAAGCCAGCTATCCGGAAAGCTGGTCGCGTACGTTCCCCAAACAGAAATACCTCAACTATTACACATTCAACGACAATACCATTGAAGATCTGGTCAATGTGATGTTCCTGGCGCATCACGTCTACCAGGACGACCGCTATCGCGAAGCAGCACTGAAGGCGGGAGACTTTATCCTCCTGGCACAGATGCCCGAACCACAGCCGGCCTGGGCACAGCAGTACAATCAGCAGATGCAACCGGCCTGGGCGCGCAAATTCGAACCGCCGGCCGTCACCGGAGGCGAGTCGCAGGGCATCATCAAAACCCTGATGCAGATTTACATTTATACTGGCGACAAAAAGTACCTGGCACCGATTCCCAAAGCACTGGCCTATCTGAAGAAGTCAGAACTGCCCGGGGGGAAGCTGGCTCGCTTTTATGAGCTGAAAACCAACCGACCGCTCTACTTCACTAAGAAATATGATCTGACCTACAAAGACAACGATCTGCCGACCCACTATGGTTTCATCATCGATTCCAAAGTCGATTCGCTCGAAAGCCGTTACGAGAAGCTGCTGAAGGCATCCCCTGAAAAGCTCAAATCACAGCAGTTTCCGCAGCGTCGTCTGCGCTTAACACCCTCCCTGGCCGCGCGGGCACAGTCTGTGGTCAACGCGTTGAACAAAGACGGCGCCTGGCTCATCCAGGGAGACATCCGCAGCGCCGATATCGACAATGTTCCCATTATCGATACACGGGTCTTTGTCCGGAATCTCTCGACACTGGCCGAATTTATCGCCGCGAGTCAACAGGATTGAATCAGGCGTGCTCGGCTACGATCTGCATGCGTTCCAGTCCCACCTGCGCCACCTGCAGCGGATCCTGTTGCCAGAGATCTTCGCGGAACAGTTCCAGTGAGAGCCAACCCTCGTAACCAATCTGCTTCAGCAGGCGGCAGTAATGCACCAGGTCCAGGTGCCCGTCACCGGGGAGGACGCGGTCTGGATCCATCTGGGTTTCGCGAGGCAGGGTATCGACGGCATCATTGAAATGGGAAATCGCGATCTGCTCGGGCTTGAGTTGTGCGATGGTCTCCATGGATCCGCCTCCCCGGAATACGTGAAACGGATCGAGTACGAGGGTCGCTGCGGGATGTCCTGATTTCTCGACAATCCGCAATGCATCTTCAATGGTGGTGACATCAGCTACGAAGCCCAGAAACTCAACCGCTGGCTTCGCACTGGCTTCGATGCCCGCTTCCAGCAACTCGCGATATCGTTTCGCACCCAGTTCGTAGTCCGGATTCTTATCGCGATGCGGGCAGGCAATCACATATTCGGCCCCCAGTTGAGAGGCCAGCTTGATGCGATCCAGGCAGGTCTGAAATACACGCGGATACTCTTCCTCTGTCGCTGACCACCAGTCGCGTAACATGATCATCGTGGGCACCGCCAGTCCGCCATCTTTGAGAGCCTGCGAGATTGTTTCCAGCTTCCCTCCCTCAGCCAGGTACTGTTCGACTTCATCAAACCAGAGTTCAATTCCCTCATATCCAGCTTCGGCAGTGACGCGGATTTTATCGAGCAGCGGTGTGGTACGGATCGTACTGGCGTTCAGGCTAAAGCGGAAAGGGCTCATTAAGAAGTTCCTCGCAGAGAAAAACGGGGAGATTGGGTTATCGATCTGCTGGAATCTGACGTAAGAATTCCAGCCGGTTGATTTTCGTAACAGACGTCTACACCGCATTTTGCTATAATCATGCGTGGGGATCAACTCAGGACAGCGAAACGAATGCTTCCTCGACGGCGGGGACAAAATCGGTCACAATGGATGGAGTGCTCTAGACTCGTCACGATTCTCTCGAGGAATTGTCCTGAAAATCGGTTGAAAGTTTTCTGAGATGCCTGTGTCGCGATTTGAATGGAATCCGAGTTCTCTACTCTGGCTCTGCCTGCTGCTCCCGGGCTGTGGTGCAGACGCGACACCCCCGCGCGCCGCTGAAGAATCTGAGGTCGTCGTCACCAGTGAACCTGCTGTCTCGGAGGCTCCCACGGAAGCACAGCAGCAACCACAGGCTCCTCAGGTAAAAGGGGAGAAAACAAAAACGGAGTCTGACCCGGGCAAGGCATCTGGGGAACCTCAGACCACATCACCCATGCAAAACGCTGAGCAGAAAGTGTATCGCCCCAGCGATCAACGTCCCCTGCACAACAATCAGCGTCTGGAACTATTGGGTATCCAGTGTTATGAATCGCCGCATCTGAAACTTTATACGGACATCGATCCGGAACAGGCGAAAAAACTACCAGCTGTACTTGAACAGGCTTATCCGGCACTGCAAAAGTATTTTGGTCCGTTACCCCCCAATCGGGAAGGGACTGAGTTTCAAGTCACCGGGTATATCATGCAGGACCGGGAACGCTTTGAGAAAGCAGACTTGATTCCGGGGTTGCTGGCCCAGATTATCAACGGGCGTCATCAGGGGGCTCAGTTCTGGATGAACGCGCAGACCGAGGAATACTATCTCAAGCATCTCATGCTGCACGAATACACGCACTGTTACAGCATGATCATGGAAGACATCAGCGCGCCCGTCTGGTACCTGGAAGGCATCGCGGAATCGATGGCGACACACCATGTCGACGCGGATGGGAAAATTCAGTTTAATGTGATGCCTCATAATAAAAACGATTTTGGCGGTCTGGGACGGATCTCATTAATCCAGGATGCCGTAAAAAGTGCGCCCCCCAGAACGATGCTGGAAGTGATGCAGTTGGGGCCCGATGATTTTGTCGATGCGAATGCATCCTATGCCTGGTCGTGGGCCCTGAGTCAGTTCTTTGACAAGCATCCTCAGTACCAGGCTGAGTTCCGTAAACTGGCGCGGCACATGCAAGGCCCCGGGTTCACAGAGAAAATCAAAGCGATGATCGGTCCCGATTTGATTGCCGCCAATGATGCCTGGCAGCTGTTTGTCCGCAATCTGCAGCCAGGTTATGATTCCGAACGGGCCATGATCACGTTTCAACCAGGCAAGGACCTCGCGACAGACGCTTCGGTCACACAGGAAATCGCCAGCGATCGGGGCTGGCAGTCGAGTGGCGTCCATGTGACCCGCGGGGAGACGTATGCGGTGTCTGCGAGCGGAATGTTTTCACTCGCGCAGAAACCCAAACCCTGGCAGAGTACAGCGGACGGGATTACGTTTCAGTATTTTAATGGACAACCACTGGGTCGACTGTTGATGATGATCCGCCCCGATCCGGACAATGATCCCACACGTATGCAGACACTGCTACGGGTCTATCCCCAGGGATCTCAAGCAACCTGGATGGTCCCGGCGACCGGCACGCTTTATTTCCGCTTAAATGATGCGTGGGATTCACTCCACAATAATGAGGGAGCGGTTCAAGTCACCGTTACCAGGCAGCCACAGCCGCAGAGTACCACTGCCGAACAGTAGCCCAATCTTGCGGCTCCTTGCTGAGCGGGGTATGCTCGATATAAGTCGTGGTTGATGTATCATCCAACTTGAGCGAGAACAGGAGCAGGCATGTCGCAATCAGAATCCGGGAACGTGGTTCCCTCGAATGAAACAACACGCAGAACCTTTTTGCAGCAGACCTCTGCCACCCTGCTGGCCGGTTCCGTCTTGCAGCCGCTGGCCGGATTCGCTGGCGAAGAAAAGACCTCCAACAAACAGGCCCGCATCAAAAAAGCAGTCAAATATCAGATGATTACCGAGAAAATTCCGGTAATGGACAAGTTCAAAATGCTCAAGGACCTGGGTTTCGACGGGACTGAGATTCATTTCCGTACCAAGGTCGATCCTAAAGAAGTCCGTAAAGCAATCGACGCCACGGGAGTGCAGGTCCACGGCTTTCTGAACAGCAGCCGGGACGAACTCAAGGACTCGATCGATCAGGCCAAATACTACGGGGGCACCAGTGTGCTGGTGGTCGCAGGACGAGTCGACCAGGATAATCCCTACGATGTCGTCTACAAGCAGCAGCAGGCCAAGCTGAGGAAACATCTACCTTATGCAGAGAAGCAGGGCATTAAACTGCTGGTTGAAAATGTGTGGAATAACTTCCTGCTCAGTCCGCTGGAAATGGCCCGCTTCATTGATGAACTGGAGAGCCCGGCGGCGGGCGTGTATTTCGATGTCGGAAACGTAGTCCGCTTCGGCTGGCCCGATCAGTGGATTCGCATCCTGGGGCCGCGCATCGTCAAACTCGATATCAAAGAATACAGTCGCGCAAAACAGAAGGATGAGGGGCTCTGGAAAGGTTTTCAGGTCGAAATCACCGAGGGGGACTGTAACTGGCCCGAAGTCCGTCAGGCGCTTAAGGATATCGGCTATACACAGGGCTGGGCCACCGCGGAAGTCAAAGGCGGTGATCGCCAGAGATTACAGGATATTTCCGAACGCATGGATCGCGCTCTTGATCTTGCCTGAGGCTGAGTTGATAATAATTAAAGATCGTTAAGTAGCTTCGGTTGCCGACGATTGTCCTCATACTTCCTGCCTGATTACGGATTCATAGCACCTCGGTCTGCTGAGTCCCACTACTCTATCATTGCTGAAATCGAACGAAAGGTCTTTCTGATGCCCGAAAACGCCTCACCACAGCAGCCTTCTCAAGGACGCCGCTCATTCATGAAACAATCACTGGCCACGCTGGCGACAACCGGGCTGGTTGTGAACCCCGCATTGACCTCGGGCGCATTTGCGGCCAGTACCGAACTGATTAAAGTCGGTCTCGTCGGCTGTGGTGGTCGTGGAACAGGGGCAGCGGCTCAGACTCTGCGTGCCGATCCCAATGTGGAACTTGTGGCACTTGCAGATGCATTCGGCGATCAACTGGAACAGAGCTATCAGAACCTGAAGAAGACCGAAGTTCAGGATCGGGTCAAAGTTGATGCAGAACACAAGTTCGTCGGTTTCGACGCCTACCAGAAACTGATTGATTCCGGTGTGGACCTGGTGCTGCTGGCAACACCTCCCCACTTCCGCCCGCAACACTTGAAAGCCTGTATCGATGCCGGCAAACACGTCTTCTGTGAGAAACCGGTCGCCGTCGATGCTCCCGGTATCCGTTCCGTGCTCGAGACTACCAAGGAAGCCAAGCGGAAAAATCTGACCATCGTTTCCGGTCTGTGCTGGCGTTACGAAACCGGTATGCAGCAGATGGTCGATAAAATTCATAATGGCGGTATCGGAGACATTATCTCCATGCAGAGCATCCGCTACCTGGGCGGCGTTGCCAAAATGGCCAAGCGCAAACCCGAATGGTCCGACATGGAATACCAGATGCGGAACTGGTACTACTACACCTGGCTGTCCGGCGATTTCAACACCGAACAGTTCGTGCATGAACTGGATAAACAATCCTGGGTCATGGGCGAATATCCCGTCAAATGCTACAGCACAGGCGGTCGCCAGACACGGACCGCACCTGAGTATGGTCACATCTACGACCACTTCAGCACGGTTTACGAATACGCCAACGGCACCAAGTTCCTGGCTTCTACCCGGCATCAGCAGGGCTGTAGCTCCATGTTTGTAGATACCGTTTCCGGAACCGAAGGCACCGCGACACTGATGAAATACCAGATCGAAGGCAAGAACCCCTGGAAAGGGGCCCGCCGACGTACCAACATGCATCAGTTGGAACACAACGAAATGTACAAAGCCCTGCGGAATGGTGAAGTCATTAACAACGGTGAGTACATGGCTAACAGCTCCATGATGGGTATCATTGCCCGCATGTCAGCCTACACCGGCAAGACCCTCACCTGGGAACAGGCGATGAACTCCAAAGAAGACCTTTCGCCGGAGAAATACGATATGGCCATGTCACTGCCCGAGCCTCCCGTGGCTCACCCGGGTGTGACTCCATTCGTCTAAGTCTCCTGAGAACTGATTAACGACAAACTCAAACAACCGGCGTGTGTGTCACATTCCGGTTGTTTTTCATATAAGGACCAGAGTTTTCACAACTGACAATCAATACGGTTTCTAATCGGAGGAAGTGATGAAGTCGCTCGCTCATTCGCTTTTGCTGCTGGGATTATGTGTCCTGATGGTGCTCGCACCATCCGCCGCGCGACAGTCTGCCGCACAACAGACGGTCGCAGACAAACAGATGCCCCGCCTGACGCTCTCCCGTGAAAAGAACATGTTGTACATTCACGGCGACCACATTCCGGGAGGCACGATTCCGATTAATTACCTGGAAGCCTATTGTCGCGCCGGTTCGACGGATGCGGACTGGGGAAAACATACGGTCGTCAAGCACGAAACTCAAACGATCGATCTGAACGATGACCGGACCGTGCTCAAACTGAAATGCACGGTCGCTGATGGCATTACCGTTGAGCACACGATCACGGCGAAATCAGACGAAGTCGATTTTCAACTCGTGGCTCACAACCCGACGCAGGTGCGTTCGGAAGTGCATTGGGCTCAACCCTGTATCCGTGTCGGAGATTTCGCCGGACTCGGGGCTGAGCAGACAGACGACAAATATGCCTACATCAGAAAGTCGTTTATCTTTCTCGATGGAAAGCCGGCCTTCATGCCGACCCGCAACTGGGCGACGACAGCCCGTTACATACCGGGGCAGGTCTGGTGTCCGGCGAATGTACCCCGCACGGATGTGAATCCGCGGCCTCTCAGCAGCGAAGTCCCGAGCAACGGTTTGATCGGCTGCTACAGTGCCGACGATCGCTGGATCTTCGCGACCGCCTTCGAGCCTTACCAGGAACTGTTCCAGGGAGTGATTCGCTGTCTCCACGCTGATTTCCGTCTCGGCGGACTTCAGCCGGGAGAAACCAAAAAGATTCACGGCAAAATCTATATCGTGCCGGCTGACATGAACGCACTGCTGAAACGCTACCAGAATGATTTTCCGGAGCACGCACAAAAACGTTGAGTGTCGGTCAGCGGTTGACGGTTGTGATTTCGCTGACGCGCGTTTCCAGCTGTTCGGAATCGGCGCTGGTAATTGTCACTTCGAATTCGCCATCGCCGTTTCCGATGGCTTTGACCTGAATCGTATACCGCAGGAACGCATCCGCAGGCAGTTCCTGCACAGGGGAGACGCTTAACGTATTCTGATTCACTTCCGGTCGCAGATTCAACTTCTGGTTTCCCTGGTGTGCTTCGACTGAGACTACGCGGAACATGCGGGGGATTTTCGCCTGCAGCTGTATGCCCCGCGCCGGCTGCAGACCACGGTTTTCGATGCTGACTTCATAAGTCGTCTCCTCACCACGGGCGATCGGATCTTTGGTGTCGCGAACGTGCACGTCCAGTACTCCCTGTGTGGGAGTCACTTTCAGACACGCCGATGCCTGCTCGTCGGGAAGTTCCGGACTGCTGACATTCACACGCATGCAGGCAAACTCCGCGGCGACTTCACAATCAAATTCGACCTGCAGTTGAACGCCCTCTCCCACACGAATCGTATCCAGCAGCCATTTCAACTGGCCACTTTCGCGTTCGGAACCGATGGACGCCTCTCGCGGGATCAGTGACGCATCATAGGAGACCGACACCAGAACGTTCTTAAGGTCGACATTGTTGACGTTAGAGAGCTTGATGATGTACTCAGCGCGACTGCCTATGGTGCGCGTCGAGGGACCAATCACAGACAGTTCCAGCTGCTTCTTGACGTACTCGACGCAGACCGATTTCCAGACCAGTTCTTCGCCTTCAGCGATCGCGCGGAAGCGACAGCAGTGGTTGCCCAGAGCGTCGCTGTAAAGTGTCAGATTGATTTCTTTGGACTCACCCGGCTGCAGCGTTCCCAGTCGTTGCCCGATTTTCTTTTCTCTGCGACCCGGAAAGAGCAGGGCGGAATCGAACTCGCACTCCAGAATCACATTCCGTACGGACTGGTTACTGGTATTTTTCACGATCAGGTAGAACGTGGCGCCGCTGCCCAGTTGGCGTTTGGGGATGACATCAACCGTCATTTCCAACGGCCCCACCTGTGCCGGCGGAGTCATCATCGGTCCGGAGGGACGCTGGGGAGTCGTTTCGGGTTTAGAACGCATCTGGGGCTGAGGCGTCTCCACCCGCGGACGGGACGGTATTTCTTCAGGCAGATCACAAGGTTGTGGCGGCTGATTGCGGTCAATCGATTCGGGGACTGCAAACATATCGTTGTCGGGTGGTGCAGGCGGTTCCTGTTTCTGGGGAATCGTCTGCTGCGGACCGATGCGTTGCGTTTCTCGTGACTGGGTATTGGGTGTTGCGGGCTGGGGACTGTTGAGTGGCTGATTTTGAGGATCCAGCGGTGGTGGATCGGTCAGCTTCCAGGACGCACGCTGACTGGGCGCAAAGGCGGTGCAGGCTGTCAGTGACAGTGTCAGCACCAGCAGCATTCCTGAAGTCATTCTCAAAATTGGCCGATTCACAATGCCCGGCATGAACAATCCTCTTAAATTCAAAAGAAACGGATTCCATTCAAAGTTTATCATGCAAACTTAAGTGCAACAGGCAGACAATTGACAGAAATTTTAAATAGTAAGAGCGAGAATTCAGACCTGAAAACAGGGATCAAACAGCAGAATCCGTTTTCAGAAACTTTGTCGCTTTTAAGGATGAATCCAGCCACACAATCAACAGTTCCAGCACTGTTTGACTGATAGAGTGAGGCGAGCCAAAACAGAAGGAATTCAGCGAGATCAACAGTAGTGTCAATTAACAAAACCTGTCAGAGTTTTTAGACTGAGGAAATAGTGCGCTTCGTTTCGGCAATACCCCTGATAACGGATATCTGGTCCGGCGTGCTTCGTCTCTGCGTCTGAAATCAGACTGAATTGAATCGAATCTGGCATGTTATCGACCGTTTTTGTCTCCGAATATCTCTGTAGTGGTGGCTGCCCGCTGGCGGAATCTGAGCCCTCCCTGCTGGCTGAAGGGACGGCGATGCTGGAAGCGGTTTTGTCTGATCTGTTGCAGATTCCCGGTATTCAGGTCCGGACCTGCGTACAACCGGGCCTGCTGACGGCTCCGGAATTTCAGCAGGCGGAACAGGAGCAGCGACTTTACATCCAGCGCGTGGATCAACCTGAGACTGAATCGGAGTACTTTTGTCAGGCCTGTCAGCAGGCCGATCTGGTTTGGGTGATTGCCCCCGAATTTGATGATCTACTGTTAACGAGAACCCGCTGGGCGGTGGAAACCGGAGCCTGTGTGCTGGGGCCCGACCCAACTACGATTCAGTTGACCTCAGATAAGTGGCAGCTCTATCAGGTATTGCAGAAAGCGGGCATCCCCACAATTGAGACTGCATTGCTGAGTGAAGCAGCCGAGCTTCCCACCCGCTTTCCCTGTCTGGTCAAACATCGCTGGGGAGCAGGCGGCATGGGATTACTGCGATTCAACCAACCAGAAGAGTGGCACAACTGGTTTACTGGTAGACAGGCAGGCGCAGCTGACTTGATCTGGCAGCCCTGGCTGGAAGGAAAATCACTTTCTGCTGCGGCTCTGATTCAGGACGCGCGCTGTGAACTGTTACCGATCGGGGAACAGACTCTCTCTTGGGAACCTCGGTTTCTCTATCAGGGAGGCCGGATTCCCGCGCGACTGGAACCTGACGCCAGATCCGCGATTCAGGAGTTAATCTCTCAGACCTGTGATCTGCTCCCCGGACTTGCGGGATACGTGGGCTTTGATATTCTGTTGCCTGACCGGACACCACTTGCACCTGTGCTCGTGGAAATCAATCCGCGCCTGACGACCGCTTACACCGGTTATCGACGGTTAACTCCCGATAATCTGGCTGCATGGGTTACAGGTTTCTCCGCGGGAGCGTCCAACCTGAAGTGGGATCTAGAGCAAGCTGTGTCCTTCCAGCCTGATGGAAGTTTCCAACGGCTTGCGTAATCAGAGAAAGACATGTGATGTATGTAATCGGTCTGGATGTGGGCGGTGCGAATCTGAAGGCGGCGGACTGTGACGGGAAAGCGCATTCCGTCCCGTTCCCGCTCTGGAAGACACCAGAATTATTAGCAGACGCTTTGCGAGAGTTGCTGACCAATTTTTCACGCCCCGACCTGGTCGCGGTAACAATGACCGGCGAACTGGCTGACTGTTTTGAAACGAAAGCTGCGGGCGTGGATCAGATCCTGTCTGCCATCGAAGCCGCGGTAACACCGGCTCCGGTCATCGTCTGGTCGACGGGAGCCGAGTTCATCACGACCGACATCGCCCGCGAATATCCTTTACTGGCAGCAGCAGCGAACTGGCATGCTCTGGCTACCTGGGTCGGGCGGATGGTTCAGGAACCGGGGGGCCTGCTGATCGATATCGGCTCGACAACGACCGACATCATTCCACTGGAACAGGGCTTTCCCGTACCGGCAGGGCTGACGGATGTAGAACGGCTGCTCTCAGGGGAGCTGGTTTACACCGGGGGCCGACGGACGCCGCTCGCCATGCTTTCGCACTCTGTTCCGTTACGAGACCAGCAGTGCCCCCTGGCAGCGGAGAGCTTCGCGACAACCCTCGATTTGTACCTCTTACTGAACATGCGGCCCGAGGATGCGGCCGACCTGGATACCGCCAACGGCCAGCCGGCAACCCGGGAAGCAGCCGAGATACGCCTGGCGCGTTCCGTCTGCTGCGATTTAACAGAAATTTCAACAGAAGAAGTACAGCAGATGGCGGAATGGCTGGCGGAGCGTCACCAGGACCAGATCCACCGGGCCATCGATCAGGTACTGGCTCGCGTCACAGAGCCGATCACAGCGGTACTCATCAGTGGAAGTGCCGTCTTTTTAGCCGAAAAGATCGTCAAATCTCATCCGGTGCTCAGCCAGGCTCGTTTGACGAACGTGGCGGAAATCTTTGATGCCTCCGTCGCTGATGCCGCCTGTGCATTCGCAGTGGCCCGCCTGGCGGCAGAGCGTGTTCAGCTGAAGGAATGAAAGTACACCACTCTGGGCTTCTCTCCCCGTTCTGCAGAGACCGATTTGCTAAAGCTCTGGCAACAAATAGTTTGCGGCTAGACAACTGGATCAGAATCGCACTGCAGAACTTCGAGAGATCCGCGAAACGTGGTTGACTCATTTTCAAGACTTGTGATATCTTCCAGCTCCCCTAAGTACCTGTCAGGTCTCATTCCTGCCGGTGGTTTCGCCATCGGTCCGGCTTGAGACCATCCTTTTTATAAAATCACGGAATCCTGCAGACTGAAATCTCACGGACGGAGAGCAGTCTGACTGCTGGTGTCGCCAGACAGGTTTCTCAAATCTAAACGGTTTTCCCTCATCCAGCGACGGAGCGCGAGTTTATGTGTGGAATTGTCGGCTATATTGGACATCGGCCAGCGGGCCCGCTGCTGATCAAAGGGCTTCAGAAACTGGAATACCGTGGCTATGACAGTGCCGGTGTCGCAGTCCATACGGGCAGCGATATTGAGGTTCGCAAGAAAAAAGGGCGCGTCATGGAGATGGCGGCCCTGTACAAGTCGAGCCCGATCAAGGGCAGCGTCGGTATCGGACACACCCGCTGGGCCACTCACGGCGAAACCAACGACCAGAATTCACATCCGCATGTCGGCGGAAACGGTGAAGTCATCATCGTGCATAACGGGGTGATCGAAAACTACGCATCCCTGCGGTCCAAGCTGCAGGCACTGGGCTATGTCTTCCGCACAACCACCGATTCAGAGACGATCGCGCACCTGCTCTCGCACCATCTGGAAGAACAGATCAAACTGGGTGAAAGCCTGGATGATACGAACACGTACCTGAAGGCGGTGGAGAATACCCTCTCCAAGCTGAAGGGAACCTACGGTCTGGTGATCCTGTTCCGGGAACTGCCCGATGTCATGATCGCCGCCCGCCTGGGCAGCCCCCTGGTGATCGGCGTCGGCAAGGGCGAACATTTTATTGCCAGCGATGCGAGTCCGCTGATAGGTTATACCGAAGAAGTGATTTATCTTTCGGACCATGAAGTCGCTGTACTCACGCGGGATGAAGTCGAAGTCTTCCATCGGGATGAAGGTCAGCAGACACCCTCGATTCAGACACTCGACCAGGTCAGCGAAGATGCCGACCTGGGTGACTTTGAACATTACATGCTGAAAGAGATCTTCGAACAGCCGCAAACGCTGGAAAATGCGATGCGGGGACGCATCGATGAAGATGAGGCCACCGCGAAATTCGGTGGTCTGAATCTCGATCCACAGCAGCTGCGCAAGATCGATCGCGTGGTGCTGACCGCCTGTGGTACCAGTTGGCACTCCGGTCTGGTAGGCGAATACCTGCTGGAAGAATTCGCACGGATTCCGACGGAGGTCGAATACGCGAGCGAACTGCGTTATCGCAATCCTCCCATGTCGGAAAACACAATGATCTTCGCCATCACCCAGAGTGGTGAAACGGCAGATACGCTGGCAGCGATGCGGGAATGTAAACGCAAAGGACATCCTACGTTGGCCATCTGTAATGTCGTCGGTTCGACGATTGCCCGTGAAGCCGATGGCGGAATCTATCTGCACGCCGGTCCCGAAGTGGGAGTCGCGTCTACCAAGGCATTCACTTCCCAGGTGATGGTATTGATACAGCTGGCACTGTTTCTGGGACGCATGCGGCACCTGTCGTATCCCGCCGGTCGCCGGATTATCGACGCCATTCACCAGGTTCCCGATCAGGTACGCAAGTGCCTGGAATGTAATGATCTGGTCAAAGAGATCTCACAGAAGTACTGCAACTTCAACAATTTCCTCTATCTCGGCAGACTGTATAACTTCCCTGGTGCATTGGAAGGTGCCTTGAAGCTGAAGGAAATCAGTTATATTCATGCAGAAGGGTATCCTGCTGCTGAGATGAAGCACGGCCCAATTGCACTGGTGGATGAAGAGACCCCCAGTGTCTTTGTGGTGCCGCGGGGTCAGATTTATCCCAAGGTGATGAGTAACCTCGAAGAAGTAAAAGCGCGGAAAGGTCCCGTCATTGCCATCGCCTGTGAAGGGGACCGCAAAATCGCCGACATCGCCGACGATGTGATTTATGTGCCGGATGTCGATGATTTCCTGCAACCGCTGGTGACTGCGATTCCGCTGCAACTGCTGTCCTATCACATTGCGGTCCAGCGAGGCTGTAATGTCGACCGGCCGCGGAATCTGGCGAAAAGCGTGACCGTGGAATAGGATTTCGCTGTAAAACAGGGGCATTCCTGTACAGAAAGTCCGATTTTTCAACCGTAGGGATTTGGTTTACTCTGCCGTTCGTCATAGAATACAGGTGCAGGGCTGCTGGAAAGCGACCTGCACCGTGTGGCGGAGTTATTCCAGTGACATGCTGACTCTCTGATGATTGTGAATTCGGGAGCAGGCTGCTGGATTTCGCTGCAGGAACAGATCTGTTCATCTCTGCTTTAGTGGTACCAAATTCAATGAAAGTCATTCTGGCAAATCCCCGCGGTTTCTGTGCGGGAGTTAATATGGCGATCGAATGTCTCGAAGAAGTCATTCGTATTTTCGGTAGCGAGATCTACGTCTATCACGAAATCGTCCACAATAAATACGTCGTCAATAAGTTTACCAGTCTGGGAGTCACCTTCGTTGATACGGTGAGTGAAGTCCCGGAAAATTCGATTCTCGTCTTCAGTGCACATGGGGTGTCTCCCCAGATTCGTCAGGAAGCCCGCGATCGGAACATTCGCACGATTGACGCGACCTGCCCGCTGGTAACCAAAGTTCATACCGAAGCGATTAAATACGCCCAGTCCGGTTACAACATCATTCTGATCGGCCATGAAGGACACGATGAAGTCATTGGCACGATGGGCGAAGCACCGGAGAGCATCACGCTGATCGAAACCCCGGAAGAGGTTGCTGATCTGTCATTTCCGGAAGATGCGAAACTGGCTTATCTGACGCAGACCACTTTGAGCGTGGAAGAAGCTGGTCGGGTGATTCAGAGTCTGAAGCAGAAATACCCGCAGATCGAAAGCCCTCCCAAGGAAGACATCTGTTATGCCACGACCAATCGTCAGGAGGCGGTGACCGAACTGGTTCCCCGAGCCGACCTGGTACTGGTCCTCGGGAGCCAGAACAGTTCCAACAGCAAACGACTGATGGAGATCGGCAAGACGGTCGGCAAACCATCGTATCTCATCGATGGGGTTCAGGAACTGAACCCGGAATGGCTGGAGGGTTGTGAGTCGATCCTGATTACTGCAGGTGCGAGTGCACCCGAAGTCGTCGTTGATGAACTGGTCACTCATTTAGCAGAAAAATATCAGGCGGAAGTAGAGACAGCGACGATTCGTAACGAATCCGTTCGCTTTCCTCTGCCTCGGGAACTGCGCGTCCTGGAAACATAAGACTGAGCAGTCGCGAACGGAATTCAATCCGGACAATGACAGACAACTTGAGAATTCTGAAAGAACGAAATCGAAACCATGAGTGATGAATCAACACCAGCAGGGAACAACGATGAATCGTCTGGAGAGTTCAATCCGGAACGTCATACTCAGGAAATCCGTCATTCCCAGGTGAGTGCCCGGGTCCCGGAAGGGGTTTCCCGAGGCGTCTTCAGTACGGGGGCTGTCGTTCTGCAGGGGGGACACGAATTTATTCTGGACTTCCTGTTGCGCATCTCAACTCCCCAGCAGGTCGTCGCCCGCGTCGTGCTGCCGATTGGAGTCGTACCGCAGATGATCCGGGCCCTGCGCGACAATCTCACCAACTACGAGAACCGGTTTGGTTTCCCCGCGATGCCGGCTCCACTGCCGCCGCAGGTTACCAGTTCCTCCGATGCCATTAACGTAGGAGCCGGCCTGGAATCTCCCGAGCCTGATGCACCGACCCCCCCGGTTTCAGATGTTCCTTCAGGCACCTCTGCTGGGGGCTCAGGTGCTGTCGGCGAGACCGTCACACCGGATGCGAATCCACCACAGGCTGTACCGCAGCCACACGTAGCCGATAAAACAACAGAAGCGGCACAGAAACCACCTTCCGCGGAAGAGCTTTACGATGAATTGAAGCTGCCGGATGAAATGCTGAGCGGCGTCTATGCGAACGCAGTCCGGATCGGCCATTCTGCGACCGAGTTTTCATTCGATTTCATCACGACATTCTTTCCCCGCTCCTGTGTTTCCGCACGCGTGCATCTGGCTGCTCCCAACATTCCCCGACTGCTCGATTCCCTGACGCATTCGTTCGAGCAGTTTCAACGCAAAATGGCCCAACAGCAGAAACGCCAACCACCTGCGCCCGGCGATCAGCCTGGCGAACTTTAAGAGTGGTTTTCGACAGGCTCGTTGACGGGGGCTGAGCTTGCGGTTTTCTGTTTTCCGAACACGAGTAGACGGCAGAGCAGAAAATTAAAGCCCATGCCGACCAGGATTCCGATGAGAGCTGCCATCAGTGGTTGGGCAGCAAAGAAAGCAAACGTACCACACAGCACCATCGTGGTCAGCCAGTTGAAGAAATTCCCCGTCAGGCAACTGCCGCAGTAGGCCAGGTACTGTTTCAGCAGCGGGGCATGTCGCGCGTACGAAAATGTGATGTGTCGGTTCAGCAGAAAGTTGCTGGTCATGGCAATCCAGATCGCAGTTGCCACCGCGAGGGGGCGGATCATCAGATCCAGCAGCAGCGAAAGCGCCAACAGGTTCACGATGACTCCGGAAGAGCCGACAATCGCGAACTGCAGGAAGTAAGCGTAGTTCTTGAATTTGAACTCGTACAGCGTTTTCAGCTGAACCCCCAGTCGAAACCATTCACCCACAGTAGACGCTGGTTTGCGAGGAGAGTGATCATCAAGTGGAACTGTGACGACATCCTCGAATTCCCCTTTGACGAGTAATTCCAGGGCAGGGTACGGACTTGAAGGGGTGAGGTGCTCCGCACATTGTTCAAGCTTGTCCCGGGAGAGGGCAAAACAGTCCGCCCATGGATCTTTTTCCTTCGTCAGTGGTCGAACCAGCCAGTTGGCGAGTGGCGAACCGGATTTATTCTCTGGGGCTCCCATCACGAAATCAGCCTGTTGCTCCAGCAGCGGAGTGCTCAGTGCCTGAATCAGTTCGCGGGAAAGACAGGATTCGTCGGTGAGTACCAGCAGAAATTCGCCTGAGGCCGCCTGCAGACCGTCTAGAATCGCGGTTGTGGGAGATTGAGACTGTTCCGGGTAAATCAGCTGGACGGGCAGGCTCGGGTTCAGAACGTCACATGCCTGCTTGAGCTCCCGGGAGGGATCGTCAGTCACCAGTATCAGCTCGGCAGACAGTCCGCTGCCTGCGATCTCATCTGCAAACCGGGGTAGTTTGCTGACCAAATTGTCTGTCTCACCCAAAGTGGGGACGATCATCGATAGTTGCAGCAATGTTCTGGCTTTTATGGAAAGTAACGGTTGCAGGCTCTGATTTTGTCACAACTGTGATTGGCGGGTTGAATCACAGAGCAGGGGCGCATGATGATTTTTTGCCCGGAGGGTGCGTAAATGCCACCTTACTCTCCTTAAAAGAGGGGCAATTCAACAAAACAGAACTCGCCACGAATTGTGACAGGCTCAACTGTCACAATGGAACCGACCCGACACATCCCTGGAATCCCTCCAACCGTCAGAACCTGCAGTGGTTCTCTGATAGTGCAGCGCTGTTTTTTTGCATCATTTTATGCTTCTGGCGACATCTGCCTTTTTTATGAACTAGATTTTACTGGAAAAACCTCATGAGAATTCCCGCACGCAAATCGAGTTGCCTGCCGGGACGTTCTGAGAGTCACATCTGGTTTTGAAATTAAAGACACAAATTGAAGGAGTTTTGAGCAAATGGCAGGTCATGGCCTTTCCCACGCTGATCCCAATATGGCATTCGATGATCTGAAACGGTTAATTCACAGCAAGCTGGTTGAAAAACTGGACTTGTCGCGAGTAGGAGATCTCGAAGGAGACTCTCTGCGACGGGAAATCCGTCTGGTGATCGAGCATCTCTGCGACACCGAAAACCCCTTGCTCAACCGTTCCGAACGCGAACGGCTGATTGAAGAAATCCTCGATGAAACATTTGGTTTCGGTCCCCTGGAACTGCTGCTGAAGGATCAGGATATTGCCGACATCATGATCAACGGTCCCAAACATGTGTTTGTGGAAAAGAAGGGGCGAATTGAACGTTCTAACGTCGTGTTCCGCGATAATCAGCACCTGTTACAGATTCTGGACCGAATCGTATCCAAGGTTGGTCGACGCGTCGATGAAACATCGCCGCTGGTTGACGCCCGGCTGCCCGATGGTTCACGTTTAAACGCGGTGATTCCACCGCTGGCCCTGGATGGACCTTCACTCACGATTCGTAAGTTCGGTTCGAATCCCCTGGGGTTGGAAGACCTGTTGCGCTTCGGTGCATTCACACCCGAAATTGCGATGTTGCTCGAAGGATCGATCAAGGCCCGCATCAATACGATCATCAGTGGTGGTACCGGTTCCGGTAAAACGACCTTGTTGAATACACTCTCCAGCTTCATTCAGCCGGATCACCGTGTGATTACGATTGAAGACGCTGCGGAACTTCAGCTGCAGCAGGAACACGTGCTGCGGCTGGAAACCCGTCCGCCGAACATTGAAGGGCGCGGTGCGATTTCAGCGACCGATCTCGTAAAGAACGCCCTGCGTATGCGTCCCGACCGGATCATCATCGGGGAATGTCGTGGCGGCGAATCGCTGGACATGCTCCAGGCGATGAATACCGGTCACGAAGGTTCGTTGACCACGATTCACGCTAACACCCCTCGTGACGCGGTTTCCCGTCTGGAAACGATGATCACAATGGGGGGCGTGGAACTGCCACTGAAAGCACTCCGGCAGCAGTTCGCTGCAGCCGTCAACCTGATTATCCAGGTGAACCGCTTGCAGGGGGGGCCACGAAAAGTGACTCATGTGACCGAGGTGCTTAACCTCGAACAGGATACCGTGATCATGCAGGATATTTTCCTGTTTGTTCAGGATGGGATTGATGCGGACGGCCGCGCTTATGGCCACTTTGAAGCGACTGGTGTTCGTCCCGCATTCATGGATCAACTGGAAGCCGCTGGTGTGCGTCTGCCTTCGAATCTGTTTGCCAATCGCGTCCTGCAGTAAATAACAGTAGATAATCAGATCTCGAGCGATCGAGATGAATAATGGTAAAGGTAAAGCGAGATGGATCAGACACTCATCATCTCTATTGCTGCTTTTCTGGGAATGGTGGCGTTTGTCGGGGCGATCATGTTCGTCTTCAAGGATTTTTCGTCCAGTAAGGCGGAAGATCGACTGGCCGTAATCACCGGACAGAAAAGACACACCGAGGAAACAGCTTCCTTACTCAAAGAGGAAATGGTGAGAGGCGGGATGACCAGCCTTTCGGACCGTATCTCGGAATGGTTCGAAAAGTTTGGAAATCTCAAGCTGCTTATCGAACAGGCGGAAGCCCCGTTCAAGGCAGATACATTTCTGCTGATGACCGCGGTCGCTGCCTCGCTGGGTTTTGCAGCCGCCTGGTTCACGAACGCGCCGGTCCCGCTCTGCCCGGTTGCGGCGATGGGAGCAGGAGCCATGCCTTTCATGTGGCTGCTGTTTCGTAGGAATCGACGATTCAAGAAATTTGCACAACAGCTGCCTGATGCGCTGGAACTGGTAGGACGTGCCTTACGTTCCGGTCACAGTCTCGCTTCAGGACTGAGCGTCGTGGTTCAGGAAATGCCATCTCCGATTGCCACCGAATTCGCGATGGCCTATGAGGAACAGAACCTCGGTGTGCCGATCGATGTTGCCCTGAAAAGCATGTTGAAACGGATGCCGAACCTGGACCTGAAGTTCTTCGTAACAGCGGTGGTCATTCAAAGACAGGCAGGGGGCGACCTGGCAGAGATCCTCGACAAAATTGGTTACATCATTCGTCAGCGTTTTAAGATCATGGGACAGGTTCAGGCATTGACCGGGGAAGGTCGTATCAGTGGTGTCGTGCTGATGGCATTGCCGATCGCATTGTTCTTTGCGGTCTACTATCTCAATCCGGACTATGTGATGCTGCTGTTTACAGATGAACTCGGACGCAAAATGATTGCGGGGGGAATCGTACTGCAGGTCCTGGGAGCGGTCTGGATCAAGAAGATTATTAACATCAAGATCTGAACGAACACTCTGCCGGAGGCATCTCGGGCAGGAACGAATCAGACAGCAGAATACATTTCCAGAATACGGTTGAGTTTGGGGAAGAAATTATGGATTATGTTCAATTGCTACCATGGGCGATCTTCGGGATGGTGATCGTGGGCGTGATCGCCGTGGTCAATAAATTGAGTTCCGATAAATCACGGGCCAATGAACGACTGGATGAATTACGCAATCCTCATCTACGCAATGGCGGAGAAGAGGGGGCCTCGGCCAGCTCGCTGTTGGAGAAAGCAGCGCCGACTTTGTCGAAAGCACTGACTCCCAAGTCGGAACTGGAAGAGAATCAGCTGAAGGTACGCCTGGCGAACGCAGGGTATAACTCCGAGAATGCGCCGTCCATCTTTCTTTCACTCAAAGTGACCCTTGGGTTACTGGGCGTACTGATTGGATCCGGCTACGGTTTTTATAATTTCGGTCTGACTCAGAACGGCTGGACTTCGCTGGTGATTGCCGGGGGGATTGGATTCTATCTACCCGAAATCGTACTGCGTTTCATGTGTAAGGCGCGGATCGAACGCATCTTTCTCTCTCTGCCTGATGCGCTGGACCTGCTTGTTGTCTGCGTAGAAGCGGGCCTTGGTCTGGATGCTGCGATGCGGCGCGTCTCTGAGGAACTTGAGGAAACAGCGCCTGATGTCTGTAACGAGTTTGCTTTGTGCAACTTACAGTTACAGATGGGACGTCCCCGACGTGAAGTGTTACATGACCTGGGAATTCGCAGTGGCGTCGATGATATGCGGGCGCTCTCGGCAATTCTGATTCAGGCAGACAAGTTTGGTTCTTCAATCGCCCAGGCGTTACGCGTTCAGTCTGACAGTATGCGTGTCAAACGCAGCCAGCTGGCGGAAGAGCAGGCAGCAATGACGGCGGTGAAAATGATCTTCCCGCTGGTGCTGTTCATCTTTCCCGGGATTTTCGTGGTGCTGGTCGGACCGGCGGCTATCATGATGATCAACGGGCTACTCTCGAGCTGATGCGCACAGGCGCGACTCTCAATTTATTAACCAAATGTAAACACCTTTGAACAGTTTGTTAATCAAAGGTGTTTCTTTTTGTTGACACATCTCTCGGTCGTTCCCGCTTCGACTCCGGCTTGTGATCAGATTATCTCTCTGCACAATGATTTCACTTTATACGCAAAGTATTGCATGCAGGTGTTTAACTTGATTCGCGTTGCCAATGATCGGGAAAATATGATCTAACAGATGTTTGGCATTTCTTTTGCGGGTTCTGCGCTTGAATAAATTGAACCAGGGATCAGTGATCAGCTTCAGGATCCCTGAAGGTTCCGGAGAATAATGCCGGAATCGCTGTCTTGCAAAACTGTTCTTCGGGCCACATGAACTGGTTGCCTGGTGCAAGGCACAACATCTGAAGCAGTCAGCATAACGGCACAGCGTGAAAGAGCATGGCCTTCGCAGTGTGTTAAGATGATTCGTTTGTTGAACTGATGCACTGTAAGGAAAGTAGTTACGACTCGAAATAAGAACCGGTTCAAAACTTATTTAGATTGAAATCATTTAATGCCTGCCCCTCCCGACTGGCTGAAAACGATGGCAAATCAGGTTGCCGCATTGATGTACGACGTCGATGTACTGGCACCCATTGGTTGTCATTTTTTTCACCACCACAGCCGTGATGAATGGGAAGTCACACTCTTTGCTTCCAACACTGAGATTGTTGGCGGAGAGTGGGATGGCGTGCTTGCGCCTTCCAAGTTTTGCCTGGATATTCTCAAACTCCGTGATATCTTCGATGAAATTACTGCTCTCTACTGGCAGGCGCTCCCCGTCAGCTATGACGACCAGTTAGGGGCCCATGTCTCCGTCGAAGCTGTCTATGAAGGGCATCAGGTCTGGGTACGAGTCCTGTCTGAGTCCCCTGAAGAATTTGAACCAGGTCGACGGATTGAAGCTTACGAATTCGATTTAAAAGAAATCTGGTAACCTGCCTCATCCCCCCTGAAACTCTTTCCCACAGCACTAAAACTCCTTCTGATCTCTCCCGCACGAAGATTGATTCACTCCTCCTGAGCAGAGATTCTGCCCGCTGTTGTAGACCGGCTGGAACGACTCGTTTATGATTTAGGAGTCGGTTCTGTTTCGTGCCGTAGTATCAATGGAAGTGCGAGTTGAGAAGGAGATCAGAGAGATGCAGCTGGGGTTTGTGACTGCGATTCTGCCGGATTACGATTTGAAGCAGGTCTTTCAGGCCGCGTCTGAGATTGGCTACGACTGTGTGGAAGTCATGTGCTGGCCAGAGGGGAAAGACGCACGGCGTTATGCCGGTATCACGCATATCTCTGCCGAAGAGTTTTCCGAATCAGATGTGACTACTGTTCGTCAACTCGCTGATGAATATGATATCTCGGTCAGTGCTTTGGGTTACTATCCCAATCCACTCACACCGGATCTGGAAGAGGCTGGAAAGTATGCAGAGCACATTCAGAAAGTGATCTCCGCTTCCCGCATGCTGGGAATCAACCGCATGAATACTTTCATCGGGCGGGACTGGACAAAGTCGGTTGACGATAACTGGCCGCGCTTTCTGGAAACCTGGCCCGACATCATTCAATTTGCCGAACAGCAACACGTGCGGGTGGGAATCGAAAACTGCCCGATGTCGTTTACCAAAGACGAATGGCCTGGCGGTAAGAACCTGGCCTGTACGCCGGCGATCTGGAAGCGGATGTATGCAGATATTCCCAGTGAATACTTTGGGTTAAATTACGATCCCTCGCATCTGGTCTGGATGCACATGGATTATCTCGCACCCATTCGAGATTTCGCCGACCGTATCTTTCATGTGCATGCCAAAGATGTACGCGTGGATCAGCACCGCCTGGACCAGGTCGGAATTCTGGCACATCCCCTCGAATATCATACTCCCAAGCTGCCGGGGCTGGGGCAGGTTGAGTGGGGCAGTTTCTTTTCCCAGTTGAACGAGATTGGTTACCAGGGGCCCGTGTGTGTCGAAGTCGAAGATCGAGCCTACGAGGACTCGACCGAGTCCTGCCTGGCTGCTTTGCGTCAGTGCCATACCTATTTGCGAAACTTCATTCCCGTTGGAAGGTGATTCTCATGGACGAACAGTACCAGAAGATTGCCAAAATGATCGACCACTCACTGTTGAGTCCGATTCTAACTATCCCCGAGCTGGAAGCAGGCTGTCAGCTGGCGCTGGCATATGATGTTGCCAGTGTGTGTATCATGCCCTGCTATCTGAAACGCTGTGCTGAGATTCTGGAACATTCGACTGTAGAACCGAGTACGACGGTTGGATTTCCACATGGCGGTCATACGATGCTGGTCAAGCTGCGTGAAGCAGAACAGGCTCTGGAAGACGGATGTACTGAGTTGGACGTGGTCGTGAATTTGTCGCGTGTTCTCAGTGAAGACTGGAAGTACGTGGAGACAGAGATTGGTCTCTTGACGCGCGCTGCTCATCAGGCAGGACAGAAAATCAAAGTGATCTTTGAAAACTGTTACCTCGCAGATAAACACAAAATCGAACTGTGTCGCATCTGCAGTGCCGCCAATGTGGACTGGGTTAAGACTTCAACCGGATATGGTACCGGCGGCGCGACGCTAGAAGATTTAAAACTGATGCGGGAGCATACGCCGCGTCAGGTGCAGGTGAAAGCCGCCGGCGGAATCCGCACGCTGGATAAACTACTCGAAGTTCGCGACCTGGGAGTCAGTCGTGTCGGAGCCAGCGCCACCCGCGACATTCTGGATACCTGCCGCGAGCGGTTGAAACTCCCTGCGATCACGTTTTAAAAAATACTGAAGAGAGCTGACCTGTAGTCGACTCTAATTTTGTTTGAGTTTGCGCATGTCTTCAGCTTCCTGTTCCGGATCAATCTGATCGTCAACTTCTTCTTCCTGATGTAATGGTTCTTCTTCTCCCCCACAGCCAACCTGGAAGGGAGCCAGACAAAGCAGCAACAGAAGTGATAATAAAAATCGGTGCATGGAACGCTTCTTTTCTTCAACTGAGAGGTAAGTTATCGATGTTTCAGGTCCGTGTAGACTTGCATACGGATCGACAGACACGGAACAGACAGCAGGAAAAACTCTCGCCACTGATGGAAAGTGACGAGAGTTGTGAAGCTCAACTAACAGAATGGCTTACCATTCTCCGAGCACGTTACTGTCCTGCGGATGACCGAGGAATCTCCACGTCTGGTTGTCGATGTTGTCTGAGGCAAATCTGACTGCCCCATCAGCAAGCAGAACATGCACACCACCTGTGTGCTTACTTCGTGCGGCCAGCAGAGCTGCGGTTGTGCTGGAGCCACCACCGCAGTCAGGCATGTTCTTGTTGTTGGGGTTGTAGACAGTCCCGTAGTAATGGGACTCATAATGAGTACCGTAGAACCAGGAGTATCCCTGCTGATTGCCTCCAGTATAGGCGGAACCCGACTGACAACTGGCAGGACAGGTTCCCACGCGCCAGCCATTGACCGTCGAATTGGAAGGTTGATCGCTACAAAACGGTGCATTCGCAAAGGTTTCCGAGACCATCATCGTATTCGAAGTCCCATCGTCGACGTCGCGAATTCTCATGCGGCTGTTGAGGCTGAACATGGAGTCGAAACGATCATTTCCTGCACCGCCTTCTGTACCACGGCAGGCCAGATAGTTGGTTGGTGCATAACCACTGTTGGGTTGCCGGGACGAATCGCTGGGGCAACGGACTGAAGGCAGTTTGGTTTTTCGCAAAGCGGCATTACTTCCACCATTACCGGGTGCCAGCTCAAAGTTGATCTTGTTATAGAGCGGTGCCTGGTCGAGGAAAGGCAGAATGCGACCGATCCAGGTGATCTGGCTGGTCGACCAGGAGTCGAGACCACTGTAAGTATCACGGATCGCCCCTGGAGGAAACATTTTGAAGTTATCATGGTAATTGTGCAGAGCCAGGCCAATCTGTTTCAGATTGTTTTTGCACGTGGAACGACGGGCAGCTTCGCGTGCCTGTTGGACCGCTGGTAACAGTAGAGCAATCAGGATCGCGATAATGGCGATCACAACCAGCAGTTCGATGAGGGTGAAACCTCGTTTCTTGTTGAGCAACATTTTTTTCATGACTTGAATCTCCTGAAAACGAAATGAATGATGATTATGACATCGGCGTAGTTCCTGCTACACGAGGATGTGAAAAAACACAGCAACCAGCGAAGCGCTCTGCTGTGACAGAATCTTAAACTATCTGAATAAAGATTTAATCGATCACTTCAAATTCGATTGAAGCGAAGCTGTATGTGAACACAGTAAAAGACGGGGGACTTAAGGAATTAATCAGAGAGAGTCCTACGAAACCCCCATAAGCCCATTTATTCACTATAACGAATCGGTTCACTATTGCCAGATGGTTTTCAAAAAAAATGAAAAGTGCATCGGGCAGTTAATAAAGCTAAGATACCAGCGAGCAGGTATTTCACTCAAACAAAAATTCAGGGCAATTCTCAGTCCTTAGAGTCTGACAGATCATGGTTGGCATTCAACTTACATCAAGGGGAATTCATGTGATAACACTCTGATTTTACAGAACTTCGGTGGATGTAATGCGTTCAGCCCTGATCATTGAGAAAGGGAATAGTCATCGAAAATGCGAAATGCCCACGGATCTGTGCGATGAAAAATCAACCATCGATTGCAGATGCGAAATTCAGCTGGGGTTCTTTAGCGAACCGGGCAACATGTTTTGTTGGCTTATTTATTATGTATCTCGGCGAGCTTCATTGACGACTTCTGCTTCTGAAGCAGGGTCCTGTTCCTCTACCGGATCTGCGTTTGTTTCCGGAGTGAGCGGTTCGTTGTTGCCACAGCCTCAGTGGGTTGGGACGATACTGAGCAGAAGCAGCATGATCTTGAGAGTGCGTGGCATTGTATCGTACCTGTAAAAGTAGAGCATCCAACCCTGTTAAAAAATGTTGATGCGATCATTCAAAATCGGATCAATAGAGTTCTCGAGCACTGATTCAGGAAAACCTCGTCTCCAGAGTCCGGTGACGAGGTCTTTGTGAACTGAATCTGTTCAGAGAGGCTTACCACTCGCCGATGATGTTACCGTCCTGGTGATTACCAAGCTGTCGCCAGGAATTCAGATCAATATTGGAAGAGGCAAAGCGTGCCGAGCCATCGGTAAGCAATACATGCACGCTGCCGGTGTGCTTGCTTCGCGCAGAGACTGTCGCGGTTGTGGAACCACTGCCAGCAATCATGATGCAATTAAGATGGCGAACACGACCAGTAGTTCTATGAGGGTATAAAAAAACACAGCAAATTGCTTTGCTGTGTTGGAAAATTTGAATGTCTGGAACTTGTGTTTTATTCATGAGAAAGCGTCAGCAACCAATAAATATAAGCATTCTTCTACGGTTGGGCCGCGGCTTCTCGTCATTCTTTTTAAAAAATTTGGATTAGATTCTGTTATAAAAATATTGCTTATTTGATTTTCTTCAGAGATTCAGCTTCTGATGCAGGATCTAGTTCTTCAACAGGTTCATCTGATGCAGGCTGTAACGGCTCTGCTTCACCACAACCGAGTTGGAATGGTATCAGACAAATCAATAGTAAAAGTGATTGAGTGAATTTGCTCATGTTCGATTACTGGCCTCTACTGATTTGATACAAAGATTAGATGAGACTTAAATATCTTATAGTTGGAGCTTTAGGTGGCGAAACGAGAGGGTGAAATTTCCTCGCCACTTGAGGAACAGGTGGCGAGGAAGTTCTTAAATTAGAAACAGAATAGGCTTACCATTCACCCAGAACGTTACCATCCTGGGGATTACCGATATTTCTCCAGAGAGTATTATCGATATTGTTTGAAGCAAATCGGACTGAACCATCTGCCAGAAGGACATGCACGCCACCCGTGTGCTTACTGCGCGCTGCAAGCAGAGCGGCTGTCGAACTGGAACCACCACCACAGTCAGGAGTCGGACTATTAGGATTATACACCGTTCCGTAATAGTGAGATTCATAGAGTGAGGCATAAAACCAGGAGTAACCCTGCTGCGCTCCACCTGTATAATCAGTACACGTTGTTGTGCAGACTCCACCTGACGGTTGCTCTGAACAGAGTTTCGCGCTGGCGAAAGTTTCGGAAACCATCATGGTGTTGGAGGTACCATCTTCAACATCACGGATCCTGATACGGCTATTCATGCTGAACATAGAGTTGTATCTGTCTCTTCCCGATCCTGCTTCTGTACCTCGGCAAGCCATGTAATTAGTGGGGCCATAACTTCCGGAAGGCTGACGAGAAGAATCACTGGGGCAGCGAACTACGGTCAGTTTTTCCCTACGGAGGCTGTTGTTGGGAGCCGCACTCACACCGTTTTCCATTTCCCAGTTGATTTTATTGTAGAGCGGAGCCTGGTCCAGGAAGGGCAGAATGCGGGGAATCCAGCCTAACTGGCTGGTCGTCCAGGATGAGGCACCTCCATATTCTCTGCGAACATCTCCCGGAGGGAAGACCCGGAAATTGTCGTGGTAGTTGTGCAGCGCCAGGCCAATCTGTTTCAGATTGTTTTTACACTGCGAACGACGTGCGGCTTCACGAGCCTGTTGAACTGCCGGTAACAATAAAGCAATTAAGATGGCAATGATAGCAATCACAACCAGCAGTTCGATGAGAGTGAAACCTCGTTTTCTTTTGAGCAACACACTTTTCATTACTTGAACTCCTACTCCTGAAAAAAAGAAATGATTAGGACATCTACGATTCCTTAGACAAAGTATTTGTAAAGAAGCGAGACAAAGGGCTGAAAACCCATTGTCGTCTTTGATTAAAATGTCTGGAGTTTGGGTGAAATCAGGCTCTGAAAGTGAATACTAAGCCTGGAGTTCATGAATACTGATTGAGAAGGGCGGGGATGAAACCCCTGAATATCTTCGAAAACTCACGTGATATTCATAAATGAATCGACGCTTCACTATAATCAATCGGATCGTAAAATCCAAAAAGTTTTCTGGAAAAAATGCATAAAACAAATAACTCAAATTCTTCCAGAGCAAGCGTTTAGGTGTACGTTGCGCCGCCCGATACTCGGAGCCCCTTAAGAAACTGGTATGAAATGGATGGGCGACGTTCAGGCGAGAGTTAGATAGACGAATCAGATAATTTTAAATATCTGATCCGTCCGGAAGTGTATTCAGCGATTTTCTCTGGCTGCTTTCTTTTGTGCAGCAGCTTCTTGAGCCGGGTCCAGTTCGTCAGCAATATTGTGCTCCCCTTCCTTGACGATAGGTTCTTCCTCCCCACAGCCTGCGATGAGAGGTGTGAAGCAGAGAGTGGTCAGGAGCAGAAACAAAAACCGAGACATAGAAATATTCTCCCGTTGTCTGTTAAGGATCTTGAGTAAAAAGAATCGCCACCTGATTCACAGTCCAGGTGGCGATTTTGAAGTATCGATCATACCTTTTTCAGGTCTGATTACCATTCACCGATCACATTACCATCCTGGGGGTCACCCAGGTTGATCCAGATCTGCGAATCGATGTTACTGGATGCAAAGCGAACTGATCCGTCTCCCAGCAGTGCATGCACACCACCGGTGTGTTTACTGCGGGCTGCCAGGTGGGCTGCCTGCGAACTGGAACCAGCTCCACAGTCGGGCTGTGGATGGTTCGGTGTGTAACGGGTTCCGAAGTAAGTTCCTTCGTAGTTCACACCATAGAACCAGGAAAAGCCCTGTTGTGTGCCGCTGGTGTACTCGGTGCAGGTAGCAGGGCAAGGACTGTTCGCATCGGATGGGTGCTCCGTACAAAATTTGGCACTCGCGAAGGTCTCGGAAACCAGCAGGGTATTGGTAGTTCCGTCTTCAACATCGCGGATTCTGGTATTACTGTTGTTCCAGAACATCGAAGTCCCTTTGTTGCTGGTTGTGTTCATCGTAATACCACGACAGGCCAGGTAGTTCGTCGGAGCGTAACTTCCTGAGGGTTGTCGAGAAGAATCACTGGGGCAGCGCACGACCGTCAGTTTTTCTTTGCGCAGCTCACTGTTGGGAGTCGCACTGACGCCGGTCTCCATTTCCCAGTTGATCTGGTTGTAGAGTGGTGCCTGGTCCAGGAAAGGCAGAATTCGGGGAATCCAACCCAGCATGCTGGTTTCCCAAGAGTTTACACCTCCGTAAGTACGGCGAACATCACCAGGGGGGAACATGCGGAAGTTGTCATGGTAGTTATGGAGTGCCAGGCCAATCTGTTTGAGATTGTTCTTACACTGAGAGCGTCGGGCGGCTTCACGAGCCTGTTGAACTGCCGGCAAAAGTAGCGCGATTAAGATAGCGATAATAGCAATCACCACCAGCAGTTCGATCAGCGTGAATCCACGCTTTTGGTTGAGCAACGTTTTTTTCATTCATTGAACTCCTGAAACTATGAATTGAGACGTACAGATTACATTTCAAATAAGAACGCACGGGTACCTGCGGTTAGAAACCGGAGCAACAGGCCTGGTGCGATATTCGTATTTTCAGAGTAGTGTTTATTCGAGTGAGTGTTGGCAGGCGATATAGAGCCAACTCAAGAATAAGAGGACCACAACATCATGTGTTGCGATGTGGCATGCAAATGTGCACAAGGTGCTGCATGCTCAGATGTGGTAATATTAGGGGGATGTGGCTGAGAAGTCCAGTATACACATCGGCTTTCCTGCAATTAAATGATCACTATTTCAGGTTGATTCAGGCTTTAGAACTGCCGATTTGAGAACTGAAAGCGGAGGTTACTGCAGACAGAGAATAAATAAATCAAGCCAGAGCCTGCTGATGATTCCGCACTGACTCTGGCTTAAATTTGTTGAAAACAATCGATCAGACCGTCTGGTCTGCCTACTTGTTTTTCATCGCATTCTTCTGTGCTTCTGCTTCGACTGACGGATCCAGTTCTTCAACGGGGTCGGCTTCGGTTTCTGGTGTCATGGGGGCACCGCCACCACACCCAAACTGGAATGGTGTCAGACAGATTACGAATAAGAGCGAGCGTAGAATTCTGGTCATCGGTTATCTTTTTCCAAAAAGAACATGAATTGAGTAAGTGAATATCGTCAGAGTAAAAACACCTCGCCACTTGTGACAAGTGACGAGGTATCGATCACAGTTAAGAATCAAAAGCGAAGCTTACCATTCACCCAGAACATTGGCATCGTTGTAGTTACCCAGGTTACGCCAGATGTTGATATCGACGTTGTCTGAAGCGAAGCGGATTGATCCGTCAGCCAGCAGCACATGCACGCCTCCAACGTGTTTGCTGCGAGCAGACAGGAGCGCGTTGGTAGAGCTCGAACCGGCACCGCAGTCAGGAATCTTGGAGTTAGGTGTATATACCGTGCAATAATAGTGCGACTGATACAGCGAGGCGTAGAACCAGGAGTAGCCCTGTTGAGAGCCGGTGGTATTACTGCCATAGACGGTGGCACAGGTCGCAGCACAACTGTTGTTGGTCGGCAACTCGCTACACATCGGAGCGCTGGCGAAGGTTTCGGAGACCATCATGGTGTTGGTGGTTCCGTCTTCAACGTCGCGGATGCGAACGCTGTTGTTCATACGGAACATGGAATTGACATCCTGGTTGGATCCCGTGATGTTACTCACGGCAGTGTCAGAAGTCAGAGCCAGACTGCGACAGGCCATGTAGTTTGTCGGGGCATAGTTTCCGTCCGGTTGACGAGATGAGTCACTGGGGCAGCGGAGAACCGGCAGCTTCTCTCTACGGATATTGCTGTTCGGAGCGGCGCTGACACCGTGTTCCATTTCCCAGTTGATCTGGTTATAGAGCGGGGCCTGATCCAGGAATGGCAGGATGCGGGGAATCCAACCCAACTGACTGGTCGTCCAGGATGTGACGCCGGATCCGTAGGTTCTACGGATATCACCAGGGGGAAAACACTGGAAGTTATCGTGATAGTTGTGCAGTGCCAGACCAATCTGCTTCAGATTGTTTTTACACTGCGAGCGACGCGCTGCTTCGCGTGCCTGCTGAACGGCCGGCAACAGAAGTGCAATCAGAATCGCGATGATTGCAATGACCACCAGCAGTTCGATCAGCGTGAATCCACGCTTCTTTTTGAGCAACACTTTTTCCATGAACTGGAACTCCCTGAAAACGAGTAATGAAAAACAACAAATAAGTTTTGTTGAAGAAAATGTTTCAGATATAGGGACTCTCTTCGCAGTGAATTGTCTGGGAAGAAAGCGGGAGTAGGCCTGAGGGCCCTGATAGATTGGTTAAATATATTTGTGTTGAATCAGACGGAATTTAACATCGAATTTACAAAAACATAGAAAATTCAGTCTGTGAGCTCCGTCAAGGTATCAGTTGAACCTGATACCCGCGAATCATCACCCCACTATTTTAAGGTTTGATGAAGGGTAATCACAATCTTAATACATTAAAAAATTGTGAGGATAATTTATAAGCTTTGTTATTGTATGTGTTTATGTGCACACTTTGGTTTGGCCGCAGTCGAGCCAGGGGACAGATTCGGGAGAGTTTTTCTGTCACGGCAACAACGAGGCTCAGAAGAGTGACTCGGAGAGCGATCTGCTAACCTTCATTTTCCCTGATTTGAGGAGTTGAAACTGAGTCTCAATTTCCTTATATTAGAGTGTTCCGAGCGAATCGTATATCAATCGCATGTGGCTGTATCCCTTTAAGTTGAGACCAGTAAAGAGATGACGTTAAACGAGATCGTAAAAGGCCAGATCGCACGCATTACCAACATTACCGGTGAGGATGCGATTTCCATCCGGCTGATGGAGATGGGTTTGATCGACGGTGAGCAGATTCAGTTGCTGGGAAAAGCGCCTCTGGGTGACCCGCTTGAATTTGCGATTCGTGGCTATCGACTTTCTTTACGTCTGAACGAAGCCCGGTGTGTCGAGATTGAACTCGTTTAATTCGAGTCTCCTCATTGCGTCGGAAGACAACCAGTCGATCCCTCCAGCCGAAAGCGCCGCTTTCTGATTTTAAGTTCATGATCAACTCCCCTGCTACCTCACAGAAAAAAATGACGGTTGCCATTATCGGTAATCCGAATACCGGTAAAAGTACTCTGTTTAACCTGCTTTCCGGCGGACATGCTCATATCGGTAACTTTCCCGGAGTGACCGTCGAAAAGAAGGTGGGGCACGTACATTGGGAGGGACGTGAGCTGGATCTGGTTGACCTGCCGGGTACCTACAGTCTGGCTCCCCGTTCGATCGATGAAATGGTCGCTGTCGACGTACTATTGGGACGCCAGAAACAGGTCGATCGGCCCGATGCGATTATCTGTATCGCGGATGCCTCTAATCTGGAGCGCAATCTGTATCTCTTCAGCCAGATTATGGACCTGACGATTCCGGTAATCCTCGTACTAAATATGTACGACCTGGCCCGCTCGCGCGGAATTGAGATTGATGCGGCCGGTCTGTCAAAGAAGTTAAATGTTCCCGTCATCTGCACGGAGGCGCATCATGGCGTCGGGATCGCCGATGTGAAACAGGCGATCCTGGAGATTGAACCCGGTCGCCAACATACAGCACAGCAACTGTTTCCCGAGAATTTTTATGCAGAGCGGAAACTGTTGCAGGAGAAGCTGAAAAACGAAGAGAATCAGACGCCACCCGATTTTTTGGTCGATCGACTGCTGCTGGATGTCGGCGGCTATGTGGAAGCTTATTTCGAGGATCATACTCAGAACGGCCTGATTGATCAGCTGCATGAATCCCGCACCCGCTTGAAAGAGTCGGGGTGTGTAGTGCCCGCGATGGAAGCCCGTGTGCGGTATGCCTGGGCACGGGAGCAGTTAAGCGGCGTACTCACACATCCCCAGGATCATCAGGAGACAGTATCCGATAAAATTGACCGCTGGCTGACTCACCCGGTCCTCGGATTTCTGTTCTTTTTCCTTCTGATGTTCTTTGTCTTCCAGTCAGTCTTCACCTGGGCTGGTCCCGCGATGGAGTATATCGAATCAGGTCAGGGTATTGTGGAAGAGACAGCCCAGGCACTGGTCGGTCCCGGTCCCCTGCGTAGCCTGCTGGTCGATGGTGTGATTGCCGGGGTGGGAGGAGTGCTCATCTTTCTGCCGCAGATCGTGATCCTCTATTTCTTCATCGCCGTTCTGGAAGACAGTGGTTACATGGCGCGGGCTGCATACATCATGGACCGCCTGATGCGCAGCCTGGGGCTGAGTGGGAAGTCGTTTATTCCACTGATGTCGTCCTTTGCCTGTGCCGTCCCCGGGATCATGGCGACCCGGGTGATCGAGAACCGTCACGAACGTCTCACGACAATTCTGGTCGCTCCCCTGATGAGTTGCTCGGCCCGCTGGCCCGTTTACACTCTGTTCATCGCGGCCTTTATTCCGAATATTGTTTACTTTTCGATCGCAGGCAGTCCTCTTGTCTCATTGCAGGGAATCGTGCTGTTCGCGATGTCCTCGATTGGCGCCCTGATCGCGATTCCAGTCGCCTGGTTCCTCAAGCGGATCTGCTTCAAAGGAGAAGTCGCTCCCTTCGTGATGGAACTGCCTGGTTACAAGTGGCCTTCTCCCCGGCACGTGTTTTATCGTGTGTATAACCGGGCCAAGTCCTTTGTGGTCAAAGCCGGAACGTTGATTTTTGCTACATCGATTCTGATCTGGGCCGCCGGATATTTCCCGGGCGACCACACCGAACAGTTCAAAGTGGAAACCCGACTGGAAACCATTGACGCTTCACTGGCAGAGCTGGAAACACAGATCGCTGATGCGGAGGTACTGGAGCCGGCTGCCGTCAAAGGCCTGCAGGCACAGCAGGCCGAACTCAGTGCAGAACAGGAGATCCTGGCGGAGAAACAGAATCAGATCAGCAGCCAGCTGGTAGAAAACAGTTTTCTGGGACAGGCAGGACATTTTATCGCACCAGTTGTCAAACCGCTGGGCTGGGACTGGAAAATCGGGGTAGGGGTTATCGCATCCTTCCCCGCGCGTGAAGTGATTATCTCGACTCTGGGGACGATCTACAGTCTGGGTGGTGATGTGGGCGAAGATGACGAAGGGCTGATCGGTTCCATTCGATCCGCGACCTGGCCCGATGGCAGTAAGGTCTTCAATATTCCGGTGGCGGTCTCCATCATGGTCTTCTTTGCCCTGTGTGCGCAGTGCGCTGCGACTTTAATGGTAATGCGTCGCGAAACCAACAGCTGGTTCTGGCCGGCCGTCTCCTTTACATATATGACCACGCTGGCCTACCTGGGAGCACTGGTCTGCTATCAGGTGGGAATGTTACTGATCTGACAGTAGTGTCTCCGAGGCTCTGCTAAGGTATCAGGTACTCATTATGAATGAGGTGAAACAATGAATCAGATCGACTGGCAACTGGTGATCGTATTACTCTGCGTCGCGACAGCCGGATTGTGCATTCTGCGACGTCTGGTACATTTTTTCAAACAACGCCCGGGCTGTGCCGGCGGCTCCTGCAGCGGCTGTCCTTCGAGTTCAGAATCTTCTTCCGCACCGAATTTCATATCGCTCGACCAGTTAAAATAGGTGAGTGCTGACACAGCACGGGGATCAACTGTGATCCCTCAACCTCACTGCGTCCAGCGGCTGATTCAGCTTTTCGGGCTGGGGGTCAGCCGGGCAAATCCGGAGTGTCGGATCGGAGTACTCAATCGCGCCATTAAGTCATCCTGGTCAAGTGCCTGCTTCAGTTCGGCGAACACGGCGTCTGCTGCCTGGAAGTATGCGTCGACATGCCGCTGCTCATGGGCGAGTGTCGGATAGAATCCACTGCCGGTCAGGAAACCGTGATCCAGCATGCGAATCGTAAACAGCGTCCCCAGTTCGGCAGCCTGAGGATGGTCGAACGTATGATGCAGCAGAACTGCATGCCCGAAGACTTTGACGGGCAGTTGATGGCGTGCTCCCAGCTCGCTCCAGCCGGCACGAAACGCTTCCCCGATCTGGTTAATGTGCTGACGGACATCGACAGACCGCATTTTTTTGATGGTCGCCAGCGCCGCTGTCGGACCGACGCCTTCGGTCCAGTAAGTGCTGGAGATGAAAGAGTTCTCGGCGGCATCCATGACACTCCGCCTGCCGATGATGGCTGCAATCGGGTGTCCGTTGCCGAGTGCTTTTGCAAACACGGCGATATCAGGCTCGATTCCGTAATGCAGATGTGCGCCGCCCAGCGTCAGTCGCCAGCCGGTGGTGATTTCATCGATCACCAGCACCGCCCCGCACTCGTCACAGATCTCGCGAACCGCTTCCAGAAAGCCTGGTTCGGGGTGAGTGTAGCGCGTGGGTTCCATTACGACAGCAGCCAGTTTTGAACCGCGTTCCTTCACGATCTGTTTCAGGGCATCGATATCGTTGTAGGTGAAAGGGTGTGTCGTCTCTGCCAGTCCCATGGGAACGCCCGCCGGTTCCAGGCCGGGCAGCAGGTGCTTGTCGAGAGTGGTTCCCGTTTCGGCTGACTTGCGGGGCAGGTTGGTGGCCAGGTACCAGTCGCTCCATCCGTGATAGCCGCACAAAGCGACCTCATCGCGGCCGGTCGAGGCGCGGGCGATTCGAACAGCGATCGACATCGATTCGCCGCCGGTGCGACAGAAGCGGGTCTGGTCGGACCAGGGATGCAGTTCCGTCAGCAGTGCAGCGAGTTCGACTTCTTCCGGGGCATTCAGCGAACTCATGGAGCCGAGCTGCACCCGTCGTACGACAGCGTCAGTCACATCGGGGTCGCGATAGCCCAGCAGGCAGGAGCCGATTCCGGACGTCGCCAGATCGTGATACTTTCTACCGTCGAGGTCAATCACTTCGCAGCCGCTGGCTTCCCGGTAATAGCCGGGCCAGCAGTCCGGGGCAAACATTTCGGGACGCTTGCTGAGTAACTGTGTGCCGCCGGGAATCAACTGCTTCGCACGTCGATAGGTTTCCTGGGTCTGATTCTGCGGGGAGGCAGTCTGGATGCCCAGCATCTGCCGTGCGTTGGTGCCGAAAATACGTTCGACGTCGGCATCATTCAGTCTGAGTGTGTGGCAGGCCTGTTTGAGGGCCAGCAGGGATTCGAGTCCCACACGCGCCGGTTGGGCAAACTTGGATGTTTCCCAGTTAACGTTCTGATCCCCCAGCCAGAGAAAGCCATCGCCGATACTCACGCAGCGTCCCGTAAGTTCGCTGACGGAGAAGTCGGTTCCAAACATCAGGCGGGTAGTGCCGAACTCGCGGAGAATGGCTTCGAAAGGTTGCGCTTCACAGACGGCGGAGGTGTCGAAGAAGACGTTATCCAGACCGCGCAGAGAGGCGATGCCTTCGGTGGTATGATTACCACAGAAGCCACGGGCGGCATGCGCCAGGATCAGTTTTGCGTTGGGGTACTGCAGGCAACGGTTGCGGATATAGCTCTGATTGACTGGATCTGCGACAGCACGGGCGCGGACCATGTGCAGCATGATAGCCAGACTATATTGTTCGGACAGTTCCCAGGCCCATTCCGGTATGAATTCCTGGGGCTCCGCTTCCAGGGTGTCTGGGCGGTCGGCGTAGACATGATAGACCTTGAATCCACTGTAGGGGCCTGCTTTGATTTTGGCTTCGACTTCAGCGGGATCGTCTGCGGGGGTGACCAGTAGCAGGGCACGCGAACCGGGCTGATCTTTGATTTGATTGAGGACGTACTCGTTGGCCCCGTCCCGTTCCAGTTTGGGATTCGGAATCGCAAAGAACAGGCCCGCAGAGGGGCGGAGCGAGCCCATCCAGGGTTCCTGCTTGTCACAGTATTCCTGCCAGCCGGAGAAGCCCTGTGCATTTTCAGCAGAGGAGGGCAGTCCAGCAATAGCATCCTGGGGGCGATAGAAGTGGGCATGGGCGTCGAAGCTGCCCGGGGGTATAAACTGCTTCAGTTGCTGGTCGAAGAGTGTCTTGTCATCGGGAAGCTTGCTGTTCATCACTCTTGCCCTCCAGGTAGGCTGTGGCTGGTTTGTTGAGCTGATTATCGAACGTGAACCCAATCTGGCTGAACTGCTGCTGCATCAGTTCCAGGCCATTCTTGATGAAAATAATATCCGCCATGTGGAACAACAGCCGGGCACCTTTGCTGAGCAGTACTTGTGCGTGTTCGGTGTTAAAGGTCGGCATGCCCCAGTGTTTGCCCTGGTTTGCGGCGGCGGCAGCAATGGCGTCGATGGCAGCCTGGAGGCGTGGATGGTCAAATTGTCCGGGGAAGCCTTCCAGGATCGAGAAGTCACCCGGCCCCAGCATCAGTGCATCAACTCCCGGGACTGCTGCAATGGCTTCCGCCTGGTCGACCGCTGCCTGTTCTTCCAGCTGGATGATGATAAATGTATTTTCGTTTGCCTGCTGAATGTACTCACCCATCGGCATCGTGCAATAAGGCATGTCCGGATTGCCGCCGTCGAATCCCCGTTTTCCCAGAGGGGCAAACTTGGACCATTTCACCACTTCCGCTGCTTCTTCTGCGCTGCTGCAGCGCGGGTACATGATGCCCTGGGCACCCGCTTCCAGCATGCGTCCCAGTCGCATGAACTCGCCGTTGGCCGGCCGGGCCAGAATGTCAGAACTTCCGATCCGGGCTGCCCGCATTAACTGGTTGGCGGTCTCCACACTGTAGGTGTGATGTTCCATGTCCATCCAGATGCCATCGAAGCCCATCAGGCTGGTCAGTTCAAAGACGCTGGGGTCTAGCAGATGCAGCTGGGTAAAGAGGACCGGTTTATTCTGGTTGAGTTTCTGTTTGACGCGACTGATTCGCATTAAGGATTTCCTTTGTCAACGATGGCACGCGGCGGTGATTGGAAGCTGACGGTGTTAACAATCATAAAATATTGTAGGATAAAAAAAACTGCAAGGCTCATCGGAGGTGAGTCTGGAATGAGTCTAAAATAACATAATTCTCTGTTTTATGAGGAGATAGGCAGATCTCCAGGCTGAGATAATTGACATGTGGGTTTTAATTGTATGATAATATCGGCATGAAAACCGATTCTTCGCAAAATACGATGGCGACCCGACTGGCTGAGCAAATCCGTACGCGCATCGCTGAGGAGCAGCTGCCGGCGGGCCATGTGTTTATGACGGAAGGGCAACTGGCTGAAGAATATCAGGTTTCAAGGACGATCGTCCGGGAGGCTGTCAGTCGCCTGCGTGCCCTGGGGATTCTGGATGGGAAGCAGCGCAAAGGGCTGGTCGTGAGGCGGCCGGACCTGGTTCAGCTGTTATCGGAAAGTCTGCCGCTGCTCACTGTCTCATCGCATGAACGTGATGAACTGAAATTGCTGCGGTATGTATTAGAAATCGGTGCGATCGAGCTGGCGGTCAAGAATGCGACGGAATCACAGATGGACCAGTTGGATGCGCTGGTAGCTGAGATGCAGTCCTGCCTGGAAGATCAGGAATGGGAGCGATCAGTTGAGCTGGATCTGGCGTTTCACTCCCTGGTGCTGGAGATGACCGGTTCCAAATATGTCGCCGGCATGCAGCAGATTCTTGCGGAGTATTTTCATAGTCTGCCGGAAATTGACCGCCTGGATTCAGGTAGATCTGCACGGATCGTCTGGGAGCATGCGGAACTGGCCAGTGCCATTCGCAGGCAGGATCGGGAACATGCCCGCGTGTTGATCCGACAGCAGTTTGAGGATCTGATCTGATTCTCAAAATACGCTGTGTATCAAATAAGAAGGGGGCCATGCCGTCACGTGCATGACCCCCGCCGTTCAGGGACTAGTGGGATAGTACGAACTCAAACTACCCTTGGATCCACAAAACATTTGCCTGCTGTCAGGTAATTGTTCTGCCCTCGATAAAACCTACTCAGGAAAACAATCATTTTTTAATTTTTTGTGAAAAGAGCTGAGTGAGCGCATCGGTAAGGGATTTATTGCTCACTCGGTTACAGGGATTTCCCTCGGTTCGCGTTCGTTGTATCAACGGGACTTGATGAGAGAGACTCTATTCAGGCAGCTTGTTGGGGTCCTGGAAATTCACAACAGACTCCCAGGAAGACCCGATTCGTAGTTCATCAAACCGGTATTTACTGGATTTGCCGGCATGGATACGAAGGTGGGGGTAGATGTTGGAATCTTTGAAGGGCGTGGAGACGCAGGTCCAGATCAGCGGTTCCTGATCGGGAATGGTTTCATCTTCATAAAAGACACGCAGGAAAATCTGGTCGGGGGCATTCTCGCTGGCGACGATTTTCGCTACATAAAAGTAAGTCGTTTCCGGCAGAAGGGGAGGTGCTTTTTCCTGGGTCTGCCCTTTCAGTAGCAGGGTGGGGTAATTCTGGGAATTCACCCCAAACATGATCTTGTCTCGTTGACCGGTCAGTTTATCGATCTGATCGGACTGCAGCGAAATATTCCCGTAATGGAGTCCTGCCGCCGTTGGTTCTGCAGCCTGCTGGATGAAGAAGCTGACGTAGTACAGCACATCTGTATCGAGACGAATCGGTTTTTCCAGGGATCGCCAGGCGGTGTTGCCCCGTTCCAGTTCAATGCTGCCGGTTTGGTCTTTGGATTTCTGATCAGGTTGAAGCGAAAGCTGGGGCAGGCTTTTTCCTGGGGCTTCGCTCAGTTTTTGCGCCCGGCTGCGCCAGGGGGTTGTCCAGCCGAAACCGGAATTACGCCAGTCAGAGAAGCGAGCCGGGTCGGCAATTTTCGGGGGATGAAAACTGTCATAGGCCAGCAGTTCCTTGCGGACCGCGGTCAGGGCCTTGGGTTGGCCGGGAACTTCGCGTTTGAATCGCGTTGGTTCGAGGTTGATTTCCTTATTGGTTTCTGGTTCGATCAGGCGGGCATTTCCCTCATTCACGACCAGGGGAGCGGAAATCTGAGCCAGCTCAATTCCAGGCTGAACGCGAACCGCTCCCTGGAAAACATGCAGCTCGGTTCCCCCGTCTTCAGCGACTTTGGCACCATACTCGGTGCCGATGTCATAGAAGCGAGCCTGCGGGGTCACCAGTTCAAACTCGGGAGAAGATTCGTAACCGTGCAGCACCACCGAACCGGAGGCGATTTTCGCACAGGTCGCAGAATCGATGCTGATGGTCGTCGGTCCTTCCAGTACGAGCCTGACGCCGCTGTCAAAGCGGAATTCCGCGATGCCTTGCAGCAGGGTTAAATTTTTGGAGAGCAGTCTCTGGCCGGAGAAACGTGGCGGGTTTTCATTTCCCCATTTGCAGTCAAAGGACCGTGAAAGTGTGGCGACGTAAGAATCGCTCAATGCCAGCGGAGGATCTTCACTGGCTTTATTGTCTGGTTGTACGACCTGCTCGGGTTGATTCCAGAAGAAGTGGCCGGTCATGATCCATTCTGTGAGCAGAAGGACTGAAACCGAAGCTGCTGCTACCAGGAGAAATGCGACGGCATGTCCGCCACTGCGACTGGTGGGCGAAGTCGCAGTCTCTTGAGCCGGCTGAGGAGCCTTGATTCCCTGCAGGATCACTCTATCGAGTTCACGAAGTCGATCGGTACGGTTTCTGGCGATGCCGGAATTGACATCCAGTACGTCGAAATAGTAAGTCCGCGCCTGGGGATTCTCCCGCAACGTCTTTTCGAAGGCGGCAAACTCGTCTGCAGAGAGCTCGTCTTCCAGAAACTGATTCAGGAGTTCGTCAAACTCCGGGGGAATTTCCTGCAGGCTCATCTCAGGCTTCCCTCCTGTTTCAGTTTTCGTTTGACGCATTGCGCCAATTCACGTCTGAGTGCGCTGAGACGGTTGTAGAGTGTCTGCACGGTCTTACCCGCTTTGCAGGCAAACTCCTTGATCGATTGTTTTTCCTGGGTGGAATGGATCAGCAGATCCTGGTCCGCCTGGCTCAAGCTGTAGAAACAGTCTTGCAGGAGCTCCAGCCTGAGATTGTAGTTGCTCAGATGTTGCATTCGCTCCTGTGACATCGTTTCAATTAACTCCTGGCTGAAATAGTGCCGATCACGCTGGTTACTTCTCCGAAAGTTGCAGACGGTGAAGTATACAATTCCACAGGCCCAGGCAAAGAAGTCGCGTTCCTGATCAAACTCGTCGAATTTATTCCAGAGCGTCAGGCATACATGCTGGTATACGTCCTCGGCATCAGAATTGTGGGGTACAAGCGTACGAATATAACCGAATATTCGTAATCGCTCCTGCTCCAGCAATGATGTAAAGGTCTCTCCGGAATTTTGATCCGAAGATGAGGTCGTAATGGACATACCGACAAGGCGCTCCGTTCAGTTGAGTCTGCTGTTCAGCCAGAAGATTACTATACTCGGAAAAATCTGGCATTAAAACAAGTCTTGCAAACTTCAGGTGAGAACGGAAAGCCTGACCTGACTCTGATTAAACTCTGCTACCTGCATCTAGGTATTTCTCCTGGCAGGAAAATACCTCAGGTGGCTATAAAGAGTTGTTCGGTGAGCAGTGAGATCTAATGTCAAATTTTTGAAAAACATATATAATTCACCAGATTTGTGGTGAATTACAAGTGGAATCGTATTTAATGTGAGCAGAGGGAGTCTGATGGTAGAGAGTGGTTTGAGGAAACAAATCAGTCTTACAGATGTAGTAGTCCATTGGAAGCAAAATTAAAGCGGGTTTTTCTGAAATATTGGAAAGAGCGTTGTTGATGAATCAAAGCGAGTTGAAATCCGGGTTTTTGTCGCGAGCAGGTCTGCTGTCTCTGCTTCTGTTCATCGCCGGTCTGGGATGTCAGGATCCACAGGATATCGCCCGGAAGCAGGGAATGGCCGATGGAAATGAAGCCCAGGGGCAGGCCCCCGCGCGGGCAGCTGAGGAGATGCCCGCCGCCGCAGAACAGGCAGCTCCTGAACCAGCAGCCCAGCCGGCGGGCGGAGACCAGAAGAAGAGCATTCTGCAGAAGACGACCGCTGTCGTGGTGGATGCGAAGAAAGCATTGGAGAATCCCGAGATCAGTGTCGTCGACGGGAAGATCAAAGGCGTCGATCCCTTCTCTCAAGCCGGAAGTGCTTATGTCTCAATGTCGTCCCGCGTGAGTACCCTGGGAATGCAACAGGCGATTAAGGCCCATAAAGCCTTGAATGATCGATTCCCCACTTACGACGAATACATGCAGATGATGAAAGAGAACCGGGTCGAGTTTGCAGCACTGCCCCCCTATAAAATGTATGGCTACGATGCTGAATCCGGGAACATTCTGGTCCTGGAGGATAAAAAGAAAAAAGCAGAGCTCTACAAGGAAGCGGGAATTCCGCTCGACTGATCTCTGTTCGGCATGGGATCTGCGTCTTACCTCTTCTATCCCCCCATTGAAGAGTGAATGTTGATTTAGAGCAACATTCGTTTCAAAACGGAATCAGCGTGTTGATGTTTCGCAACATGCTGAGTCAGTGGAGAAAGAGGTAAGTCTCATGAAACACACAGAATCAGTCAGCATCAGAAGACTGGCCGCGAAATTAATCCTGTTGATTGCTGTCGCCAGTGGCGCTGCCGGATTCAGTTCGAATCCTCAACAGGTTCGTGCTGAAAGCTGGATGTATAATCGATCCTATTACAGCCACCAGCTGCCACCGGAAGTCGCTGCCCGTTATCCACGACCTCAGAGCCGCTCTGCCTATCGTGTACCAGAACTCGCTACCACACCCGGGTTTGCACTACGGGGCGCACGTCGCTGGAACTATGTGCGACTTTACAGCGGGAACAGCTACGATACGACAATCTTTCGTAGTGATACCTTTAATGTCGTCCCTCCCTAAGATTGGTTGAATCAACGACACAGCGAGCGGCCTCCGATCAACGACCTGAGGCCGCTTTTTTTATGGGAGGGGAATCAATAGACGAACAGGTTCAGCGCTGTTGTCTGTTTTTTTCGGCCAACGCTTCATAATAACGCTTAACCTGATCCTCGTAGCGGGGAAGAAATTTTTCCGTGTAGATATTCAAAAGCTGTTGTCGCATCGCGGGAGGCAAGTGTCCCCAGGCATCTTTGATATACGCGTTCCGGTCCGCGAGTTGACCTGAGGTCGCTTTTCCCTGATTCTGTCGGTCAGTCGATTCCTTTGCCGGCCCCTGCGAGAGCTGTTCCCCTTTCTGCTGGTTCTTACCCTGCTGGTCTTTCTGTGCCTGTTTCTGCTCGGACTGTTGAGAGGATTCCGATTCTTTCCCCGAACTCATGCGTTGGATGGTTTTGCCGGGGCTCGACTCGATCAGTTGAATCAGCTCTTCCAGGTTCCGCACCACCTCGCGCTGAATCTGCTGGGTTTCTTTTCCGGTCTTCTGTTCGGAAATCAATTTGCTGGCCCGTTGCATTTCTTTGATGATTGGTTCAACTGGTAATTGATTTCCGGGTTTGGCTTTGGGGAGCTTATCCGGGTCGGGGAGATCCAGCTTCGTCTCCGGAAGTTTGAGCTTATTCTCTTTTTGTTTATCCGGATTTTCTGTCTCAGTCGGTTGAGATTTGGTTTTCTTTTTCAGCAGTTCATCTGCAGCGTGCAGTTTCGGAGAGTACAGAAACACGGCGAGTCCGGCCAGATAGAGCAGGCACAGCGTGCGAATCGTCTGTGGTAGGGCAACGCATTTCATGGGACAGTCTCGGGTAATGGTTCTGATTCGTCAGACTGGGAGCCGATAAAAAGTGACATCAGTTCCTGCGACAGTTCTGCCAGGTCGGCCTGATCCCGGGAGAGACGTTTACGCAGTTCCTGTTGCTCGGGTGTCAGCTCTTTCTGCTGATCGACGGATTCATTAAAGCGAGTCGTCTGCTGCAGGAGTTCTTCCTGAAGCAGTTTGAGCAGCCGCAGCTGGGCCACCAGTGGAATCTGATCGGTGGGCATCTGTTGTGATGGTGTACCGTCGCCTGATTCCTGATTCGGCATACTCTTGCGATATTTGAGGATCGCCAGAATTTCCTTCAGCCTGTTCTGGGCACCGGTTTCTGCGGCCAGGGTTTCCTCGTCCGTGAGTCGCTCTTCCAGTCGGATCACTGCGATTTCCAGTTGATCGCGAACTTTGCGAATCGCCAGTCCAAAGACCGGAGCCGCTGCCATCTTATCGACGAAGGTTTGTGTCTGGTTTTGTAAATCACGCTCAGCTTCCGCGAGCTGTCTGAGTGACTTGAGCTGTCCCCGCGACCAGCGGCCACGTTCTTTACGTACTGTTTCGAGGCGGTTGGTTTCGGTAATCACAGCCTGTTGACGTTCGATCAGGGACTCGATTTCCGATTCGAGTTTTGTGAACTCCTCGAATGCGAGGGTTTCTTCCAGTTCCTGTCTGCGTGAAGCCAGTTCGCGCTGGGCCTGTTCGAGGTCATCCAGTGATTCGCGCATTTCCTGTTCGGCCTGACCTGTCTGTCCCTGGCTCAGGGAGTCATTGACTTTAGACAGTCGCTGGCTGGCACGGCGAACTGAATCGGAGGCCCGGTGCAGGCTCAGTTTCTGCAACTGGTTTTCCAACTGGTCCAGTTGCTGCTTGAGTGCCTGCTCCTGTTTGGCGAGTTGCTCCAGCTCTTTTTTCAGCTCTGACTTGTTCGTGTCCTGTGCAGCCGTCTTCAGTTTCTGCAGCAGGTCCTGTTGTTTCTGCTTCAACTGGCTGAGTTCCTGCTCGGACTGTTTCAGCTTCTTGATCAGCTGGTCGGGAGATTCCTCTGCCTGGTTCTCAAAGATGTCTTTGAGTTTCTGCATCGACTCCTGAATCTGCTGCTGTTCCTGGATCGCCTGTCCCACCTGGTTCTGCTTGAGTCGGTCTGCCGTTTGTCGCATTTTTTCGGGTAACGACTGTTTCCGCAGGAAATCAAGGGCCGCCTGCTTCTCAAACTGGTCGGTCTGGGAATTCGCTTTTGATTCCGCCTGGATGTTATCCAGCAGGTCACGGAAGGATTTGAACTGGTCTGACTGTCGTTCCTGGCGGCTGGCCAGTTTTTCGAGGTCGGCCTGGTCCTGCAGATTCAGGTTGGAAAACGAACGGGTGATCGTGCGTTTGGCCAGTTCCGTGGTCTGTTCCTGAATTTCGGATTGTTGTGCGATCTGTTCGTCCAGTTCGGAGACCAGGTCCCGGGTCTTCTGCCACTGTGAGAGTGACTGCAGCATCGTACCCAACCGGTCGATCACCTGCCGCTGTCCCTGTTCGGCTCTGGTCAGGGCTTCCAGTGGTTCTGCATCACGGTCTGATTTTTTCGCGGGAGCCTGGTCCGTTGATGTCTGTTTTCCGGCAGCCGGTTTCTGTTTCTGGTCATCCTTTGATTCGGGGGCCTGATCGACAGAGGACTGCAGTTTCTTACGGGCCTGCGTCATCTGTTCCTGGATCTGCGGAAAGAGTTCCTGGTTCAGCCGGGAGAGCTCGGTACTTAGTTCCGTCAGGCGCTGTTGCATGCCTGGGTCCTGAAGACGGTTCCATTCCAGTTCCTGCAGCAGTTCTTTCGCGCGCGGTTCCAGGCCGGTACGCGGGCTGGCCAGCTGGGAAGCGACCCGCTTCTGGTCCATCTCGACCTGCTTGATGGTGTCGAGCTCCTGTGTGCGTGCCTGACCGACGCGTTCCAGCTGATGCTGCACATCCTTGATCTCCGTATTGAGCAGTCGCTGGTCTTTGAGCACACGCGTCAGTTCTTCCAGTAACTGTGCATGACGGTTGACCAACTCGTTTGATTTATAGTCGGGGCTGACAATCGTCAGCACACGCGAAATACTGCTGCCGGTATGCGGGTCAGTTTTGACACCACTTTCGGTTTCCCCGGATATAATTGGTTGAAAGAAGTCGGTGGCTTCCGCGCGGAAAATGATCCGGTCGCCTTCTTCCAGAGAGAGCTCTGCCAGGTTCCAGTTCTCTTTGATGATCACATCCGTAGCCGGCTGCTGCGATTGGAATCCGAGTGGAAACGTTTCCGTGGGACGATCTGTACGGAGTGCCCGTGAGAGTGATTCTTCGCGTGACGATTTTTGATAGCGAATCAATGCACTGGCGATGCCGAGGTCATCGCGGATCGCGACCGCCAATGGGATCTGAGCGTCGGGCGTGACCTGCAGGTCGGTGTCGGGTTTTTCCAGAAAGACCTCGGGCAGCGCATCGAGGACCGCCGTGATTTCATATCGATCGGGCGAGGGAGGACGGAATCCCTGATCGTTCTCGATGTCGAACCAGTAGGAATAGGTGCCTGGTTCCGTCACGGTAAATTCAGTTGTGAAATGCCTGCGGTCCTGATCCAGTTGCACAGATTTAGGCGGCTGATCTTTCACGCGTAGCGCGACCGATTTGAGCAATTTATTCGAACTGGCTGCGATCTGGACCCTGGTTCCTACGAGCGCTTTGAAATGACCAATGCCCGCGGGCAGGCTGGTTTCTTTCTGTTGCGAATATTCCGGGGGAGTGAGTGTGACCTTCTCGAGCTTGATGGTGGTCGGGGGGACCGACTCAATTGTCAGCCAGGGCATGCTGGTGTCATCGCCGCCAACCGCTCTCAGTTTGAGTGTTTTACTGGAGACCACGAGGGAACCGGTTCCCAGATCGCGTTCCACGCCGGTGGCGGTGTCGGGGACCGAAACAATTCGCAGCGGCTCAGAATAGATCTGCGGGCGGAGTTGGGACTGCTGGCTGTTCTGATACTCAAGCATCAGGTCTTCGGGCGGAGCGCCTTTGCGGTTTTCGACAAAGAACTGAAACGTCTGTCCTTCCACAACCTGATACGGATTGCCGGGGCTGGTTTCGATGGGCACCAGATTTTCATCCAGAATCAGCAGTTCCACACTCTGAGGCCACTCCGGAGCGGAGAAGGGGAGTATCAGACGCTGAAAGCCCAGCATGACCTGCCGGGGATGCAGGATCGCGAGACCCGACACCAGCAGGCAGAGCAGGGCTGCCGAAATCATAACTTTGCGAATCGGGTGGGTATCAATCAGTTCCAGAAAATTGATCTGGGCTGCCCGCTGGTAGGATTCCTGAATGACGGCCTGTCGCATCTGGGCAGAGCCTGCGTAATGCGCCGCCGGTTGGTTTTCGAATTCGATGCTGCTCGAAAAACTGTCTTTCAGAGCCGGATAGCGTTTTTCAATTTTAAGTGCCAGGTCCAGATCGGTGATGGGGGTCTTTAAGGGGATCAGCAGTCGTTTCCAGACCGTCGAGACCAGGGCCGCCCCAATGCTCAGACCCAGGATGAGCCGAATCGCGGGGTCGGTGATATTCAGACTCCAGTCCAGTGCGACGGCGAGCAACCCCAGAGCGAGCAGGATCGTCAGCCCCCAGCAGACCCCGTTCAGCCAGATAAGCTGTCGGATCTTCTGGTGCAGATGCTCGAGTTGTGCTCGAATGGAATGAGACATGTTTATGGATTCAGCCAATTAGGAGACAGAACGCTAAAGGATTATTATACCAGTCGAAAACGTTTTCTTAAGAGCCATTCTACCGAGATCAGCAAAGTGAAGAGAATCAGAAATTCCCAGCGATTCCAGAGCGGGATCGGTTCTTCATTTTCCAGTGGAATCGGATGACCGGCGGGAACCGCTTCCGGCAATTGTTCCGCGTCCAGGATATGAAAATACGTTCCGCGGGTTTCGCGGGCTGTTTTCTGCAGATCGCTGCGATCCATATCCCGGTTCAACAGTTCCTGCTGGGAAATTTCGACTCGAAAATCGTCTGAGGGGGGCGTCCCTTCCAGGATGGGATGTGCGACCCAGGTATGATAAGCGCCTTCCGGGATGTTCGAATAACTGCCCTCAAAAATATTGGGGGCGGTTTCCCGGGGCGTCAGCTGTACGGGCCGCGACGCTTCCCCTTTGCGCTCGAGCATGACCGTGACCGGTTCAGAGTCGCCCGGGATTAGTCGTTCGTCGAGAAACTTGACGCGAAACTGGACCGTATCTCCCTGCTGGTATGTTTTACGATCCAGGGTGAGTTCGATGGCCTGTTCCTGGTTGAGCAGCTTTGAACGACTCAGGTAGCGAATGGCCTGAACCCAGTAACGGGAATAGTACAGGTCACCTACCAGGTCCCGCCACCGCCAGAGATCGTCGGTGGCGTTGAAAATCACCTTGCCGGCTCCCACGCGCTGCGTTGAGATAATGGGGATCGGCTTTCCGTCCTTGCCCTTCTGGGTGGGATGGATGGCGAAGACCGTTGCACCGGGTTTGACGTCGTCAGCGGTAAAAAACCAGTAGAGTTCCGGAAGCCTGTTCCAGATACGCTGGCTTTCTTCAGCACTGTCGGCAAAGCGGAAGATGGATGTGCTGAACTGCCCTTCGGTGGTCAACTCTGGCTGAAAACCTTCGATCACGGGGGCATATTCTGCGTTGGGAGCGGCCTTGGATATCTCGACCGGCAGCAGACCCTGCAAGGGGGTGTTGAAGTACGCCTGCGGGGAAAACCGGGGGCCGGCTACGACGATCAGTCCGCCCCCTTTTTCTCTGACGAACTGATCGAGGTTTTCGAAGACGGCCTGGCTGAAGTAAGCCGGATCGGCATCTCCCAGAATCACGACATCATACTGGTAGAGGTCTTCTTTTTTGACCGGGAAGTAATCGAGTGCCGTGGTGTCTTCCGACGAGTATTCCAGATCCGATTCCTGCAGGATGCTGCGGAGCTCGATGGTCTTATCCCGTTCGAGCAGATGTTTCAGATAACGATATTCATAACGTGGAACCGAATCGACGAGCAGCACCCGGATCTTCTGATCCAGGACCGAAACCTGGCCGCTCTGCTGATTGTTTTTCTGATTGACTTCCCCTTCGACCGGCTCGACTTCGAATTCGTATTCAAACAGCCCGGGTGTCGTGGGAGTAAAGGTGAGCTCAATTTTCTGAAACTCTTTGCGGGAATTGACCGGAATCTGACGCGTGGCCAGGGGACTGCCGGTCTTGGCATCCTTCAATACCAGGGAGAGCGTACCGGAATTGATGCCGAATGTTTTAACTTTGGCAGACAGATTGACCGGATCGTTCACGAAGGCCACATCGTCCACGAGCAGATCGTATAACTGCAGGTCACGCACGGGTTGCTCGCTGCCAATGCCGACCGGAAAGATGGGAACCAGCTTCGACTTGGCCAGAGGAGCGGCGCGGGACAGGCGATCCAGTTCTCCCGTACTGGAGATGCCATCACTCAGGACAATGATCGCCGTCGGCGGTGTGCCACGAAAATCGTTGAGAACTTTCTGCACCGCGTGGTAAGGCCGCGTCTCTTTACCGGTAGGAACCAGTTGTTTGAGTGTTTCCTGTGTGGACTGCTGGTTGGTCTGGTCGAAAAAATCCGGATCACCCAGGGGGAGGCAGTCTTCGGAAAAGTGATACAGACGCAGTTTATGTTTCCGCTGCAGCTCGGTGAGGAAGCGGGCGTCGTCTTTCAACAGCAGGTCTCGGGCGAGCGCGAGCCGCGGTTTGCCTTCAAACTCTTTCAGGTTGGCGGGGCTCATCTCCGGGGTGCCTGTGTAATTGTCTTCGAGTCCCATGCTGGCGGAATCATCAATCAACAGTGCCACAAAAGGCAGACCCGTGCGATGAATCGTCAGCGTAAAGCGGGTGAGGAACAATACGACAATCAGGAATACGATCAGTCGAATGCCGATCAGCAGGCTTTTCTTTTTCAGATCGAGGTGAGCTGTATCTTTGAGGTAGGCGTAGACCAGCAGGAGCACAATGCCCGAGGCCAGCAGCAGAACGATCCAGTCGGGCATCCAGGCTGGCCAGGGAGTATTCCAGTGGAAATTCCAGGCAGAACCCTGACCCGGCCCGGCAGCGGGGATATCAAAATAGGCTTCCAGGGCTCGTTTCAGCGTTTGCATAAGTGCTGTCTAAGAATGGAAAAACAATAGGACGTGTCTGCTGAAATCCTCATGAGAGAGAGGGCTTCTCTCTTATATTGTATTCAGATCATCCAGCAATTGCTGTTTTTCATCTCCTTCGAGGTCCGATTCCGCAATATTTTTTGCTTGTTGTTTGTATGTTTCCACTTCTTCGGGCTTATTGGCGACGGAAGCGGCTCGGGCCAGGGCTTCGTAGGCATAGGCCAGGCAAAACGGCTTAAGATGGTTGTCCTGCGTAACTTTCAGGCAGAGCATGGCGTAGCTGAACGCATTGCTGGGTTGATTGGTGACCGCATAGACCCGGGCCAGCTGCCAGTAAGCGATCGAAATGTTTTCCGGCGTATGTTCGTCGTATTGCGCCCAGTGCCAGTGCGAGGCGTGGCAGGCAGAAATCATGGCCAGATTTTCAGCAGCGGTGCGATCTGTCTTATCCAGATATTCCCAGGTCTTATTGAAACAGGTCGCCGCAAAGTGGCGATGCGCGTGCTGTGGATCGAAAGCGGGGCTCTGCATTGGTAACTCCTTTCAGGGATATTCTGTTGAACAGCAGACGATCGAGACTGCGGACCTGGAAATTGCTCTTCAGACAGAATCCATTTCGAGGCATAATGCATTGTATCGCAGCCGGTAAAGAATTATAAGATCCTGGAAAAATTGTGCAGAAATCAGGGAAATGAAACGGATTTCAGTAAAACCCAGCTATAGCTGTCTATCTTCTCAAGTTTCTCCAGATGACCGGCTTGATGCAACAGGATCCTGTTATTCGATAATGTTTATCCAGTCGAAACAAATGTCATAACCAATGGATTCCGCACGCAGTGATTCCCGATAGAGAGAGTCGTGGGATTTCGGAGTGATTCTACCGAGATCAAAACCCGCCGGTACTGATGCCAGCGGGAATAACCTGTCGGGGCCTCAGATAGACATTAAGGCGACTATGATCCTGTCAAAAACGAATACGCATCAACAGGGAATCTTGAATCAGGATTTTCGGCTCGACTCTGCCGGATTACCTGCCTCTGCGCACCTGGTCGGCATTTGTGGATCCGGGATGAAAGCACTCGCGGAATACCTGGCCAGCGCCGGTTGCCGCGTGACCGGCTCGGATATGAGTCCTGCGCTGCCGACGGATCAGGCCTTACAGGCAGGCGGCTACCGGGTCCATCAGGGGCATGACAAACGTTTCGTTCCGGAAGGGACCAACGTGCTGATCTACAGCCCGGCGATCGGACTGGCAAACCCCGAACGGCGTTTCGCGCAGCGCATGGGAATTCCCCAGCTCTCCTACACACAGATGCTGGGCAACCTGATGCGGCAGAAGCAGGGCGTCTGTATCGCAGGAACCCACGGAAAAAGCACCACTACCGCACTGACGGCATTTGTACTGGAGAATGCCGGCGTTTCCCCTTCGGCCGTAATTGGAGCCGAACTCTGTAACCAGAACCTGAATGGCTGGGCAGGAGCAGGTCCTTTATTTGTAGCGGAAAGCTGTGAATACCAGCGGAGTTTTCTGAATCTCTACCCCTATTATGCAGCCATTACTAACATTGAGCCCGATCATTTCGATTACTTTAAGAATCAGGATGATATGACCTCCGCGTATGCCGAGTTCGTAGCCCGGATTCCGGCTGACGGAACATTGATCATGCCGGCAGCCTGTCGCGGCGCCGTGGAAATTCGCACAGCCTGTCTGGCAAAAATCGCAACGTTTTCACTGGAAGAGGAAGCAGACTGGTGGGCCACAGACATCAAGCAGACCACCTACGGTCAGCGTTTCCGAATGTTCTACAAGGGTGAGTACTTTTCTGAGATTTCCCTGCAGAAACGGGGCCGCCACAATGTGAGTAACGCGATGGTCGCCGCGATTCTCTGTCACTCGGCGGGAGTCCCTGCCGAAGACATTCGCGAAGGAATCTACCAGTTTCCGGGGATTCGTCGTCGCTACGAGCAGAGAGGCTCTTACAAGGGCATCACTCTGATCGACGATTATGCACACCATCCGACTGCGATTCAGGCGACCCTCAACCTGTTGAGGCAGGAATATCCGGATCGCAAGGTCTGGTGTGTTTATGAACCGCATCAGGTCTCGCGGACGCAGGCCATGATGGATTCTTACTCCCGCAGTTTTCGACTGGCGGACGAAGTACTGATTGCTCCGGTGTATGCAGCCCGGGAAAAGCTGGGAACGGAGCCCGTTGATACGTCAAAAGAGCTTGTTCAGCGAATTCTTCTGCATAATGCTGCGGTCAGATTCGGCAGTTCCCTTGACCAGATCGTCTCAACTTTAGAGACTGAGGCTCAATCTGGTGATATCATCATAACTATGGGTGCTGGCGAAATAAATCGGATCCATCATGAGTTCAATCGAAGACTTCAAAGACATTCTTAAACATTCCGAACCCCTGGCGAAATACTCGTGGTTCAAAATCGGCGGTCCGGCCCAGTTCTTTCTGGAGCCACGGAACGCGGATGAACTGCAGGCGGTCGTCAAATGCTGTGCAGAAAATGAAATTCCTGTACGCGTCTTTGGGGGCGGATCCAATATTCTGATCAAGGATTCCGGCGTACAAGGTGCCGTCATCCGTATTCATGATCAGGAATTCGCCCAGATCAGCATCGAGGGGACAACCGTCACCTCGGGAGCGGGGGCACTGCTCTCGAACCTGGTTTCACAGACCGTCAAAGAGGGACTGGCCGGCCTGGAAGGGCTGGTGGGGATTCCCGGTACGGTTGGTGGTGCACTGCATGGCAATGCCGGCGGTCACAACGGTGACATTGGCCAGTTCGCCAAATCCGTATCTGTGCTGACCGCCCGGGGGGAAAAGTTCGTGCGGACCGCAGATGAACTCAGTTTCAGCTACCGGGAAAGCAGCATCAATGAGCTGGCGATTCTGGAGGCGACCTTCGAATTGCAGCAGGCTGATGCAGATGAACTGACTGAACGCATGAAAAAGAACTGGATCATGAAGAAGGCGAACCAGCCTCTCACACACCAGTCTGCGGGCTGTATCTTCAAAAATCCGCGCGGGATGCACGCCGGGGCTCTGATTGAACAGGCGGGCCTCAAAGGGACCCGCATCGGGGGAGCCGAAATCAGCGACCGTCACGCGAACTTTATCATCAATGATGAAAGTGCGACGACGGAGAATGTGCTCGACCTGATCAACCTCGCGCAGAATACCGTCTCTGAAAAGTTCGGCGTCGATCTCGAGCTGGAAATCGAGCTCTGGTAATCAGCCGCTCGCTGCTGCTTCAGTTGCCGATACAGTACAGATGCTGGAACGTGCGGATGAAGATCTGCCCGTCTGAGAACGCGGGTGTGGAATTGCTGCGTTCGCCCAGTTTGTTCTGAGCGAACGTTTCAAATCGTTCCGCATTCGGCTTGAAGACATGCGTTGTTCCCTGTTGGTCGGTGACGAACAGGTGGCCGTCAGCCAGGATCAGAGATCCCCAGCAGGCGGCACCACCGGAACGTTCCTGCCAGACAATCTCGCCGGTTTGCGGATTGATGCATTGCACAATATTCGGTCCGGCGTTGGCCGTGAAGATGTGGTCTGCAGTAAACACTCCGGTGGAGATGCGTTGCGGATTCGGTTCCTTACGCCAGAGTCGGGCGGACTCAGTAATGTCACCCGTCCCCTGCATGCGGAAGCCGATCGCGGGTCCGTTGAAGCCACCCATGGCGACGCAGATCTGATCTGCCAGCACAGGAGAGGTATAGCATAAGTCCCCTTTCTGTCCCCGGAGCCCGGAACAGCTCCAGACGATGTCACCCGTTTCGGGGTCATAGGCGTTCACGCGGAGGGACATGCTGCAGATAACCAGGCTGCGATCGTTGATACGGGCGATTACGGGGGTACTCCAGGAACCCATGTATTTGCGATCGTTATTTCGCTCGCCGTTATTTTCGACGGGTTCATCGGTTTCCCAGATCGTTTTGCCACTCTCCAGATCGATGGCGGTCATGAAGACCCGCTTCCCGGGACCGCAGTGCAGAATGATTTTTCCCTCATGCAGGACTGGAGAAACACCGTAGCCCCACATGTGATCGAACTCACCCAGATCGCGGTGCCAGACTTCGTTGCCGTCAAAGTCGTAACAGTACAGACCGGCTGAACTGTGCCAGACGACGACGCGTTTGCCATTCGCGACGGGAGTCGAACCGCAGTAATTATTGGTTTTGTGGGTGGGCTTCACCTTGTCAAAGTTGACGGTCCGCATCCAGAGCTGCTTGCCGTTCTTGCGGTCGAAACAGTAAAGGCTCCGCTGGCGACCCTCATTCTCGGCACAGGTAATGAATACGCGTCCGTTAGAGACGATGGGGCTGCTGTTACCAGCTGCAGGCAGCGGCACTTTCCAGAGGATGTTCTCGGTCTGACTCCATTTGAGGGGGACTCCCGTTTCCTGTGAGATGCCATTTCCCCGGGGACCACGAAAGGCGGGCCAGTCCTCGGCAGATGCCACGGAGAGAGCCACACAGAGTAGAACCAGGGTCGAACAGAACGGGCGCAGGAACTGTTTCATCGGAGTGCCTTTCGAAACGGATACAGATTAGATTGTTTCAACTCACTCAGGCAATGACATCGTGCACGACGTGTCCATGGACGTCGGTCAGACGCATATCCCGTCCACCAAAGCGGAACGTGGATCTGGTATGATCCAGTCCCAGCAGGTGCAGCATCGTGGCATGAATGTCGTGGATCTCAACGCGATTTTCGACAACTTTATAGCCCCATTCATCGGTCGTCCCGTAAGTGGTGCCCCCTTTGACACCGCCGCCGGCCATCCACATGGTAAAACCGAATGGATTATGATCGCGACCGTTGGTTCCCTGGGCGAAGGGGGTGCGGCCGAATTCGCCTCCCCAGATGACCAGCGTGGAATCGAGCAGCCCGCGCTGTTTGAGATCTTTGAGCAGCCCCGCGATGGGCTGGTCGACCGCCCGGGCATTGTTAGCGTGATGGAGTTTCAGATTGCTGTGCTGATCCCAGCGGTCTCCTTTCACGTTGGGACAGGTCAGTTCGACGAACCGCACGCCCCGTTCGACCAGCCGGCGTGCGAGCAGACACTCGGCTGCGAAAGTGCGTGTGGGCTCGTATTCCTCATTGAATCCGTAGAGTTCGAGCGTTGGCTTGCTTTCGCTTTCGAACGACATCAGATCGGGAATCGCCATCTGCATTTTGTAGGCGAGTTCATAATTGGAGATCGCGGAGTCAATTTCGTCGTGCCTGCCGGTCTCCTGTTGTTTGAACCGGTCCAGCTGCTGCATCAGTTTCAGTTTTTCCACCTGGGTGCGGCTGGTCTTTTCCTGGCGTTCCACGTTGGCAATACCGCTGCCTCCCGGCTTGAAGACTGAGCCCTGGAAGCTGGCGGGGAGAAAGCCACTGTTGAAGCAGTCGAGACCGCCGGGGGGAATCAGTCCGCCGTTGATGACCACAAAGCCGGGCAGGTTCTGGCATTCAGTGCCCAGACCATAGTTGACCCAGGCACCCATACTGGGGCGTCCCTGCAGACCGCTGCCGGTGTGCAGGAAGTAATTGGCAAAGGTATGTTCGGGAAAGTTCGAGACGACTGAGCGAATGACGGCGATGTCATCGATACAGGAACCGACCTGCGGGAAGAGATCGCTGACGGGAATCCCGCTCTCGCCGTAGGCTTTAAATTTCCAGGGACTTTCGAGCACTTTACCGACGTTGTCGAACTGGGTGTCTTCGACTTTGAAAAAATCGCCCGGGCTTTTGCCATTGTATTTGGAAAGCATTGGTTTGGGGTCGAAGGTATCGACCTGCGAAGGTCCGCCATCCATGTAGAGGAAGATGACGTTTTTCGCTTTGGCTGGAAAGTGGGTTCTCTCCGCTGTCACTCCGGAGAACGCGCGGTCCTGCAGCAGGGCCGTCAGGGCGGCGGCGCCGAAGCCGTTCGCGCACTGCTGGAGCATTTGACGGCGAGTGAACTGGTATCGAAATTGGCCACAATGCATGCTGCCGACTTTCCTGATATTAGAAGACGTAGATAAATTCTTTGAGATTAAAGATGACATGTCCCAGCTCACCCCAGGTTTCTGCGGGTTGTGCTGCCGGGTTTGTCGTTCTCTGAGCCTGCAGGAACTGCTCAGCAGCCTGTAACTCGGCCTGCGCCGGTGGACGCCCCAGGGCCGATTCATACATCCAGCGGATGCGTTCCTGATCTGTCGTTAATTTGGGATTCGCGGCGATGTGTTCTCCCCAGAGGCGAGCCTGCTGGATCACGAACGGATCGTTCATCATGATCAGAGCCTGGGCGGGCACGTTGGAGACGTTGCGGCGGCCCATCGTGCTGAAGGGGCTGGGAGTATCATAAGCCAGCATCATCGGCGAGAGAAAATTGCGACGGACCTGGATATAGACGGAACGTCTGCCCTCTCCATCCAGGGGGCCGTTGACCGGCGGCTTGCCGCGTCCATCCATGAACTTCGTGAGGTGGATGGGAACCGAGGGGCCGTACAGCTCAGGCTGCAGTCTTCCGGAAATGCTGAGCAGGGCATCGCGGATCGCTTCGCCTTCGAGTCGCTTCAGCGGCATTTTGTAAAGCAGGACATTGTCCGGATCGATCTCGGCGACATCCAGGGATGTCTGACTGGCCTGCTGGTAAGTTTTCGAGAGGACCAGGTACTTGATCATCTGTTTGATCGAACGGTCCTGTTCGAGGAATTTCAGTGCCAGGAAGTCGAGCAGTTCCGGATGCGAAGGACGCTCACCCAGCACGCCGAAGTTATCGACACTGGGGACGATTCCCCGTCCAAACAGATGTGCCCAGATGCGGTTGACAATCACGCGGTGTGTCAGGGGATTGGCAGGATCGTTGATTTCCCGGGCCAGTTCCAGACGTCCGCTGCCGGTAACCTGGGGACTGGTTCCTTCGAGGGCTTCCAGGAAACGACGTTCTACGACAGGGCCCTGATTCTGGTGGCTGCCCCGAATCAGGACGTGGTCGTTCTCAGCACTGCCATCCATGATGGCCATCGCGGTGCGGGATTTGTTTTGAATCTGTTTCTGCAGTTGATCGCGCTCGGACTGATAATCGCGGATCGACTGCTGCAGGGCTTTCCTGTCGGAATCTTCCGGATCGGAGAACAGGTCGGGATGGGCGAGAATCCAGTTGATCAATGCAGTCGTCTGCGAAGAAGGTTTGTCTGTCGTGTCACAGAATTCCTGAAACGCGTCTGTGAAGGCCTGTTGCACCTGTGGCGTCTGGAGACTGACCGAGGTCAGATCGGGTTCGGGGAACTTGGCTGCATATTTCACCTGGTAGACTTCGAGTGGCTCTTTGCCGATGGGCGTGAACTCGAGGTGCACGCGATGTCCGTTGTAGCGGGAGAGATCATGAAAGACCCACAAAGGCTTACCGGCTTTGTCAGCGTCAACTTTTTTCAGAGTGGACCCGTGCAGGGGACCAAAGAGCAGGCGGTGTGAGTCAACGCAGGCATAGACCCAGCAGGAACCTTTGACGCGGTACGCGACGGAACCTTTGACTTCGAACGTGGGAGTTCGGAGTGTCCGGCCGGCACGGGGATAAGAACGCAGTCTGTTTTTCTGGATCATCTGTGGCGTTTTCACATCTTCCAGATCATTCCAGAGGGGATCGCGGATCGCGGCACCTTCAGTCTGAACTTTGAGCGACAGTGCTTTGCTGTCGGGATCGAGCAGCAGCGTTCCCCGGGGACGGGGTGCCAGTCCAAAGGTGAAGCCGTCGACGATGAAGTCTTCGGGGGAACAGGTGTCATAATTGACAATCGTCCGCTCGGGCGATTCCGGTTTGCCCGGTCCAAAGGGACTGGCGGGAGCCAGTGAAGCGGGGACGCCCGCCTCCAGCATGATGGCGGCCTTCAGTTCCTCTTCCGCGGACTTGTTGTTCATTAGGAAGGCGGCCCAGCGTTTGAGGATCGCCGGATTGAGCCCCTGTTTCGCAGCCTTTGTCTGCAGCTGCTGTTCGCTTTCGGAAGACTGTGTCTGCCGGACCAGTTCTGATGCACGCTGGTAATAACGGGAGAATTTCTGGACTTCGTCCTGGAATGCGGCTTTGAGTTTCGTTTTGAGCGGCGCCTGCTGTCGTTGATGTAACTGTTCTGCCTTCGCGGCGATGGAACGATTATGCTCCATCGATTCAAAGCGAACCTGATGATAATTGCTGCTCTGCAGATAGCCGTAGAGAGCGTAATAGTCGCGGGTGGAGATGGCATCGAACTTGTGATCGTGACAGCGGGCACAGGCCACGGTCATGCCCAGAAAAGATTTGGTCATGACATCGATGGCATTATCGAAGCGATCGGTCTCGTCTTTGCGGATATCGACCGGAGAGTGCACCCATTCGCCCAGGAACCAGAAGGCGGTTGCAAGGACCGATTCGTTGAAACCACTCTCCGGGTTCAGACGTGGTTCGGGTAACAGGTCGCCGGCGATGTGTTCCGTGACGAATTGATCGTAGGGCAGATCGGAATTCAGAGCCCGGATCACGTAATCGCGGTACTGCCAGGCATTGGGGGCGTCGTTATCGAACTCGTGGCCACGGGATTCAGCATAACGCATCAGGTCGAGCCAGTGACGGGCCCAGCGTTCCCCAAAGTGCGGGGACGCAAGCAGCTGATCGACTACTTTCGCGGTTGCATTGGGGGATTTGTCATTCAGGTATTCATCAATCTGTGCGGGAGTCGGGGGCAGGCCGATCAGGTCGAAGTAGAGTCGTCGGAGTAGAGTCCGTCTGTCAGTGGCCACGGTGGGAGCGAGCTCCTTTGCTTCCAGGCCGGCGAGGATGAACTGATCGACGGGATGGTCAGACCAGCCCTGATTTCGAACCGCAGGAAGAGGGACTGGCTTCAGGTCTTTCCAGGCCCAGTGTGCCTGGCGGCGCTGCTGGAGATCGAAAGCTTCGTTCTGTGTGTTATCTTCAGGGGCTTTCTCATCGGGCCAGGGGAGGCCCATTTCGACCCAGCGGGTCAGTGCGTCGATCTGTGCCTGTTTCAATCGAGTGTTGGGGGGCATTTCAAAGGATTCATAACGCACCGCTTCCAGCAGCAGGCTGTCGTGAGGAGTTTTAAGCTGAATCGAAGTGCCCGAATCGCCTCCTTTAATGACCAGGGCACGCGAATCGAGGCGCAGTCCCCCTTCGAGGCGTTTGGCCTGTCCGCTGTGGCAAGCATAGCAGTGTTCGGCGAGCAGTGGGCGGATTGATTTTTCGAAGAACTCCAGCTGTTCGGGAGAGAACTGTGGTTTCTTTGTAGCGTTGGTGGTTGGTTCTTCTGCGGAAGTCGAGAAACAGGCGAGGCAGACCAGCAGCAGGCAGGCAAAGGTGATTCGAAAAAGTTGCTTCATGCTCGCGGAGTTCCTGGTCGGAGTTCTGGTGTTGATTCAGCTGAGGCCAGCGGGCGCCACGAAATTCCTACGCAGCACCGAGTTCAGGAGGGAGCGACAGAATTCGCCGCTACGTCTTATATTAACGCGTTTTGATACGGCGATTCAAGTTTTAATCGGGCTCGTGAGCAAAGAGAGCCGGTTTCCCGGGCCAGTCCTCAGATGAGTTCGGGCAGTGGTCGGGCGTGATCTTCGACCAGGTACTGCGGTCGGCCGCTGAAATCGAGGAGCGTGGTATGCTCTGTGTCGATACTCAGATTGTGATACAGGGTGGCAAACAGCTCGGGGAACGTGACCGGGCGGTCGACAGCTTCGCCTCCCAGGCGATCTGTGGCGCCAATCACCTGACCGGTCTGCATCCCGCCGCCGAACAGGATAGCGGAATTGACGCGGGGCCAGTGATCGCGGCCGACCTGCGTGCTAATTTTGGGAGTCCGTCCGAATTCCCCCCAGATGGCAACGGTGCAGTCATCAGACAACCCGCGCTGGTGCAGGTCTTCGAGCAGGGCACTCACGCATTGATCGAAGATCGGGAAGTCTTCTGCTTCGCGTTTGAAGATGGAGTTGTTCTTGCCGCCGTGCCAGTCCCATTTACTGTAATTGAGTGTGACAACGCGGGCACCAGCTTCAATCAGGCGGCGGGCTACCAGCATACTTTGTGGCACACGCGGTGCACCGTTGCTGTCGATAAAGACGGTGGGATCTCCCGTGCCGTAACGTTTGACGGTTTCCGGATCTTCCTGTGACAGGTCCAGCGCTTCAGCCAACTGGGAAGAGGTAAGAACGCCCATTGCCTGTTCGGTAAAGGTGTCGAGGCCGGTCATCATGCCTGAGGCATCTGCTTCGCGTTTGAAGTTATCGATGCTCTGCAGCAGTTGTTTACGATCAGCGAGACGTTCCAGAGAGATGCCGTTGAGCACCATGTCGTGTCGCGTCGGGCCCATGGGGCGGAATGGGGACTCGGACAGTCCCAGGAAGCCGGGACCGGGTTCGTTGTAAGGTCCGTGGGTGCAGGGATAGCAGAGACTGATGAAGGGGGGCGCAGATTCAACATAAGGTCCCTGGATCTTAGCGACAGTCGAACCGAACTGGGGCCAGCCTCCCTGGGGAGTCAGCTTGCGTGGGTTGTGTCCGTTGAAGCACTGGATGGCGTCGTGTCCGCTCTGGGAGCCGACGATGGAACGGACGAGGACCATTTTATCCATCATCCGGGCCATGCGGGGAAACGCTTCACAGATTTCAATGCCGGGAACATTGGTGGCGATGGGCCGCCAGGGGCCGGCGATTTCTTTGGGGGCCTCTGGTTTGAGGTCGATCATATCCTGGTGGGGTGGTCCGCCGACCAGGTAAATCATGATGACCGACTTCTGACGTTTCGGTTTTTCAGACTGGGATTCAGCCTGCAGCAGGCGAGGCAGTGTCAATCCGGACAGCCCGAGGCTTCCGATCTGCAGAAAATTGCGCCTGGATAAACGATCGCAAAAGGAACCGCGTGCCTGGTCTTTTCCCAGCAGTGTCAGCATCTTGATGTCTCTCCCGGTGTGGTGAGGGCAGGAGTGCCATAGTCGGAAACGGGGCAAGGACCGGATTGTATCAAATGCTGTTTATGTGTTCCAGAGGAGTCCGAAGATTATTTTCGAACCCGCTCGCGAAGTTCGGGCAGGACGGCGCGGATGCCGATTCCACCCAGGCTGGCGATGGAGCCGATATTGACGAATCGATACCCCTGGTCGATCGCTTCGCGGCAACGGTCGAGGTCGGCAAAGGTGATGCCGGCGGGTTTATTCGCCTTGGCGGCCCGCGCGGGAATTTCGGCAAGCAGTTTGAGCAGGTCGGGATGTTGAATCTGACCGATGACACCCAGTGAAGCAGAGAGGTCCATGGGGCCGGCGAAAATCACATCGATGCCGTCGACGGCCGCGATTTCTTCAATGTTTTCGATCCCCTCGGGAGATTCGATCTGCGCAACGATGGCGGTTTCTTCATTCGCGTGTGGCAGGTAGTCATCGAAGGAGAAGTCCATGAACATGGTCCAGTCGGGAGAGACGCCCCGGGTTCCTTCGGGCGGATACTTGGCGTACTGGACAGCCAGGCGGGCTTCTTCCGCATTGTTGATCTGCGGGACCATGATCGTGTTTGCGCCGATATCGAGCGCTTTCTTGAAGTAGATCGGATCGAGTCCGGGAACACGGATCATCGGCATACAGCCGGCGCGGCGGGCGATGATCGGGAGGTGTTTGACTTCGTTGACGCTGTAGGGACGGTGCTCCAGATCGATCCAGAGGAAATCGACTCCCGTGTCGACGGAGAGCTTTGCGAGAATTTCCGAAGCATCGGGCATCCCGACTCCCAGTGCCACTTCACCCTGGGAAAGCAGTGTTTTGATCTTATTTTCAAACATCTCAGAGGGTCCTGCAATAGATGGTCAACGGTCGAAACCGCGACTGACAGAAGTCAGCGCCAGCACCCATAATACGTATAAAACAGACGACGGCATACCCTCACGAGAGTATGCCGTCGTTGAAATCATTTATTATTTCGTATTACCTGACTAAGTTCTCAGCGAGCCAGATAGTACATGGCGGGGTCGTCGATGATCCACTCGGTCGACCAGGTACGGCCGTTGTCCTGATTACAGACGTTGAAGAACGCCGTATGGAAGGACTGGATCCGAGTGCCGTAGGGAGCATGTGAAGCGAAACGGTCAGCCGGTGTCAGCGGATCGACGCCCGGGCTGGCGTAGTAGTGAACCCGTCCGTCTGGCGTGAAGGACATACCCAGTGTCCACCAGCCGGTCTGTTTGATTTCGGGACCGATGAAGTCCTGGCCGCTGGTGTCAGCGCGAACTACGAACACAGCGGAATCTTCACCGCTGGCAGAGTCGGTCTTGCTGTTGAACTGAATGAACATCCCGAGGTAAATGGTTTCAATTTTGGTTGAAGAACCGATCGTGCGGAAGAAGCGACGACGGCTGGGAGTGCTGGATTTCATGGGGGCTTTCACAGCAGCACGGAAGCCAAATGAAGTACCGGTTTTGTCTTCCCATTCTTCGAAGGGGGGCAGATAAACGCGTGTAACCACACTCGGAGACAAACCGACAGAAACCATGGTTCCGTTCATGATCAGGTCATCCTGATTGCTGCTCCGGCTGCCATGACCGGGAACGCCGGTATGCAGAGTTTTCAGCAGCAGTGCCCCTTTGCTACCGGGCAGACCGCCGGCGGGAGTAGGGACGCGTTGAATGACATCCATCTGGCCGCGTTTGGCACTTTCGGTCCAGACTCCATTGGTCGACTGGCCCAATGGGTAGCGGGTCTGTTTGTCGACGTTGGTACTGCTTTTCGGCAGATTGGGCACGTATTCCCAGGATTCATCTTCGAAGTCGTCCCAGGAACCATCGATACGAGTCCCTGTGCCGGGGATGACCTGTGCCTGTAATTCGGCTCCTGCCATGAGCATTGAGGTCCCTGCGACCAGAGCCAGACAGTGTCTGGTGAAAAAACGATTCCATTGGAGAAGCATGATTATCTATTCCTGGCAATATTTGTTTGAAGGAGTGGAAACGGTTCCGATTCCCTGAGGCTTGGAAGAAATCGATCAGGACCCCTGTGCACTGGCTCATTCCGTCAAACGGGATTTTCCCTCAGGAGTCGGATTACTGGAATTATCGGACAGATCGACAGAAATGATTCAAAGGGTTCCGATCTGTTGGTTTTGCTGTAAGTCTATTTACACATGATTCTTGTGGAAAATATATACGCAAATTGAGAGTCGGGAAATCGCTGAAAACCGGGGCTGGTAAACCTACATGTTCTGTATCTTTCGTATTTTGACTGGCCTGCAAAGATTCCTGCTTTCCTGACTGGAAAGGCGTGTGCAGAATTGGATTTCGCGGGGTGAATCGCTAAGATGGCGGCTTGCTTTTCAGCCCTCCTCTCTTTCGAGACGTGGGGACTGAATCTGAGAACAGTGGAACGCAGCAGAGGCCTTGAGCGCCCCGGCCGCTGATGCCCTTTCTATCACCGATTGCCCTATCAGAGAACGTAATGACTGAATCCCATGTCTCCGAGCTGGATGCTCCCTCTCAGAGTTTGCTGAATACCCGTCAGGAAGAGTTGATTCTGGTTCTGGATTTCGGATCCCAGACCGCTCAGCTGATTACGCGGCGTGTACGTGAACAGAATGTTTTCAGTCTGCTGACACGAGCTGATCTGTCTGCAGAACGGATTAAAGAACTGAATCCAAAGGGGATTATTCTTTCGGGCGGTCCTGCCAGCGTGTATGGCGAAGGGGCTCCTCAGCCTGATCCGGCGATCTTTGATCTGGGGATTCCGATTCTGGGAATCTGCTACGGGATGCAGCTGGTCTGTGCTTCGCAGGGGTGTGAAGTACGGGGCGGAGAGTCCCGCGAATTTGGTCGGACGCCTTGTACGGTCAGCGATCATACGAATCTCTTTTCCGGCGTACCCAGCGAATTCATCGCCTGGATGAGCCACGGCGACCAGGTACAGAATCTGAGTGAGCACTTCGATTCACTGGCTTCAACCGAAACCTGCCAATTCGCTGCAGTCAAACATCACGACAAACCTTTATACGGTTTGCAGTTCCACCCGGAAGTGACACATACCGAATTCGGGGGGATGCTGCTTTCGAATTTCGTACAGAAAGTGTGTGGCTGTCAGGGGACCTGGAAGATCTCGAACCTGATCGAGCAGGAAGTTGAAAACATTCGGGCCCGTGTGGGAGACAAGCAGGTGATCTGTGGTCTGTCCGGGGGCGTTGATTCCTCCGTTGTAGCCGCACTGCTGTACCAGGCCATCGGCTCGCAGCTCTCCTGTATTTTCGTCGATAACGGTCTGCTGCGAAAAGGGGAAGCAGATGAAGTCGAGCACCGCTTTGGTGAGCACTTCAAAACCGACCTGCACGTGGTGGATGCGAAAGATCTGTTCCTCTCGGAACTCAAAGGTGTGGTCGATCCCCAGGAAAAACGTAAGATCATCGGCCGCCTGTTTATCGAAGTCTTCCAGAAGGAAGCCAAGTCGATCAAAAACGCCCACTTCCTGGCTCAGGGAACGTTGTATCCTGACGTGATTGAGTCTGGAGCCAATAAGGACGGTCAGGCTGCAACTATCAAATTGCACCATAACGTCGGCGGACTGCCTGAAAAACTGGGTTTTGAACTGATCGAGCCGCTACGCGAACTGTTCAAGGACGAAGTCCGTCAGATGGGGCACGAACTGGGCCTGCCTGACGAACTGATTTACCGCCATCCCTTCCCCGGTCCCGGACTGGCAGTTCGCTGCCTGGGTGAAGTGACCGAAGAACGTCTCAAAGTTCTGCGGGAAGCTGATGTGATTGTGATCGAAGAACTGCACAAGGCGAATCTCTATCGCAAGACCAAGCAGGCCTTCGCCGTGCTGTTGCCGATTCGCTCTGTGGGTGTGATGGGAGATGGACGGACCTATGAAGATGTCGCTGCGATTCGTGCCGTCGAGACGGACGATTTCATGACAGCGAACTGGTCTCCGCTGCCTCACGAAGTGCTGGAACGGATGTCGACCCGGATCACCAACAACGTACGGGGGATCAACCGGGTCGTGTATGACATCAGCTCCAAGCCGCCCAGCACAATTGAATGGGAATAATTTCCCGATTCCCTGCCATTTCTCTCTGTCGGCAGGTTTAAGTCAGGCGTAATAATCGAAGCTGCAAGCGCTCACCTTCTACTTTTCGCGCGAACTGGACTTGATTTCCCAGTCAATCCGGGTATGGTAGAATACATTCGTTAATGTTCTTTATAATTTATCGCGCCTGGCAGTCTGACTGGTGTTGAACCTGTTGAAGTTCGGGGAACCCCTGCCTGTTTCCCGGTCTGTTCACGCCTCGGAATGCCTGAGTCCCACTTAACGCATTTCTGACAGAGAAAGTCGAATTTATGGTTTCCAAGAGAAACATGTTCTATCTGGCAGCGGTCTGTTGTTCCGGTCTGGTACTGGCGGCGGGCGGCTTTTATTCCGCGGCGACGGCACAGAAGCCTTTGGCCGACGAAGGAGATCTCTCCAAACGCCTGAAGCGGATTCCCGCCACCACTCCTAAAGACAGTTTGAACGGGTTCAAGCTGGAGCACGATTTCAAACTGGATCTCGTGGCTGCGGAACCGGATGTCATGGACCCGGTGGATGCCTGCTTTGATGAAAACGGACAGATGTTCGTTGCAGAAATGCGGGGATATCCTTATCTGCCAGATCAGGTTCCCGATTATTTTGATCGCCCCGTCAGAAAAGAAGCGGGCGTAATTCGACTGCTGAAAGATACCACTGGTGACGGCAAAATGGACAAAAGCTTTGTCTTCGCCGACAAGATCACTTGGCCGACTTCTGTCTGCTGTTATGACGGAGGCGTGTATGTGATCGCACCGCCGAATATCTACTATTTCAAGGATACCGACGGCGACAACAAAGCGGATATCCGCAAGACCGTCTTCACCGGCCTGCGGACCAACAACGTTCAGGGGCTGGCCAACAACATGAAATGGAGCCTGGACAACCACATCTATTTCGCCGGGGGAACCAATGGCGGTTCGATCCTGAAAGATGGAAAAGAGGTCATTCCCGCCGGTCGTCGCGACCTGAAGCTCAATCCGAAAACTCAGGAACTGGAGCCGGTCTCGGGGGGATCTCAGTTCGGGCACTCCATGGACGACTGGGGCAACCGGTTTGTCTGCAGTAACAGCAACCACATTCAGCACGTCGTCTATCCGAGTCATTACCTGAAGCGGAATGCCTATCTGGCTGTCCCGGGTGTGCTGCGTACCGCTGCCCGCAAAGGGGCGGCTGCTCCCGTTTATCGTCAGAGCCCTCCGGAACCCTATCGTGTTGTGCGGACCGCCCGTCGGGCCGCAGATCCGAATTTCCGCAAACGTCTGTCTCCGACCGAACTGGTGGCAACCGGTTTTTTCACCTCGGCGACAGGGGTAACCATTTACCGGGGTGGCGCGTATCCGGAAAAATATCAGGGTAATGCGTTCATCGGTGATGTGGGCGGAAACCTGATTCACCGTAAGACGATGGGCTCCAAAGGCGCCACTTATGTCGCTTCCCGTGCGGACGAAAACACGGAATTTATTACCTCACCGGACAACTGGTTCCGTCCTGTGAACTTTGTCAACGCTCCGGATGGAACGCTGTGGGTGCTGGATATGTACCGCGAAACCATCGAGCATCCGTTCTCGATTCCTGAAGATATCAAACGGCACCTCGACCTGGAAAGCGGACACGATCGCGGCCGCGTTTATCGTCTGCTGGGACCCAACGGTAAGGTCTTCCCCGTTCAGAAACTGGGTAAGCTGCCCGTCGATCAACTGGTGCTACAGATGGAATCTCCCAACAGCTGGAACCGGGAAACCGCTCAGCGGCTGATCTGGGAGCGTCAGGATAAAGCAGCCGTTCCGCACCTGGTGAAACTGTTCAAGACTTCTGACAAGCCACTGGCACGTCTGCATGCATTGTGGACGCTGGACGGGCTGAACGCTCTGGACGCTGAGCTGTTGGTGACGGCACTGAAAGATCCGGAGCCAGGCATTCGTGAGCATGCAATTCGTCTGTCTGAAAAACAGGCTCAGGAAAACCCGCAACTGGCGGAAGCCGTACTAGCGCTGGTGGATGATCCGCAATACCGGGTGCAGCTACAGCTGGCATTCTCACTGGGAGAATTCGACAAACAGACCGCGATTACCGGTCTGACGAAACTGGTCAATTCACCGGTTTACGATGGTGATATGCAGGTGGCCGTTCTGACCTCTTCCGCGGACATTGCTGGTCCTCTGGCGGTCAACTTCCTCAAAGCGGCCAAGAACAGTCCCTCTGGCAGTAAGCAGTCTCTGGTAAAAGAGTTGCTGCGAATTGCCGGAGCGAAAAAAGAGACTGCAGATGCTGTGGCAGTGCTGGAATATGTCTCCGATGATTCCGTGCCTCTGGCTCAGAAACAGCTGGTGCTGGGAGCTCTGGGTGAAGGTCTGGGACGTCGTGGTGCTTCGCTGGCAACCCTGATCAAAGACAAGCAGCTCGACCCGGCTGTGAAAGCACGCTTCGACAAGATGGTGGAAGATGCCGTTGCGATCGCAGAAGACGAAGAGAAGCCTGTTGCCGATCGGGTCGCTGCCGTGCGACTGCTGGGGTTCTTTGATTTCAGTGCCGGCGGTGAAGTGCTTTCCGAAGTCCTGAATCCACGGTCTTCTCCCAAAATTCAGCTGGCAGCAGTTGAGGCTTTGTCACGGATGGAGCACGAAGACGTGAGTGATGCCCTGCTGGCCAACTGGTCTGGTTTCAGCCCGGCTGTGCGGATCGAAGTGATTGATGCTCTGCTGGGTTCTACGGGGCGGATCGACAGTCTGCTGAAGGCGATTCAGAACAAGCAGGTCAGGCTGAACGAGATTGCCCGCGACAAGAAGGACCTGCTGATGAATCATCCCAATAAGACGATTCGCAAGCAGGCTCAGAAAGTACTGGGCAGCGAAGTGAACAGCGATCGTGCTAAAATCGTGAAGAGCTACGAACCTGCCCTGGAAATGGACGGGGATGCTGAGCGTGGTCTGGCGATCTATAAGAAGAACTGTGCCGGCTGCCATCAGGCAGGGGACATGGGGCACAACGTTGGACCAAACATGGCAACGACCAAGAACAAGTCCGACCACGACCTGTTGATCGCCATTCTGGATCCGAGCCGCGAAGCACAATCGAACTACAATACTTACACGATTGTGACCGAGCAGGGCAAACTGTTCACAGGGATTATTGCTGCGGAAACAGCCACCAGTTATACGATTCGTCGTGCGGAAGGCAAGGAAGATATTATTCTGCGGAACAATATCGATACCCTGCTGTCAAATGGTGTATCACTGATGCCGAATGGTCTGGAAAAAGAGATCAGTCCGCAACAGATGGCTGATCTGCTGAAGTTTATCAAGACTCTGGAAGCACCTGCTGAGAAGAAGTAGCAGCGCCTTACAGAACAGATAATGTTAACGAAAACAGCCCCGTCAGATTGATCTGGCGGGGCTGTTTGACTGTTGTCTTACGAAAGTGGGGGTGGCTTACCAGTCCATCCCGAGGCTGATTGAACCACCGAGCAGGCTCAGGTCGCCTGATTCAGAAGCTGCTGAACCGGCACCGTTCCACCAGATACCATCCCAGGCGGCACGCACCCAGACCAGAGCACCGGTCTGCAGGACGAAGTCAGCCTGCATACCAACCTGAATTTCAGCGATGCTCAGAGATTTGTTTTCACTAGTCTGAGCAATGGCATTAACCGGACCGGGGTTGGAGTCCACGGCGGAGTATTTCGACTTACCCCACAGAGCCGAGTATTTGGCACTGGAGATCAGCGAGAGGCTGGAAGTTCCTTTGGTACGACGATCCCATAATCCGAGGGGACGACGTGCTTCACCGAAGACGACGATACCGTTACCGTCGAAGCGATGTCCGACATCAGAAGCGACTGCGGCACCACTGGCGGTACCGTAAGCCTGATAAGCCTGGCTGACCGATGCATGACGGTAACCACCACCGAATGTGGTTTGCCAGCGTTCGAAGTTCAGTTCCTGGCTCAGATCGACATCGATTGTGTACAGTTTCATCTGGCTGGCAGCGACCACGAAGTCACCAGCCTGACCACCGGCACGCAGACCGCCGATGGCAGTCTTGGTCGGCTGACCGTTGAAGAAGGTAAAGTTGTTGCCGGCAATGGCACTGGCACCAGAGTTATCTTCCAGCTGGAACCAGCGAACCTGGGCACTGAGGCCTTCGTTGTCAATCAGTCCCAGATTGATACGGGGAGCTGTCTGGTAGCTGTATCCGAAGTCGTTGGATGTTGTAATGGTAGCAGGTCCGGTCTGATCTTCAGTGGTGAAGGCTGTGTCTGTATCAAAGCCTGGCTTCAGGAAGACGGCAGCGGCACCGAAGACGAGGCCCAGACGTTCGTAGGAACCTTCTTCCAGGTAAGGATCTTCGATCCAGTCGCCCTGGCTGTATTGTTCTACGGGGCCGTAATATTCACCTTCAGTCGGGGTGTAGTATTCGCCACCCCCGTAGTAGTCATTCGAAACCATGGCACCGCCTTCGGGCATGGCGATCGGTGACAGATCGGAGGTCCGTGGAGAGGAAGGGGCGAATGACACGGCATCGACGGCGGCCGGCTCATATTCTTCATACTGGTAGTCTGAAGTATTGGATATTCTGAAGACCCCTTCAGATTCATTAGATGGTTCGACCGGGTAATCTGCCTGCGCAAACAGGGATGGTGAAGATATGCAGCAGATTCCCGCAATTATCAAGCCAACGAATCCGTTCGTTCTCATAGCTTAATCTCTCCATTTCAGTTCAGACCTGATGGTTCTGGTTCAGGCTGACTGAAAGATGCTAATTAAAAACTAACCGCTCCGACAAAACACGAAATTGTGATCTCAGAGTATTTTTGTGCGTAAGTACAGCAGCAACCGGGGCTATGTAGACAACCCGTTGTCATAATTGATCGGCTCAGCATTGCCACGAAGACCATTAAAAACGGTATATCTTGAAAAAACAGTACGATTTTTCGCGAAGAAAGTTTCAAATGTATACCTTTGCCTGTCGTTATAAAGTTCCCAAATTGCCAGGCTGTCAAAATTCTTGTGGGGCTAAAACCTTTATATCAATCGGTTTGTGATAATAGAAAAAATTAAGAAATGGTGGCGAGACAAAGTGAATACTGGTTAGTTTTATTCAGGCCACTCGTCTCTATGGTGTAGATTCCAGGTCCTGGCAGCAGGCCAGTTGTGCCGTTTGTTTCAAATAAGCGGTCTTCAATCCTGCCTCAAACCCCGATTTTGGACGCTGTCATGATTGTTATAAGTGGAATCCACCAATTATATTTTACCTATTTTGTGCAAATTTCTTTGACATCGGTTCAGACTAGTTTTTAGCATCAAAGTCTGGATTTCTGTAATTACGTAAAAGTAGTGAAAATTGTTGGCCTGGGAAGAAAAACAGGCGGTTTTTGCAGAAATCTGAGTCAAAGAAGTAGCTACCAAACATTACAAAACAGACTGGCATACAGGTCGTACTGAAATCGAGTGAATAGAGAAGCATTCTTACACCATTCACAGTACAATGCCTTGGTAAATTAGAGTTTATGGGAGACAGCAGATGTTACTGACATCTTGGGTTGAGTCGATGCGAGTTGCTTTCGAAAAAAGCCGTAAGGCGACCTTAAATCCTCGTCGTCGACTTCAACTGAGAAGTGGTCCTTCAATGGCGCGTCAGCGGATTCAGCGTCGGGTTGCCATTGAGCAGTTGGAAGACCGGACCCTTCTGACCTCGTTGATCATCAATCAGATCACTCCGGGGTTGGGTGTGACTCTCAATAACTCGGTACTGGACCCCGATGCCGACGGTGTCTCCAACTACGACACGATCCTGTTCGAAGGTCTGAACATCGATGCTTCGACAGGGTCTGCGATCTCCATCGACCTGGACAACCTGACGTTCGCCGAACCGTTCCAGGTTCTGTTTGACAATGTGTCGATCAACGCAGATGCCGGAGTCGGGATCGATATCGAACTGTCCAATCTGCTGGCCGATACCATCGCCATCGACAGCTCGACGATCACCGCCGGATTTGGAAACGCATTCAACCTCGATCTGACCAACGTCATCCTGAACGAGTTCAACATTATCGATTCTGGTCTTACCAGCCAGGCCGGTGCCGGGGTGACTGTGGGGATGAGTGCTTCGACCATCGAAGAGACTTCACTGCGTCGGTCGAACATCGACGGTGTCTCTATCGATGTGGCAGACGGGTCTGTTCTGCGGCACACCACCATGGCAGACAACACGATCGCTGGTACCTCCGGTAATGACGGTGTGAGCGTCAACATTGTGGATTCAGTTGCTGAAGAACTGCGGTTGACGAATAACAACAACATTCAGGGGGTCTACATCAATGTCGATGATACCGAAGACGGTGGTGCAGCACTCCTGACCGAACTGTACATCAAGACAAACCAGATCAGTGGCAATACGGCAGGTGACGGGGTTCGCCTGGACCTGAATAACGTCGATCAGTTTGTCTCGATTACCGGTAACACCATCTCATCCAACGCAGGACACGGGATTGTCTTCGATCAGACAGACGGCGACCTGACTGGTGATATTTCCGGAAACAGTATTTCCAACAACACCGGACACGGGATCTTCTTTACTCCCTCCACCACCAACCCGGTACCAACCGGCGACGGAGCACCTGGTGTACCCGCCTATGACGGCATTCCGGGATCGACTGACAGAATCGACTTCTCTTCTGCACGGAACGAAGTTCAGCTGATTACCTTTGTCGGCGAACCATCAGGGGGAAGCTACACCATTTCCTATACCGGTGGAAATGGTGTGACTGAAACTACGGCTGGAATCCTCCACACAGCAACAGCAGCCCAGGTCAAAGCTGCCATGGTGGCTGCCTTCACCGACATCAAATTTGATGACATCCTGGTCAACGGTAACTTCCAGGATGGCTACGAAGTCGAATTCGTCAATGCGGTTGGTGGTCAGAACATCAATCCGCTGACCGTCGATACCACCGGTTTCACCAGTAACCCACCCGTGGTTTCAGTGACTCAGGATACACTTTCCAATGTAAACGAACTGCAGCACTTTGAAGTGACTGGTGTTCCTTCCTTCGGTTACTACCAGATCAACTTCCTGGGACAGCCGATTATCCTGCCATTCAGTGATGCTGATCCAGCCAGTCCTACTGCTGCTGATAACATTGCTGCAGCTTTGAATCTGGTTGCCAATAACCTTGGCTTTGCCGGAACTCCGATCGACGTAGTCGTGAATGGTAATGGTTTCGATATCCAGTTCCTGGATACCGGTTCTCTGCACGATCTGAACATTCCTCAGATTACAATCGATTCTTCCGGTTTACGTCTGTTTGTCAATGTGGTGTTTGGTCCGACCGAGCTGAACCCAAATAAGCCCAGCACTCAGACAATTACCTTTACTGACGTCTTTGGTAACCCTCAGAATCCCACACCAGGAAGTACTTTCACCCTGACTCTGCAGGGAGAGACCACTGGAGACATTGTCGTTGACGCAGATCCGCTGGTGATGGCAGCCAACATTGACGCTGCACTGGAAGCACTGCCTTCCGCATCAAGCAGTACCGGTGCCCAGGGTACTTTCATTGTGACAGGCGATTTTGCCAGTGGCTTTGAAATTGCTTTCAACGAAATTCAGCACCTGGAATTGAATTTCCCCACGTCACCTACCTTCGGTTCTTTTGACCTGACATTCCTGGGGCAGCAGGTGAATCTGCCTTATACATCGGCACTGCCAACAGCAGCAGCTGCCACAAGCATTCAGAACGCGTTGAACACAATCGCCAACAACCAGGGATATGGAACAAATGCCGTTCAGGTTGTTGTGAATGGAAGTGGCTTTGATGTCATCTTCCTGGATTCCGGCTTGCTGGCAGATGTAGACATCCCACAGATTATTGTGGATGCGTCTGGACTGCGGTATGAAGTTGTAATCAGCCAGGTTGCTCAAGGGGGAGTTAGTAATAACGAGCAGCAGATCCTGCGAATTGAAGACGTGACCGGTTCATTCCCCTTTACGTTTGAAACGATTGGTCCGAATGCCGGTGTGTTTATTACGAATCCGCCTCTGGGAGCTGCCTTCACGCTTTCCTTCCTGGGTGAACTCACTGCACCGATCTCATTTGACTCCGATCCTGCAGTCACAGCAGCCAGCATCGATGCTGCTCTGGAAGGCCTGCCCTCAGCGACGACCGGTAACGACTTCACGGTAACCGGAAACTACAGCAGCGGGTTCTTAATCACCTTCACTGGAGACTTCGGTAATCTTGACGTTCCGCTACTGATCGCGAATGTGTTTACACAAGACATCGAGCCTTCAACTCAGGTTGGTACTTTTGATCTCACCGCCCCATTTATCATCGCGGGCGATGTACTCTCTGGTCCTCTGGAACCGTTTGTGAATGTAACGCCTTCTACTGTGACTAACGGTTTTGGCGTGAACGAAATTCAGAATATTGCCTTCCCCAGTGTCCCCGGGGGCGGAACCATTGAACTTGACTTCGGTGCCAGCACCAATGGTCCGGTCGTGGTAGATTTTGATGCCACTGCAGCCGAAGTTCAGGCGGCCCTGGAAAGCCTGGATACCATTGGCGTCGGTAATGTAATCGTGACCGGTTCCGTTTCCGCAAGCGGATTCTTCGTTGAATTTACAGGTGACCTCCGTGCGAATCCTGCTGGTTCCCTGATTACTGTCGATCCCAGCGGGTTGCTGCTGGTTGCTCCGACTGTGACGACCATTACCGAAGGGACTTCAGACAACGAGGTTCAGGAAGTATCGATCAGCGGTGCACCAACGGGGGGAACATTTACCCTCACCTTTGACGGCGAGACAACTGGTTCCATTGCTTACAATGCGACCGCTGATGTGATTATCACAGCACTGGAAGCACTGGGGAATATCAACCCTGGTGATGTGATGGTCCGTGGCGATGCCTTGACCGGTTTTGAAATTGAATATGTCGGTATTCTGGCGTCTGTCAATGTGCCACTGATTCTGGCCGATGGCAGCGGACTCACTGGCGGAACTTCACCTGCGATTACAACCAAAACGACTAATGTCGGCGGTTATCAACGCGGTATTCGTGGCAACTTGATTACAGGTAACTCGGGAGCCGGTATTGAAATCGATCTGGCGATGTACACATCCTTCTATGGTGATATCGTCGGAAATACAATCAGCTCCAATAATACCCAGGGTATTAACCTGACTGCTTCTGACTTTACGAGTCTGAAGAGTGTCGATTTCAGCCTGTCTGTTGACGGCAATACGATGGGCGACAACCGTGGTGCAGCGATCGCGGTCAATATGGAAGATACTGCAACCGGCGATGTCAGCATCACCAATAACACAATTACCGGTACCCGCAATGATACGAATGTGACAACGCCTTACACGGGTGATGCCATCTATATCGACCTGTATGGTACCGACGTGAGTTTCGAAGCCTTCAATCAGTTGCGTGATCTGGTGATCGACGGCAACTACCTGGGTACCAATGCTGCCGGAACAGGTGGACTGGGCAACGCTGGTCATGGTATTGGTATTCACATCGAAGAATCTACGATCATTGATCGGACTCAGATTTCCAATAACGTCATCGCCAACAACTCGACCGATGGTATCAACTTCCACCGAGAAGACGATGCTCGCGTCGGTCGTGCTGTGATTGATCCGATCGTGGGCGAAGAACGGGCTGTGATGATTTACAGCAATACTATCACCGGAAACAGTGACGGTATCGATATCCTGGCTCAAAACGGAAACCTGACGACGACCGATTTTGAGATCAAAGATAACGTAATCAATACCAACGCTCGGGACGGGATCAGTCTGCACGCCGAGGCGGATGCGACGATCTTTGCGGATATCATCAACAACCAGGTAACACTGAACGGTATTAACGGTATTGAATCGACCACGCGTACCACCAGCTACTTCGGAACTGACCGCCGTGATGTTTCCGGTACCTGGATCCAGAACACTATCAGTGAAAACGCTTCGCATGGTGTGCGTATTTCCGGTCGAATTGGTAATCGGAACATGTTGTTCATCGGTCTGGACGGGGTTGATCCTGTAACCGGCGCTGATCGCGGTAACATGATTGCGAACAACGGTAACGACGGTATTCAGATCGCGGCTCACTTCGACCGGATCGATGGTAATGTGAAGATTGCCAATAACTCAATTCTTTCAAACTCGACCGGCGGTATTGAAATCACCGGTGAAGGGCTGTCTTCCTCAATCGATGAGAACCTGATTGCCTTCAACGACGGTAAAGGGATTGATATCAATTCGAATAATCAGGTCGTCTTCATCCGAAACAATATCATCACCGAAAACACGGCCGACGGTCTGGAAGTTCTGAGTGCGAACGTCATCAACTTCAGCGAACTGAACTCCACCACCAGTGTGGGCATTGGTGGTGCCACGACCAGTGTTACCGCCATCGGTAACTTCATCGATAACAACGGCGGTCGTGGTGTTGACCTGCAGACAGAAGAAATGGCGAATTCCGACTTCATCTTTGGTGATGGAACGGAAGCCGGGGCGAACTATGTTGTTTCAAATGCCCTGGAAGGTTTCTATGTGATTACGACCGCTTCACGCGGGCAGGATCAGGATGCTGCCAGTACCGCAACCCTGGACGCGACGGGAAGCGTCACCAACTCGCATGCAGACATGGTGCTGCAGATCGATCGCAACTACATTCAGGACAACGGTGTTAACAGTAACTTCACCACAACTGGTCTGGTACTGCGAATCGGTACCATGGCATCCAGCACCAGCTACACCAGCCAGACACCCGGATCAACTGCCAGTGTCGGGGCGGAAGGTAGCAGCGATTTTGGTAACGGTCGTTCGAATGTCTCGGTCACCAGCAACGAATTTGAAGGTAACTTTGGTGAAGATTTCTACGTTGAATCATTCACCTCGACAGTCGATCCTCCGACAACCGTCGATAACTGGGATATCAACGCCAACCCTGCTTTCCGTGTTCTCAACTCCTACCGTCGCGACCCACTGGCTCGTTTGAACCTGGTGTTCGAAGACAATACCGGTAATGGTCTAAATGTTGTTAATGACGGTGCTTATTACGACAATGCGGAATCGGTGTTCAAGTCGCGTCTTCGTAACGGAACGCCGGCTCCTAACCCGGATGGTCCTTTTACTTCCGCAACCCGCCGGCGTAATGCACAGCGAGTTGCATCACGTACAAATCTTGCCCCATTCAGTGCTCCCAACGAAGCACCAACGGCAGTCGGAAATGTCGCTGATGCTTATGTTTCGACACCCGGTGGTCCAATCCAGGTAACAACTGCGTTACCTCACGGTCTGACCAGTGGTGCGACCGTCGAAATTACCGATGCGATCACTTTTGAAGCTGGCGTGGGTTATACATTCCTCAACCCCTTGAACGGCGTGTTTGTGATCGATGTGATTGACTCGTTGAACTTCACATTGAGAAGCACCGAAGGCGCTGAGTTAGGGGCGATCCTGAGCGGAGGTACCTGGTCAAATAACAATACCGGAGCGTTCCTCTACGATGGTATGGGCGTCAGCACATTCCGCATCGCCCAGGGCTATGATGGAGTGGGTAACGGCTTCCAGCAGGGTGATGATTTTACATTCCAGGCGCTCTACCCTGGAGCAAACATCTTCGGGGAACTGAGCTTTGGCTGGGACAGCTGGACACCTGATGATAATACCTTCCTGGCTCCTGTTACCAGTACCTTCCTGACGGCGGATATCTCTGTCGCTGTGCCAGATCCGACCACTGGTGCAATCACCGATCCTTTGACGATCTCGTTTACAGAAGATGTCAATGGCGTCGATATTTCTGACTTTGTGCTGTTACGAGATAACATCGCTGTCGCTTTGAATGCGGGTATGCTCACCCAGATCAATGCCCGTACTTTTGAACTGGACCTCAGCTCGGTTACCGGACTTGAAGGGGAATATCAGTTACGGCTGGTTAATAATGGCTCCATTTCCGATGCGAAATACATCGATCCGTTCTCACCTCTGTTTGGTGCATCGCCCACCAACTTCCTGCAGTTTGGTGATGTTGAACGCTTCACCGTTGACACTACTGCACCAACGGCTGACATCGTCGATGTTTCGCCTGATCCGCGGAGTGAAGCGGCTGGTGAAGTTGTGATCAACTTCTCCGAAGATGTGCAGGGTGTTGATCTCAGCGATTTCACAGTCACCATCGACGGGGGAACGCCGATTAACCTGGCTTCTACTCCTGCGACACTGACTCAGGTCACAGGCAGTCAGTTCATTCTGGATATCAGCAAAGTGACCAGCCTGTCTGGTGATTACGAGCTGACGTTGAACGCTACAGGATCTTCGATTACCGACATGGCTGGCAACGCCCTGGCTGCTGATGCTGTGGATATGTGGGTGAACGATACGCTGTCTCCGATCGCTCAGTTTGTGAACGTCACTGATCCGGTTCCTTCCGGACCTGCTCCTGGCTTTACTGTCACTCTGAATTTCTCAGAAGATGTAACGGGACTGGCCTTGTCCGATTTCACACTGACTGATCCCGATGGCAATGTAATCGATCTCTCGACCACTTCAGCGACTTTGGTTCCCGTGACCGCTTCACAGTACAATATCGTGCTGGGATCGCTGGCTGATGACAACGGTATCTACACCCTGACGTATCACTCTGAAGGATCTGCCGTTCAGGATATTGCCGGTAACGAAGCTTCCGGACCTGCTTCCGAGACCTGGCAGAAAGGTGTTGAAGTCATCGCTCCGACGGCTGGTATCCAGGACATTACTCCGGATCCACGTCCTTCCGGCTCTGCGGTAGGCGTCGTGACAATCAACTTCTCAGAAGATGTAACCGGCGTTGATATCAGCGACTTTGAACTGTTACTCGACGATGGAAACGGTCAGGTTCCAATTTCATTAGCTTCTCTGTCTGTGACACCGCTTAACGGGTCGACCTACCAGATCGATCTAAGCACCGTGACCACGCAAGATGGAGATTATGTTCTGAATCTGCTGGCCGATGGTACGATTGAAGACCTGGCTGGAAATATATTTACCGCTGTTGCTTCCGACAGCTGGCGTACCGGCGGTATTGGCCCGGTCGCAACCATTGAAGATCTTCCGCCGATTCTGGTTACCAATGCCGGGGTCGTGACAGTCACCTTCGATGAAGCAGTTACCGGTGTTGACATCTCCGATTTCAGCCTCAAACTGGATGGCCAGGAAGTCTCACTGGCCGGACTGACCGTCACTCCATTGAGCGGCAGCCAGTACCAGATTGACCTCAGCTCGGTGACTGGAATTTATGGTAATTACACACTGACCCTGGTTGCTGAAGGTTCCAATATCCGCAGCTTCACTACACTCGATCCTATGTTGGATAACGCATCGGAATCGTGGATTGCCAGCGATACTATTGATCTGACAGGTGGAACCCCCGTCTTTACGGATGGTGTTGATTCCGTCGCTGGTGACGGGATCGTGGGTGATGGTACCACAGGTACCCAGACACTGCGTGCAGCGATTCAGGAAGCAAATGCCCTGGCTGGCTCGAATATCATCGACCTGGCAGCAGGAACTTACGTGCTGAGCATCGCTGGTTTTGACGAAGATCTGTCTGCGACAGGTGACCTTGACATCCGGGACAACCTGACCATTCGCGGTCAGGGAGTTGGTGTTACCGTGATCGATGCGGGAGCCCTGGATCGTATCTTCCAGGTGTTTGCCGGCGTCACGCTGAACCTGGAAAATCTGACAATCACGAACGGTGCATTGACCGGTAGTGCCGACGGTGCGGGTATCCGCAACAGTGGTACTACAACTCTGTCAAATGTTGAAGTAACCGGAAACGTCTCTGAAGACAGTGCCGGTGGTATCAACAATACCGGGGTGATGATCATCGTCGACAGTACAATTTCAAATAACAGTGCCGGCGGTAGCGGTGGTGGTATCCGCAATACTGGTTCGCTGCAGATTTCTCGCAGCACCCTATATGGAAATACTACAGAACGTGATGGTGGTGCCCTCTTCAATGCGGCTGGTGGTGATGTCGAACTCTCCAACAGCACATTCTCAGGCAACCAGGCTGACCGTAGCGGTGGTGCGATTCGTAACACTGCCACTCTGAGTGCCGTGAATAACACGATGACTCAGAACGATGCGGGGACCTTCGGTGGTGCGATCTCTAACTCCGGAACGACAATTCTGCAGAACGATCTGATTCTGGACAACACCGCTGCCAGTGATGCTGACCTGCAGGGGGCCTTTAACAGCCTGGGTGGAAACCTGGTCGGTGTGGTCGGAACTGCGACCGGACTGGGAGCCTTGGACATCCAGGGTGTCATTGATCCGACGCTCGTGCTGGATTCCAATCTGGCCGATAACGGTGGACCGACTCTGACCCACGCCCTGTTGCTGGGAAGTGTTGCCATCAATGCAGGTATCAATACAGATGTTGATGCCTTGGAACAGCGCGGTTCACAGCGGGTTCTGGGATCAGCGGTTGACATCGGTGCTGTTGAATTCGGAACCTTCTTCGTCAACAGCGACCTGGATACTGTTGATGCCAACCTTGGCGATGGTATCGCCGCGGATGCGGACGGAAATATCACCCTGCGTGCCGCGATCATGGAAGCCAACGCTCTGGCAGGTGACTCACTGATCATTCTGGGATCAGGAACCTACGCTCTGACGCTGACAGGTGCTGGTGAAAACAATGCCTTTACTGGTGACCTGGACGTGACCGATACCAGTGGTTCATTGACCATCCTGGGAGCTGGCAGCGGACAGACCATTATTGATGCTGCCGGGCTGGACGATCGTGTATTCGATGTCTTCACCGGTGCCGATCTGACATTGCAGGGATTGACTGTGACCGGCGGTAATGCTCTCGGATCCAGTGGTGGTGGTATTCGTAACATCGGTACCGTCTCGCTTGTGAATACTTCGGTCGAAGGTAACACCGCTGAACTCAACGGTGGTGGTATCCTGAACGGAGAACTGGGACAGCAGGGGACTTTGAATCTCTCCAACAGTCAGGTCTCGGGTAACAGCGCCGTTGACGGTGGTGGTATCTACAATAACGACCAGTCGCAGGTTACGATTGTCGATTCTGCAATAACTGGTAACACAGCCAGTGGCGATGGTGCCGGTCTTTATAATGACCTGCAGGCCACAATCGGTATTACCCGCAGTGACATCTCCGGTAACACGGCGACACTGGACGGTGGTGGTATCTATAACAACGACCTGGCCAGCCTGACGATTGTTGACAGTAAGGTAAACAGCAACACCGCGAATCAGGGTGGTGGTATCTTCAATGAAGAAGCAGCATCCCTGACCGTATCCCGGACAACCGTTTCCGGAAACACGACCACTCTGGGTGGTGGCGGTATCTATAACGACGGCGGGATCGCAACTCTGACGGACGTTTCTATCCTGACGAACACGGCTCACCTTGACGGGGGTGGTCTGTACAATGCGACCGCTGGCGAAGTGACAATCACGAACGGTTTCTTTGACGATAACTCAGCCGATCGTGATGGTGGTGCGATTGCCAACTTTGGTGTCTCCCTGATCCTGAGCGGTACAACCGTTCGTGACAGTGAAGCCCAGCAGTTTGGTGGTGGTCTCTATAACGATCAGGAAGAAGGAACTGTTTCGATCAGCGAGAGCTCCTTCATCAACAACGTCGCCGTTTCCGGTGCTGGTATCTACAACCAGGAACTGGGGGTCATCAATCTGGACCTGTCAGATGTCCTGCAGAACACTGCCAGCAGCGACGGTGGTGGTATCTATAATACCTCCAGTGCCATTATTAACGTTCAACGGACAACTGTTGACGGAAACCGTGCTCTGAATGGGGCCGGTATCTTTAACGATGATGTTGCCCAACTGAATCTGTTCGACAGCACCATCTCCAACAACATTGCTGTCGGTGATGGCGGTGGTCTGTATAACAACTCTTTCGAAGCGTCCAGCGTCGTGAATGCCACGATTTCAGGCAACGAAGCTGGTAACAATGGTGGCGGTATCTTCAACAGTGATGAAGGTAGTATCGAAGTCACCAACGCGACGATCTTCAATAACTCCTCGATCGCCGGTGGTGGTATCTTTAATGCCCTCGATGGTTATGTGACTGTGGCGAATACCATCGTTGCCGGTAATTCGACAACTTCACCTGGTCCGGATGTGACCGGCGACTTTGATTCACGCGGTAACAACCTGATTGGTGTCGGCGGTATTTCAACCGGCTTCACCGATGGGGTTAACGGTGACATTGTGGGTACCTTCGCGACTCCGGTCAGCCCGGGACTGGGAGCACTGCAGGATAACGGTGGTGCCACCTTCACTCACGAGTTGCTCGGCGGAAGTCTGGCCCGCGATGCAGGTAATAACTTCTACGCTCCCACCGACGACCAGCGGGGCTTCGCCCGTCTGTTTGACGGGGACGGCAATGGTTCACTCATTGTGGATATCGGAGCTTTCGAGTCTGGTTACATCGTAACCGGCTTCGGAGACTCGGTCGATGCGAACCCCGGTGATGGCGTGAGCGTCGATGTCAACGGACAGAGTACTCTGCGGGCAGCCATTATTGAATCCAACTCTCGTGCTGGTGCTGACACGATTCTGTTGGGAACCGGAGTCTATACACTCTCGCTGTTTGGTCAGGGTGAAGACAACGCCTACTGGGGTGACCTTGATATTACCGATGACCTGACCATCATTGGTGCTGGTTCCGGTAAAACTGTGATTGATGCAGATTACCTGGATCGAATCTTCGAGATCTTCGCAGGTGTCAACGTTTCGATTCGCGGGGTCACACTCGTGAATGGTGATGTCACCCGCGTCGAAGACGGTGGTGCCATCCTGAACTTCGGTAATCTGACTCTGGAAGATGTGGAGATTAAGAACAGCCTCGCGAACCGCGGTGGTGCACTGTTCAACAGCGGTACCGTGATCATGACGGACAGCTTCTTCCACAATAACACAGCCATCGCCGATGGTGGTGCCATCTTCAACAATGATCCTGGTGTCTTAAGCATCGCTCTGAGTGAGATTTCTTATAACGATGCTGAAAACGGTGGTGGTATCTACAACTCTACAGGGGGAACCCTGGAAGTCACCGATACGACGATCGACAGTAATACTGCAACGGTCGCCGGTGGTGGTGTCTTCGTTTCAGATCAGGCTGCGGTTGGGAATGGTGAAGGTGGTAACGTACCGAATGTCGTACCTGCAGTCTCAAATGAGTACGTGGCAGAAGACACAGACACTGACTACGATTATCCGGTTTACAATTCCGGGTACGACATCGACGTGCTTCCTAAGTACGATTACGGTGATTCAGAAATTGCTGTCTTGAGCGAAGCTCCTCCATTCCCTGTCAGCGATACATTTAATCTGAGTTCGCTGCCAGGTGCCAACCATACGATTTACCTCGATTTCAATGGCCACACGACAACGGGCACACAGTGGAATACCGACTTCGGTACCGTTGTAACACCCGCTTACGATACTGATGGCGATACCAGTACATTCAGCCTGGCTGAAATCGAAGTGATTCAGCGAACCTGGCTGCGGGTTGTCGAAGACTTTGCTCCGTTCAACATCAATGTTACAACTGCGGAGCCACCTGTCAGCGACCTGATCAGAACTGATGCTTCAGACTCCCGCTGGGGTATCCGTGTGGTAATTGGTGCGAACACCTGGTACAGCAATGCCGGAGGCGTCGCCTATGTTGGTTCGTTCAACGACAACGTCGACACACCAACTTATGTATTCAATACTGGTCTGATCGGTGTTTCCGAAGCCGTCAGCCACGAAGTCGGACACACGCTGGGCTTATTCCACGATGGTACTTCACTGCTCGAGTACTACGATGGTCACGGCAGTGGTACAACTGGCTGGGCTCCGATTATGGGCGTTGGGTATTACCAGAATCTGGTTCAGTGGAGCCAGGGTGAGTACACCGATGCTAACAACACCGAAGACGATCTGAGTATCATCACAACCCAGAACGGATTTGGTTACCGTGCCGATGATCATGCCAGCACAATTGGCTTTGCATCGACCATCACAGATGGTTCGGCTTCCGGTATCATTGAGCGAAATACCGATGTGGACTACTTCGAGTTCTCAACCACGGGTGGCGATGTTACCATCGATCCATTCTTCGAGAGCCCGAACCTGGACATTCTTGCCATCCTGTACGATTCCAGCGGAACTCAGATTGCAACGAGTAACCCCATTGGTGCTCTGAATGCCTCCTTCTCCGGACTGGGAGCTGGTACTTACTACCTGTCCATCGAAGGTACAGGTGAAGGTGACGTCCTGGGAACTGGTTATTCTGATTACGGCAGCCTGGGGCAGTACACGATTTCTGTGACTGGCCAGACCCCGTCAGTAGCAGCCGGTAGCGTGTCGATTTCCAACAGCACGATTTCCAACAACTTTGCCGGAACCCGTGGTGGTGGTCTGCTGAACGAAGATACGATTGAACTGTCTAACGTGACCATCTCCGGAAACGAAGCCGGTAAAGAAGGCGGTGGTATTCACAACACTGGTGAGCTAACCATCAACAATACCACTATCTACAACAACACGACTGAAGGTTCAGGCGGTGGTATCTACTCTGTTTCTGCAACCGCTTCCGTCGAAGTCAAAAACACGATCATCGCCGGAAACGATTCGCTGGTGAGCGGAGACGACGTTGAAGGTTCCTTCACCTCTGAGGGACATAACCTGATTGGTACCCGCGGTACTGCAGTCGGCTTTATCAACGGATTCAACAATGATATTGTCGGTTCGAACGCACAACACATCGATCCGTTCCTGAGTCCGCTGCAGGACAATGGCGGCCCCACTTTTACCCACGCTCTGCTGCCAGGCAGCCTGGCCATTGATGCCGGTGATAACACTGACGGTGTGACTATCGATCAGCGGGGGGCTCTGCGTCCGACAGACACAACCAGTGATATCGGTGCTTTCGAAATCGTCACACCGACGATCAGCATCACTGATGTCAGCCAGATTGAAACGAATGCCGGTACGACTGAGTTCGAATTTGTGGTCTCACTGTCGAATGCGAATGTAGACGAAGTGACTGTCGACTTCGAGACGTCCAACGGCACCGCAGTCGCCGGTATCGACTATGCCTTCACAACCGGTCGGGTGACCTTCTCTGCTGGAGAAACTACCCAGGTAGTCCGGGTGATCGTCAATGGTGATACGGATGTAGAAGACTTTGAAAGTTTCTACGTCAACCTGTTTAATGCGGATGGGGCGGCGATCGCTAAAGATCAAGGTTTGGGAACCATTTTGAATGATGATGCTGAAATCTCCATCAACGATGTGTCCTTGGAAGAAGGACCTGTCGGAACGACAACCAACTTTACCTTTACCGTTTCACTGACAACTCCTGTCGCAGAAGTTGTGACCGTTGATCTGTCGACGGCTGACATCTCTGCAACTCTGGCCGATTCGGACTATGTCCAGCTCCTGCCACAGACAATCACTTTTGATGCTAGCGACGTTTCTGGTCCATATAACACCGAGGTAACGGTGACGGTTGTCGTAAATGGTGATAGCACGATCGAATCAGATGAAACCTTCAGTGTGAATCTGTCGAATGCCAGCGGCAATGCTACCATCGCCGATGCGACCGGTATCGGAACCATCGAAAATGATGACTTTGCCCTGCTGTCGATCAGTGATGTTACTCTGACGGAAGACTACGACGGAGGACCAACGACCACATTCACATTTACAGTGACAGTATCGCAGGCGACCAGTGCAGATGTTACTTTCGATATTACAACTGTCGATGGTACAGCTCTGGCTGGCAGTGACTATGTGGCCAATGCCATCAACGGACTGGTGATTCCAGCTGGGATGACTGAAGTGACATTCGACGTCGTTGTGAATAACGATGCTCTGACCGAGCCCAATGAATACTTTACTGTAGAAATCGATGATACCTTCAATCCTCCGATGAACGCGAATGTTCTGGATGGAGTTGGAGTTGGTACCATTGTTGATGACGGGATCGTAGTCGACACGACAGACGATATCGTCGATCCTGGTGATGGTCTGACTTCACTGCGTGAAGCCATCAATACTGCCAATGCCTCGCCGGGAGTGGATAACATTATCCTGCTGCCTGGAATTTACGATATCTCAATCGCAGGGGCTGGTGAAAACAATAATGCCACCGGTGACTTCGATATTTCTGAATCAGTAAATATCTTCGGTCAGGGATCGGGAACCACGATCATTGATGCCCATCAGCTGGATCGCATCTTCGAAACTTCGGGTGGTGTCACTCTGAACCTGTCCAATATGGAACTGCGAAACGGTGATGCCGATGATGGTGGTGCACTCCTGGCTCAGGGGCCGACCACACTGAATCAGATTATCTTCCGTGACAACAACTCGGACTTCCTGGGTGGTGCAATCGTGAGTGCCTCCAGCCTGGATATCTCCGATGCCTTGTTCATCAACAACCATGCTGGATTCCAGGGTGGTGCGATCTATCAGTATACGAATACGGCAACTGTGTCTCGCACAACCTTCGAAGCTAACACATCTGATGCTCGTGCGGGGGCTGTCTATGTTGCCTCAGGTGCCACATTCGATGTATCACAGTCTCTGTTCTACTTGAACGAGTCCGGCAGCCGTGGTGGTGCGATCTTTAATGAAGGGACTGTTATTTCAACCAACACGACCTTCTCGGCCAACCATTCCGGTTCACGTGGTGGTGCGATCCTGAACGAGGGAACTCTGACAGTCGTTAACAACACGCTGACCGATAATACGGCTGACCAGACCGGTGGTGGTATTTCCAGCAGTGCCGGCGGTTTTGTGACCCTGGTCAACACAATCGTCGCTGGTAACAGTGGAGCACAGGGGAATCCCGATCTGGGCGGTGTCTACGACTCTGCCACCAGCTTCAATAACCTGGTCGGCGATATTGGAGGAGCCACCGGACTGACCGATGCTGTGAATGGAAACATTATCGGTTCACTGCTTTCACCCGTTGATCCTAAGCTGGGAATCCTGCTGGATAATGGTGGTCCTACCCGGACTCACACACTGCTGTTCGGCAGTGCGGCGATTGACGCCGGTCGGAATAACGGTGCCCCACTGGTCGATCAGCGTGGCGAACCCCGTCCGGTCGATGGCGACAATGATTCTGTCGCGATTACCGACATCGGTGCCGTCGAACTGAAAGATCCACCAGCAGCTCCGCTGTTTGGTTCAGGCGGTGATTCAAGCGTCGTTGACGAACAGACCAACATTCAGATTTCGGTTGTCAAAGACCGGACTACGGTCTCCAGTAATGGACATACCTTTGCCCTGCCGGGCAATGCTGACTGGCTCGATGAATGGGATTCATTCTGGGTTGAAGTCTGGGTCGATACTGCCAGCGGTTTCGGAATTTCCGATGTGCTGACGAACATCGCTTATAACACTGCTTACTTCTCAGCGACTTCAGTCGAATTCGGTTCAAACTTCAACTTCAACCGGACTGTGATTATTGACGATGAAGCCGGCGTTGTTCGCAACCTGGGCGGTAGCACAAACCAGGCAAACGTTGGTGGTTCCGGTTACGCTCTGCTGGCTCGAATCAAGTTCGAGTCTCTGGCAGGTGACGAGGTTGAAGTAGATCCCACCGATCTGACTCTGGAGCCGCTGTCACTGGGACTGGATATCCAGAACACCGAAATCAGCATTGCTGGAGTTGGTGAAGCTGTTGTGACTGTCGGGGCTCTGCCTGAAACTGATCTGTATCCGGTAATCTATGATATCAACAACAGTGGTTCGATCGATTTCAAGGACCTGGTCTTCTTCACCTCTGCTTACAACCAGAGTGTGATCAACGCCTCTTCCAGCTTTGCCGCAGCGTTGGACTTCGATAAGAGTGGTCGGGTCGACTATCGTGACCTGACTTACCTGGCATCGAACTACAACAAGCGGAAGGGTGGAAACTCGGAAGTGATCTTCCCGACCAACTTCGGTCAGAAGTGGATCGGAACCCAACTGGAAGTCAACAGTGGTGATGACACCATCGACGAAGTTGTGGAAGCAGCCGTAAATACCTGGGAAGCAGCACTGGGACTGGATGAGCCTCTGGAAGTTCAGATCATCGTTCAGGACTTCGGTACTGCCCAGCTGGGTTCTGGCCAGACAACTGAATACAACGTTGACGGTGTTCCGGTTGCCGGTCGGGTCGTGATTGACAACGATGCCAACGGCTTAGGCTGGCACGTCGATGTTACCGATGCACCCACGGGTGGCAGCTACGACCTGTTTACCGTACTGCTGCACGAAATCGGACATGTTCTCGGGTTCACCCGCTACTACAGCGGATTCAATAACCTGGTCAATGACGATGGTCTGGGCGGTCTGACATTCGTCGGTTCTGACTTCACCGTCGAACTGGATCCAACAGGTCTGCACATCGAAGATCCTGCCGTTGGTGATGATCTGATGAATGACACGCTCGATCCGGGTGTCCGTAAAGCAATCTCTGATCTGGACGTCAAGATGCTGCTTGAATCGTATGCAAATGCATCCGGTGGTTCCGGCAGCGGATCTTCCAGCCCGATCTTCGGTACTAACGGTACACCGACTTCAGAGCCTGTCGAACCGATGCTGATTCAGAGTCCGGAAGCTGCTCAGACCTTCGCTGCGGAATCAACCGTCAGCCTGGCTGCACCAGTTGTGATCGCTCCGGTGAAGGAAGAAAGCACCGAAGAGAGTGGTCTTTCGCAGACCGTCTCCTACGATGCAATTCAGCCTTCACTCTACGATCAGGACCTGCTGGTAGATCGGAAGACTCTGGACGGCAGTCTGGTTGATGATCTGTATGATTCAGAGTACTTCGAGAATGAATTCCAGGACATCGATGATCGGGAACTGGTCTTCGCTCATGCTGACGATGATCTGGATCTGGTCGGTGATGCTCAACTGGACGAGGACATGATGGATGATGCCTTCACCAACTGGGAAGGTCCTCTGTTATAAAAAACAGTTTTAAATCGTTCCTCTGGGAATGAAATGAAACTTTGAGATATGCCCCTTTGCAGCAGATTACTGTTGCAGAGGGGCATTTTTTATTTCTGGAGTAGTCCGCCGGCGCATCTTTCCTCCAGGGGGGCAGGGCGGTAAGATATGAAGTGTGAGTTCCCTGTACGCCGGTGCCGCGTTCGGGGTACTGTAAGACCCATCCGCTTGAGAGGAGATGTAGATCTTGAATCGTACGAAACTGGTCATTGCAGGCTGCCTGCTGGGGTTGAGTCTCGCCTCAAGCGTTGTGAAACAGGTGCAGGCAGCAGAATGGGGGAACTTAACCGGGCAGTTCAAGTTTACCGGCGAGCGACAGACACCTGCGAAACTCGATATCAACCGGGATCAGGAGATCTGTGGTAAATTCGACGAGCTGATTGTCGATCAGAGTCTGGTCACCGGGAAAGACGGAGGGCTGGCGAATGTATTTATCTACCTGCGGGAATCCCGTATGCAGGAAGCACAGATCCATTCATCCTACGACAAGCTGCCTGCCTCGGTCACCATTCAAAACAAAGGTTGCATTTTTCAGCCGCATGTGGCGGGGCTGTGGGTAAAACGCCAGAAGCTGCAGGCCGTCAATAAAGATCTGTGTGCGCACGGCTTTCAGGTGAAGGCTTATCGTAATATGAGCCTGAATCAACTCTTGCCCCCCGGAGAAAAACTCGACCATCAGTTTGAGCATGGTGAGAAGCTCCCGCTACGGATGAGCTGCAGCATTCATCCCTGGCAGGAAGGCTGGCTGGTGGCTCTGGATCATCCTTACTTTGCAACTTCCGATGATTCGGGGCGATTCCAGATTCAGAATCTGCCTGTGGGCGAATGGGAGTTCCAGCTCTGGCATGAAAAAGCAGGATATCTGGCTGCCCGGGATGATTGGAAACGGGGACGCTTCAAGCTTAAAATTAAACCCGGTACGACAGACCTGGGAGTGATCCCGGTTGCGCCCGCATTACTCACTGGCAAGTAAAATCAAATCAAACATGCGACTGTTGAGCTATAACATTCATAAAGGGATCGGCGGACGTGACCGTCGGTATCAACTGGAACGGGTGATCGGTGTTATCGAGCAGGAAAATCCGGATATCATCTGCCTGCACGAGGTCGACCGGAATGTGAAACGTTCCCGCTTCAATAACCAGCCGAAGATCTTCGCCGATTACTTCAATATGCCGGAATCGCTGTATCAGCTGAATGTCAAGCTGAAGACAGGGGGCTACGGCAATCTGATCCTTTCCCGCTGGGCGTTCCTGTCACAGCATCAGATTTCGCTGACCAATAAGTGGCGGAAAGCGCGCGGTGCCCAGATTGTGTTGATCGACTCTCCTGAGGGGCCCTTTCAACTGGTGAACTTCCACCTGGGACTGGCTGAAAAAGAGCGTCACTGGCAGATCAATCATCTGCTGACGCATCGGTTATTCCGGGAAGGCAATGATCATCCTTCGCTGATCGTGGGTGACACGAACGACTGGCGAAATACTTTGGCGAACGGGAAGTTCTCTGAATTTGAATATCAGGAAGTAACGAGTCCGCCGTCCCGCTTTCGGTCGTTTCCTGCGTATATGCCTGTGGGGACGCTGGATAAAGCGTTTATTCGCGGTGAGATCGGTGTTAAGCAGGCCAGGCTGGCACGGTCTCAACTTTCACGCCAGGCTTCCGATCATCTGCCCCTGGTGATTGACTTTCATCTGAATGAGCACGCCAGCGAATGGATAAAAAAAGCAGGGCAATGACCATTGTCACTACCCTGCTTTTGATATCTTAACTTCAGTAGTCCCGACTCAATGTTGGAAAAACTGAGGTCAGCAACTCCATGGAGTCAATTACTCTTTAACATCTCCAACGGGAGGCAGTTCGTCTTTTTCGATGTAGTCACCAAAAGTTTTACCTTCGGTGGGGCTGGGCATCTTTTCAGCATCTTTCAGTGCTTTGACGATCTTGTCTTTGTCGGTTTCTTTCCGCTTTGACAGACCTTTACCAACGGCCTGACCGTAGGCACTCTTTTCTTTCTTGGTCTTGCCAGGGTGACAGATACCGCATTTTTTGTCGATCAGCATTTTGGAGTTGGGGTATGTTTCTGCCCAGATTTTCTTGAAGTTAGGACGAGCTTCAACCTGCTTTTCACCACAGATCAGAGTCAGTCCGGCGATCGCCAGGCCAAACATCAACGCTACTTTTACGTTCATCATTTTCCGCATAAAATTCCTCATATTCTTCTAAAAAGTAAGTGACAGTTAACTTAAGAAGCTCCCGACTTGAGCCAGCCAGAAACCTCGGTCAGTGGTTGCCCCGTATCACAAGAAGTTCGAGTTTTTCAAATCACAACAAATTGTGTAACTACATTAGAATACTCATTTTCCACGCTGTCAACGCACTCAAGTAAATCGAATCAAGAATGTCTCATTTGAAAAATTCTGATTTATCAATCTTTTGATCTCCGGCAAAAACGTTTTTATCCTGAATGAATCAGGTCTTCAGTGGGATACCGGGGATCAGGAGTGAGTAAGGTTGTAAGTTGTTTTAGGTGTTGATCTTAGTGAAGTAGTTGGTAGGATGGGTTGAACTTGGTTGGGATCTGTGTGTATGTCTTCTGCAGTTCCTTACGTCATTATAAGATTCAGCGTTGGGGATTTTAAAGAATTTTTTTCGAATAATTCTCCCGCCTGATTCTTCCCCCTGGCGGCGTTCATTCGAATAGAGGCCATTGATCGCGCTCGTATCAAAAGGAGTTCATCGTGAAGCTGTGTAAAAACCTGTTGCTGGTGGTACTGGTGGTCTGGGGGGCTTACGCTGCTCCACGGAATGTACTGGCTGAAGCCGCGTCCCGTCCGAATATTGTGATGATCATTTCCGATGATCAGGCCTGGAACGATTATGGTTTCATGGGGCATGAAAAGATTAAAACCCCGAATCTGGATAAGCTGGCGGCGGAGAGCGCTGTCTTCAAGCGTGGTTATGTTCCGACCAGCCTGTGTCGCCCCAGTCTGATGACGATGATTACCGGTCTGTACCCGCATCAGAATATGATTACCGGGAATGATCCCCCCAAGGGCATGGATCGCCAGAAGCTGCTGAAACATGTTCGCGCTGTAGACTGCCTGCCTCAAATGCTGGACAAACTGGGATACAAGAGCTATCAGTGTGGCAAATGGTGGGAAGGCAATCCCAGCCTGGCCGGTTTCACTTCGGCGATGACACATGGCGACCCCAAACGGGGAGGTCGTCATGGTGACCTGGGCTTGAAGATCGGTCGGGAAGGGATGAAACCCGTTTATGAGTTCATTGATGAATGCAAAGACGAGCCTTTCTTTCTGTGGTATGCGCCCTTCCTGCCCCACACTCCTCACAATCCACCTCAGCGGATCCTGAAGAAATACCTTAATCCGGAAACTCCAGTAGAACTGTCCTATTATTACGCGATGGTGGAGTGGTTCGACGAGACCTGTGGACAACTGCTGAACTATCTGGATCAGAAACAGCTGTCGGACAACACAATTGTTGTTTACGTGACGGACAACGGCTGGATTCAGTATGTGCCTGAATCCGAAGCGGAACGCAAGAAAATGAAACGTCGTTTCCGTTATGCTCCCAAATCGAAGCGGAGTCCCTATGATGGCGGTCTCCGGACCCCCATTCTGCTTCGCTGGCCGGGGAAAATTAAGCCGGCAGAGTATGATACGCTGGTGAGCAGCATCGATCTGGCACCGACAATTCTGGATGCCGTCGGGTTAAAACCGACCAAAGCCATGGAAGGGATCAATCTGCTGCAGGTAATTCAGAACGGTGGCAAGACTGACCGCAAAGCGATTTTCGGCGAGATCTTCGAGCATGATATGGTCGACATTGATGATCCCGTCACGAGTCTGAAATATCGCTGGTGCATCGAAGGGGAATGGAAAGCGATCTTCCCCGGACCCCGGCTGAGTGAAGAAAAGCCCGAGTTATATAACCTGGCGCAGGATCCGTTTGAGCAGCACAATGCTGCGGCTGCGCATCCCGAACTGGTTCAACAGCTGTTGAAGCAGACCAATGCCTGGTGGAATGTTCCCGCTAAATAAGCGATGTCATCAAACGATTACCCGGGCAGATCGAGGGTTCGATCTGCCCGGGTTTCTCGCGCCACTTTTAAAGAACAGGAGATATGGGATTAGTGATGATCCCAGTGTCCTGACTGATGATAGTCGTAGTGACCGGGCTGGTAGTGGTAATGATTTCGATGACGGTAGAATCCACCGGGATGATAGTCGTAATGACTGGTATCATGCCAGTAAGAGTGACGTCGGCCGTGATAATAGGGGCGTGCGTTGTATGAGCGATATCGGCCGCTGTATCCACCGTAATTACTGTAGCCGTATCCGTTACCCAGATTCAGGCTGAAATTAACTCCCCCCGCTTCCGCTGTGGAGGCACTCCCGAGCATTGCGAATCCACCTGCCAAAGCAACGCAAACGATCATGAACTTTTTCATCTTTCCATTCCTTAAAAGAGATTACGGTTGTTTTTGAATTTGCGACCGCGTCTGAGAAATGTTAAGAAGCATCGATTGTGCCAATTAAACCGATTGGGTTGTAAGTGGCCTCTGTAACTGACTTTAGGGGCATCTCGGCGTGTCGGGGCGATTTTCGGGCTGTAATCATTATGATATAAGCGCCCTCAGAGTGACCCCAGAAATGGGAACGTACCGGCAGATCCTGCCTGTCAACTTGAGCAGCGAATCGAAAATCTGCGCCTGAATTTACCCGTTGGTGCGGATAGTCATTGCTTTGATGGGGGCGAGCAGGCGACTGAAATCGCGGACGCAGTCCATGGTGGAAGAGATTTCTTCCTGGAGCTTATCGGTATGCGAACCATAGCCGAGCCGCCGGGCAAGGAATTCGAACTCTTCCTGATCCTGAGGGGGAACCGTCAGGTCCCTGGCGTTGCCGCGCACCATGCGCAGAGCATCAATGAGCCTGCGGAGAAAGATGTAGGCGTCGCGAAGTTTGTAGAAGTCGTCGGGACTGATCAGCCCCAGTTTTTTAAGGGACTCAATGCCTTCGAGAGTGTTTGTGGTTCGCAGTCCGGGGTTGCGGTGTCCGTAAGTGATTTGCATCCCCTGGATCAGGTATTCACAATCGACGAGTCCACCGTCTCCGAGCTTGGCGTTGATGGTTCCCCCTTTGACGAGCTGCTGAATCTGCTTTTCCCGCATGGCGAGCATGGCAGCGACGTCGAATGGTTTGCCGGAGTAGATAATTTGATCCCTGACGCGGACGATCTGGTTGCCAAATTCCACATCACCAGAGATCGGACGGAGTTTGACCAGCGCCTGGCGTTCATAAGGCCAGGCAGCGCCCTCATAAGAGAAGTAGCTCTGGAATGCTTCAGCTGAGACAGCCAGGCTGCCCGCCTGCCCGTAGGGTCGCAACCGCAGATCGATTTGAAAAATACCTTCGCTGCGGGTTTTGATCATCTTGGTGAATTTTTCGACCAGCTTCAGATAGTATTCATTATTCGTGATGACTTCGGGGCCATCTGTCTGGCCGGAACCTTCGTAAATAAACATCAGCTCAATGTCCGAGGCGAAGCCGAGTTCGCGTCCGCCACATTTTCCGAGTGCACAGATCGAAAGATGACAGGGGCCGCCCGATTCCAGTTGTGGCTCGCCGTAGCGTTCCTGTAGCTGCTGATGACAGACTTCGTAGGCGCCTTCCACTACGACCTCTGCGACATCGGTTAATTCGTCTGAGAACTGACCGAACTCAGAGATGTGCCCCAGGATATGCCGCATGTCGGTACGCAGCATGGCCCGGTCTTTGAAGGCGTTGAGCCGTTCCTGCTGTTCTTCGGGAGTCGATGCCTCAGCGAGCTCTTCGGCGAGTTCAGCCTGGAGTTCGTCCAGGTGAATCCGGTTTTTCAATTCTTCCACGTTGGCAACAACGGGGAACAGATTGGAATGCTGCAGTCGGAGGAAGTCTTCCCAGAGGAAGTCACTGACACCCAGCAGACGGGCCAGGGCACTGAGCACGCTGGTACGCTCCAGTGAGGAAATTTCTTCGACCCAGTTGGGTTGCTTGAAAAGATGCTCCAGGAACTCGCGGAAGTGCAGCAGTGCCGATTCCGGATTGGGAGAGCGGGGGAGCAGGTGAGTGAAGTGTTTAATCAAGACGATCGCGGCACGCAGTCCCTGTTGTTGGGCTTCCGCACTGATTTTTTCCCCTTTGTCATCGGTGACATACAGCACATCACTGACGCGGGTTCCTTCTGAATCGATCACCATACGGGCGATATCGATGCCGCTCATCGAGAGGGCGTTGGTCAACTCATACAGGAAGCCGGTGGTATCTTCAGACTGGATGCGGAGAATGGTGTGCCGACTGTCGGTCTCGTTGTCGACTTCAATTTCAACCGGGTACAGCACCTGGCTGGCTTGTGCGAGATCGTGCAGGCCGGCGGCGACGCGTTTAGCAAGTTCTCCCACCGCTTCCTGGGGATTCCCCGATTCGACCTTGTGCAGCAACTGGGAAAGGTCGTTGCGGTAGTCGGTCCAGATATTCGGTTCCACGGCAGGGCCGGAGGCTTTAACATCGAGCACGATGACAAACTTGCGGGTGTTTTTAGACTTCTCACTCGGTTTGGTCGACCGCCCGGAAGCGGGAGCCGGTTTGACCTTCTGGTTGGTAAACAGGTGCCCTTTCTCAATGTCGAATCCGTAAACAAAGAGCAGACCGCAAATCAGAGACAGGTCGCCGGTCTGGTCGAAGCCGACCATGGTCAGTCGCAATTGATCGTTTGGGCGTTTTTCTGTTTCGAGCTCGACGATGTTGGTCTCACTCAGCTTGCGTGCCATCTGGCTGTGCTGCTCGGTCTCTTCTTCATTAAAGACTTTGGTATAAGAGGCCGCCATCATTCCGATGGGATTGCTGTCCTGCTCGGAATGCGTGGAGTGCTTTCCTGTTTTGTTTTCAGCGGGATCGTAGATGTATTTTCTGTAGATGCTGCGAACCGCTTTGCGGTGCTGTTCATAATACTGCACCAGCTGTTTGCCGTCCTGGAAATCAAGCCGCCGGGCGAGGTAAGCCAGTTCCCGCTCATCGGTGGGCATGTGATGCTCCTGGTTATAGTGCATCAGCTGCAGCGCGTGTTCAATTTTTCGGAAGAAGACATAGCCGCTGGTCAGGTGACGGTATTCATCAGCCTGGATGAGGCCGTGATCGACGAGTCGCACAAGCCCGTCCAGCGTATTGATGCTGCGGATCGAGGGGTATTTCGCACCGTTGGCCATCTGCAGGTACTGAGTCGTGAACTCCACATCACGGATAGAGCCTTTGCCGGATTTGACTTCGCCCCATTCCTTGCCTTTTTTCTTCAGGGTCTCTTCAATCCGTTGTTTCATCTCCAGCACATTTTTGCGGACTTCTTCTGAATCGCAGTTGAAGATCTGCGGTTCGATGCGGCGGAAGAACTCCATGCCCAGTTTCTGATTGCCGGCGATCACGCGGGCTTTCAGCATCGCCTGCTTTTCCCAGAGGCGACCATGTTTGGCGAAGTAATCGACGTACGCGTCGACCGTGGTCACCAGCGCCCCGGAGCGTCCCCAGGGACGGAGACGCATATCAACGCGGTACAGGAAGCCTTCAGCCGTCGATTCCATCAGTGACTTGATGAGTTTCTGGCCGAGCTGCCAGTACTTGGTGGAGTCCTGTCCGGAGATGAAGACGAGGTCGATGTCCGAACTGTAGTTCAGTTCTTCACCACCCAGTTTACCGAAGGCCAGGACGGCGAAGTCATCCAGGGGAAGATCCATGTCTTCTGAGAGAACGGTCAAACAGGATTGCACCAGACCGTCAGCCAGTAGCGAAAGCTGGACAGTGATGTTTTTAAGGTCCATCAGGCCGAAGGTGTCACAGGCACCGATGCGGAGCAGTTCCCAGCGCTGGAAACGACGAACGGCATCGAATTTTTCGGCGACACTGCCGGTCTCCTGCCGCATGATGGCCATGGCTTCTGAGAAGAACTGCTGCTGACTTTTGAATTCGGCAATCCGGTTATAGCGGGTCAACCGTTCGAGGTAGTCGGGGTTCTTGAGGAGAATTTCCGTGAGGAACTGACTGCCGACGAAGAGCCGGACCAGGATTTCGACGGCTCGTGGATTCTGTGTGAGAAACTCGAGCATCGTTTCGGGTTCCGAAACGCTGTTCATAAACCGTTCGAAGTTGATCAGGGAGCCATCCGGAGTGGCTGCATCGGTCAGTGCCTGGAGCAGGGTTGGCAGAATCTGTGTTAATTCTTTACGAATCTGGGGCGTTGTGCACAGCTCCCGCAGTCGAATCAGCGCACGTTCCTGATCGCTAAATCCGATGCTGGCCAGGATGTCTCTGACTTCGGGATCACTGACGGTATATTTCTGATCCAGAAGAATTTCCGGGTTGTCATAGATGACGGGGCTATTCATATAATTAACAGAACCTGTAGGTCGTGAATTCTGAGATTCAGGATATCGAAAATCCGGTCGTGTTGGTCGAGGAACACTCTACTGATGTGGTTCTCCTGTCCTCGTGGAGCGATGGGAGCCTGCCTGGTTCAAGTGCTGTGAAGTGTCACCACATTATAGGGTGGTATCGAGTTTAAAAGAAGTTACTCCCCGTTTGAAGTGCAACTAATTCGAAGCTGTTTTCAGGGAAGCCTTTGCAGTTGCTTTTCTCCGATCAGTCCTCTAGTCTGGAATGATTAAATTAAGATCATTTTACTGCGTCAATTACCCAAACCGCGGTACTCAAAACAGAGAGAAAACCGATGTCGAACTATTCCTGCAGTCGTCGTGAATTTGTATCTCGGGTCATGTGTGGTGTGGGTGCTTCGGCTCTGGGGAGCCTCTCATTCGGAGCCGAACAGAAGACCGGTGCAGAACAGAAGTTCCCTCCGATGCGGGTGATTACCAAAGGCCCCCGGCATCACTGGTTCGGCTATTACGACAAGCTGCAGTTTGATCCCACCAGCCGCTACGTGCTGGGTATGGAAGTGGCTTTCGAACATCGTTCGCCCCGGGCCGATGATGTGATCAAAATCGGCATGGTCGACCTGGAAGACGGCGATCGCTGGATCGAACTGGGAGAATCATCCGCCTGGAACTGGCAACAGGGATGTATGCTGCAGTGGCTGCCTGGTTCTGCTTCGGAAATCATCTGGAACGATCGGCAGGACGGTCAGTTCGTCAGTCGGATTCTGGATGTTAAATCTGGAAAGGGACGCACCATTCCTTCTCCCATCTATTCGGTCAGTCCGGATGGGAAGACTGCGGTCACGCCCGATTTCCGGCGGATTCAGGATGTGCGACCCGGCTATGGATATCCCGGTTTTTCCGATCCCAATTTCAAGGATCTGGCTCCCAAGGACTCCGGGATCTTCCGGGTGGATCTGGAGACCGGTAAATCCACGCTGATTCTATCACTGGAGGAAATATCCCAGACGGGCACCATCCCCAAAAATCAGAAAGATATCAAGCATTACTTTAACCACCTGTTGTTCAGCCCGGACGGATCCCGGTTCATCACGCTGCATCGCTGGCAGTATCCGAATGGCAAACGCCTCTCTCGGCTGGTCACAGCCCGTCCGGATGGCAGCGATGTGCGGGTGGTGATCGATAACGGGTTCGTCTCGCATTTCATCTGGCGTGATCCCGAACACATCCTGGCCCAGTCCAAGGCGACTGCTGACAGCCCGTCATGGGGAGATTTCCTGGTCAAAGATGAATCGGGTGCCGAACTCAAAGAAGTGGGTAAAGGCGTGCTGGACAATGGAGGACATCTGACTTACCTGCCGGGGAATGAGTGGATTCTGAATGATACGTATCCCAAAGGCAAAGAGCGGATGCAGACGCCGCACCTGTATCATGTCGCTTCCGGGAAGCGAATCGATCTGGGGCACTTCCATTCACCAAAACTCTACACCGGTGAGTGGCGGGTCGACACGCATCCCCGTTACAGCCCCAATTCCCGTTATGTCTGTATCGACAGTCCTTATAAGGACCAGGGGCGTCAGTTGCATCTGATTGATATCAGTGAAATCACAGGTGCGTCGTAGGACGCAGCTTGACGGATTATTCGGTCCCTGCACCGGCCTTGTCTGAGGTATTCTCTGCGGGAGAAGTGGGGATCGCTTCCCGGGTAAGCATGACCTGATAGAATTTATTCCGTTTGAGTGCACGGTCCAGCGCTCCCTGGTCGACAGCGCTGCGATTTTCGAAGGTGATCTCTTTCTTATCGGGATTGAAGTGCACCGTTTCCTGATCGACCCAGACAAACCCTTTCAGTAAGCGGCGTGCTGAGTCGGTAACGTTGTCACCGCCGTAAACGCCGTAGTGGATGATATATTTCTGCTTTGCCGTGGCAGCGGGGGGCGTTTTGCCTGGTGAAGACGGCATTGATTCTGTGGGAGATTTACCTGTATTTTGAATGAGCGCCAGATCCTCTTCTGTCAGTTTGATCCATTCTTCGTCGACATGGATGCCCGCACTGTGCAAACTGCCATTCAGCTTCATGCCTAACCCGAATTTACCGTCGTTAGCTTTATATTTAATTGCCGCCCACTTGTCGTCATAATTGATCACCAGAGAGTCGTGGATATATTCTTTAATCCCTCTGAGTGATCTTTCAGCCAGACGCTGGGCCACGATGGGATCAAAAGTATTACCAGGAAAACGTATGCTGCTGATTCTTTTAATACGGAAAGTCATGAGATCAATATTCTGATCGTCTTCAGCTGACTCATGATTGATTGGTATGTTTTTGAGGGGCGCGTCAGATAAAAGCATCACTTTAGTCGATTTCTCGTTGGCAATCTTTTCCCTGAGATCCTGTGGTAGTTCACCCGCATAATCGAAGGTAATTGTCATCTCGTAAAAATTGATGATGACGTTGTCGCCTTTCGTCCCGAGGATGGCAACGTCGAATGAGGACTCAAGCGAATTCAGAAAAAAGGGCGCTTGTTTTTTCAGCTTTTGTTCAAATTCGGGAGTAAAACCAGCGATTTGAAACCGGTATCTCCGAGTTTCTCCATCTCGGGCGACTCTCATCTTCTCCAGCGACGCGCGCATCTTTTCCAGATGCGCGGACGCCGAACTGCTTGAGTTGTTGTTTCGTTTTAGCTGGCTGGTCTTCTCCATCCGCGACTGGGCCTCCTGTTTCATCGCAGCCAGTTGTGGATCGAGTCCGGTAGAACCGTCCTCTGCGGGTTGTGAAGGTTGTGCTTTCAGTTGAGCCTGAATCCACTTGATTCCCTGGGGAACTCCTTCATCGACCATGGTCTGGTAATGGTCGCTGCCGTTACTCGACACGAACTTCACATCGACTCCCTGTGCTTTCAACTGTTCTGCGAACTGTCGGGACGCCACGAAGGAGGTCACCTGATCTCCGCGTGCATGGAAGAGAAAAACGGGGCACTGGATGGTCTGAGCATGTTCTTTGGGAGAACTGAGGCGGATGAATTCTTCGACATCGGGAATCAACGGTTTGATTTCACCGAGATGGTTTGCAAAAAACTTCTGGGGATCGACAGAGGGGGCATAGGCGAGGCAGCCTTTGATTGTATCGGGGTCCCAGAAGTGCTGATGACTGTGTTCCGCAAACAGCAGCGAGAGGGTGGCGGCTGAACTGTGGCCGGCCAGAAAGATGTTGCTGGTGTCAATTTCCGGAATAGTTGACTTGGCCAGCGAGAGGGCCTGGGCATAGTTCAACATGCCGGCTTTACTTCTACGAAAGGCCTCATGTGCCTTGATGAACTCAGCGTTGCTGGTCTGATCTCCTTCACCGAGGTCGCCGTCGATGGAAAAGGTGATCACAGCGAAGCCGGCTTTGACGTAAGGTTCATGTTCCGGGTTCTGCGTGTTAACGGTATCGTCGATTTCCATGCCTGTCAGCAGGGTAGAGCCGGCCGGGGGAACAATCACGCAGGGGAATTTCTCTCCTTGTCCTTTCGGGGGGAGGAAAACACGAAACTTCATCCGGCTGGCAGGCGCATCTGGCTGATCGGGATCAGGGGAACTGGTCACTTCAAACATCCTGCCGATGGAGGCAGAAGGTCGTTCCTGAAAAACGTTGGCCGAGGTATTTCCGGGTTCCGCCCATTCCAGAGGCAGGGGAGTATGCAGCTGGATGTGAAATTCCTTCAGGTCCTCGAGGTCAACATCCGCATCCGGATCGACCTGAGCGACGTTGTTCTGTGCGCGTCCACCCGGACCATCTTTCGCGAAGGGACCGGATTGCGTTTCTTTCCCGATCATCAGGGTCAGTCCCACAACCAGGTAGACGACTACTCCGCTGAAGATTGCGGCAAAGGGTCCTTTGGTCCGTTCAAAACGGGTGATGGCATAAAAGAGCGAATACAGGGGCACGAAGAAACAGAGCAGAAATTCACCAAAGCTCTCCTCCGCTGCCAGAATCAGCAGTCCGATGCCGCCGACGGCCGTGCACCCCATGGCGAAGAAAACGACGATGAACATCACAATCGTTGTACTGACAGTATTACCTGTCACAAAAAAGAAGCCGTACAGACAGAGCAGTATGGCCAGGGGAAAGACGACAAACGGGGAGAACCCATATTTGCGCAACGCGCCCAGAAAGCTCTGCTGCGATTTCGACTTTTTACGGGTCGGTTTTGGTTTCTGCCGGGGTTGTTTCGCAGGTCTGACAGCAGGACCGTCACTCAGGTCGTCTTCCCAGTCAGTTTCATCCTCTTCCAGGAACAGGGGTTCGTCTGACTCATCTTCAAAACCAAACTCATCAGCCTGCGGTAAGCGACGACTGTGCTGCTTGCGTGGACTGGACGATTTCCGGGCCGGTTTTTCAATGACAAATGGCGTCTCGCATTTCGGGCATTTGACTTTTTTCCCGAAAGCAGCCTGGGACTTGATATTGAAACTCGCTGCGCAATGGGGGCAGGAAATCGATGCAGGGGAGGCCATCTTAGAGATCCGGACTTTCAATCAGTAGAATGTAGACAGAACGCATGGGTACAGGTCTGCATTATTCTACTGACTGGCAGTACACGAATCAATTCGTGTTTCTCAGATGTTCTCAGCCGGAAATTAGCCGTTTGACGTATTATTTGGCCTGACTGGCGACCGTTTCTCGGAGCTCACGGACTTCGCGTTTGAGTTCGTGGACTTCATTGCGAAGCTGCTTGAGCAGTTCATGCACCTCAGGGCCGGCATGGGGTGACCGATGTTCGGCATGCTGATGTCGTTCGAGGCGTTCGCGGAGGTGCTGTTCGTTTTCCCTGGCTTCCTGATGGATTCGATGAGCCAGATCGTGCATACCCGCCTGTTCGAGGTGCTCGGCTGCCACGTGCATGTTTTGAATCCGGTGACGATGTTCGTCCATCTCCCGTTCAATGTTTCGATGTTCTGCTTCCGCATGGGCCCGATGCCGCTCGTGTTCCGGATGATGTTCTCGCGGATGACGGTCCCGCGGATGAGGCGGATGTTCGGGACGTCGATCCCGTTCTCTCTCATCGGACTGAGCCAGGAAGAAATCTCGCTCTGCAGGATCTGCTGCTTCGCTTTCGATGCCGGGACGCATTGCTCTGACCGGTTTCTCTGATGACAGTGTGATGCCGGCACCTAAGAGGACGACAGCCAGCAGGACGAGCAGTGCAGTGACGATCATTGATCTCATGATATTAATTCCCGGATTGAGCAGATAAGAAAAAATAGACGGGCAGGAACGACTCACTCAAGTAGATATGATATCGATTCCCGCCTGATGCGTCGAGTTTTTAATCTGACTTCGAGGGGAATACCACATGGAACCTGCGTTCTGCAGCCTGAAACCTGTCAGGCTGTGCGCTGTCTGACCTGGGCGCTGAGCAGGTTCTGGTACTGCGGACAGGTGTCGACCAGGGTACTGTGGGGGCCGGTGGCAACGACTTTCCCCGAATCCATAACGACGACGCGGGTCGCAAATTCGAGCAGGCTCTGTCCGACTGAGTGCGTGATGATGAATACGGTCCGTCCGGGAGCAAATTCCTTGAGTGCCTTATGGATCAGGATTTCACTCTGCGAATCGATGGCCGAGGTGGCTTCGTCCAGGATCAGAATATTCGGATCACGCAGGAAGGCTCGTGCCAGGGCGATTCGCTGGCGCTGTCCGCCGGAAAGCTCGTGCCCTTTCTCGCCGACGCCATAGTGCAGTCCATCAGGCAACTGTTCTGCAAACTGGGAGACGTGTGCTTTTTTGGCGACGACTTCAATTTCGTGGCGGCTGGCGGACGGGCGTCCGTAGCGGATGTTTTCCAGAATCGTATCGTCGAAGAGCATGGTTTCCTGTGAGACGACGCCGATATGGTTGCGCAGGTCTCTCAGACGCATGTCGCGGATATCGACTTCATTGATAAAGATATTACCTTTATCCGGATCATAGAACCGGGGGAGCAGGTTCACGAGTGTGGATTTACCGGAACCGTTTTCACCCACTACCAGCACAACTTCTCCTGCGGCCACTTCCAGGTTGACGCCGTCCAGGATCGGTTCGTTATTGCGGGTGGACTCTTTCCTCTGAGCATAAGTGAAATCGATTTTATTGAAGCGAACCGATTCCACTTTCTGCGGGAACGGCTCGGGATCGGTCGTTTCTTTAACGAGCGATTCGCGATCCATGACCGTAAAGATGCGTTCGGCGGCAGCAGCGGTACGTTTCAGTTTTGAATAGACCGAAGACATTTTTCGTGCCGGGTCGGTGATGCCGGCCAGCAGGGCGTACATCATCGACAGGGTGGCGATGTCCATCGGGGCAGACGCAAGTTGAATGCCCCAGATTTCCGTTTTACCCCGCAGGACGAGATAGGAACCGGGAATCAGGGCGATAAAGATCGCCATCAACCCCAGCATTTCGGTGGTGGGGCTGGTGAGAGAGTCGATCCGGACGATGCGGAGTGCCTTTTTGAAGTACTCCTTATTTTCGTGATGGAAGCGACTGCGGTGTTTGCGTGCACCGTTGAAGGCGATAATGACCTTCGAGCTTTCGAAGGATTCTTCCAGTGTTTTGTAGATGCGGGACATGCTTTCCATCATTCGCTGGCTGGCATGCTTCAGTGTTTTACCAATTTTATAGAAGACGATGGCGATCAGCGGAGCGAAGACGAATGAAAGGAGCGTCAGACGCCAGTTGACCATGAAAGCGAATACGACACAGGCCAGCGCTTTGAGGGGTTCACGGATAATTTTCCCCCCCATGAGTGTCAGGCCCTGGGAGAGTTGCTGCATATCAAACGTGAAGCGGGACATCAGGGAGGCGGTCCCTTCATCCGAGAGGCTCTGGTAGTCCAGGTCCAATGCTTTGCGGAAACACTCCTTGCGAATCGACATCGTGGCCAGTTCGACGATGCCTCCCACGATGACATCCTGCGTAAAGATACAGAGGCCTTTAATAAACGTTGTGACCAGAAGCAGTCCCAGGATCAGCGCAAACGTATCGAACTGGTCGTCGGGGACCCAGGGGAGGATGTTGGATTCAATCCACTTCAGCGCAAACAGTTTGCGGGAGGCGATGCTCATGTCCTCCTGCTGTCGTGAATGTTCGCTGAGCAGTTTCACCGGGGCATCGGCAAACTTGGTGGCATCGGCCTCGGCTGTGGAGAGGTCTTCAACTGAGTGATCGATCTGATACGCCTGCAGTTTACCGGAGATTTCTTTGAGGACCCGTTCCTTGTCCTTGATCGTGTCCTCGGTCTCAACGATTTGCGCCTGCACGTACTGATCGATGCGTTCACCCTGCAGGAGTACCTTGACCACCAGGAAGGTGACGGACAGATTCGCCCCCCAGAGAATGGCGACCAGGACGGCAAAAAAGAATGCGGTAATCAGTCGACGGCGGAAAGGCCAGACGTAATGCAGAATTCTGGTAAAGCTGTTCACGGTAGATACTCTGGAATTCGAGATCGGTATGTTGTTTGTAAGTCTATTCATATCTATGGGTTATGCTCGTGGGTGACTGTCGAAATGATATAAATCACTCGGCTGAAATCCGGAACTGGCCCGTATAGATCGCGAATTAAACTAGGAATCGCCAATCAGGTCCAGATGAAATTGCAAATGCTGGGAAAATGAACACATAATCGGCCTGGTTTTTCCCGGGAGGCGACGCTGTGTTTCCTTTGAATTGCGAACTTCTGCAGCAACGAGCGTGTCGTGGAGAGGTCAGTTTATGAAATTTGTGATATGCTGATGGACCGGCTTCGCCGATTCTGTTTCTCTTCACTACAATCCTCTCGATTGTAAGTCAGCGCTCTCTTTATCGTGATCGGATTGTTCCGGATGGAAGATTCTGCCCTCAACCAGCACACCTCCACTGTGACGCCGGGGAGCCTGCGCGAACTGACCAATGTGGCAGTGCCCCTGGTGCTGAGCTGCGGGTCGCTGTCGATCATGCATGTGGTGGACCGGATCTTTCTGACCTGGTGGTCGACGGATGCGGTGGCTGCGGCGTTGCCTGCAGGCATGATCCAATGGACGATCATGTCGATCGCGATGGGCAAAGCCATGTATGTGAATACATTCGTGGCACAGTACGAGGGAGCAAATCAGAGGCAGCGTGTTTCCGAATCGGTCTGGCAGGGCGTGTACCTGGCGCTGATCTGGGGCGGTCTGCTGCTGTTAGGCGTTCCTTTCGCGGGAACCTTCTTTCACTGGATCGGTCATACGCCCGAAGTTCAGACCCTGGAAGCAGAGTACTTTTCGATTCTGTGTCTGGGATCGGGGCCCGCGCTGTTGTCGACGGTGCTCTCCTGTTTCTACACGGGACGCAGTCAGACCATGGTGGTCATGTGGGTCAACCTGGTGAGCGTACTCGTAAATATGCTCTTGGATTACTGGCTGATTTTCGGAGTCGGACCGATACCGGCACTGGGAATCCGCGGTGCCGCGATTGCTACGGTAGCTGCGAATGTGGTGACACTGTTGCTGTATCTGTTTATCATTCTGGCCAAGCATGAGGCCCGTCTGTATGGACTGTTCAATCACTGGCAGTTTAATCGGGAACTGTTTGTGCGTCTGATCCGTTACGGGTTTCCCAACGGGCTGCTGTATTTCATCGACATCATCGGCTTCACGCTGTTCATCGTACTGGTGGGGCGGATTGGGAAGATCGAGCTGGCAGCAACCACGATTGCCTTTAACCTGAACTCGCTGGCCTTTGTGCCTATGATGGGGGTCGGGACTGCGGTGATGACCCTGGTGGGCAAGCGGATTGGTGAAGGACGTCCGCAGCTGGCGGTCAGAACCACCTGGAAAGCGTTTGCGGCCTCAGCGGCGTATATGCTGCTGTTTGCAGTGATTTACATCGGCTTTCCTGATCTGTTACTACGCCCCTATGAACCGGATATCATCACGGAAGACTTTCTCAAGGTCAAACAGGCGGCGGTGATTTTACTGCGCTTTGCGGCTCTGTTCTCGTTCTTCGATGCCCTGGTGGTCGTCTTTGGATCGGCCATCCGTGGTGCCGGCGATACGCGTTTCTGTATGTTCTTCTCGCTGTTGACCGGCTGGGCGGTGATGGTAATTCCCACGTTCCTGATCTGGATGTATGCGGACGCCGACGAAAAGCTGTTTGGCAGCTGGGTGGCCTGTACTTCCTATATCTCGATCATGGGAATCGGTTACCTGATTCGGTTCCAGGCGGGACGCTGGAAAGAGATGCGAGTGATCGAAGATCATTTTGCGGAGCCAAACCCGGAAGACAGCGAACAGCCCATGCAGGGCGCTTTGACTTAACGGAACATGATCTCAGCGGCGGAGATTCCATTTCTCCGTCGCGTATTTTTCCGTGACCAGCTGTTGGACACGTGCGACGGGCAGCACGGGTTCTCCCTGGTCTGCCTGCCAGGTGTCGATCAAGGCCTGCCTGAGTTCAGCTGCTGTCGCCGGGTAGTTGGTGACGAATTCCAGGTGACTGCGGTGCGAACGGTATTCGGGTTCCCGCTCCGGGCTGGTCAGGTAGCGGGAAATCAGATCGAGGTCGAAATCGTAGAGAATGGTACCGTGATGCAGCAGCGTGCGCGTCAGCCATCTTTGCGAGTTGCCTGAGAATTTGTGACCCTCAATCGTCAAGTCGCTGATTCCCTGCAGGTCGATGTCATGTTTCGGGAAACGCGTGTTGAGGGTGTCGCGGATGCGGTCCAGGATGTCGCGGGTGGTGGCTTCGATGCCTGCCAGATGCTGATCCGGGGAGATCCGCAGGAACAGGGAGAAGATAAAACAACCGGGGCCGAGCAGCACTGTTCCCCCGCCGGTACAGCGACGGAGGACCGGAATCTGATCCCGTCGGCAGGCTTCCAGATCCACGTTACAGGACGTCTGATTCGAGCTGCCCATGATGACCGTGTACTGGTCGACTTCCCAGAGCCTCAGGCAGCCGGCGGAATCCTGTTCGTTGATCTGGTAGAGCAGGCTTTCCTCCAGCGCCAGATTTTCTTCCGGCGTGGGGAAAACGGTTTCTGAAAGCTGACAGGCCTGCGGTTGCATTTCAGAAGTTGAGGGTACGTTTATCGACGGCCAGTGCTGCTTCCTTGATGGCTTCTGCCAGGGTCGGATGGGCATGGCAGCAACGGGCGATGTCTTCGCTGCTGGCACCAAATTCCATGGCGACGGCACATTCGGCGATCAGATCCCCGGCACGCGGTCCCAGGATGTGCACGCCCAGGACGCGGTCGGTCTTGGCATCGGCCAGCATTTTGACGCGTCCTTCTGTCTGTCCCATCGCGCGAGCCCGGCCGTTGGCCAGGAAGGGGAAGGACCCCTTGCGATACTCGATCCCGGCTTCTTTGAGCTGTTCTTCGGTCTTACCGACGGCAGCGATTTCCGGGTTGGTGTAAGCGACACTCGGGATGGTGTCGTAGTTAATGTGTCCATAACCGGTGACGAGGTACTCGGCGAAGGCGACCCCTTCGTCTTCCGCTTTGTGGGCCAGCATGGCACCGCCGATGACATCGCCGATGGCGTAAACGCCTTTGGCAGAAGTCTCGAAGTGCGCGTTTACGGGAATGAATCCTCGTTGATCGACTTCGATACCGACGTTTTCGAGACCCAGGTTTTCAGTGTTGGGACGTCTGCCGACGGCGACCAGTACGCGATCACAGCGGATGGACTTGCTGTCAGCGATTTCCACGTCGCAGGTTTTCTTGTTGACTTTGACGCCGGTGACGCGGCAACCCAACTGGAATTCGAGTCCCTGTTTTTCGAAGATTTTCTGTGCTTCTTTAGCGATCTCGGTATCGGTCGTGGGGAGAATCCGGTCGAGGTATTCCAGTACAGTGACCTTGGCACCCAGGCGGTTCCAGACAGCGCCCAGTTCGAGACCAATCACACCACCGCCGATCACCACCAGGTGTTTGGGGACCTCATCGTAAGCAAGGGCTTCGGTGCTGGTGCCGACTTTGTCACCATCGAGTTCGATGCCGGGCAGAGTGGAAGGTTCGCTGCCGGTGGCGATCAGAATGTTTTTGGCGTCGAGTTCGGTCTGCTCATTGCCGTCATCGACGACTACCTTTCCCGGTGCCGTGATGGTGGCGTGACCGCTGTAGCGGGTGATTTTGTTCTTTTTGAACAATGAGTCGATGCCACCGCCCATGGTTTTGACGGTGCGGTCTTTCTGGCTGAGCATCTTTTCCAGGTCGAGTTCCAGGTCGCCGACGTTGATGCCACGATCTTTGAAGGTGTGCTCTGCTTCGCGGTAAAGCTCGCTGGATTCCAGCAGGGCTTTACTGGGGATACAGCCTACCCGCAGACAGGTGCCGCCCAGCATACGTTCTTTTTCGATACAGGCGACGTTGAGACCGAGCTGTGCAGCTCGGATGGCTGCGATGTATCCTCCGGGACCAGCACCGATAATAACCAGATCGTGGTTCATTTTCACTTTTTCCTGCAGCGACAGGAAACCTTTCCAAACCTCTTAGATGCGCGTTTTGACTGTTATCAGATTTCCATCAGCATGCGAGCGGGTTCTTCGAGTGCTTCTTTGACCCGCTTGAGGAAGACGACTGCTTCCCGGCCGTCGACGACACGATGATCGTAGGTGAGCGCGATGTACATCATGGGCCGAATCACAACCTGACCATTCACGGCGATGGGCCGTTCCTGGATGCCGTGCATGCCGAGCACGCCGCTCTGCGGCGGATTGACGATCGGTGTGGAGAGCAGCGAGCCGTAGACTCCACCGTTGGTGATGGTGAAGGTACCGCCCTGGAGTTCATCCAGGCTGATTTTGTTAGCCCGGGCCCGCTGGCCGAAGTCGTTGATCTTGAGTTCGATTTCAGCGAAGCTGAGACGTTCTGCGTTCCGCATGACGGGAACGACCAGGCCTTTTCCACCGCCGACAGCAATTCCGATATCGTAGTAGTTGCGGAAGACCAGGTCGGTACCGCGGATCTCAGCATTGATCTGCGGGAACTGGCTCAGGCCGTCGACGACTGCTTTGACGAAGAAGGACATGAAGCCGAGCTTCACGTCGTATTTCTTGAGGAACAGGTCTTTGTATTGTGCCCGCAGTTCCATGACGGAAGACATGTCGACTTCGTTGAAGGTCGTCAGCAGGGCTGCGTTGGTCTGTGCTTCGACGAGCCGTTCCGCGATCTTCTTGCGGATGGGGCTCATGGGGACGATTTCTTCTTCGCGGAAGGCACCGTTGCCGGAGGCAGCACCACCCTGGTGAGCGAGGACATCTTCTTTCAGAATCCGGCCACCTGGTCCGGTGCCGGTGACGTCTGCCGGGGAGAGTCCCTTTTCTGCCATGACGCGAGCGGCTGCCGGCATGACCCGATCATCCGAACCGCCGCCGACGTGTGCAGGGGCTTCCGCTTTGGGGGCGGGAGCGGCGGCTGCTTTCTCGGGGCTCTTTTCGGGAGCGGGAGCGGCCTGGTCTGCAGGGCGTTCGGCTTCTTCGAGGTAGCCGATGACTTCACCTACGGAAGCCATCTCGCCGGTTTTCTTCAGGATTTCGACGATGATCCCATCAAGGGGGGCCGGCACATCGAAGGTGGCTTTATCGGTTTCAAGCTCAACGATTTCACTGTCTTGAGCGACCCATTTGCCTTGTTCTGCGTGCCAGGCACCAATCTGGACTTCGGTGATGGATTCCCCGACTGAGGGGACCTTAATTTCAACAGACATCGGACACTAATCTCCAACCGAGTCATGAGGGGAAAATTGTATTTTTCAGAGTAAATTCCGTTAATCTGGTCATTTTTGAGCAGCAATTTTGATTATGACTTGTTGAGAAAGCCAGCACAATTCCCGCACACCGGGAAGATGATAATCGGGAAAAATTATTTGGCTTCAGGCGGGTCAACGGTTAAAAGTTGCAGGAGGCTCACATGACATGAAAAAACGCTGGTCTTTTTATCGGCGTTTCAGCCAGACCAGCGTGTGGATTATTCCAGTTCAGGCATTATCGAAACAGGTGCGACAATGCGTATCAGTTGTCAGATCGGCCTGAGAATTATTTTCCCGGGAACCGGTGCCCTTTGGCCTGTGTATCGACCCGGTACAGCGAAGTGCGTGCGGTAATGAACAGGCTTGAGTTGTCTTTGCCGCCGAAAGTGACGTTGGCCGGCTTTTCCGGGAAATCGATGATGCCCAGTAGTTTTCCTTCCGGCGAGAAGACCTGCAGGCCCAGGCCGGTCGTGATATACAGATTCCCGTTGGTATCGATGGTCAGGCCATCACCTCCACTGCCCGGTTCTTTGTAGCCTTCAGCCTGCTTCAGCGTGCAGAATACGCGGCCTTTGCCAATTTTGCCGGGAGCGGTCACGGGGTATGCCATCATCTCCTTCTGCATACTGGGGATGATATACAGCGTTTTTTCATCCGGAGAGAGAATCACGCCGTTGGGGGCTTTGATATCGTCGATGATCCGGCTCACCTTGCCGTCAGCGGAGCGGTAGTAAACGGCGACAGTTCCCTGCGGCAGGGGTTCGGGAGCGCGGAAATGCGGGTCGGTGAAGTAGATACCACCTGTACTGTCTACCACGACATCGTTCGGTGCGTTGAAGCGTTTGCCTTCGTATTCGGAGACCAGCGGCGTCACTTTCTTGTTCTTCAGATTAATGCTGACCAGGCGGCCATCCATTTCACAGGCCAGCAGTTTGCCGGAGCCATCGAGCATCAGGCCGTTGCAGTGATTGGAGGGTTCCAGGAAGACGCTGAGTTTGCCATCGGTATCGACTTTGTAGATCCGGTTGGCGGGGATATCGGTGAAGTAGAGGTTGCCTTTGAGGTCGAAGGCGGGACCTTCGGTGAATTTGAAATCAGAAAAGACTTTGACGGGGTCGCTTACCGGACCAACGCCGGGGATCGGATCCGCCTGCAGGGGGGCTGCGGTGATGATCAACGCGAGGAGAGCGGCGGACCAGTTCAGTATGTTTCTCATATAAGGCTCCTTGGAGTTTGTGGTCAGCGTGATTTGGGTAAAACGCGGTCTACTGATATTAGAGTCGGTCCGGGCTGTAAAATTCAACCAACTTAAGAAACTGAATGCGTTATCAGTAGAAATCGGGCTGCAGTTGAGGGACACTGGCTGTGGAAAACTACATAAAATTCAGCGCGAGAGTATTCAAAAGCGGGCTCGAGAAAAGGTTATTTTTTGATGGATGTCGTCCAGCTGTTAAAACAACTGATTGCCATTCCCAGCGTGAATCCCATGGGCCGCGCTGTTTCCGGTGATATTTATTTTGAAGGCAGACTGACCCAGTTTCTGTGTGACTATTTCGAAGAACTGGGAGTCGAATATGAATCAATCGAAGTGGTTCCCGGGCGGAATAATGTGATCGCCCGCACGCCGGTTAAAGAGGGCGTGCCCACGATTCTGATGGACGTGCACCAGGATACGGTTCCCGCGGAAGGGATGATCGTGCCCCCCTTTGAAGGGACCGAGAAAGACGGCCGGATTTACGGTCGCGGTGCCTGCGACGTTAAAGGCAGCATGGCGGCGATGCTGATGGCCTTCACGCGACTGGTGAAGGACAATCCTCCCGAGGCGGCGAATGTGATTCTCTCCTGTACCTGCGATGAAGAAGCAACCGTGCAGGGCATCAACCACCTGGTCCAGCTCTGGGAAAACCCGAGTGGGCTGAGCCAGATTCTGACCGCGCCTCCCGATCTGGGACTCGTGGCCGAACCGACGATGCTGGATATCGTCGTGGCCCATCGTGGCGCGACCCGCTGGAAAATCAAGACGACCGGGAAGGCCTGTCACAGTTCACAACCCAATGATGGCGTAAATGCCATCTACCGGATGGCGGATGTGATCAAGGCGCTGCAGGTCTACGCGGATGAGCTGACGAAACGGGAAGCACATCCGTTGTGCGGTCCGCCGACCTTGAGTGTCGGCGTGATCGAAGGGGGCGACAGCGTCAACATTGTGCCGGACTGGTGCACGATTGAAATCGACCGCCGCGTCATTCCTGGTGAAGATGGCATCGATGTGATGAACCAGGTGGAAGACTACCTCAAAGAACAGCTGCCTTTTGAGTTCGAGATGCTGCCGCCGTGGATTACCGGCGTTTCTCTCTCCGATCACAATAATGGGGCATGGAGCGATCAACTGCTGAAGGTAATCGACACGATGGAGCCCGGTCACAAAAAAGTGGGTGTCCCCTACGGTACGCACGCAGCCCGTGTGAATCAGAGTGGCGTGCCTTCAATGGTCTTCGGCCCCGGTTCCATCGCCCAGGCCCACACGGTGGATGAGTGGGTCGAAATCGATCAGCTCGTGAAATCGGAAGAGGTGTATTACCAGTTCTGCGCGAACGCGGGACGGGCTGTTTAACAGTCCGTCTGTGCTTGCTTCAACTGGCGTAGGGTGCGGACCCATGTGTCCGCCCGCCTGGTGAAGTACGATTGGTGTCCACTTTCAAGGGCCTCTGAATAATCTGGGTGGTACCGTATATAATCCGGTATTGCCGCAGGCAACAGGTGGTCGCGGTGCAAACGATGTGGAGCGTACGTGTGCCTCGAGCCCACTTGTGCGAATGATGGGTTTCTCTGTTGTAAATTGATCTCGTAAGCTGGGACCTCCTGCGCGCTGTGCTCGGCCCGAATTGCATTCGGGCTCACCCCCTCGTGATTTCTTTTAAAAAAAAACTGCTTGACAGTACATACCTAGAGCGGCTATATATTGGATATGTAGTCATCCTAGGTATGGGAGAAAGAAAGATGAATCCTCAGTTATTTGCAGGCACGCTGGAGATGCTCATTCTGGAACTGGTTTCCGAGGGGCCCACGTATGGTTACGAGATTACGCAACAGGTGACGAACCGTTCGGCTCAGGAATTTGAGCTGAAGGAGGGGAGTCTGTATCCGGCGTTGCACAAGATGCAGCGGAAAAAGCTGCTGAAATCATTCTGGCGTGAAGTCGATGGTCGTCGGCGGAAGTATTACGAGCTGACGACGCAGGGGCAGAAGGTCCTGAATGAGAAGCGTCAGGAGTGGAAGCAGTTCTCATCCGCGGTGGACCGGATTCTGGGAGCGGAAAGTGGCCTGGCCTGAGATCAGTATCGAAGATTTTCCGCCGCGACGGGACGACGAACCTTCGTCATTGCGGCAGGAGATTATCGATGAACTCAGCGACCATTTTGCGTGTGCCCTGAATCGGGAACTGTTGAAGAATCCGGATGAGCAGCTGGCGCGGAAACGTGTGCTGGAACAGTTTGGTGATCCGATCAAAGTGGCCCGCCAACTCTGGCTGGAAGCGATGAAGGAGAAGATCATGTCACAACGTATTCTGACCGGGGTCGCTGTGGTGATGGCCGTGTGTGGCTTCATCGTGGTGGGGCTGGTCTGGTCGATGATGAAAGAGAGCCAGGCATTCAATAACCGGATGATGGCACAGATGGCTGAGATGGCGAATCGACCCGAGCCGGTGACGTCGGACGAAGTGAATCAGCAGATTCTGAAACAGCTGGAGCAGTTGAATCAGAACAGGTCAGTCGAGCCGGATACTGTTGCCACTGGGATGAATCAGCTTGCCTTTCAACTGGTTGCGGAGGATCAGGATGAGAGGCTGCCCCACAATTATGCCGGTACACTTACTAAAAGTGGTGATCGTTCCGAAGAGTTCACCCTGGAAGCCGTCAGTAATGGCCGGGGGATGCTTGATTTCGGAAAACTACCCTGGGGGAAATATCGGCTGACTTTGAAAGCTCCCTGGGGAGAGACTCTTCACCAGAATGTGTATGTGATTCCCGGTCGTGATATGACCGAGGAGATCGTCTGTCCAACCGATAAACCGGAGGTCGTCTCGGTTCGGTTCCGATTGAACTGGCCCGAGGAAGTTGATAGCGAAGACTGGTATCTGGTCTGTGACTTTCGTAATTCCTCTGATGGAAACCGGCAGATTGAGAGCAGCAGGTTGATCCAGGGGGAAAACTGGATTTATCGACGCAGCAGCACCAGAGATGCCAGCGGCGTGTATCTCATCAACAGCAAAAGTATGATCGCAGTCTGCCCGCTCAACGAAGAAGGGGAGTATGAAGACATTCATTTAGAAGAGCTGGCTTTTGATTCGTCGACGCGAATGATTCAGGGAAAACATGCTTTGCCCGATCTGATGCTGATTCAAAAGCAAGACTTGCCCCAGCTCGCGGAAGTGAATCGCATCCCCTCCTTTCAGTCATTAAACAAGTCCCGGTCAGCAGCAGGCAATTACAATCTGCAGTATCGGGCCCTGGTGGGAGACTCCACAAGATTCGGCAGGATTGAAGGCAATACGTTTCTGCTCATTCCCTTGATGAATCATCCGCCGCCCTGGACGAAAGTGAAAACGCGACCCGAGGGAGGACATACGTTGTATGCCAGTGGATTGGAATTAACAAAGCGACTGGAATTCAAGGCAATTAAAGGCGAACAGAACCTCTGGAAAATCAATTTGCCTGATCTGGACGAATTCATCATTCCCCAAGGGACCCCCGGCGGAGGTCAGGGATTTTTCTAATGGTTATGAAGCGAACTGATGTAACGAAGAATGAGGAGTGAATGTGGGCTGGCCTGAGCTCAGTATTGACGATTTTCCGCCGCGTCGGGACGACGAGCCGTCGTCATTGCGACAGGAGATTATTGATGAACTCAGCGATCATTTTGCGTGTGCCCTGAATCGGGAACTGCACAAGAATCCGGACGAGCAACTGGCGCGGGGACGCGTACTGGAACAGTTTGGGGATCCGATCAAAGTGGCCCGCCAGCTCTGGCTGGAAGCGATGAAGGAGAAAATCATGTCACAACGTATTATGACTGGACTCTCAGCTGTGATGGCGGTCTGCTGTCTGGCCGTGGTGGGGATTGCCTGGTCGATGATGAAACAGAGCGAACGGGTGAACCTGAAACTGCTGGAACGGCTGGCAGCCATGGAGGAGCAGCCCCGGGACGCAGGAACGCAGCAGATACTAACGCAACTGGAGCAACTGAAAGCAGAGCAGGCGGCCCAGAGTGAATCCAGTTCTCAGGAGATGAATCCGATTACCTTTGAACTGATTCAGGAACAGGAAGGGGGAAAGCCGGCGGTCGGCTTTTCGGGTGAGCTGTCGAAACTGGATGACCAGGGGAGTAGGGAAGTCTTCAAGGTCAAGGCGGAGAGTAACGCAGAGGGGCAACTGAAATTCGGGAAGCTCCCCTGGGGAAAATACGAGCTGAAATTAAGCACGCCCTGGAGGGAAGAATATAGTTCGGGAATTCTAACGACGATTCCCGGGCGAAAGTATGAGCAGACGATTTACTGTCCTGCGGACGCTCCTGAAACCGCATCGTTGCGGCTCCAGGTCAACTGGCCAGAACAGGCGTCAGATGAAGCGGAGTTTATGCTGTGCGATTTCCGCTCAGCAAGTTCTTACCATCGTTCCGGTACCAGGCGTTATTCACTGTCTACCTATCGTCGCATACAGGGCAGTCGCTGGTCGTATCGACATAATATGACCCAGGCAGCAGCGAGAAGCGTGTACCTGATCGATGTGCAGAATCAACGGGCCACTCTTTGCCCCGTAGGAGAAGGTGGTGGATTTGTCGATATAGATTTTGACAAACTGGTCTGGCAGCCGACTGTCGAAGCGTTGCAGGGGGAGTATATCGCTCCTCCCTGCAGCTACCTGCTTCGGAAAGGCGACCTGGCAACGCTATCAAAACTGAATTCGATTAAGGTCTTCATAACACTCACTCCTAACCAGAACGGCGGGGAATTGTTGAGAGTGACTGGTACTCCCAGCCATGGGATGTTTATCTCTCCCTTTGAAAAATTCAAAGTGGCTCCCAAGTTTATGAAAAAAATGAAAATGGATTACATCTTACTGGCAGGGAAGTTAAATGCCTTTTCAGGAAACTGGTCGCTGGGGGGATATACTGCTACGCCTCAAGGGCCGAATGTCTGGGAGATTAACGTGCCTGACCTGTTTCCGATCACGGCGGAATCCGGCTTAACGAAAACAACTTTACAGGCGGAGGCCAGTTCCGCGGTCGATTCAAGTCAACGTTCAGGGGAATGAAACAGTGGGCTGGCCTGAGATCAGTATCGAGGATTTTCCGCCGCGACGGGACGATGAGCCGTCGTCATTGCGTCAGGAGATCATCGATGAACTCAGCGACCATTTTGCGTGTGCCCTGAACCGGGAGTTACTCAAAAATCCGGACGAGCAGGTGGCGCGGGGACGCGTGCTGGAGCAGTTTGGCGATCCCATCAAAGTGGCCCGTCAACTCTGGCTGGAAGCGATGAAGGAGAAGATCATGTCACAACGTATTCTGACCGGAGTCTCTGTGGTGATGGCCCTGTGTGGCTTCATCGTGGTGGGGCTGGTGTGGTCGATGATGAAGCAGAACGAACGGGTGAATCTGTTACTCCTGGAGCGGCTGGATCAGCAGGCTGTTCCGGCTGCTTCCGGTTCTGAGGGGATGAACCGGATCGCCATTCGACTGGTGCAGCAGGGTGATCCAGCAAAGCCTGCGACTGGCTTTAGCGGCACATTGACAAAGGATGACGGCAAGGCGGAATCGTTTTCCCTGGATGTGGCAGTTGATGATTCGGGGAAACTCGATTTTGGGAAACTGCCGTGGGGTAAATATTACTTGAAATTACATGCTCCCTGGGACGAAACGGCGATACTGCCGAGTTTTGTGACGATTCCCGGGCGCGATTATTCGCAGACGATCAAATGCCCGGCAGGTCCCCCTGGCGAGGTTCCTGTGAAATTCCAGGTGCACTGGCCGGAAGGGTTGAATGACGACGAGTGGGTGGTGCTGTGTGATTTCCGGTACCCTCAGAAGGGGAAATCACCGATTCCCTATGTGCTCAAGAGCAAGCGAAACATTCAGAATCATTTCTGGACCTTTGAACAAAATCTGCAGGAGATGCCCCGGGGCGTCTATCTGGTCAATGGTGAGAGCCGGGTGGCTGCCTGTCCCCTGGGGGCTCGAGGGAACTATCAGGATACCAGCGCTGCGGCGTTAAAGTTCGACACGGAAATTTCGATAAAGCAGGGGGAGTATCATCTGCCGGTGGTCTACCTGATTCGCAAAACCGATTTGAAAAGCCTTGCCAGGCTGTCTGCGCACCCTGCTTTTGACGTGATTGCCGTGACGCCCTTCAGCAATCCCAGTATGAGAATTGAGAACAGATTGCGCGTCGGCACGGGGTACAGTGCCTTCGTTAATGTCTCAGAGAAGTTGAGCCTGGGGACCGGGTTACTGAATGCTTTAAATAGTCCACTCAACAACAGCAGAGCAGAGAATATTCATGGAATCCAGTTGAAGGAACAAACCATGTTTACTGCTGTCAAAGGAAGCGACAATGTCTGGGAGATTGATCTGCCACCCCGGGAGATTACATTCTCTTATCTCGAAAATATTCAAGACAACCTGTAGGAATCATTTGCAATTTGAATCCCGGATGAGAGTGAGAACCACGTGACCTGGCCTGAGATCAGTGTTGATGATTTACCGCCGCGACGGGATGACGAACCGTCGTCACTGCGGCAGGATATTATCGATGAACTCAGTGACCATTTTGTGTGTGCTTTGAATCGGGAGCTGTTGAAAAATCCGGATGAAAAGATTGCCAGACAGCGTGTGTTAAATCAGTTCGGCGATCCAATCAAAATTGCCCGCCAGCTCTGGCTGGAAGCGATGAAGGAGAAGGTTATGTCTCAACGTATTCTTGTGGGTATTTCTGCGGTAATGGCGGTCTGCTGTATTGCCGTGGTGGGGATTGCCTGGTCGATGATGCAGGAAAGCCGGGCGTTTAATCTGCAGATGCTGGAACAGTTCAAACAGGCACAGGAGCGGTCAGCAGAAGAGTCGTCGGGAGAACTACAGCCGATTGAGTTTCAGTTGGTGCAGGAGGGGAGTGAGGGGCAACCTGCTGCAGGATTTGAAGGAACGTTATCCAAGCGGGACGGCAACGACACTATATTTACAGTCGAAGCCGTCAGTGACCAAAATGGCCTATTAAATTTCGGAAAGCTGCCCTGGGGGAATTATCTTTTGACACTGAAAGCACCCTGGGGTGAGGAGATGGATTCGCTTAATATTACAACAGTGCCAGGGCGGAGCTTCGAGCAAACAATAATCTGTCCGTTGGGAGTGCCCGAAAAGGTTGCTATGCAGTTACATGTCAACTGGCGAGAAATGCCCGAGGGGGAAGATTATTATCTGCTCTGTGATTTTAACCGCACCGCTGCGATTCGAATTATTGAACAGACCGGGTGGGTTGTGAAACATTCTCAGACTGATGCTAAGGATAGAATGGTAATTCTGTTTGACGTAAAGAATAACCAGATGACTCGTTGTCCCCTAACGGCAAAGGGGCTTTTTGAAGCTGTTGATCCTTTGAAGTTGGATTGGCGAGCACTTGAGAGAATCAACCAGGGAAAGTATGGCCCACCCGCCATATATCTGATTAAGAAAAGTGAGCTTTCCAGATTATCGGAAATCAATTCATTAAATGAAATTGGTGTAGTTCGGTTGTTTAATGATATTGATTGGGGAATCTACACGCAGCATTTTGGCGGTGTATTTATATCTCCATTTAAGGCCTTTGAGATCGAACACAAATTACTGAAACAACTCGAAATGCAGAATAGTAGTTCTCTGAAATATATTGACGGAACTTTTCACGGCTTCAGCACAAAACAATTCGCCACTTCAAGTTTCTTTGCTTCTACGGATCAACCCAATGTCTGGGAAATCAACATACCCGATCTGTTCCCGATTACTCGGGAATCCGGTTCATTGAGTAGTGTCCGGTGACCGGGAAGAGTTTTTCGTCTCCGGTGCCGATCTGCTGGCAGTTGACTTCGTAGACGAATTTTTCTTTGAGTTCGTTGACCTTGAGGCGGACCGTTTTGTGATCGTCGGAGAGGATGACTCCTTCGACTTCCACTTTGTACCGGCCGCTGTCGGGGCTGGCGTAGCTGCCGCTCCAGACGCGGGTGTAGCCGGCGATGGTGTAGGCCTCTTTATCGGCGGCTTTTTTCGCATCAACGGGGGAGAAGAATTCGAGTTCGAAGCCGTCGGAAGTCGCGCGGAGTTCTTTAATGCCGTTCGGCAGTTTTCCATTCGGAGTTAGCTTGACGATCGATCCGGTGTTACGTCCGCCCAGCCAGCCGCTGTCGTGAATGGAACCGACGTAGATATCTCCCTTGGGGCTGACGGCGACCGACATCGGTCCGGTGAAGTTAAACTCATCGGGGGGGACATCGGCGCGGGTGAAGTAGTAGGTGGCTCCCTGAACGGAGTCGCCGACTTTCTGTTGCGTAAAGCGGATCAAGAAGCGGTTGTTGTATTCGCAGCCCAGTCCCTGATCGAACAGGCTGGCGTAGGGGAACTGTTTCGGAATACAGGTCAGGCCGTTCACACTGCGGGTCCAGGGGTGAGGAACCTGGATCGCGGCGCGGGTTTCTTCGAGGTTTTCCTTGTTTCGCAGGTCGGACTGACTGGGAACGCCGTACGCTTTGCCGGGGATCAGGAAGTTGATCTCGTTAAACGTATTCTGCACGCCCTGCTGGTCTGAGATAAAGATTTCATCTTTGGAGTTGATGGCGAGGCCCGTGGGGTAGCGGAAGGCGTGTCCCAGGACTTCGATGTTGCCGTTATAGGTGATCTTGAGGATCTTCCCCCGCCAGTGAATCTGATCGTCGGGGCGTTTCATCTGGGCGTAATCGCTGCCCAGGCCGATGTAAAGATTGCCTTTGCTGTCGCGAATGCAGCCGGAGGCCCAGTCGTGGTAGTTGTCGTTGAAGCCCCAGCCGGAGGCGACGATGGTTCGTTTGTCGGCGCGGCCGTCTCCATCGGTATCGGAAAGCCGCAGGACTTCGGGTTTGTGTGAAACGATAATGTCGCTGCCATCCGCAACGATGCCGAACGGGGCGGAGAGGCCTTCTTCGAAGAGGATCATCTCATCTTCCACACCGTCGCCGTTGGTGTCTTTCGCGAGATAGACGTCTCCTTTGAGAGAGGTGAAGATGAGTGTGCCATCGTTGCGCCAGGCCATCGCGGTTGGCATGATGCCCCGATCGAGGGGAAGCCGTACGCCGTCGAAGCCGGGAGCGCTGGTGACTTTTTCCAGCGTCTGGTTGGGCTCGGGTTTGATTTTGACGTCGAGGCCATCGACCTTGAGTTCGCAGAGGTAGTTGAGTGTCAGCGCAACGCGGTCCTGTTTTCCGCCAGTCGCTTTGATGTATTCGTGCGAATTATTATCGGAGATGTGCAGCCACTTCTCATCGGGGCGTGTGAGATCGCTGATGGTCGGGCTGCCGATACTTTTCGAGAAGCGGGGACGACCGACGTAAAGGTCGTAACCGGTGGGCAGGTTCGTAGCTTTAATGTCCCGTTGCCAGCCGGATCCCTTGTCCTGACCGCGGAGCGGCTCGAAGGTTTCGGTGACGGCGACCGTCTGGATCTGGTCACCGATTTTGAAATTGAGTTCATAGTTGAGCGTGATCCGGTTGCTCTGCGAGTCATAGCTGCGGAGGGTGCCGGTACTGCCGTTTTCGAGATGCGGGTAGACGACCTGCAGCGGTTCCTTGCCGGCTTTGGCGAGGACGAATTCGAATCCGCGGTTGTAGCCGGTGACAATCGGTGTGCCCGCCATGTCCCAGTACCAGCTTTTGCCTTCGGTGCGCTGGCGGGCCAGATCGCCGAGCGTCCACTGGACGAGGGAGAACTGATCGAGGTCGAACAGAAGGTTATGCCCGTTGTCAAAGCCGACTGCGAAGGCGCGAGGCACGTATCCGCCGCCGGTCTCTTTGGGATTGGTGAAGACATCGCGGACGATCCGCGCGGGTTCGCCGGCAGCGATAGTAAAGAACTGTTCCACGACGGAGGGGTTCGTGGGCACTTTGAATTGAGGATCATTCAGGCCAAGCCAGATGGCATCCAGCTGACGGTTGATGTCGCCTCCCAGGACTTTGGGGACGCTCTTCTTGAGGGCGGGCATTTCCATGCCAGGGACGATTCGCAGCGGGTTGTGAACCCAGCGGAGGAAGTATTCTTTCCGCATGCGTTTACCCAGCATGAGCAGGTTTGAACCGCGGGTTCCCAAGGCCACGTTGCGGGGTTTGTAGTCGCCCAGTTCGTGACAGGAGATACAGCTGAAACCTTTGGCGCCGGTAATGGTCTGACCTGCGATCAGGAGTTGGGCGCGGTCCTTGTCTGACGATTCGACCATGAAGCCGGGCTGACGGGGGCCATCGTCGGGAACACGGTCGTGCGAGACCAGGTAGCCGAGCAGGGCCTGTTTGTCGGCCTCGGTATGTTCGAAACGGGGCATGCGGACGCGGAGCCAGGGCATGCGGAGTGTCTTCTGTTGACCGCTGACCGCTTCGGCCAGGGCTTCGTGTTTGAGTTTATCGCCGACTGCAGTCAGAGCGGGGGGAATCATGGCTTCGCTCTGTCCGGCCAACGCAGGATCGAACTTGGCCATCTGACCGGCGATCTGGGTGATGCCTTCATGCCGGTCCCGTTCGTGACAGTAGATGCAGTTCCGCTGTTCGAGAACGTAACGACCGCGATCGAATTCATTTTCCGGCGAGGGGGCGTGATAGCTGGCGGCGAGATACGCTTTGACGGCGTCACGATCGATAGTGCGGTAAGCGGGGCGTCCCTGTTTGAGATCGGGGGTTTCGGCCAGGCAACTGTTGTCCCAACTGGTGACCGGTTTCGTGAGATCGGAAATCTGCAGGTTCGGTTTTTCGATGCCGGGGATCGTGTGACAGGCGGCGCAACGGGCCTGAGCGATCAGTTTCTGACCCGCGGCGATGGTCTGTTTATCGCTGGTCGGTTTTTGGCCCGTGGGCAGCTTGGCCTGTTTGAGGGCCGCGAGGGCATAAGCGAGCTGTCGGCGTTCGTCGGTACTGAGTTTGACAACCGGCATGCGATGATCTTTGTTGAGCTTCGCGGGATCGGAGAGCCAGTTGAAGAGCCAGATTTCGTTACGTTTGTCACCGATGCTGCTCAGGTCGCCCCCACTGAAGGGCTGCTGATTGCCTTTGCCGTCAATGGTGTGACAGGCCAGACAGCCGACTGAATGCATCAGGATTTCGCCGGCCCGCTGTTCTTCATCGCGGGTGGGCGCTTTCTTTGTTTTTTTATCTTTCTTCGGAGCCGGAATCTTTTTCAACGACGCGTTCTTCGCGTTTGCATAAAGATAGGCAGCGATGGATTCGGCTTCCTGCTGGTTGAAGCCGAAGAAAGGCATTTTGGCATGGGCAGCGATGGCATCGTCGTTTTGAATTTTGCGGACGAGCCATTCGGGATTGAGGGCGGTGGTGACGTGCGTCAGATCGGGGGCAGCGGGGCTGGTGGCCTGACCTGAGCGCTGGTGACAGCGGTTGCAGCGATGCGCATCGAAGTGTGTGCGTCCCCGCCAGATCTGTGCGACCTCGGGGCTGCCTGCTTCCCGGTAGAGAATGTTGGACTGAATCGGTTCGAGGCCAAACAGGTTCGAAGACCAGAACAGTTGCAGGCGGGCCTCGGGAGCCGTTTTTTTGTAGGAGACCTGCAGTTCGAATTCGCCGAAGTTCTGTTCGTATTTGGGACCGACAACCCAGCCGGGCGTTTCGCGTTTGCCTTCCAGGACGGTCTTTCCGTCGATTTCGACTTTGACTTCACCGACGAGGTAGGCGGAGAGCTGATACTCGCCGGGCTGCTTGACCAGGATCAGACTGGTCCAGTCAGCTGTGAAGTTTCCATCTGGCAGTTGTGGCAGTGGCGCCTGTTTGCCCCAGTCGAAGGCGATATCCGCATCGATCCGTTGAATCTCTTTTCCGCCGGCTTTGTAGGTGGCCAGCAACCCGGGCGGGTAGTCGTCTTCTTCGGGATCAATTTCTTCTGCGATCAGACGTGTCTGACTGAGCGAGCAGAAAAAGATGAGGGATAGAAATGCCAACAGGGGCAGAATGCCCCTGATCCAGGATGAAGGGATGCGCTGGCTGAGCTTCATGTTTTCAGATAATTCAATGGGGCAGAGGGTTTGTTAAGAACCCGAATTAAGTCGCGGGTGAAATAAAAAATCAGCCATTCGTTATTGTTCGAATGGCTTTTCATCTTTGGCGCTGGCACCGAATGAGGTACGGAGTGCGTCTGCAGCTTCCGCGACGGTTTTGTCGGGACCGGTCAGTTTGAGGAAGTAGTACGCTTTCCCTTCGACGGCCAGGATGACACCCAGCATGCGGGAGTTGGGAACAGCTTCGGTTTTACGCAGAATTGGCGGACCGATGGATTTGTTGTAGGTTCCCGAGATATCAACGAAGACATACTTGCCTTGTTCTGATTCACCCTGAGTGACTTTCGCTTTGCGGCCATCGCTGTTGAACTGACCAATCCAGCGGGAGACGTTGGCTGCGATACCACCGCCGGTTCCTCCGAAGGATGAGATCACCAGCTCAGCAGGTTCTTTGTCCCCTTTGACGGCGGGAATTTCGAACTGAGCCAGGCGGAGTCGGTTAGATGGTGGTGCATTTTTCCAGTCGGCGGGCACTTTGAGAGTGATGTCGTTGACTTTGACTTCGTTGGTTTTTTCGGAAGTCTCGGCTGCATCGGCTGTGCAGGCGTAGATCGCCAGACAAATTCCCAGGACGGAATATAACACTCTGCGGTAGGTGGTGGGTGAAATCATAAAATTCCTCAGATTGAATTAAGGAGCTTGAGCTTACGACGTTGTTAATTGTCCCGCATTTCCCGCTGATTTTCAACTCGGCATCGCAAGAAATGGCGGCCGAGCCTGTTTTTTTAAAATCCTCAGCGATGTTGTGACACAATGTTGCTAAAAATCAACACGGTTGAGTGGTTGTGGCAACTTTGTGGAGGGGAATGCTTGAGGGGGGGAACCGGCGGCTGGTGCCTTACGGCCTTGTTTTATTGTGCTGTATCTATATTCGACTCATTTTATGTGTTGTACGCGTGAGCTGGGACCTCCTGTTCGCTGCGCTCACCCCGGATTGCATCCGGGGCTACCCTTTTTGAATTGGAGCCGTTGGAAATATGATCAATATTCGTTTATCGCCAGGCGGGCGGCCACATGGGGCCGCATCCTACGGATCTGGTGAGGCACGATCTGATTTAATGATTAGTTTTCCCTGAGATTTCCTGCTCGCTGCGCTCGGCCCGGGTTGCATTCGGGCCTACCCGGTATTGAAATCTTGTTATGCTTCGGGCGGGCTCAGTCGGCGGGGACGCAGCGGTTGTTGGCCCAGTGGCGGAGTTCGGCGATGCGTTCGCGCATGACGACTGCCAGGGGGCGGGTTTTCTGGATTTCGGAGGCGATGTGGCGGTCTTCCAGTTCCGCGTTTTCGGAGAATGCGGCGAAGAGTCCTGACATCACTGCCTGCTCGAGTTCCGAGCCGGTAAAGTCGTCGGCCATCGCGGCCAGGGAGCGGAGGTCGTACTGGTCCGAGTCCCGCTTGCGGCGTTGAATGTGGATCTTGAGGATCTGCTCCCGGGAGGCCGCGTTGGGGAGATCGACGAAGAAGACTTCATCGAAGCGGCCTTTGCGCATCAGTTCGGGGGGCAGCGCCGAGATGTCATTTGCAGTGGCGATGATGAAAATCGGATGGCGATGGTCCTGCATCCAGGCGAGCAGGGTGCCGAACATGCGTTTGGACAGGCCGCCGTCGGAAGAGGAGGCAGAGGCTGAAGCGAATGCTTTCTCAATTTCGTCGATCCAGAGAATCACGGGGGCCATGGATTCGGCCTGCGAGAGGGCCTGCCGGAGCTGGCTTTCACTTTCGCCGATGAATTTCTGATAGAGCATGCCCGGATCGAGTCGGAGCAGGGGCATGTTCCAGTCGGAGGCGACCATTTTGGCGCAGAGGCTCTTACCGGAACCGGGGACGCCGAGCATGAGAACGCCGCGGGGAGGTTCGATGCCGAACTCCTGTGCCTGGCGGGTGAAGCCGCCGCGACGCAGTTTGAGCCAGTCCTTGAGTTTGCTGAGACCACCGACTTCTCCCGGTTTGACATCGACGGCGATTGCTTCCAGACAGCCGGTGGAGCCGAGGAGTGTGCGTTTGGCTTCGATGACATGTGGTAGATCGTTGGCGTTGAGGTCGTTGTCCTGCAGGATGGCGGAACTGATGACCCGTTCGACTTCGCTGCAACTGAGCCCGCGGAGCGTGAGCACCAGCTGTTCCATTTCATGGCGGGTCAGGCGGGCCGTGATTTCGGAATCGCTCTCGCGCTTGATGCGGTTATAGGTCTGCTTGATGACTGCGGAGAGTTCGTCGGCGTCGGGCCAGCCGATTTCGTAGCGGACGGTGAAGCGTTTGATTTCATCGGGGAGCGGGAAGGCATCGACGAGGATGAACGTTGATTTTTTGTCGTGGCAGGTCTGCATCAGGTCGCGGAGCATGCGATTGACGACGCTGTCGCGACAGTAGGCACCGAGGTCTTTGAAGAGGATGATGTCGGCATCGGTGTTCTGGTGAATGAAGCTCAGTGCCTGATCCGGTTTGCCGCCGGGGACGAGTGCCGGCTTCAGTTTGCCATGATCCGATTTACAGAGACCACTGGTGGCAGACCATTCGTAGAGTGTCATCTTCAGTCCGCGGGCGACTTTCTGGACGACTTCCAGGGCCCGTTGTTCGTCCAGCGTTTCGATGGAGATGAAAGGATTTCCCGAACGGATTAACAGTTCCAGCGTGTTCGACATGTGATTGCTTCCTCTGCAGACTGATGACCTGGGCGTGGTAACGGAACCCCGGCAGCTTTGGATCAATGTTTAACGCGACTTTTTGAGGAGTTTCTCAAACTGTTTCCAGGTTTTCGTGTTGGCGACATCTTTTTTCGTCAGTCCGGCGCGACGGGCCTGGTAGACGCCGTACTGCATCACGTCCAGCCCGCCGACGCTGTGGGCATCGGTGTTGATGACAATCGGAATTCCGAGTTCTTTGGCGCGGGCGGCATGAATGTCGTCGATATCGAGTCGCATGGGATGGGCGTTGATTTCCAGCATGACGCCATGATCGGCGGCGGCGTTGAGGATCTCGCCGTAGTTGAGGTCGGCTCCCGGGCGTTTGCCGATCAGGCGACCGGAGAGATGTCCCAGGATGGAGACATGCGGATTTTGAATCGCGTTGAGCAGGCGTTTGTTAATCTGGTCCTGCGGCTGTTTGAGTCCGTAGTGCAAGACGGCGATGACCCAGTCGGCTTCGCTGAGCACGTCATCGGGGAGGTCCATGGTGCCGTCTTCGAGGATGTCGCATTCGATGCCTTTGAGGATCTGAATGTCGGGGACCTTCTGCTGAACCTTTTCGATTTCTTTCCAGTGGGCCCGCAGCCGCTTCGCATCAAGGCCGTTGGCCATCGTGACCCGCTTGGAGTGATCGGTGATGGCGATGTACTGATAACCTTTGGCGAGCGCTCCCTCGGCCATTTCCTGAATCGAGGCTTTGCCGTCCGTGGCGGTGGTGTGCATGTGCAGGTCGCCGCGGATCTGTTTGAGTTCGATCAGCTCGGGCAGTTCGTCGTTTTCGGCTGCGGTGAACTCCATGCGATTCTCGCGGATTTCGGGCGGGATCCAGGGGAGGTCGAGCGATTTATAAACCTCTTCCTCGGTTTTGCCCGAGACGAGTTTGTCTTTTTTGAAGAGCCCGTATTCGTTGAGTTTGAGCCCGCGATCCTGGGAGCGGCGGCGGAGGACGATGTTGTGTTCCTTGGAGCCCGTGAAGTAGAGCAGGGCGGCGCCGTAGGATTCCTCGGGGACCACACGCAGGTCGAGTTCCAGTCCGGAATTGAGCCGCACGCGCTGCTTGGTATCACCGCGCGCGAGGACCTTGCTGACCAGTTCATGATCGGCGAGGGCATCCATGACTTCTTCGGGTTCGCTGGACGTGACGAGAATATCGAGATCGCCGACGGTCTCTTTGCGACGACGACAGCTGCCGGCTTCGGAGATGTGCTGCACGGAGTCGAGCTGACCGAGATCGGCGATGATGGCGTCGGACTGGGCCTTGGCTTCCGCGAGCCGGACGCGGTCACCGATCTGGTTCAGCTGTTCCAGACCTTCAAGGATAATCTGTTCCGTTTTCTTGCCGAAGCCTTTCTGTTCGGCGATGACGCCGTTCTCGGCAGCCGCCTTGAGATCGTCGAGCGAATGGATGTTGAGTTCGGAAAAGAGGAAGGCGACCTTCTTGGGACCGATGCCGGGGATATCCAGCATGCGGACGACGTCCGGGGGAATCTGTTCTTTGAGCTCTTCGAGTTGCGGCAGTGTGGAGGATTCCACGATGGTCTGAATTTTTTCGGCGAGGTCTTTGCCGATGCCCGGGAGCTCCTGCAGTTCTTTGGGATCGTTGTGGACGATCTCCTGGATCGAGTCGGGCAGGCCGGAGATGGTGCGGGCTGCGTTGCGATAGGCCCGGAGGCGAAAGGGGTTGGCTCCCTGAATTTCCAGGAGGTCGGCAAGTTCCTCAAACTGACGGGCGATTTCAGCGTTTTGCATGTTCCGAATCCGGATGAAGGTCGTAAATGATGTGCGGGTTTCTCTTCTGTTACAATAACGTGACCGGCGCATAAAAAAAGTGCAAGGCGGTGAAGCACTTGCACTTTGTAAAAGTCGGTTGGTGTCAGCCGTCAGTTGCCGGCGTTAGTTGCTGGCAACTTTGGCGGTGTCATCGATGGCATACCAGCCAGAGTTCGAAGGAACATCCTGCTTGGCGATCTTTGGTGCAGAGAAGTGAGCACGGATTGTCAGGCGATCAGCCCGTGGTGCTGACTTCCAGGTGATCTTCTGATCGAGATTCAGAGGACGCACACGCAGAGGAGGCAGGTGGTTGGTTTCCTGTTCCGCTTTGGGAGCTTTCTTTTCCGGCTGAGTTGTCGGAGCGGCCTTTTTCTGCGGGATGGTTGATTCAGGCAGTTTGCCATCCGGAGTCGGCTTGAAGGCCTTGTTGTCCGGAGAACCGAACAGATCGTCGTCCGATTTTTTCTCAGGGCCGAAGCCGGGCTGAGAAGGCTCGGTACCGAAGTTGGGCTGCGAAGGTTCTGTTCCGAAGTTTGGCTGTGCGGGAGGATTGCTGCTGCCCGGCATGGGAGACTCAGTGGCATCCCGTTTCAGCGGTTCTTTGAAGAGGTCTTCTGCTTCATTGTCCGGCATGGGAGTATCCATGGGGGTTTTACGATCATAACGACGTTCACCGAAGCCGGAATCTTCCACGTTGCCGCCGGGGTTACCAGAATTCATGGGCTCTTCGGCATAAGTCTTGGGAGGAGTGCTCTCAATTTCGCGGGGTTCCGGAACCTTGGCACCGTTGGTGGTGTTGTTGGGTTCGGGAGTCGGTGTGCTGGCACTGGCCGGAGGATAGGAGACGCCACAGTTGCCTGTGCTGCATCCACCCATGCCACAGGCACCGGTTGAGCAGCCACCCATTCCACAAGGGGAACAGCAGCCTGCAGCCGGACCGTAGCCGACAGTGGAAGCATACATGTTGCCGCCACCATTAAAGTTGCGGTAGCTGACGCCGACAGCCTGCGGGTTGTTGATCAGATACCAGCGATAAGCGGCGCGGGAGCTGCGACGTGACGCAGCACGGCTGGTGCCGCCGTAGTAGCTGGTGTAACCGTAGCCGGTGTTGGGGCCACAGCTGTTGCAGGAACCCGTCATGCCGTAACCGCCGTAGTTGGTCGTGTAAGGAGCGGGTGCATATCCGGCTCCGTAGTACATCGGACCATTGCGGCTGGGACCAAAAATGGCGTTGTAGGTCCAGGGAATGATCCCGGCAGAAGATTCAGGAACAGAAACCAGACTGACCGCCAGCAGACAGCCGGCCGTCAGACACACTTTTTTCAGATTCACGTTTTTGGAAAGACTCATCATCCATTCGACCTTTTTAAAATCGAGCCACACTGTTGCACGACCAGGGGCAGAAAGCCATGCCGAAAGAAGACGTAGTCCATCACGCCAGTTTCTCTAAAGTTCCAATTGTATCGAAAGTTTCGAGTAGCTAATCCTTTAGTTACCCTGTTGTACCCTGCCAATCGTGCCGATGTCAATGATTGTGATCGCTACGCGGGTCGGATCAACTAAGTTTTTGCGCGATAATTTATAATGATTCGCGAATGTCACTATTTTATCTAAACTGCAAGGTTGCGTGATCAAACACGTTTCGTAGGAGATAACGCGCTCAGAGGACTTCTGAAGCGTGTCTGGCATTAACGGATTTGGATAAGTTGATGTGAGAAAAAAACTTATCGAAATCCTGGTTCCCTGAGACCAGGAGTAGTGAGCGAGGGGGAACCTTTCCGGCGCGCCGGTGCCGTTTCGAGGTGAGTTCCTCTACCCGGAATTGGCGGAAAATGGTAACTTGCGCAGTCGGCGACCGGTCGAGGCAGGGGTTATGGGCTGATTCCTGTTGGCGAAACTGGATGTGATGTACCGGTATGTCGGTCAACGAGTGAAATGGATTTCATGCGTGGCTTTCCTGAAAACCTGTTCTCCCTGGTCAGATCATTGTTGTCTCTGAGTCAGAGAGGGTGCGTCCCGGGAATGTGCTGCTGGTTGTGTCTGCTCATGCTGACCGGTCCGGGTTGCTCTTCCTGGAAACAGAAGATGGCGATGCGGGATTCGGAATCGCAGGAGCTGGTGGAACAGGTTCGCGTGGCAACCGAGAGTGGTCGCCAGGAGCAGGCGGCAGAACTGTTGAAACGGGCGGTGGCCAACAACCCGAACAATGCGGCAGTGCGACAGCAGCTCTCCGAGTTTCTGATTGCCAACGGTTATTCGGAAGAGGCCATCCAGCAGTTGCAGCGTACGACCGTGCTGGACCCCGACGATCCCCGGCCTTACATCGATCTGTCTTATCTGCTGTATGAGAAGAAGCAGTATACCGACGCGCTCAAGAACCTGGAGCTGGGTCTGAACCTGGATCCGACCAACATCCGGGCACTGATTTTAAAGGGGGAACTGGAAGAGCTGGCGGGGTTGAACGGAACGGCGATCGAGACTTATCACCGTGTATTGCAGGTCGATCCTTACAACATCGTTTCCCGTTTGAAGCTGGCGTCGCTGGAGATCAAGATGGGCGAGCATAACCGGGCAACACCAATCCTGCGGCCGATCTGTCATAACAACAGTGCGACCATCGATCAACGGGCCGAGGCGCAATGGCTGCTGGGGATTGCTTATGGAGCCGACCGTCGGTGGAGTGATTCGGTTGCTTCACTGGAGCAGTCACTCAAGAATCGTAAAGATGTGACAGCCGATGACTGGTATCGCGTGGCGTATGCCTGTCTGCAGGACGGTCAGATGGAGAAGGTGTATCCGGCCGTGACGCAGGCGTTGACCCTGAATCCGATGCATACCGAGACCAATCGCCTGTCACATTTTCTAACCCAGCAGAATCAGCCAACGCAGATCCAGCAGGCCTCCATGTATACACCTCTGCAACAGCCGGGCTTCATTCGCCAGGCACCACAGCCAATTCCGATTCAAACCCTGACGCCTCCTCAAGGCTGGGAGTGGGCTGCGCGCGGACCTGAAGCGTCGGATCTGCTGCCACTGCAATAGACGGGCGGCGTATGGGTGACGCTGTGAATGCAGAGCAGAGGGCACCCTGTTCAGTGTGATACGTCAACTGTCGGCCTGATCCGCGTTGACGGGGGTGAGAAATGGCCCGGAGTGTCTGGAAATGGTTTTCGCCGTAAAATCAGTAGGAATCAGCATCTAAAGCAATAAATCAGGTTCGTTTATCGAATTTTGAGACTTGAAAAAAGAATCAGGCGGACTAAATGATATAATGGCAAGGTTTTGCTATAGTAACCGGCAGCACCTGAATCCCATTAAGAACAGAACAATCTTTAGTGAACTCGACGTTTCACCTGAGACTGGATGATGAAAGACGTTTGCATGTTTGAATTTGTATCCGATGTACTGAACCTCAAGCAGATGGATTCTGCAGAGCAAGGCAGACAACCGCTTTCTTCCACCGGTGCAGGTGTGGTACCGATCTCTCGAGTCTTACCCGATGTTGCCAATGAATCAGAGCCGCATATCGGGGGGACCCTGGATCGGGTGGGTATGTCGGGCGTCGAACTGGTGCTGCGTCTGCGGGATGCCGCTGGTGAAGTCTTCCGGACACCGGCACGGGCCGATGCCGCCGTCAGCCTGGATAACGAGCGTGTGAAAGGCATTCACATGTCGCGTCTGTTCCTGAGCCTGAACAATCGACTGGCAGACGCGGAGCTGTCGATGTCTGTGGTCAACGAGATCCTGCAGGACTTCGTCAAGACGCATGCCGACATGAGTTCGAACAGTTACCTGACTCTCAAGTACGAGCATTCTATGAAGCGGCCCGCGCTGCTTTCCGATCATTCCGGCTGGCGGGCTTACCCAGTGACGATTCAGAGTGCTTACCAGCAGGGCCAATTCCGCCATCAACTGACGGTGCAGTTGACCTACTCCAGTGCCTGCCCCTGTTCGGCCGCGCTGTCACGTCAGCTGATCCAGCAGGCGTTCGAACGGTCCTTCGGCGACCGGAGCGAGCTGTCACATGATGAGATCTTCGAATGGCTGGGCACGCCGGACGCGATTCTGGCAGTTCCTCACAGCCAGCGCAGTCATGCTGACGTGACTGTGGAACTGGAAGAGGGAGTGGACGAGTTCCCGATTGAGACGCTGATCGATTACCTGGAACGGGTGATTGCGACTCCGGTGCAGACCGCAGTCAAACGCGAAGACGAGCAGGAATTCGCCCGACTGAACGGTGCGAACCTGATGTTCTGCGAAGACGCGGCCCGCAAACTGAAAGCGGCCCTGGACAGCTACGAGGGTGTGAAAGACTTCCGCGTGGAGATCAATCACCTGGAGAGCCTGCATCCGCACGATGCGTCGGCTGTGGCGAGTGGATCGCGGTCCTGATTCCACCCCATGTTCTGTTACGTTCAGGCCCGCTCAGCAAGCGGGCCTTTTTTTACGTAGACAGCCATATCTGCTCGTGGCGAGTGCTTTTCTATTTTCGCGAGAGTGCCGACTTTTTTGCGCTTCCTTCTTGCGTCTGGTCACGGCATTCAATAACTTAATTTTATTAAAGAAAATACTTTTGTCAGGCCCGTACGCGGGCTGTGAGCAGCACATGGCCGGGGCTCGGGGCTTTGGAAATGTGCTCCAGTTCAGGAAAGCGCAAACATGGTTTTGAAACGACTCCTCTCGATCACCTGTGTCTGTCTGGCTGCTGTCTGTACCGTGGGAGCAGAGGCAGGGGACAAAGTGGTCACGCCGAAAGATGGTGTGATTCATCTGTTTAACGGCAAGAACCTGGACGGACTGTATGTCTGGAACCGGGGAACCGAATATGAAGATCCCAAGAACATTTTCACCGTCAAGGACGGCATGCTGCACATTCTGGGTGACGGCTATGGCGGCCTGATCACCAAGAAAGATTACCGCGATTACCACATGGTCATCGAATTCAAATGGGGCGAAAAGACCTGGGGCAAACGGGAAGACCGTGCCCGCGATTCGGGCGTGCTGATTCACTGTCACGGTCCGGACGGCGGTTATGGCAACACCTGGATGGCATCCATCGAAGCCCAGATCATCGAAGGGGGCGTGGGTGATATTCTGGTGCTGACTGGTAAAGATCCCAAGACTGGCGAAACACTGCCGACTTCGCTGACGACCAGGATCAAAAAAGACCGTGACGGCGAAAAGGTCTGGGACAAAGATGGCGAAGAGATCACTCTCAGCTCCGGCCGGATCAACTGGTGGGGCCGTGACCCTGACTGGGCTGACAAAGTCGGTTTCCGTGGTAAAGACGACGTCGAAAGCGAATTCGGCGAGTGGACCCGGATGGACGTCATCTGCGACGGCGGCAAGATCAAGTACCTGGTTAACGGTGTGGTCGTGAATGCCGGCTACAACGCCAAGCCCGATCATGGCAAGCTGCTGGTGCAGACCGAAATGGCGGAAATGTGGGTTCGTAAATGGGACCTGTATCCGCTGGGTAAAGCACCCGAATATAAGAAAGACAAGAAATAAGTTCACCCGATTGTGAACTGAGCCCTGCCCTGGTGATGACCGGAGCAGGGCTTTTTTTGTGCGCTGTGGGGAGTGAGAGGTTCCGGATTTTCATCTGCGGGTGGTGGGTGAGAATGCGTATGATCTGCTGGTGATCGTGGCTGGTTTGCTGGTAGTCAGGTCAGGCGTGGTCCCTGCGTGTTTACTTTATTCTCGTATAGTGTGGATTTGCTGTCGAACCGGATTTTCTTTCATGAACGCAACACTGTCAGTTTCCTGCTCGCTGCGCTCGGCCCGAATTACATTCGGGTTTACCCGGTATTTTGAGGGGAAGGGGGATCGTTGCTGGAACTGGGATCGGAGTCGACCTTTATTACCGGCGGGTAGCACCTTGCCGCTCAGGGGGAGGATGTATATGGGATTCCATTGGAGTCTGGACCGGGTGGATCGTCGTTCGGCGGGCAGGCACACAGGCACTGCCCCTACGCGCGGTTTTGATTTTGCTGAAGCGCACGGGGAGGGCAAGACAGAATTTTGTCCCGATGTGGCCGGATTTTGTCCTGGTGTGTCCGGGATTTTGTCCTTATTCGGCCGGGGTTTGTCCTGGTCTGCCCTGAACATGGGAGGGAGAACATGGCGAACTGGTGCGATGGGTTTCGGTGAACAGCAGATGAAAAGCGACGGGGATTCAGGTGAAATTGCGTCAGTGGTTCCGGCTGTTCCAGTGCACGCAGACCCGCCTCGCGCGCGAGCCAGAAGGGAACCAGCATACGGTTCGGGGCGGGCAAATCAAGTTCAGTTTATTCAGGTAGCAGGGGCGCAGGGAGGGGATATGATCAGTGCTTGGATCAGCAGCGATGGATGGCGGGCGCATAAAAAATGCCGGCCTGTGTTGTTGTGCGACAGACCGGCGGGAGAATTATTTCTTCATGGCGACTTCGGAGTCGTCTGTCATGGCGAGTTCGGGGATTTCGTCCTGCATGACGGTAAACATCTCGGCGACTTCAGGTTTGAAGACGTCGCCGATGAGGATGTCGACGAGGTTGGTTTTGAACTGCGGATACTGTCTGAGGAAGCTGCCGAAACTGAACCCGGGAGTGTAGAAGGCGTAGACGAGTTTACGGAAGTTCTCGACACCGGCGCGATAGCCGGGGTACCACTGGCTGAGTCGTTCAACGGAGAAGTCGTCGGCTTCGAAAGCCTCGTTAATGGTGTCGGCGACGAGCTCACCCGATTTGAGGGCCAGGAAAACACCGCTGGAGTAGACGGGATCGATGAAGCCGAGCGCGTCGCCGGCGAGCATCCAGCCCGGTCCGACCGGTTGCGAGGAATGGTAGGAGAAGTCCTTGGTGGTCATGAATTCGGTGTCAGGCTGGGCATGTTCCAGGCGACGTTTGATGGCCGAGCAGCGTTCAACTTCCTGCCAGAAGATGTCTTCACTGGTGCCCCGATCTTTGGCGAACATGTAGTTCATGTCGCCGGTACAGCCGACGCTGACAACGTTGTCAGGGAGTGGAATGTACCAGAACCAGGAGTGTTTGCCTTCGGTCTGCAGGATGATGGTCGCGCCTTCGTCGATGCCTTCGTCTCTATGGGCGTTTTTGAAGTGAGCCCAGACGGTTCCCTTGCGGAGCACCGGATCGGCCTGCTTGAGTTTGAGCCGATTGACGATGAAGGCGGACTGGCCGCTGGTATCGACGACGAGTTTGGCTTTGATCTCGCGGGTTTCCTGGTTGGGGAGTTTCACCCGGACGCCGGTGACCTGTTCGCCTGCGGTGAGCAGGTCCAGAACCTGTGTGCCGGTACGGATGGTGGCTCCCTGTTTCTGTGCATTGTCGGCGAGCATCTGATCGAACTCGGCGCGGAGGACCTGCCAGGTCTGCGAGCTTTCGTGGTCTTTGTATTCGTGGAAGTAGAAGGGCATGGTTTCGACACCTTCATCGGTGACGAACTGCACGCTGAATTTTTTGGGGAAGGCGGTCTGTTTGAGTTGTTCGACCAGCCCCAGTCGTTTGAGGGACCAGTAGGTCTCCGGAATCAGCGATTCGCCGACGTGAAAGCGGGGGAAGTGAGCACGGTCGACGATGAGGGTTTTGCGCCCCTGTTCGGCGAGCAGGGCTCCGGTACCGGTACCGGCAGGGCCGGCCCCGATGATGATCACGTCGTATTCGGTTTCGATTTCAGGCTGTTCTGTTGTACTCGAATCAATCATGGAAAGCCTTTGTCTCTACAGTTGAAAGGACCGTCTTGTGTTGTGAGCTAAGGAGTTATAGCAGTGGAGCCGAAACTTCCAAGAGGTCAATTGCGGGTTGCTGATTACAAAAAATGGTCGCCAGGCGTCCATAGGTTACCTGGCCGGGTTCAATGTGCATGACATTGGCAAGCCCCGGTCCGGCGGTGATACGGAGGACGGCACCTAAGTCTACGTGTCGTAATACATTATGATTGATCAATACGCGTCCCAGAGGGATCTGGCCTGCGAGGATTTCGTCCTTAACGGCCTGGGTGACATAGTCGAAATTGAACCGCACGATGCCGAACTGGACGACCTGTTCGGTGCCTGTTTTGACGAGCAGGATTTTTCGGCTGTATACATTTTCATCGAGTCTCTGATCCAGCACGATGACGTCGACGGGGGATTTGTGATATTCCTCCATGGAGATGGTCATGTGGTGGTAATGTGCGAGCAGGGATTTGTAAGGCTCAGGAGTGGTCGCGGAAGAAACGTGTTCGGCCCGTTCGAACAATCGTTGTTCGTTCGGGAACAGTTTAACAAGTGCATCGAGTTCGTCTTGTGGGTTCACTTGGTCATAACTTCTTTAATTCAGGGGAGGGTCAATGTGAGAGAACAGGAATCCGGAGATCCGCTGCTTAGGTGTATCTTACCATGCGGTGTTCCGGTTCGAAATACTCCGTCAGCAGGCTGTCGACCTGCAGGATGCCTTTGCGGGTCAACTCGACCTGGGAATCATCATAATTCAGGTAGCCCGCTTTCTGCTGGTTCTGGAGTGCTTCGGAGAATTCTTCCGTGAGATTGACGCCGAACTTGTCCATGAAGGGTTGGGTACGGACGCGTCCTTCTTTGAGTTGCAGGATGAATTCGCGGATGAGCCGCTGGTGTTCGGTGGGTTCCAATGCGCGGTTTACGGGAAGTTTGCCGCTTTCCACGGTTTCGAGATAGTCTTCCAGTCGATCGAGGTTTTGATAATGCACGCCCTGCATATGACCGAACGAAGAGACCCCGGTGGCGATGATGTCGTTGCCGCGGAACAGATTGTCGCGGTAGACGAAACGATCTGTTTCGGGGTTTTTGACGAGTTCGTTTCCGCTGGCGAGGTGATAGCCTTTACCCTGCAGGGTTTCGATGGCCTCGTTCATCCAGCGGCGTTTGGTTTTCCAGTCGGCGATGGGGGAGTCGATGCCCATCTCTTTCATCTCTTTGGAGATGATCGTGTTGTGAGGGAGTTCCATCTGGTAGATGGTGATGTTATCCGGATTGAACTCGGCGGCTTTTTCGACGGCGTCCGACCAGTTGTCATCAGTCTCACCCATCATGCCGGCGATGAGGTCGATGTTGACCTGGGGGAAGCCGACCTGCTGGATCCAGTCATAAGCTTTATAGACTTCCGGGGTGAGATGCGCGCGACCGTTGGCTTCGAGCAGTTTGTCGTTGAAGCTCTCGACGCCGAGCGAGATGCGGGTGATGCCGATCTCTTTGAGGGTTTTGACTTTTTCCAGGTTGAGGGTCCCCGGCTCGCATTCGAAGGTGACTTCCTGGGCGGTTTCCCAGTTGAGCAGGCTGGAGAGCCGATCGCGGACCGAAAGGAGCTGTTTGGAACTCAGATAAGAGGGAGTTCCACCGCCGAAGTAGGTGAAGTCGAGGGTGCGTCCCTTGATGGCTTCGACCTGGCTGAGCATTTCGAACTCGTTCTGCAGGGCTTGAACGTAGCGTTCGATGGTTTTGGCATTCTGTTTTTCGTAGACGCGGAAGTAGCAGAATTTACAGCGTTTACGACAGAAGGGGATATGGATATAGAGCCCCATCGGAATGCTGGTATCGGGGGGCTGGTGCAGGACTTCCTGGATACGGGTGACGTATTCCTGCCTCCACTGCGAAAAAGGGGGGTAGTTGGAGATAAAGTAACTGCCGATTTCGGTAGTGCCTGTTGTTTCCAGATCCATAATGCTCTCAACGTGTTTTCTGTGTCGTTCAGCAAACCGATGTTGCCACCGGTTTTGATGATAATTGACGGGTCTTTCTTATTGTCACTTCTTTCCGAAACAATACAAGGCGCCATTTCGGGATTCTGTGCCGATGATCAGATGTCCCTGGCCAATGGCCGGGGAAGCGGTGATATCGTCACCTAAGTTCTTTTTCCAGAGGTTCTTACCATCTTTCAGATCGAACTCATACAGGTTACCATCCGAGGAACCGACGAAGACGCGGTCGCCGACAATTACAGGAGAACTGTCGACACGTCCCCGTGTCATGAATTTCCAGATGGGTTTTCCGGTTTTGCGTTCGACGCAGTGAACCTGTTTATCGCGGCCCCCGGCGACGACGTGCGTCTCGGTGATGGCGGCGGAGGAGTGGTAAGGATACTCTTTTTTGGGATCTTTATAACGCCAGTCGACTTTCGAGTCTTTCCAGTCGACGGCGATGATCTCGCTGGCATAGGTGCCGACGTAGAGGTCTTCTTCCCAGATCGCGGGCGAGGCAATCAGGTAGGTCATCAAGGGCATCTGGCTGTGCTGTTTGCCGGTATCAATATCGATCACGCGAAGCTGTTCGTCACAGCCAGTGACGAAGGTGAAGTGATCGACAATCGCGGGGGAGCAGTTCACGTAGCCGTCGGTCTCGAATTTCCAGGCGAGGGAACCATCTTTGACGTTGAGGCAGTAGAGGAAATTATCGTAGCTGCCGAACAGAATTTTATCGCCGGTGATGTTGGCGCTGCTGATGATTTCGGCGTCGGTTTTGAAGGTCCAGAGTTGTTTGCCTGTCGCGGGGTGGAGGGCGTGAAAAACGCCGTCTTCATCGCCGATGTAAACACCATCGGCGGTGACCAGGGGCGAAGACTTGAAACCCGGGGCGAATTTTTTCGGATCGGGATTTTCAATCGAACGATATTTCCAGACCGGCTTTCCGGTTTTGAGCTCGAGGCATTCCACGAAGCCGTTGAGGCCGGCCATGTAGACTTTGTCGCCCACGATGGCAGCTGTGGAAGCGATGCCGTCGGACGAGGGGTATTCCCAGAGCAGTTCGAGTTTCTCGGGGAGCGTGGTTTTCGCGACGCCCTGCTGCAGGTTCCCGTTGCGGAACGAGGGCCAGTCTTCCGGGTTGGTCTGTGGCGCAGGAACCGCGGAGGCATCTGCTTTGGCGGCCGGTTTGTTTTCCGCGGGTTTCTCAGCAGCAGACAGAGACAGACTGAATGCGATCAGGCAGAGTGCTACAGCTGCGATCCGGGAAGGGAGGTGGTTCGATTGATTTCGCTTTAATACGCGCATTCATACAATTCCCGTAAAGAGGACTGATCGACAGGGCGGGGGTTGAAGTTCCCGGTCCACTGTCGGGAGGCTTCTTCGGCCAACTGATCGAACAGGCCGGTGTCGACTTCACATTCAGTGAGTGTGGTCGGGGCTCCGGCTAATGAAACAAGGGACTGGATGTGTTCGGCCAGCAGGCCCGGACCCGCGGGATCGTGTTGGTCGCAGAGACCGATGTCGGACGCGAGCTGCGAGTAATGCTCGCCGACCAGTTCCGCATTAAAACGGATTACATGAGGGAGCATGATGCCGATGGCGACGCCGTGTGTGAGACCAAAATGTGCCGAGAGAGGGTTCGCGAGAGCGTGTGTGGCACCGAGCATCGAATTTTCGATGGCGGCTCCGGCGAAGTGGGCTCCCAGCTGCATATTGCCGCGGGCGGTGAGGTCATCGGGGGTATTGAGAACCTGGGGGAAACTATGAGCGAGCAGAGACCAGGCGCGACGGCTGAAGAGTCGCGAGATTTCATTGCGGGGTTTGGTGACGTAGGTTTCGAGAGCGTGGCTGAGGGCATCGATGCCGGTGACGTGGGTGACCGAGCGGGGCATGGTCAGCGTGAGTTCGGGATCGAGGATGGCGACGCGGCAGGCCGCTTTTTTATCGCCGCAGGCAATCTTCATGTGTGTTTCGGGATGCGCGATGACGGCGAACGACTGAGCTTCACTGCCGGTTCCAGCGGTGGTGGGAACCGCGATCAGGGGGAGCATCGGTTTCGAGGCTTTGCCGACTCCCCAGTAGTCTTCCATTTTGCCGCCGTTGGTGAGCAGGAAGTTGATGCCCTTGGCACAATCCATACTGCTGCCTCCTCCGAGGCCGACGATGAGATCGATGGGTTGCTGACGGGCGACGGCCAGTCCGCGTTCGACGTCTTCGGTGGTGGGGTTGGCGTGAACGTCGTCAAAGATGGTGATTTCGACGCCTGCCTGTTCGAGCGAAGCGACGCCGCGGGCTTCGTGACCGGCTTCCGCGAGACCTTTATCGGTGACCAGCAGGACATGTTTTGCGCCCTGTTCGACGGCGAGTTCTCCCAACCGGCTCAGGGTTCCCCCACCGAAGACGATTCTGGTGCGGGGCTGATAGTCAAAGGCAGAAAGTGAGGCTCCTTCTCCCTGATCCGTTTTCAGTTTGGTTGAAGATTTCGAATCCATGACGCCGAAGTTTTCCTTACTCTTTCGATCCGTTGATCAGGCTGAATGATGATTCACGCTGGCGGGTGTTCCATTTCGAATCCGTTTTGCTGTGCGGGGACAGGCATGCGAAGTCGTCTGTTTCGTCTGGTGAGATAAATCAGGCAGGTTTAATTGGGGCGCAATATCCAACGCTGGTAATCCATTCCCTTCCGTAATAAACACCGTAGAGCGCTCACTGGCATCGTTCCATTTCCACACCGTACGTGTCTACTGTTCTAATTCTGATCAAACTGACCGGGAATTTCCAGTAGTCAGCACTGATTTATAGACGGTTCACCCGTCTTAAGCGATGTTTAAGTCTCAGTTTAGGGAAATCTCAGTCTAAATACAGCCTGTTATTGTGGATATAAACTTCGACTGCCCGCGGCATCATGTAGCGGACACTTTTGTTTTCGCGAATCCGCTGGCGGATGTCGGTGGAAGAGAGATCGATGCCGGGCATGGTGACCCAGGAGATTTTGGTAATGACCGTCTCGCCGAGCTTGTCTGTCAGATTACTGAGATCTGGTAAACTAATGTTAGGGCGATTGACGCCGATCAGGTGTGCCTGCTCCAGAATCGCTTCCGGCTCGCGCCAGGTGTGGAAGTCGCGAACAGAGTCGGCTCCGATGATCAGGAAAAAGTCGTCGGCGGGGTGGGATTCCTTGAGTTGACGTAGCGTATCTACCGTGTAACTGGGACCGTCGCGGTGCAGTTCCAGGTCCTGAATGACGAAGCTGGGGTTGCCGGCGATCGCGAACTCCAGCATTTCTCGCCGCTGTTTCCCAGCCGTAATGCCTTTTGTTTCCTTGTGCGGGGGAGAACCGGCGGGGATCAGCCAGACTTCATCCAGTGCGGCCTGTTCGCGGCACTGTTCGGCGAGAAGCAGGTGACCGTTATGGATGGGATCGAAGGTTCCTCCAAAAATTCCAATACGCATCGGTGAATCATTTCTATCTTTCAGCGGAGGCTTTCAGCAAAGGAGCTGAGTGAGCAGGGGGCATCACTGAAAGAATCTTTTGTATCGAATGCTCGATAGTCGAGTTTGTTTGTTGAGTTACCGCTGTCAAAGAGTTACAAAACGATTTGACCTTTTCCCTAGTATATCCTGCTGGCTGTATGAGTAAACCGAAGCAACAGAGCCTGTTTGAAGATGAAGAGCTCCCCGAAAACCCGATGCCCTGGGAGCGGAATTCACAGAATCTGTATCTGGCACAAATCGTTCTGAACCGACCGGTGGACCGCGTGTTTCATTACCTGGTGCCGGAGTCGATGCGCCCGTTGCTCAAGCCCGGACATCGGGTGCAGGTCCCCTTTGGTCGGGGGAATCAGCTCTCGCCCGGCTATTGTGTGGGCGTGGGACCTGCGGATGAAGATCAGCCCAGTGTGCGTCTGAAGTCGGTCGATACCATTCTGGACAGCCGCCCGTTGTTCAGCGCCAAGATGCTAAAATTGACCCGCTGGATTGCCGACCGCTACCTGTGCAGTTGGGGGCAGGTGCTGGACTGTGTCGTTCCTGCCGGCGTCAAGAATCAGGCGGGCACCCGGATGGTGACGGTGTTTGAACTGACCGATCCGCGTGCACTACAGGGGAGAAACATTCCTGAAGAAATCGAACGGCTGCCGGCCAAACAGCGGGCCGTCTACGATGCACTTAAATCTGCCGACCAGCCACTGACGATGGATCAAGTCATGGCCGCCGCCGGCTGTGGTTCCGGCCCGGTTCAGACTCTGAAAAAGAAGACCTTGATTCGCAGTCATCAGAAACGGGTACAGCATTTCGAAAATGGCGACGATGCGGCTTACGCACACATCACCAAGCAGGACGATCTGCAGTTGAACCGGGACCAGCGGATGGCGCTGGATCAGATTCTGTCCGCGATCCGGGGGCAGCGGAGCGAAACGTTCGTCCTGCAGGGCGTGACAGGCAGTGGTAAGACCGAAGTTTACATCCAGGCGATCCGCGAAGTCGTCAGCTATGGTCAGCAGGCGATTGTTCTCGTTCCCGAAATCAGTCTGACCCCGCAGGCGATTCAGCGATTTCGTTCCCGCTTCGATTCGGTGGCGGTGCTGCACAGTCATTTGAGTGACAGCGACCGTCATTACCACTGGCAGAATATCGCGGCCGGTAAGGTGCAGGTGATTGTGGGAGCCCGGAGTGCCGTGTTTGCTCCCGCACCACATCTGGGGCTGATCATCATTGATGAAGAGCACGAGACCAGTTTCAAGCAGGAGACCGCGCCCCGTTATCATGCCCGCGAAGTGGCGCGAAAACGTTCCGAACTGGAGAAGGTTCCTTTGATTCTGGGGTCGGCGACGCCCACGTTGAATTCCTGGCTGCGGGTCATTGAGAAGAAAGACACGCTGATCTCGATGCCTAAGCGGGTCAATAATCTGCCGATGCCCGGTGTGAATATCATCGATGTTCGCAATGATGTGCAGGTCAGGCGAAACGAGTCGCTCGGACGTGTACTTTTCACGGGCATGCAGCACGCACTCGAAGCGGGTGGGCAGGTGATTCTATTCCTGAATCTCCGCGGCTATTCGCCGGCACTGTGGTGTAAAGGGTGTGGAAACTCGGTGAAGTGTCCGCACTGTGAGATCTCACTGACCTGGCATCGGGATAAGAGCCTTGCGGTCTGTCACAGCTGCGATTTTTCCAGCAAGCCGCCAACGCACTGTCCCAGTTGTGGGGCACCGGGACTGCGGTATGTGGGTACCGGGACACAACGACTGGAGGAAGAGGTCAAAGCGAAGTTTCCCAATTACACCTGCAAGCGAATGGACAGCGATACCATGCGGGGTGTCGGCAGTCATGCGAAGGTGCTCAATGCCTTCGCCGCGGGTGAGGTCGATATCCTGCTGGGAACACAGATGATTGCGAAAGGGCTCGACTTCCCGAACGTAACGCTCGTGGGCGTGATCGACGCGGATACGATGCTGCATCAACCCGATCTGTTTGCTTCGGAACGGACGTTTCAGTTGATTGCGCAGGTCGCCGGACGTACGGGACGGGGCATGCAGGGGGGACGCGTGTTTGTGCAGACAACCTCGCCGGCCGAGCCCGCCATCGTCAAAGCCGCGGAGCATGACTTCCTGGGGTTTGCCCGGTTGGAGCTGGGGCACCGTAAAGAGATGCTCGCACCTCCTTTTTCGCATTACGCCCGGGTGATTCTACGTGGTCCCCACGAAGAGCATGTGGAAAAGTTCGCCCGACTGATTGCCGAGATTCTCCATGATGCCGCAGAAGAACGGAAACTGAGTGTGCAGATTCTGGGACCGGCTCCGGCGCCGATTATCAGGCTGAAGAAATATTTTCGCTACCATTTCCAGCTGGCTGCGGTGAATGTGGAAGAGATTCTGCAACTGTGGCGGGAAGTGGATCCCAAACTGCCTCGGGAAAAGGGGATCGAATATATCATCGATGTGGATCCGGTTAACATGCGGTAACCGCCGGTTCACATTTGAGAACCGGGTGGAAAAGATCCGTGTTCCGCAGCGCGAAGCGGCATTCGGAATTGCATTCGGTGGGGACAGCAGGTTGAATAGTATCAGAGGATGCGACGAAGGATCCATTCAGCGGGGGCGAAGACGGGCTCCTGCATCTCTCACAGAAGAAGAGGACTGCTCTGCATGAAGGCCCCTGGAAAAAAGTCTGATTCCCGAGTCTGGTTAGTCTGGTCACTGGTCCTGACGGCCATCTTTTGCCTGCAGGGACGTCTGCAGGCGCAGGATGCCCAGTACGGGATCGAGGAACGGATTCCCTGGACGACTTCAAAGGTGCAGGGGAGCCCCGATCCCGCATTGCCTTACGAAACCGAGCGGGCCTTTCCCCAGTTGAAATTCAATCAACCCCTGGTGGTTGCGACCGCGCCAGGTATGAAACGCTTTTTTGTTGCCGAGCGCAAGGGGAAGATCTTTTCCTTCGATTACCAGGATCAGGGGACTTCCGAAACCGAACTCTTTCTGGATCTCAAGCAGCATGTCCCCGAACTGAATGAAATTTACGGGATGGCATTTCATCCCCGCTTTGAAGAAAACGGATATGTTTATATCTGCTACGTTTTGAAGCCAGGCCTGCCCGAAGGGACGCGGGTCTCGCGGTTTAAGGTACAGGATGCAAATCGGCTGCACTGCAATCCGGAATCGGAAGAGACTTTGATTGAGTGGCTGTCGGGCGGACACAATGGTGGCTGCCTGCGGTTTGGACCAGATGGCTATCTTTATATCTCAACAGGTGATGGCGGACCCGCTTCACCGCCGGACATTCATAATGCCGGACAGGATGTGAGCAACCTGCTCTCCTGTGTGCTGCGAATCGACGTCGATCAACGCAGTCAGGATCTGCCTTATGCGATTCCCGTTGATAATCCGTTCGTGAAACTGCCGAACGTGCGGCCTGAAATCTGGGCGTTCGGCTTTCGTAATCCGTGGAAGATGTGCTTCGACCCCAAGAGCGGTGATTTATGGGTGGGCGATGTCGGCTGGGAACTGTGGGAACTCGTCTATCGCGTCGAAAAGGGCGGTAACTATGGCTGGAGTATCAAAGAAGGCCGCCAGCCGGTCAAGCCGGGGAATCAGCTGGGACCGACGCCCATTCTGCCACCCACGATTGCCCATTCGCATCGCGAAGCCCGTTCGATTACAGGGGGCTACTTTTATGGAGGCACGCGCCTGCCGGATCTGAAAGATACTTACATCTACGGTGACTATTCCACGGGAAAACTGTGGGGGTTGCGTTATGAAAATCAACGGGTCAACTGGCATCAGGAGCTGGCGAACTCGACGTTGAAAGTAACCGCCTTTGCCATCGATGATGCGGGCGAAGTTTACATCGTTGACATTGAAGGAGGCGCCTTTCATCGGCTGGCGCCAATTAAGGAGTCCGATCATAATCCGGATTTCCCGACCCGATTGAGCCAGACCGGTTTATTCGAATCAACCGAAAAGCATCAGGTGGCCGCGGGTGTGATACCATACGAAATCAATGCACCTGCCTGGGCGGACTACGCGACTGCCGAACGCTTCATCGCCTTGCCTCCTGATACCACGATTGAAGTCGTGCAGAAACGGTTCTGGAATTTTCCCAAAGATACGGTGCTGGTCAAAACCATTTCGCTGGAGACGGAGCGGGGGAATCCGCAGACGGCCCTGCGGCTCGAAACACAGCTGTTACACTTCAACGGGGCCCGCTGGCAGGGATATTCCTATCGCTGGAACGAAGATCAGACCGATGCGACTCTGGTCCCCACTGAAGGCGACAGCATCAAACTGGAGATAACCGATGCGGGCCATCCGGACGGAAAACTGAACTACGAGTGGCGGGTTTCCAGTCGGGCGGAGTGTGCGGTCTGTCATACACCCTACCAGAATTATTTGTCGGTGCTTTCCTTCGAAGAAGCACAACTCAACCGGGAACGAAAATTCGGTGATATCGTCGACAATCAGTTGCGGGCTCTGGCGCACATCAAGGTGCTGCCCGAATCGGTGTGGAATGAATCAAAGGGGACTAAGGCACATTATCTGGTGGATCCACACAACACCGCGGCAGCGTTGAACCTGCGGGCCCGATCTTACTTGCATGCGAACTGCAGACACTGTCATCGCAATAACGGCGGAGGCGGTTCGACGATTGAACTCGATGCCTCTTTCGATCTGGAAGCGATGAAAGCGGTAGGAGTGACACCCACCCAGGGGAAGTTTGAGATTCTCGGAGCAGAAGTGATTGCTCCGGGCGATCCGTTCCGATCGGTGTTACTCTATCGCATGAGCAAACTGGGAAAAGGGCGGATGCCTTATTCGGGTTCATCGATTGTTGATGTCGAAGGGACCCGGTTAATTCAGGAATGGATCGAACGACTGCCTACGCGTCCGCATGAGTTGCAGTTCGAAATCGCACGTCAGCGGAACCGACAGGTGAATCTGTTGGAAGACGCGATACAGATTGAAGATCAGGATTTTTCCGGACAGAAACTACAGGAAGTTCTCGGAACTACCAGCGGAGGGCTGATGCTCTTGAACGCCCTGGATCGACAACCGATGTCGGAGGACACGCAGAAGCAGATCGTACGGCTGGCGACGCAGGGTGAGAATCCACTGGTGCGTGATTTGTTTGAACGATTCCTGCCTGAGGATCAGCGGGTAAAACGGCTGGGGCAGAACATCGACCATCGGGCGCTGCTTTCATTGCCGGGAGATTCGCGGGAAGGGAAGCGACTGTTCATGGAGATGGCGGGACTGCAGTGCCGGAATTGTCATCGTGTGCATCAGCATGGCAAAGAGCTCGGCCCTGACCTGACCCAGATTGGCAAGAAACTTTCACGGCAGGAGCTGCTGGAGAATATTATTGAACCATCGAAAAAAATCGATGAGAAATATTTTACCTGCGTGGTCGAGCTGCGTTCGGGCAAGGTGGTCAGTGGGCTGCTGGTCCGTAGAGACGATGCGGGCGTGGTGTTGAAGGATGCCAAAAACGAACTTCTGGAGATCCCGGTGCAGGATGTGGAAACTGTGGTGATGCAGAAGAAATCGCTGATGCCCGACCAGTTACTCCGTGACCTGACAGCCGAGCAGGCCGCTCATCTGCTGGCATATCTCGAATCATTGAAATAACCGGTTCTCGCCCTTCACGAATGCGGTTTCCTGCTGAAAAACAGTCTGGTCTTCGGACTGAATATCCTTATAATTGATACTGACGCTCCTGAGTTCCCACCCAACGTTTGCGCCTCAATCAGACGGAAGTACGAACGCCTTCCCCGTTCGTCCCGAATATATAAACCCAGACATAACATTGAGTTGAGACATGGCAATACAATTTGATTGTCCGTACTGTACTTCCACGTTGAAGGTTCCCGATGCTTCCGCAGGCAAACAGGGGGATTGCCCCCGTTGCGGCACGAAGCTTGTGATTCCCAATCCATTCGCCATGAGCGAGCAGGCTGCCCCTGCCGCCCAGGAAACGCAGGCGGTTTCTCAAACGCAGGCTCCCGCCATGGATGCACCGGCAGGAGCATCACAGGAAGCCGCACCACCGGCAGGTGATTCCGTTGCGGTTCAACAACGACCTTTATCGACCGCGACAGCCCAGTATCTGCGGAAACGACGCAGGTCGAACGTGGGTCCCATTCTACTGATCATTCTCTGCTTCGGGCTGATGCTCGGCGCAGCCGGCTATTTCTATTACACCTATGGTCCACGGCTGGAAGGGAATCTTGTCGGAGCCCGGCTGAGTCCGGAAGATGCGAGCCTGGAGCAACTGCAGAAAACATCGGATCTGGGACTGTCTGAGGATGTGATCCAGGCGGTGAATAACAGTTTTAAAGAGACGCCACGTCGGGTGCAGAGCGACCTGATGGAGATGACGTTCTTTGGTCCGGAACAGGGCGGATTGAAAGTTCGTCTGAAGCCGGGCGCGAAAACGGAAATCGTTCGCGTCGATTTAACGGGCGATCCGGCACTGCTGGAATACATCAAGCAGCATGGCACGCAACTCGATCAGCCACGCTACACAGAATTGCAGAGTCAGCTCGCAGCTTTTTATACGGACTGGAATCGCTTCCTGCAGGAAGGCGGACCGATGCCGGACCTGATCAACTATCGAAACACAATCGGTTTGAACTCGTTGATCGGCGGACTGGGTTATCATATGGAAGCCCGCGTTAATAATCGGGTTTTTCCCTGCGTGCATGATGACTATGACGGGGGGCTGTACTTCCTGGTGCCGAAAGGAACACTGCAGTTCGAAATTCTGGGGAGCCAGATGGAGAATGGCTGGACGAAGTTTCCTGGCAAGTATACGGTCCAGGTGACTCAGGAATACCAGGGGCACTGAGTCTCGCGTGATCAGAGGAAATCGACCACCACGGAATCGGCGAGCAGGCAACCGGCCTGGGTGAGCCGCAGGTGGGTTTCGGTCTGTTCCAGTAGTCCCGCAGCGATATTTCTCTCAATCGCGGATTCCGCCAGTTCCGGAATTGAGAAACCGTAGCGGGATGCGAACTCAGCGAGATCGATGCCGACGCGACGCCGGAGACCGAAGATGATTGCCTCGCGGGCTCGGGATTCGGGATCGAGTTCTTCCTGTTCCGCGATCGGACACTCACCGGCGGCGACATGCTTGAGCCAGGTAGTGACACTGCGGTGATTCTGGCGGCGAACACCATTCAGGTAACTGGCTGCACCGGGACCAAAACCAAAGTAGGGATAGCCGGTCCAGTAGACTTCATTGTGGCGACATTCGAACCCCGGGCGGGCGAAGTTTGAAATCTCGTAATGCTGCAGTCCCCGGGAGCCCAGATAGTCCAGCGAAAATTCATACATGCTGCCGGCCAGGTCATCCGCGGGTAAATCGAAGAGCCCCGACTGCTGGCGACTCCAGAACGAGGTTCCCTTCTCGATGGTCAGGCCGTAGGTCGAGAGGTGGGGAATTCCGAGACCGACGGCATCGGCCAGGGAGGACTCCCAGTCCGACAGGCTTTGACCGGGGACCGCGAAGATCAGATCGAGGCTGGTATTGGGAATGCGGGCCTGCAGGTTCTGCACGATTTCGAAGATCTGCTCGGGTTGATGATCCCGCTCCAGGAAGGTGAGTATCTCGGAGTGAAAGGACTGGACGCCGAGGCTGACCCGGTTGACGCCACGCTGCTTGAGGAAGTCGATTTTCTCAATGCTCAGATTCAGTGGATTGGCTTCAATGCTGAATTCGCAATCGTCCGCCAGACGAAACCGGTTGAAGAGGGCGGAAAAGAGTCGTTCCAGTTGTTCAATGCTGAGATGAGTGGGAGTGCCCCCTCCCAGGAAGAGGGTCTGCAGTTCGGTGCCCGGTTCGACTGTCGCGAACTGTTGTTCCATGGCAGCCAGATAGTCGTCGATCAGGTGGTCCTTGCGGGCAACGAGCGTAAAGTCACAGTAGCCGCAGCGGTGCTGGCAGAAAGGGACGTGTATGTACGCAGAGGACGGTGTTTCCGGGTTAGTCACAGCAGCAGATCCGCAGGCTGTCAGGGTGTCTCTTCGTCTGTGGAAGAGAGAAGTTCGCTGACGGGTGCATCGCTGAAGCTCAAGGCAGCCAGGACATGAGCCAGCGTCAAAATGGCATCGCAGGTGGGGACGGTTTCCCGGAACCAATGATATCCACTGTGATCGGCAGCGTAAACGGCCCTGTGTTGCTGCATCTGAAAATAGCTGTCTGCCAGCGTTCCCCTATGTGTGTGCAGGTTCCAGTCTGCAGGGAGCTCTGTCTGCTGTTCCCGGCTGATCTGATCGAGCACGAAGACGGCCTCTGACTGTTCGGCGGCCAGGGCCTGCATCAGCAACCGGGTGACGGCGTAATTGGGGAGTAACTCACCTGTCTCGCTGAAGAACGCGGTCTGGCGGCTGTCGTCGTCGATCAGCAGACCCAGGTCGCAGGTGTGGGTTTCGAGGTACTGCTGCATTTTGCGGACATCTGAATCGTCGGGATCGAGCAGGTTCCGCTTCTGATGTGGAATGTCGACCCAGGAGAGCTGGCAGGGGAGCTTATCGAACAGGGAATCGAGGGTTTCCCGGACCAGTCTGAGGGAACAGGCGACCGCGATTTTCAACGGTCGCAGGGCGTGAAAGTGTTTCAGGAACTGGCTGCGGTATGTTTCCATGGGGTGGAAGGTACGCTGAGAACCCGGCTGTCGTGATGCACGACCGTAACCCTGCTCAGCGATCTCCTGGATGCGTTCGAGGCGGAATCCCCGGGAGACAGGCTGGGACTGTTCAAGTAAAAATTCGAGTCCGGTACTGGACGGACCACAGTGGGAACCGGTGACCATGATCGCGCCCTGGGCCTGCAGATGCGAGGTGGCATAAGCGAGGATTGCAGGTACTGTGAGACCCAGATCAATCACCCGGCAGCCGTTTCGACGAAGTGCTCCCGCAACGCCGGTAATGATGTCGGGTGACGAAGGTCGTTCATCGAACCCAATGACAACGCAGGGTCCGCGACTCTTTTCGGGCCGAGGTTGTTCTCTGGAGGGAGCAGACGATCTTCGGGAGTGGGCGGTTTTGGAATCCGGGGCTAACCCTTTCAGCGGGAGGCTCTCCCAGAGCAGGTGCGAGAAGGCGCCGGCCAGGTGAGCGGCCTGTGTGCGGTCGATTTGATTCAGATAAACGCCACGTACTCCTTCAGCTGTAAACAGGTCGGGCGCAGTGCCTCGCGCCTGCTGAGTCTGATGCAGGCGTTTAACCGTCTGCGGAGAAAGGTTTCCGGTGATCTGGTTGTGAGGACAGTCGCGGCACTTGGGATAAAAGGCAGCCAGACGCGAAAGGTGAATCGCTTTGGAGATCGGATACTTCTCGCCGGGGCACTGGAAGAACAGTTCTGCTTGCTGCAGGAGTTTGGGGAGCGGTGGTTGCGCATGCGCCTGGTGCAGCAGGTGAGAAGACTGACTCGATGCCTGTTCAAATTGATCTGCCGGATCCTCGGAAATCGGTCTGTTCCCCGCCTGGTTTTACTCAAAATGCAGGAACCGGTGCCGGGGGCACTCGAAATTCGCTGCTAAATGGAGTGTAATAGATTTCGTAAATACTCTGGAATGGTTTTCAATATTGCCGCTCCAGAAGTGTGAATGTATGTGATCCCGCGGTTTCCGGTCAATAAGAGTTAGCGATGCCCCTGCATGTCACCGAGTTTCTGTTAAGCCCCGAGCAGCACACGCTGGGACCGATTGTGGTCCTTCACGGTGATGATCGGTACATGAAACAGGAAGCGATTCATGCGATCGAGCCGATTGTGCTGGGCGAGGAAGAGGACACCAGCATCACGCGTTTCGACGGGAAGCGGCTGGAAAAAGAGCTCCCCCCATCCACCCTGTTTGACGAACTGAAAACCGTCTCTATGTGGGGCGATCAGCGGCTGGTGATCGTGGATGAGGCAGAGAAGTTTGTCTCCGCGTTCCGCTCGCGACTGGAAAAATACCTGGAAGCACCCTCGAAGAGTTCGCTGCTGATTCTGGACGTCAAATCGTGGAATAAGTCGACCAAACTCGCCAAGACTGTCGCGAAGATCGGTCTGGATCTGGAATGCAAGGAGCTCAAGGGGAGCCAACTGGCAAAATGGATCGCAGATACTGCAGAACAGGTCCATCAGAAACAGATTTCGCGAGAAGCTTCGCTGCTGCTGGTCGAACTCGTGGGAACCCATTGTGGACAGATTCATCAGGAACTCTCCAAGCTCGCCACCTTTGTGGGAGAGGCGGCACGCATTAGTCCAGATGATATTCGCGCTGTTGTCGGAGGCTGGAAAGCAGAGACGACTTGGGCGATGACCGACGCCGTGCGAGACGGAAATGTCGGAGCAGCTTTGAAATACCTGGATAATCTGCTGGTGGCCGGCGAGGCGCCCCAGAAAATCCTGGGGGGGCTCAACTTCGTTTGGCGCAAGTACTTTAAGGCCACGCAACTGGCGGTGCAGGGGACCCCGTTGAGGCAGGCGCTCAAGGAGTCGGGAGTCTTCCCGCGGGACATCGATTCGTCTGACCGTTACCTGCGAAGACTGACCCGGCAGCGGGCGGAAAAAATAGGTCAATGGCTGCTGGACGCCGATTTAAATCTGAAAGGCAACAGCCGCCTGGACCCCCGGCTGGAACTGGAGCAACTGCTGTTTCTGCTCAGCGGCTGTGCCTGAGTTTTTTGAGTAAAAAGGGGACTGACAGGCACTTGACGCCTGCTCGCCTCTTCTTAAACTTCCTTTCAAAAATCTGATTTCTCCCGGAAATGAATCTTGCCTGGAATATTCCGCGGGGGTATAACACTATGTTACTAAGGTTTTTGCGAAGCTCATTAACGCTGTTGGAACCTGGCAGCGACTGACAAAGTTTCGTACTTCTTCTATTGGGATCGCAGACGCACATTGAGGTGAAGCATGTCGTCCGAACTCTTGGATCCGTCTACGGCCTCCAGCATCTATGAGGAAGCTCCTCTAGAAGCGGAACGCCACAAATGGATCGAAAGCCAAAAGAATGGCTTTGATCTGGGTACGCTTGCTATTTCTGACTGGTATGCAAATCATTGGTATTACTTTTGCATCGGGAAGAAAATTGAGCATCTTTTGGGAAATCGATGCTGGCAAGAATTCAGTGATACCCGTTTCGGTTTTTTGAAGTCTCTTCAACTGGAGAATGATCTGCTGGCAGATCGGATTCTGGATCGAATCTTCTGGCTGCGGATGGAGAATCTGGACATTATTATCTGGGCCAGAGAGTGGAATCTGCCCATGGAGCGTGTACTTGAGATCTTGAAAATGATCGATATCAACTCTGCACGACTCGAGCCGGTACTGTCCTGATTTCTCATTTGAATTATGGATGATTCTGCGCCACCTGGACCTGTCCAGGAAAATCAAGCTCAGGTGGTTGCATCTGACCATACGCGCGGGCTGTTCGCAGGACTACGAACTGTTAGTCTGCTGACGCTGTTAAGCCGCGTGCTGGGGATGGTTCGCGATATCGGTATGGCAACCCTCTTTGGCAACGGTCCAATCATGGACTCGTTTTCTGTCGCTTTTAAACTGCCCAACCTGACGCGACGTCTGTTAGGAGAAGGGGCACTCTCTACGGCCTTTCTTCCCACCTATATCCGCGAACTCGAGCAGAACGGACGTGAAGCATCCTGGAAGCTGGTGACCGCGGTCCTGTTCTGGCTGATGGTGGTTTCCGTATTACTCGTAGGCAGTGCAGAAGTCATTCTGGTGCTGCTTAGCTGGAGAGGGAATCCGGAGTCAGAAGCACAATTGTTGTACTGGCTGACCGGGCTGCTGCTGCCTTATCTGATTCTGGTCTGTCTGGCAGCTCAGATCAACGCGACGCTGCATGCATTGAACCATTTTTCAGTACCGGCCCTGTTACCGACCATTCTGAACCTGAGCTGGATGGCCGGGATCTGGCTGGTCGCTCCCTTTCTGCCGGATGCTCCTGCCAAAATTACTGCGATCTGCATCGCGATTCTGCTGGGCGGAGTGGTGCAACTGGTGCTGCCTTTCTGGAAGCTATGCCAGATGGGCTACCGACCACATATGGATTGGGGAGTCGGGTTCGGTCAGGTACAGTCCATTGCCCAAAGCATGGCTCCGATTGTGGTCGGCCTGTCGATTACGCAGTTGAACACGCTGATCGACAGCTGTCTGGCGTGGGGCCTGGCCCGACCAGAGGGGATTTACGCGACAGGAGCCAGCCCCGCGGTCTGGCAGATCTTTGAATCGGGAACCGCCTCGGCACTTTATTTCGGACAGCGAATGTATCAGTTCCCCCTGGGAGTGTTTGGAGTCGCCCTGGGAACCGTGCTCTATCCTCAGTTATCCAGGCATGCAGAACGGAACGACCATCATCTGTTACGACGAGATTTACTGCTGGGACTGCAACTTGTGATTGGTGTAGGGCTCCCCGCCAGCCTGGGACTGGTGCTGATGGCACAGCCGCTTTCTTCGCTGCTGTTTCAGTATGGTGACTTTGATCAGTTTGATGCCCTGCAGACGGCAGAGATGATTCGCTTTTATGGCATCGGCGTGTTTGCTTTTATGGCGGTCCTGATTTTGAATCGAGGATTCTATGCCATCGGAGATACCCGTACGCCGGTACGAATTGGGGTGGTGGTCGTAATCTGCAATCTGCTGTTGAATCTGGCGCTGATCTGGTGGCTCAAGGGTAGGGGGCTGGCACTGGCCACATCAATGGCCGCTATGATTCAGACGGGCCTCTGTCTGTGGCTGATCAGGGAGAAGGTGGGGCAGATCGATTATGCGAAACTGTTCAACACTAGCTGGCGGGCCAGCCTGGCGACCGCAGTGATGTCTGCGATCATCCTGATCGAATTACAGTTACTGCCCACTGTTGATTTATTTCGTTATCGCCTGCTGCGTGTGCTGGTTCCCGTTATCACCGCTGTTGTAATTTACCTGCAGCTGGCGAAGATATTAGGGCTGCATGAGATCATGACACTGTTACGGTCTGGCAGGAAAGCTTCTGTTAAATCAACGGATGGCGAAAAATAAAAAACGGCCCTGAGTAAAACACTCAGGACCGTTTGGAATAGAATCTGAATTTTGCCGGTCAGTCTTTAGCTGGTTTAGAACTCGCCGATAACTTCTCCACCGCTACGGGTGCTCAGGGCACGATAGGTGCCCAGGTCGATATTTTCGCTGATGGATCGGACTGCACCATCTACCATCAGGGCGTGTACGGTCCCAATGTGATAGCTGCGTGCTGTGACAGCAGCGTAGGTGGGACCGGTGCAGCTTTTGGCTTCCCGGCAGGACGTGTAGTCACCCGCATCGATGGCGCCGCCACCTGCACCGGGGACAGCAACTTTGGTATTGGGGGGCAATGTAGTAGTAAAACCGGTCTGGTGGACGCGACCATCGACCCATTCTGTGTGGCCACTATTGGCTTTATTGGAACCGCCCCCACTGATCAGGGCTTCCACATCACCGGCGACACTGGGCACGGTAGAAGTGCCTGCATCTCCATCGCGGTTATAAGCGGTAAATGCTTTTACCTCTGCAAAACAGAGCGTGTTGCTGGTTCCGTCTGTGAAGTCACGTGGTTTCGTTTTACTGTTCGGAAAGAACGCACCGTCTCCGCCACTCAGGCTGGAGTTAGTAAAGACACGCCAGGTACCCCCGTTGTAACCATAGCTGATGGGGTAATGTTCGGGGTTGCCTGAAGAATCGGGACGAATTTTGTCATTCACTTCACTGGGGCAGAGCAGGAAGGGAATGCGGGTGTAGGCGATCGAAGGATCGCTCTGATTCTCATAGCTGCGTGTGAAGTCAATGTTATTGAACAGATTCGCTCCATCCGCAAAGGGAAGGATGCGAGCGTGAATCGACCACTGACCACCTTCAGTGAAAGTTCCTCCGCCAGGACCAGCACAGAAAGCGGGAGGAAACGCGGTATAAGCACTCAGGTAGTTATGCAGAGCCAGACCAATCTGTTTCAGATTGTTTTTGCACTGGCTGCGGCGGGCAGCTTCGCGGGCCTGCTGGACGGCGGGGAGCAGCAGAGCGATCAGAATCGCAATGATGGCGATCACCACCAGAAGCTCAATTAACGTAAAACCACGTCTGCCGAACATTCGGCTCTCTTGAGAACGTTGCGCCATTTCTCTTCTTTCCAGTAAAAAAGATTCAGGCAACGTGCTCGTGTACATGTGGTATGCAACGTACAAATCAGATCGCCTCGTGATCTGAGTGATAGCCGTCTTGCCGAAATTATCAGTAAATTCTCTGAGACAGGATAATCAGTCCCAGTTGACATTGAGTCTCAGGTTCATTATGTTAGCCGTCAGTTGTGCTGGAAGCAAGCAACTCTCTCTCAGAAAGCATACTTTTTTCGGATGTGTTCCTGGGAAAAGAAAAAACTTAGCTGACAGCTGTACTGATGATGGGCAATTCATTCGGGAGTGGGAATCTGTACGATCCACTGCCGGGGGCGTATTGAATTGCGAAATACAAAATTCACTTTGTTGAGTAACATGAACCTAATTATGAGCGAATCAGAGAAGCTTGAACGCCCGGCTACCGCTACCAATGCGCAAGAAGAAACCCCAACTGATGTCATTGAATCCGATGCCATTTTGAATGGAAAGCAGGAAGTCCTGATCCAGCATGGCGAGACGACTTATCGGTTGCGAATCACACAGAACGGCAAGTTGATTCTGTGTAAATAAGCCTGATCCCGGGAGTATATGCCTGCTATCAGTTGCGCTACTGTTCCCGTTTTTTTCAGGTTTACTGCGAGAATGCGATCTGCAGGCTTTCCAGAATGTCCTGCTCGAGGGCCGGGTCTCTCCCCAGAGGGATCCAGCCATCCGGGTTGCTGCGTTCTTCGACCAGGTTCAAATCACGTCTCAGGCTGAGTTCCTGTTGAAACGTGGCGCCGCCAGGCGCACTGGCGGTGGGGGTAGTTACGTCCTCGATTTCCTTGAACGCTTCCACTCCGAGCAGGTACCCTCCCTCGATCGGGGTGACACTGACGAATACTCTGCGGCGGATGGACTGCAGCGTGCTTTCCAGACGGTTATCAAAGCCGACCGAATCACCGTGCCAGGGCTCAAGCAGGTTGGCGCCGACTTTGTATTCGGTTTCGATGCGGCCATCCAGCTTGTTCTCTTTGGCGATGGCGAATTTGTAGTTGTGGATGGTATCGACTATCCGTTCCCAGACGACGTCCTGGTTATTTCCTGAGATCTGGATCGGGTTAGAGGCCTGCATCGGCGCAGGTTGAGACAGGCCAGATGCACAACTGGTGCATAGCAGACATAAGCCAATAAATTTCAGAAGGTTACAGCTCATTGCTGATTGACGCCATTCTGGCTGCTGTACGCAAAATTAACAGGATCGTCAGGCAGATTTCAGAGCGAAAGCCCCTCTCCGCCATGGAAGGGAAAAGTGCAGGGGAACTTGGAAATGGTACTTCAACTGCCCAGTTTCCCAGATTGAGAAAATTGAGGCAAGATCACTTTGAAAATCCATTCGTAATGTTTGTTCAATAAGCTTCCGAGCCTACTCTCGAAGGGATTTTCTGTTTAGAATCTTTGTTTGAAGTGATTGTCTTTAAACGTTTTAACCACATGACAGGTGCGCCCCATGGAATACTTTGCAGACGTCCCCCGAATCGAGTACGAAGGCCCGGAAAGCAAGAATCCCCTCGCATTCAAACATTACAACCCAGATGAGCAGATCGAAGGGCAGTCGATGCGGGATCTGTTGCGGTTCAGTGTCTGTTACTGGCATACATTCCGCGGTACCGGCAGTGATCCCTTCGGGGCAGGTACTTTGCAGCGTCCGTGGGATGATGGCTCGAACTCAGTCGAAAATGCGCTGAAGCGGGTCGATGTTGCTTTTGAATTCTTCGAAAAGCTGCAGGCTCCCTATTACTGTTTTCATGACAAAGATGTCTCTCCCGATGGGGACACGCTGAAAGAAGCCAACGAGAATTTTGACCGCATCGCCGACAAACTTCTGGAAGCCCAGGAAAAAACCGGAATCAAACTGCTGTGGGGAACAGCGAATATGTTTTCCCATCCCCGCTTCCTGCACGGAGCTGCCACCAGCCCGAACGCAGATGTCTTCGCTTACGGAGCCGCCCAGGTCAAAAAAGCAATGGAAGTCACGCATCGACTGGGAGGCGAAAACTATGTTTTCTGGGGTGGTCGCGAAGGCTACATGAATCTGTTCAATACCGACATGAAACGGGAACTCGATCATCTCGCCCGATTCATGCATATGGCAGTAGAGCATGCCCAGAAGATTGGCTTCAAAGGGCAGTTCCTGTTCGAACCGAAGCCGAAAGAGCCAACCAAACATCAGTATGACTTCGATGCTGCCGCCTGTCTGAACTTTCTGCGGTCGTATGATCTGCTGGACCATGTGAAGCTGAATATTGAAACCAATCATGCAACGCTGGCCGGGCATACCATGATGCACGAACTGGTTTACTCATCGATTCAAGGGGCACTGGGCAGTATCGATGCTAATACCGGGGACCTTCTGCTGGGCTGGGATACCGACCAGTTCCCGACAGATATCTACCTGACCACGCAATGCATGCTGGCGATTCTGGATCAGGGGGGACTCGCACCCGGCGGCGTCAACTTCGATGCCAAAGTCCGGCGGGAAAGCTTTGAACCGATCGATCTGTTTTACGCCCACATTGGCGGCATGGATGCGTTTGCCCGCGGTGCGCGGATTGCGTCCCAGATTCGCAAAGACGGTATCCTCTCTGACTTCGTATCGAAACGTTACGCAAGTTACGACGAGGGCATTGGTGCACAAATCGAAGCCGGCAGTGTGAACTTCAGTGACCTGGAAGCCTACATGCTTGAGAAAGGGGATTCTGCTCCCAACTCCAGCGGTCGCCAGGAATGGATTGAAAATGTCATCAATGATTATATCTAAAATTCAAAACCCGATATGTTAAAGAGAACAGGCCTCTGTGAAGTAATTCGCAGAGGCCTGTTTTTTGCTCAGGGGACCAAAAATTATTTTTTTCGCTGCACGCTCTGATCTGTGAGCTAGGCTTTTAAATGGATCTGTAAACGGTTTGACCCACTGATCTAGAATCCAGACCGGGTTCGTTTCTGACAGCAGAGGTCAGCGCTCTACAGATCGTATCAAGTTCACGCATCATTTGAGGTGACATCATGATCGACACGATTCTGGAAACCTGCCACGAGTACTCCAATTTCTACATCAACTATCTCAACAAACGCTGGGATAATATTTCGCCGATGGAGTACGGCATCGTTCTGGTGGTCATCGCATTCATCGGCTGGCTCTTAATGCGTAACGGCATGCGCAAAGTCTGATTGTAGTTCTCGGAAACTGATTCCCGTGAATTCCAGAATTCACGAAGATCTCCTCTTGTAGGCACGGGGAAAATCAGTAAGATTCCCGGTCCCTTGAGGGAATGAACTCCCATCTGGGAGGCACGGAGCGGCAGATGTTTTTCCGTTTTTTTTGAAAATCGGATCAAACCGTTACGCCCTGAAATGCCGATGTTGATAACTATCCTGAAAATCAGATATCTGATTTTAACCAGACATTCTGACGCAGGGTGAATTTTCGTGAAAACGCGGAAAACTCCCGTCGACGACTGTCAGGACGATGCATACAATTGAAACAGTATCCTGTCATTCTTTATTCCGTCGGAGGATCCTAAACCTTAGCATGGACCGGAATCAATAGTGGTGAGTGCCTGGCACTACCCGATTCGCCGTCCTTCTTGCAGCGACCCCACCGTCGCAATGTAATGGCAGATACTATAAAAGTCGTGACCTGAAACAGGCACGGCTTTTTTTATGCGCCTTGATCGTGATATCCGGCAACTGATTCGGTCTACTTCCCCACGAAACAGGATTCATTTCTTGCTGAACGCCCGGAGAGATGTCAGAATTAAGAACCTGAGCCGTTTTCTCCCCGTATCTGCTGAAATCCTGATTCATGAACGCATCGAAGACTTCACTGGGACGATCGTTTTCCCGCTCTTTTATGAAATCGTTTACCCGTTCCCGGCTCTTTTCCAAACGGAGCATGTGGATCTGGCCGATTGCAGGCACGATTCTGCTGCTGTTTCTGGGGTTGATGGTCCGGTCGATTGTGGAGACCTCGAGTCGGGAGAACGTTGCCAATAATCTGCAGACAATTCTGGACGCCGATGTGGCTGCGTTGAAAATCTGGCTGGCACGAGAAGAATCTCTCGCGGAGGTGCTGGCCGAAGAGCCACGCGTCCGCAAACTCACTGAAGAATTGATCGGCATTGAGCAACAGGATCCGGACAACCGGGATGCTCTACTGCATTCCCAGTCGCTGGATGGTTTGCGGGAAGAATTCAGTTCCGAGCTGGAGCATCTGGGATACCTGGATGTGGGACTGTTCAATCTGGCTGGCAAAGTTCTGGCCTCTTCACGTGACGAGCCGATCGGCCGTGCGGATCTTCCGATTCAGCAGTCTGCTCTGGAGCAGGTTCGTGAAGGGAAAGCGACAGTCACGCGTCCCTTTGAAAGTCTGTTCGCCCGCAAAACGGATTCAGGAGAATTAAAAACCGGGCTCCCAACCATGCTGGCGATGGCGCCAGTGAAGGATGCAGACGGAAAACCGATTGCTGTCCTGGCGCTATTGATCAAGCCGGAGCAGGATTTCACACGGATCCTCTCGGTCGCCCGGGCGGGGAAAACTGGCGAGACCTATGCCTTCGATAAAGATGGTGTCATGCTTTCGCAGAGTCGGTTTGAAGATGATTTAAAACTGATGGGGCTGATACCCGACCGCGAAGACGCCCAGTCGATCCTCAATGTGCAGGTACGCGATCCTGAAGTCAACATGGCACGCGGGAACCGTCCTACGAAACGCATGGCCGAACGCACGCTGACCCGCATGGCAGCCTCTGCCGTTCAGAATGAGAGTGGCATCGACGTCGAAGGCTACAGCGATTATCGCGGTGTTCCGGTTGTGGGGGCCTGGACCTGGCTGCCCGAATACGGAATGGGCGTCGCTACCGAGATGGATCAGTCAGAAGCTTACCGCTCGCTCTACCTGTTGCGTTATACATTCTGGGGGCTGTTCGGCCTGCTGATTGTGGGCAGTATCGTCATCTTTATCTTTACGGTCATCGTGGCGCGAAAAGAACAGGAAACCCGGCGGGCGGTAATTAAAGCAAAACAGCTGGGCCAGTATGCCCTGGAAGAGAAGCTCGGAGAAGGGGGCATGGGGGTCGTCTATCGTGGACAGCATGCCATGCTCCGCCGACCGACGGCTATCAAATTGCTGGATATCGAAAAAACGACCGACGAAGCAGTAGCTCGTTTTGAACGGGAAGTACAGCTGACAAGTCAGCTTAATCATCCGAATACGATTGCGATCTACGACTACGGCCGTACTCCGGAAGGAGTTTTCTATTACGCCATGGAACTGCTGGATGGCATTGACCTCGATGATCTGGTCAAACAGTTCGGCCCCCTGCCTGAAGCTCGGGTGATCCATCTGCTCAAGCAGGTCGCTGGTTCCCTCGCGGAAGCACATCAACTGGGAGTGATTCACCGGGATGTGAAACCGGCCAATATTTTTCTGACGCATCGAGGGGGCGTTTACGATTTCATCAAGCTCCTCGATTTTGGACTCGTCAAAGCCGTGGATGGTCGAGAGCAGGCTACGCTGACCTCGACGAACGCGATGGCGGGGACCCCCATGTATCTCTCACCAGAGGGAATCAAAAATCCGGACCGGGTCGATGCACGCAGTGACCTGTATGCCTTCGGAGCGGTCGGCTATTATCTACTCACGGGAACCACCGTCTTCGATGGAGAATCCATCATTGAGATCTGTATGAAGCATACTCAGGATGATCCGGAATCTCCTTCCGAGCGACTGGGAAAGCCGGTCTCGGCCGACCTGGAGCAGATCATTATGCAGTGTCTGGAGAAAGATCCCGATAAACGGCCTCAGTCTGCTTCAGAACTCGTCTTGTCCCTGACACGTTGTGAGGAGGATGGGCAGTGGTCCCTGCTGGATGCCAGCGAATGGTGGAAAGTAAATATGGAATCCAGGGCCGCTCTGGAAAAAACCGCCACAGATGTCCCACGCATTCGGAGTGCTTCGGCTGATGCCACGCTGATCGTGAATTTAGCGGAAGAGGATGAGTAAGCTTCCTGCCGGGTAAGCCGATCAGAGAACGCTGTTATTTCAACGCTTCCAGGGGAATGAAATCGGGAGGATTTCCGGGAGTGGTTGACTCACTGCGATTCGCCAGGATTCCGGGAGCTGCAGTCTGGCTATGGTCCGTTCCCTGGTAGACGCCGAAATCGTTAAAGAAGAATTTCTTGGCAATGCGGTAGACCCAACTCTTCTCGGGAACTTCATTCCCGGGTGAATATTGGGAAGTGCGCGTTTCCAGATTCTGCAGTTCCTGCATCGCCTGTTTGCGGAACGTGGAGTCTTTGGCGCCATGCTTTTTGACCAGATCTTCGAGCAGATCGGGCCGCTCCAGAATGATACAGCCACGCGTGTTTTGCTGAACGACGTGTCGGAAGTCTTTCAGGAACTCCGACTGCACGAATTTTTCCTTCAGTGTTTTGGATTCATCGTGGATGGAATCGGTGGCGAACTGAATCACGGGGCAGGGCTCAATATCGCCCCAGGGATTGATGTGATGGCTGAGACCGGTCGCTGCCGGACAGAGTGCGGTTCCATCATGATCAAAGTAGGCGTCGATCACTCCGATCGGTTTGCGGGCCCGGATATCCACAACGAATTTGCGGGCTCGTAACTGCTCTTCCGGAGAGAGCGCCAGTTCCGGGTTCGGATCGGGGCCGGCGACACGGTAAATGTGATACCAGGTATACATGACCCCCATGTCAATCAGCTTGTCGACCCATTCTTCAGTCAGCAGGTCATCAATGTTCGACTTGCATAAGCTGGTGCAGACACCGGTGAGCAGTTTGTTATTCAGACAGTTCTGAATTCCCTGCATCGTTTTGTTGTAGACATCGCTCCGCCCGCGACGCTCATTGCTGATGATCTCGTTTCCTTCCACGCTGATCAGCGGAGTCGCGTTGCCGAGTTTTCGCAGCTTCTTTGCGATCTCGTCGGTAATGAACTGTCCGTTCGTGAAAATCTGGAAGTAGCAGTCGGGATGACGTTCCAGAATTTCCAGCAGCTGGGGATGCATGAATGGCTCACCCCCCAGGATACCGAAGAAGGAGTTGCCCATCTCCTTGGCTTCGCCGATCAGCTTTGACATCGCCTCGACATCTATCTTTTCCTGTTTGGCGGCGACATCGACCCAGCAGCCCTGACAGCGCAGGTTGCAGCTGTTGATCACCGAGACATAGAGGAAGGGGGGGAAAAACTCACCGCGTTTCAGGCGTTTTTTGTGTTTGTGAACCGAGAGGGCACCTTTGAAACCGAAATTGTAAGCCAGTTTCCAGACAAGTCTTTTGTCTGTTTCCATTAAGACGCGTTTGGCCATTTTCAGATACATGAAGGCACTCAGTTCCCCTACGGGTGTTGAATTACTGAACAAATATAATTTTTACTATCAATTCTACTCATTCAGGCGCGGTAAAACACCCGTTTCCCTCAAAAAATACATAGAATTTTCCTGCGATACATAAACATAGATTCTCGCACTGTAAATTGCACGAATTTCATGGTATAAGGCAGTGTTGAGGAAATTCTTTTTTTGACATTGAGGTACATTTCTTATACTTTCTAAGTTTAAATAAACCTTAGCTAGCCGCTTATTCGTGAACCCAATATTTTCTTTTACAAATTGTTTTAGAGCTCGAGGCAATTGATGGAGTTAGTCGGACGAAGATACGATACATTTGAGGCTGTCAGTGTGAAGATCAAGGGAAACAAGATCTCTTCGATTGAGCTGCTGCCTGATTCAGAAGCAGCCGGACTGCCTTTCATTGCTCCATCAATGTTTGATTTGCAGATCAATGGCCACGGTGGGATCTGGTTCAACAAACCAGGTCTGACTTCAGATGAAGTCTGTCAGGTAATGGAGAAACATTACCAGTACGGCATCACCCGTCTTTGTCCCACACTGATTACGAGTTCCTACGAAGACTACGTCAGCGGCTTCTCTGCCATTCGTCAGGCGTGTGAAGAAAATGACTGGGTGGAGCAGATGGTTCCCGGTTGCCATCTGGAAGGTCCCTTCATTTCGCCGATTCAGGGACCCCGTGGTGCTCATCCGCTGGATCAGGTTCGCCCTGCCGACTGGGATGAATTCAGCCGCCTGCAGGAGATTTCCGGAAATCGCATTCGTCTGATTACTCTGGCCCCTGAAGTCGATAACGCCATCCCCTTTATCAAAAAAGCCGTTGCCTCAGGGGTTGTTGTCTCCATTGGGCATACTGCTGCAGAACCCGAGCAGATTACCGAAGCCGTTGATGCAGGGGCTCGCCTGAGTACTCACCTGGGCAATGGCGCACATGGAACTCTGCGTCGCCACCCGAATTACATCTGGGAGCAACTGGGTGAACCGCGTCTGATGGCCAGCATCATCACAGACGGACATCACCTGCCCGCCAGTGTGGTCAGAACCATTATCAAAACCAAAGGTGTCGAGAATGTCGTGATTACCTGCGACGCCTCAGGTCTGGCCGGGTCTCCCCCCGGAATCTACGATGAGGGTTCCGTTAAGATGGAAGTCCTGGAAGACGGCCCGATCGTCATCGCCGGTCAGCGGCAGTTACTCGCTGGCTCCGGTCTGGAGACAGATACCTGCGTCACCACCGCCATCGACATGGCTGGAATCACTCTGCAGGAATCTCTCGACATGGCTGGCTTGAACCCTGCTCGACTGCTTGGGTTTGAAGAAATCAAGCTGGAAGTCGGTTCCCGGGCCGATCTGATTCTCTTCCACTACGAAGGAGCAGGATCCCGGATGAATATTCAGACCGTTTTATCCTGCGGTTCCGTCAAATACGGCACACTGCTCGTCAATTCCTGAAATTGTGCTGCTTAAAACGAATACGCTCATTTCACCTCAGAAAAAGTTAAAATAATTTTCTGCTCGCGTGTTCACTGATTCCCTTCCGCCATTTTCAATGTTATAATTTGATATTCATATTTCAGACATCAAACTTTCATCAACGGAATTTTGTGTCTATTTGAGGGCCTTTGTTTTATTATTATTTTCGGGCTCGCAATTCTAATTGGGATGGTACCCGGTAGTCGGATCTCAGTCCAAACGAGTTATTCATTTTTTTGATTCGCCAGTTTTGGGCAGGCACATCAATCAGTGATGTGTAGCCACCGTACTTATTTGTTTGCTGAGTAACGATTCTTTGCCTGGTGTGCATCAACAGGGCATGGACTACGAATGATTTTTTTCAATAAGAAGTCGCGCAAAAAGAAACTCAGTGCGCAGCTGATTGATCTGAAGCTCGTCAAACCAGACGAGATGGATGCCTGCCTGCAGGAACTTCAGGACAAAGCAGCTGATGACGATCAACTGATTCGGTTACTGGAACGCAAAAACCTGATCACCTCATTTCAGGCCAGTCGACTGAAAAACAATGAGTTCGAAGGGCTCGTTCTGGGCGGCAACAAGCTGATGTACCAGAACGCTTCCGGAAGTTTTGCCCGCGTCTATCGCGCAGAATCTCTGGAAGATGGACGCATGATTGGCGTCAAAGTGCTTCGGCAACGCTGGGCTCAAGATCCCGATAACATAAAAATGTTTCGCCGGGAAGCAGAAGTCTGCAAGCAATTCAAACATAAAAACATCGTAGAGATTTTCGATGTCGGCGTGCAGGACGATATTCACTATTTCACCATGGAGTTTGTGGAAGGTGGAAATCTGCGGGACTTTATCACTATCCGCAAAAAGCTCTCTCCCCTGGAAGCCGTCAATTACACCATCGATATCTGCGAAGGGCTGGAGTACGCCAACCGTCTGGGGTACACGCACCGCGACATGAAAGCGACCAATGTGCTCATGTCGATTCAGGGAGTGGCCAAGCTGATTGACTTCGGTCTGGCTGGTGAAGATGATGCCGCCGGTGCTGGTGAAGCACATCAACGCGCCGTCGAATACGGAACGCTGGAAAAGTCAACAGGGGCTCCCCGAAATGATCCCCGCAGCGATCTCTATTTTGTGGGCACCATCTTTTACGAGCTTCTCTGTGGCAAACCTCCTTTCCCACGCACGAAAGACATTGAGGAACGCAAGCGGCCGACCCGCTATTCACAGGTACCTTCGATTACTACGATCGAGCCCGATCTGCCTGAAGCCGTCGTAGACGTACTGGAAAAACTGATGGCCTATCTGCCACAGGTTCGGTATCAGACGGCAACCGAAGCGGTTCAAGATCTCCTGGAAGTCCGTGCTCAGCTCAGTGGAGCGGAAGAAACACCAAGACCACAGACAACCGCGGATGTCAAAGCGAGTGCTGAGCAGGATCTGAAAATGGCAATCGCACCACCGACAATCCTGTGTATCGAGAATCGTTCCAAACACCAGGATGTCTTGCGGGATTACCTCACTAAACACGGTTATCGTGTTCTGATTTTAAGCGATCTGGATCGGGCCATGCAGCGGGTGAAAGACAATGCCCCCGACTGCATTGTCTTCATGGAAGATTCCATCGGCGAAGGGTGTGTCGAAGCCTTCAAACAGGCACTCGCCATGGATCCGGATCTGGCAGCCATCCTGGTTCTGTCAGAGAAGAATGCCGCGATCAAGAAAACGCTGAAGAAGACTGATCGCTCCCGGATTCTCGTTCAGCCGATCAAAATTCGTAATCTGCGGGCCAAAATCCAGAAGGTATTGCAGCATCAACTCAATGATTCTGCAGAGCTGACTGCCTACTGAAATTCCCACTTCACTCATACTTGGGAATGTTGGGTTCCGGAATTTCTTCGAGCAGACGTCCGATGATATCCTCAGTGACCATCCCCTCGGCCTGCGCCTGGAAGTTCGTAGAAATACGATGACGGAGCACGGGGACTGCCACGCGACGAATATCATTGAGCGAGACACTCGCACGACCGTCCATGGCGGCAATGGCTTTGCCTCCCGCGATCAGATACTGGCCGGCACGAGGGCCGGCTCCCCAGTCAACCATCTGCTTGATGAAGGCTGGCGCAGAGCCGTCACTGGGCCGAGTCGCACGGACCAGTCGCGTAACGTAATTGATTGTCAGCGGGCCGACTTCGATCATGTTGATTTGCCGCTGCAGGTATAAAATCGACTTGGCGGAAAGGACTTTGCGAATTTCCGGTTTCTCGCTGGAGCTGGTGGCGGCCAGAATCTGTTCTTCCTCTTCCAGGTTCGGATACTCCACCTTAATGTTAAACATGAATCGGTCGAGCTGCGCTTCTGGGAGGGGGTAAGTTCCTTCCTGTTCGATCGGGTTCTGGGTGGCGATCACAAAAAACGGTTCCGGCAGGTCATAGGTGGTCTGCCCCACCGTCACTTCCCGCTCCTGCATCGACTGCAGTAAGGCAGCCTGTGTCTTAGGCGGAGTTCGGTTGATTTCATCAGCCAGCAGAATGTTGGTAAATACAGGGCCCTGAACAAATCGGAACGAGCGGCGGCCCGATTCTTCCTCTTCCAGCACGTTAGTGCCGGTAATGTCTGAGGGCATCAGGTCGGGGGTGAATTGGATTCGTTTGAACTCACAATCCAGAATGCGGGCAATGGTACTTACCAGCAGGGTTTTCGCGAGTCCGGGTACCCCGACCAGCAGACAGTGGCCCCCCGTAAATATCGCCGCGAGGATCTGCTCGATCACTTCATCCTGGCCGATCACGACCTTATGCAGTTCGTCCACCATCACGTCATGGTGACGTTTGAGTTTCTCCAGAAATTCGTCAAAGTCGCGTTTTTCGGTAGCCAAGGGATTTCCATTCTGTCTCGTGGTTCAGGCCTGACTGACTCAAAATGCTGACCGGCATAGATCATCAATGCGGACAGCCTTCAGTCCGTGTAAAACTACGCAGTCAGTTTTTGTAATTATAGCCATCTTCAATCCCGAGAGAAACAGAGACCCGCTGACTTGCGAACGCAAATATGATACAATCAGGGAGACGGGTGAAAAAACAAACAATTCATCTGGAATAGGTAAAATATCTTGTAAGAATGCATAAAAATTAAACAAATCAGTTTCCGGACACAGTTCTGGAGAGAAGGGGCTGTGCAGGCTCTTCTCCAGTGTGGACTCGGAATCGAAAGTAAAACGTAATGGATTTTCCGCATTATCGTAGAGCGTATCGGGCGTTGCGCTGGACGTTAACAGCAGTCCTGTGCATTTCCCTCTTGTTGTACTCCAGGCGAGCCGTTTTCGCACAGGGACAGGAACTGTCAGCCAAGGCAGTACTGGAATCCATCGAGCGTGGAAAAGCCTTTCTTCTGCAGGAACAGCAGGGCGATGGTTCCTGGTCCGGTCCGGGGAAAAACTATACACCCGGCGTCAGCTGTCTGGCTCTGATGGCCATCATCAACTGCGGCATGACTGCGAATGATGAACCCGTACAACGCGGCCTCAAATACCTCAGATCACTCCGCGCTCCCGAACCCAGGGGAACCTACCAGACCAGCCTGATGATTATGGCACTGGCAGCCGCTAAAGATGGCAAACGGGATTTACCTCTGATTCAGTCCCTGGTGGAACGACTTGAGAAAAGTCAGGTGACGACCGGGCCCAACGCGGGAGGCTGGAGTTACGGCCCCGGGATGGCAATTGGCGGAGCTGGGGTTGCCGACCGCAGTAACAGTCAGTACGCGGTACTCGCTCTGCGGGATGCCGTGCATGCGGGGGTACCAGTCAGCCAGAAGACCTGGAAACTCATCAAACAGTATTGGTCTACACAGCAAAGTGGCGATGGAGGCTGGGGCTATCAGTCCAACGCCGGGGCGAGTCGAGGCAGTATGACCGTCGCGGGGATCGCCACTATGGTGATCGTGAATTCGATGCTGGGAGACGATCTGGAATTGAATCCCGATGGTACTCCCGTCTGCTGTGATCAAAAAGAAGAAGACAAATCAATCGAACGGGCGATTCACTGGATGACCACCCATTTTTCCGTGGGCACTAATCCAGGCGTCAACTCCTGGCTACTCTACTATCTGTATGGTCTGGAACGTGCAGGACGCTTGAGTGGTACCCGGTTCTTCGGCAAGCATGACTGGTATCGGGAAGGAGCCGCGTTTCTGACACAAAGACAGTCCGTGCGCGATGGTTCATGGCGTGGTGCCGGCCAGCTGGAATCCGATCCCGTACTGGGAACCAGCTTTGTCCTGCTCTTTCTCTCCAAAGGTCTGGCTCCAGTCTTGATCAATAAACTGGAATACAAAACCGAGGGGCAGGTAAAACTGCAGCCGGGAACTATTCCAAACTGGAATCATCACCAGAATGATATTTTGAATCTGACCGATGCACTTTCAGGACGCCCTGACTGGCCGAAGCTGCTGACCTGGCAAACCGTAAATCTCGATCTGGCGATTCAGGGGGGCGGCGTGCAGGTTCTCAGGCAGGCCCCCGTGCTGTTTATCAGTGGTCAGGAAGATCCCCAGTTCGGAGTACCTGAGGTCAACATGCTCAAACAGTTTGTGGAGCAGGGGGGCTTTATCTTTGCCGTTGATAACTGTAATGGGGCCGGTTTTGATCGTGGTTTTCGCGAACTGATCAAAAAAATGTATCCCCAGGGGGAAGTTCAGCTGAAACGGCTGACGGCTGAACATCCCGTATTCCGCTGCGAATATCTGCTCGACGCGGAAAGTGTCGAACTCTATGGAGTTGATGTCGGCTGTCGGACTTCCATTATCTACTGCCCTGACGATCTGGCCTGTCTCTGGGACAAATGGATGCGGTTCCCCTCTCAAGATCGGCCGGTGAAAGCAACTTCCATGATCACGCGTGCTGTCCGGATCGGAACCAACGTGATTGCATATGCGACAGGTCGAGAACCACCAAACAAACTTGACCAGGAAGAACTGGCCAGTGAGAACGGTTTGCAGAATCAGGTCGAACGGGGCTTTCTGCAGATCGCCAAGATCCGTCATAACGGTACCTGGGATGCGGCGCCGCGGGCTTTGACGAATCTGCTCAAGGCCCTGAATCAGAATGCGGGAATGATTGCTTCTACCAAAACGCCCAGTCTGCCGGCCAGCGATCCCAATCTGATGCAGTACCCGCTGCTGTACATGCATGGCAGAAGCCAGTTCAGCCTCTCTAAAACGGAGCAGTCGAACCTGAAACAGGCCCTGGATAATGGGGCGGTACTGTTTGCTGATGCCTGTTGTGGCGCCCAGCCGTTTGATAAAAGCTTTCGTCAACTAATGCAGGAAATGTTTCCGACTAAACAGTTAAAACGCATTCCCGTCGATCATCCCCTGTTTTCGGAGCAGACCGGATATGACGTGCGCCGCGTGCGTCGTCGCCAGATGGAGGTCAACGATGTAAACCAGCCGCTGAAAGCGGAAACCCTGGTCGTTGAACCGCTGCTCGAAGGAATTGAAATTGATGGGCACCTGGCTGTCATATATAGTAAGTACGATATCAGCTGTGCCCTGGAGCAGCAGGCGTCGGTCGCCTGTGCCGGTTATGTGCCCCAGGATGCAGTGAACCTGGCCTTGAATATCGTCCGCTATGCCCTGCTGCAGGATATCGCGTATCGGGAAGTCATATCACAGGAAGTCGAGGCGGAATAGTCTCAACTCCGGTTACCACCAGTTGAGGCAACAAGTCAGGGAGAATCATGAGCGAGCAGGAAGAGCGCCAGCAGAATATTTCACCGGGAGCCCGTCTGGTCGGGGTCGTGATTGGCTGTGTCTTTGGCGGAATTGGTCTGACTCTGATTTCTTTTCTGTGGTCTCAGCCCTTCGGGGGATTCCATTCACCGCCTCTGTTTTTTCGCATTATTGGTTCGTTGATAGCGATTCCCTTTGTGATGGTCGGTGGCTTTACGGCTTACAGGTCACTTACCGCCAGGGGCAGCCGTCTGACGGGTGTCAGGGCAACCCGGAAACCATCCCCTACCAAGAAACGCAGCAGCTATGCCTGCCCGCACTGCAATGCGCCGATTGGGGAAGAGTCGGACGTTTCACCTCATGGGGATGTGAAGTGCAGTTACTGTAAAAAGTGGTTTAATACTCACAGTGACTGATCTCTGACTTGTGCGGCCTATGCTGCTTTGCGCTTCGACTGCGTTTCAACCTGAGCCGGCAGCTGAGTGAAGGGCGATTTCAGAGATGGACGCAGATAACGCCAGTAAATGGTGCAGAGTTCAAAAAACGCTTTGAAAAAATCGTGAGGCTTCACTTTAGAGCCTGCCACGTCTCGCCAGCTGGTCAGGGGCAGTTCATAGACTGTGTCTTCCAGTTTGGGACATCCAAAGAACTGTTCCAGTTGCCGCGACCGTGCCAGCAGCTCCACATCGAAGATCCAGTTGGTGAGAAACCGTGTGGCAAACAGACTCTGATTTTCCCGTGTAACGCGAAACAGTTTTGCGCCACACTGGGTATCATAGATGGGGAGCCGTAATACTGTAGACGCTGATGTCGCAAAGATGCGGCCCAGGTAATGCCTCAGCTGTTTTCTTTCGATCTGACGTCCCAGCAGTTTGACACGGGCACCCAGAACCATGGATCGTTCAGGCATCTGTTCCAGCTGCGCGACAAAATCCGGAATCGATTCCAGGGGGGTAGCCAGGTCTGCGTCCCAGAAACCTGCGTATTCCACACCGGATTGCAATGCCTGCTGCATTCCCTGGCGGACCGCCTCAGCCTTTCCCTGATTGTGGGAGAGGTGTAAAACTTCAAAGTGGTCGGGATCAGCAGCATGCAAGTCATCCAGGATCAGCGCGGTGCGATCGGAACTACCATCGTTAACGAACAGAAAAGAGTGCTCCGGGTGCCGCGCGACGTGCTTACGGAACTGGAGGATCTCTAACCGTTTCTCTTCGTTATAACAGGGGACGACAATAATGGCAGGTGACATGAATGATTTGATACCCGTTTCGCCAGTTAGACAGACGTCGTTTCCAGCTGGTGAGATTGCTCAGATTTGATGAGTCCCCCCTGCCTGTCGCAGGGGCGGTGTGGGAGTGGTGAGCGGGGTGTATCAAAAAAGTGAATTTATGTCAAAACCGAATTTTAGAGGCGCAAGAAAAAAGCAGAAGCCTTCGCGGGAAGACTTCTGCTCTCAGAATTTAATTGATCGTCGTAACTGTTTACTATTCAGTCACTTTGATCTTGTACAGCCGGGAACGGTCAGAAACGAACATATGTCCGTTGGCGATCGTGGGTGTACTGTAGATTGAGGAATTGAAGGTCTTCTCTTCCAGCAGTTTCTTTTCCTTGCCGGCTTTGAGAATGATCAGCATTCCATCTTCGTTTCCAATGAATACTTTCCCATCAACCACCATGGGGGATCCCCAGCAGGCGGCAAACATGTCGTATTCCCAGTAGCGTTTACCGGTTGCGAAATCGAGGCAGTGTACGAAACCACTCAGGTCTGGTGCATAAACCAGTCCGTCTTCGATCCCGACAGTTGACATTGTACGTCGGTAAAGCAGCTCACCTTTCTTGCCGGTCAGCTTACCATCGGTGTCTTCACCACCGTAGTGCCAGATCTGGCCCGAGTTCGGGTTTTCTTTCCAGCCTTCTTTACCGTCAGAGATCTGTGGGCTGATATCACCTTTTTTGGTGGCATCAATGCGGTAGATATGACCGACCCCTTCACCGTGCTCCGGGTCCTGTCCGACGCCCAGGATAACACTGTTGTCTTTGAAGACCGGGGTGCTGATGATCGCGTTACGGGTACCGCGACCACCCAGTTCCCATTTGGAGTCTTTGGGGTTCAGGTCGAATTTCCAGATCAGCTTGGCATTACCATCGCCGTCTCCTTCGGGAGTGAAGGCGTACAGCCAGCCGTCCCCACCGGGGAAGTAAACCTGGGTCTGACCATTCACCACACCGATGGCGGGTGATGACCATTGACCGTGTAGAATCTGGTCGAATGGAGTGTTGTCTTCCCAGATGACCTCACCGGTGTTTTTGTTGATTGCCAGAAAACAGGGAGCCCGTGGAGCAGGGACTTCCAGGTGTGCTTCATCAACGCCGTTCGATGTCAGCAGGAAGACATAGTCACCATGGACGACCGGCGAACTGGTTGCCAGGTTATGCGGGAAGACACCCAGGTCTTCGATCATATCCAGATTCCAGATAATGTCGGCGTCTGTTTTGTCGGTATCCTTTTCATCCTTGTAAGGGCCATCATTTTCGTTGTCGTAGAAGCCATTCGCATCCAGGCACATCAGTTCGCAACGGTTGGTAACGACCCAGACACGGTCTCCTTCGATACAGGGAGTTGAACAGATCCCCTGTTCCGGCCAGTCGTTCACACGACCCTGGGGCAGTTTTTCTCGCGAGAGCTGCCATTTGAAGTCACCGGTTTTCTCATCGAAACAGAGTACGACACCGAGGTCGTCTTTGTGCTGTGGACGATACTTACCGCCGTTGTTGGTACCGACATAAACCTGTCCGTTGGCCACAACCGGGTTACCGTAAGTTTGTGAACCCAGTTTGGAGACCCAGACAATGTTCTCGCCTTTATCATCCCCTTCGCCGGGTTTGAAATTCAGAGAGATACCAGTGGTTTTATTGACCATGTTTCGGGTTGGATCTCCACCCCACATCGGCCAGTCGCCCGCGACTTTCGCATCGGATTTTGTATCCTTGCTGACCAGCTCTGTTTTTTCTTCAGGCTTGGTCTGCGAGGTTTCTTCAGCTTTCTTTTCTGGCTTAGGATCGGCTTTGGGTTTTTCCTCGGCTTTCGGCTTGGCTTCTGCCTCAGGCTTTACGGGGTTCCCATCGGAATCCAGAGCCGGTTCTTCTTTTTTCATCTCCGGTTTTTCTTCCGGAACATTCACGCCGGCACCACCGGTGGTTGAACCTGCTTCTTCAATCGGAGCAGAACCACCCAGGTCTGTCGTTGTTTCCGGCATCGCTTCCGGCTTCTCAGCATCGCGGGATTCACAACCTGTGGAAGCCAGCAGTGCACAGCATGCAAATGAGTTCAACAGGGCAAATCGTAATAGAATCTTTTTCATTATTTATCCTCAGAGACAATGACGTTATCAAAGTAAACATCGGCGAGACGGTAGAGGTAAAGCCCTGGGCTTCCCTTCTCATTCGCATGCGGATCGACAGTTTCGATGGTCCACTCTTCGGGTTCCGGTTTTTCACGAGGCCAGACTTTGCCTTTTACCGTTGCCTGTCCATCTTTGACCTCAACTTTGAGCTTCATAGTGTACCAGACATCCGGATCAGAACGGAAACGGATTTCCTTGGCCATCCGCTGGTGCGGAGCCCAACTCTGGATTGCGAGCTTGCTCGAGTTACCTTTCAGGATCAGGTCATAACGATTTACGGTGACGCCGACACTGGCCAGCTTACGTTTCTGTTCCTTCATGAACACGTCTGCCTGAACAGTGTAACCGTTCGGTGCCAGCTTGCTCATGTCAGAGGGGCCAAGCCAGACGCTGGCACTGGGGCGACCTTTACCCGGGCTGGCTTTCATTGCCGTGGTGCCATCCAGTTCGTTTGGCTGCAGTTTGAGGAACGCATTCACCCAGCTGCCAGGTACCTGTTTCCCTTTCATACCTTCGAAGTCATACTTCCAGGGCAGAGGCGGGAAGACACGCAGACGGGCTTCGGCAGTAGCATCACCAACTTGAACAGAGATGGTTCCTGCCGCGGGAGATTTCAGGTCACTCGGAGTGGTGACCGACATGCCATCCACTTTCGCCTGTTCCATGCCGGGACCGGGAGTCAGTTTCCCTTCTACTTCTTTGATGAAGCGGCCGTTGGCATCGTAGGCCAGGATTTGATAATCGATCTTATCTCCCTGGGGAACTGCAATTTCATAAGGCACCAGTTGAATGGTGGCAATCTTATCCTGAACCGGTTTTTCTTCTTTGAGAGGAGGCACCGGATCGCTGCTCGGCTTCAGCGATTCGTCGCCGATACAGATCGTACGGTCACGCGTAACGAAATAGATTCGACCATCAGCAATCGCGGGAGAGGCGTAAATTTCATCCATCCCTTTGTCGACGCGAGCCAGCAGTTGAACGTGAGACAGTTCTTCACATTTTTCGCGGCTCGGTTTGAGGATAAAGATGTTTCCGTTGACTTCCATCACATACAGTTTGCCATCTGCCCAGACCGGAGAACCTTTTCCAACGGTTCCGAGGTTGTGAGTCCAGAGCTGTTTGCCGTTCTTGCTGTCAAATGCATACATCTGACCGGTGTCAGCAACGACATACAGAATTCCGTCTTTGACGAGGACACTGGCATAGCCGGCTTTAATACCGTCGACACGCCAGACATTGCCGGTTTCGGTGATGTCGCCCCGTTTGGAAGCGTCGATGCACTGCACCCGACCGAATTCCACGTTATCGATGTTGTCTTCACCATGGGTGATGTAGACCAGGTTACCGTCAGCAACGGGAGAACAGTTCAAACCCCGTTTTGACATGCTGAAGCCCCACAGCTTTTCTCCGGTGCGGGCATTCATACCGTAGCAGCCACCATCGGCATTACCGGCAATCAACTGACGGACGCCGTCGATGACAGTTACGATGGGGGCTGAATAGTTGGTGTCGAAGGGAGCACCGCCGGGAGCGGCCGTCCAGAGCAGCTTGCCGCTCTTTTTATCGAAAGCGTAGTAAGTCTGCTTTGGTGGAGGAGCGGCAGTCTTACCCCAGTTGAGTTGCAGGAAGCTGACGATTACAAGATTTTCATCAATGATGGGAGTCTGGGTTCGTCCGCCGTAACCGGAAATCTTTCCGTAGTCTTCAGACAGTGATGTTTCCCAGAGGACCTTGCCATCAGCAGAGTAGCAGCGGAACAGACCACTGACAGAGTGCACATAGACGTTGCCGGTTTCCGGATCACCCACCATGCTGGCCCAGCCGACACGGGGAGAAGGGATATCGGTCTGGAAAACGTTGAACACATCTTTCCAGATTACTTTGCCGGTCTTGGCGTCCCAGCAGACGACCTGTTCCTGGGCATTGATTTTATCTTTGGGGTCGGTGACATCGTGGTGGGTGCGACAATTCAGATAAACGCGACCATTCAATACGATGGGGGCTGACCGGCCACCGATGTCAGATTTCCAGAGCACATTTTTACCGTCGAGGGACCACTCGTCGACAAGGTTTGTTTCACGGGAGATCCCATTATGCTCCGGACCGCGCCAATGCGCCCAGTCGCCTGCAGAGGCAAGCGACGTTGTGAATAACAGCATAATGGAGCTGACAAGCACCATGTTAATTCTTCGCATAGAAGATCCTCACTGTTCTTTTATAGAATGTGGTATCACTGATGAAGGACGACAGGTCGGGTGTCGGACCTGTGATCTCAGCTGCAAGGTGGGAGGGTTAAATCCCCTACATATAATTAATACACTATTGAAGTTTTCGGGGTATTGCAATGGTCTAATCTGTTCTCTCATCCAGATTTAAAAAGAGCCTGTACCTTTATATTCGAGGCTCTTTAGACCATAATCAGGAAATCGATCTATAATTTATAGGCATTCCCTGACTTCAAATAAAGAAGGACCCTGTTTTTCATGTATCCTCAGGTACGTATGCGGCGGAATCGTCGAACCGACTGGTCACGACGCCTGGTTTCCGAGAATCAGCTTTCAGTAAATGATCTGATCTGGCCGGTCTTTATTCAGGATGGCGAAAACCAGAAAACAGAGATTCCTTCCATGCCCGGAGTCCACCGCTTGACCATCGATCATCTGGTGGAACAGGCGGCTGCGGCCGCAGAATTACAGATCCCGGCTCTGGCACTGTTCCCTGCGACCGATCCGTCAAAGAAAACCGAAGGGGGGGAAGAAGCCTTTAATCCTGAAAACCTGGTCTGCCGGGCGGTGCGTGCTTTAAAAGAGCAGAACCTCAATCTGGGGATTCTCTGCGATGTCGCCCTGGATCCCTACACCAGTCACGGGCAGGATGGTCTCGTTAAAGATGGATACGTGGTCAATGACGAAACCATCGATGTCCTCTGTCAGCAGGCTGTAGTGCAGGCGGAAGCGGGCTGCGATATCATCGCGCCTTCAGACATGATGGATGGCCGCATTGGAGCGATTCGAGAAGCCCTCGACGAAGCTGGTTTTCAGCATGTGCAGATTATGGCGTATGCGGCGAAATATGCCTCTGCTTTTTATGGTCCGTTCCGTGATGCTGTCGGTTCTGGAACCAACCTGGGAACGGGGGACAAGCGAACCTATCAGATGGACCCTGCGAACAGCGATGAGGCGATGCGGGAAGTGGGCCTGGATGTCAGCGAAGGAGCGGACATGGTGATGGTCAAGCCGGGAATGCCTTACCTGGATATCGTCCGTCGCGTCAAAGCGGAATTTGAGGTTCCCACCTATGCTTATCAGGTGAGTGGGGAATTTGCGATGATTTCCGCCGCTGCTCAAAACGGCTGGCTGGACCGCAAAAAATGCATGCTGGAGAGCCTGCTCTGTTTCAAGCGGGCAGGGGCTGATGGTGTGTTAACCTACTTTGCTAAAGAAGTTGCGGAAATCCTTCAGGCAGGCTAGATGAATATTTGATGAGTAATCCGATTCTTTTTTCCCGGATTGCTGCTAAATTTTAAGCCTTCTGCTATAATTTTCCGCTTCGTTCTGCGCTGCTGTCAGCTGCAGGAGGGAAGCCTGATTCACTGCTGAAATCACAGGTGAGTCAAAGTTTGCTTTTTTTTCGAACTTCAGTTCAAGAATTAGTGTCAAAATTCCTTTCCATCAAACCGATATTGTGAATTTACGGATTTCTCTTACAAGTGAGGTGTTTCAGTGTCAGTAACGGGACATGCCAGTAGTCAGGAAACGATTGCCCTCTTCGACAAGTATGTGATCCCTAATTACGGTCGCTACCCGATCAGTCTGGTACGCGGCGAGGGGAGCTATGTCTGGGACGCGGAAGGTAACCGTTATCTCGACCTGTTTCCCGGCTGGGGTTGTAACATTCTGGGCTATTGTCCCGAACCGGTTGTCTCTGCGATTCAGGATCAGGTTTCCCGGCTGATTCATGTTCCCAACACCTGGTATACCGAAGCTCAGGGACGGTTCGCGGAATTCCTCTGTAGCCGCAGCTTTGGAAAAGCCTTCTTCTGTAACAGTGGTGCGGAAGCGAATGAAGGGGCTCTCAAGCTGGCCCGTCTGCATTATGACGGTAAGCGGCCCAAGATCATTACCTGTGAAAACGGATTCCACGGGCGGACTTTTGCTGCAGTCACCGCGACAGCGCAGCCCAAGTACCATGCCGGTCTGGGACCACTGGTTGCCGGGTTCCGTTATGCTCCGTTTAATGATCTCGAAGCGATCACCAGCCTCGTCGATGATGAAACCTGTGCGATTATGGTCGAACCGGTTCAGGGGGAAGGGGGCGTGAATGTCCCCGATCAGGACTATCTGGCCGGTCTGCGAAAAATCGCTGATGAAGCCAACTGCCTTTTGATCTTCGATGAAGTCCAGACCAGTATGGGACGGACCGGCACCTGGTTTGGTTATCAGCAGTGGGACGTTCAGCCAGACATCATGACGATGGCGAAAGGGATTGCCGGCGGTGTTGCTGCCGGGGCTCTGATTGCGACAGAAGAGGTTGCTCCCAGCCTGCGACCTGGAATGCACGCCAGCACTTTTGGCGGAAACCCCCTGGCGATGGCTGCCGGTCTGGCGACAGGACAGATGATCGAAGATCAGAATCTGCTGGAAAACTGCCATGCGATGTCCGACAAATTCAAGCAGTTCTTTGAACAGCTTCAGCAGGAACTTCCCATCGTTCGCGAAGTCCGCGTCAAAGGGATGATGATCGGCGTCGATCTGAATATCCCCTCTGCTCCCGCAGTCGGCAAATGCATGGAACGCGGCCTGTTAATCAACGCGACGCACGATACCGTCGTTCGACTGTTGCCGGCTCTGAATGTGACCGCCGAGCAGGTCGAGGAAGGCTGCGAACTGATCGCAACCGTCCTGCGTGAAATGGCCGAAGAGGCATAAGGCCGCGGCCCCTCTCAAGCATCCATTATTCATTCACACATTCCTGTTCGAGTCTTAATTTAAGATACGAACAGGAATTCCTGTTTTTAAAACGTCATTAAACGAGAACTTCCATGAGGCATTTAGTCACGTTAAACGATCTGGAATCGTCCGAAATCGCTGAAATCTTTGCTCTGGCGCAAGAGATCAAAGACAAGCGGAAGCAGGGTGAACGTCCTCAGTTGCTGCAGGGTTATACGATGACCCAGCTGTTTGAAAAACCCTCGCTGCGGACCCGTCTCAGTTTTGAATCAGCCATGTGGGAACTGGGCGGCGGTTCGAGTTTTTTCACTTGTAAAGAGGCGGGACTCGATGGTCGTGAGTCCATCGAAGACGTGGCCCGGGTGATCGGTCGGTTTTCAGATGTGATTACCATGCGGACCTTTTCACACGAGCTGATTGAAAAATTCTCACAGCACGCGGGAAGTTGTGTGATCAATGCCCTTTCCGATCTCAGTCATCCCTGCCAGGCGCTGACAGACCTGTTTACCATGCAGGAACTGCTCGGTGATCTGACGCAGCAGAAACTGGTCTACGTCGGCGACGGGAATAATGTGGCGTATTCGCTGGCCAACTGTTGTGCCAAGCTGAATGTGCCGTTTGTGGTCTCTTCGCCCGAGGGATTTGAACTCTGTTCGGATCTGGTTGCGACCCTTAAGAGTAATTATCCCGGCCTGCAGCTGGAACTGGAAGCTGATCCTATGAAAGCGGTTGCCGATGCAACAGTGATCTACACGGATGTCTGGGCCAGTATGGGACAGGAAGCAGAGACTGAAAAACGCAAAAAGATTTTTGCCGATTTTCAGGTAACAGAAGGCCTGATGTCCGCAGCCGGAAAACAGTGTCGCTTCATGCACTGCCTGCCCGCAAAACGGGGGCTGGAAGTAACAGACGGAGTTGTTGACTGCGAGCAGAGCATGGTCTTCGACCAGGCGGAGAATCGCAAGCACCTTGCCAAAGGGCTGCTGGTCTGGTTGCTCAAACACTCATCCTGATGACTCGCGAAATAACAACCACCCCGGTCCGGAATGACCGGGGTTTTCTTTTGCGCCAGATAGCCTACTTCTTGAAGACTTCAGTGACAACATCCTTGTAGAAGACTTCGAACATCAACCAGGCCATGAGGAGAGTCAGGATCAGGTTCAGAGACTGACCACAGACATACAGAATCAGCGGCTTGCCCCCTTTGAGGAATTTCGCCAGCTCGCGGAAGTTGGTTTCCAGTCCGATGCTGATAAAGGCCAGACAGAAGAACCAGCCGCGGAAGACCTTGGACGATTCTTTCACCATGGCTGGCACCACGACATCTCCGCCGGGAAGCGATACATACAAAAGCGAGAAGATCGCTGAAGCCGCGATGAACCCTAAAACAAATTTGGGGAAGCGATACCAGATTTCCCAGGCATCCGGTTTGATACCGGATTCTTTACCTTCCACGCAGCTGACCCAGTAGACGGCGACGCCAAATGCGGTCACGCCGATCAGGATATTCTGGATCATCTTGATGGTGACGGCGACTTGCTCTGCCTCAGGTCCCAGCAGGTTACCTGCAGCGGCGACCGCACCAGTTGCATCGATGGTCCCCCCCATCCAGGCACCACCTAAAATCGGGCTCATTCCCAGCGCCTTAATCACCGCGGGAAGGGCAATCATCATGAAGACCGTAAACGTCAATGAAAGCCCGATGGCGAAGGAGAGCTCTTCCTTCTTGGCTTTACAGGAGGCTGCGGTGGCGATCGCAGCCGAGACACCACACACGGACATATCCGCGGAAATCACCATGTTCAGCGAGCGGGATTCCATTTTCAGGAACTTCTGCCCGAAAAAGTAAGTGCTGATCAGAACAACGGGTGTGACGACCCAGGCCACATAGATACCAGGCAGGCCCAGGATGAGCAGACGGTTGAGCAGCACGCTGGCGCCCATGATGACCAGTCCGGATTTGATGTATAACTCAGTTCTAAGTGCCGGCTTAATCCAGTTCGGGGTGCCAATGGTATTGCTGATCACCAGACCGATCATCAACGCCCAGAGTGCGTATTCGAGGTTATAACTTTTGATCACCGCTTGCCCGGTCAGAATATATGCCAGCGTGGCCAGCAGAAAGACCGCTACGAAACCAATGGCGAAGGGGGGAGCTTTCTGTCCCATGGCTGTGACACCAATCGAAAACACAATCAAGCTGACCAGGAAGACGACACCGATCGGCAGCAGCAGACTCGATTTCTCAGGAGGAAACAATGAATCTACCGGGTTATCTGTCCAGGACCCCGGTTTAGCCAGCCATGGTTTTAGAGGGCTGTGTGCACTCACCTTCTCGCCAGCAGCTTCCGCAGCTTTAACCTGTTCTGCGAAATCGGCGGGTAGTGAAAAATACATCGCCAGAAAGCAGACTACCAGCAGCGTTCCTCCGATCCAGATCGCCCACCAGTCTTCAGCCGTTCTCATTTCAGACCAGGTCGAGCGCCGGGGAGCGGCTACGACAATATCATCTTGATTCTGTTCTGGTTCGGGAGCGGAGGGGGTGTCTTGCATGGCAGGTCTCGGTGTCAGAGAATCATTGTGTTTTACTGGGCAGCATGGTGCCAGCCATGGGGAATTGAAATTACCAACCGGTGGCTGTCGCCATTCCGCTCAAGTCAGCAGGAAAGCAGGGGATGGAATCGTACGGAAACGGTACGTTCACGGAATGCATCATACCTTACAAAAAAGTTCAGGAATCGAAAAGCGTTGATGCATCTACGGACAGAAATTCGATTCAGAGCCCGCAAGCAATCAACTCAGAACGAGCGCGAATTTAATGTGCTTCGGCGTTCTCAGTAGAAATCATTGCCTGTTTAGGGACAGATTTCGAGGCGGGAGATTCATCCACAGCCTGTTTCAGGGCGCTTAAAAGCGTGGACTGTGTATACAGGTCACGGATGATAATCGGTTTGTTGGGGTTATTGGCGGGGAAGATCACAGTTAATGGAATGCTGACACTCTCAAATTTGTCCAGCCATGCTTTGATGTCAGGTGAGTAATCTGTGTAGTCCGCATACATCGGCACCACGTTATACTTACTGACCATTTCCAGGGTTTCGGGAGTATTCAGAGCCAGCTTCTCGTTGGTCTTACAGCTCAGGCACCAGTCCGCAGAGAAGTCAATGAGGACAGTCCGATTTTCAGAACGCAGTTTTTTCAGTTCCTGGGCATTGAAAGGCACCCAGGGAAGATCGTTGGTCGACTTCTGACTCATGTTATAACCGAAGAAGCAGATCCCCGCTGTGAGCAATAAAGCAGCCGTCCGCACCGCCAGTTTCACCCGGGCAGGCGAACTGTGTGAGTACAGGCTGCCGATCATCCACAGGCCGGTGGTGATCCCCAACAGCATGATCAGTACGGGAATGGTCAGGGATTCGTCCAGGAACGAAATGATAAAGATCACTGCTCCCATCAGCACGATCCCCGAGAACTCTTTGAAGCGGACCATCCACATACCCGGTTTGGGTAGGAATTTGATCGCGTTGGGGAAAATGCTGAAGATGATATAAGGTGAAGCCATGCCCAGTCCCATGACCAGCCAGACCAGGTAAGTGATTTGAGGTGTCTGTTTGACAGACCAGGCGAGTACCGGTCCCAGGAACGGACCACTACAGGGGGTCGCCAGCAGTGTTGCCAGGATCCCGGTCAGAAACGCACCGGTGAGACCCTCTTTCTGTTGTCCGCCCGCGGCAGAGCCGACCATACCCGGTACCGGGATTTCAAAGACGCCCAGCATGCTCAAGCCCATTGCATAAACGATGCAGGCCATGATGACATTAAATTTTGTGCTCTGGAAGAGACCGCCCCAACCCAGTCCCGCGAAGACCGCGAGTGAGGCCAGGCTCAGAAAGACGACCAGGACACCCAGTGAATAGAAGATATTTAGCAGGAAGATGCGGAGTCGACTTTCTCCCGCCTGCTGTACGAAGCTCATGACCTTAATTGCCACGACCGGCAGAACACAGGGCATTACGTTGAGAATCAAGCCTCCCAGGAAGGCGAAAAACAGATACGAAGACAGACTGCGGTTGGATTCTTCAGAGCTGATAATAATGGTGTCGTCGTCAGCTGCACTGCCGCTGTTGAGTTCTTCCAGTGAAGACATCGCTACCGGCTGTGCATTAGTGAGATCTCCCAGTTTGAACTCGACCGGCATCGGGCGTCTACAACTGCCCTCATTGCAGATCTGGTATGTCAGTTTTCCTTCTACACCAATTTCCCGGGCATCTGCTATTCGTTCAAACTGCCGCGTCCAGACCACTTCGTTGTAGTGGGTACGCTGGCTGAATTCTCCGTGAGTTTCCTCTTTGGGATCTGGTGTCGCTTTGAACTGCTGGGAGACGGATTTCAAACCTTCGAGCTTCAGAATTTCGATATGTGTCGGCAGTCCCGCCTGAGTTTTATCCTGATCGAGTGCAAACGTATGGAATTCCGGTTCCAGCTTCATCGTAATTTTCAGGTCGACCAGTTGCTTGGGATTCACAGCCGCTGGTTCCAGCGCAAACTTCAATTCGATCGGATCAGGTACGTTTCGCCGTTCGGGAGTCGTGGTAAATGATAGCGGTGCACTTTCCTGCTTTCCGGATAGGGTTGCGGAGAATGCGTATTGTGAAGGCACGCAATTCTTGGCATCACAGACCTGGTAGAGCATCTGCCCTTTGATCTGAACCTGGCTGGGTTCTTTTACGTCTTTATTGACCTTAAAGCGTCGTGTCCAGATGACGCTCTTGGTGTATTTTTCAATCTCTTTGCCGAACAGGGGCTCAAAGACGGTTTTAGGAGGATGGTCGGCATTGAAGTGCTGATCGATGGCGGTCACGCCTTTCGATTCCTCAATGACGAACTTGGTAGCGCCGCCAAACGTCGGGTTGGTGGAATAGGTGTAGGAACCTTCGGGGATCAGCATGGTCAGTGAGAGTGTGACGGTCTCTCCTGCTTTGGCATCCTGAGGGAGCAGGCTGACACTGATTTCTGCCTTGGCGTTCTTTGTTTCCTTCCCGGATGCTGCCTGTTTCTGTCCGAAGAGATCAGGCAGAGACGGTTTCTGAGCTGTGAGTGTCAGCGAACTGCAGAACAGGGAGGCGAGAATAGTCAGGCAGGCAACGGTTGCGGTATGGCGGCGGGGAGTTTTCAAAATGAAACCCTTCCAGAAAACTCGGATACTTTGATAGTTGGTCGATCACCCCTGATCTGACAGGTTACTCCTGTCGGGCAGGTTCGCGAGAGAACCTGTGATCTGTCTTTAAAAGGCAGGCAATTTCAGGTGTGACAAACACGGACGGGCTCGAAAGCCCACTCGTTAAATTATACAATACGTAGAATGATATCGGTGACAGGCCTGTTTTCTTCTGTGAAGTAAGATACAAAACCTTGCCGTTTCTTACGGATTTTAGATTTTTGAGTCAACATTGACAATCCGTTGCCGGACCCGCAAACTTTCTCATCCCCTTTGTTAAACTGGGAAGAGTACTGCGTGCTAAGCTGGCAACCTGTTATCTCTCAATATCTTAACCCATCAATGTAAATTGATCAATTGGCGTGCTGAATCAATGATATCACCCCTGTTGAGAGTTGGAATTCTGTTGCTTCTGCTGGTAGGCAATTTGTCTGGCGAAGAACCACTGGTGGCTACCAAACCTGTGAGACAGATTGACTTTAGGGATCCTGTTCCCTACGGATTACAGCCCGTAGCGTATGGTACCGGCACTTTAACAGACCCCGTCTCGCTCTTAAACGAACAGCTGATTCAGCAAAAAAGAGAGCTGAAATTCGATACAGAGTGGGGATATTTAAGGGAAGTCCTCAAGCAGTTACAGCTGCCCGAATCTTCACAGTTAATGGTCTATTCGAGGACGGCCCTGAATCCACGGATTATTAATCCTGATAACCCACGAGTGGTTTATTTCAATGATGATGTCTATCTGGGCTGGGTGCCAGGGGCTCGCTCGATGGAACTGGCGTCCATAGACCCGCTGAGGGGAACGATCTTCTATGAACTGGACCTCAAGGCTTCCGCGAAACCCCGCTTCGTCCGCTCGGACCGCTGTCTGGCCTGTCATGCAGGAGATTCGAGTCTGCGGGTACCGGGACTGCTCGTCCGTTCCTTTCTCACCGATGATCATGGTCGCCCGATATCCGGTTATTCGCAGATCTCTCATGACAAACCACTCGAAAAACGCTGGGGTGGCTGGTACGTGACCGGTACTCACGGAGACATGCTGCACCTGGGGAATGTATTCGGCAGAGAGACGATTGAAGAGTTCCGAACGAATCCGGCGTTACGTGCCAACCTGACACGCGTCGATCAGTTCTTCGATACAACAAAATATCTCAGTCCAGATTCCGATCTGGTGGCACACCTGGTTCTCGATCATCAGGTCCACGCGCATAATCTGATCACGCGAGTCGGCATGGAGTATCAGCTGGGGCTGGAATCGGATGCCCTGCAGCGGCTGGTGCGGTACCTGCTGTTTCTGGATGAAGCTCCGCTCACGGCACCGGTGAAGGGCACCAGTGGCTATCAGGACTGGTTTGCCTGTCAGGGGAAGCGGGACTCGCAGGGCCGCTCGTTAAAAGACTTCGATTTAAAAACCCGGTTGTTTCAGTATCGATTGAGTTACCTGATCTACACTGATGGATTCCAGAAGATGCCAGCAGGAGCCAGATTGCGGATTCTCAAGGATATTTATGAATTCCTGAACGCGAATGACTCTACGCTGAAAGCGGATTGGGACGTCGAACCCCAGAACTTCCCCATAGCTGAGCGGCAAGTGATCCTGCAGATCGTTGCAGAAACACTGGACGAGCTCCCGGAATTCTGGAAAACCACCGCAGTCTCTTCGAAATGAACCATTTCAGGGCTCTCACAAGCGGGGATTGCCTTAGACCATTGACAGGCACTATGATACTTTTGCAGTCAATCGAGGCTACCTGACCTGACATTCGTTCCTCTGAGGTTCAGTGATCGGGATCTTTTGAGAATTCAAACCACCAACCCCATGAGGCACAATGCGGTTATTTACTATACGACGCGCCGTCAGACGAACTGGAAATCGATTTGCTATCTGGTTCCTCTGTCTGTTTGTTGGCGCAGAAACTCTTGTTGCGCAGACAAAACCAGCCGATAGTTTCGCAGGACTCAAGGTTCCGGAAGGATTCCGCGCAACGTTATATGCCGATGATGACCTGGCGCATGACATTTATTCCATGACCGTCGATTCTCTGGGCCGCGTTGTCGTTTCCGGACCCGGTTACGTACGCATCCTGATTGACGAAGACCAGGATGGCGTCGCTGATTCCTTCAAACAATTCGCTGACGGTCCTGCCAGTGGTGCCCAGGGCATGTATTTTCTGGGCCGCGATTTACTTTGCACGGGAGACGCTGGACTGATCCGCTATCGCGATCAGGTTGGCGATGATCGAGCAGACGGCAAGCCGGATGTCTTTTTAAGAACCCGGACCGGTGGAGAACACAATACCCATTCGATTCAGAAAGGCCCCGATGGCTGGTGGTATCTGTTGCTCGGAAATACAACAGGCATCAATGAAAAATATATCACACTCGACAACTCACCTGTCAAGAAACCTTACGCCGGCACCCTGATGCGGCTGACTCCCGATCTCACGAAAGGGGAAGTTCGAGCCGACGGTTTTCGTAATGCCTACGATTTCACTTTCTCGGCCAATGGTGATGTCTTTACTTATGACAGCGATGGTGAGCGGGATATTTCGCTACCGTGGTACCGGCCTACGCGTGTCTTTCATGTACTCCCCGGTTCAAATGCAGGCTGGCGGAGCCGCAGCTGGAAGCGCCCTGATACATTTTTAGATATGCCACCTGCCGTTGCCGCTTTTCATCGTGGTTCACCAACCGGTGTCTCCTGCTATCGACATCGAAGTTTTCCGGCAGAGTATCAGGGAGCCCTGTTTGTAGCCGACTGGACTTTCGGCCGTGTGCATGCGATTCCACTGGAAAACTATGACGGCAGCTATGCCACTGAGCCGACCGAATTCATCACTGGAGTCGGGCAATTCGGTTTTGCTCCTACTGACCTGGCCATCGGCGCTGAGGGGGCACTCTATGTCAGTGTCGGCGGACGCGGTACTCGTGGCAGCGTGTTTCGCATCGACTATGTGGGTCCGGTGGTTGCTCAAAAACCGAACCTTGCGGATGTTGAAGAGGCACCAGTCGCAGATTCCACAGCAACTCCTGCAGAACTCGACGCCTGTCTCTCGGCACCACAGCCTTTGAGCAGCTGGTCGCGGGAAGCCTGGCTTCCACTTCTCAAACAATTGCAGCCGGAAGACTTTTATCGTGCAGCTCTCGACAGCGGTCGTCCTGAGGATCAGCGTATACGGGCGATTGAAATCGTAACCGAACAGCTGGGTGGTTTTCCGGACCGAATCGTCGAACGCCTGATTCTGGATCAATCGGAGCGGGTACGTGCCCGCCTGGCGTGGTCTCTTGCCTATCACGATCAACCAACACGCAAAGCCGAGTGGCTGAATGCGTTGCTCAAAGATGATTCTGCCCTTGTAGCCCGCTTTGCGCTAGAGACGCTGATGCAACTGGGGGATCAGATCGATCAGAGCCAGTGCCTGGATGGTCTGCAGCAGACATTGGGAGCTACGGCCCGATATGTACGTCAGACCGCAGCCCGGGCCGCTGCAACATTGAACGCTGAGGACTTTCAAACACTCTCCGAACGGATTGGTCCTGATGAAGGTGCCGCGTTGATGACGCTCGGTTATGCGACGGTCATTAAGCAGGGGGGCGGTGTCGTTCCCCTGGCGGTCCGCACCGGGATCACGGTCTTTGAAGGAGATTACCAGACCGACCTGCGTCTGGATGCCTTGAGACTGATCCAGCTGGGGCTGGGAGATCTGGGCCCACCTACAAAAATGGCAGCGGTCTTTGACGGCTATGCCAACGGCGTCGATCTGAGTGATCACGAACGGCACCTCGACCCGATTCGCATCCGTCTGATGCAGGCCTTTCCCAGCAGTCACGAAATCCTCGATCATGAACTGGCCCGGGTGCTGGCAATGCTCGCACCGTATAATCCGAAGCTGCTGGATCGCATTCTGGCGAAAATTACAGACGATACCGATCCGGTGACCGACATTCATTATCTGATTGTTGCGGCCCGCATTCCCAGTGACCGCAGTCGGGAACAGTCGAAGAAAATCGCCAGTGCCCTCGTGCACATCGATGAGAAACTGATCCGGTTCAAACTGCCCCAGGATACCAACTGGGATGACCGCTTCAGAGAACTCTACAGTCAACTGGTAAAGATCGACGCCGACCTCCCACGCCAGATTGTGGAACAGCCTGACTTTGGTCTGCCGGGGCATGTGCTGTTTCTCAGTCAACTGCCTCCTCAGTTTCTGGGCAAGGCGATTGAAGCTTTTGAACGTAAGATCGAAGCCTCCCCTGATTTTCAGTGGAACAGTGATGTGATTTTTGTGTTTGGCGAATCAACAAAACCTGCACATCGGGAAATGATTCGTGATCTCTACGATGATTTTGCGCTGCAGCCAGCCGTGCTGGCAGTTCTCGCGGCGCAACCTGAAGAGCAGGATCGGGACAAATTTATCGCAGGGCTCGAATCATCCCAGATAGAGGTGCTCGAAGCCTGTGTGAAGGCGCTCGAAAAACTGTCCCCTCCACAACAGCCTGAAGAAACGGTGAAACTGTTTGCTACACTGCGACGACTGGGGCATGACAAGCGGGAAAAAAATCTGCAGGCGCGGATCATTCCGTTACTGCAGCGTTGGACCGGGCAACAGTTTGGTCAGGTTTCGGATCTCGCCGACACGGATAAAGCCCGCGCCCTGGTTCAGGCCTGGGAGGAGTGGATTGCTAAAACGTATCCTCAGGTGTATCAGATGGTGTTGCAGCAGGGGGGAGAAGAGGCAGAGAAATTAAATGCGGTGCTGGCCACCGTCGACTGGGAGACCGGCAGTAAGGAGCGGGGTGAAGCGTTGTTCCGGAAGCGGGCCTGTATTCAGTGTCACGGAAACCGCAGTGCTCTGGGACCAGCTTTGACGGGAGTCGCCCGTCGTTTCTCTCGTGAGGATCTTTTCACCGCGATCGTTTCTCCCAATCGGGATGTTTCTCCCCGGTATCAAACCACAATCGTTGGTACGGTGGATGGCAAAGTCTATACCGGGCTGGTGGTCTACCGTTCGGTGGATGGGCTGACCCTGCGGGATTCGAACAATCAGACCACCCGCATTGAAGCGGATGAAATTGATTTTGAAAACAAGAAAAGCACATCACTGATGCCAACCGGACTTTTGAAGGATCTCACTCCACAGGACCTGGCAGACTTGAATGCCTATTTACAAAGTCTCTAAACCGGGTACCCTGTAGGCAGTAAAGATGACCGAGTGAGCCGTTATTCAGCAGGAGGCTTAGCGCGCGTGTCGACTTCTGATCCGAAACCAGCCAAAAAGAAACGAACCAGAACGCTACCGCCTCCTTATAATTCCCTGGATGGTAAACGCTGGATTCAAAACTCGATCAGCGTCTGGAGTGACATTCGGAAATCGACTGAGGAAGGCCGGCTCAAGCATCCTGCGATCTTCCCGGAAATGCTGGTAGAACGACTGATTGAGACCTTTCTCCCTCTGGATGGGGATGTCATTCTCGATCCCTTTGCCGGTTCGGGTAGTACGGTGATCACCGCGGAGAAAATGGGAAAAACGGGTGTGGGAGTGGAGCTCTCTGCCGAGTACGCCGAGATTGCCGCCCGGAGACTGGCCGAACTGGGGGAGCTCACAGAGGAGTCAGGTGATGGGGAAACCGTTACCAGTCGCTCGCGTATTCATCACGGTTCCGCTTTGAATCTGTCTGATTACGTCACTCCGGGCAGTGTGGATCTCTGTATCACGTCGCCCCCGTATTGGGACGTGCTCAACCAGCGCCGCTCCGCCGACCATAAAGAGGTCAGGCATTATGGAAATCATGAACATGATCTGGGGGTTGTGGAAGATTACGAAGACTTCCTGCAGGAATTATCTCGTGTCTTTCAGGATGTGCAGACGGCGCTCAGACCAGGCGGCTACTGTTGTGTGATTGTGATGGATCTCCGCAAGAAAAGCCGCTTTTTTCCTCTGCACAGTGATCTCGCCGCCCGTCTGCAGGAGATCGGCATGATTTATGATGATCTGATCATCTGGAACCGCCAGGCAGAATACAATAATCTCCGACCACTCGGTTTTCCCTCGGTCTTTCGCGTGAATAAAGTTCATGAATTTATTCTGCTGATGCAAAAGCCAAAACAATAGCTCTGAGGTGAGTCAGTAGATTGGCATTCGTGTGGCGGAGTCGGTATAACTCACGTTCTAACAACGGATTTCAACTAGGAACCAGATCCGACTTCTGTCATAATATTGATGGAGAGTCCGGTTTACGCTCAACAATACAACGAGAGAATATCCATGCAAAACATCAATTCCATTCTGGTCGGCGTCGATCTGACCCACGCGGATCGCCTGGTGGCAGAAGAGCTTAACGAACAGACCGCGGAAGCTGTCGAACGTGCCATCTGGGTAGCAGCATTGTTCAATGCCCGGCTCGAATTCTTTGCAGCCATGGATCTTTCGGCCCATACCAAGCATCTGCTGGAAGAAGACCGAGATCACCTGACAAATAATGTCGAAGACGAAGCCCACCGCGTGATGAGTGAGCTGATTGAACAAGCCAAAGCAAAGGGGGTGGAGAGTTCTTCGAAAGTCGCTTTCGGAGCACCCTGGCGGGAAATTATTCTGGAAGTGATTCGCGATAAACACGACATGGTTCTGGTCGGCACACGACCGCATGGTTTCACCGGACGCCTGTTTGGCGGCACCGTGATGAACCTCTTCCGTCAGTGTCCCTGCCCGGTCTATGCTGTGAAAGTTGATGAAGAGCCCGAGGTTCCGGAAATCGTCGTCGCCAGTGACATGAGCGAAGTCAGCAGCGATATTCTGAACTTCATCGTTTCGTCAGCCCAGGTGGCAGATATGAAAATTCATCTGGTCCACGCCATTGATACACGGCTCGACGAACGTCTCAAAGGACTGGGGGTCAACCAGGAGACGCTCAAGAAGTGTACCGAAGATATCAAATCTGAAATCGAAAACGAACTCAACGAGCAACTGGCTCAGACTGACTTCCGTACCCTGACTTACGGCGTGCAGGTACATGTGCTGGAAGGATCTCCCGATGTGGCGATCCCCGCCTTCCTCGCCGAACATAAAGTCAATCTGCTCGCGATGGGTACACTCGCACGTTCCGGTTTGAGTGGTTTCTTTATCGGGAATACCGCTGAGCGGATGCTGGAAAAAGTCAATTGCTCCGTGCTGACCTTCAAGCCGTCTGACTTCGTTTCGCCGGTTGTGCCTGAATAAACCTGTTACAAAGCATTACGAATAGCCGTTCATAGTGGAACTCAATCAATCATCGCGGATTTCGGTCCGCGATGTTTTTTTACGTTGTTGCAATCACGGACACGGGAGTTGCTGAAATCAAGTCCAAGACTGGGATTGGCGATTATTTTGATTTTCCAGAATGAAATCGAAACCCGATTGTGTAGTGGAAGAATGTGACGTGGTAGACTGGTTGATAGATTTTTTGTAATCGATCGACCGAATGCTTTCTGTACATCAGAGTCGAACAGAAAGTAAGACACTGCAGCTATTCAGGAACAGCCTATGCCCGTCTATCTGATCACCGCTACGGACACACGCGGAAAGCGAGACACCCATCGAGTGAAGGCGGAAAGTGCCCGCGAAGCCTGCAACGAACTGGAAGAGCAGGGGTTTGTTGATATCACACTCCATAGCGATGATGCGTTTGCAGCCGCGACAAATCTGTTCCCTGATAACAAGGATGTGGAAGAGCATCTGACAGCAGAAGATCTGGTGAAGATGCAATATTTGAGCGATTTTCAGCAGCTGCTGTTTACCCTGAGGCGTGCTTATTGGCAATCTGCCTGGTTTTATCTGCTGGTCATCGGGGTCTTTGCTTACCGCTGGTATTACAAATTAGGCTGGTTTGACAATCCTGACGATCTGGACCCAATAGATATCGGTGTCGTCGTGGTGATGTTATGGCCGCTGGCGATCAGTCTCTGGTTCACGTATTTATCACCGGCTCGAAAATACAAACGACTGATGCAGGCCTTTGCCTGGGGACACTGGGATGAAGTCATTGATCTCTGTCCGACCCTGGTCGGCAAAGTTCCCGATTACGAACTGGCTTGCCGCCATGCTGTCGCGCTGGCGGCTCAGGGAGAGTTTGATGAGGGAATGAAACTGGTCAAGCCGTTTGAAAAGGATCCCGATGTCCCCCGCTGGATGTATCTGGGCAGACTGTCTGAACTGTATGAGGTCGTCAAAGATCGCGAACAGGTGATTGAGTGTCACCGACTGGCGTATGAAGCAGCTCCCGAAAATCCAACAGCTCAACTGGATTATGCCTATGCCTTACTCAAATATGAAGAAAATATACCACTGGCAGAACAACTGATGGCAGAAGCAGAGCAAGAGCAGCTGAGTGAACTGTTGAAATATCTGCTTCCCTATTTCAAAGGAATCCTGGCACTGCATCAGGGGCGTAGCGGCGATGCAGTAAAGCTGTTTCACGAATGCCAGGAGAACCTGTTGCCCATCGCGCACAGTGAGCCGATGCTGCAGTTGATTGTCGACTACAACCGCGCCTATCTCGCGATTGCACTGGCTGAGCAGGGGGATGCTCGGGAGGCAGAAACACTTTACGACCTGGTGGAACCCCGATTGCAAGCACTGGACAGTACGCTGCTTATGGATCGCTATGCAGCCGCGATTCGAATCTGAAAAAGGAAATGACGATGAACAAAGTTGTCAGACACAACAGCCTGCTCAATAAACTGATTTTACTGGGAGGATTCATTCTGCTCGCATTGGGGATCTTCACCAACGGGTTGGTTTTACTCACCGGTGGGGTGCTGATCTCGGGGGCGTTAATTGCCGAAACGTTAAACAGCCAACTGGCCGCGCAGGTGATTTACTCAGATGAGGAACAGACGGGGTGACCGCCGTCGAATATGAACCTCTGGTTTATCCCTCGGTCTGGCCACCTCCTGCGCTGCCGCCTCCTGTTCCGGGGAGCTGGGAAGCCAGGTTCAAACGCATTCCCATTCTGGGCTGGTTTCCGGTCTTCTTACTCAGATATTTACGCTGGCAAAAGCATTATTCTGAGGTCTTGGAACCGATCGCTTTCGAGATTACAGAGCAGCTTGAAGCACGCCCCTCGCTGGCTGGCTGGTCCAACAGATCTCGTTGGTTTTGTACAACATGTCATCAGAAAATTGCTGAAATCATTTCTGATGCGGTAGCGTTGGAAAAATTTCTGGTTGATTCGCCCCCACTCCATCCAGAGGATCCTTTTCCCTTGCTGTTCTGGGGGCCATTCGATGATCTGACACCGTTGATTGTGGGGGTCGAGATCCAGAAGGAATTCGAGGCCAGTCTTACCTCAGAGGGAGTTCTTCGGGCCTGGGAAGAAAACTGGACCCTGAGAGAGTTCATTGATCACTGCGATCAATGTATCTCACAGGGAACAGCAGAAACGTAATTACTTCTTTTCCTGAGCCGCGCGGTGCGCTGATTCCGAATCAAAGACTTCCTGCTTTTCTTTTTCCATTTCGGATTTCACATCAGGGGTGATTTCTCCGGAGTCCATGGGAGCTTCAGATCCACAAGCGGAAAGCAGGCTGGCGGCAGCAAACAGTATGAGACAAGACGCAAATTTCACAACAGGTTCCTCGAGTGTGTTACAGTGAAAATTTCAAAAAATATTCGAGCGAGAATACTTGAGCAAATATAAACAGGGCATCGTCAGGTTCCGGGGGGGATTCCATCAGATGCCCTGCGCTCACGATGATGCAGGCTTTTACGCAGGCGATTGAGAAAGCTGCATTAGAAGTTTTCCAGGGGTTCCCGGTCATCGGTCAGGCTGATACGTCGCATGATGTCGCCGTCGATGTTGTAGCTGATCAGGCGAACCGAGCCATCGGCCAGACAGGCATTCATACCACCATCATGGGCAGAACCGAAGAAGGGGTGCCAGTTAGTCCAGGAGACGCCACCCTTGTCGGTAACGGCAACCGTATCAGTCGGCGCTTTCACGTCGGGCAGGGGAGTCAGGCCGTATTCTACTCCGGAACTGGTTCGGCCAGCACCGTGGCGGATGACACATTCATCCCAGCCGGCGTTGACCCAGGGCTCGTTGTCTCCCCCATCCAGACCGTGGCGATCTGGGTTGAGTGCTTTTTCTGCGACCATGATCGTATTCGAGGCACCGTCTTTAATGTCGTTGATGCGGACTTCTTTAGAGTCCGTTCTGACGACCACACCCCGCTTACCGAGGCTGAGTGTTGAGGTGATACCACCTTCACGTTGACCACCGTTGCCGGCATAGTCGCTGCGGTAATAACCACTACCGTAAGAGGTCACCTTACGGCGACTGGGACAGTAGTAAGCTTTGACACCCTTACGTCCCACCAGGGGATAGGTACCAACCGGGTCAGCATCAGTACCGAGGTCATAAATTGTGGACTGTTCCATGTAAGGCAGGATGTGATACAGCCAGCTCCAGCCGGCACGTTCTGTTGCATTACAGCAGGCATAGGAAGCACCGGCACCGTCACGAGCGCCTGTAGGCAGGCGATCGTAAACATCATGGAAGTTATGGAATGCGAGGCCAATCTGCTTCAGGTTATTCTTGCATTGTGTACGGCGAGCTGCTTCGCGGGCCTGTTGCACGGCTGGTAACAGCAGGGCAATCAGAATGGCGATGATGGCGATGACGACGAGCAGTTCGATCAGGGTGAAACCCCGGCGGGATTCCGTTCGTAGTTGACGCGTACCGGTAGCGAGGGAAGAAATTGGACGTAACGTCCTCATTTTCCAGTCTCCTTAAAGTGAGAAAGTCGTATGGAATGTAGAGCAGCGTTTCAGTTTCTCAAGGCGGGGTGTGCCGGTATGGGTCTTGACTGACCGTAAGGAACAGGGCTCGGAGTCCCTTTCCTGATGCTGGTGAGTATCCTATCGGGCGAGTGTTAAAGAATAGTGAGTGAAGTGTGAATAGTTTTTCGTTTCCAGCGAACCTGCGAATCGACTTCAACAAAGTGAACTGAAAGACACAGTCACCGCCTGGTTTTTCAGGGGGATGCTTCCTCTTGACATAATACTAAAGTGTTAGTACAAAACGTTTCCTGAATGGATTCTCTCGGAAAAAAGGAATTTCAGACATGCATCAGAGCCCTGCGGGACTTTGTGTCGGCTTACCTGACTCACAGCACAGCTGTGGTGGAGGGAAAGTACGGCGACAGAGATCAAACTCGCGTTCTCGCTCTGGATTTACCGTTCTGGAATTGCTGGTGACCTGCGGTATTATAGGCACTCTCGTCAGTCTGATTCTGCCTGCCGTTGGTTCCGCACGCGAAGCTGCCCGTCAGCTGCAGTGTAAAAATCAGCTCAAACAGATCGGAATTGCCATTCACTGCTATCACGATACCGCCGGTTGTTTTCCTGCGGGCTGGCAGTTCGAGTCTACGCAGAAATCGCTGTATAGCTGGTCAGTTCCACTGCTGCCTTACCTGGAGCAGCGGGCCGTGTATGAAATCGTTGATCGTAACCAGATACTGGCTCATCCTTTCAATCTTAGTGCCCGGCAGACTTCCCTTGCCGGTTTTCTCTGTCCATCTGATATTTTTGATCCAACCTTTATCCTGTATGAAGAGCAGCCTGCCGGTGGTGCAGGTGCAGCAATTATGGAGCTGCCTACCGCCAGTTATGTAGGAGTCTACGGTACAGTTGAAGCAGACGACGGGATGCCCCCTCCACCCGGGGATGGCGCATTAGTGTATGCTCAGACAATACGTTTTCGCGATTTGCAGCGGGGCTTAAGTAATACTGCAGTTGTGGGAGAACGCACCATGGCCATGGTCCCTTCCACCTGGCTGGGAGTGGATCTGGCAGGGGAAGATGCAGCCTGTCGAGTGACGGGAAGTAACATGACTTCTCCCAATTGTAAATTGTGTGACGAATGTGAATTTTCCAGTCGCCATCCGGGCGGTACCAGTTTTCTGTTCGGCGACGGTCACGTTCGATTTATTTCAGAATCCATCGATACAAAAACATATCAACAACTGGCACGCCGCTCAGGCCAGTAGGATTATATTAAATACGTTATGTGGCCCGTCGGCCATGAGTGGAATGTCGATACTGACCAATGTCTGCTGTCGATGAAAAGGAATGGTTGCGATGACAAAAACTCATCTGACAAAATGTGAACTGGAAGTCATGGATGTTGTCTGGCGCAAAGGCCGCGCTACCGTCCAGGAAGTGGTGGATTCGCTTGAACGTCCACTGGCTTACACGACGGTAATGACAACGCTCAAGATTCTCGATGAAACGCGGGGTGTCGTCAGAAAGCAGAAAAAGGGACGTGCCTACGAGTATGAACCTACTGTATCGCGTGAGATGATCAGTCGCAGCATGGCAGCTGATCTGACCGATCGGCTGTTTGGTGGTTCGGTAAAATCTCTGGTACTCAGTCTGGTAGAGGGCGATTCGATGTCGCAGTCTGATATTGAAGAACTGAAACTCGCCATCCAGTCACTGGAGGCAGACGCATGAGTTCCACCCAATTTCTGGAACTGGTTGTTTCTCTGACCGTGCAGGTGTCGATTGTCATCATTGCCACCCACTGGCTCGGCAGACTCGTTGAGAGTGAACGGGTACAAAGCCGGTTGTGGACTGTCTGTTATGGTATCCTGTTATCGTTAATTCTGGTTTCAGTGCTGTTGCCACATCCCCGATTTTTAAACCCCTGGAATCAGCTCAGTACGAATCATGCATCGACCTTACTCAGTATCGAGATGCAGATGGGACGATTTTTGTTCTGGATCTGGCTGGGGGGAACTGTACTCTCGCTGATGGTATTTCTCTTTCGCGCCTGGCAGGTCAACCGTTTTCTTAAATCGTGCCAGCCGGTGGAAATCAGTGAGTATATTTCTACAGAAGCTCTGGACGAGCTTTCCCAGAAGTTTAAGCTTTCCGGGAAACAGCAGGTCCGGTTTCTGACTACGACTCGCCTGAGCTCTCCCTTCTGTTCTCAGTTGCATTATCCCTATATCATAATTCCTGAGTATTTATTGGATTTCGAACCTCAGAAATTCAACTTCATTATCAGGCACGAACTGGAGCATCTGCAGACCGGACATCCCCTGCAACTCTTCCTGCAGAGACTGGTGGAAGTCATCTTCTGGTTCCATCCCATGGTCTGGTGGGCTTCACAGCAATCGGCACTGTGCCGGGAATTTGCCTGTGATGAGGCTGCGATTCAGACTCCCCAGGAAATTGCGCAATACCTGCGTACGCTCCTGACCATTATTGAATATGGTGCGACTCAGCCAGATGAAACACATACGCCTCTGGCGTTTGGCCGCGGTCAGAGTATGATTGCCAGCCGCGCCCGTCGTCTGACACAGATCGCACAAAATCACAAAACAGACCATCGAATTTCTCTGTCCGGAGGTCTGGCTTCTGTCAGTCTCGTTCTCGCGACTTTACTGACTGCATTCATCTGGCTCCCCGTAGATGTGTTGGCTTCACCACGGGCCAACTGGTCTCCCTGGCCGACCTGGTCAGCTGATGCCCTGCATGACTTCGGCGTCTCAGTGCATGACTTCGAGACTTACAACGGGCGGATGGAACTGCATGAACTGTTGCAACACAACAGCACCCGCCACAATGTGTCATCCGATGTAACGCGGTAGTGATACACGTACCCGCCAAAAAAATTTACACCAGACTACTATAACTATAGGAGTGTGGCTGGTTGCGTCTGCAAGCGGCTGGATTCTCGTGGGTATAGTGAATTTCAATCCCTGGTATTTTTTTAAACTGAATTACTAAAGGTTTCGGATTTGAGATCTGAAACTGAAACAGGGTATGGGGCGACCTCATCAGCCCGGGAAGAAAAGGATTTTCGACCTATGTCAAAAGGAATCTATACAACCGAGCCGTTTCTCAATTTGACAGAAACCAATGTGGAGACGAAGGCGGCTGACTGCGGACCAGTGAGAAGATTTGCAGCCCTCCCCGAACGGTTGTATGCGCGGTTCGCGGAGTGGTCCGGACGGTATACCGTTCTGGCCATCATTTTTGCAATCATGCTCAGTTTTCTGCTGACGCTGCGGGTTGCGATGATGGTGGCTTATGCAGATCTGCAAAAGTTGACCCTGCTTCAGGGGCTGTCTGTATTTTTGGTGGGACTGCAATTCGATGTGCTGGTGTCACTTTGCTTTATCATTCCCCAGCTGACGCATTTTACATTCGTGCCGAATCGGCGTGTCTCGGGCCGAATTAACCAGAGTCTCTTCGATCTGACCTGGATCATCGCCTTTCTGTTTCTGCCTTTTATCTGCATCGCGGAGTTTGTTTTCTTCGAAGAGTTTCAATCGCGATTGAATTACATCGCGTTTGAATACATTGTCTATCCCCGTGAAGTCTGTTGTAACATCTGGGAGTCGTATCCGATCATAGAACTGTTGACCGTTGTTGGATTGTTTAGTGGTTGCTGCTGGTTTCTTCTGAGAAATCATTTTCAGAAACAGATTTCTACTCCACTGCCATTCCGTCGTCGCCTTGGTTTTTTTGCCACCGTGTTGACAGCGATTGCTCTACTCTGGACATCCACCAGTGCAGAGAGTCGTCAGGTCAGTCGTGATCGCGTGGCAAATGAATGCTCGTGGAACGGGCTGTATAGTTTTGTGTATTACGCCTGGACCTGCCATTTCGACTTCAACAAAAACTACCTGACTCTCGAAGATCAGGAAGTGAATCAGCGTTTACGGGAACAGATCGTGGGGGCCGGCGACCATTTGAAATCGGAGTCAAGTAATCCCGTGGATCGCATGGTGGCCACGGGTAAACCACAAAGAGACTACAATGTGGTTATCATTCTGGAAGAGAGTCTCGGGTCCGACTTCATCGGCGTACTGGGAGATAACCGGGGATTAACTCCCCACTTTGATGAGCTGAGTAAACAGGGGCTGTTGTTCGATAACTTTTATGCCACCGGTAATCGGACGGCACGGGCATTGGAGGCTGTGATGACCTCCATGCCTCCCATCCCTACCGAATCCATTCTGAAACGCGATCATTCCGAACGGGTCTTTACCATCGCGAATGTCCTGGCTGAGCGAGGTTACGAGCGGCTCTTCATGACCGGGGGGCGGGGACTATTTGATGGTGTGCGGTCATTCATGAAGGCCAACGGTTTCAATCACTTCCGTGAACAGTCTGATTTTCAGGATCCTGTGTTTGTCAACGCCTGGGGGGTCAGCGATGAAGATCTGTTTCGCAAGGCTCTGGGGGAACTCGACAAACTGCAGGAGAACGGTCGGCCGTTCTTTGCAACGCTGTTGACTGTGTCCAATCACAGGCCCTACACCTATCCTGAGGGACGCATTCCCGAGACAGAACAGACTCGGAATAATGCTGTAAAATACGCAGACTGGGCATTGGGATACTTTTTCAGGGAAGCGCAGAGCCACGAATTTTATAAAAATACGATTTTCGTGGTGATGGGAGATCATGGAGCCCGCGTTACCGGCAGCCAACTGTTTCCGATGAGTTCCTATCGGGTGCCGGTATTGATGATCCAGCCAGATGGGAAGGGGCAGGGAGAACGCTGCAGTACACTGGGATGTACGCTGGATATTGCTCCGACCATTATGGGGCGATTGGGGAGTGACTATCGTTCTGTCTTCTTTGGCTATGATGTACTTCAGAGAGAACCCGCACACGGTCGTGCCATCATGCAGCACAATCATGATGTCGCACTACTGGATTCAGAAAATCGGATGGTTGTACTTGGCTATGGACAATCAGCAGAAGAATTCGAACTGAATCGTGCCAACCATCAGCTGGATCAACGGAAAATTCCGGATCAGGAAATGGTCCACAATGCAATTGCGCTCTTCCAGTCTGCTTATGAACTCTACTACTCCGATCGCTGGTTTCCTGATTTGAAAGTCACCGGATCTCATAAAGACGATCGAATTTAATTGTTCATGCTATAGCCTTGATTTTATAAGTCTGGTTAAGTCATTTTTTAGAAAAGTATTTTATTCGTTTATGGTTGAGAGTGAGATGAGGGACGGAGTTGCCAGGAGCGCGACAACTCTGTTTCACTCTCACCATAAGGATAGCGTTCACCTCTCGCACGACATGTGGCTGACTGGCTGCGTACACAACCTCTCTCTCATTTGCTCACATCCTCCTTCATCTCGTTAGACCATCTACCAGTTAGACTGATTTAGATTTATGAAATCAATCATGACGCTGATTCTGCGCACAAGGTACAGAAGCGGACTGCTCCCGGTCCTGTGTTATCTGCTGCTGATGTGCCTGGCCACCGGATGTATCACGCTGAAGGAAAGAACACACGTTGAAACGGTAGTTTGTGTCGATTCGGAAACAGCGATGGAACTGGAGGAACCTCCAGGCTTTCGCCGGATCATTGAAATGGATTCTCCCGCCTCCCCAATGCAAACTGCAGAAGAGGGACTCGCTCATTTAAGTGGTCCGACAGGTGACAGTGCTGAATCATCTTCTGGATTTAAACGGCTCCTATATCGACCTGAGGATATCCTCAAAGCCTCACTTACCGAAAATGAGGAGAACCCGCAACAATCCACACGAATTCAAATCCAGGGATTCCTTCAGGAAGATCCGCTGGCAGGGATCGAGGGGGATTTTGAATGTGTTAATCCTTCAATTGAAGAAGAATTTGGTACTTCACCACCTTCACTCTGGAGTCGCATCAAGGAGGATCATCAGCACTATTACTCGAAAGAGTCTCTGGTCTGGCTGGCAGGTGGATTTGGGGTGGGCGCAATTATAGCCAATACATCGCTGGACGGTGGTATTCAGAATCATCTGCAGTCCAGTGTACTGGGTGCGTCGTCTGATGAATGGCTGGAAACTTTTCATGCGCAAAAAGAACTGGGCAATGGTCGCTATACCTTACCGCTGTTTGCTGCCGCCTGGGGAGCCGGACTTTTGTTTGAAAAAGTGCCGCTGATCAATGCGACTGGCGAATGGGGAGAACGCTCGATTCGCGCAATAATTGTTGGTACGCCTCCCATGCTGGCGATGCAATCTATCACCGGCGCTTCACGCCCGGGAGAGACGTCAGCGAATGCGAAGTGGAAGCCTTTTCAGGACAACAACGGTGTCAGCGGCCACAGTTTCATGGGAGCCATTCCCTTCCTGGCAGCAGCCAAAGTCACTGATCGACCATTGCTCAAAGTGCTGTATTATGCCGGTTCCACGCTGGCCCCATTATCTCGCCTGAATGATAATCGCCATTATCCCTCGCAGGCGTTCCTGGGCTGGTACATGGCCTGGGTCGCTACGAATGCCGTCGACGCCACACAGCAGGCGGATCGCAACTGGCGGATGTTTCCAATCTCCTGGGGAGGTAATACAGGCATTGGGATTGAGTATAACTGGTGATCAGAGGACAGAATCAGTTGGATAATCTTATCGCCGTTTCAGTTTCACGCTGTAAATGAAGCCAATCAGGCAGCCAATGATTCCACAGAGCGGCATCCCGTTGAAGATGAAATATCGAGTGTAACCAGCGGTGACTTTGCTGCGGAGAAAGTTGTAGTAGGGATCCTGTTGTGCCATCAGGGGCGCCAGTACCAGGGCTCCCAGGACATAGCCGATCAACAGGCCGACAATCGCCCCGACGATACTGTGCCTCAGGGCACCTTTCAATTTGACCTGTCCAAAATGAAGTGCAAACAGGTAGGCTAGAGCGCCACCCAGCAGTGGACCGACGATTGGCAAGCGAACCCCGCTCTGAAATCGGAGCATCGGCCCGGTCTCCATCCAGGAATAACTGCCGAGAATTGCTTCAAGCAGGATTCCCAGAATGAGCCCGCAAAAGGTGGCAACCCATTGATTTACATTCTGATTCTGTTCGTTTTGTCTGCGTTTTGCCACGTTGTCTCGTCCATCGATAGAATCCAGGTCTTCTATTAATGTCGTCAATCTCAATGACGGAAGACAAAGTTTTCGCTTTTGGCGGACAATCAGTTAAACTGATAGAAACGGACAACTGATAGATCCCATAGGAGCAACACCACATGACCGATGAATCGACTCCCGCCGAGACCAGCACGCCAAAGACTCACTGGGGCCGCCTGAGTTTTTTGGTACTTGGGTTGATCCTGGTCGCTCTCGGCATTGCCTGGCAACTCCGGCTGTTGCCGTTCGGGAATTCACTGCCTCGACAGAATGCGATCATGGTCATTGCGCCTTATAAGCATCAGGGAACCTGGGTCTTTGACGACAGTTCCGCCGGCCTCGTTCAGGAACCCTTTGTGGCGGGAGTACCTGAAATGATCGATGTGATCGTGAAAGACATCCCCGATGCCGATCAGGGATTTCGCCTGATCTTCTCCTCAAACCCCTTCCCCGACTACCAGAAAAAGCTGGTCTGGCTGCGGGGGGACCGGGGCGGAAACTATTACCGTTTTGCCGATTCTGATATGGAAGGCTGGATCTGTCCCGCCATGTTCCAATATTACGAGAAAGCACCCCCGGAACTTTATGTTAAAGCGGAACCGATGAACTAAGCCGAAAACCGAGCCTGCTTCATCTTTTTGGTGTCACTCTCAAAACGCGAGAAGCAATCGTTTGACGAAAGCCCGGAGCCATAACTATATTAGGTTCAATCGGCCCCCGTAGCTCAGTTGGATAGAGCAATGCTTTCCTAAAGCATAGGTCGCAGGTTCGAACCCTGCCGGGGGTATGTTTTCTCAGGGATGGCCGCTTAACCTTTCAGTCCGATCTCAGAAGGATGCTTCCCATGTCCAGGCTGTTCAACCTGTTTGTTCTTGGTCTCACAACTGTGGGAATTCTATGTTCCAGCCTCTCTCTGCAGGCGGAAGAGAAAGCGAAACGCTATTACCTGATCGGTAACTCTCTGACCTGGGATACCGCTCCTGCATTACTCGCCGGCGATGTGCAGTGGCACGTGGATTGTGGCAAGAGCCTGCCTTATATCCATGAGCACCCGGAGCAGCCTTGTGTCAAAACTTCGACTCTGTGGCCGACCGCCCTCAAGGACAAACAGTACGATCTGATCTCCGTACAACCGCACTACGGTTCCACACTCGCTGAAGATGTGGCTACGATTTCCCAATGGATTGAGATGCAGCCCAAGGCGACCTTCATCATTCATACCGGCTGGGCCCGCAGTGCGACCCGGGAGGATGAATATCAGAGTCAGGACATCTCGGGAAAACTGCAGCACAGCCCCGCGTATATTAAAGCCCTGCTGGCTGCACTCCAGAAAAAATACCCGGAGCGGAAATTCAAACAGACCCATGCCATTGATCTACTGGAGCAGGTCGATGCCGACATCAAATCCGGCAAGGCCACCTTTGATCAGATTGCCGACATCTACCGGGATGCGATTCACATGAAACTCGATTCGGGACGCTATCTGATGCACAACGCAATGCGGCACGCGATGGACCAGCCTCGCTCCGACAAGGGCTATGAAAAGCTGGATCCGAAGACGAAACAGTACCTCAATCAGGTGCTGGATACACTCAACTGAGCCGGCTTCAATCGATTTCCTCAGGCAACTCTGAGAGCAGCTTCTGTTGTTCCGCGTCTGAGAGAAATGCAGAGGTAAATGAATTTCGCGCCAGCTGAATCAGTTCCTGTCGAGATAAGTCGAGTGCCTGCTGCACTGCGGTGAAGTTCTCGTTGACATATCCGCCGAAGTAGGGGGGATCGTCAGAGTTGACAGTCACTCGCAGTCCCGCCTCCAGCATCCGCTTGAGCGGGTGTTGAGACATGTCCGGATAGACGCAGAGCCGCACATTCGAAAGCGGACAGACGGTGAGCGGAATCTGTTCTGCTGCCAGCCGCTCGACCAGAGTGGGGTCCTCCATGCAGCGGACTCCATGATCAATGCGTTCCGCATGCAGCAGGTCCAGGGCTTCGGTGATGTATTCTGGAGGACCTTCTTCTCCCGCATGGCAGACGATGTGCAACCCGTTTCGACGTGCTTCTTCGAAGACCTTGACAAATTTTGAGGGCGGGTGTCCTACTTCGGAGGAATCGAGTCCCACGCCGATGAACTGCTCGCGGAAGGAAAGCGCCTGCTGGAGTGTTTCCCAGGCAGACTCAGCCGACAGGTGTCGCAGAAAGCAGAGGATCAGTCGGGAAGAGACGCCCAGCTCCTTTTCACCCTGTTTCAGGGCGGAGGTAATGCCGTTCAAGACGGTTTCCATGGGAATGTCACGCGCCGTGTGCGACTGGGGATCAAAGAAGATTTCGGTATGGCGGACGTTTTGAGAAGCCGCTTTTTTCAGGTAGGCCAGTGTCAAGTCATGGAAGTCTTCCTCGGTACAGACGACGCTGATCGAGGCGTAATACAGATCCAGAAAGGATTGCAGGTCCTGAAAGTCGTAGGCGGCCCGCATTTCATCGACGGATGCAAACGGGAGCGAAACCTGGTTCTTGTCGGCCAGTTGAAACGCCAGTTCCGGTTCCAGCGTTCCTTCAATGTGCAGATGCAGTTCCGCCTTGGGTAGAGCCGCTATGAAGTCGTCCATGTCTTTTACTCCCGGTCGAAGTCAGTTTCAACGGTTGAATTACTGGCAACATCGTAGCCCGTGTAAGGGGATTGTCAACAGCGTCCCTGCCCCTGAGACTTCGTTTTCAGGTCGACAGGTTGTAAGATAAAATCGTGTTTATGTGATGCTTCACCTGGTCGATGCGCCAATGCACATGATACAGGTTATTTTCTAAGGGAATCAAAGATGTTGACGACAATGCAGAAGACGCTTTTGGTGATTCTGATAGGACTGTTTGGGGGAAATTATTCCTTCCTGATTGCCGCAGACTGGAAGGTCGGTCAGTCGCGGGTTGATATCACTCCTGCAAAAAATATCTGGCTGGCCGGTTATGCCTCCCGCAAGAAACCTGCACAAAGCACGCAGCATCCACTCTGGGCCAAAGCACTGGTGTTTGAAGATCCACAGGGACAACGGGCGGTGATCGTGACGACCGACTTGATTGGCCTGACCCGCGAAATTTCCGATGCGGTCTGCAAACGAGTCACCAACCAGACCGGAATCAGTCGTGCTCAAATTATGCTCAATTCTTCGCACACGCATTGCAGCCCGGTCGTCAAGGGGTGTGCTGCACTCGCTTACGATTTTACTCCTGAGCAACAGCAGGACGTCGATGACTACGCGGAGACACTGCAGGGAAAACTGGTGAAAGTCATTGTTGAAGCCAGTCAATCACTTGAGCCAGCCGATCTCAGCTTTGGAGAAGAGAAGGCCACCTTTGCGATTAACCGTCGTGGAAGAATCAATCCGGATGGCCCCGTCGATCACAGTGTGCCTGTTTTGAAGGTGACGGACAGCGAAGGTCGGCTGCGGACAATCCTGTTTGGTTACGCCTGTCATAATACCACGATTGCCCTGTTTGAATTTTGTGGCGATTACGCCGGCTTCGCACAAATTGCGATTGAGAAACAGTATCCGGGAACACTGGCTATGTTCATGCTTGGTTGTGGAGGCGATGCCAATCCGCATCCCCGGGGCACGATGGAACTGGCCGAACAGCATGGGACGGCACTGGCCCGGGCGGTCAGCCGAGCGGTAGAACAGAAACTTGATCCCGTTCGTGGACCGCTGACTGTCCGGTTCCAACGCACCGATCTCCCCTTTGTAGCTCCTCCCTCAAAAGCAGAACTGGAATCACAAACAGGGAAGGGGGATGTCTATACGCAGCGGTTGACAGATTACCTGCTGGGACAACTAAAAGAGCAGGGCAGCATTCCCACGTCGTATCCTTTCTCAGCGCAGATCTTTGAGTTCGGCGAGGATCTGACTCTGATCGGTCTGGGAGGGGAAACGGTGATCGACTATGCCATTCGTCTGCACGAAGAACTCTCTGTGAAACATCTCTGGGTAGCCGGTTATTGTAACGAGGTCTTCGCTTATGTCCCCTCCGAACGAGTACTGAAAGAGGGGGGCTATGAGGGCGGGGGAGCGATGAAATATTTCGGCTGGCACGGACCATTTCAGCCTGGCGTTGAAGATCGAATTATCAAACTCATTCAGACCATGCTTGCTCAATAAGACTGTCCCGCTCGCCTTGCTGGTCTGATTTCACGGTCCCCATTTCGGTTTGTATTATTGCTTTCCATCAGAAACCTGTTCTCACATTCTGTTGTTCTTTTACGTAAGAATACCAGTGGGTTAGATCCTGATTTTTCGTAAGAAAGAACAGGGGAAATTCACTGTCTAATGCGAGAAGGGTCGCTTCGTTCAGCTACTTAAGTATGAAATTCCACTTGAGTTGTTGCTTCAGGATGGAGTTCTCTAACTGATTATCAGGCAGCCACTTATCTGAGATCGTTAAAGTCCTTAAAGAAGCAGACAAGACGCTCCGTTTAAGATTGGTATTGTCTCGATCAGAGGCGTGGGAAATAATGGTATTGCTCGAAACATGATATTCGGTCTCTAACATTCCTGTGTGGCATGCCCTGAAACCAATCGAGTCACGTCCACACGAACATCCCTTTTAACAATTTGGTGTTGGCCATGGATGGTCCTGTAAGCAACCTCATTTCAGTTTTTCATAATGAATGAGGGAACTATCCCTGCGCAGTTTGTGTCTCTTGGATGATTAATTTTCGGTCTATGTGAAAGGCAGAAGCACTCGAAAAAGCCCTTATTCAAATCAAAATCAATTACCTCGAACTAATTGGCCTTCCACGAGAATTGCAAGAAAGCAAGTCGTGACGCCAGGAGGAGGAGTCCCATGGAAAATGGTCGATCATTTTTAACTCGGATTTCAGGTCAACTGAATTCAGATCTGTTTCGTCAGGAACATTGGCAGGGGACTTTCGATGAGTACCTTGATATTGTTCGCAAAGATCACAGAGTGACTCGCACCGCGTTTCAACGCGTGTACGACATGATCATGAGTTATGGGACTTATCCCGTCGAGGGTAAGAAGGGGCTCATCCGCTACCGCTTCTTTGATGATCCCGTTAACGGCGGCCGCGATGGCATCTTCGGTCTGTCCAAGCCATTGATGGAACTGGTCAACGTCTTCAAGTCTGCTGCACTCAAGTATGGCAGCGAACGCCGGGTACTGTTGCTGCACGGACCGGTGGGGAGTTCAAAATCAACCATCGCCCGCCTGCTTAAACAAGGGCTGGAACGTTATTCCCGCACAGAAGAAGGCGCACTTTATACCTTCGGCTGGAAAGAAGAAGACGGCACCATTCTCTGGGATCCCATGAATGGCGATCCTCTGCAACTGGTGCCGATGAAGTATCGCCAGGAACTCTGCAGTTACCTGAACGAGGGGCGAGACATCGATGATGAAACCTCGTACTCGGTCGAGATCAGTGGCGAAGTCTGCCCATTGAGTCGATTCATTTTTAATGAACGGCTGGAAAAAGCGGATGGCGACTGGACCAAGGTCATGGAACAGATCGTTGTCAAACGCATTATCTTTTCTGAACAGGACCGGATCGGCATTGGTACGTTCCAGCCTAAAGACGAAAAGAACCAGGACTCAACCGAACTGACCGGGGACATCAACTATCGCAAGATTGCTCAGTACGGAAGCGAGAGTGATCCCCGTGCATTCAACTTCGATGGCGAATTCAACGTCTCCAACCGAGGTCTGATAGAATTTATCGAAGTTCTCAAGCTGGATGTGGCATTCCTGTACGACCTGCTGGGTGCCTCTCAGGAACATAAGATTAAACCGAAAAAATTCGCCCAGACGGATATCGACACGGTAATTATCGGGCATACCAACGAACCCGAATACCGTCGTCTGCAGTCTAACGAATTTATGGAAGCACTTCGCGACCGAACGGTGAAGATCGACGTCCCTTATGTCACCAAGCTGAGTGAAGAGGTCAAAATCTACGAGAAGGATTACAACTCCAAACGCGTGCGTGGGAAACATATTGCTCCGCACACATTGGAAATTGGTGCGATGTGGGCTGTGCTCACGCGACTCGAAACGCCTAAGCATCATGGTCTGACTCTGATTCAGAAAATGCACCTCTATAACGGACGGTCTCTGCCGGGCTTCACGACAGAAAATGTCGAGCAGCTCCGCAAAGAGGCCAAGTCCGAAGGTCTGTTCGGGATCTCACCCCGCTATGTGCAGGATAAGATTTCGAATGCCCTGGTGGTCAATTCGCATAGCTCCAACCTGAACCCGTTCATGCTGCTTAACGAACTGGATGAGGGGCTCAAGCATCACTCTTTAATTGCCAACGATGAAATGCGCGATCACTATCGTCAGTTGATCACCGTGGTGAAAGAGGAGTATACCGATATCGTGAAGAACGAAGTACAACGTGCGATTGCTGCTGATGAAGAGGCACTCACCCGTCTGTGCGGCAATTATCTCGATAGCGTGAAAGCCTACACACAGAAGGAACGTGTGAAGAACAAGTTTACCGGCGAATACGAAGAGCCGGATGAACGCCTCATGCGGTCGATTGAAGAACGCATTGACATTCCCGATACGCGTAAAGATGATTTCCGTCGTGAGATCATGAACTACATCGGAGCGCTGTCCCTGGATGGTAAGACCTTCGATTACAAGACGAACGAACGCCTGCAGAAGGCGTTGGAAATGAAACTGTTCGAAGATCAGAAAGACACGATCAAGCTGACCAGCCTGGTTTCGAATGTGGTCGATGCAGATACGCAGGAGAAGATCGATATCGTCAAGGCCCGCCTGATTCGCAATTACGGCTACGACGAAGAATCAGCTACCGATGTGCTGCAGTACGTCGCCAGTATCTTCGCCCGTGGCGATTCCAAGAAGAACAGTGACGCCGCTTAAGCGGCCAGGGAAACCTGAACCAGTGAAATGACTCTGATTACAGGATGAGAAGGAAGAGTTTAAAACGCTGCTAACTCTGATTCCCTGTTTTGAAAGGGGCTCGACAGCATGGTGCGCAGAATTGATCGGGACCAGCAACGGTTCGACAAAATCATCAAAGGGAAGGTCCGCCAGCAGCTCCGGAAATATATCAATCACGGAGAGATGCTGGGACGCAAAGGCCGGGAAACGGTCAGTATTCCCGTGCCCAATATCGAGATTCCCCATTTCCAGCACGGTGAAAAAGGGAGTGGTGGCGTCGGTCAGGGTGAAGGCGAAGTCGGTCAGCCGATTGGTCGCGGTAAATCGGAAGGCGACGGTCAGGGACAGGCCGGAAATGAACGGGGGCAGCATATCCGCGAAGTGGAAATGTCCCTCGAGGAACTGGCCGACATGCTCGGCGAAGCCCTGGAGTTGCCTCGGATTGAGCCGAAAGGCGACGATGCACTGACGTCTCAGAAAGACCGTTATACATCGATCCGGCCAACCGGTCCTGATTCACTACGGCATTTCAAGCGGACCTATAAGCGCGCCTTGCGGCGAATGATCGCCTCCAATAATTATGATCCCCGCGACCCCATGATCGTGCCTACCCGGGATGACGAACGCTTTCGCAGCTGGAAGACCGTTAACGAACCGCATACCAATGCTGCTGTGATTTATATGATGGACGTCTCCGGTTCCATGACCGATGTTCAGAAAGAGATTGTCCGCACCGAAGCGTTCTGGATCGACACCTGGCTTAAGCGCCAGTACGACGGTATCGAACGCCGTTATGTGGTGCATGATGCAGTCGCTCATGAAGTGGATGAAGATACGTTTTACCGCGTTCGTGAAAGTGGCGGGACGCGTATCTCATCCGCTTACCGGGCTGCGGATTACATCATCAAACGGGACTTTCCCCCGGCACTCTGGAATATTTACTGTTTTCAGTTTTCCGATGGTGACAACTGGGGCGAGGACAATACGGAGTGTATTGAAAGCCTGAAGCAGAATCTGTTTCCTGTCTGTAATCTGTTCTGTTATGGACAGGTTAGAAGCCCCTATGGCTCCGGAGATTTCATCAAGGAACTCCGCAAGGTCGAAGAAGAGTTTGATAACCTGATTCTTTCAGAAATCGAAGATAAAGAAGGCATCTACGGCTCGATCAAGACATTTCTGGGAACAGGAAAATAATAGCAGCGACAGGATTGCTTCTAATCGGGGAGCAGTTACTGACGACTGACGGAGGCTCGTATGGTAGTCACAACGCATCGCCCTTTACCTAAAGAACTCAGCGATATCCAGCAGGAGATGGAACAGCACGCGCTGGATTACGGGCTCGATTTCTTCAAAACGATCTTTGAAGTGCTCGACTACGAAGAGCTGAGTATGTTTGCCGCCTATGGTGGGTTTCCCATTCGCTATCCACACTGGCGGTTTGGCGCTCAGTATGACGAGCTGATGAAAGGCTACTCATACGGTTTGCAGAAGATCTATGAGATGGTGATCAATACAGATCCCTGTTACGCCTACCTGCTCAGTGCCAATGATATCACCGACCAGAAACTGGTGATTGCGCACGTGTATGGACACTGTGATTTTTTCAAAAACAACGCCTGGTTCTCGCATACAAACCGCAAGATGCTCGACCAGATGGCCAATCATGCGACTCGCGTGAATCGTCATATTGATGAGCAGGGTTACGAAAAGGTCGAGACCTTCATTGATACCTGTCTGTCACTGGAGAGTCTGATCGATCCTTATGCACCGCACATTCGACGTACGCAGAAATCAGAATCGAAGGCTGATACGCAAAGACGCAAGGCAGAGGATGCCGAAAGCACGGGAGGCCGTTTCCCTGCCAAGAACTATATGGATCGCTATATTAACCCGGAAGATGCTCTGGAAGAAGAAGCGAGTCAAAAACGGCAGAAAGCGATGGAACTGTCTGATCAACTGAAGTTCCCCAAAGAACGTGTGCGGGATGTGCTGTTCTTTCTGTTGCAGTATGCGCCGCTGGAAGACTGGCAGCGGGATGTTCTGACGATCATTCGTGACGAAGCTTACTACTTCGCGCCGCAGGGACAGACCAAGATCATGAATGAAGGCTGGGCCAGTTTCTGGCACTCGACCATCATGACCCGCCATGGTCTGACCGACGAGGGTCTGATTAACTACGCGGATCATCATAGTGGGACGATGGCCACGAGCCCGAACCGACTCAATCCTTACAAGCTGGGGATTGAACTACTGAAAGACATAGAGGAACGCTGGAATAAAGGGCAGTTCGGTCCGGAGTATGATAACTGCACCGACATGTATGAAAGAGAACACTGGGATAAAGAGCTCGGTCTTGGTCGGGAGAAAATCTTTGAAGTCCGCAGGATCCATAACGATATTACATTTATCGATACGTTTCTGACCCCCGAGTTCTGTTATAAACATCGGATGTTTTCATTTGGCTTTAACGATTCGAATAAAACATATGAGATTCAATCACGCGAATTTCAACAGATCAAACAGCAGTTGTTGAACAGCCTCAGCAATCATGGACGGCCTGTTATTTACGTGCAGGATGCAAACTATAAGAACCGGGGCGAACTGTACCTGGAACACGAATACCTGGGAATTGAACTCAAGCTGGATTATGCTCAGGACACGCTGGCCAACCTGCATTCCATCTGGAAGCGGCCTGTAAACATCGAAACCGTCGTGGATGACCGCCCCACGATTCTGAACTATGACGGTAAGAAACATTCCACGAACTCGAAAGAAAAGAAATAAGATCCTCGTCAGGAGGATATTCTATGTCTGTATTAAACCAACTCAATCATGAACTGACTCAGCTGATAGGCTATCACTCTGCCCAGCCTCGAACCGTCACCATCTCAGCGACCGGCAAAATCGATGTCATGCTCGATTTTACTTCGGTCGACACCATGAGCTGCTCGGTTCTTGAGATCCGCGTCAATGTACCCTCACTGTCACAGTCCACGTTTGACAAGCTCAAAGAGTGGGGGCAGAAACTCTGTCAGCGGATCACTTATCTGCTCGAAAACATCGGACCACTGGAATACGACGAAAATGCCGGCCAGGTACTGATTCGCTCCACTCCACCCGATCAGCAGAAGACAGGCGCTAAGTATTATGAAATCATGCTGTCTTCTCACTCGAACGGGAATTTCAGCCTGAAACGCTTTGCCTCTCAGAAAGGGCAATCGGGACGAACTCAGGTCGAAATGCAGATCACGCACGAAGTGCTCCGCAAGCTTGTCGAGGACCTTGTCGACACCGTTCCCTGAGCTGATCAGACGCCTGTTTACACTGTGTTCCTGGCCTCAGCCTTAAAATGTAATGGTCTTAAGGCTTTTTCTGCATGGAACTTGCGCCCCTGTTCTGAAAGACAGGATTAGTGCTTGACGACCCGCGTTTTATATGTAAAATCATATTTCATGAGTAAAACATTAGAGCGTACAGAACAAAAACAGTCTTACCGCGTACCGGCCCTTGAGAAGGGGCTAGAGGTACTGGAACTGTTATCCGGGATCTCTCAGCCACTATCGCTGACCGATATTGCAGACCGTCTGGGGCGAACGAAACAGGAGCTGTTTCGGGTCATGGCCTGTCTGAATGAGCAGGGGTACCTGATCCGTGATGCCAACCAGGGATACCGCATGAGTACCAAGCTGTTCGAACTGGGATCCAAGCACGCCAGTACGGAAGCCCTGATCGCGCGGGCCACTCCGCATATGGAAAATCTGACGCACGAACTGAACGAATCGTGCCATCTGAACCTGGTTGTGCGAAATAAAATGCTGGTGATTGCCCGGGTAAACTGCGATGCAGACGTCTCGCTGGCAGTTCGCGTTGGTGCGAGTTTCAAACTGCATGAACGAAACAGCGGCCATGTCGCGCTGGCATATTTATCAGCTGATCAGCGAAGTAAATACTGGGAACAGACCGATCTCACTGCTTCAGAAATTGAGGAGTGTGAAAGCGAATTCGCCGCCACCCGCCGCTCCGGTTTCCGGACGATGGAAAGTTCTCTGATTGTCGGTGTACGCGATACGGCAACGCCGATTCTGGGGGCCGATGGTAAGTTGCTGGCGGTGTTGTGCGTTTCTCATATTCTCAAAGTGGGTGAATCAGAAGACTCGACACGAATTTCAACCGCGATGCTGGAGTGTGCTCAAGCGATTTCCAGTGAATTTGGACCGACTATGTTGCACCAGTCAACTGTCCCGGCAGGGGACCTGGCTTAATTTCCCTGCGTTCTCGAACGGAGTTTTCATGCTGGATTTACAAACACGGAATCAGGATTTTCCCAGTCTGCAGGGACGAACCTACCTGAATACAGCTGCAGAAGGGATTCCTCCCCTGCAGGTCAAAGCGGCCTTCGATCAGTATTTCGAGGATAAGCTGTTGGGAATGGATGGACGCAAACTTCATGAAGCACAATGGGATGCTGCCAAGTCCCTGATTGCAGGCATGTATGGCTTGAGTTCGGACGAAGTCAGCATCTGTTCCTGCAGTTCCGAAGCATTCAACCTGGCCTACCAGGCGCTGCAATTGAAGGAGGGGGATGAAGTCATCATCAGTGATCTGGACTTCCCCGCCAGCTACACTTTCGGGTTGCAGCAGAGCTGTCCTGCTACGGTCAAAATCTGGGAAGCCCGCGACTGGGAACTACGTCTGGAAGACTTGCAATCCCTGCTCAGTGATAAAACCCGCATGGTCAGTATTTCCCTGGTCAGCTTTTTCAACGGGTTCATGATTCCGCTCAAAGAAGTGATTCAGACGATTCGTCAGCACTCCTCAGCGTTGATCGCGTTAGATGTAACCCAGGCATTGGGCCGCATCCCATTGGATCTGGAAGACATCGATCTGGTGATCAGCAGCACTCACAAGTGGATTCTGGCTTCACATGGAGGTGGACTGGTCGGTGTGCCATCGAAGAAAGCCAGCGATTGGACCGTTCCTGCCGGGGGCTGGTTCAATCTGAAAGACGCTTTTGGAGATCAGCGTTTCGAAAAAGCGGAAAGTCTGCCAGGGGCGGCCAGTTTTACGGTGGGGATGCCCAACTATCCAGCTGTTTATGCGATCCGAGCAGCCTTACAGTACATCACAGAAACCGGGGTCGAAAAGATCGAGAAGGCGACGGCACCTCTGGTGGAAGCCTGTCTTGCCGGCCTGAAAGAATCAAGTGTCGAGTTGATTTCGCCCCAACAGACAGAAGATCTGGCGGGAATCATCGCTTTCCGGCACCCGGAAGCAGAGCGGATTTATAAGCACCTGCACAGTAAAGAGATTCACCCCATGTACCACGCCGGTCGAATCCGTGTGGCCCTGCATGGATACAATACAATGGACGATGTGGAGCTCTTCCTCAAGGAATTGCACCACGCGTCATCCAAGAGTTTTGTCGGAAATTAGGCGATTTAGCCACATTTCAGTGGCAGAAAATCGACTGGAATTCGACGACATCCATGTATTTTTGCTGATTTTTAACCGAGATGGAATATAATGAAGGTAAGCATAAGCTCAATCATCAAAAAATCTTACCTTCACTCCAGACCACACCGTGTCCGAGTGAGAAGCTAGCGCTCCTCGACGTCAGACTGTGGTTCCTACCTGAAAACTACCGGGAAAAACGATGAAGATGCCTGCGAGTTTACGAGATTGTTTCTTTTCTTTCGTAACACAGTGTTCTACCGGGCTGTTCGCTCTGGTCTGCCTGCTGACGCTTTCTCCCGTCAACGCAGCCGAACAGAAACCGAGTCAGGAACAGATTCAGTTCTTCGAATCGAAAATCCGTCCTCTGCTGATTAAGCATTGCTATGACTGTCACGGAGAGGATGCCCAGGAATCAGATCTGCGTGTCGATACCTTTGACGGGATCGCCAAAGGGGGCAAAGCTGGTTCGCTGATCGTGCCCGGAAAGCCGGAACAGAGCCTGCTGATCACGGCTGTCAATTACCAGTCGAATGACCTGCAGATGCCCCCCGATGAGAAGCTGAGTAAGCAGGAAATCAAAGACCTGAGTGACTGGGTCAAAATGGGGGCACCTTATCCGAACGCAGACTTAAGTAAACTCCGCGCTGCCAGCGACAAGGGTAAGTATGACCTGGAGAAGGAACGTGAATTCTGGTCTTTCCAGCCCGTACGTAAACCGGCACTGCCCGAAGTCAAAAATAAAGCATGGGTCAAAAATCCCATCGATCAGTTTGTATTACACAAGCTGGAAGAAGCAGGGCTGCAGCCTGCCTCACCTGCCGATAAACGGACACTCATTCGCCGGACGACCTTTGATCTGACCGGTCTGCCTCCGACGCAGGAAGAAGTCGAAAACTTCCTCAACGATACTTCACCAAATGCCTTTGAGAAAGTTGTCGATCGTCTGCTTGCTTCGCCGCATTACGGTGAGCACTGGGGACGGCACTGGCTCGACGTCGCCCGCTATGCAGACTCCAATGGTCTCGATGAAAATATTGCCTACGGTACCGCCTGGAAGTATCGGGATTATGTTGTCAATGCGTTCAATAAAGACAAACCTTACGACGTCTTCATTAAAGAACAACTGGCTGGCGACCTGATGGAGCCGGCAGAGAGTGTTGCACAGCGGAATGAACGACTGATTGCAACCGGCTTTCTTTCGCTGGGCCCTAAGGTTCTGGCGGAAGTGGATGCCACCAAGATGGAGATGGATATCATCGACGAGCAGATTAACACGATCGGCGTTTCGATGATGGGGCTGACACTGGGCTGTGCCCGCTGCCACGATCATAAGTTTGATCCCATCTCGGCTCACGATTATTATGGTCTGGCTGGTATTCTTAAAAGTACCAAGATCATGGAGCACTATAATAAAGTTGCTCGCTGGTACGAAAATCCGTTGGCCACTCCTGAGCAGAAACAGGAACAGGCCCGCTGGGATGAGAAAATCAAAGGCGAAGAAGCAAAAATTGCTGCACTGGTCAAAGCGGAAAATGAACGGTTGCAGAAAGAGGGAGGAAAAGACTATCAGCTCCCCAAGAAGCCGGAAGAAGCTTATACCAAAGCAGCACAGGCCGAGTTGAAAACACTTAGAGCCGAAGTTGCGAAACTCAAGAAGACGCGCCCTGAAATCCCCACGGCCCTGGGGGCCGCAGAGCGCGAAACCACGGACGTACCGATTCACATTCGCGGCAGTCATCTGACACTGGGAGAAACCGTCCCCCGGCACGTGCCTGTCGTATTGACTCCCGAACCCAAAACTCCATTCCCCAAAGAACAGAGTGGTCGTCTTAAGTTCGCTGAGTGGCTGGGTAACCCCGAACATCCATTAACCTCGCGTGTGATTGCGAACCGGGTCTGGCGCTGGCACTTTGGGAAGGGAATTGTTGCGACCACCGATAACTTCGGAAAACTGGGCGCCAAGCCTACCAATCAGAGTCTGTTGGACTGGATGGCGGCAACGTTAATGGAAGAGGGCTGGTCGCTCAAAGAGCTGCACCGCATAATTCTGTTGTCGAATACCTGGCAGATGAGCAGCGAATGGAATGCGAAAGCGGCAGCGATCGATCCCGATAACCAACTGATGTGGCATGCCGACATTCGCCGTCTGGAAGCAGAATCGATTCGCGATGCTATCCTGGCTGTCAGTGATGGACTGGACCTGACCATGGGCGGATCATTGATGAACGTTGACAACCGTGCGTTCGTCTTCAATCACGAATCCAAAGATGGCGTGACATACGATTTCAACCGTCGTTCACTCTATCTGCCTGTCATCCGTAATCACCTGTTTGGCATGTTCATGCTCTTTGACTATGCGGATGCCAGTGTGCTCAACGGGAACCGGGCGTCGACGACAGTGGCTCCCCAGGCACTATTCATGCTTAACAGTCATCTGATCGAAAATGCATCCCATCGGATGGCAGAACAGATTCAGCATGAAACCGCGTTGTCTCCGGAACAGAAGATCCAGAAACTGTTCCTCAAGACATATGGACGTCAACCAACGGAAATGGAAATCAATAAATCTCTGCATTTCCTGGACGATATTGAACAGGAACTGCAGGCGGAAACGAAATCTTCGGAACAACGGATCACGCGTGCCTGGCAGGTGCTCTGTCAGTCATTTCTGGCTTCCAGTGAGTTCATCTATCTGCGATAGAAACTGCTGCGAGCCACTACCTGTATCCATTATTCATATAAATTATCGAGACCTGCCATGAGTATCCTGCCTCAATCACTGTTCTCCCGTAGGGATCTGTTAAAGAAATCAGCAATTGGTTTCGGCAATCTGGCGCTGCTCTCCATGTTGAATGAAGAGTCAAAAGCGGCTGCCTCATCGAAAGATCCTCTTGCGCCCCGGCAACCACATTTTACGCCGCGTGCCAAGCGGGTAATCTTCCTGTTCATGAAGGGCGGACCTTCTCACATGGACACGTTCGATTACAAGCCTCAGTTACAGAAGTATGATGGCAAGCCGCTGCCTTTCGATAAGCCCCGGGTACAGTTTGCACCGACCGGCAATCTGTTGAAGTCGCCCTGGAAATTCAAGCAGTATGGTGAGAGCGGAATTCATGTCAGTGAACTGTTTCCTCATGTCGCTGAGTGTGTGGATGATTTATGTATCCTGAATTCTGTCTACGGCACTAATGCAGCCCACGGTGGCGCCCTGTTGAAACTGCATACGGGGAGTGACGCATTTGTGCGTCCGAGTATGGGCTCATGGGTGACTTACGGCCTGGGCACGGAAAATCAGAATCTGCCCGGCTTCATTACCATCTGTCCGACTCTGGCCCATGGTGGCGTCAAAAACTGGAGCTCTGCGTTTCTGCCAGCCCCGTACCAGGGAACTCCGTTGGGGAACGCTGCGATCGCTGCGGAAAACGCTCAGATCGAATATATCAAGAACAACTTCCTCTCCCGTAAAGTACAGCGGAAGCAGGTCGAGTTCATGAATGAACTGAACCGGATGCACCAGGATGAAGCCGGTCCGAACCAGGTACTCGATGCCCGCATTGGCAGCTTTGAACTTGCCTTCCGCATGCAGGAAGAAGTACCCGAAGTGCAGGACATTTCAGATGAATCGGAAGCCACTCAGAAAATGTATGGACTGGATCAGAAAGAGACCGCGGACTTCGGACGCCAGTGTCTGATGGCCCGTCGTTTCGCAGAACGTGGCGTACGTTTCATTCAGGTTTCTCACAGTGATCAGAAGGTCCAGTGGGATCAGCACAGCAACCTGTTTGAAGGGCATACCAAAAATGCGAAAGAGGTCGACCAGCCGATCGCCGCTCTCTTGAAAGACCTGAAACAGCGTGGTCTGCTCAAAGATACGCTCGTGGTCTGGGGTGGTGAATTCGGCCGGACTCCTACTGCTCAAGGTAAGAATGGTCGCGATCATAATCCCGAAGGGTTCACAATGTGGATGGCAGGAGGCGGCGTGAAGTCCGGCTTCCAGTATGGGGCGACCGATGAATTCGGCTATTACGCCACCAAAGATAAAATGCATATTCACGATTTCCATGCCACACTGCTACACATTCTGGGCATGGACCATGAAAAGCTGACCTATCGATATGCCGGTCGCGATTTCCGCCTGACCGATGTGGCCGGTCACGTGGCTCATGGTGTACTGGCTTAAGTGTCCAGTTCGTCTGATCATCACTGAATCGACAGAACAGCCCTGCTCCATGTGAGTCAGGGCTGTTTTCCTGCGCAATCGAGGCTATTTTCCCTGTCTCAGTGATCCCTGACGATGATCTCAGCGTTGAGTCTAAGATAAAACACCGCGCATGTATTCCGGCTGCGATTGAAAAACGCAAACCCGGGGGACTATGATTCAGATACCGGATGCTTGCATGTCTGTCGTCTCTGTTCTATGGTGTCTACCCGCTAACGTGATCAGAGTTCTTCTATCAGAATCTTATTAAGAAACAGCAGTTATGAGTTCCAAAGATAAAAAGAAGTGGCGTTCGACAACGATCCTGACAGTGCGTCATGGCGGCAAAGTGGCGATCGGCGGTGATGGACAGGTCACGCACGGCGATACCGTTATGAAGAGTGATACTCGCAAGATCCGCAAAATTCTGGATGGCCAGATTGTGTGTGGGTTCGCCGGGTCTACCGCAGATGCCTTTTCGCTGCTGGAACGGTTTGAAGTCAAAGCCCGGGACTATCCCGGAAATATGCCTCGCGCAGCAACTGAGCTTGCACGTGACTGGCGGACTGATCGCGTCCTGCGGAAGCTGGAAGCGCTGATTATTGTGGTTAACACCGAACACAGTCTGCTGATTACCGGGCAGGGGGATGTCGTTGTTCCTTCGGATGGAGTGATTGGCATTGGTTCGGGGGGCAACTACGCGACTGCGGCTGCCCGCGCTCTGGTGAGGCATTCAGATCTGTCCGCCCCGGAAATCGTCAAGAACTCGTTGGGTATCGCATCAGAAATCGATATCTATACGAATAATAATATTATCGTGGAGGAGTTGGAGTGCACGAACTAACGCCCCGGCAGATTGTTGCCGAACTGGATAAACATATTGTTGGTCAGGATGATGCCAAACGCGCCGTAGCAATCGCACTGCGAAACCGCTGGCGCTGGCAACAGTTGCCTGATGAGCTTCGCAAGGAAATTACCCCGAAGAACATCGTGATGATCGGACCAACGGGGGTCGGGAAGACGGAAATTACCCGGCGGCTGGCTCAGCTCATTGATGCACCTTTTATCAAAGTTGAAGCGACCAAATACACAGAGGTTGGTTACTACGGCCGCGATGTCGAAAGCATGATTCGTGACCTGGTAGACTCTGCCAAGAATCTGGTGCGTGAGAAAAAACGGGTTGAGCTGGTGGATAAAGCCAAGGCTCGTGTCGAAGAACGCCTGCTGGATCTCCTGATCCCCCGCCCGGAATGGGAATCATCTTTCCGTGAATCCACCGAAGAGGTTAAGGAAGAAGATTCGCAGGAACGCTACGAGCGCACCCGCGACAAGTTTCGCACAATGCTCCTCCAGGGCGCCCTGGAAGAAAAAGAAGTGGAAATCTCGGTGGAGCAGAAAAACTCTCCCGTGCAGGTCTTTTCAAATATGGGCATGGACCAGATGGATGTCGACCTGCAGGGCATGTTTGAACGCATCATGCCTCAGCAGAGCAAGCATCGTAAGATGATGGTCAAAGAGGCCCGCAAGGTTCTGCTGGAACAGGAAGTGGAAGGATTGATGGACAAGGATGCGATTGCCGAGGAAGCGGTGGATCTCGCAGAGCGGCACGGCATTGTGTTTATCGACGAAATTGACAAGATCTGTACTTCCGAAGAAGGGGGAAATCGCAGCGGTGATGTCAGTCGCCAGGGGGTGCAGCGCGATTTGCTTCCCATCGTCGAAGGAACGACCGTGCAGACGCGCAGTGGTTCCGTAAAAACAGATTACATGCTGTTTATCGCCGCGGGGGCCTTTCACCGTACCAAGCCGTCAGATCTGATGCCCGAACTGCAGGGGCGCTTTCCGATTCGCGTCGAGCTGCAGGAACTGACGCGAGAAGATTTTCTGCGGATTCTGACAGAACCGTCGAGTTCAATTACCATGCAGTATCAGGCACTGCTCAAAACAGAAGGCGTCGATGTGAAGTTCGAACAGGATGGGCTGGAAGCGCTGGCGGACATCGCTTTCCAGGTCAACCAGACGACTCAGAACATCGGTGCCCGTCGCCTGCATACAATTCTGGAACGGTTACTGGAAGAGGTCAGTTATGAAGCACCAGATTTGAAGACGAAGAAGATCGTCATCGATGCCGCGTATGTGCAGCAGAAACTGCACACGATCGTGGAAGATGAAGATCTCAGTAAGTTTATTCTGTAAACAGGCGAGATCCTGAAATGAGATAGAGCCCCGATACATGTTTTGTATCGGGGCTCTGTTATTTAAATCTGTGATCCCGGAGGATCAGTCTGGATCAATTACTGAGATCAGAATTCACCAATGACATTTCCGTCACTGATCTTTCCGAGGTTTTCGTAGGTTGTGCCGTCAATATTTTCACTGATAAATCGAACCCCGCCATCGGCCAGCAGGAAGTGAGCCCCACCAGTGTGCTGACTGCTGAAGGCCCACGCCAGCGTACCATTGATTAGTGAACCAGGGTGGTTTTCCGTTTTCCAAACGCAGGATGCTGTTTTACCGTTGTCATAGTAACCGACCCAGATGCCACCATTGTAGGTATTCGCCCCTACGCGACCCCGTGCGGTTTCACCAATCAGGAGTGTATTGCTCGTGCCGTCGGTAATATCACGAATTTTGGTATTGCTGTTGGACCAGAAAGAACCATTTCCGGCTGCGGCGTTATGTGGACTGGTGTTAATTGATCCGGTTCCCCGGCTGCCATAAATCCCTTTGTAGTTGGATGTCGCGTGTCCGCCGCGATCTGCGTTCAGATCACTGCCGACATCGGAGGGGCAGCGGAACAGGGGAATTTTGGTTTTCGTCTGATCCGTGGGAGTCACACTCAGGTTGCTCGATGATACATTCAGTGCATTGTAGAGGTTTGCCTGGTCCAGAAATGGCAGCAGCATGGTGCTCCAGCCCCAACCGGGCAGACAGCTACCTGTACTGGTTGCTGAAGGCTGACAGGAGGCAGACAGAGATCGTTGAACCCAACCGGGAGGCAGGCTGCGATGTGTTTCATGGTAATTATGGAAGGCAAGCCCCAGCTGTTTGACATTGTTTTTACAAGTACTGCGGCGGGCTGCTTCACGCGCCTGCTGCACAGCTGGCAATAGTAGAGCAATCAGGATCGCAATGATGGCAATCACGACAAGAAGTTCGATCAGGGTGAAACCCATCGGGCGGACGGGGCGGATGCTGCGAGGCTGCATCTTGAGTCTCCAGTAGCTAGAATAATAAAATGATGAAAACGAATCGGGGTGCACACGAAGGTGTGCTTGGGGAAGGCTTAGCTCAGACAAGCTTCATCCAGGCTGGTGCATCAGTAGAGGCCGATGCATGAACTGAAAGAGAGGGCATAGTTCGCCAGGTTTCAGTTAATAAATAACACTTCCGTGTTTTTATACCACTGAGTCACACAATCCAACGCAAAAGTTTTGTTAATTCTCAAAATAGTGAGTATCGTAGCCCCTTTCCTGCTGATGAAAGAAATAGGGTTAAACTGCACTGTACATTATACTCATTTGCAACCGTGGATTGGCGAGAGGATGATAAACTCAAATGTATGATGACTGGGATTCTGAATATGATGCTGACGAATATGGTCCCGATGATGGATACGATGAAGAATCGGAGTCAGAGACCATTGAGTGCAGCAATTGTGGCGCAGACGTCTATGAGGATGCCGTCGCATGTCCGATCTGTGGTGAGTATCTCACACGCAATACGGATCCACTGAGCGATCGCCCTTCCTGGTGGGTGATGCTGGGAATCCTGGGCATCGTCCTGACAATTATCAGCGCGTTTTTCTGGTCTCGAATTTGAATACAGGCAGAATATGCAATTTCAGAAATGGATTTTGGGCTCCCGTTCTCCCCGACGCAGAGAGCTGCTGATGCAGCTGGTGCCTGAATCGGCGATCGAAGTGGTCCCTCCTCTCAATCCTGAGGAGGCGGGGTTTGAAGGACTGCATGATCTGTCTTCGATTAAAGAACAGCTGGCAGAAATCTGCCTGGCTAAGAATGAAGACGTGTTCGCACAGTCGTGCAACGGGGATCTGCGTCAGGTTCTATTGTTAACTTCGGATACCATTGTTGTTGTAGAGCGACAACCGGGGCATTTTGTAGTTCTGGGCCAGCCCCCAACCGGTTCCGGCTGGGAGCTGGCAGTGCGGGACTGGTTTGAAAACGATTTTGCAGGCAAGACCCATCGGGTGATTACCGGACTTTGTTTACGTTCCTCTACAGGCATCCAGACTGGATTTTGTGAGACGCTGGTCACGTTTCACGAGCGGTCGCATGTACTCAAGTATCTGGACTGGTACCTGTCAACGGGAGAATCACTAGGTAAAGCAGGGGGCTACGCGGTTCAGGGGGCAGGCAGTATCTTTGTAAAGCGAATTGAAGGCAGCCTGACCAATGTAGTAGGATTACCCCTGGAAAACCTGTTGCCGTTAGTCAGCTGAAACGCATTTGGAAAGAAAACGTCAAATCTTATGTCTCTGATCAAGTGGAGTACTGTCGAATCTCCCGAAATCCGGATTGGGAATCGCACGCTGAGTTCCCGCTATTTTCTCTCTCCTCTGGCCGGATATACGCAGCACGCCTTTCGTGTCGCTTTACGCCGTCTCGGAGGCGTAGGACTCTGTACGACCGATCTCGTGCTGGCTTCGCATCTGCTCGCTGGCAGTCGGAAATCAAAGGCATTGCTCAAGACGTCCTCTGCTGATCGTCCTTTAACAGTACAGATCTTTGGTGGAGTGACTGAGGAACTCGTCAAAGCCGCCCGCTGGCTGGAAACAGCCGGCTATGAGGCGGTTGACCTGAACATGGGCTGTCCCATGGCGAAAATCAACGGCAGCGGCGGTGGGGCACGGATCATGTGCTCCCCGGAAAAAGCTTGTCAGATGGTGGCAGACGTCGTAGATGCGGTTTCGCTGCCAGTTACCGTTAAGATGCGACTGGGCTGGGACCGGGATTCGATCACCGCGCCGTTACTCGCGAGGGAATTTGAGCAGGCGGGTGTCGCTGCGATTACGATTCATGGACGGACCCGTAATCAGGGATTTGGCGGCAGTGTCGATCTGGATGGCATCCGACAGACGGTGGAAGCGGTACAGGAGATTCCGGTGATCGGCAACGGAGATGTCTGTACGGTCGAAGATGCTTTCCGTATGCGTGAAGAAACGGGTTGTGAAGCTGTTTCAATTGGCCGGGGTGCGATGATGGATCCCTGGATCTTTCGCAAGATTGAGATGACACTCAAAGGAGATCAGCCTGTTGAAGAACCGGACCGCGAGGAACAGATCGCGTTTCTTGAGCATCATTTCCGTCTGATGATCGATCATTATGACAACTATGGCTGCCAGCTGATACGGAAGTTTGCCGCCTGGTACGGTGCCCGCCTCGGAATTCCGGAAGATCTGGAAGACCGTCTGCGTCGCCTGGAATCTGCGGATGAGTTTCAGGAGATCGTGAACCAGATCCGCGAACGTCATGGAGAACGCGAGTCCTCTGTTCCCACTGCTTTGGTCAAAACCCCCAACGGTCCCGTCGAACGCTGGTAGGTTAGACGCCAGAATTAATAAAACACAGCCCCTGAAAAATGAATTTCTCAGGGGCTGTGTGGTTAACGTGGGGTAGTTGGTTTACTGCCGGACATCGTGAGCACCGGCGTTGTTGATATCGTAACCGAGATCAAGCAGGAACCAGTCATCACCACGGGCCACGGCACCGTAGAGCTGGTCCAGTTCGCCGTCGTCAAAGACAGTCGTATCATCCAGGCGAACGTTATTTACGCCCAGGGATGCGTTATCAACGCGAGTACTGATGCTGGCAACCCGGTCTCCAAACGGATCGGCAGAAATCCATTCCTGGTAGATCGCAAACAGTTGTGCCAGGCCATTGTCATAGACTGTTGCTCCACCAATCAGGATGTCACCATTCTGACCATAGTCGGTGTAGAGAGCTTCGTTATGCCCACGCAGAAAGTCAGAACCCAGGCCACCGATCAGGATGTCATAGCCGTCAGGGCCACCTTCGATGGTATCGTTACCTGCACCACCGATCAGAACATCGTTGCCCCAGCCGCCGACGAGGTAGTCGTTACCCAGTCCGCCGAAGAACATTGATTCGCGGTTGTAGAAGGTGTCGTCGGCAATAATCTGGTCATCTCCGCCCAGGCCCCAGACATAAACGCCACCCGTGGGAGCGAACTCACCCAGGTTGACGCCATTCAGGCGAACCTGAACGATATTGGTCTGGTAGGTCTGCGAGAGCAGAATGATATCATTTGCCTGAGTACCAGTGATGAACAGAGCTGACTTTCCAGGTCGGTTCGGATCGGGCAGCAGGCCGGTGAAACCTTGCGGCACGACCGTGACCAGGTAGTCTTCGACTTCCCCGTCCGCTGCTGCACCCGTGGTCGATAATCCACCAGCCGAACTTAAGCGGAAGCGGGCTGCAACATCACCGACAGTCACACCCAGAGGGACTGCAATGGAAACAGAATTAGCACCAGCAACAACTGCCTGGCTGGAGAGAATCTGCTCACCTGGATCGTCCCAGTCGCCATCCCCATTGAAGTCGATCCAGGCATCCATAAAGCCTGTCCCGGATGAGATGATGGTGATCGATGTAGAAGTATCACCGGCAATAATCGGGTTGAGCAGGATGCCGTCATCAGTGTCCAGGCTCGCTGTCGCAGATTCCTGTCCATCGGCTTCAGCAGTGACGCCGGCACCGAGATAGAGGTTCGTGTAGTTATTGATTGCATGCTTGGCACCATTTTCGGCATCGAGTACCGGGAATGAAGCGGGAGCATCACCGTAATCGACGCCGTTGCTGGCAACGATCAGAGCCGTGTCTGTAATCACACGTGCTGTTGAGGTACCGAATGGACCAGCGAATTTCAGGACTTTACCCAGGTCGGTATCAACCACATAAAGGTTGTCATCCGGTCCGAAGGTGAGGCCGTAAGGCAACTGGATGGTGGCGTTGAAGGTGTAATTATCAACGAATGCACCCGTGTTGGGATCAAATCGCAGAATGCTTTCGGTGGCACCGTTGGCGACATACAGGAGTCCGTCCGGACCAATTGTAATCCCGCGTGGGTTTGCGAGCCCACCTGTTCCAGCAGCAATGAATGGGCCGCCGAGAACTGGGTCTCCATTGGAATCGAACTTCAGAATCTCATTGGTATTGAAGCTGGCGACATACAGATTTCCGCTGCTGTCGAAGGCCATGCCATAGGGTTTGCCCATGCCACCTTCACTGCGGGCAACGTATTCTTCGATGAATGCGCCCGTCAGACCGTCATAGCGTAAAATTCGATCACGCAGGAAGCCGGTGTCGGCAACATAGAGGTCGGGGATACCAGGTGCGGAACCAGGACCGAAGGTAATGAAGCGGGGTTGAACCAGACCACCACCGGAAGCGAAGACACCTGAGCCAATAATCGAACCGGTCTGGCCGTCGTATCGCAGAATCTGTCCTGTATCAGAACTGGCGACATAAAGGTTTCCATCCGGTCCGAATACCAGACCGTTGGGAACGTCGATGCCACCTGAGCCAGGGATCACAAAGGAGCCGAGGGACTCACCTGTCTGGCCATCGAACCGCTCGACCGTATGATCGGATCCGTCTGAGCCTTCAAAGCCGTTACTGACGTAGAGATCGCCATCGGGGCCGAAGACCAGATCACGCGGACTGTTCAGGTTGGTGGAGACGAAGTCACCCAGGTAGTTACCGGGTTGACCTTCTCCTGTGTCAGCGTCAGCATAAGCCGCGGTGATTGTTTCACCAAAGACGACCTGCAGAATGCCGTCACCGACAACCAGTGTGCCCGGTGAAGAGTTGATCGTGCCTGTGAAGGTTCCGAAACCGACTTCTGTCAAAGTGACGTTTTCCTGGTCACCGCCGGTTGATGTGACAGTCACATCGACTGTACCTGCTCCCAGCAGATCGCCATCGGTGACAGTGATTGTGATCAGATCACCTGAGTCGTAGGTAGCGTCATCAAAGACGATCGTTCCGTAACGGGAAGCCGTCAGTTCGAGTCGATAGTCTTCGACTTCCCCGTCAGGAGCATAACCGGTTACACCCAGTCCGGTCTGTGTACTGAAACGGAAGCGTGCGAATGTTTCGCCAATCACGAATTCACCCACGCCCTGAGGGACACTGAAGGACAACTGGTGGGTGCCTGCAGTGAGGAACTCGTCTGTGAAGATCTGCTCGCTGGCTTCCCAGGCACCGTTGCCATTGAAATCGATCCAGCCCTGGAGATAACCAGCACCGTTGACGGTTACTTCGACAGTGGCAATGTTATCGCTGATGGAAATGCCGTTGGTGATATTTCCGTTGGGATCGAGGAAGACAATGCCATCGTCGTCTGCACCGTCACCGGAAGCATCCAGGCTGGGCAGACCATCGTCTTCAAAGTCGATGGAAGCGCCCAGTGTTAAGCCGCCTGCGAGGTCATGGCGAGCACCATCGTCTGCTTCCAGTGTGGGGTAGGGGGCAGGAGCATCGCCGTAATCAATACCGTAGAACGCTCCTGTAGACAGGCCAAAGGCCAGTGTGTTGGGGCTGTCCTGAGTTCCCAGGAAGTCATTCAGGAAACCCACATTGAAATCGACATCAATATCGTCACCGGTACCGAAGAAATTATCGTTGCCAAGTCCGATTGTGTTGGCGAGATTGCCACCCTGGTCAATAATTTGTGATGGTGAAACGTAATTCAAGGTGTGCCACAGGCCGAAGAAGTGACCTGCTTCGTGAGTCACAATATTACCGACAGCGACACCAATCAAATCGACAATACTGGAGGTAAAGTTACGGACGATATTATTCAATGAGTTGGGGTCTGCCGGGTTCGTGCTGCTGAGCAGGTCCAGAAGCACGACAGCCGATTCAGTTGTATCAAAGTTACCAACATCGATCGACTCAGCGATACCGATGGTACCGATACCCAGTTCGTTGATCGTTCCCCCGACAATCACACGGCTGAGATTCGGGGTATTGGTTTCGTCGAGACCGGGGTTATCAAAACTGTTTAAGATGCGAATTCCGTAGTCACCCGGATTGTTGGTGGTAGCAAAATCACCATTGTTGGCCGATGCGAGGTCAGCAAAATTCTCTTCCACAGTGGCCATAATAGCCCGGATGACCGCTTCCTCATCAGCAGCGGTGAGCCCCCAGTTCCCCAGGAACGAGCTTAAGGGGGACATGGTAGCAGTACGTGAAGCCTGGAAACTGTCAAAGATGGAAGGATCGACTTCTGCCCCATCAAAATCGATGTACAGTGTCTGGATAGCGCCGGGCATCTGGGTTTCCAACTCGGGACGGAAAACTCGCAACTGGAGATCATAGAGCCCGACATCACCCGTTATCCCCACATAATAAGTTCCGGCTACTGGAGCCACGAAGGAGGCCGCGGCGTTACCATCGCCGGGCAGGGGACTGTCAGCAGGGTAAAGATCTGACAGGTAGAAAGACGACTGCTGAATCAGACCGCCACTGGGGCCATACATGGAAACCGTCTGGGCTGCGCCGGTTACGTTGGCTCCCAGAATGTCGCCTGCTTCCAGTTCGACTGCAAAGTAATCCACATCCTGTATGTTCAGACCGACTGTCAGATCGTAAGCCCCTTCGGCCCGCGAGTTAGTTCCAGCACCATTTCCACTGGTTTCATCGAAAGGATCATTCGGAGTGCCTGTATAGAAGCTGGAGACCATGATGTAGTAATCACCATCGAGTGTTGCCGTGTATTCCAGCAAACTGTCGAGGGAAGTACCACCATCGTCATCATACGCAACCTGGAATCCGGAACTGGTATAGATCGCCACAATGGGATCCAGGTTGAAGAACTGAGTGGAGTCTCTCACAGAGACTGAGAGTCGGTCGCCCGCCTGAACACCACTAATCTGATAGAAGTCGAAGTCACCTGTGCCGGTTCCAGCACTTCCATGAGGGCCATCACCCAGTTGAGCGTTGAAAATCGAAATCTGTTGTCCAGGGAGGATCCCCAAATCGTTGGCCAGCAGAATGGAGCCATCATCTTCGGGAAATGGTGACCGGAATGTGTTTACAGTGGCGTTAGCGAGATAGCCTTTAATATCGGCGTCATACTCATCGTCAATACCTGTACCCAGGCCGGAGATCAACTGGGCTGAACCAATATCGTCATTGGTCCCAGTCGTGCCGATGGTTTCTCCCTCATTGACAGAAAACTGAGAGGGATTGCTGGGAGCGTCTACCTGGCCCAGGTCATTTTCCTGTTTCTGTTTGTCCTCCTCAGTCACAGTGGCCTGTGATCGCTGTTGCGACTGCGTCTGGTTGGTCAAACCCCGGTTGGGTGAGTTGTTGATTCCGGTGCCGTAATCATCAGGATTGAAATCGGCGGGAGAATCATAGACGTTGGGATCGATGAGTGAATTAACAGCCGACAGGAGTGTTCTGTCTTCCAGATTTTCTACGGTCGAATAGGAGTGGACTGTTGCGTTCAGTCGTAGATTCTTCAAACGTCGAGCACGACCTCTACGTAAACGTTGAAGAAATGAACCAATTCGACCAGGCTGGTGACGACGTTTAGTTCTCATAAACATCATTTGCATCTTTCCATATCATGCCAAAACAGGTCAGCTGTTTTCAGCGAGTCGCTTATCTTGAAGAGGTTGCTTAACTCTTTGTTGCAAAACGAATTAAGTGTTTCCGTTATTCCTGATGGCTGAGCCTGGGCTCGCTTCCCATCACATGTTTTCCCAAGTTAACACCGACGATTAAGTGTTAAAATGGGCAAAGTTACCACCGATTGTGCAGCAGCAAAACTACGTATGTCAAGTAAAAGATAAAAAAGATCGACCGAAAAGCAGCCGTTGATTCAGGTTTTGACGAACGTACCGCGCAGAACCATTATCTTCTGGACGTCTGAACTTACGAATTCTCACCGTTAACAAGGTAGATTCCTCTTAAAAAAACAGGTTCCTCGAAACTCGGACGGAGCCATTAGATAATCCCCCCGAATTCAGGATCCAGATAACTTCCGAAAAATTCATCGGTGGCTTCTGAGTTCCCGTAATCCAGCAGTCTGCGTTCACCTGTTTCCAGAACTGGCTCCATGATGGGGGCATCAGAGTTATGTTCGTGTCCCAGCAGGTGGTTGAGCTCGTGCAACAGAACGGTCAGCAGGTCGATCTGACCGCTGGCAGCACTCAGGAGGCCCGCTGAGAAGATTCTGGGGTCTTCGGTGGCATCGAACTCGCTATTCGAGAATGGCGAGCTGTCGACGAACCAGCCCCAGCCTGCGGCGTTAACATCCAGGTAGATTGTATTGGTGGAAGAGTCAGCTTTGGCCAGCTGATTTCCCGGCAGTTCGACTATCTCCAGTTTGACGTCATTGAGCTGTTCAATGGTAATCTCATCAGAACTGGCGGCGACCTGTTGTTTCGCAGCTTCGAGGACCGGCGCGGCCTCTTCACTGGTCAATGGTTGCGTGTTGTCATTTTCTGAATTGATGATTGCGGTGACCAGGTTGTTTTGTTGCCAGACTTCACTGAAGTTGGTCGGATAGACAAAGGAACTGCTGCCCCCTTTTACCTTATTGTAATTGGCAGCCAGCAGGGTGAGGTCTTTGAAATCGACTTTACCTGAACGGTCAAAGTCGGAGGCCCAGGTGGCGTCCGCTCCTTGAGCACCGGTGGTTTTATTGTAGACAGAAACGAATAGAAGCAGGTCTCCAAAATCAATCTTGCCACTGTCATTCAGGTCGTAGAGCGCTGGGACCAGAGTCAGATTCACCGCTGCACCTTCCGTCACCATTGCGGCTCCGACAGCAGAGTTAATGACACTGTTCGAAATCTCAAAGTCCACATTGCCCACAGGCTGCATGTACTGCCCGTCGGCGTTGAGGTCGATCGGTTTGACGGACAGGTTCACACGCGCCAGTAGCACGAGAGTTTCTGCTCCCAAAGCAGACAATTCGCTGGAAGCCCCCAGGCCGGTGATGGTCCCGTTTTCATTGTCGATGGCCCCGGTCTGGTTTTGAGTAAATCCGGCGCCGTATACGATTGATTCTACTGTCAGATAAGTCGCATCAAAGCTGAAGTCTACGGCAGCTGATGCAACGCCATTTTGAGTGGAATTAGTAATGCTCACCCAGATCTCGACGGTGACCGGACTGAACTCGTCCAGGAAATCCACGTTGGCTGGCAGGGAGCCGACTTGCCCTTCGCTACCAGTACTGGTGGCTTTCCATTTCACGGTCATGTCTGCTGAAGCGAGAACTGATTCTGCCTCATAGGCTCCGATATCAACGCGGCTGATGGTATCGTTATTACCGTCGGCAACACGGGCAGAACCACGCTGATCCAGAGTCAGTTCGGGAGTAAACGCACTGGGATCAAAGGCGGGATTACCAGCATCGATGGCGACACTGGTTGTCGTCAATGCATGAGTCAGAGTGGAACCACCGTTATCGGCGAGGGGCAGCAGTTCGGGGTCCTGGCCGGTGATAAAATTCGATCCCTGATTGGTAAATCCAGACGTCGATTCCACCAGGCTGTAAGACCCGTTCACGTAGCCACTGATGTCATCGCCTGAACTGGAAGCAGAGTTGTCGGCAACAATTGTGTTGTTCAGCGTAATTACATCGAACGAGGAAAAGAGGCCGCCTCCATCCTGGTTTGCGGTATTATTCGCTATGGTGCTGTTGCTGATAATGGCACTGTCGAAATCAACCGGATTGGAGAAGTAGATGCCCCCACCGCTGCTGCTGGCTGTATTCCCGGACAGGGTGATGTTGACCAGCAATGTTGTCAGGGCTCCTGATGAGATTGCTCCCCCGTCCCCAAACAGTGCCGAGTTGTCATAAAACGTACTGCTGCGAACGGTCAGCGATCCGTCTGACTGTCTGATGGCGGCCCCGGAACCAGAGCTGCGGTTCAGGTAAAAGGTGGAATCGGTAATTGTGGTTGTGAGATCGAAGAGGTAGAGCCCTGCACCATCGGTGGCGGCTCCAGTGGTGTTGTCGGTGATGAGCGATCCGTTGATCGTCAGAGTACCACCGTTCTGATAGAGGCCGCCTCCCCCTCCGCTTGCGCTGACATTTGTCGATAGCGTGCTGTTAATCAGCGTGACATCGGAATTGATGGCATAGATACCGCCTCCAAATCCCTCTGCGGTATTCTGGTTCACCGTACTTCCATTCAAAATTACAGTACCAGACTGACTGACGATCGCCCCTCCAGAAGAGTAGAGAGAAAGATTGGACTGGAACAGGGTGTCATAGACTTCCAGATGTCCCGTATTGTAGATGGCACCGCCCAGTCCGGAGGTACTTTGGTTATTGGTGATTTCGCTATTTGTGATCACCAGGTTTTCGGCGTTAAAGATTGATGCCCCGTTATCGCCGAGATTACCCTTGGTCAGTTTCAGGTTTTCCAGTCTCACTACAAGATCGCTTTCCAGACCGTCATCGATCAGGAAGTGCCGATCATTCTGATATGCGTCGATAGTCAGTAGCGGAGCCCCTTCTGCAGAAGTCGGAGCGATGATTGTGAGCGAGTCTGTGATCTCAAGGTCTTGAGAAATAATCAGTGTTTTTGCAGTGCCATTGAACAGAGCAGGGTCGAACATGATGATGTCTGCGCCATTCCCCGCGGGGGCGACACCGATGCTCGTGTCTGAATTGGCTGCCTGAATCGCTCTGCGTAAAGTCACCCGGTTATTGGGAGAAGTATCGGTCAGATTGGTGACCAGAATCACTCCCTCGGGGGCAATCGAAAACTGTACGGTAGCGACATTCGAGTAGGCGCCCAGGTTGTCTGCGACTCGATAGGTAAAGGAGTCGAGACCCATGTAACCAGAGCCGTCTGCCGTATACTGAATTTCGTAATCATCTTCGCCAACCTGCACCAGCGTAACAGTACCATGTGTGGGCTGAGAGATGATTTCCGCGGATTGTTCATCGATGCTGCCATCACTGTCTGTATCATTCGCGAAGATATCGAACGACGCGGGAGTATCTCCCTGCAGGGCGACAAAATCGTTGTTGGCAACGGGAGGTTCGGTCACTACGACCGTCACGACCTGGTAGTCAATCGCACTGGTCTGAAATCCAACTGCCACGGTTAACTGGTAGATGCCTGGTGCCAGCCCGGCATTGGGGCTGATCGTCAGGATTCCCTGGTTGTTCAGGTCAATGGTATTAATCAGTCCCGCAGGGGCCGTAACCGGAATGTACAAACCATAATCAGAGAGGAGATCCTGATTCATATAGACTGGGACCCCGTTGTTGGGAGCCGTCGCATCGACGTCGATGGCCTGCAACTGGTACTGAATGGATTCTCCGGCCCTGACTTGCAGAGTGGGAATATCTGCCAGGTAAGGGTTGGCATCTGAAGCATCAAAAATAATGTTGCCGGTGACCTGGTCCTGATAGGGAGGGTCGATCGTATCCGGTGCCACATTGACCTGGAACTGTCGCTGCTGCTGATTTCCATCCTGGTCGGTGACGGTCACCGTGATCGTGGATGAACCGCTATAACCTTCGGCAGCATTTAAGAAGAGCGTGGCATTTTCAAAGTCAGAAAAGACTTCCACGCTGTCCATGGTGATATTAAAAAGCGGATCGTCCGTATTGATCACTTTCACATCGTTGATGGCATTGCGAACATCGTCGCCTTCGGTCAGGAAACCGAAAATAGTGTGTTGATAGTCGAGTCTGCGAAGCGGGCGATCCGTGATGAAGAACTGGGAGTTATTGGTGTCGTCTTGTGCTTTGGCCATCGAGAGCAGGCCGGATTGCACGTGTTGTAATTCGGGATGAAACTGATCGTCGAATGAACCATAGGTAGAACCGCCAGCGCCGGTTCCAGTGGGATCTCCCCCCTGAATGATGGCATCATTGATGATCCGGTGGAAGCTGACACCATCGTAGAAGCCTTCCTGTGCGAGCTGAATGATCCGGTCGGTAGCGCGGGAAGCTCTCCCCTCGAACAGTTCAAAAATCATCTCCCCATAGCCTGCGACGTTGATGCGCAAACTGCGATTTCCAGTCAGTAAGCGTGCGGAGACATTCGGATTGCTACTCTCTATCGTGTACGTCAATGGTCCGCCGTCGGGATCGAATCCATCCAGGGCAACATGCAGGCCGGTATTGGCAAACAGATTTTGAGTGGGAATGTCTTTGAGATAAGGACCTTCCGAATTCGTGATCGCGATTCCAGTTGCCGTTGCCAGATCCTGCAGACTGTTAATGGAACTGCCTTCGATTAACGTACCGTTGTTCAGTCTCCAGATGGGGCGCAGGTCCTGTACATCGCTGATACCCACGTCAGCAGCACTGCCATTCAGATTGCGTTCGTTGTCTGTAATGTCGACAAAATTAATATAAGTCGCGCCATCACCCAGCAACGCTTTTTGTGCTGTCGTATCGGCATCCCAGACTGCACCATACAGAGTGACGTTCGCTGCAGCTAAAGCCTGTCCAAACGCGATCAGGTCCTGACCACTGAGCAGGGTCCGGTCTTCCAGCTTCTCAGTTGCTGCCAGTGGAGCCGTTGTTTTTTTGAGCCGACGATGGTGCTGGTGTCGGCGTGGTCTCCACAGATTATCAATCAATTTTGAGATCATGTATTCGGTATCTTTAGTGTATGAGTCAGTCAGGGGTGTCTTAAGAATTCAGTCCTCTGGCGGATGGCGACTGCAGGGGATCAGAACCTGCATGTTCAGGTCCTGATTTTAAAGCAGGGGCACTACCTAAAAAAACAGGTAAATTGGAATGTTTTCATTCTTTAGGGTAATTGTACCGAATGGGTGTTCTGTTTCTATATGACGTAGTCAAAAAACAATCTGCACCGAATATGACGATTGGTTGACTTCGATCTAACATTTACCTGCTGAACATGATGCGAAATGTTGATTTAAGTCAACGGACCGTAACAACTTATCGTGGTGAAACCATTTTAAAGACCGGGTTGGGTTTTTCACTTTTTTGTTTGGTTGTAGATCCGTTCATTGGATAAAATGATGCTTAAACTGGACAGATTTATTGGATGTTTATGAGGATAAGTGTCTATTCCATAGAGATTTACATCTCTCTGTTGGGAATAGGAATCATGAGGCAGGCCCTCAGATTCTCTGAGTTTTCGCTTTGACATTCAGCGTTATCTTTCACGTCCAGAAGCGTCTTTCAGTTGAGTAACCATCGCCTTTACATGTGTTTCAGAGACCAACAGGCGGCTGACTGATACTCAGATTTGTGTTTCAAACATTCCGGGAGGCAACTTGAGCATCTCTTCGCACAGCTATCATTGGATGAAAACCGGATTTCGCCCTGCTAAATCCCGGCTCTCCCGCTGGCGCGCCCAGGCTAATCAGATTATTAAGCGTGGGGAAGCGTTGAAGACAGTGACTGATGACGAGCTCGAACGCTATTCTCTGGAATTGCGCTGGCGCGCCAAGTCGGGTGAGCCACTCAAGAGAATCATGCCCGAGGCGTATGCCCTGGTACGGGAATCGGCCTGGCGAACCCTGAAAATGGCCCATTTCCCTGTACAGCTAATGGGGGGAATCGCGCTCTTTGAAGGGGGCATCGCCGAGATGCAGACCGGGGAAGGAAAAACGCTGACAGCAGTGCTCCCCGCTTATTTGCGAGCGCTAATGGGCAAGGGCTGTCATGTGGTGACCGTCAACGATTACCTGGCGAAACGTGACTCAGAGCTGATGGGACCTGTTTTCAATAAACTCGGATTATCCGTTGGTTGTATCACCTCTGATATGGAAGACGAAGATCGACGCATTGCCTACGGTCTCGATGTCACCTACGGCACCGCCAATGAAATGGGCTTTGACTTTCTCAGGGATCGCATTCGCATTGGAGCCAGTGCCCCGGGGCAGTTAGAGCAGGCCATTTCTAATCACAAATCTTCGGGCAAGGAACCACTGGTTCAGCGGGGAAATTACTTCGCCCTGATTGACGAAGCAGACAGTGTGCTGATCGATGAAGCCCGGACACCGCTGATTATCGGTCTGATTCAGCCCAACGATGCGGCTTCCGTAAACCTCTTCCGCTGGAGCAACCGGGCCACGCATCAACTGGAATCTGAAGTCGATTACGTTTACGAGCCCAAAAAACGGTCTGCTTATCTGACTGATCAGGGTTGTCGCAAAGTATTGCTGATGCCCAAGCCTTCGCTGCTGGATTCGATCGACACCGAACGCATCTACAAACAGGTCGAACAGTCGCTGATCGCCCGCTTCGGCTTTCTGAAAGATCGCGATTACGTGGTCGTGAATGATGAAGTGGTCATCGTCGATGAATCTACGGGCCGTATGATGGAAGGCCGTAAATGGCAGGACGGGTTGCATCAGTCCATCGAAGCTCAGGAACATGTTCCAATTACCGCAGCCACAGGTCAGGCAGCGCGGATTACTGTGCAGAGCTTCTTCCAGAACTACGCCCACCTGGCTGGGATGACTGGAACCGCAGCCCTGGCAGAACGGGAGATTCGAAAAACCTACAAAGTCTCAGTGACATCGATCCCCACCCATCGCCCCTGTCTGCGGAAAGGAAGTCCTCCCCGCGTCTTCAAAACACTGCAGGCCAAGCGGATGGCGGTGGTCGAAGAAATCGAACGACTGCGTCAAAAACGTTGTTCCATTCTGGTCGGAACCCCCTCGGTGGAAGCCTCCGAAGAACTGGGAGATCTGCTGGCGATGAAGGCGATTCCGCATCAGATTCTGAATGCCAAGTATCACGAACAGGAAGCTGAGATCGTCAAAAAAGCGGGCGAACCTGCCCGCGTGACGATCGCCACCAACATGGCCGGGCGGGGGACCGACATCCTGCTCAAAGATATCGTTCGCGAAAATGGCGGTCTGCATGTGATCGCTACGGAAATGCATACCTCGGCCCGTATCGACCGTCAGTTAATCGGTCGTTCTGCTCGTCAAGGTGACCCTGGGCATTATCAGTTCTTCCTCTCTCTCGAGGATGAACTGCTCCGCTGTCTGGAATTGAACCAGCTGAATCAGATCATCCGTTCTGCGAAAGCCGATGAACGAGGCGAACTGTCACCCGGCTGGATTTCGTTTTTCAAGAAGACGCAGGACTTCCTCGAAAAGCTGCATCGCAAACAGCGGCGTGATATGCTCAAGCAGGAAAAGTTCCGTATCGAGATGTTTCATAAAATGGGCCTTGATCCCTACCTGGAATGGACCGAGTAAGCACAGATCTTATGATTGCTTCGGCACAAAACGCTCCTGTGCATTCTCCCAGATAATTATGGTTTCGATTTCCTGACCCAACTGAGATTCCCTCAGTTTATTCAGGCTCGATTCCAGATAGAAAAATGGATAGTAAGAACCAAACAGAATCTGCTGATACGGAACCTGTTTCATCAGCTTCTCGATCCCGCCCACTTCTTCCAGCATCGCGATCTCGATCGTCAGATTCGGGTTTTCCGTCAAGCGGGTCAGCTTCGCTCCTCGCAGTGACTTCATTCCATTCAAGATGGTGACTTGCAGCTGTTCATGCTGTTTCATCAGGCCCGGCAAGGCTTCAAAATTCACATCGGGCACGCGCACCAGCGGATGATGTGTCCGATCGTCTTCCATCCGCATGGCAATCTGGATGAACAGTCCACGCTCGGCTGCCTGGGCAAACAGCTTCTTCACGGCAGGATCACTGAGTTCGTATTCGTGATAATTCGGATGCAGCCGGATGCCGGGCATCTTCCACTTTTCGTGACAGGCGATGACATCCGCTTCCCAGCCTGGGAGACGCGGATTAATGCTGCCGACGGGAACCAGAATGCCTTCCCCTTTAGTCTGACACTCTGTAACCAGCCTTTGATTCACCGACATCAGATCTTTGTGGAGCAGCCCATCGAAACTGCCGGCCAGGGCCTGCTGAATCTGATTCTGTTTGAGTTTTCTGACCAGGGAAGCAGTATCATCATTGGGCAGACGGCGGAACGGCCACTGTGAGAGATAAACGTTGACGTCATAAATCATACTTTGATCCCCTTTTCATTCAAAATGGGGGTCAACAGTCGCTTGAGGTTACCACCCAGAATCAGTCGTTTAGACACTTCGGGAATATCAGCTCCCTGAACCTTTGCCAGTTGAGATGAAAAACTGCGGCCGCCGATATCGCTGCCATACAGCACGCGTTCCGCTCCCAAAGTGCGGACAGCCATCTCCGTCATGCCAGCGGTCGGATCGGAGCCACCAATTCCCGCGTAGAGATTCGGGCTGTTCTGAATCGCCCGTAGACCCAGTTCCCAGTCGCCGCCTGTGTGCCCGGCGATGATGGGGATCTCGGGATGTCGGGCTGCCATCAGGGCCAGGTCGCTGGGCGTTGATTCGCCTGTCAGGTTCCCACCGGTCTTAAACCAGGTATGCTGATAGATCAGGGCCTTGAGTTCCCCCGCGCGTTTGATAATCGGATCGATGGCAGGATCATTGCAGCGGGCAGCGACCCACAACTTAACACCGATCATCGGACCATTTTTCACGCAGCGGTCCAGTTCTTCCAGACTTTCATCCACATACTTGGCGTTCAGATAGACGAAGCCAAACGCCCGATCGTGCCAGTGGCTGATGGCTTGCATGACCTGATCGTTCTGCTCACGGAACTGTTTCGGCGTCGGATCGATCAGAAAGGGCCAGCCCATAAAAAAGACCAGGCGTTCTACGCCCATCCGGTCAGCATAGACCATCAACTGGGCGATACGTTCATCGACTGTTTTTCCATCCACCCCGGAGAGGTGGCAGTGCAGGTCCCAGATCATTGTGTTACTTTCATTTTTCAGTTTCGGTAGGAGCAGCCAGTTTCCATGCGACTTGGGGTGGGTGGGCATAGCTGTTCCAGAGTTGGTCAGTGTTTGAGAGCGCCGGACCATCGTGAACCAGAAATCGGTAGCGACTGATATTAGGCGTCCCCGGTTCTATTTTCCAGTCGCCGAGCACACTGGGGGTAAAAACCATGTAAGGCATCGAGGGATGAATGCGAACCGGCTCCGGGAAGCGAAAGTTCTGTGGGTGACTTAAAATCGTAAAGCCACTGAAGGATTCATCGGCTGTTTGCCGTCCGGAAATATCACACCACCGGGAGCGGTCGTGATTGCCGTTTTCGCGGGTTTTTCCATTCGATGTCAGGAAACGGCAGTTCTCTTTCGTCCAGCCCCGACCACCGCGGATCGCCATGCCGCCATAATGGTATTCGGGTAGGAGCAACGGGCTGTCAGATGCACAGCGTGCATTGGAGGTGATGTCGTACATCCAGTATTCCGGATTCGCTTCCAGCTGATTCCAGACACGAATGGTCCAGATCTCTTTCAAAGCGACTTTTTCAGCAGTTCCTGTCAGGTCGACAAATTCCTGTTCGACCTGTAATTCACCGAACACCGGACCTGACTGTTTTGACAGCAGTTTATGAAACCGTACACGCCCCTTATTACTCTTGATCTCCCAGAAATTGGTAGGGCGTCCCTCAAAAATACATTTGGTATACGCCAGAAACTGTCCACTCTGGTGAGCGTGGTCGGGAGGGAATTCATCCGAGACGACTTTGCCACCTGGGGTCACGATCGGATGAATATGAGCACTGCGGCCATACAGCGGATGCAGGTCTTTCGGCGCGGGAACGTGCTTGTAGTTGTAGGCCAGTACCTCATGCTGACCAATCATGATCTGGTAGGCCTTGCCGGTATCTTTGATCGTCACTTCGCGGGCCGCAGGTACCGCTCCCGTTTTCAGATCCAGCGTTTTTGTCTCACCGGCTGCCAGTGTGCCGGGATAAATCAACCAGAGTCGGCTCGGCTGCCCGTCCCGGGTTTCGATCTGAACCGGAATCTTTTCCTGCGAAGCGGGATCGATCAGATGCACCGGCTGAGTCATCGCTTGGGAATCAGACAGGTCCACGCTCACCGGTTGATTTTGCAGCGGAGTCTTCCCGGCTCTGATGCTGATCGTGCCGAGTGAACCATTCTCTGCAGAAACCGTTTCAATGTGACAGACCACGAGACTGGCGGTCAGAATCAGAAAACTTGCGAGGCGTAGGGCATGGTTCATATGTGCGACTCAATCAGTAAGGTGTCATTCCGGGAACGGACTTTATTTATGCTAGCTTTGGTGAATCACCGGATGCAAGGCAACTTCAACACTCTATGTCAGTGTTTCAGGGACTGCGTTTTATTGACCTGATGCAGCAGTTTACCCTGCTCGTCATAAAACAGAAACTGGAGCAGAGCTTTCGAATCTTCCTTCTCCGGTGTCACTTTGACATACAGAAAACCACCCGAAGCCGGATTCGAAGTGTATGGCTGCTTGACCAGGCCTTCCGGATCGGTCCCCTTTTTGTTTCCCGGGGCGACTCCCAGTCGCGAGTTGGCATCAACCAGAGCACCGGTGGAAAATTCTTCCACACCTGTCGGATGAATCGAATGGTACTGCCAGTGACGATCGCCGCACACGATGTAAAATCCGTTCTGGTCCAGCTTCTGCTCTTTAATCCACTGAAAGAACGAATCGCGTTCATGGCGGAATCCATTGATGTTGGTGTGGTTATCAATTTTTCCTTTCCCATCGGGGCCGATCATTGGCGTAGGAGAAATCAGCACCTTGAACGTCGCGTCTGAATTCTGCAGAGTCTCCTGCAGCCAGGCACGCTGTTTCTTCCCCCAGATCGTTTTCTCCGGACCATCTTTGTCGCGGTTGTTGCTGCGATAGTCTCGATTTTCAGTGAACCAGACCTGCAGCAGCTTGCCCATGCGATAGGTACGGTAAGTGATCGGATCACTCTCATCCGGATCCACGACTGGCACCTGTTCGCGAAAGGTTTCCAGTCCGAGTTCGACTCCCGGCTCACGCTTCTTCTTTGATAAGTCACAGTCGTTGTACCGAAAATCGTGGTCGTCCTTTTCCCAATAGGTCGGCACATTAGCAAACAGGTCGACATAACGAGGCTGCACGAACTGTTCGTGCCATTTCTTTCTCAGCTCGGCTGGGGTCCTGGCGGGATTGTCGTAAGGGTGATCGTAGTAGACGTTATCCCCGGTGCCTACGAAAAAGTCCGGTTTGAGCTTGAGGATGCTGGCCAGTGCCGGAAACCCCAGATCGCGATCTTTCCTCTTGTATGGGGGACGCCCGGCAAGACCTTTATAGAAGGCGCGATAATTCATTCCCGTCACGACCACGAAGGACATTTCAGCTACTGTCTCGGGAGCGGGAAGCGTCTCGAATGTATTGACGGGGCCCGTTTCGGTTTTGTTCTCTGTTGCACCAAACTGCAGGCGATAGTAATAACGGGTTCCCGGTTGGAGTCCTGTGACTTTTGTTTTCAGGATAAAGTCAGATTCGGGTTTGGCCGTCAGCCAGTCCGTATAACGCGATTTGGCGAAACTCCTGTCCGTCGAGATTTCAAAACGCCCCACACCCGCTCTGCCGGGAACATCGCCCGTTTCGTCCAGTTCAGGAGCCGTCAGTCGAGACTGGAGTATAACGGAACCGGTATCGACCTCTCCTGCCATCTCTCCCTGTTTACGATCCAGCTGCTGTCCGTATGCGGAAGTGCTTTGGTGATCATTCACCAGAAATACGAGCAGGCCAAGTAGAAACAGGCGTGGCGACATTACGGTGAGGCAGGCAGACATGGTGAGTTCTCCACTGATTCCAGGGTTACATTCCTATGCTGGGTTCAGCGTTGATAGTAACCGAAGTCGGGAGAGCCATTCAACTCTGCGTTGTTCAGGGGGTCATCCAGGGAACAGGCAGATAATAGACAGGCGGCTGACAGGGGCAGTTGGGAGCCGTTACAGGAGCTGGCTGTGCTGGCGTGGGAGGAGTTGGCTTCGCGGGAGCAGCCGGTTGCTGTGGTGTTGCAGGTTTGGCCTCTGGTTGAGCCGGTTGAGGAGCGGGAGCACTGACTTCCTGCTGCAAAGCGGCTTCTTCCAGTGAGCGCCCCTGCAGGACGAGTACGGCCTGCGAGGTGACCTGTCCAGTCTTCACTGCTTTCACCCGGGCACGCAACCGTCGAGATTCATTTCCTGCCAGTTGATCAATTTTGAAAGTCAACTGACGTCCCTGGTCGTGCGTGAGCCCTTCAGGAAGATCCAGATTCAGACTCACATCCGCCTGGGACTGCTGTCCCTCATTCGTTATCACAAAGTCCATCGCGAATACTTCACCAGCGGTGACCGCTTCGGGACCATTAACCTGTAGAGCCAGTTCAGGGGCGGTAATTTCGGTGGCCGAAGTCACATTCGAGGCCAGGCGGATCGCAGAACTGGTCTGTACCTGACCTTCCTGATTCGGAAAGACTTTAACCTGTAGTTCCCGTTCTTCACCGGCATCCAGTTGCGCCAGTTTCCAGGTGACCAGATTCTGATTGACCTCAGCCGGCGGTGAAAGATCCACCAGACTTGTTGTAGGGGAGATCGTCTCTTCTACCTGCACATCATAGACGGGTGAGCTGCCTCCATTCTTAACCAGAATGGAATAAGTCAACAGTTTTTGAGAAGACCCTTCCTGGGGAGCCTGCTTGCGGATTTCGATTTCTAGCTCTTCCTGTTGTCGCGGTGCCGACACTCGAGTGAGGTGATCCAGTCGGCTCCGTTCCTGCGGTTGCTCGCGTCCCACCTGCACATGTTCTCCTCCTGGAAAACGCTCATGGTACAAGGTGGGGCGAATGGCTGGCTCGGACTGTTGATCCGCCCGGACGAGATCGATGCGCTGCCAGCTTCGATCAAACAGCAGTCGGTCGCCTGGTTCCAGTTGTTGTGGATCCGCTATCGCCGTTGGGTTCGCTTCTACCAGAAATGGTTCGTCAATCGCAGGATCGAGCATCTCTCGTTCGATGATCTGAATTCGTTGTACATTCATCGCCAGTTCAGGCGCAGCCGCTGCAGGCTCGGGAGGGATGTTGAAATCGGGCAGCGTAAATTCCGGCATTCTTTCCCGGGGTGCAGCGTGTTCTACCAGAGTGTTTGGCAATTCTCCAAAAGAGACCAGCAGCGGTTCACTCTCCATCAACTCCACGGGCAAAGCGGCGTCCGGTTCGACTTCGAGACGTGTATCAATGGGCTCCGAGTCAAAGTCCTGGTAAGTGACCGTCGGTTCCAGAATAAAGGGAATTTCGGCTTCAGGAGCTGCGGCCACCGGTTCTTTCGAAGGCGCGGGCATCGATAGGAAGAGCAGGGTGGTCAGAACCAATGCCACGATACCCAGGGCTGAAGCCACTGACCATTCCGGGTTGCTGTCGTATAACGACTTGGCTTTCTGCAGCCAGATTGGAGCAAAATCTTCGAACTTCAGAGAGAGGTCGTATTCGTCGGCATCGTCGTCGATTTCCTGTGAATACCAGTCCGCTTCCTGGGCAGAATCATCGCTGAGATCACTGTATTCCCCACTGTCGACCGCTTCCGTTTCCGCTTCAGACGTGAGTTCCTCACGCTGATTCCATTTCGAATTACGGTTTTCCGGCTGGGGCATCACAATCTCAGGTCCGTTGAATTTGCACGTTGCCAACCCTGGCAACAGGCTCCCATAAGATGCATAGTAAGATAGACAGTGCGTGAAAGTTAGCAAAAAGAACCCTCTATGGGAAGTGCGTTTCCTGATTCGGCCCTTCAGAGCGACTGTCTGTGAAAATAGATAAGTCATGCTGGGCTCGTTGTTCAAACGTGAGCCTTGGAGATTCGCTCCTCCGCATGAATTCTGACTGGCCAGCGGTCCGAGTTCTGGTATGCTGTAAAGAACGGCGTACAGACATCCAGTTTCACCAGCCTCGAGGTACCCCCATGCAATCCATGAATCGTCGTCACTTCCTGAAATCGGCTTCTGCAGGCCTTGTCGCAGCTCAGACTACTCTGAGCTGGGCTGCTGCGGAGAAAACACAGGAATTACTGCCTCAGAAGGTTGTCGATACGCACACCCACTTCTACGATCCCAGCCGTCCCGAGGGCGTTCCCTGGCCCCCAAAGAATTCATCGCTCTACCGGACCGTCCTTCCTGAAGACTTCGTGGCGCTGAAGAAGTACCAGCCGGTCAATGCGACAGTCGTTGTGGAGGCCAGTAAACTGGTCGAAGACAACCAGTGGATTCTTGATGTCGCAAAAGACAACCCGGTGATTATCGGCTTCGTCGGTCGTCTGACTCCCGGCGATCCCCAGTTTCGTCAGCAACTGAAACGGTTCGCTAAAAACCCGATCTACAAAGGCATCCGCGTGAATCATAACCTGGTCGAACCAGGACTCTCCCAACCCCGCTTCATCGACGATCTGAAATTCATGGCCGACAAGGGCCTGCAGGTCGATCTCAACGGTGGACCGGTGACTCTGGATGCAGCCCGCAAGGTTGCCCAACAGGTTCCCGACCTGCGTATCGTTGTTGATCATATCGGCAACGTCGTGATCAAAGGCGACGAAATTGATCCCGAATGGCGGCGTTACATGGAAGCACTGACCGATCAGAAGCAGGTCTTCATCAAGGTCTCTGCCCTGGTGGAAGGCGCCTCTCGTCATCGTCCCAATGATGTCCCCTCAGATGTGGACTATTACCGCCCGACGCTGGATGTCATCTGGAACCAGATTGGTGTCGACCGCATGATCTTCGGCAGTAACTGGCCCGTTTCAGAGCGGGCCGCCGACTATGTAACGCTACAGAAAATTCTGGTCGATTATCTGCAGGACAAAGGGCAGGCAGCCCTCGATAAAGTCTTCTGGCAGAACTCCAAAGTCGCCTATCGCTGGGATAAATATCCGGGGGAATAAAGTTAACTCAGGCGGATTTGCTGCTCTTGAAAACTTCAGACTATCGGGCTCATTCGCATCGCTTATCTGCTGTCACAAACATGGATGCATGTCTTCAAAATTTCGTGCCTTTCGTGGTAGTAAAAAATGATCGCTCGTGCACTCAATTTTCAGCTGAACAGACTGATCTTGAACCCCCCTCTCCGAATCGTATTGTTGTGCAATTGTGCTTCGCGCGCGAGGCGGATGATGCGTGCACTGGAATCTGTCGAACCTGTTCGTCAGCAGCACCTGAATCGACGTCGATTTTTCCCGTTTTTCACTGGAACAACAGGCATACCTTCCCATTGTCTCCCTGATTTTCAAATCATTTCGCAGCATATTCGGAGCATAATCAACTCACCTGACCGTAGCTTCAGCCTGGTTTCAAAACCATTGAAGAGCTTCTGCCCTTGACCCGTGCGCGCCCCTGAAGAAGATCTGCTATCGTAAAAACCGAATCTCCAGCAGATCAATCCTCTGAAATCCGAATCATCTTTCCTGTCTCTGGGAGGGGATAGATTGATCTTCTGAAGTTATTTTTTGAGGCAAGTGGAGAGGCTTTCCAGATTTTACAGCCGATGACTCAGGGGAGAAAGAACAGGTTAATGAATGCATCAGACAGGAATGTTCGCATTTGTGCATAGGTTGGTTTCCTCAAAAGACAACAGCCTCATCCCCTGAAAGGGAATCGAGTATTCACCATTTGCCTAAGAAGCACCAGAGAAATAATTTGTATTGACTGGAAATGCTCTTGATAATAAATTTACAAATCTATCCTAATGTATATGCATGTTTTCGCTGATCGTGAGAATCAGCCATAGGTTTCACGCACAATTTTATCAATTAGCTTGCATGCAGGTTCAGGATCTTGGGCTTTACGTATTTTGATGTTTAGTCTATAAGCTCTCCTCGAACCTCTCAGACTCCTCTCTGCCCACCCCGGGCATTCAAATCACATCTCAAATACCACTACCATACGGGCCTTTCAAAGTCGCTCTCGATTTAGAAATATGGAATGGATTCCAGTGTCATCATCTCAAAACAGACTTAATGTCTTTCCGCCAGATCCAGATCATAGGTCATATCCTGTTGAACTCAGCGTTGTTATTCCAACCTACAACAGGGCAGATCGACTTAGGGATTTACTCGATTGCTGGCTGAAAGTAGACGCTGCGACCACTGTCGATTATGAAGTGATATTTTGTGATGATGGTTCCGAAGATGAAACCATAAAGATCCTCAAGTCATATCAAAACCGGTTGCCAATGCAGATTCTGGCCAATCCGCATGCAGGTCCTTCAGAAGCGAGAAACAGCGGGGTTGAGGCAGCCAGGGGGCGACGACTGCTCTTCCTCGGCGATGACATCTATCCGGGAACTGACCTGTTAAATCTACATGTCAAACTGGGAAAAGAATTCGGAGATCATGTTGCCATTCAGGGGCGAGTCGATTGGCATCCCGATCAGAAACAGAATCATCTTCTCACTCATATTACTGAGATCGGGCACGAACAGTTTTGTTTTGATCAGATGCCCGAAAACAGTTTCGTCGACTATACCCACTTCTATACGTGCAACGTCAGCGTTTCCAGCAATTTGCTGTCATTGGAACCGATTAAGTTTGATACGCGGTTTTACAAAGTTAATTTTGAAGACATTGAACTGGCTTATCGGCTGTCTTCGCATGGAATGCAGGTTTTCTATGCACCGGCAGCACACGCCTTGCATTTTCATGAATATGACGTCGAAGGATTTTGTCATCGACAGGAAACTGCAGGAGAAATGGCTTATGTCTTTGGGGTACTGCATACAGAATGGCACCGATGGCTAGGCATCGATTGTTACGTCGATCAGTACCATAATTATCTGCAAAATCATGGAGTGCAAACACAGCCTCATCGACAGTTACCCCTGGTCTATCATTGTTGTCACGAACTGGAAGCAAAGCTGAAAAATCATCCCGATGATGACAGGCTGAAAAAAATTCTGTCTCTGGTTTATCTCCAGCTGTTCAAATTCAAATTCATTGCAGGTTACCTGACCCAGGCGGAAGCCTACGACAAATATAGCGTTGAACACTTTCTGTATGACCTCTGTTTCGGTCATGACTATTACGATGGCCTCGAAAGTCTGGTTCTGGATCAGTTGAGAGATGAAAACGAACTGACGAACGGAACTCTGCTGGTCCAATATTATCGCCGTCTGCTGAATTTCAGATGGAATCGAGACGATATCAGGCTGGCCAACGAACTGATCAGTGACTCACTGCCGATTGAGTTACGTAGCTGGATGGTACGTCCCGGTTTGAAAAGACTCGCTAAAAAGAAAACCAGGGCTTATTTAAAACAGAAACTGAAAATGCCGAAAACGTGGCAACGGACGCGAAATCTAAATCAGGGGACCCAGGAACCACTCCCTCCTGAGCAGGAAGAAGATGATGCGAAAGACGATCCCCTGGCGGTACTCCCTGTCGTCAGCGGCCTTCCGCGCGTTGCGATCTTGTCCCCAGGGACCATCTCGCTTGAGTCGATTCAGGCCTGCCAGAAAGAGCTCGGATCTTCCGTTCTGTTTCTGATGCCAGCCGATGACGGCTTTGAATATCAACTGGAAGGTGCCACGGGATTCACTACTGATTTAGACTCTGTCCATTTTGATTATGTTCTGCAGGTTCAAAATGAGTCAGAGCTGCCTTTGATCTTTCACATCAAGAATGTGTTGATCTCACTGGCATGCTCACAGGCTGATTATGCTCTCATTTCTTATTCGTATGAGCAGGGGCCAACGGTTGGTGTGCAAAATCTCGCGGCGCAGTTATTTTTCAAACGCAATCTTTATTTCTCCCAGGATTCACTAGTGGTGGAGAAGGGGCGTTTGCTGCGACTATTGCCCGCTCCAGAGGGAGTACGGGAATTCTCTCTCGAAGAGCTGTTTGCCACTGGTTCAGAACACCTGCAGGCGGTCAATCCAAATCTGAAATTAAGCTTTGGTCAGCACACACCTGATCCGCCAGGCGTGTTTGATCTGCATCATCTGCACGCACCCGATAATAAACCTGTCGTCTTCGTGTTTCCCATCATTATGGCTGTCGGCGGGGCAGAACGTAACATCATTGCAGTGATGCAGGAACTCCAGGCGAAATATCATTTCGTCGTGATTACGTTCGATCCCCACACGTCACGTGGCGGAAGTCTGCATCATCAGGTTCAGCAGTTTACAGACGATATTTATGACTTCGCAGAAATTGCCCAGGTGGATGATTACCTGGATCTGTTACAGGCATTTAAGCGTCAATTTGATCCGAAACTCCTCCTCGTTACGAATGGATCTAACTGGTTTGTTTCCAACAGTCGGAAGATTCGCCAGATTTTTCAGGATGTGCCGATAGTCGATCACCAGGTCTACGATCAGCAGGCGGGCTGGATTCAACACTATACGGACCCGGGGATTCAGAGCTTCGACCGCTTTGTCGCCATCAACCGGAAAATTGAATCGGTGATGCAGACTGAGAAAGGAATTTCACAGGAGCGGATCAGGCATATTTACCATGCAGTCGATACTGCCCGCATTCGTGAGTTCAAGCGTTCGAAATTTGATGCCGCCACAGTTTGCCAGAAGTATGGCCTGCCTGCAGACGTTGATAAGTATATTCACATCGCACGCCAGACCTATCAGAAACGCCCACTCGCTTTTCTGGAAATGGTCAGGTCACTCCGGGACGCTGGTCGGCCCGAATGTTTTATCATGGTGGGTGATGGCGACCTGAAAGGTGAAGTCGACGCGTATATCAACACCCATCAGCTTCGGAATGTAATTCAGATTTCCTTTGTGAATAATCCCCTGGAATTGATTGCCGTCTCAAAAGGAATGATCTTCACTTCCGCTTTTGAAGGCCTGCCGGTTGCTATGCTGGAAGCGCTTACCCTGGGAGTGCCGATCTTATCAACCGATGTGGGGGATATCAAAGTCGTTCTGGATGAGTATCAGGCCGGATTTACGTTCCCCGTCGAATTTAGTGTGCGGGAAGCGGTCTGGTATTTTCATCAGTTCCTGGCACAACGAGATAAGTATGCAGCCAGTCTCAGTCAGGTTAAGGATCAGATCATCGATCGGTTCAGCGCAGAGACCGTCTCTTTACAGTACGACGATCTCTTCCAGGATTCTATCCAGCTGAAACGAGCGGCTTGACGTTTAGTCTTCATACCACACACGGAACTACCTGGATTTCAGCCCAGCCGTGTTGACGGAAATCACTTCATACTGATGCGCCTTCCCTGGCTCAGCGGCTTTATCCACGAACTGAAACTTCAGCAGCGGCAGCACGGGAGTATCACCGTAGCTCATGTTCTGAAACAGCGGGCGTCCGAAGCGATTCGTCGGTTTTTCAGGAACCTGACCGATGGTCTTTCCATCGCGTTGAACCAGGAATTTTTGCAGACCGCTTTCAAAATCCGTACCCGCGTTCCAGGTGATAGTACCGGTCTTCGAGTCGACTTTGACGTTGGTCGGTGCCGGCGGGGGTGTCTGATCTCCAACAGCACCGGTTTTCACAAAGTCGAGCCAGGCCAGCGCGACGGTTTGATTGGGCAACCAGACCGCAGTTGCTTTATCAACGGTATATTGATCAAAGGGAACCGGCGTCTCTTCGCTGTTCAATGGTGCCAGCCAGCCCTGTTCTACATTCACTTTTTTCAACGGCGATCCCACCTGATCCGGAAGCCGCAGCTTAAGACAGGCGTCGAAGAAGGGGATTGCCAGGTAGCGTGAATCCCCGGTTTCGTGTCCCGTCTGGGGATCCGGGGCAAAACCGATCGGAGCCCCTTTAGCACGATAGGCTTTGAACATCGCCAGACTACCATCCCAGGCGCGACGGAATCGTTCGTGTCCTTTCTCTTTGAAACCCGGATTGGCCATCATTGGAATCTGCATCGCTGCCTCGGGAATCGTCGGAGCCTCAATCTCACCTTTCGTCCAGTAACCAAAGGCAGTACCAGACTGGAACCAGATCGCGACAATTCGTTCGGGGTACTGCATCTGCATCAGGCTCGACCAGAATCCGCCCCCCGAATGCCCCCAGAGACACCAGGGAGCCGTCGCAACTTCGGGATGACCGGAGAGCTCCGCCAGCTTCTTCAGTGAGTCGGTGAAGACCTGGCTGGACCCGTTCCGCGGATCACACCACAGGCGGCAGTTCTGTGCTTGTACCTGGTGGAAGCTCGGTCCCAACAGGGCACACCCGTTGCGACGGGCCAGTTCCTGCCAGTGCAGGTCATGAGCCGCGGTGACACTCCCCTTGCAGGACCCTTCACCGCAACCATGCTGATGTACGATGATCCCGCGGACCTGCTTGAGTCCCTCGGGAATCCAGAGCGTATACGTCACGCCGATCTGCAGCTGTCCTTCTGCGGGATTTTCTGGTTGTTCGTAAGTGGTCGAATAATAGGGCGGATGGTAAGACGCCTCAACCCGCGGTAATTCCAGTGGTCCCTGTTTCTCTTCAGCTTTTTCTTCTCCAAACGCAGGGAGAACAGAGTTGATGACAAAACAGAACAGGGCAAATGCCGAAGTGTAAGCGCGTGATTTCATGTTGAGGTTCCAGTCTGCAAGGCGTGAATGTAACTTCCGGGCGGGTCGTATTGGGTTAGACTGATATCTTACGAAATACGTACCCGCCTCGCCAGCAAAAACACACTGCAGCGGGAACGGCCCGACCCCGCTCAATCAGGCTGGGGAAACGCCAACCAGTGCTGCGACCGGCATGGTCCAGATTTCAAGGTTGTTTTCAACCTTGATTTCGAAGCCGGCCTCTTTCAGAAAGCCAACAGCGTTAATCGGCTGGCAGTCCACGATGTGCGGGAAGTGCTGGTGCATCCATTTGTAGGTCTTCTCGAGGAAACTGTCTTTTTCCCCTTCTTGGGTGAGAGCCATTGAGACCACTCCCAGACGTCCTCCCGGTTTCAGGACCCGGCGGATTTCCTTCAGTACCTCCGGAATGGTTTCCAGCGGAAACAGTTCCAGGGTAAAGCTCATGCTAACCGCATCGAAGGTATTGTCATCGAAGGGCAGCGGAGGTGTATTGGCGACCGACAGTTTAACCCGCTCAGCCAGACCCGCCTCGGCCACGCGTTTTTCCGAGACTTTCTGCATGCCATCGGAAATATCTACCCCGCAGACCTGCCCACTCTCTCCCACCGCTTCGGCTAAAGCGACCAGCGAATGGCCGGTGCCGTACCCGATTTCGAGTACTGTCTCTCCCTCAGAAACAGCCAGGGCTGCCAGCCCTTTTTCACGCGCCACGTGCTCGTTGGAATCGGCGAGCGCGTCATAAGAATGGCTGATGCGATCGTAGAAGGACTTGGTGAGTTTTTCGTCAGTGGTGCTCATGGATGCATTCTCCGCAATCTGGAAGGTGAGAGTCGAACACGCGAAATTATAAATCGATCGATTCCGGGAGAGAAGCCGCAAGCGTGAAATCTGTCTGAAGTTCATTAAGTTACAGTTCCGAAATGTCAGACGCGTCAACTTGACACTCTGACAATGCGAAACTTCCTGAAGAAAATTGAACTTCTGCAAAACAGAGTTTTTTAGAATTCCTTTCGTGCGCAGAGGATGATACAACATAGGCTGAGTCATCATCAGAATCATTTTAATGGAGCGAGGGAGCCTTCGTTTACCCTTGTTCCATATTCAGGAGGAATAGCTATGCGGAATGTCCTGGCATTGATACTGGCAGGAGGCAAGGGATCGCGCCTTGAGCCTCTCACCCGGGATCGGGCAAAACCTGCGGTACCGTTTGGAGGCGGTTACCGGATTATCGATTTTACCCTTTCCAACTGTATCAACAGTGGACTGCGGCGGGTTCTGATTCTGACCCAGTACAAGGCTGCCAGTCTCGACCGTCATATCAACCTGGGCTGGCGGTTCCTCTGCCGGGAGTTGAATGAGTTCATCGATGTCCTGCCTCCCCAGCAGCGAATTGACGAACAGTGGTACCAGGGAACCGCTGACGCCGTCTATCAGAATATCTATACCATCGAACGCGCCCGTTCCGATTACATTCTGATTCTCTCCGGCGATCACATTTATAAGATGGATTACTCAAAACTGATCAACGACCACCGCGAATCAGGGGCCGAAGTCACCATCGGGTGTATTCCCGTGGACCGCACCGAAGCGACCCAGTTCGGCGTCATGGGAGTCGATGATGACATGCGGGTCGTCAAGTTCGAAGAAAAACCCGCTTCCCCCGCCCCGATGCCGACGCACCCGGATAAGAGTCTGGCTTCGATGGGGATTTATGTCTTCAACACCAATTTCCTCTTTGAACGCCTCTGCTACGATGCCACCCAGCTCGACAGCGCGCACGATTTTGGTAAGAACATCATTCCCTCGATCATTGATGACCACCTGATCCGTGCCTATCCCTTTCAGGATAAAAACACCGGCGACGGCTATTACTGGCGGGACGTGGGAACCATCGACGCTTACTACGAAGCCAATATGGACCTGATCTCCGTGCATCCGCAGCTGAACCTCTACGATAATACCTGGCCGATTCGCTCGTACCAGGCACCCGATCCACCACCGAAGTTCGTCTTCGCCCAGAGCGAAGGTTCCAAGCCCCGCGTCGGGCAGGCGGTCGACAGTATGGTCTGTCCGGGGTCGATCATTTCCGGTGGCCGCGTGAGCCAGTCCATCATTTCCTCGAATGTCCGCGTCAACAGCTGGGCCGAGGTCGATAATTCGATTCTGTTCTCCGGCGTGAACGTCGGGCGACATGCCAAGATCCGGAATGCGATCATCGATAAAGGGGTTTCGATCCCCAAAGGCTGCGAGATCGGCTATGACCTGGAGCAGGATAAAAAACGGGGCTTTACCGTTTCTGAATCCGGGATCGTCGTGATCGGCAAGATGGATGGTTTCCCCGAAGAGGGTTGAAACTCTTCCAGAGAGAACGCAAAAAACAAAAGGCCCGTCTCGTGAGATCCTCAACGAGACGGGCCTTTGCGCATAAAAATTCCCGGAAGCAGTAGCCCAGGGGGGGAAGGACATGCACCACTTCCGGGAGGCGATTGTTCGCCTTAAATTTTCATCCTGTTATTCACGGTCTGGCAGGTATCAGTCTGGAGTGACTTCAAAAAAGATCGATGCCTCAGCGTCCGTGCCTCGGGCATTCGATCTTTCCGTTGAGTGAATGAAATCACTCAACGAACACCGGTATTTGCTTGAAGGTTGAAACAGAGAATGATAACTGTCATTCTGAGGTGTGATAGTAACAGGAATTGTCTTCTCGAAATTGATTTCATTAACTTGAACGTTAATGGTGCGGGGAGAATAGAAGGTACCCTCGAATCGGTCAAGACCAATTCAAAGCGTTTTTTCAATTTGAGATTTCAAAACATTTAACGCATGTAAATCTTTCAAAAACAAACCAAATCCACACATTCGAAAGGGAATGGCATAATGCTTCGACGTTGTTTTGTACTGCTGACAGTTTTGAGCTGTCTGAATCTGTTTCTGACCACGGTCACCCGCGCCGCTGATCAGCAGAAACCGAATATCATTTTCATCATGGCAGACGATCTGGGGTATGCGGAAGTCGGCTGTTACGGCCAGACGAAAATCAAAACGCCGCACATTGATCAGCTGGCAGCAGACGGTATGAAGTTCACCCAGGCTTATGCCGGCTGCATGGTTTGCCAGCCTTCACGGAGCGTATTGATGACGGGGCAGCACACCGGGCATACCGCCGTGCGTGCCAATGATCTGAATCAGCTGCTCTACGAAGAAGACAAGACCGTTGCTGAAGTATTGAAGTCCGCCGGCTACGCCACGGGCTGTTTCGGGAAATGGGGATTGGGTTACGAAGGCACGCCGGGACGCCCGAATCAGAAAGGCTTCGACCAGTTTACCGGTCAGCTCCTGCAGGTGCATGCCCATTTCTACTATCCCTTCTGGATCTGGCGGAATGAAGAAAAGGTCATGCTGCCGGAAAACGAAAATAATCAGCGGGGGACCTACATCCAGGATCTGATTCACGCAGACGCTAAAAGTTTTATCCGCCAGAACAGCAAACAGCCCTTTTTTGCGTACCTGTCGTACATCCTGCCCCACGTGGAACTGGTGGTGCCGGAAGAATCAGAACGTCCCTACCGGGGAAAATTCCCCAAACGGGAGATTAAAGATCCGCGTCCGGGTTACATTGGTTCCGAAGATGGCCTCACGACCTTTGCCGGAATGGTTTCACGCCTTGATGCACATGTCGGGGAAGTAGTGAAACTGCTCGAAGAGCTGGGTATCCGTGACAACACACTGATTATCTTTACTTCCGACAATGGTGGGCAGGGGGGCAACTGGAAAGAGATGACCGATTTCTTTGACGGCAATGCACCCCTCAAAGGCCATAAGGGAACCATGTACGAAGGCGGCCTGCGGGTGCCCTTCATCGCCAGCTGGCCTGGCAAGATTGCTCCCGGCACCACATCTGATTTACAGATCGCCTTCTGGGATATGCTGCCCACCTTCGCTGATGTGGCTCATGCAAAGGTACCCGCCGGCGTTGATATCGACGGCATTTCGATTCTGCCGACGTTGCTCGGGAAGGGAACTCAGAAAAAACATGATTACCTTTACTGGGAATACACCAAAGGTACGATTCGTTCCCGGGCACTGCGGATGGGAGACTGGAAGGCCGTTCAAAATCGGATGAATCGTCCAATTGAACTCTACAATCTGAAACAGGATGTCGGTGAGACGAAGGACCTCGCCAGTCAGAATCCGGAACAGGTCAAACAGATGACCGAAGCCATGCAGCAGGCCCACACGGAACCACGCGACTTTCCGCAGACTCTCAAGCCGGTTGGCATCAAGGGCTACGTGAAATAAGCGAGAGCCCACTCCAATAAAAAAACGCGGCCCTGTTGGGGACCGCGTTTTTTTTATCTCTGTTTTTGATGAACTGATCTCAGTTAGCCAGATCCCACCACCAGCGACCGACGGGCAGAGCCGGGGCCTGTGATTTGGTGGAGACGGCTCCCACTTCGGGAGAGACCTTCAGGTTGTTCTGGTTCTTAACGACCGATGCCGTATCGACGCGAACACCGCCGGCTACCTGAACCACAACGTCTTTGCCGTTGTAGACCCGGTGATTGACGACCGTTTCGACCGTGTGAGCAGGTTTGTACTCAGCGGGACGATACATGCCGTTCGCAGCGAAGGCATTCATTTCCCAGCCAGCACGGTTGGCCAGCTGCTCGTTCTGCATCAGGGCAGCGACCAGGGCCAGATCGAAAATGTTCTGCAGGTCGGCGTAAACCAGATCTTTCTGGGCCAGTTCCTGATAATGTTTTGTGAAGTTCGCCGCGAATTCGCGGTTCAGCTTTTCGGCCTGACCGGTCTGCAGACGCTGACCTTCTTTAGTCACAATCTGGTTTTCAGACTGACAGAGAACCGAAGAGCCAACCAGCTCGAAGGCGGTCCGCTGTGGGTTGTGCAGTACGGAATCGTACTTCATGGTCAGCCACCAGCGAAGTGCTTCCAGTTTCTGAGCCGACTGTGAGTTTTCTTTGGCCAGCAGATCGAAGTAGCTGGGGATATTCGCACCAGCGTCCAGTTTGCCGATCCCGATCATTTTCATCCGGTAGTCAGCTTCGATCAGAACACGGGCCACACGGGAAGTGTCAGGCACACCGTACTGGGTGATGTCCTGGACGCCCAGTTTGTCTTTCAGCTGACGGGTCCAGTTACGAACACCACCACCAGCGTGCAGAGGGCCGCGGGCGTTAGACTGAGCGACGAATTCTTTCACACGGGCCAGTCCTTCAGGACGGGGATCGAAAGAACAGCCGAAGATTTTTTCACCCTGGTCAGAGAAGGTCCGCAATACGGTAACGAGGTCATCCAGCTGCAGCACGGGGCGTCCACTTTCGACACCCACTGCCTGGCCCTGCTCGTTGTAGATCCAGGCTTCAGCCGGACCGGCGATCACGACTTCGTTCTCTTCCGGGTAAACAAAGATGTATTGAACTTTGGTCAGACCAGCGAGCATTTTCATGGTTTCGACCGGTGAACGACCTTCTTCGATTAACTGCTGTACCTGCTGTTCCAGACGTGTCAGCGAAACCAGACGCAGCTGGCTGTTCTGAGCGACATTCTGATTCAGGTTAGCCTGACGGGCTTTAATGCCCAGAGCTGCCAGCTGTCCGTTGCGTTCCTGCTGACTGATCTGATGCAGCAGTCCGTTGGGATCGACCTTAACCCCGCTGGAAAACTGACTGATTTCCCCGTCACCTTCCCCGGTGTCTGACCAGAGGCCAGAGGTCTGTGTCTGAATCAACTGAATCAGTTCGGTGAAGTCGGCCAGCTGAGAACCCCCGGCCAATGACATGGCCTGGGCTCGTTCGCTCATTGCTTGTGAGCGGGCTTCTGCCAGTGGGATCCGGTTGATCGTTCCCAGGGCGGCAACAAAGTCGCCGGAATCCATCTGGGCTTTGACAACCATCTTCAGCAGCATGGTGCGTTCATTCAGGTCAGCGACGGTCTCTGCGGTTTCAATCGCCTGACCAAATTCGCCGGCAGCCAGTTGAGCGGCGACCATTTCTTCAGGAGTGACTCGCGGAGTTTCCTGAACCGGTTCAGGAGTTTGTTCCGGCACAACCACAACTTCTTCCTGTTGTTCTTCCATGACCAGTGGGGTTTCTGCAGGAGCCTGAATTTGCTCCTCCACTTTTTCCACGGTCACTTGAGGCTGGCGGTTCACCAGATAAAACGTGACTGCCAGTACGATTGATAAACAGGCGATGGTTGCCAGGACTGAAACAACACTGGAGCCGACTCGAGGGTTTTTAGGGCGCATGGACGCTCTCCGATTGGCACTGATATTTGACGGTTCGATTTGCAGGCCGTGTGTACACGTTCTGCAAGATAGGGAATCTAAGTACTTTATGATCTAGGATCGTCCAACTTTGGCCCAACGTCAAGCGTAATCTCAAATTTCTTCTTCTTCCTGTTTCAGCTGAACGCTGACATCGAAAGAACAGTTACAGGTAGTAGAATAGAAACACTTCGTTCAAAATTGTTGACAACGCAAAACCGCTACCATTGCTATAGAAAGTATAATCGTGCCAGAGCTGCCGGAAGTGGAAACCATGGTGCGGGGCATCCGCGATGCCGTCGTAGGCGCCCGGATCCGTGAATTCGTCAAATGCCGCTGTACCTGCAAGCCCATTTCGATGAAACCAGGCCTGAAGTCGATCCAGGGCAGAGTCTTAAATCAGTCGGTGGTTTCCGTACGCAGACTGGCCAAACGCGTGATCCTGGATCTGGAGAACGAGGACTCGTTCGTCATTGAACCCCGCATGACTGGACTGATGTTACTCTCCGATCCGCCGGATCGCGAACACCTCCGTCTGGAATGGCGTCTGCAGAACGGACGCAAGCAGACATCACTCTGGTTCTGGGACCGTCGTGGACTGGGAACGGTTCAATTATTACGCAAAGCCGAACTGGAGACCGTGCTCGGCCCCGCGAAGCTCGGCCCGGATGCCCTGGCCCTGACACTCAAGGAACTTGAGCAGCGGTGTGGCCGCACCAGCCGGGCGATCAAAGTCGCCTTACTGGACCAGAAAATGGTTGCCGGTATCGGGAATCTCTATGCCAGTGAGATTCTGCATCTGAGCCGGATTCATCCCCAGCGCCCCGCCAACGAACTGAATGCAGACGAAGTCAAAGCCCTGCACCAGGCGACGCGCAAGATACTAAAGGCAGCAATCCGCTACGAAGGCTCAACACTCGGCGATGGCACTTATCGGAATGCGTTGAACAAATCGGGCGGCTACCAGAATCATCACCGCGTCTACAGCCGGGCGGGAGAACACTGTCCCACCTGCCGGGGGGCGGAGATCATTCGCATCGTGCAGGCGCAACGTTCCACTTTCTACTGTCCCTGTTGCCAGGTCGGTCACAGCCTCTGAGGATTTCTCAGATATTTCAATGAATTGGGAGTAGAATTGGCGAATCGTGCTTTTCTCTCCGCGTAATTTTGGAATAAGATCAGAGGATACTCGGGCTCGGGGCCTTGGTCTGATCCTGATTCGTTAGCAGCTGGAAGTCCATGTCGTATCGCGTTTTTAAAAAACTGCTCGGTGAAACCAATCTCGAACGGAAGTGCCGCTTCCTGTTCGGCGGGGGGCTTATGGTCCTGATTACCGCCAGTTTCTCCCTCAATACCTGGATGAACAACCAGGTACTGGATGAGCAGAACGTGACCTCCGCCCGACTGCTGGTGGCCCCCATCATTCTGGAAAAGCACTGGAAGTGGTCCGAGAACAACAAGGAATACCGCGAGCTGATCGAAAAGATCGCCCAGTCGGTTAAGTCCAAAGACCTCGGAAATTACAGCTGGTCGGTTTTCAAAGCCAACCCTTCTAACGCCGACTCCAAGGAACGCCCCATCGACAGTGCCGGCTACGAGGCGCTGGAACGCATCAAGCAGGGCGAAAACGAAATCTTCTACGCCGACGTGTCTGAGGGCAAGTTCCAGTATTACAGCGCCATTCATGCCACCGAATCCTGTGTCTCCTGTCATCGTCTGCACGATGATCCGGATCTCGAACTCGGCGGGCTGATCGGCATCGTCAATATTCGCTTCCCCTCCCAGAAGGTGGAACAGGCCCAGAACTGGAACCGGGCGATCAACGTCGCTTCAGCTTTGATCACCGCCGTCCTGGCGATGCTCGCCGCTTACGCCATCGTGCGGTATGTGATCGTCAAGCCGGTCCTGCACCTCAAGGACGTCAGCGATGAAATCGCACACGGCAATCTCGATCTGCGGGCCGACATTCGTACCGGGGATGAATTCGAAGAGCTGAGCTACGCGTTCAACCGCATGTTGCGTCACCTCGTTACGGTGCAGGAAGAACTCCGGACCGTCAACACGGACCTCGATACCAAAGTCGATGAACTCGCCCAGGTGAACCTCCGGCTTTACGAGATGAATAAACTCAAAGACGAGTTCCTGGCCACGATGAGCCACGAACTCCGCACACCGCTGAACAGTATCCTGGGCTTCAGCGATCTGCTGGCGAACTCCAAGGACCTCGGAGAAAAACAGAAACGCTACGTCGCCAACATTCAGATGTCGGGCAAAAACCTGCTCGCCCAGATCAACGATGTGCTGGACCTGGCAAAAATCGAGAGCGGCAAAATGGAACTGCAGCTTTCGGAGATTTCCATCGCGGATCTTATCGAACGTCGCGTGGGAACCATGCTGCCGCTGGCGGACAAAAAGAATATCGAACTCACTTCGGAAATCGATCCAAAGATTCCGATCCTCTTCCAGGACTCGGTCAAGATTCAGCAGATCCTGAACAACCTGCTTTCCAACGCGATCAAGTTCACGCCGGAAGGGGGACGTGTGCATGTCTCGGCGACCCTCTGTGAAGAGGACCCGGAACTGTTCGATCTGCTCGTCCGTGATAACGGCATCGGGATTCCCCTGGATGAGCAGGAATTCATCTTCGAGAAATTCCGCCAGGGGAAATCGAACTCGGAAACCCGGGATACCATGAGCCGCTCTTACGAAGGCACCGGCCTGGGACTTTCCATCATTCGCGAACTCTCCAAGCTGCTGGACGGGGAAGTCTTTCTCGAGAGTGAATTCGGTCGCGGCAGTCAGTTTACCGTGCGACTCCCCGTTCGCATGGAGGTTAATGCAGACAACCTGCTCTCTGATATCAACGACACCTCTGTCGGCATGAATCGCCTCAAATCGTCGGACCTGGCTAAATACGCGGAAAAACTGGCCGAGAACAAGCATTCTGAGTCACGCACTCCTTGAATCTGTCGATCAGAGCGCCTACCCTTTGCACATTGGTCGGGATTCGCCCCGACAGGAATCATTTTCTTTGCTGACTCAGGAATTGTGTAAGTGGCTCTGGAGCTGAAAAACCCCCATAGTGTGCTGGCTGCCTTGAAAACCCGCCCCATCGACGTGACCGAAATCCGTCTGACCGCGGGAGCCTCACAGGGAAACTGGGGAGACGTAGCCGATGAAGCCCGCAGTCACGGCATTCCCGTCGTGGTCCGCAAGGCACCACCTCAGAAGATGAAACGCCGCCAGTCGGAAGATCAGGGCCGCCGCACCGCAGGTTCCGTGGCGCTGGTCAAACCCCGCATACCCTCTTCGCTGAGCGAGTTGTTCGCAATGGACAAATCAGAGGGCGAATCTCGCGGACTTTGGCTGGCCTTGGACTGCATTCAGGATCCGCACAACATCGGCGCCATTTTTCGAACCGCAGGGTTTTTCGGCGTGCGAGGTGTGATCCTGACCAAAGACCGTTCAGCGCCCCTGAACGGCACCGTCTATGATGTCGCTTCGGGAGGCATGGAAGGGGTTCCTTTCGCCGTTGAAACCAATCTGAGTCGCGCAATCACCGAAGCCAAGGAAGCCGGCATCTGGATCATGGGGACGTCCGAACATGCGGAAGAAGACGTCGCCGCTTACAGCCAGGATCGCCCCTGGATGGTCGTCATCGGCAATGAAGAGAAGGGCCTCAGAAGGCTCACGCTCGAACAATGCGATGTCGTCTGTCGCCTCACTTCAGCGGGGCTCGTCGATTCTCTGAATGCCTCCGTCGCCGCGGGAATTATGATCGCCCGCTTTTCTCCCTTCGGGCCCGGCGTGAAATAAGTTTCCCCTTCGTTCACACCTGAAAATCCTGCAGGCTGCCACACAATCATCAAAATTGTGACGATTGTTACAACACCCTGCACAGGTAGTGGTTAAAGCGATTATTCTCGATCTCTGTCCTCTGCGGTGCTCTCCTGCGCACCTGCGCGGCCGGCTTCCATGACTTATTATTTTGGTTATATGGGAAATGACTGCATATAATAGGGATCAGGATATCGAGCGAAGGATGTTCGATAATGATTAAGAGGAAACGTCTGAATTCCATGCCAGATACCCGGCAAACGGATGCTACATTGAAAGTACAACTAATGGGCCATTCGTAGAGACAGACTTGGGCGTCTGCTGGCTGTATGGTTCTGGCCCGACGAAATTTGATCTTTGCAGGAACAGAAACGTGACAAATTATCTAGTAACCGGCGGTGCAGGCTTCATTGGATCTCATCTGGCGACGCGGTTGATCAATGACGGACATCGGGTCCGTGTCTTTGACAATCTCAGCACGGGCGCTTTGAAGAACCTGGAGCACATTAAAGAGCAGGTCGAATTCGTTGAGGGAGATCTCCGCGACCTGTCCGCCGTTGAAGCCGCTGCCAAAGATGTCGATATCATCTTCCATCAGGCCGCCCTGGCTTCCGTTCCACGCAGTGTCGATCACCCGCTTGATACACACGAAGCCTGTGTCACCGGAACCATTCACGTGCTTGATGCCGCCCGTCGCTCGGGCGTACAGCGCGTCGTTTACGCCGGTTCCAGCAGTGCTTATGGTAACCAGAAACAGATGCCCAAGCATGAAGGTCAGACACCCGAAGTGCTGTCACCTTATGCCGCCGCCAAGCTGGCCGGCGAACTGTACTGCCAGGCTTTTGCCAATTCTTACTCACTGGAAACCGTACGGATTCGATATTTCAACGTCTTTGGACCCCGCCAGGATCCGAACAGCCCTTACTCGGCTGTGATTCCGTTGTTTGCTTCCGCCTTACTGGAAGGCAAACGCCCCGTGATCTTCGGCGATGGTTTACAGTCGCGTGATTTCACCTTCGTTGATAACGTGGTGCAGGCAAACATTCTGGCCTCTCAGGCAGACGCTGCCGTCGTTTCAGGGAATGTTTACAACGTTGCCTGTGGCAGCTCGCTGAATCTGATCGATCTCTTGAAGTTCATCTGCGAACAGTTGGACAAACCCTTCGATCCCGATTTCCAGCCGCCCCGCACCGGCGATGTCAAACATTCATGGGCCGATATTTCCGCTGCGGAGCGGGACCTGGGTTACGCACCTGTTGTAGATATTCAGGAAGGCCTGCGGCGGACCATCGAATGGTATGCTGAGTACGTTGGTGCAGAATCCAATAAATGCCTGGGCGGTTGTTAATCGTCCCGGCATCAGAAATCGACTCAGTCATCTCCCAGAAGCAAAATCGCAGGAAGATTGCGCCTCACTAAATCAGGACCCCTGTTGTGAATACTGAATTTCAGCCTCTCGAACCTCATTCCGACCTGGACTTCGATGGAATGGAAGATTCAACCACGAATACTTCCGCTCCGGGAGTGGATATCGTCCGGCTGCTCTTCAGAAATAAATACCTGATCGTCGGGGGACTGCTGGCCGGTTTGTTACTGGGACAGGCTGCCTACATGAAACTGGGCCCCGTCTTTTCTGCGAATACCAAGATCCAGGTCTCACAGAAAAATCCGGTTCCCATCAAAGAGGGAGAGGTTCAGACATTCGGGGAACTGACGGCTCACATTGACGTCATCAAAAGTCCCCGGATTGTCGGCCAGGCAGTCAAAGCTGGCAAACTCACGGAGTTGCCTTCGCTTGAAGGGGAAAAAGATCCTGCCCAGGAAATTATCGATTCTCTCAAGGTCAAGCGTCTCTCGGGAACCGACCGAACTTATCTGAATATCCTGAATCTGACTTACGAGAATAAGAATTCTAACGATGCCAAAGTCATTATGCAGGCCATCGTGGATGCGTATCATCATTACCTGGATGAGGTGCGTGATCAGAATACGGGCGAAATTATTGACCAGCTCAATAAGGCCAATGAGTCGATTCTGTCTGATTTGGAAAAGAAGAAACAGGAATACAAAGAGTTCCGCAAAGATGCCCCCCTGTACTGGGAAAACACCCCCGGTTCAGAAGCCGCTGTGGCAGGCAGTACGAACATGCATCAGGAACGCGTCAAAACAATCGACAATGAACGGCGTCAGAACCTGCTCAAACTGACCGAGCTGAAATCGAAAATCAATACGCTCAAGTCAGCCATCGCCAGCGGAGAATCCAAAGAGACTCTGGAACTGCTGGCGCAACAGTTTCTGATGGGCCAGGCCCGCGGACAGTCGGGAGCCACCACCGGTGGTGTCGAATCTCAGGCAATCACACCGGGTAACACGCAGGTGGAACGGGCACGCCTCGCACTCGAAACGCATCTCATGCCGCTGCTGATTCAGAAGAATCGCCTCGAACGGGATTACAAAAAGAATCATCCGGACCTGGATGCCGTCAATCGCAGCATCGACACGATCATCAACCTCTATCGTCGACAGGGAATCGAAATCTCTGCCGATAATCTGGAGTCGGGAGAATTCCAGGTTTCAAAGGTGAAGGATGTCGACTTCGTAAACATCTATCTGAAGTCGATGGAACAGCAGTTGAAAGAACTGGAAAACCGCGAAACCGCACTGACCCGGCTCTTTGATCAGGAAACGGAACTGGCTAAGAAGGTCGGTAATTACCAGGTCGTGGACCAGGCTTACAACGAAGAAATCGCCCAACTCAAAACGCAGAGGGAAAGCATTTTCAAACAGCTGCTGCTCGAAAAAGTGGCCCAAGGGAACAGCGGTTATACCATGACGCAGCTGTCGCCCGTTAAAGACGAACTGGTCATCAAGCGACAGCTGAAATTCCTGATGGCAGGCGGCGCTGCCGGTCTGGGACTGGTCCTCGCGTTCTCATACTTCCGCGAAATGCGGGACACGACCATGAAATCGGTCGATGAAATTCGTAACCAGTTGCACCTGCCGATGCTGGGTGAAGTTCCCCAGTTCACAGAAGAACCGGCTCACATGGATGACAGCCAGTTCGACTCAGCTCTCTGGTATTACTATCGACCCGCATCCCGGGAAGCGGAAGCCTATCGATCTCTGCGCACCTCGTTGCTGTTGAAAACCGAACGCAACGGTGCGAAGGTGTTGCAGGTGACCAGTGCTGAACCCGGAGACGGCAAGACAACATCTGTTTCCAACCTGGCCCTGGCGATTGCCCAGACAGGCCGGAAAGTGCTGATCATCGACGCTGACTTGCGGCGACCAACCGTGCATAAACTGTTCGGAATTAATAACGCCGTCGGTCTGGGAGATGTTCTGGCTCAGGAAATTGATGCCCAGACTTCGATTCGCGAAACCCGCATCAGCAATCTGTCGATTCTGACAGCAGGCATGCTGCCGGAAAATCCTTCGGAAATGCTGATGTCGCGCCGCTTTGCTGAAATGGTCAATCAGCTGCGGAATGAATACGATTACATCCTGGTCGATACACCGCCCCTGGTGGTGGTCAGCGATCCCTCCGTCATCGCTTCGACGGTCGATGGAGTCCTGCTCGTCGTTCGTATCGATAAGAACCGTCGCGGCGTGATTCGCAAAGTACAGCAGATCATCCAGACCAACGGCATTAAAATCACTGGTCTCATCGCCAACAATGTGATTACCAACTCGCTGGTCGGCTATGATTACATCGACAATGAAGGCTATCAGGCCTACTTCGAAAAGCCGGCACCTGAGCCTGCAAAGCCGGCTGCGAATCCTGCAAAGACCGAAGTGACAAGCTGATTCACGCTTGACTATTCGAGTTCAATATCGAGTTCTTCAATCTTACGGTACAGACTCGACAGTCCCAGCTTGAGCCGTTTGGCGGCCTCCCGTTTGTCGGCACTGTCCTTGAGTACGCGGGTGATGTGCATCCGCTCGTAATGACGCAACGCCAGTCGCAGGTCATCGACGTCCGGTAGTGGGGGTTCGTTCTGATGCAGTTCGGGCGGCAGGTCATTCAGGCAGATCAATGTGTCGTCGCACATCATCACCGCCCGTTCGATGGCATTGTCCAGCTGACGGACGTTTCCTTTCCACTCCGCTGACATCAATGCCCGAATCGTTTCACTGGTCGCCCCTGTAACCCGCTTGCCCATCTTGCGCGAATGCTTGGCGATGAAATATTCAACCAGCTCGGGAATATCGTCCACCCGCTCACGCAGCGCAGGGATGTGAATTTTCATCCCGTCCAGCCGATAGAACAGGTCCTGCTCGAATTCGCCGGTCTTGACCATCTCTGCCAGGTCGCGCGTCGTGGAAGCGATGAGTCGTACATCGACTTTCACAGGCTCCGCACTTCCCAGCGGCAGGATCTCGCCGTATTCGATCGCGCGTAGAAGTTTGCCCTGGGTTCCCAGCGGGAGCTGCGAGATCTCATCTAGGTAGACTGTACCACCGTCGGCGTTCTTGAAGACGCCGGTCTGCTCCGCCTGGGGATACTGCAGCGAACTGGCCGCGGATCCAAACAGTTGCGACTCCAGGAGCTCAATGGGACGCATCCCACAGTTCACGGCCAGAAAACGTTGTTCGCGATTGGGCCCATTCGAGTGAATCGAGCGGGCGAACAGTTCTTTCCCCGTCCCCGATTCCCCTGAGAGCAGCACATTGGAGTTCGTAGCCGCGATCTTGCGGATTGTACTCTGCAGTTTCTGCAGGGTCTTACTACTGCCGACAATCTCCTCGATACCGGGGCTGCGGGCCAGCTCGCGCCTGAGAATCTGATTCTCGTAGAAGATTTTCTGGTATTCAAACAGCCGATTGAGCTTGTGAGACAGATCGTCAAAGATCACCGGTTTTACCAGGTAATCAAACGCCCCCGCCTTGAACGCAGAGATTGTATTTTCGACCGTCGCGTACGCCGTGATGATCAGGACGAAAATACTCGGCTTGATATTCTGCAACCGGCGGAGCAGTTCAATTCCATCCCCGTCCGGAAGCTGCACATCGCAGATTGCGACATTGAAATCCCGATCCCGGGCCAACTCCAGTGCCTTGGCCACGGTCGAAGCCTGCATGGTTTCGTAGCCTTCGCTGGTCAGAAATTCGGCCAGTGAGCTGCGGATGACTTCTTCATCTTCGACAATCAGTATCGAGCGGTTGAGTTGCACGTCGGAGTTCGTCCTGTTTTCTATCATCAGGTAGTTACAAATTTCATTTCCTGGGCCGGTCCCGGAGGAATTTCGCCCAGATCTTTTACTTCTTCACAGTACAGGGCGACAACGAATTTCGCCCCTTCACTTACGGTATCGTCAATTCGGATCGTGCCTGTATTGGAATGTTCCAGAATATTGCGACAGACAAACAGCCCCAGCCCCGTCCCCTTGGACTTGGTCGTGAAGTAAGGGCGGAACAGTTTTTCCTTATCCACTTCCTTGATGCCTTCACCATTATCGTGCACGGAGATCAGGATCTGTCCGTCTCGTGCTTCAGTCGTGATTTCAATCGACTGTCCCTCTTCGGTGGCGTCCATTGCATTCAGAATCAGGTTCAGAAACACCTGCACCAGCTGATCGCGCACGAGTTGAACGGGGGGCAGATTCTCCGCAAATCGCGTGATGATCTTCTTCCCCTTTTTCCGCTTATAATACTTGGCGATATTCAGCGATTCGGTGATCACTTCATTGATGTAGCAGCGGTTCCGCTCTGTAGTCGCCGGGCGGCTGAAATCGATCAGCTCGCGTAAAATACGCTGGATCCGCCGCAGCTGTGCGTCGACTTCGTCCAGTCGCTTGTTCGTGTATTCGTCATTATTGTGCCGGTTCAGCAGCTGGACGAGCGAACTGATGCCCGCCAGCGGATTCCCGACCTCATGCGCAATCCCCGCGGCCAGCAGACCAAAGGCAGCATGTTTCTCCTGCTGAATCAACAGCGCCTGGGATTCCTGCAGATCGCTCGTCCGCCGGGCAATCCGGTCTTCCAGCAGTTCCTGGTTCTGTTTGAGTTGTTCGTTGGCGACCGAGAGTTCCAGACTCGTGCGTTTCACCAGGCTGGAAAACGCAATACTGGCCCAGGCAACCCAGCCCATCCACACGACCATCAACAGTATCTGGGTCAGCCAGTCTGGTGGTGCATTCTGCAGGGGGAACAGCAGCGTCGTGTAGCTCAACAGATGCAGCGCCAGCGTCACATAAGCAATCAGAGGTGAGTGCCGGATCGAACAGACAATCAGCGAGAGCAGATAATAAAAGCGGAACGGACTGTTCAGCCCGGTGTCGTAATGACAGAGCAGACCGATAAACAGCGCCTCCATCACGGAAATGGTCAGCGGCCATTCGCCCAGAAAGACTTTGCCTCGAAAGCTGAACCAGGTGTCCGCGAGGGCATAAATCGCCCCCAGGGTCAGAATCCAGTTCAGCTGGGGGACCTGAATCGCAGCATCGTTGCCCACGAAGTTGACCAGCACATACCCGACACACAATCCAAACCAGCGGATTCGCAGCGTAATCTCTTCGGCAGGCAGTTCCCAGGTAAAGGCATCGTGGTGAATCTTGGGGGGCGGCGCCAGGTGCGGCGGCGCAGCAGCTTCGCTCTCGGCAGACGGAGCCGGTGGCTGGTCTGTCGTTTCGGGCTGATTCTTCAGGACTGAATGATCATTCATATCAGAAATTATGACTGGATGAGACAGACCGCGGATCGACTGCAACGTCAATGAATCCACACTGTCAACAAAGTGTCGTGCTGAAACCCGGCCCCTCCCTTGGAGGATGGCCTGTGGTTCAGAATAGGTTCAGATCATATACTATCATGAATCTGAAATTGATCCGCAATTACACATGCGGTATTTTGCTGCAGTTCCGGTTTAATTTTACTGAACAAACAGGTAAAACCAGAACGGGTCTGATATAGTCTGCTGAAATTCATCAGCGGTACTGAGACATTCGTGCGAACAACCCGCCGATTCCAGCCGCAACACACCGGCTTGAGTTTACAGAACCAATACTCACAGCCGATAATGACGTATAGAATATTGTAGACACACCACCGGATATGTAATCCAGATAGATTGGGATTTTATGAAAATCGTCGTAGCGAGTTCTGAAGCGATTCCTTTTGCCAAAACGGGCGGACTGGCTGATGTTGCCTCCGCTCTGTCCAAGGCACTGGCGGACGCCGGGCACGAGGTGAGCCTGTTTTTACCCTGCTACCCGCAGTCAATCGCGAAGCGGGGGCTCAATCTTGATGATTTCGAACTCTGTTCGGAAAAAGTAACGATCTCCGTCGGCAGCAAGGAAGTCGAAGCCCGTCTCCGCAAAACCGGATTCCCCGGTTCCAGCGCCACGGTTTACCTGGTCGAACAGGCCCGCTATTTTGATCGCCCCGAACTCTACCACGAGGGCGGCCGGGATTATCAGGATAACTGCGAACGCTTCATTTTCTTCAGCCGCGCTGTGATGGAGTTCACGAAAAAACTGAACCTTTCACCGGACATTATCCATGCCAACGACTGGCAGACCGGCCTGATCCCGGCGCTGCTCAACATTGAGTATGAAGACCAGCCCGGTTTCGAAAAGACCGCCGCCGTCTACACGATTCACAATATGGCCTTCCAGGGGCAGTACTGGCACTGGGATATGCTGCTCACCGGAATCGACTGGAAATACTTCAATCGCCACCAGATGGAATTCTTCGGTCAGTTGAACCTGCTCAAAACAGGCATCGTCTTCTCCGACATGGTAACAACGGTCAGCCCCACTTATGCGAAGGAAATTCGCACCGAGCAGTTTGGCTACGGTCTGCACGGCGTTCTCGATTCCCACTCCGATCGGCTGGTGGGCATTCTCAACGGCGTCGATACGACCGACTGGAATCCCGAGATCGATCCGCACATCGCCGCGAATTATTCCGCAAAGACGGTCACAGAAGGCAAGCCACGCTGTAAAGCAGCACTGCAGGAACGGATGGGACTCCCACAGAAACCCGATGTTCCACTCCTGGGGGCAATCTCCCGCATGACTGATCAGAAAGGGTTCTCTCTGATTCTGGATGCCGCCGAGAACCTGCTGGCCACAGACGTGCAACTGGTCATCCTGGGAACGGGAGACCCGTATCACGAGACCTCCTTCAGCGAACTGGCACGACGGTTTCCCGATAAGGTTTCCACGCTCATCGGCTTTGACGAAATCCTGGCCCACCAGATCGAAGCCGGCCTGGATATCTTCCTGATGCCCAGTCAGTTTGAACCCTGTGGTCTGAACCAGATGTATAGCCTGATTTATGGCACTGTTCCCATCGTGCATGAAGTCGGCGGCCTGGCAGATTCCGTCGTGGATGCCTCTGACACCAACCTCGAAAACGGAACTGCGAACGGGTTTTCCTTCTGGCACTTTGATGCGACCGTACTGTATCGACAGATGCGACGTGCCATCGATATGTACAATGATAAACCAACCTGGCAGCAACTGATGCAGAACGGCATGACCCGGGACTGGTCCTGGAAGCATAGCGCTCAGAACTACCTCTCAGTCTATCAGCAGGCGCTCAGTTTTCGTGCGAATAGTACTGAATCAGTTTCTGCCTCGTCTTAAACGGAATCCAGCGATCCTTCAAATCGATCTCTCTGTCCCCATTCGAATCACTGTCTGCCATGTCTGAAATTCGTACCGACCCACTGACCGGGTTGACGACCATCTTTGCGCCGGAACGGGCCAAACGTCCCATCGCCATCAAGAGCAGTCAGGGCGACGAGGATCAGAGCGCAGAGCAGATCGCCTCCGATCCCTTTGCCGAGGGGAAGGAAGACGAGACGGAGCCTGAACTATTCGCTGTCCGCGCACCCGGATCCAAACCCAACGGGCCCGGCTGGAGCCTGCGGGTAGTAGATAACAAATATCCTGCTCTCACGCCCGTCTCGACGCCCGGTTCCGAACACGATTCCTTCGGCGTGCACGAAGTCATTGTGGAATGCCCACACTATGAAACGCACATTTCCCGTCTGGGACTCGCCAGCTTCCGAAACATGTTCCACGCCTATCGCGCCCGGTTGCGCGTGCATCGGCAGAACCCCCGCTTGCAGTATGCGATCATCTTCAAAAACCAGGGAGTCCTGGGGGGCGCTTCGCTCGGCCATGCCCATTCGCAGCTGATGGTCAGTCACGTGATTCCCGAGGCACTGCACAGAGAGATTGAAACCGCACAACAGTATCAGGCAGAGCAGGGGACCTCGCTGTTCGAGCAGCTGGCTTCCGACCCGGTTCTCGTGACCGAACACTTCGATCTGATCTGCCCCTACGCTAGTCGGTTCGCTTTTGAAACCTGGCTGATTCCCCGTTCCCGCGGTACGCACTATGACCACTCCCGTGATGAGGAACTCGACGACCTGGCGGCAATCACGCGACGTCTGCTCAAGGCACTGGAGACGATTCTGGGCAGCCACGATCTGAACTTTGTTATTCAGACGCCCCCGTTTCCGACGGGAGACGACGTCGGGTACACCTGGACGCTGCGCATCTATCCCCGGCTGGCCCATCTGGCGGGTTTCGAGCTCGCCTCCCAGATGTACGTCAATCCGGTCTTCCCCGAACAGGCGCGGGAGCTGCTCCAGCGGGAACTCGCGAAAGAGCAGTCTTAGAGCTTCAACACAAAGAGCGGGGCACTGTTACGCTCTTTTCGGCCTCAGGTAAAATAGAGAAGCCACTGTCAGTTTTTGGCTTAAAACCATCGTTCTGTCTGGTGAAAACTTACCTGCTTTAACAATTACCCTCCATCCGACAGTATTTCAGCTCCAGGAGTGCTGATTTTAAGGACTCCTGGATTTTATTCTCGGAAAAAGTCCTCTATCATTAGTAAAAGATTGGCTTTACTATAAGTCAGATTCGTCCAGACCCTGCAGGATTGGCGCTGAACGCGGGGAGGATCAGACCCGCGAGTGTCAGCACTCATTCGTTCTAATTCACTGCGTTATCGATAGTTCTGTGTACCACACAGATGAAAGGATGCGGCCCATGGGCTGTCGACTTCGGCTCGTATTAGTCATTCACAACCATCAGCCAGTCGGGAATTTTGAAGGCGTTTTTGAAGAATCCTATCAAAACAGCTATCAGCCATTTCTCGATGTCTTGTCAGAATACCCGGATATCCCCTTTTCACTGCATACCTCAGGCAGCCTGATGGAATGGATGGTGGAAGCCCATCCGGAATACATCGATCGCGTCCGCGGTTTGGCAGAATCCGGGCAGGTGGAAATTCTGGGGGGGCCCTTTTACGAGCCCATCCTGGCCGGGATTCCCAAGTCTGACCGTATCGGCCAGATCAAAGCCTATACCGAATACCTCAAGAAGCTCTTCGGGACACCGATTCGCGGCATGTGGGTTCCGGAACGCGTCTGGGAACAGTCCTTTGTGTCTGACCTGGTCGACGCGGGTATGGAATTTACGCTGCTCGACGATTCGCACTTCAGTGCCGCCGGCGTCCGGGCGGAAAAAATGCACGGCTATTACCTGTCGGAAGACGAAGGTCGCCTGCTGAAAATTTTCCCCGACAACGAAACCCTCCGCTACCAGATTCCCTTTACCGATCCGGTCGAGACGATTCACTACCTGAAACAGATTGCCGACCATCATCCGCATTCGGTGGTCGTCTTTGGTGACGACGGAGAAAAATTCGGCGCCTGGCCCGGGACCTACGATCACGTCTACCGGGACGGCTGGCTGCGACGTTTCCTCGATCTGCTGCGTCAGAACAGTGACTGGCTCAAAGTGACGACCCTGGGCGAATCGGTCGACACCGTTTCCCCCATGGGCAGCTGCTACCTGCCGGACGCCAGCTACCGCGAAATGAACGAGTGGGCGCTCTCTTCCGAGCGGCAACTCGAACTCTCACACCTCAAAGACAAATTCTCAGAAGACGAAGAATTCGATCGTCTCAAACCATACCTGCGGGGAGGCTTCTGGCGTAACTTCCGCGTGAAGTATTCAGAGCTCAACGAAATGTATTCGCGGATGCTGCTGGTCAGTAGTCGTCTGCAGAGTCTGGAAGCCACCGGAGTCGACGCAGAGGACCTGCCAATCCTGCACGAAGCTCGGACCGAACTTTACCGCGCTCAGTGTAACTGCCCTTACTGGCATGGTGCGTTCGGCGGTCTGTATCTGCCTCACCTGCGAAATGCGATCTTCAAGCATCTGATCTCAGCAGATTCACTGCTGGAAAAGATCAATCATCGCGATAACAACTGGCTGGAAGTCGAAGCGGCCGACTTCAACCTGGATGCCCGCAAAGAAATCCGCCTGGCCAGCCATCGCCTGGTGAGCTTCCTCTCACCCGCTCACGGCGGTCACCTGTATGAACTGGATATCCGCGGCGCCAAACACAACCTGCTGGCCACGCTCTGTCGGCGTCCCGAGCCTTACCACGACATTATCCGTCAGGCGGCTCAGGAACAGGCACAGGGCGGTCAGAATGGTGACGACATCGGCAAGATCCATAACGCCGTCCGCTTCAAACAGCCGGGACTCGAACAGAAACTGCAGTACGACAATACACCCCGCAAGTCGCTGATGGATCACTTCTATCAGCCGGGTGTAGACCTCGATACGGTGATCAACGGCGGTGGAGAACTGGGCGACTTCGTCGAAGGCGTCTATCTGAGTTCGGTACGCCGCACGGATGACGAATGCGATGTCCGCATGAGCCGTAAAGGACACGTGGGACCGTATGAAGTCGAAGTCACCAAGACCGTCTCCTTAAGCAAGTCTGCTGCCGGAACGCTGGTCGTCCAGTACGAACTGTCGAACCTGCCCACTGAAGTACCCCTGCATTTCGGCGTCGAATTCAACTTCGCCGGCATGGCTGCGGGCGCCAGTGACCGCTACTACTACAACCACATGGGCAAGCAACTCGGACAGTTGGAATCAAAGCTGGACCTGGAGAAGCTCGATCGCATCGGTCTGGTCGACGAATGGCTTGGACTGGATGCGGCACTCGATTTATCATCGCCCGCCAGCATCTGGACCTTCCCCATCGAAACGATCAGCCAGTCTGAAGGGGGCTACGAACTCGTCCATCAGAGTTCGGTCGTCATCCCGCATTGGGAGTTCGTTGCCGACGATGAAGGACGCTGGTCGGTCACGATCACACTCTCACTGGATACGTCCGCCGCACAGGCCAAGGCACTCAGCGAAGCAGCCGCTTCCGGCGCCTGAGACTGAACTTCAGCGGTCAGGCACCAGAGGGATTCAGGCCGTGGTTCAGGAAAACAGTTCCTGAACCACTTCGCCGCCGTCGACGATTTTCATCGGACGTCCCAGCGGGCTCATGTTTTCCTTCTTCGGATTCACATTCAGCGACTGGCAGATCGAACAGAACAGGTCTGTCACGGTAACCGGACGGTCCTGAACCGCAGAGCCGTCTTTGGTGGAAGATCCGATGACCTGTCCCCCTTTGACGCCCCCACCCGCCAGGGCGGCGGAGAAGACACGCGGATAATGGTCGCGTCCGTTACGGGCATTGATCTTCGGGGTACGCCCGAATTCACCCATCCAGACGACCAGCGTACGATCCAGCATGCCCCGCTGTTTCAGATCTGAAATCAGGGTCGCCATGCCGGCGTCGACTTCCTGGGAACGCTGCGTGATCGACTCGGAAATATCGAAGTGGTTGTCCCAGCCGTTGGAGCGAACTTCGATGAATGTCGATCCCGCTTCGACCAGCCGACGGGCCAGCAGACAGCCTTTACCGAAGTTGTTCTCACCATACTGGCGACGCAGGGTATCCGGTTCCTCGCTCAGATCGAAGACTTTCGTCTGCGGGCTCAGCACCATGGCTGAGGCTTTGTTATAAATCTTACTGTGGTTTTTGACGACCACTTCACCACCCCGGCTGGCAAATTCCGTATCCAGGCGTCCCAGTAGTCCCAACCGTTTCTGGTACCGCTGATCGGGAACGGTGGCAGCCACGTTGTTGGGGATGCTCCCCGGATTGCTGACGTTGAACGGTTCATAATCGACGCCCAGGAACCCGGCCCCGTTGGTCGCACCAACCGAAACAATCGACGGAATCTCCAGTTCCCGGTTGCCAATCTCGCGAACAATATTGGAGCCGAGGCTGGGGTGCTTGACACTTCCGGAAGGAATGTAGCCGGTGTGCATCTGGTAGGTCGCACGCTGGTGATTCCCTTCTTTATTGGTCATTGAGCGAATCAGGGCGATCTCCTGCATGACCTTCGCGGTCTCTTTCCACTCTTCGGAAATCTCAATGCCTGAGACAGCGGTTTTAATCGGAGCCTTATCACCGGCACTGGAAGTTCCCGGTTTGGGATCGAAGGTTTCAAACTGGCTGGGCCCGCCTGACATCCAGAGCAGGATCATCGAACGTCCCTGCTTGCGGAGCTCTTCCGCGGAGACGCTCATCAGATCGTGAAAACTGAGCGTGCCTGCAGCCATGGCACCCAGGGAAACGTTGCGTAAGAAGCTCCGTCGAGAAAATCCGTGGCGGCCGGCCTGAACATGCTGTTGGTGATAAAGACTCATTTAAAACTCCTCGATGGAGAGATTGATTTTGAAGGTTGAAGCGAAACGGCAGTCACTCTGGGTCAACGCTTGGTGATAAACTCACTCGAGTTGAGCAGACTCCACATCAGGTCTTCGAGGGCAGTCTCGCGTTGTTCAGCCTGCTGGAAGTAGTCCTCGCAGATCTCCAGTTCTTTTGCACTCGGCTCTCGTGAGAGTGTGAGCAGATACAGTTTCTGGATGGCCGCTTTATTCTCGGGGTAGTCGCGGGCGATCTGGGCGAGTTTCGTTGATCGATTCGCTCCCAGCATGCCGTTGAGGGCTTCGGAATTCATCATGAACAGTGCCTGCGGAACATCGCCGGTGATCTCATCCTGCGAAGTGGATGGATCGAATGTAAACAGGCTGCTGAATTGCCCCCGGGCCGAACGGCTACGCTGGTAGCGTCGGTTGCCGGCACTGGGATCGGCCTGCAGATCATCCACGCCGAACACCTGCGTGATGGCTGTGAAAATCTGATCGCCTCGCAGACGGGTCGGAAGCTGCGCCGCGAAAGGTGTCTGCATCTGTCCTTCAGACCGTTTCTGCATCTTCCGCTGGTACGCCCGGGTATTGGTAATCGTCCGACAGAGCCACTTCAGATCATAGCCGCTGGCGGTAAAGCCCTGGGCCAGGGCATCGAGTACTTCGGGATAGACGGCACTTCGCTCAGGACCAATATCATCGATGGGCATATAAAATCCTTCGCCCAGCATTTCCGACCACATCCGGTTCACGATGGCCCGCGAGAACCAGGGGTTCGCCTGCGAGGTTAAAAACTTCGAGAGCACTTCGCGACGTTCCAGGTCATCCAGGCCCTCGGGGGCTTTGGTGCCTACGAACAGGACCGGCTGGATCACCTGACCCATCGACGTCGGATCGTTCAGGTCGGGCATGTAATATTCACTCATGAAACGCTGCGTGTTTTCTGGCAGAGGCAGGCTCTTCAGTTCCTCCGCAGTCAGTGCTTTATCGCCGTCTGTGTCAGCACGGGAAATGAGTTGTTCGAAGCCGCGAGCCATTCGGGTTCGCTGCACTTCCTGCTGTGTCAGCTTGCCATCACGATTACGGTCGTAAGAGCGGAACAGGAACTCGGGGTTTTTCAGCATCTGTACCCGGCGGGCAAACTGGTTGCCCTGGTTCATCGATACCACTTCGAACGTACGAGGTGTGGAATCCCGTACGGGACGCACCCGCACGCGGGGGAAGAAGGCCGCCAATTCGTGAAAGTCTTTGCGTTTCCATTTGTCGGTCGGGTGATCGTGACAGTTGGCACACTGAATCTGGATTCCCAGAAAAATACGCGAGGTTTCTGCAGCGAGCTCAGCCGGATCCCCTTCATGTGCGAAGATCAACGCCGTGCTGCCGTTTTCCCGTACGTCACCAGAGGCCGTCAGTAGATCGGTCGTGATCTCCTGCCAGCTCTTATTCTCGTTCAGCTGTGTGGTCATCCAGTCGACAAACTGGGCTTCATTCAGTCGAGCCCGCATGTCGGTGGCGCGGAGGTAAATCACATCCCGCCAGTAGCGGGCCCAGTTCACCCCGTAATCATCCGACTTGAGCAGTTCCTCAATCACGGCCCGGCGTTTGTCGGAAGTCGAGTCCAGTCCGAACAGCAGCACTTCGGAAGTCGTGGGCATTCTGCCGGCCAGGTCAAAAGTAACCCGGCGGAGGAAATCTTCATCATTGGCCAGGGGGGCCGGGGTGATTCCTGATTTCTTCAGCTCCCCTTCGATCAGCGCGTCAACCTTGGCAGCCAGCTCTGATTCGGATACCCGCTCCTGCTTCTTTGTTGCTGCGAAAGTCGAAGAGTGGCATAATGGGACCGACAATGTAAGTAGGAGAAAACTCACAAGTTGTGCCGTGCGTTTGATGGAAAAACTCATCATGACCTTTCACCTGAACTGAGACGGAGAGAATGGCCCCGAATTTCATTCGGGAGTCAGTCAGACATCACTGAATGGCTGACGTCTATTTAACCCGATTCCGATCAGGATGTGTCGAAAAAATGGTGAATTTCATGAAATACACACGGTGCGTCTACAATTCGAACTGGTTGAATCATGGAACTAAGCGCTTGGGTGATCGTGATTATTTTAGCCGGGGTGACCATCGTCGTCGGTGGCGTCCTGTTTTTTCGTCTGCATGCCTTCCTCGCATTGCTGGCAGGAGCCATTTGTGTAGGTGTCTTGACGCCCACTCAGCAGATCGAGGAGACGGCCCTCCGGAAAAACAAGTTTAAAATCCTCGAAGTCACTCCCGATAATCAGAAGATTGTCATTGAGATCGAAAAAGCCGGGATGCTGCAGCCCGGCATGCTATTGATGATTATGGGTGGCGAGCAGCCCGGGTTTCCGCTGATCCCGATTGCCGAGACCGAAGTGGCCCGGGTGACCTCCGAGTTTACTAAAGACAGCCAGCGGATGATCATCGCTGACCTCAAAGTTCGGGATGACAGCGCCAGCCGCGAGATTCGCCTCGACGATTTTGCCATCACCCCCGCCAACTATAAGGCGGCCATCAAAGCGGGGCAGCAGTCGGTCGGCGAACGGGTGGCCGCGGGATTCGGATCGACCTGTGCCAAGATCGGCATCCTGATCGCATTAGCCGCCATCATCGGCATGTGCCTGCTCGAGAGCGGCGCCGCCGAGCGAATCGTCCGCTCAGCCATTAATTTTGTAGGTGAGAAGCTGGCTCCCGTTGCTTTCATGGCCAGTGGATTTCTGCTGGCGATTCCCGTCTTCTTCGATACGGTATTTTACCTGTTGATTCCACTCGGTAAAGCGATGCGATTCCGCACCGGTAAAAACTACCTGCTTTACGTGCTGGCGATTGTGACCGGAGGCACGATGGCCCACTCCCTGGTGCCGCCTACTCCCGGACCACTGTTTGTAGCGGAGCAGCTGGGGGTCGACATTGCCACCATGATCATGGGGGGCATGATTGTCGGCAGTATCGCGGCCATCTTCGGTCTGGCTTATGCCACCCTGATCAACAAGCACTGTGAACTCCCCTTTCGCGATTCGGCTGACGTCACACAGGCTGATCTCGAAAGACTTTCCAACAGCCAGCTCGAAGATCTTCCCTCACTCTGGCTGTCACTGGCACCCATCCTGCTGCCGGTGATAATGATTGCCGGGTCCACACTGCTGAAGTTCAAGTCCATCAGCGACCAGATCTCTCCCGAGGTTCAGGACCTGATTATGACGCTGGGAAATAAAAACATCGCACTGGGTATCGCTGCCGTGATCGCCCTGGCGACGCTGGTGCGACAGAAAAAATCTTCGCTGGGCGAACTTTCCGAATCGATTCAGGCCTCCCTCTCTACGGGAGGCGTGATTATTCTGATCACCGCTGCCGGCGGAGCCTTCGGGGGTGTCCTGCAGCAGACAGGCGTCAGCTTTCTGATTGAATCACTGCCCGATGTCTCTCCCCTGATGCTGGTTACGCTGGCCTTTCTGATCACAACGGCAATCCGCACTGCCCAGGGATCGTCGACCGTGGCCATGATTACGACCGTGGGGATTCTGGGCGGGATTGCGGAATCCGCCACGCTCGGTTTTCATCCGGTTTATCTTGCCCTCGCGATTGGCTGCGGTTCCAAGCCCCTTTCCTGGATGAACGACAGCGGTTTCTGGGTCATCGGTAAAATGAGTGGCATGACCGAGGGGGAGACTCTGAAATTCATTACCCCCATGACGGCCCTGATGGGCGTCGTCGGATTCATTGTCGTCCTGCTGGGAGTCTCATTTTTCCCCATGGCCTGAATGAAAGCCGTTTCAAACGCGTTACATTTAACGAAGGGATGATGTCTTGTGAAGCAGCAACTTTTGAGAGGATTGATCTGGTCTCTACTGATGCTGCTGCCACTGTCGGCGTTTGCGCAACCCGTTGGCATCGGCTCGCGTCGGGAGTTGTTTGTCGATCAACTGTTAATCGACAAGCTGCAGGGCGTGGAACTCAAGCTGCACACGCCTGTCAAAGCACCCCGACCCCGCTCGCCATTACCGGTGCGGCACATGATGACCGTCATCAAAAACGGGGATCGCTACCAGGCTTACTGGCGCGGTTCCGATCCGGATTATCACGGAGAAAAGCACACCGGTCATGCCGGGGAGACCGTGCATTACGCCGAGAGCCGGGACGGGCATGAATGGGAGTTCCCGGAACTGGGGCTGCACGAAGTCGGGGGAACACGCAAGAACAATGTGATCCTGGCGCAGCAGCCTCCCTTCCTGACCAACTTCACTCCTTTTCTGGATACCCGTTCGGGCGTCGCTCCGCAGGAACGCTATAAGGCACTCGCCGGCTATCCCGGTCCGGGAGACAAACGCGGTTTAGTAGAACCGGGACGCGGCTTGTTCGCATTCGTCTCACATGATGGCATTCACTGGACGAAGCAGTCTGAAGTCATCCCGTATCAGCCCCAGTGGCGGCACGCCTTTGATTCGGCGAATGTCTCGTTCTGGTCCGAAGCCGAGCAGCAGTATGTCTGTTATTTTCGTACGTGGACTGATCCTGAACGGCTCCGCAGCATCAGTCGTACGACGTCTCCGGATTTTCGTCACTGGACTGATCCGGTCGCCATGGATCCGAATCTGCCGGGCGAACACCTTTATACGAATCAGACGCATCCTTACTTCCGGGCACCACACATTTATATCTCCCTGCCGACCCGCTTCATTCCCGGACGTGGCTCTGCACCTGATTATGATCTCAAAGATCAGAACGCCACCGACATCCTGTTGATGACCACGCGCGCCGGTTCCTCACACTACGATCGCCTGTTCAAGCACGCCTTCATTCGACCGGGCCTGGAACCAGAACAGTGGAAAAACCGGGCGAACTACGTGGCCTTGAATGTGGTGCCGACCAGCCCGACCGAAATGTCGATCTATCATCGCAGCGGCGATCGCTATGTACTCCGCACCGACGGTTTTGTCTCCGTGAATGCAGGCTATACCGCCGGGGAACTGCTGACCCGACCGCTGGTCTTTGCCGGGGATCGTCTGCGGGTCAATTTCAGTACCAGTGCCGCGGGCAGTCTGCGAGTCGAACTGCAGCAGTCGGACGGAACTCCCATACCCGGTTTTACCAGGGATGATTGCATCCCTCTGATCGGAGATGAAATTGACGGTCAGGTACGCTGGAAGAGCGACGCGGATCTGTCGACACTGGCCGGGAAGCCGGTCCGCCTCTGTTGGATTCTGCAGGAGTGTGATCTGTACTCCTTTCAGTTCAGTCAGTAGAATTATACTGAATAAAGTATCAGTTTTACCTGTTCTATTTACTGGTTTACTTCATGACAGATCCGACACCCGAACCCCGCTCCCGTTCTCCCTGGGCCATTACCAGTCTGGTCTGCAGCGGCGTGGTGTTATTCAGTGTACTGGCCTGCGTGGCACTGGCGGCATGGCAGAGCGAAGGGCTGACCCAGGTCAAAGTGACTGCCCTGGATGTGGATAAAGAACCCCGCGATCACGGAATTCCCCTGTTGAAACAGAAGGAAGCACTGCCCGACTACGAAGTGCAGATTATCACACAAGACCTGTTCAATCACAAACTGGGAGCCAGACCGAATCAGTCAGCCACCGACGGACTCGTCTGGAATCTGAGTTCGCCTGTCGCAGTACATGAAATTGTGGGCATTCGATTGCTCGATCAGGATCAACTCGTTTCGGATACCCTGGCCGAAGTTCCCTTCAGCAGACAGCCCGTCGAGATTGATAATTACCGGCTCGAATTTCAGACAGCACACTCGGCAGCGGTAGGCGTGAATTCCTTTTTCCGCTCTCCGCTCGGGGTAACAATTGCCACCGCCTTTGTTCTCGCCATCATCGTGATCGGCATTGGTCTGTTTCTGTAAACACAATGTACTCATTAGCTGGTGTGACGAGGGTCAGGTATCAGCTCAATCAGTGAGTCTCAATTAATTCGAAAGAGTAATCTATGCCGTTTCTTGATACATATAGTAGTTTTCTGGGGTTCCTGGGGTTCTGCCTGGCCTGTGGTGCAATCAACGAAGCGAAAGGCCTGAAGCAGAAACTGGAAGCTCAAGACCTGCGGATTGCGGAACTGGAACAACTGGTGGGGGCACAGTCAGAACAGGAAAGCCAACTGGAATGAGGGCAACCATGCTTAATGAATCCATTCCACGATCAGACATGGAGCAGATCTCCACTGAAGGCATAACGTTTCTGATCAGAAGGTGGGTACCGCTGACGCCGCTCATCTTTGTCATTGTTTTCGTCGGTGTGAACTCGAAGCATGTCGGGGGCTGGAATTGGGAAACCGTCGGGCAGTTTGTGACACCATTAGTTTTCGGACTCTGTTTATCATTTTTGATCCGGTATCTGGTCTCCGATTTTGCAGACGTAGTCTGCGTCAATAACAGTCACATTCGGTTTGAAAAGGATGGTCAGACTGAAACAATGCCGCTAAGTAACATCGAAGAGTTACGAAGCTGTGCGTATTTCCCTCTCTTGTATCCGTTCAGCCAGAAGCCCTATCGCATCAGACTCCGATTCCAGGAGCCGATTGGTATGGGCAAGTCGATCCAGTTCTTTTTGCGCGGACCCGGTCTGCATTCAAAAACACCGCGGGAAGAACTCGAACGTTTGCTCAACCGGATTCAATCGGTCCAATAAACTTTAAGTCACCAAAGTATCTTTGAATCAGCATGATCCCCGGCTGGCATTCTCTTATGTGACTTATGTTCATGTGGTTGGCGTACTTCCTCGAGGTTCCCGGTCGTCAGACAATGGATTTCCACGGAATAGAAAAAATCTTTCAAAAAGGCCGTGGTAAAGGGGAGAGAATATCGCCCTGTACTTAGGCAGAGGCAGTAAAACTGCGGGAATTCGTCTGTAGCGGAGCTTGCCTAACCGCTTGCCAGCCGACACTATGGTTTCATCCGGACGTCAAGGTAGGGCTGTCCGGCAGAGAATAAACGCTTCATTGATAAATATGGTTTGCTTTCATGACACAGAATATTCGCACATCAAAACTGTTTAACCTGATCTCGGCTGGTCTGGCATTTCTGCTCTGGGGAAGCTGGGCCTATGTGATGAACTCCGGGGAGTCCGCACAGCAGGGAGTGGTTGCAGCCCTCACCCAGGGAACCGCCAGTTTTATGATCACACTGTTCATGGTGCAGGCGGTGACTCACCTGTTTCATCGCTTTGATCGACCGCTGGTCAAAGTTGTGGTGCCGGCGTTGATTGTGATCTGCTTCACCGGCTTCTGCCTGGTCAATGTACACACCCTGATGGGAACCCCGCGGATCATCGCCACGATCTTACCGGCCCTGATGGTCGCGTTTTCGTTCTGTATGTTTACATCCTGGAGATTACTCCGCATTCATCAGCAGCAGGGGACGACCCAATATGAATGACACCGGCACCAGACGACCGCTCAAGGTTCGCGAAGTGAAATTCGTTGTCGCGTTCGCGCGTTACCTGAGCGGTAAGCAGATCACCCCCAACCAGATTTCCGTGATCAGCATTCTGTTCGCGGCTCTGGCGGCAGCCGGTTTTATCTGCTTTGCATTGTATGCACACTGGTGGCTGTTAATTCTGGCGGGATTGATGATCCAGTGCCGACTGCTGTGTAACCTCTTCGATGGGATGGTCGCCGTTGAGGGGGGCAAGAAAACGAATTCGGGCGAACTGTTCAACGATATTCCGGACCGGATCGCTGACCCGCTGATCCTGGTTTCAGCCGGTTATGCCGTGCATATGGTCGCCTACGGTGCCGAACTGGGTTGGTGTGCGGGGTTACTGGCTGTGATGACGGCCTACATCCGCACGCTGAGTGCCAGCATCGGGGCGCCCGTCGACTTCAAAGGCCCCATGGCCAAGCAGCATCGCATGGCTGTGCTGACGATCGCCTGTGTGTTGACCGCAATCGAAACGCTGGTCTGGCACTCTGATTACTGCTTATTGATCGCTTTGATCGTGATCATCCTGGGAGCGGTTGTGACGTGCATCCGCCGCGCCGTTTCTGCCTATCGATTTCTGGAGGCCTGATCATGTGGGAGATCCCTCCGCATTCTCTGTATGCAATGCTGGTCGTCTTCGGTCTGCTGGTCACGGCTACAACCTGTCGACTGACTCTCAAGCGACTCAAGCCGGAAAAGGACTATACCGAACTGCGTCAGCGGATTCAGTCCTGGTGGTGGATGATCGGCATTCTGTTTCTCTGCCTGATTGTGAGTCGCACGACGGCCATCATCCTCTTTGCCTTTATCAGCTTCCTGGCACTCAAAGAGTTCTTTTCGATCGTCCCTACAAGGCAGGCGGATCGGCGTGTGCTGTTCTGGGCCTACCTGTCGATTCCCGTGCAATACTACCTGGTCAGCATCGGCTGGTATGGTCTGTTTATCATCTTTATTCCAGTCTACCTGTTCCTGTTTCTTCCGATGCGGATGGTGCTGATTGGAGAGACGCGCGGCTTCATTCATTCTGCAGGCATCATTCACTGGGCCGTCATGCTGACTGTCTTCTGTCTGAGTCACATCGCCTACCTGCTGATGCTGCCGGTAAAGAACGCTGAAGCCGGCGGCATGGGGCTGGTGATCTTCCTGTTATTCATGACCCAGTTCAATGACGTGTGCCAGTTTATCTGGGGCAAACTGCTGGGACGCCACAAGATTATTCCCAAAGTCAGTCCGAATAAGACCTGGGAAGGGTTCATCGGAGGATTACTGACCATTGCACTGGTTTCCGGTTTTCTGGGACCGTTTCTGACACCGTTGAATTTCCGCTTCAGTCTGCTGGCAGGCCTGCTGATCAGCGTCTCGGGATTTATCGGCGACGTCGTGATCTCATCGATCAAACGTGACCTGGAGATCAAAGACAGCGGTTCGCTGATTCCCGGGCACGGCGGTATCCTGGACCGCTGCGACAGCCTGATTTTCACATCGCCACTGTTTTTTCATTACCTCTATTACATGAGTTTCTGAGCTGTGGAGTGACAGAACTATGGAGCGGGTACTCAAAATCCTGTTTTTTGCGCTCATCGTCAGACCGATCGTGATTATCATTCTCGGACTGAACTTGCGAGGTAAACAGAACCTGCCTGTCGAGGGTCCGTCGATCGTCGTCGCCAATCATAACAGTCACCTTGATGCCCTGGTGCTGATGAGCCTGTATCCCCTGTCGCGTCTGCATAAGGTGCGTCCCGTAGCGGCCGCCGATTATTTCCTGAAGAATCGCTATCTCTCCTGGTTTTCCAAAAACTGTCTGGGCATCATTCCCATTCAGCGGACCGGACGCATGCGCAAGAGCGAACTGTTCGCGGGCTGTCACGAGGCACTGGATCGGGGCGAGATTCTGATCCTGTTCCCGGAAGGCAGTCGCGGTAATCCCGAAGAATTGAGTGAAATCAAACGAGGCGTCTATCACATCGTGCATGATCGCTCCGATACGAGACTGACCCCCGTAATGATGCACGGACTGGGCCGGGCACTGCCACGGGGTGAAGCGCTGCTGGTCCCCTTTAACTGCGATGTGATCATTGGAGAAACCATTCCCGATGCAGAGACCGGCGAACAACTGGTCGAGTCGATCAAAGCCTCCTTCCTGGACCTGCAGCAGTATTGCATTACATGTCGACAGACAGGTGATTATTCGCCTTCATGACTTACTGACAGTCCGACTTTTCTCTGATTTGCCATAAACAATGCCAGTCTCTGGCGAGCCTGAGTATTCAGTTTCTTGTCCTGATAAGATACGTTGAAATGAAATCTTGCCAGTGAACTTACCGGGAGACAAGAAATGGGGTCGAATTGCTGTTTAGTAAATCCTGCTAAAGAAGAGTATTTCGAGCCAGGTTACTTATTGGGTGCCAATTTTTTTCGGGGCTTTTTAGGAGATACTTACACAGGGATAGTTCTGAAGCATCTTATCTCAGATTTGGACGGTACTTTAGATATGACAGGACGCTGGGTTGGGGATCCTGTCATTCTGGCGAGTAGTGATAGTAAGACAATGCTATATGATCAAGCTGTGACATCATTCAGTAATATCAGTTATCTGGCAATGGTGGATCTCTGTGGTTCAGAAAAGATCCTCGATCAAATGGTTACTTCGGCTCAAGTGAGCGGACATTTTTTGGTGCATTTCGTAAACGCATTCTCACTTGTGGATCCTCTGCGATTTCATGCATCGATCGAGGACCGACTGGACGAGAACTGGCAGATGCGTTACCTGGAGACAATTACACAAATGAGTTGGCTAGTCAAAGGAATAGACTGGCATCGCATGGCTAGAAAGTGAATTCAAGAAAAATATGCCGATAGACTCACATCAGATTGAGACAGCGTTTATAGTAGAAATCAGTAACCATCCGAAGTTTCCCAAAGGTAAAGTTCAATATGATTTCTCTAGCTTTGCGTGTCTTTTGTTGTCTTGTGGTCTGTATTTCGTGTTTTGAATCCGCCAGGTCTGCAGAACCTGACAAGTCAAAGCAGCGGCCCAACATCATTCTGATCATGTGTGATGACATGGGCTGGTCGGACCTCGGTTGTTACGGCGGTGAAGTACAGACACCCAACCTGGATCGGATGGCCCGGGAAGGTCTGCGGTTCACCCAGTTCTACAATAACGCGGTCTGCTGGACCACGCGGGCTTCACTGGTGACCGGGCTCTATCCCCGTTATCCCCGACCTCATCTGACAATGAATATGGTGACACTCGGTGAAGTGCTCAAGCAGGCCGGTTATCAGACGGCCCTCAGCGGCAAGTGGCACCTGGGACGTACCGAGACCACGCACCCCGTTTATCGTGGGTTCGAAGACTATTACGGTCTGCTGGATGGCTGCTGCAATTTCTTTGATCCTTATTACCGTGATCCCAAATACAAGTGGGGCAGTTCCGGGGGCGGATACCGCTTCTTCGCAAAAAACACCACGCGGATCACCGAGTTCCCCGATGACTTTTACACGACCGATGCCTTTACCGATCACGCGATCGAACAGATCAAAGGCTACGCGAAAACAGACCAGCCTTTCTTTCTGCATCTCTGTTACACCGCGCCTCACTATCCGTTGCACGCGAAGCCGAAAGACATCGCGAAGTACAAAGGCCGTTATGCCGCAGGCTGGGAAGCGCTGCGGGAAGAACGCTATCAACGACAATTGAAAATGGGGCTCGTCGATCCTCAGTGGAAGCTGCCCGAACGGGATCCGGAGTCCGCTGACTGGGAAAAGGACAAGTACCCCCGCGACTGGCAGCAGCGACGCATGGAAGTCTATGCGGCGATGATTGACTGCATGGACCAGAATATCGGCCGCCTGATGCAGACACTCAAACAGACCGGCGTGGATGAGAATACGATTGTGATGTTCCTGTCGGACAATGGTCCTGATGCCAGCGAGCCGGGAGGTGCGAATCCCCAGCAGGAACCCGGTCCCAAAGAATACTACACGACCTGCGGACCCAGTTGGGCGTTCCCGCAGAACACACCGTTCCGTCGTTTTAAAACCTGGATGCATGAAGGGGGCATTTCGACTCCGCTGATTGTCCGCTGGCCCGGACATGTGGCTCCCGCCAGTCTGACCCGCCAGCCGGCACATATTATCGATGTGATGCCGACCTGCATCGAACTCGCGGAGACAACGTACCCGGAAACCTATGCAGGTCATAAGATTATCCCGGTGGAAGGGAAGAGCATGCTGCCGATTTTCCAGGGAGAGACGCGCCAGCCGCACGAGTCCCTGTTCTGGGAACTGCGCAACAATCAGGCGGTCCGACAGGGGAAATGGAAACTGGTGGCGGATCGAACCATCAATCGCTGGGAGCTGTACGATCTGGAACAGGATCGCACCGAGACCAATAATCTGGCGTCCCACTATCCGGAACGGGTCGCACAGATGAAAGCCGCCTGGCAGGAGTGGGCAGAGATGACCGGTGTGGCGAACCAGAAGCATCAACGAGGCAAGCAGATTCCGTAATAGGGCGGACTGGTTAATTCAAAAAGCCGAGCCAGCGTTTCTTCTGATCGTCGTTGAGCTGCTTTTCCTCGGGAACCGCTTCGTCTTCGCCGCGTTCGAGGTTCAGACCAAGCTGTTTTTCCTTTTTGCGAATCTGTTCTTCGCGGTTTTGCAGCATCAGTTCGGTACGGGAGAGACGTGCTCGTTCGATTGAGATCTCGACTTCGGCCAGTCCCAGGTTGTGTTCCAGATCGTGCTGCAGTGTCTGCAGATGTTTCACGAGCTCTTCAGGAGCATTGTTGATCGCTTCCCAGTTGACTGGAATTACAGCGGTTTCGGCTTCTCTCAGACGCTTGATCAACAGCCCGATGTATTGATCCCGTTCCCGAATGGCTGCGGTCAGATCTTCGTGTGAAGCCTGGTCATAGTCAATTTCAGCGGGGGCATCCGGCAAGGGAGGCTTGTAGCTGGCCAGGGTACGACCTGTGCCACCGGAGAGCAGGGCACTGTTCTGTTCAACGGGCTCTGGTTGAGGCACTGGAGGTGCAGGAGCATGTGCTTTTTTCTCCGGCAGATCACTGGAGACATCGACTCCCTGACCTGAGAGCAGCTTCTGCTTCATGGCTTCCCAGCCACTCACATTCGGATCCGCAGCTGGCTCACTGCAGGCCTCGGGGGCTTCTTCTGGCTCAGACTCCTGTTGTTCCACTTCGCTTTCCAGCGGACTTTCTTCTACCGCAGGAATACTGGGTGCGGAGAGGTAATCCACCAGGGTAGACGGTTTCGCAGCGACGGGACCTTTTTCGAACCCGTCTTCGACCATCTTTTTGAGTTCGGCGATCTGCATTTCAATGCGGGCCAGGGAAGACTCGGTCTCCGCGCCCTGCATCTGTTCCATGAAGGCTTGCAGATCCTGTGCAATTTTCTGCTGTTCTTCGATCACTTCACGGGGAATGCCCCCGGAGACCGTCATGCCCCGGTCTGCACCGCTACGGTGCCGACGATCGAGCTGTTCGGCGACCTGTTCCAGTCGCTCGGTGAGCATGACCACGAGCTGGTCTTTTTCCTGCAGCTCAGTTTCGAGTGTCTGGACCTTTTGTTTTTCTGACGCAGAGAGTTCCTGGTACGCGCGGCGGCTCTGTTCGAGTTCGGCCTCGACCTCGGAGAGTCGCCCGCTCAGGTCGGTGACGAGTTGTGATTTTTCTGCGAGCTCCACTTCCAGTTCTGCCAGACGGGGGCTCTCTGTTTCCGCGGGGTGTTGCTGGTTGTTCTGGCACCGCTCCAGTTCAGTGGCGACTTCGGTCAAGCGTTCCTTGAGCGTTTCCACCAGTTCCGCTTCTTCCCGCAGGCAGGCTTCCAGCTCTTTGATTCTTCTGTTGTCGACCTTGGCCAGATCCTGTCTGCTGTGCTGGCTCTTTTCCAGTTCCTCGGCGACTTCGGTGAGTCGTTCGGTCAACGTTTCGACGAGCTGCTCTTTTCCCAGCAGTTCTGCTTCCAGGGCACGGATCTGCTCACGTTCGGAGAAACTGACTTTCGCTTCCCCTGAGCTTTGAGGGCGTTCCGGCCGGGCGGGTTGAGGCGCAACATCTCCCTCGGGAACCGAAGTCGCTTCGCGGAGCGCGGGCGATTCGATTCGCTGATCAGCGTGATCGGATTGAGGAGAATTGTTATCGGGGGCCATCCATACCTGCCTGAATCTGTGAAGCCTTTCGTAAAGCTTTTGGTCTAAAGTTAAATACAGCTATATTTAACCTAGCTTATTGAAAGTCCGACAAGATGACATTCAGGGATTCAATGATGCAGATTTTCGACATCTATTTGCGGATGGTACCGGTTATGCAAGTGCTTCCGGGTTTACAACATTCGTCGTCTCTTTACCGACGAGAAGCTCTGCTATCTGGCGGGCCGCCTGTGCTCGAAGTTCGTCCAGTGATTCGCTGGAAATGAAAGCCGCATGGGGAGTTGCGATCACCCGTTCATGCTGAAAGAATGGATCGGTCAGGTCGGGTGGTTCCGGATCAAACACGTCCAGAGCAGCACCGGCAATGCTCTGATTCTGAATCGCCGACTTGAGCGCGTCGAATTCAATCAACGCACCGCGCGACGTATTAATAATCAGTGAAGTGGACTTCATTTTCTCGAATGCAGTCGCATCAAACTGGTGCTCGGTGGCTTCCGTCAGCGGGGCGTGAATTGAGATCACATCGCTTTCAGCCAGTAGCTCCTCAAAATCGACCATTTTCGTACCAGTGCCATAATCGTTACCGGACGAATTCGTCGCGATCACCTGCATGCCAAACGCACGGGCCCGTTCTGCAACCGCCTGTCCGGTCAATCCAAAACCAAACAGTCCCATGGTCAGCGTACTTACCCGGCGGGGCATTGGGGCAGCGGAGAGATCATAGACCCCCTGTTTGGTCTGCTGATGGAAATAGGCCACATTCCGCAGACTGGCCAGCATGAGGGCAATCGCATGGTCGGCGACTTCCGGGATGCAGTAATCCGGCACATTGGTGACCGGGATCTTCTGTGACGTCGCATATTCCACGTCGATATTATCGAGACCAATTCCCAGGCGAGCGATGGTTTTACAGTCGGGAGCTGCTTCAATGACGGGCCGGGTGACCTGGGCCCAGCAGGTCGCGATCGCATCGACGCCGGTCGCATGTTCGATCAGGGTCTGTTCATCCGCGCCGGGAGGGGCCTCAATAACTTCGGCTTCCACGCGGGCTAATTCTCGTTTTTCGACCTCACAATCGGGCCAGGCACGGTCCGTAATTAATACGCGATATTTCGCAGACACAATTCACTCCTTTAGTGAGTTCCTGCTTGAACTCGACTTAGCATTTGAAAGATTCATCTGACTGGCGCACTTTCCAGTCTAGCTGGCGGAGACCAATAAGGGAACTGATGATTATCATTTCAGAGAGAGTCGGTTTGATCACAGTGTGATCCATTCTGCAACAGATTTTGTCAGCGAGGCATTTTTTCAACATTCTGATAAAGCACCACTCATAAACCACTTAGAGAAATTCATTGTAGAAGGGGCTCTCTGGGAGTCAAATTTGCATTCTAAAGGAGAGAGCTTGACACATTCCCGTTTTAGTGACATGATTCCAGCAGAGTGATACTCCTCTCAGGAACGATTATGATTTTACGTATGACTGTCATCTTGATGCTGTTTTCCATGCTGACCCACACATTGCTGGGTTGTGGCTGGCATCATGCGCATGACGCTCATGCAGGTCATACTAACTCCTGTCAGCCCCTGGGCTTGTGCGGACACGAAGCTGAGCAGGAACACTCAAAAGCCGAACACGCTCACCATGATCACGAAAGCGGGTGTGCTCATCATGATGCGCATGCAGAGCACACTGCAGCTGCGGAACATCAGGACGAACATCCGATGCATCAGCATTCCGACCCTTGCCATGAAGGGCGTTGTTCTTATCTGACGGCAGCGACTGTCAAAGTCGATGATGAATCGTCGCAGCTGGTCAGCCTGCTTCCCATCTGGGAACTGATCTGTTCCACACAGGAACGTCAGTATGTGAATCAGATGCGTGAGTTACCCCCGGCCTTTCTTTTTGCCGCGCCGGGCGTACGCGCCCAGGCCCAGACAACTGTCTGGTTGATTTAACCACTCCGCAGTACCTCTTGTCGCTCCGGCCTCTGCTCTGACACGGATTGTTCAAACTGTCAGCGGACCTTCAAATGAGACCGGTTCTATTCGACTTCCCTTGCGCTTATCACGACAGCCGATGCGCTGTCATCGTCGAGGACTGTGATGAATCAATCAAAACTCAAACAGAACTGGATCTGGATTTTATTTTTCCTGATCCTGATCCCCGTTGGCCTGCTGGCCTGGAAGACTCAGCAACAATGGCTGCCTGCCGTGAATGACATGGCGGAAAACGGAAAATCAAAAACTGAAACAGACGAACATGGATCGGAAGAGGATCATCATGACCACGATCACGCGGGACATGAAGAATCGACCTCTCTGGAACTGACTTCCCAGGCACGCAAGAATATCGGTCTGACAGAGGAGAAAGTCATTCCCGTGAAACTGCAGGCGTTCACACGCACACTGACCATTCCTGCGATTGTCGTGGAAGTACCCGGTAAGACCCGCGTGAAAGTCGTGGCACCGATGACCGGAATTATCACCAACGTGAATGTGATTGCAGGTGAAGCGGTGCAGCCAGGTCGGGAACTCTTCAAGATCCGCCTGACCCATGAAGACCTGGTGCAGGCCCAGGCTGACTTCCTGAAGACGCTGGGTGAACTCGATGTCGAAGACAAGGAAATCGCCCGGATCAAGGAAATTACGGATAAGGGTGTTATCGCCGGTAAGGTCCTGCTGGAACGCGAGTATGCCAAAGAAAAACTGGAAGCAATTCTGAAAGCCCAACGAGAGGCACTGCTGCTGCACGGTTTCTCTGAAGGTCAGGTCGACCAGATTCGTGATAACCGTCGGTTGATTAAAGAACATCAGGTGTATGCCCCTCAGCTGCACGGTCAGTCGGGAGAAGTCCAACTGCCTAACATGGCAATTCAACGTATCTCAGCACCCGCACCCGGTTCGCAGGGAACGGTCAATGCCCGCCACAAATCCATCTTCATCGTGCAGTCGTTGAATATCAGCAAAGGGGACTTCGTCCAGGCAGGTGATACGCTGTGTGTCCTGGCTGATTACAGTGACCTGTATCTCAAAGGACAGGCATTTGAACAGGAAGCCGATGAATTAACGCGCTGCCTGGAAAATGGCTGGTCTGTCGAAGCGATTCAGGAAATCAATAATAAAAACAAAGAGCTGATTAAAAACCTGCAGATCGATTACCTGGACAACCAGATCGAAACCGATGCACGCATCTTTTCGGTCTTTGTCGATCTGCCGAATAAGGTCGAGCATGAAAACGTACGCTCGGACGGAGAACGCTTTATAACGTGGCGTTTCAAGCCGGGACAGAGGATGCAGTTGCGGATTCCAGTGGAAACCTGGAAGAAGCAGATTGTCGTCCCCGTGGAAGCAATCGCGACCGAAGGGGCAGAGAGTTTCGTTTTTCAGGAGAACGGCGATCACTTTGATCGGCGTCCAGTGCATGTCCTGTATAAGGATCAGCTCTGGGCCGTCATTCAAAACGATGGTGCGATTTTCCCCGGAGACAAAATTGCACTCACGGGAGCACATCAGATGCAGATGGCTTTGAAAAACAAAGCCGGTGGTGCGGTCGATCCCCACGCGGGACACAACCACTGATCGTCTTATAGACCAGTCTGAAGCTCTAGTGCATCCCTTGAATGTGACTCCCGGTACGGAAGAATCCAATGCTCAATGCAATTATACGTTTTTCACTGAAACAGCGGCACCTGACGCTGGCCTTCTCCCTGTTCCTGATCGGATTCGGAACATGGCAGGCACTGAATATGGCCATCGATGTGTTTCCCAACCTCAACCGCCCGCGAGTGGTGGTGATGACGGAAGCACCAGGCATGGCGCCCGAAGAAGTCGAATCATTGATTACCTTTCCCCTGGAAACCACCCTCAACGGTGCTACCGGTGTGCAGGCCGTGAGAAGTTCCTCCGGCGTGGGGATTTCCGTGATCTATGTCGAATTCGAATGGGGCACCGATATCTACAACGACCGGCAGGTTGTCAACGAACGTTTGCAACTGGTCACCGATCGTCTGCCCGAAGGCATCAAGCCTCAACTGGCGCCGATCTCCTCCATCATGGGGCAGATCATGATGCTCGGGATGTGGAGTGAAGACGATGAAACTTCCCCCCTGGAAGTCCGGACCCTGGCGGACTGGGTGGTTCGTCAGCGGCTGTTGACCATTCCCGGTGTCTCCCAGGTATTTACGATGGGGGGCGGACGCAAGCAGTTCCAGGTCCTCGTCAATCCGGAAGCCCTGATCAAATACGGGATCACACTGCACGAGGTGCGGGAGGCCTGCCAGCAGAGTAACCTGAATACGACCGGGGGCTACCTGGACGAACAGGGGCCCAACGAATTTCTGGTACGGGCACTGGGCCGGATCCAGTCGCTGGACGATCTGAAGAAAGTCGTCGTGACCCGCCAGGAAGGACGCCCGATTGTGCTCTCCCAGGTGGCCCGGGTAACCGAAGGTGCCCAGGTGAAACGGGGGGACAGTTCCGCATTCATCAAGCAGGAAGATGGCACCTTTGCCGGCGGACCGGCGGTGGTGCTGACCGTCAATAAACAACCCAATGCCGACACGCGACGGGTGACTAACGATGTGCTCAAGGCACTGGAAGAACTCAAGCCTTCGCTTCCCAAAGACATTCGGATTCAGCCGGAACTCTACTCGCAGAAATCATTCATCGACCGTTCCATTGAGAATGTGATCGAAGCCCTGCGGGACGGGGGCATTCTGGTGGTGATTATTCTGTTTCTGTTCCTGATGAACTTCCGCACGACGTTTATTACCCTCACTGCGATTCCCTTATCGATTGCGATCACGGCGATTATTTTCGCGGTCTTCGGATTATCAATTAATACGATGACGCTGGGAGGCCTGGCGGTGGCCATCGGTGAACTCGTGGATGACGCGATCGTGGATGTGGAGAATATTTTCCGCCGCTTACAGGAGAATCGCTATCGCGAGAATCCCAAGCCGACATTGCTGGTCGTCTTTCAGGCCAGTTGTGAAATCCGGAATTCCATTGTCTTTGGAACCGTGATTGTTGTGCTGGTGTTCTTGCCTCTGTTTGCATTGTCCGGGATGGAAGGTCGTCTGTTTACACCCCTGGGTGTGGCCTATATCGTGTCGATCCTGTCATCACTGCTGGTTTCTCTGACGCTGACTCCCGTGTTGTCTTACTGGCTGCTCGGTAAGAAATTCGGTTCGCCCGTTCAGAAATCGGATAAAGAAAACGCAAGTGAGCACACTCACAAAGATGGACCACTGCTTCGTCTCCTGAAATGGGGCGCTGGAATGGTCATCGGTTTCAGTATCCGTTTTGCGAAACCTCTGCTGATGCTGGGGATTATCAGTGTGCTGATCGCAGGGCTGTTCCTGATACAGCTCGAACAGGATTTCCTGCCCCCCTTTAACGAAGGGGTCGCGCAATTGAATGTGGTTCTACCTCCTGGAACCTCTCTGAAGAAATCGAATGAAATCGCCAGTACGGTGATGGATCAGTTAAAGAAAATCAAAGGTGTGGCTGCCTTTTCCCGTCGCACCGGCCGGGCGGAACTCGACGAACATGCCGAAGGGGTGAACGTCTCGGAATACATTATCTCGTTTGATCCTGAATCAGGACGGGGACGCGAAGCGGTACTGGAAGAGATCCGGCATTCGATGGAGTCGATTCCCGGAATTGTGATCTCCGTAGAACAACCGCTGGCGCACCTGATCTCCCATATGATTTCCGGCGTGAAAGCCCAGGTCGGAATTAAAATATATGGCGAGGATCTGACCATTCTACGGACGACAGCGCAAAAACTGGGAGCCGCTATGCGTTCGGTACCTGGTGTGACTGACGTACTGGTTGAGCCACAGGTGGAGATCCCGCAACTGCAGATCAAACTCAACCGGGATAAATTGAAACTGTATGGACTGACGCCCGCGTATGTGAATGAATATGTTCAGACCGCCATGAACGGCATGGTGGTTTCCCAGGTATTGCAGGGGCAACGGACCTTTGATCTGTTGATTCGGATGGACGAACAGTACCGCGAAGATCGGGAGACGTTAAAACGGCTTTCGATCAATTTGCCTGACGGCGGTACAACGCCCCTGTCCTCGGTCGCAGAGATTACAGAATCGTCCGGGCCCAATACGATCAACAGGGAAAAGGTTCAGAAGCGGATCATCGTACAATGTAACGTGTCCGGTCGTGGCCTGGTCGACGTCGTACAGGACATTCAGGCGAAACAGAAGCCGATTATTCAGAAACTCCCCGCAGGCTATTTTGTGGAATACAGCGGGCAGTTTGAGAATCAGCAGACAGCTTCCCGACTGATTTCAATCCTGTTTGTGGTTTCGATGCTGGGCGTCTTCCTGGTGCTGTTTACGATGTTCCATTCCGTTAATTTCTCACTGCAGGTTATGGCGGCACTGCCGATGGCCTTCATCGGTTCGGTGATCGCACTGGTCATTACGGGACAGACTCTGACCATCGCAGCCATGGTTGGTTTTATCTCTTTGGGGGGGATTGCCTCCCGGAACGGAATTCTGCTGCTCAACCATTATCTGCATCTGGTGAAATACGAAGGCGAAAGCTGGACACGCGAAATGATAATTCGAGCAGGTCAGGAACGCCTGGCACCCGTGTTGATGACGGCGTTAACCTCGGGCATCGGCCTGGTTCCCCTGGCGATGGCGCAGGGAGAAGCGGGTAAGGAAATTCTGTACCCGGTCGCGACGGTGATCATCGGAGGGCTGCTCAGTAGTACGATTCTGGAGTTTTTCATCCGTCCTGCTCTGTTCTGGAGTTTTGGACGCGAGGCGGGAGCACGGATTGTCGAACGGGGAACGGAAGATATTCCTCTGCTGGAAGAAAGCGAAGAACAGGCGGCTTCGACCGCACATTAAAAACAGAATGAATAACGATAGACAAAACTGACAATTGTAACTTAATCAATTAAATGAAAAGGATTGTAAAATGAAAATTCGCAAAGCGAACTGGCTGACGGTATTGTGCTGTGTACTCGGACTGGCCCTGGTGGGATGTCAGAATCAAAGTGATCAGAACACCAAGACCTTCGACGAAACGGCGCATGAAGATAAAGAGATGGACGATCACGATCATGGGCACGAACATCCTTCCGAAGGCCCGCATCATGGCTCGTTGATCGAACTCGGAAAAGAAGCCTATCATGGCGAACTGGTTCACGACGAAAAGAGTGGTGCGATCACGGTCTATATTCTGGATGGTGCCGCGAAAAAGAATGTTCCGATTAAAGCGGAAAGCATTCTCGTGAACGTCAAGCATGACGGCAAAGGGTCGCAGTTCACACTGACCGCTGCACCTGAAGAATCCGATCCCCAGGGGGAATCGTCACGGTTTGTACTGAAAGAGAAGGCCCTGGGAGATCTGCTGCACGAGAAAGATACCACGGCTCGTCTGGTTCTTGAGATCGACGGCAAATCGTACACGGGAGAAATCTCTGCTCACGATCATGACCACGACCACGAACATGGCGAGAAACACGCCCACTGATCGAATTCGTTTAAACTGAACAGGTGACGCCGCGTTGGTAAACTGACGCGGCGTTTTTTATTACCTCAATTCGAGAGAGAAGTATTTATCTTCTGTGCTTGAAACAGGTTCGACAACGATTCAGGAATGCTGCTATAATCGAATCAGAGTCAATCTGTGTGAGAGACTTCTTGCTTTCAGGAAGTCATTCACTTAATCCAGGTATTCCAGCGATGCGCATCTCACTGGCGAATATTCATGGCAGCTCCAGAGGTCCAATCTGAAATCAGCGAGCCCTCCGTCTCCCGCAGACGGGTGGTTAAGGTTCTGGCTGCATTGATTGTGCTGACAGTGATCGGAGTGTTCTGGGGAAAGACTGCCTGGATTAATTTTTGTCAGTGGCAGGCGGAGAGCCAGCTGGCAGACCGTCACGCAGAAGCTGCCTTACAGTGGATTACCCGCGCTTATGAAGCGGATACTCAAAATCCAGAGACCCTGTTGATCATGGCGCGTGTCCATCGCCGTTCCAGTCAGATTGAGTCTGCGGTGAAAGACTTGACGAAACTGTATCAGTTAACCGGCAATACGGAAGATCTGCAACGGGAGCAGTGGCTGGTTGAAGCCCAGGTTGGTGATCTGCAAAACCTGGAACAGCATCTGGCAGACATGTTGATTGATCCACGGGGAAGGGCCCCCGATATTTGTGAGACGTTTGTCAACAGCTGCGTGCTCAATTATCGTTTTCATGATGCCAAACGGGTTCTCGAAGTCTGGCAGGCCGATTTTCCCGAAGATCCTCTTCCGCATTATTATCGCGGACGGATTCTGGAACATGAAGGGGACTGGAATCAGGCCGTTACCGAATTTGAATCGGCATTGAAACTGGATCCGGAACATATTCCTTCCGCTTACAATCTGGCCCGAATCAGACTGACGCAAAATCAGGTGGAAGCGGCGCTGGATAACTACCGTAGCATCACAGAACTTCAGCCGGATCACGCGGCAGCACTTGTCGGTACTGCGATCTGCTTACGGATGCAGCAGGAAGTAGATGAGGCACGCGAAATGCTGGCAAAAGCACAGGCGATATCAGAAGCCCGGATGCAGAAAGATTTTCAGCGCGTCGGCGATCCCGCTTACGAAGCCCAGAGTGCCATTCCTCGGGAACAGGGACAGCTTGAGCTGGCTGCAGGGAATTACGAACAGGCTCTGGCTCATCTGCAGGAAGCACTTGAGCGTAATCCTAAAGATCGCAAAGCCCGGCTGGCCCTGGCGAACGCCCTGCGTGGTCAGGGGAAGCTGGAAGAGGCACAGGATCAACTCAAAATTGTCGAAGAGACCCAGCAGGCGGTGAAACGGCTGGATGAATGCTTCTATCAGCTGCAACAGGATCTCGAGAATGCAGAACTGCGTGCGGAGATCGGCACGATTTTTTTAGAATACATTTCAGAAGATCAGGGTATCGTCTGGCTTAAAAACGCCCTCTATTACGATCCAGAAAATCAGTTGGCGAAACAGACTCTGACTGACTACTACGACAAACAGCAAACCCCGCCTGATTCGTCTGCCACTCAATAAATTTCCCGTTAGATTTATCCTCTATCCAGCATTATCAGTTGTCTTTACGAGGTGTTCCCATTCAGCAGCTTCGTTTGTTCATTGTTCCGCTCTGCCTGCTTCTGAGTAGTTGTACTTCAGAGCAAACGGTCGAGACAGTATCCACCGAGCAGGAATCTTCTGCGCCTGTTGCATCGTCAATTTGCTTTGAAGAAATCACAGATCAGACGGGCGTCGACTTTAAGTACCGCAACGATGAAGAATCCGGGAACCTGTCGATTCTGGAATCTATCGGAGGCGGAGTTGCCCTCTGGGACTATGATCTGGATGGCCGTCTCGATCTGTTCTTTCCGGGAGGGGGAACACTTTTCAAAGATCAGCCGCCGCAAGGGTTGCCTTCCGTGCTCTACCGACAGCTTGCAGACGGGACGTATCAGAACCAGACCACTCCTGCCGGTATTGGTGCCAGCCCGTATTACTCACATGGCTGTACGGTCGCAGATTTCGACAATGATGGTTTTCCGGATCTGGTTGTGACCGGATACGGCGGAATCTTGTGCTGGCATAATCTCGGAGATGGAACATTTGAGGAAGTATCGCAAGAGTCAGGCTTAATCGATCCCCACTGGAGTTCCTCTGCAGGTTGGGGAGATCTCAATGGTGATGGGGCCGTTGATTTGTACGTGGCGCATTACGTCGACTGGTCAATTGAAAATCATCCCTCGTGCGCGTCATCCTCCGGAACGCGCGATGTCTGTCCTCCGCGACGGTTTAACGGGGTGGACGATATTGTGTTCTACAGCAACGGTGACGGCACGTTCCGCGATGCCAGTCGGGAAGCGGCGCTGGTACCCAAAGGCAAAGGGCTGGGAGTGATCCTGGGGGATGTCGATCTCGATCAGGATACCGACATTTATGTTGGCAACGATACCACCGATAACTTCCTCTATCTCAATGACGGAGAGGGAAAACTTGAGGAGTCGGCATTGAGCCGGGGCGTGGCCGTAGATGATCAGGCGGTCGCGAATGGGAGTATGGGCGTCGATCTGGGAGATTACAACGGCGACGGAAAACCCGATCTCTGGGTGGCGAACTATGAGTCGGAAGCATTTGCGCTGTATAAAAACATCGGGGCAGGGCAGTTCCTGTATGCCAGCCGGGAAACGGGTGTGAATTCAATTGGAAATCTGTTTGTCGGATTCGGTACCCGGTTCGGTGATTTTGATTCCGACGGTGATGAAGACATCGTGGTTTCCAACGGCCACGCCATCCATTTTCCCCAGCATGCTACCGTGCGCCAGTTACCTCTGTTGCTAGAGAATCAACAGGCAAAATTTCATAGCTTATCGTTTCCGAAATCAGCCTATCTGGGACAACAACACTATGGTCGCGGGTTGGCCACCGGTGACCTCGACAACGATGGTGATCTCGATGTGGTGTTTGCTAATTGCAATGAACGAGCCGCGATACTGAAAAACTGCTCTGAATCGAAAGGAAGTTGGGTTCAAATTCGTTTGATCGGCACTAAAACCAATCGAAATGCGATTGGAACGACAGTCGTCTTTCATACGACACAGGGAGAGATATTCCGGTATGTGACAGGGGGAGGAAGTTATCTCTCTCAAAGTGCTTACACGGTGCATGCAGGACTCCCTGAGGGAGCGGAGTTACAGGGTGTCACAGTCTACTGGCCATCGGGCAAGGTAGACGAAGTGCAAAGTATCACCTCCTTAAATCAAATGTACAATTTGATAGAGTAGTTAAGTATCTATTCGTCAATTGATGTCTCAAACCAGTGAAAACGGTTTGATATAAACTCATTTTTACTGCTATGATAGAGATGTGCTCGAATTGGTGAAGTAAATGCAGTAGTGGGGCCGAGTTTTGAAGAAGAGTTCCATCATCTGCGAGTTATCATTTTATTATCTTTTGGTGAATAAAGAGGGAGAGTATTATGAAGCGCTTAGCGTGGCGTCGAGGTTTTACACTCATTGAGTTGCTGGTGGTGATTGCCATTATTGCAATTCTGATTGCACTGCTGCTACCCGCAGTACAGCAGGCACGTGAAGCAGCCCGCCGATCTACATGTAAGAACAACCTGAAGCAGCTCGGGTTGGCCATGCACAATTACCATGATGCTCATGGTATGTTTCCGATTGCAAATGCACCTTCCGTTCGCGATTCCTGTACGGGTGGGTGTGCCTGGCGTGCGATGAGTGCTCAGGCACTGATGCTGCCTTACATGGACCAGGCTAATATCTATAACCAAATCAACTGGAGCCTCCGCTACGATGAAGCTCCTAACACTACAGTGCAGAACACACGGATTCCTGCCTTCCTGTGTCCTTCAGACCTCAAGTGGGCTGGTGGCGATCCAGGGAACAACTACTGTGTGAGTGCCGGTCCTTCCAAGTGGTGGCGTGTTGGTGTCGCACATCAGGTTGGTGTGTTTAACTTCAGCAAGCCAACTCGCATCAGCGATATTCTGGATGGTACATCCAACACGATCGCTGCCGGCGAACGTACCGTGGGTGACAACAACAGTGGAAAATTTGATCTGCACACAGACCTCGTTCGTGCGCAGGCGTTTCCCAGTGGCTTTGCTGATTCTTATGCCACCAAAGCGGCACTGGATGCTTACGGGACCCAGGCTCTGACCGGGACCAGCAACACTCACAGTCACGTTAACCGTGAATGGATGAATGGCGTTGGGGGACAGACTGTCTTCAATACGCTGAACCCACCAAACTCGCCGAATCCGGATGCCCACCCCTGTAGTGGTTGTGGCTGGTACGATTCAGCCGGAGTCTGGTCGGCTCGCAGTCGCCACACCGGTGGCGCGCATGTGCTGCTGGCCGATGGTTCCGTCCGCTTTGCCAGCAATAACATTGACATCAACGTCTGGCAACATCTCGGTTCCGCCATCGGTGGCGAGACAATTGGTGAATGGTAAGCCCATTCAACTGAGTTGATGAGTTACTACAAGAGAGCGATTCTCACCCTGTCGAGTTTCGCTCTCTTTTCATTTCCTGACCGCTCTTCTGCTCCGCATGCCTGCTTGGAAGAGCACTCTGATAGACATCACATTTCGAATTGATACGCGCTAAAGGAATCGATCATGAAAACGCTTTCTGTCCTGTTAATTTTACTGGCTGTGATCTGTACCGGCTGTGGAGGAGGGGGCGGCGGAGATGCAGAGAACGCTGCGACCGAGAGGAACAATGTCACCTCCACCGATGACATGAAAGCTTCACTGGAGTCCATTGCCCAGTCCGGAGAAATGGGAAGTGCAGCCATGGGCTTCCGGGAAACACTGGAAGAGTTGAAAAAAACGGATTCTGCCAAGGCAGATCAACTGCTTTCCGACCTGGAAAAACTGGAAGCGGCCTCCTCGCCGGCTGCAACCAAAAAAATCGCGAAAGGAATGGCGGATAAGCTCTAGAAGCATTGTCCCCTCAAGAAACGCCGCGTCAGATTGCTGACGCGGCTTATTTTTTCCCTCATAACAACTTCTGAATCGGGGGACTTTGTCCTGTTTTAGAAACCGCGTTTCAACAGCCGATATCTGAATAGTTAGACATTTCGGGAGGGGCCGTGGTATACTACTCATAACAGATCTCTGATTTGAGGGGTGTGCTCCACCTCACAAGTAGATCAGACTCCATTTTAATGGTATCGGGAATGAAGCAGAAATCGTCGCTAAATCAGGCCGAAACAGGTTCACGACGTGAGTTTCTCAAGCTGGGGCTGGGAGGCCTGTCGTTACCGGCACTCTACCAGTTACAGGCGGCTCAGGCAGCCAGTGCAGCAGCACCAGCCGGTAATAAAGAACGAACTGCCATCATTCTGGTCTGGTGCCGCGGTGGTGTGAGTCATCTGGATACATTCGATCCCAAGCCGGAAGCCCCCTCCGATTATCGTGGTCCCTATTCGCCGATCGCGACAAAAACCGAAGGCCTGTATCTGAGCGAACTGCTCCCCCGTTGTGCACAAATCTCCGACAAATTCACCGTGCTGCGGTCTATTACCCATACAGGCGGCGGTCATCCCGCTGGGTCATTGCAGGTTCTGGGAGGCGATCCCGATCGCGTCGATAAACGCAAACCCAAGCTGCCCGACTGGATGTCGGTCGCCAACTTTCTCCGCCGGGATCCGAATAAAGTACTGCCCAACTATGTGGGCGTGAATGCGATAACAAACTACGACAGCTTCCAGATTGCCGGCCCCACCTACCTGGGACCTGGAGCCGGCCCGTTCCAGATTCAAGGGGATCCCAGCAAACCTGAATTCAAGGTTCCCAACATTGGTCTGTCAGATGCCCAGCAGTCCGAACGACTGGCGAAGCGAATCAGTCTGCGACAACAGTTTGACCAGCTGCGTCGAGACCTCGACCTGGAAGGAGCCATGCAGGCCATGGATCAGTTCGAAGCCCAGGCAACGAACCTGCTGACCAGCAAACAGGCGGCCCAGGCATTCGATCTGACACAGGAACCTCAACACATTCGTGACCGATACGGAATGCATCAATGGGGACAACAGTGTCTGATGGCCCGTCGCCTGGTGGAAGCGGGTGTGGAAATTATCACAACCGAGCTTTCCGGGCCTCTGTGCGGACGCGTTTCCAACTGGGACGACCATGCGGTCAATCACCACGTGTTCGATGCAATTAAATACCGGGCACCATTCTTCGACCAGGCTGTAACCGCTCTGATTGAAGACATCTATGCTCGTGGACTCGATAAACGGGTACTCGTAATTGTCGGCGGAGAATTCGGACGAACCCCGCGCATCTCCTACTCGAAAAGTACCGGGGGCGGCATCGGCAGCGGCAGTGCCGGCACGACACAACCCGGTCGCGATCACTGGCCCAACGCGAATTCGATGCTCTTTGCCGGCGGAAACATTCAGACTGGCCAGATCATTGGTGCCACAGATGCCAAAGGGGAAGGACCAATTGCCCGCGCCGTCGGACCTCACGATTTCCTGGCGACCATCTATTCACACCTCGGTATTGATTATGCAAATACCTTCCTGCCCGATTTCTCCGGTCGTCCTACGCCGATCGTCATGCATGGCCAGGCGATTCCGGAACTGGCGGGGCGTGCCTGATCTCAGGTAACTCGCGGTGACGCGGCAGCGGTAATGCGCAGACCAAAAGAAAACAGCCCTCCAGGCGGATCACGCCGGGAGGGCTGTTTTGCGTACTGCTGAAAAGATTTATTTACCTTTGATGGCGTACAGCTTATCGAATGAACGCAGGTAAATGATTCCGTCACTGATGGCGGGAGTTGAATAGAAAGTGCCGGGCAACTGGTTCTCGGCAATCACCTCTCCCGTCTTAGCATCGATGACCGTGCACAATCCTTCAATGCTCAGGAAGTAGACCTTGTTGTCTCCACCAACCAGAGCCGAGAAGTACTGACCGTTCACCCGCTTTTTCCAGACGGGTTCCCCATCGCTGAGGTTCAGGCAGGTCGCCACACCATTCTGGCTGACCATATAAAGTTTGTCATTCATGATCAGGGGCGTGGATGCATCGGGGGTAGCTGTATCAAACTTCCAGATCAGGCCCGACTTGCTGATGTCGCCGGTGCCACCCTGCTTGAAGGCTTTGATGTAACCCAATCCGCCTCCACCGGGGTTCCCGGAAGTAGCGATGATCATCTCTTTGTTCGCAACCGGTGCCGCGATGATTCGGCCGAAGGGGCTCGGAATATCCAGGCCGCCGGCAATCCACAGTTGTTTGCCCGTCGCGGGATCATAGGCATTCACATGATCGGAACCGGAAACCAGCAGTTCCGTCTGATCACCTCGCTGAAAAATGGTCGGTGTCGAGTAAGCGTCTGCACCGTCTTTCTCTGCAGGAAGTTTGCGGTTGGCTTTCCAGACCTCTTTCCCGGTTTCTTTATCGAAAGCAACGACATACGAGGGGCCTTTGGTCATGCAGGTGACGATCAGCAGGTTGTTCCACAGGCGGGGAGTGGAACCCATGCCGAAAGTGATGTCGTATGCACCGTAGTCTTTGACCATATCCTTCTGCCAGACGATTCCCCCGGAAGCGGCATCGACGCAGACCAGCAACCCGGAACCAAAGAATGCCCAGATGTTTTCTTCATCAGACATCGGGGTTGGTGTCGCGGCATTGTGACGATGTTCCCAGAGATTGCGGGGACCCGGTGCAGCGAGTTCCCCGGTGCCGACTTTGACTTTCAGCAGCTGCTGACCGGTCTTTCGGTCGAAGGAGAGAATCCAGAGACCGTTATCGGGAGTTTTGGTTGTCAGGTCGACCCGTTTCGCTGTGATCGCCGGAGAAGAGTTCGCACGACCGGGGAGATCGACAGACCAGAGCAGACCCTCCTGAGCCGACCACTTTGTGGGAAGATTCGTTTCGGAAGAGACCCCGCTGCCATCGGCTCCACGAAACTGAGGCCAGGTCTCTGCGTGAGTCTCTGCGGTCGATAAAAACAAACCGCAGCAGACGGTAAGAAACAACAAAGGTGTGAATCGCATCAAACAAACTCCAAAAGGGGGTGAAGGTATTAGCGCGCTACCTGGAATGTCAGGTGGTTAATTATTCCTCACGTGGGGGGCGTGTCATCAGGGTCTGGGTGGCGTCTTCGGGTGACTTGCCTTCAAACAGCACCCGATAGATCTCGGTAGTGATGGGCATTTCCAGCCCTCTCTGTTCTGCCAGATTATAAACGCTGCGAGTCGTGTTGACACCCTCCGCGACCGCTTCCATGCTGCTGAGAATCTCTTGCAGCGTCTCGCCGCGGCCGAGCCGTTCTCCCAGACTCCGGTTGCGTCCAAAGGGACTCATGCAGGTTGTGATCAGGTCGCCAACACCAGCCAGACCTGAAAACGTGGACGGTTCGGCACCAAAAGAGGCTCCGAACAGGGTCATTTCTACCAGTCCGCGTGTCATAATGGCCGACTTGGCGTTGTCGCCATATTTGCCCCCATCGCAGATTCCGGCTGCAATCGCGATTACATTTTTGAGTGCCCCGGCCAGTTCGACACCGATGATGTCCAGATTCGTATAGACTCGGAAGCGGTCTGTACTGAAGAGCTGCTGAGTCTCCCGGGCGAGATCAAGTTCCCCGCTGGCAGCCACGACACTGGCCGGCAGACGACGGGCGATTTCTTCCGCATGGCTGGGGCCTCCCAGTGCCACGACGGGCCGCGGTCCCAGCACGTCAGTAATGATTTCGCTGGGACGATAGAAAGTCTCTCTCTCGATCCCCTTGATCACACTGACGACCGGCGTTTCCCCTTTGAGGTGCGGTTTCAGGGTGGTCAGCGCCTGTCTGACAAATTCGGTGGGAATCGCAATGACCAGAAAATCGGCATCTTTCACCGCTGCATCGACGTCTGAGGTCACATGCACCGCGTCAGGCAGCTTCACTCCCGGCAGCAGTCTGCGGTTTTCCCGATGGACGTTGATATCTTCAGCGACTTCCGGCTTACGGACCCACATGGAGACCGCTGTCTCCGGGCTTTCTGTGAGCAATGATGCACAGGCGGTCGCCATCCCGCCTCCACCCAGAATTGCCACTTTGGTTGTCATAACTTGGTTGTCTTTCATTAGTGAGTGTGAAAAATCGGGAATCGGTTCTTCTGCAGGCAACGCCTCCTGTTGTCTGCTGCATGACAGGCAGAATACCTACGACCCGGATACCTGTAATATAACGAGAAATGCTGCATAAGCCAAAGAAGGCGGCAGAAACCGCCGATCCAGTTTATGACAGGAATATTTCGGGCCGAGATTGACTCCCCAGCATCCTGCATAACTCGATTGTGCTGCATTTCTCCCACGATCCCTCTGATCGGAACAGCAGGCATCTTCCGCAGCAAATCACAGAATTAACCGTTGCAGATCACAGTATTTCGCAGCTTACCGGGAAATCCATACTAGGTTTTACCTGGTAAGTTTTAAAATGAGGAGCAATCTTATGAACCAGGTTACCGAGCAACAGGCTGTCACTTTTCAGGATCGTCGTCAGAATCGTGGGGAACAGCGTCCCGATGGTGGCGTCGAACGTCGGCAGTTCAGCAATTCCTACAACTCTGAAAATGAAGACGTAAACGAACTGGCTCAGGCTATCGACCAGTACAAACTGCGTCACCGTCGTCGGTTTATCACCTTCGAAGAACTGCACTCCGTCGTGACCGGCCTGGGTTACCACAAGTAAATCCGGAAAACACCGTTGCTCCGGGGATTCGACTGGATCTGCTAAGTCGTCCCTGTCATTCGAACCGCCAGTCAGTATCCCGCGTGATATCTGGCTGGCCGGTATGCGAAGCGCTTCCTTTTGGCTCGCTGGCTTCACGCATGTTCTCCAAACCAAAAACTGCGTCGATGCTGCTTAATTCCATGAGCCCCAGCAGTTTTCGCTGAAAACGGCCCTTTCTTCCATTCCAAAAAAGTCTCAAAATTTGAGGAAAAATTTATTTTTTTCCTCAAGTATGCTGCTGCGAGTCTGCAGATTGATGTTGACCTGATTCGACGATTCTGGAAAACTCCCCCCACTGTACCACCCCCGAGTCATTAGAGCTGTGCAACACAGTGTGGCCGGCTCTCCCTTCAGAAAAAGAGCATTTCTGCTCGAAACCTGAATTACCTTCAAATTCACAGGTCGAACATTGAAAACTACACTTCTTTGTCTAGCCATTGTTTTCACAGCGGGTCTGAATGCTCAGGCCACTGAACTGACCACCATTTATAGACCAGCGTCGGATTTCGATGATGTGATTCGTGCGCAAAGTCCGACTCCCACCTACGAGGAATCGATTCCCTACGGAACAACTCCGCCACCAGGGGGAGGCTATCCACCAGCAGGTGGAGGCTATACCGTACCGGACGGACAACCCTTCGATCCGAATATGGGAGCCGGAAACCTCTACGGCGCACCGTCTCCCGGACCGGGATACGATCCGTTCCTGACACCTGGCGCGGGAGGTATTGTCGATCCCTATGCAGGTTCGCCGATGCCCGGTTATACAACCGGATTGAATGGCCCTCAGCCGTTTCGTTTTGGCTGGAGTTCCAGTTTAACCTTTGGTCTGATTCCCAAGGTTCGCACTTACGCGCAACCCGGCGGTGCAGATGGTGGTAATTTTGGTGTCTTCGAGACTGATGTCGACCTGAAATATTCAACTCCCCTGCGGAGTGGCTGGATCTTTTCTGCAGCTCCCGAATTTGATTATCGGGGTTGGAATGGTCCTCAGTTTATCTCACTGCCTGGTGCCGGCTATCGCTTTGGAAGTGACCTGGCATTATCGACGCCGGCCAACGGTCTCTGGAGTGTTCAACTCGGTTTCACGCCCGCCCTGGCTTCCGACTTCGGCAAAAGCCTGAGCTCGCATGCCTGGCAGTTTGATGCCCGTGTCGTGCTGTTCTATCGTCCTTCTCAAACCTGGATGTTTGCCGTCGGTGCCGCTTACTGGGACCGGTTGGGTGATTACATTATTCCTTATGCAGGTGTTGTCTGGACCCCGAATGATCTCTGGGAAATCCGGGCAATGTTCCCCAAATCACGCGTCAGTCGCTTCCTGGGTAACGTCGGCGACAAGAGCGTCTGGCTGTATGGAACCTTCGAATACGATATCGAGTCGTTCGAGGTCGAACGAACCGGTATCGCCAACCGCGACCAGGTGGAATTCCAGGATTATGCTCTGATGCTCGGTTTGCGAGGCGAAGGCGCCTGCATGTCGATGTTCCTCGAGGCTGGTGGTGTATTCCGTCGTCGTGCTTACTTCGGGTCCGGTGGTGGATTTGATACCAAAGACGGCTTCATGGCCCGCTTCGGCTTCCAGTTCTAATTCAGATCTGTGCCTCAGCGAACAACAGGCTGTGATGGAATTAAAATGAAACGCGGAGCGGTTTGGCTGATGTCTTTCCGCTCTTTTTTTATAGATAAAGGAATTTGAAGTGAGCGCTCCTGCTGCTGTGATCCTGGCCGCTGGTAAAAGTACCCGGATGAAATCTGAACTTCCCAAGGTCCTGCACCCGATTCTGGGGCGTCCCATGATTGATTATGTGCTGGACGCCGCCCGTGCTGCCGGCTGCGAAAAAATTGTAGTCATCGTGGGGCATAAAGCGGAAGAGGTCAAAGCAGCGCTGTCCCACCATCCGGATGTGGAGTTTGCTCTGCAGGCGGACCAGAAAGGAACGGGACATGCCGTGATGATGAGTGCCGATAATCTGGCCGAACATGACGGACCGGTTCTCGTACTCGCGGGGGATACACCACTGTTGAAAGGGAGTTCACTCTCGCGTCTGCTGGAAGTTCAGCAACAGCAGAATGCTGCCTGCGTAGTAGGGACTGCGATCACCGAAGCCAACGAAGGCCTCGGACGGATCGTCCGCGACACGAATGGTAGTTTCCTGCGGATCGTGGAACAGAAAGACGCGACCCCGGAAGAAGCCGCGATTCTTGAAATCAACACGGGCTGTTTTGCATTCGATGGCAGACAGTTATTCAAAGCTCTGAATCAGGTCAGACCGAATAACAATCAGGCCGAATACTATCTGACCGACTGTGCAGAAATTCTGCTCAAGGACGGGGAAACGGTCCTGGCAGAAACCGCTTTCACTATCCAGGAAGCACTGGGCGTCAATACCCAGGAACAGCTGGCCGAGGTCGCAGACATTCTGCAACAGGAAACGGCGTAATAATCGCTCCGGTTTCCATGGAATCCTCAGCCGTTAATGCCAGTAAAAAATGTGCAAAGCAAGGCATTTGGGCAGTTTCGCATGAAATCGAAAGCTCATGCTTGACTTCTTTCTCTGGATAAGCGTGAATAGAGAAACGGACCGGACAGGACTGTCTGGCTCTCGCAGATCTGAATCCCGCTACCCCAGGTATTGCACTACTGCAGGCTTTTTTTTCAATGTATGACCATCTCACACTTCTCAGTGGACGAGCTCATCCCAAACTGGCCGGAGAAATTGCAGAATATCTCGGCATTCGACTGGCCTCAGTCGAATTATCAAATTTCCCGGATGGGGAAATCAGCCTGAAACTCAATCAAAATGTGCGGGGACGCGATGTTTTTATCGTGCAGCCCACTTCTCCGCCGGTCAATGATAACCTGATGGAACTGTTGATCCTGATGGATGCCTGTCGACGTGCGAGTGCAGAGCGTATCACCGCGGTCATTCCTTACTTTGGCTATGCCCGCCAGGACCGGAAAGACTCGGGACGCGTTCCGATTACCTCCAAACTGGTCGCCAACCTGATCAACGAAGCAGGCGCGGATCGCGTCCTGGCGATGGACCTGCATGCGGCCCAGATCCAGGGTTTCTTTGATACCCCCGTGGATCACCTGTATGCAGCTCCGATTCTCGATCGCTATTTCCGCAGCCTGAATATCCCCGATAAAGATCTGGTGGTCGTCAGCCCCGATGAAGGCAGTATCAAGCGGACACTGCAGCACAATAATAATATCGGGGGCACGCTGGCGATTGTGGATAAGCGCCGCAAGAACGCCCTGGAAACACAGCAGGCCAATATTATCGGTGGTCCGATCGAAGGCAAAATCGCCCTGCTGTTTGACGATATGATCTCCACGGCCGGTTCGATTGTGGGAGCCGTGAATGTGGTTAAAGAGCATGGTGCCAAAGAAATTTACGTTGGTGCTTCGCATGCTGTCTTCTGTGGACCGGCAATCAAGTCTCTCAGCGAAGCGCCGATCAAAGAGATTGTAGTGACCAACAGTCTGCCGATTCCCGATCAGGACAAGCTTTCGAATTTACGTACGATTTCGATTGCACCCCTGCTGGGAGAAGCCATTCGCCGAATACATCGCAATGAATCGGTCAGCCACCTGTTCGACTGAGAGACGTCTGGGAGTCACAGTGTCTGAGCGGAATACGAGGTTCTGATGGCGCTTCACGAACAGGACCGCGAAGATCTGATGCGGGAAGCGATCGCCCTCTATCCCCGGGCGGAATTCCAGGTACCTCAGGAATCAGAACCCGTTTTCTGGGGACAGAAACGGAGTGGGCAGTATTCGTTTTACTTCGGCGGCGATCCTGTCTATCAGTTCGATGAACAGGGACATCTGAGGCGCGCCTATCTCGATGGCCACCTCTATCGGACCCAGGGGAACACACTGGCCCGCCTGACTAAGGTGAGAACGGCTGACTCTTCCACACTCGAGCGTTATGATCTGACGCAGGCGGAACTCGAGGATATACTGCATAGAATGGCGGACCGTTTTACCAGGCTGCAGACAGCGATTGAAGACCCGGAGCGGTTTCAGTTAAGCGAGTACCTGACGGATTCAACAGAAGAGGAACTGCGCGAGCAGATTCAGGTACAGATCGCCCTCGTGTTGCAGGGAGCGACTCAACTGGCCCCCCGCATTCGCGGTAAACGTTGAAGCAGGGCACACACCGAATTTCAGAGAAAACAGGATCGATGCAAAAACTGATCATTGGTTGCGGATATGTAGGGCGGGAAGTGGCTCGTCGATGGCTGGAAGCGGGGCACGATGTGGCTGCACTCACGCGCTCGGAAGCAAACGCACAGCAGTTTTCCGATCTGGGAATTCAGCCTGTCTTGGGAGAGATCACAAATCCGGAAACGCTGCAGGGCCTCCCCGAGTCGGAAACCGTGTTGTATGCGGTGGGCTTTGATCGATCCGCGAGCCAGTCTCGACGCGAAGTCTACGTCGAAGGTCTCGCGCATGCCCTGTCAGTAATTAAAGAGCGTACACAGCAGATCATTTATCTCTCCAGTACCAGTGTCTATGGTCAGACGGCGGGGGAGTGGGTCGACGAGACCTCGGCATGCAAACCGGAGCGGGAGAACGGGCAGATCTGTCTGGAGGCAGAACAGTTGTTCGCCCAGCAGAAACTGCTCGGAGAAGCAGCTGTCGAGGGAAACGCGCGGGCTGTAATTCTCAGACTGGCAGGGATTTATGGTCCCGGGAGACTGCTGGCTCGAATGGAACAGATCAAAGCGGGAGAACCTCTGGCGGGCAGACCTGATGCCTGGCTGAATCTGATTCATCTGGATGACATCGTCCAGACAATTCTCCGCTGCGATGGAGACTTGCAGCTCGCTTCACATTATCTGGTGAGTGACAGCCGTCCCGTAACGCGTCAGGAATATTACGAAACCCTGGCTCAACTGCTCGAAGCACCTCAGCCCCGGCTTGCGACGGGAGAAGCGGCGGATGTGAAGTCAAAATCGACCCGCCCTAACAGCACTGAACGTGCTGCTGGTGTTAATAAACGTTGTAATAACAAAAGGTTACGCGAAGAACTGGGAGTGGAGTTGCAGTATCCCAGTATCTGGGAAGGGCTCTCTCAGGCGATTAAAAATACCTGAGACCGAGCAGGATCACAGGTCCCTCACTTTAGCTTTGGCGAGCGAACGTGTATGCTGTGTGGGTGTAGACGGTCTGTCGCAGATCCTGATCCGTCCGTATCAGAAGCCTTTCCTAGTTCATAGTTTATCGCATGTCCGACACTTACCAGGTTCAACCAGTTTCCGGTCCGCTCAACGGGACTGTCAGACCACCCGGTTCCAAGAGCATCACTAATCGCGCGTTAATTGTCGCTGCCCTGGCAGAGGGACAGACTGAACTGACCGGCGTTCTGGACAGTCGCGATACCCAGGTGATGATCGAAAGCCTGAACCGACTGGGAATTAACGTCGATCACGATCCGGAAAATTGCACAGTCGTCGTTCAAGGCTGCGGGGGCCAGATCCCCGCCAGCGAAGCGTCACTCTGGCTGGAAAACAGTGGCACCAGTATCCGTTTTCTGACCGCACTCTGCTCGGTAGGGCAGGGGGAATTTCAGCTGGACGGTAACACACGCATGCGGCAGCGACCAATTCAGGATCTGATTGACGCCCTGGCACAGCTGGGAGTCGATGTTTCCTGTGAATCCGACACTGGTTGTCCGCCGGTCCGGGTAAAAGCCCGAGGATTGTTGGGCGGAGAAACGGCGATTGCCGGTAATGTCTCCAGTCAGTATCTGAGTGCCCTGTTGATGGTGACGCCAGCCGCACTGGGACCCACAACAATTACCATTCAGGGCGAGATGGTTTCGAGACCCTATCTGGATATCACCCTCGGTGTCATGGCGCAATTCGGTGTGACCATCGATCGAGTGCAGAATGATGTCTGGAGAATCCTGCCGCAAACTTATCAGCGACCCGGCGCCTATGATATTGAGCCGGATGCTTCCGCCGCGAGCTACTTTTTTGCAGCAGCTGCGATCACAGGCGGTTCAGTCACCGTGGATGGGCTCAACCAGGATGCCTTGCAGGGTGATATTAACTTCATCCGCGTTCTGGAAGACATGGGCTGTAACATCAAGCGGGACCGTAACAGCATTACGGTCCACGGGAAACCCTTAAAGGGCATTGATGTTGATATGAATGAAATCAGCGATACCGCCCAGACGCTCGCAGCAGTAGCTCTGTTTGCTGAGGGACCGACGTGTATCCGCAACGTAGCTCATATCCGACATAAGGAAACAGACCGTCTGTCTGCCATCGCGACAGAGTTGAAACGGATGGGGATTCAAGTCGAAGAAACGGATGACTCCGTGACCATTCATCCCGGTGATATTCAGCCGGCGGTGATTGAGACCTACGACGACCATCGGATGGCGATGAGCTTTGCCCTGGTGGGATTGAAGGTGCCCGGTATTCAGATTGCAGATCCCGGCTGTACTGCGAAAACTTATCCCCGGTTTTTTGACGACCTGGAACGGTTGTGTGGTCAGACGTCGTGAAGAAAAAAAACGTCTGGGAAGATCAATCAAAGTCCCGTCCGGCGGATGAGCTTGCGCTACCGCAATATTTTCGTTCCGCCCGGCAACTCGCCTTTTTTCTGCTGGAAGCGTATCGCACGGAGGATCAGTTTGTCGCTGATTCCCTGCAACAGTGGAGTCGACGGATCGATCTGTCGCAGCAGGACCGTCGCCTGGCAATGGAAATTAGCATTGGCGTGATCCGCCGCCAGTTGACACTGGATACACTGATTGAAAGCCAGCTCACACGCCCCCGCGAGAAGGTTGAGCCGGCACTCTGGACACTGCTCAGAACCGGCGTCTATCAGCTGGTGATGCTCGATCAGATCCCCGATCATGCTGCTGTTTCAGAAACCGTCGAACTGGCCGGCAAGGTTGGCAGGGAACGCTGGAAGAAGCTGGTGAATGCCATCCTGAGATCAGTGGGCAGACTGCTGACCACAGACGAAGTCACAGAGCCTCAGGCGAATGCAGTCCCGCTCAGCACACAGCGGTTTCGCTGTCTGACAACGGATCTGTTTCCGGATCCGAAAGTCGATCAGGCAGGATATTTTTCGCGGGCATTCAGCTATCCGCAATCCGTGATGACAGACTGGTTGTCGCGATATGACAGCCAGCAGGTTCAATCCATCGCGCAATGGTTCAACCAGCGAAATACCCTCTACCTGCGTACGAATCTGCTGCAGAACAGTCGGGATGAACTCTTGAACGAACTGCGGTCTGCAGGAATCGCAGTCAGCCCGGGAGCAGAGCCGCAATCAATTCGTCTCGAAAATGCAGTTCCGCTTGAGTCACTGGTCGGCTTTGATGCCGGTAAGTTTACCATCCAGGATGAATCGGCGATGGCGGCCGGTAACCTGCTCAGTCCGCAACCGGACGAAACGGTCTGGGATCTGTGTGCAGCCCCGGGAACGAAAACCACACATCTGGCAGAGCTGATGTTCAATCGGGGTACGATCGTCGCCACCGATGTCTCTCCGGACCGGCTGGAAAAAATCGAACAGAATGCATCTCGACTGGGGCTGACCTGCATTCGCACACAGTTGATCAACACCAGGGGGGCTACGCTGCCTGAAGAACAGTTCGATGCCATTCTGGTTGATGCTCCCTGTTCGAATTCAGGTGTGCTGGGGAAACGCCCTGAGGCCCGCTGGCGGCTGGATGAGCACTCTCTCCAGGAACTCCAGAAGATTCAGCAGGACTTACTGCAAACAGCCCTCAGACAGCTTAAGCCGGAAGGCCGGCTCGTGTATTCCACCTGCTCTTTTGACCCGCGGGAGAATGGTGAGTTGTTGAAAACAGTGTTAACCCAATTCCCGGAACGACAGATCGTCCAGGAGAACCTGCACCTGCCAGGAGCACCCAGCGATGGGGGATATCAGGCCCTCGTACGCTGATTTTGCCAGAATTGGTGAACTTGTGTATCTTTTGTGGTGTCAGGAAGAGGTCTGAGGTACATAACTACAGCCGGATAAGGGGCTAAACAGGCCTTGATGGTTGCCGTTTGCCAGGTCAGACTGTAAGATTCGAATTTGTGAAATTTGGCAACAGGTTCTGTGAAAAAGCCCGTTGTACGCTTCCATCTGCGCGCCAGCTGCAATAAAGGAACTTAGTGTGAGTGTCGACGAATTAATTGACGTAAAAGGTGTATTTAACAGCACTGAGAGTGTAGGCTACTCGGATGTCGAGCAATTGAAAAGAATTGTTTGCTCTGATCAGGTTTCAGAGCTCAACAGTGAAGTACAGTCGCTCGTCAAACGCATTGCAGACGGAGAAAGTTCTTCGGCACTGTGTGCCCGGGTCGGCATCGCCCTGCATCTACTGGGTAAGCATCGGCAGGCCGTAATCGAACTGGAAAAAGTCACGGATAACGCAACCGCTGCTTTTTTCCATGCCGTCTCGCTGATCGCTCTCAAACGTTATGACGATGCAGATCAACAGCTGGAAGCTGCTGCCAAGCTGGGTTATGACTCGATCGAATGCTCGCTGCGGCGTGCAGAAACCCGTCGTCTGGTCAGCAAGCTGGATGAAGCAGAATCGCTGCTCTCTTCCATCGCTAAAGATGCCGCTGGTCGTGCTGAGTACTCTTTCCAGATGGGTTGCATTCGGTCCGATCGTGGCGACCTGTATGGCGCAATTGAATACTTCGAACGTGCCGTCGACATGGATCCCCGTCATTCACGGGCCATCTTCCGTCTGGCTGGAGAAAACGCATCACGCGGAAACGACGAAGATGCGATTCGCCTGTATGAGCAGTCTCTCTCCAGCCCGCCGTTCTACCTGGGCGCGATCCTGAATCTGGGTCTGCTCTACGAAGACATGGAAAACTACCCGGCTGCCGCCTTCTGTTTCCGTCGAATTCTGGAAGCGGATCCAACCAACGAAATGGCAGCGATGTACCTCAAGGACATCGAAGCAGCCGACAACATGTACTACGACGAAGAGACCGCCCGCAACGAAGCCCGCATGAAGCAGCTGCTGGATCGTCCAGTCACCGACTTCGAACTCTCAGTCCGCAGCCGCAACTGTCTGCATGCGATGGACATTCACACTCTGGGTGATCTGACACGCGTCAGCGAAAACGATCTGCTGGCCGGTAAGAACTTCGGTCAGACCTCACTGGACGAAATTCGCGAGATGCTGTCTTCCTTCGGTCTGCACATCGGTCAGAACCTGCACGAGGCTCTGGGACAGGATGGCGGCTATGCTGCCCTGCCTCCGGAACTGGCAGACAACCCGGTTACCGAAAAGCCGATCTCCGATCTGGGGCTTTCCGTGCGTTCGCGAAAATGTATGTCGCGTCTCGGTATCGGCACCATTGGTGAGCTGCTGCGTCGCAGCCCGGACGAGCTGCTGGCCAGCCGTAACTTCGGTGTGACCTCGCTGAACGAAATTCGCGAGAAGCTGACCGAGATGAACCTCAAGCTGCGTAACGACTAGTGAAATAAAAAGATCCCGTTTTTCTGAAAGAGAACTCTTGTCAGATTTGCGGAGATCCAATAAACTCCGTTCGCCAGGTTCATTACTGGTCTCCAGCGGTGAACCTGAGTTGGGCTACTGTGTCTGAATTGACAGAAACTCATTACCCGGTAGTGTAATGGTAGCACAACAGATTTTGATTCTGTTAGTCAAGGTTCGAGCCCTTGCCGGGTAATATTCATAAAAAAACGCATTCCATATTGTGGAATGCGTTTTTTTTGTTTCCTGATGCGAGAGCGAAAGATCACATTCGCTCGCAGGTTCTGATCCCCAGGAGTGACAGGCCATTCTGAACGACCCGGGCGGTCAGATCGGAGAGCAGCAGTCGGCTCGTTCTGACAGTCTCATCGTCAGCCTTTAACACGGGGCAGACGTCATAGAAGGTACTGAAGAGGTCAGCCAGTTCGTAGAGGTAGTTGGTCAGGTAGTTGGGCCGTGCTTCCGCGGCGACACTTTCCAGGATCTCAGAGTACCGGTTGATTTTCATCGCCAGGGCGATTTCGGTAGGTTCGATCAGGTTGAGAGACTGCTGATGCGTCCGCAGTTCTTCTCTGTCGATGCCTCCCTTGCGGAAGATGCCATTCACCCGGGCATAAGCGTACTGCATGTAGGTGGCCGTATCACCCTGCTTGGCCAGCATTTTGTCCCAATCGAATCTGTAATCGCTCTCTCTGTTGTGCTTCAGGTCAGCGTATTTAATACCACCAAGTCCTACCACCTCAGCGATTTGTTTGCGTTCTTCTTTGCTCAGCTCTGGTCCGTCATGTTTGTCATCGTCAATTTCCGAAACAATGTTATAGGCTCGCTGAATCGCTTCATTAAGTAGGCTGTCCAGACCAACACTGTCTCCCGCTCTGGTTTTAATTGGACGTCCATCTTCACCTAAGACTGAACCGAAGCTGACATGCTGCAGTTCCAGATCAGTGTAGCCCCAGTCTTTGACGGTGGAAAACAGTAGTTCAAAGTGTTCACTCTGTCGGGAATCAACGACATACAGGATTCGATCAGCATTGAGCTCTTCGGCTCGATACTTGATGGTAGCCAGATCAGTAGTGGCGTAGGTAAAGGCGCCATCCTGTTTCTGTACGATGAACGGTGCCTCTTTACCTTTCATGAAGACACAGATTGCTCCCTGGCTCTCGGTGGCGAGTCCTTTTTGTTTCAAGTCTGCAACGACATCCGCCAGCATGGGCTGGTAAAAACTTTCCCCCAGCGTCATATCGAAGTGAATGTCGAGCCGGTCATAGACTCCCTGAATTAAATCGAGGCACTGCGGGAGAAACTGTTTCCACAGGTCGTTGTTCTCGGCATCACCGGCATGGAGTTTCGCGGTTTCTTCTCGTGCCAGTCGAGCGATATCCGGAAAGGCGGTCGCCTTGCTTTTCAGGTCTTCATTGGCTTCCAGCTGGCTGAGGCTTTCCTGCAGTGAGCTGAGGGCTTTTTGCTTGGTTTCCAATTCGGCTTTGAGTTTTTTAAGCTGTTTCTGTACCTTTTTGTCGGTCTGGTCTGCAGACCCTTCGAGCGTCTGCAGTTTTTCCGTCAGCTGCTCGATTTCCTGTTCCTTCTGCGGAAGAGAGTTTTTGGAAGCGTGGTAATCCGACAGCTGGTTGACCAGCCGATAAAGTCGAGCTAATTCGAAAACCGGCTCTTCCTGGAAAGCGGCTTCGTTCAGAAAATGCTTGTAGCCAAAAATGATCATCCCGAACTGGGTACCCCAGTCTCCGATGTGGTTGTCGCCTACAACATCGTGTCCCAGGAATTTCAGGACCCTGTAGTTGGCATCGCCGATCACAGTGCTTCTCAGGTGACCGACGTGCATCGGTTTGGCAACATTCGGGGCAGAGAAGTCGACGACGACCTTCTGGGGGGCTTCTACAGCCACGACACCTAATCGTTCGTCCTGAACCAGCTGCATTGTCTGTTCCTGGAGCCAGTCCTGCTTGAGCTTGATATTGATAAAACCCGGGCCGGCAATTTCCAGTGGTTCACAGAAATCAGACAGGTCCACCTTTTCGACGATTTGCGCGGCCAGGTCCCGCGGTTTCAGGTCGGGAATTCTGGCTGCCAGTGGCATCGCGAAGTTCGCCTGGTAGTCCCCGAATTTGGGGTCCTGTGAGGCCTTGAGCATGTCGATGACCGAAGAGGGATTGTCGGTCCATTCAGTTAATACAGGTTCAAACCGGCTTCTCAGTTCGGCGAGGATATTCATGTTTCTCGTTCCGCTCGGAGCGGGGGCGCTCCGATTTAATAACATCGATACAAAGGGGGTACGCTCCTGGTACCCAGAATACACGCTGCAGCGTCAGATTGGTAGAAACCGCGAGAGGCTTACTGCGAATCGGCGGGTTTGTGCGACTGCCAGTCCAGCTGGGGGGCATCCCCCCAGAGACGCTCGAGGTCGTACAGCCCGCGGGCATCATCGGTGAAGATGTGCAGCACTACGTCGCCATAGTCACCCAGGATCCAATTGCTGTCCTTGCCTTCGATGTTGCGGCGATTCGCATGATCCTGCTTCATCAGGACCCGGATTTCCTCGGCAATGGCATGGGCCTGCCGCTGGTTGGTCGCGCTGGTGATGATGAAGTAGTCGAACAGCGGGGTGATTTTCGTGACGTCGAGGACCACGATGTCCTGACCTTTAAACTGCTCGCAGACACGGGCGCACAGGCAGGCACGTTCCAGACTCGACATGCTTTCGACGGAATCAGATTGTTGAGAAGGTTCGGTATTGATTTTGGTGACCTTTAGCCTGTTTCAAATACTTAAAATAGCTCTAATGCGTATTGGATGATAAAACCGGCTATGACAACAGAAACCATACTCATCAACTTGATCAGAATATTCAGGCTGGGACCGCTGGTGTCCTTGAACGGGTCACCTACGGTATCACCTACTACTGTGGCTTTGTGCGCATCAGTTCCCTTGCCGCCATGTGCGCCTGCTTCGATGTACTTCTTAGCATTATCCCAGGCACCACCGGCATTAGCCATCATAATGGCAACTGCGAACCCACTCGTCAAGGCTCCCACCAGCAGGCCCACCACGCCGGGGACTCCCAGCAGGACACCCACGACAACCGGGGAGAGCAGGCCCAGCATAGCGGGCAGAATCATTTCACGCTGTGCCGCAGCTGTACTGATTTCGACACAGGCGGCGTAATCCGGTTCGGCTTCGTTCTCCATAATCCCTGCGATTTCACGGAATTGCCGCCGGACTTCGTCCACCATCGCACCCGCGGCGCGGCCGACAGCCTTCATGGTCATCGCACAGAAGACGAAGGCAATCATCACGCCGAAGAAGATCCCGACCAGTACTTTGGGGTTCAGCAGCGAGAAATTATAGAAACGGGAGAAGTCGGGTACGGTCGCTTTTTTGACTTCAACACAGTCGCTACGGAGCAAAAGCTCTGTGATATTCAGACCGTTGATAATCGATCCCACTTCGGCTTCTTCGATTTTGGTTCGCCCGGGCGTAATTTGCGTCTGGTGCAGGGCGGGGAACAGCAGGTAACCCATGTTGTTATGTTTGGGAGCGTTGCCGTCTTTGTCGGGCATACGGATTGCGATACAGTTTTTGCTCAGCTTCAGGGCAGACGCATTCGAAGGATCATCGGTTACCGTTTGCACGATGGCAGAGTTCTCAACCCAGCGTTCAAACCCGATGCGGACTTCTTCCACGTAGGCGGCCAGCAGAGCCAGTGCTGTCAATGCGGCTGAGCCGATCGCGAAGCCTTTTCCGGTAGCAGCTGTCGTATTCCCCAGGCTGTCCAGGGCGTCGGTTCGCTGGCGTACGAATGGTTCCTGACCGCTCATTTCCGCGTTACCGCCGGCATTGTCGGCAATCGGACCATAGGCATCGGTGGCGAGTGTTACCCCTAGTGTGCTCAACATCCCCACAGCGGCGATCGCAACGCCATACAGGCCCATCGCGAATACCTGCGAGTTCTGGAAGTCGAAGCCGGTACACAAGCCAAAGGCGACGATGATAGCGACACCAATCACCAGAATCGGCACCCAGACGCTGTAAAAGCCTTCGGCGATCCCGGCGATAATCACGGTCGCGGGACCGGTTGAAGACTGATCCGCGATGAAACGGGTTGGCTTGAATTCATCACTGGTAGAATATTCGGTCCATTTCCCGATCAGCCAGCCTGCAACCAGACCGGAGACGATCGCGCCGAAGACACCAAACAGTTTGTTCCCCGTCAGCAGTGGAGAATCTTCTGGGATTCCTGCGGACTGCGAAGGGATTACCAGCATGATCCAGACCAGGCCCAGGGAGGCGACAATCACACAGAAGGCGGCAGTGTCGATTCCCTTAGCCAGTGCTTTCAACAGGTTTTTCTGAGAGGCACCTTCCTCTGTTTTTACCATGAAGATTCCGGTGACCGAAAGAAAGATTCCGACTGCGGCCAGACACATGGGCAGCAGCAGGCACATCATCTGCATTTTGGGATAACCGTGATATGCGGCGACACCCAGAGCACCACTGGCCAGGATGGAACCACAGTATGATTCATAGAGGTCTGCCCCCATGCCGGCGACATCGCCTACGTTGTCGCCCACGTTGTCAGCAATCGTAGCCGGGTTGCGCGGGTCATCTTCGGGGATGCCTGCTTCCACTTTACCGACGAGGTCGGCTCCCACGTCCGCGGCTTTGGTAAAGATACCACCACCTACGCGGGCAAACAGTGCCTGGCTTGAGGCTCCCATACCAAAGCAGAGCATGGTAACGGTGATCTCCGCCAGAGGCATCTTGACGATCCAGTGCAGGACACCAAACCAGAGACTGATGTCCAACAGTCCGAGTCCCACAACGACGAGTCCCATCACTGCACCACTGCGGAACGCGACCTGCAGGCCGCTGTTGAGTGATTCTTTCGCCGCATGGGCAGTACGGGCACTGGCCAGTGTGGCGGTTCGCATTCCGAACCAGCCTGCCAGTGCAGAGAAAAAGCCCCCTGTCAAAAAGGCGAAGGGGACCCAGTGTGATTGAGTGTTGAGGCCAAAGGCCATGAAGGCCAGCAGTGCACAGACCACGGCAAAGAACAGGGTCACGACCTTGAACTGCTGGTCCAGGTAAGCACGGGCTCCTTCACGGACGTGCTCGGCGATGGTCTTCATGCGGGCGTCACCTTCGGACTGCGCGACCATCCAGGAGAAAAAGCGATAAGCGGTAAACAGGGCGAAGATCGCACCTGCAATCGCAAGTAGCCAGCTGATGACGACGGATTCAGATGCGGCCACTGGTGGCGAGGCATCTGATGTTTCTGCTGCCAGCAAGGGAGCGGAGCAGAAGAGCGTGCTGATGGTTAGAGTGATGAGTTTGGGAACAGGACGAACGGGCGAGTAGCGAGCGACGGTAGAAAACCTCATCCTTAGAGTTAACCCCATTTAATAAGCCGTTGTAAATCTTGTTGTAAAACCTCAAAACCTCATATGATTCCGGGCAACAGTCAGCACAGGTTTTTCAAAGGATCAAAAAACCTACAAGTAAAACTCCAGCAAAAACTCTATCCGGGGAGTGTATCACGTAAGGTTTTTTTTGCAATAACGATAACTTAACAAAGTTGGTTAAACGCAAAAACTTACGGAGCGCAGCAGCGTGCGCAGACGAGGATTGTAAGAGGTGAAAATGGGGACTGACGGGCAGGTGCCAGAGTCGCGGCGAATCGGTCTTTATGCCGGGTTGCGTGTGAAGACTTCGCTGGTGTCGATGATGTAGTTTGCGTCGAACGCCTGCTGGAAGTCGTAGATGTCGACGAAATCTTCCAGGCGATCATTGTCGGTCTTCCGCATTCTGCCATGCTCGATCATTTCGAAGACCATCTTGCCGAAGTCTTTGGTTGAGTGCACGCCCCATTGTTTGAATACAGTCTGGGTCATCAGACCAAACTGTTTGAGGGCCAGAACGCGCACTCCCTCCAGGAGTTCCTGTCCCGAAACGTGAGCTTCTTCCTGTTCGGAAAGTTCAGAGATGGAATGGGCGTAAATCTCTTGCGCCTGCTGCAACGCTTCAAAGATAAAGTCGTAGGCATTCGGGTGATATTGCAGTTTGGGGCGGGTTAGATTGGTTGCAAATGTCATGTTTTCACCCATACCTTCTTACTCGAGCGGTTGCAGTCTCTGATGTTGTTACAATCCAGTGTTTCTGTCACAGAGACCTTCGTCAATACTATCTTAGGAGATTGCGCTTCAGATAGCGAGAAATTATCATTGGGAATTTCAGGAAAATCAATCCCGATCTGGCCAATTTCAGCGTGCCGGTTTTTGATTGAGTGATTTCCCGTTCCCGGGGGGCTGGCCTTCCCCTTTTTTCTTCTTGATGACTTCCTGAATATCTTTTCTATGGACAATTGATTTTCGCGAATCAGGATAGATCACCTGGACGCATTCCGAAAGGATATCCTGATTGGTGACTTTTCCCTCCCCCTGTTCCGTGACGACGAATGAGCCGACCGGGGGCAGTTCTTTTTTATAACTGCGATAAGTGTCGTACTCGTAGCGCAGGCAGCATTTGAGTCTGCCACAGCGACCGGAAAGCTTATTGGGGTCCAGTGAGGTTTTCTGCAGTTTGGCCATCTTCATGGATACCGGTGGCATTTCGGTCAGATGTGTTCCACAACACACTGTTTTGCCACAGTCGCCGTAGTCGGCCAGCAGTTTGGCTTCATCCCGGACACCAATCTGTCGCATTTCAATCCGTGATCGATATTTGCGGGCCAGCGCTTTGACCAGTTCGCGGAAGTCGACGCGTTTCTCGGCCAGGTAATAAAAGATGATCCTTTCACCACCAAAAATATGTTCCACATCGACCAGCTGCATCTGCAACTTGTGTTCTTTCACCAGATCCTGGCAGCCTAGAAACTCTGTGCGTTCCTCGTGTCGATTCTTGTCGCGCAGGCGATAATCATCATCGGTGACGGGACGAATGATGCGGCCGACGGTTTTGGTATCTTTCATGAAGGAACGCACGCGGTCCGTGGCGGGAGAGAGTATTTCACCCCATTCATGACCGCGATCGCTTTTGACAATGACTGAGGCATTTCGTGGCAGCTCATCAAGGCCCTTGGCGGAGAACTCGCCAATCATGCGGGTTGACCCGTAGCGGACGATGTAACCTGAGACTTCGTTATTCATCTATGATAATTTCATCGAATGGAGATCAGAAACAGCAGCAGAATGGCCCGCGGATCCCTCGGGAAGAATCCTCTGCAGGAGAAGCGTGGATTCTGCTGTTAAGATTCTATTATAGCCGAACAGCAGGGATCAATCTCTATCGATTCGGGCGAAATCCTTTTTTTTAAAAAGCAGACTGTGCCCCGTTACTGGCACTTGCGTTCAGGGAGTGCTTTTCTGCAGCGCCCGGAGGTCTTCGCTCAGGTTTTCGATACAGAGGCTGATCGTGGCGTTCCGATCGATCTGTTCTTCGGTTTCCAGCAGTCGATCCAGCAGCGAACCCAGCTTCTCGATCCGGTCTTCGGTTGAGCCGGGGAATCCGTTCACAAATTTGTCGATCTGCGCATTGTTCACCGCCGACTCATGTCCGGCGGCCGTCTGTAATGCCTGGTGATAGAAGTCGGCACAGAAATGCAGGATCCAGTGCGCCGTTTTCCGCTGAGCAGCAGTATTGCCGCCGATATCATCCACGGCTTTGATCACCGCCTGTGAAAACGCCTGCGGACGGAAGGGATGCTGGCACAACAGTCGTGTGATGCTCGTCCTGAGTTCCTGCAGGTTCTCATCCAGCAACTGGCTGGCGACATCCAGCGAGCCCCCCGACAGTCGGGCAACCTGTTGCGCCTGTTCGGGAGACTCCGCCAGTTGATGTTCCAGCAGCAGTTCGGAAACATCGTCTGCAGAGAGTTCAGCAAACCGGATCAGCTGGCAGCGGGAACGAATCGTGGGCAGGATCGCATCCAACTCACTGGCGATCAGAATCATCAGGTAATTCGCCGAGGGCTCTTCCAGGGTTTTTAACAGTGCGTTGGCACTCTCGGCATTCATTTTGTCAGCGTCGTCGATGACCGCAATCCTTCGATTCCCGGTCATGGGGCGGAGCGACATTTCATAACAGACCCCTTCGCGGCCCCGCCGCTCCTCGCTGCCGATGATCAGGCTTAAGGGGAGGATGGCTTTGTCGGGAGGGCATTCGATGCTGATCAAATCAGGATGCGTGCCGGCGGCCATCTGTTTACACGAGTTACATTCGCGACAGCAACTGAGCTGGTCTGAGGGAGTCTGTTCGCAGAACAGGCACTGGGCAAGATAACGGGCAACCCGGTTCTTACCCACGCCCACCGGACCGGCGAATAGCAGCGCGTGCGGCAGTCGTCCGCGGGACAGGGCCCGGTCGAGCATTTCCAGAATCGTTTGATGACCTCGGATCTGGTCGGTTGTCATGGCATTTCTGTTTCTGATCACTCAGGTCCAGAGGCGGCTGTTTCATCTGGAGGACTGGCTTCGGAAGGTTCGATCCAGCCCAGTACGGTTCCCTCGTGCACTTCGTCTCCGGATCGACATTCACAACGGGCAAGTGTTCCGGTGCAGGGGGCAGCCACATCGAACGTCACACCGGGAATCAGAAGTTCGACAACCCGGTCTCCCCGGTTAACCGGTTCTCCCGTTCGTGTCAGCCAGAGACTGACGGTCAGTTTCTGGTCCTGATTTTCCAGGGGAGGAACCGTGATCGGGGTCGGCATTCAGGACTCTTTCCCCAGTACCGATGCCATTTCGCCTGCATGATAACTGGAACGGACGAAGGGACCACTGGCCACCAGTTTGAATCCCAGTGCCCGCACCTGATCGCCCACTTCATCGAATTCTTCCGGCGGCAGGAATCGCTCAACCGGCAGGTTCTCAGGCGTCGGCTGCAGGTACTGGCCGATGGTCACGATGTCACAGCCAACGGCCCGCAGATCGGCACAGACTTCGAGTATTTCCTCGCGTGTTTCGCCGAGACCCAGCATCAGACCACTTTTCGTGACGATGCTCGGATCAGTGTCTTTCACCTGCTTCAGCAGATCCAGGGTCCGCTGATAGACGGCGTTCCGACGGACGCGGTGATACAGACGCGGCACCGTTTCGGTGTTGTGGTTAAACACATCAGGATGAGCTTCAATCACCCGCTGAATGGCATCACGATTTCCACGGAAGTCAGGAGTCAAGACTTCGATGTCTGCCCCGGTCCGTTCGCGGACTGCCAGGATGCAGTTATAGAAGTGTTCTGCCCCGCCGTCCGGCAGGTCGTCACGCGTGACAGAGGTGATCACCACATGTTCGAGGCCCAGACGGGCGGCTGCTTCCGCTACGCGTTCGGGTTCGTCCAGCTGAACGGTTTCGGTTTTCCCCTTGGCGATCGAGCAGAACCCGCAAGGTCGCGTACAGACATTTCCCAGGATCATCAGTGTCGCTGTTTTATGTGACCAGCATTCGGTGCGATTCGGGCATTTGGCACTTTCGCAGACGGTGACCAGGTTGAGGTCTTCGATCACGTTGCTGGTGAAAGCCATACCAGGCTTCGGCATGGGCCGTTTGAGCCACTTGGGAAGACGCTGCCGGGGTGCGGGGGCGGGATCGGTGATGATATTAAGTGTCGACATAAACTTTCTTCTTTACTCGATGCAGTAAGGGGTGTCGTGTAAAAATGTGGGGATCCGGATAGCCGAACTGCTGAGCCAGGTTGCGAATCATGCTTTCGCGAACCGAACCCATACTGGCTTCCCGCGTGAGCGTTGCCGACAGGGAAGTCACGCGGTGGTCAAATCGATTGGCGTCGATCAGACGTTGCAGTTTCATATCGGGAGACACATTAATATACAAACCATAGTAAGAAATCCAGGATTTGATCGCAGCCCCCAGAAAGGCAAACTGTCCACAACGGCCCAAAATTCCTGAGTCATCCGGACAGGTTTCACAGTCGACACCCTGCTCCCCGGCTGCACTGCGTGTTGCCCGCTGCAGGCGATCCCGGAATTCGCTGATGCCAATGCCCAGCTGTTTGAGGGGGAACAGGGGATAAACGGCCAGTTGCCCCGGGGCATGCAGCAGGGCTCCGCCTCCCCGATTCGTCCAGCGAACTTCAATCTGTTTCGCCTTCAGGTCATGATAGGCCCCGGACAGCTGGTAATGGCTGCCTTCACGCCCCACAGTGACGATGGGCGGGTGTTCACAGACAAACAGAATAGCGGACTCGTCCTGCTGGAAATGGATCTCCTGCAGAGCCCGTTCCTGCAGTGTCAGCAGGGAATCAAAGTCCACACAGCCCAGCAGGTAGACCTTCAGCGTCTTGTGCTGACGCATGGAATGGCCTGTCTCTGAAGCGGATAAACTCATATTTGCCTGCTGTATGACTCGAAAATAAGGGATCCGGTGCCGGACCGTAAGCTAACAGTCATTTTGAGTCTAAGTACCCATGAGTCAATCGCCAGAAAATGAAAATCGTGTTTTGCAGGATTTGAGGGCCCGGTTTCACCTGCAGGGACCTGTTTGCCAGAATAGGAAGGTTAGGGAACTGTGGATGATCCAGGAATCGATTCGGGAATGGGGCTCGGTTCTTAAGGTGTTGCTGTGTAGTGGTTTGTGTTATTGGATGTGCTCTGTGAAATATCGGGACTGGTGCAATCGGAATAACCGGAAAAGCTTATAATTCCGATTTATTTTAAAAAATCATTACAACTCGTTCAATTAAGTGAATCGTTACACCCGATAGAGAGAGATGGATAAAAGTAGAAAACCTTCCTGTGCATGATCCAGATACTACAGCTCTCACAATTCTCATCATGTCAAATCCAGTAACTCAAACATCCCTATCCAGCAGTAAGTTCCTATCGGTAAGGAGAAACACAATGCGACGCGGAAAAAAGATGCTCGCGATATTTTCAACCATGGTAATGAGTGCGAGTATCGCAACCGCCGATGATCGCATGATGGAATCAAAGTCTCCCTTTGATTCTGTTCCCCCTTCCAATTCCAAAGCCAGTATTCAGTACTTCTCCGGACAGAAGTCTACGGGTGAAGCTGCCGGCACCTCGGGAAATATCACCATTTCCCAGCCGAAGCAGACTGCGGCTCAGCCTGGTGCAGAGTACCAGCCCACGGGTAAAGCCCGTATGTCCCAGGTCCCGAACTATTACAAGGAGCTGTTCGGTCAGGAACGCCCTTACCGTCGCCTGGAGCAGAAACAACAGCAGGCTGAAGTCAAGCAGTCCGCTTTTCAGCAGGTAGACCACGCGGAACCGGCTGGAGAGCAGAAGCGGTACCGTTTTGAAGAGTTCAATGCGGATCAGTCTAAAAAGAATATCGTGCATGCTGAGTTTCAGCATCATAAAGGTACACAGGGCAAAATTCAGCAGGTCAGTGCCGGCAGTGGTCAGAATCCATTCCGGACGCCAACCGAATTCAAACAGCCTGCTCCTCAGGCACCTGGTTTGACAATTCCCCGGATTCCTGATCGTCAGGCTGTAGAAAACAAACATCATCTGACCTTTGGAAAAGCTGCACAGGAAGAAACTGCTACTCAGCCTTCCGGTGTGACCATTACTTCCACACCTCAGAAACGTCGTGCAGCAGCCGTGCAGGTGAAGCCTGTCGGAACTGCTTCTGAAGTTGCGAAAGCCAAAGTGTCTCATAAGTGGATCAAGAAAAGTGAAATCAACGTTGGCCAGGAATGCGAGTTCGCACTGGAAGTCACCAACGAAGGTAAAGCATCTGCCAAGGACGTTGTTGTGGAAGCCTTCTTCCCGGTATCAGTTCGTCTGACAGATGCCACTCCCCGGCCCATTGCCAGCCAGGATCATCTCGAATGGAAGTTTGATTCACTGAACGCCGGTGAAACCAAAACCATCGAGATCTCAATGATCCCCAGCCAGCGAGGTGCTATTACCGCTGCAGCGAATGTTCGGTTTACCAACTCTCTGACTGAATCCTTCATGGTTGCTGAGCCTCTGTTGCAGGTTGCAGTCAAAGGTCCTACCAATGTCATGATTGGTGAGCCTGCTTCACAGTCTGTCACCATTTCCAACCCGGGAACAGGTACCCTGCACAACGTTGTGCTGGAAGCTGAAATTCCTAAAGGTCTGGAACATGTGACTGCCGAGTATCTGCAGATGCAGGTCGGTTCGCTGAATCCTGGCGAAACCCGCACCATCCGTCTGGCCCTGGCAGCTGTCCTGGGTGGCGAACAGGTTGTGAAAGTTGTCGCTAAGGCTGAAGGTGGTCTGGCTCAGGAAACTCAGGCTCGTGTGAACGTGATCGCTCCTAAAGTTCAGGTTGCCATCGAAGGTCCCGGACTGCGTTACAAAGGCCGTTCTGCACAGTACACAATTTCTACTGTCAACGACGGTGCTGCTGCTACCAACAACGTTCGCGTGCTGCATAAAGTTCCAGAAGGATTCGAATTCGTCAAAGCCGATCGTGGCGGTCAGTTCAATCCTGAAGATTCCACCATCAGCTGGTTCCTGGGACGTATGGAGCCCGGTCAGTCAGCCAATGTCAACGTCGAACTGAAAACCAAAACTATCGGCAACTACGTGCACCACGTGCGTGCTCTGTCTGAACACAACGTGAAATCCGATGCACAGATTCAGACCCGTATCGAAGGGGTCGCCCAGCTGGTTCTGGAAATTGCCGACCTGAACGATCCGGTCGAAATCGGAGCCGAAACAGGTTACAACGTAGTAGTCAAGAACGACGGTAGCAAGTCTGCCCAGAACGTTTCTGTCTCCTGCGAACTGCCTCCCGGAGTTGAGCTGATCTCTGCCACCGGTCCCACTCAGCACATCGCTGAGAACGGTGTGGTCGTCTTCAAATCTCTGGCAGGTCTGGCACCTGGTGACTCGGTTCAGTTCCAGGTCATCGTACGCGGCAGTGTCGAAGGCAACCAGCGGTTCCGGGCTCGTCTCGCCAGCGATTCGATCCGCGATCCTCTGCTGTTCGAAGAACTGACTCGCTTCTACCGCGACTAAGTTCTCTGCGAATCTAAGATTCAAACCGAAGCCAGGTCAGTACATTACTGACCTGGCTTTTTTCGTTGAAGCAGAACCCTTGTTGAACAACGAAACGAGTCTGGTTTGAATACGGTTGTGATCACTGATCCGGCTAACTGTCTGTAGCGGGATGGTGAGTGGATGTCGGAATAATGTCGTGCCGGGCTGTGACTACCTCTGCCAGATGACGAGTTGCTGCTGCACTGATCCCGGCTTGCCACGAGAAATTTTCAGGACCAGCGAATTCAGATCCCGATGCTGATCCAGTGCCTGGCGAAAGTCCTGCAGACTACGGACTGGTGAACCAGCGACTTCTTCGATTACATCATAGAGATCGACCACGCCAGAGAATGAACTCTGTTCGTCGACACTTAAGACCAGCAGACCTGCCTGACCTTGTGCGAAACCGAGCTGAGCAGCCAGATCTGCGTTCATGGGCTGAACCCCCAGTCCGGCCAGATCCTCTGTGGCGGATGCGTGTTTGACTTTGTGGAAGCTCATCGGCTCAGCAGAGGTACCAAAGCGTCGGGATGACTGTTGTGATTCGCGCTGTTTGCGTTCCAGTTCGTCCAGAATCCGGCGGTTCGCCAGTTCCACCATCACGTTGACCTTACGGCCATCTCTCAGCAGAACGACACTCACACGATGTTCGATCGGCGTCAGGGAGACCAGGTTGATCAGGTGGTTCTGATCCAGAACGTCAATACCGCCGAAACTGAGAATGATGTCATCATATTTCAGGTTGGCGCGGGAAGCCGGCGTGTTAGAAATTACTTTGACCACACGGGCACCACGCACACGGTCCATGTTCAATCGGGTTGCCGTCCCGATACTGAATTCCGGATCGAGCTGGACACCCAGGTAAGCGCGATAGACCTGCCCGTACTTCAGGAGCTGTGTAAAGACGTGTTGTACCAGCTTGCTGGGGATACTGAATCCGATTCCGTCGTTACCACCACTGTTGGAAGCAATTGCAGTATTGATCCCGATAATTTTACCTTCGAGGTCGATCAGCGGACCGCCACTGTTTCCCGGGTTGATGGCGGCGTCAGTCTGCAGGAAGTTCTGGTTCAGTACCTCTGATCCGCTTCCCAGTTGCAGAGAACGGCGTCCTTTGGCGCTGATAATACCCAGGGTCACCGATTCGCTCAGACCAAACGGACTGCCCATGGCCAGGACCATGTGACCAATATCCAGTTTGTCACTGTCACCCCAGTCGGCCGGAGTAACATCGGTCACGTCAATCTTGAGGATCGCCAGGTCGGTATCTTTATCTTCCCATTTATGAGTCGGGTTGATAACGCGTCCATCGTGCAGTTGGATTGAAATCGCAGGTCCGTTTGAGTCACGCACGACGTGGCGGTTGGTAACAATGAATAACCCCGGTTTTCCCTCACCGCGAACGATGACACCGGATCCGGTTTCTTCAACTGCGCCACGGGGAGTCTGCCGTTCGCACTGGATGTGGACGACACTGGGGGTCGCGAGTTTGGCGATCTTGGCGAGATGCCTGCTTCCATCGTGCAGAGAAGATGCGGAAGACAACATCGCTGCATTTGGTTGACGGGCATTACCCTGAGAAGGAATCTTCGCTTCCAGCTGACGTGAACTGAGCGGTGACTCGAAGCAGGTATTCCACAACGAAATGGAGACAATGATGGCAATGACTGCCAGCAAAGGATATCGATTCTTCATGTTGCAAATCTCTCAGCGTGACCCAGGATCTTTTTTTGCATTTCAGCTTATTGCTGACCACGGCAAAATAAGGCAATCCTTCGCCAAGTGCCGAACGATTTGATTACGGAAGTCCAACTGAATCTACGCGGGCTTCCAGTAACAAAGCAGGGTCTGGTGATTGACTGCAATCACACTCTCCGGGAATCGTAACAGGAATGAGGGGACATCGTGTTGTGGAGAGATCAGATAATAAACGCAGTCGGTCGAGCGTGACCCTGTGTCGTTTATTATCGGAGGGGGGGATTATTTTTCGAGATCCAAATCGTGAATTCTGTACTCCTGATCGTTAAGACGTCCTTCGAACTCGTAGGCGTTTTCCCAATCGCCATGAACATCACTCGTGGATAAACCCATCGATTCGCGCTGTTGTGCACAACTGACACAAAACATCGTGTAAGGAACCGCTTTAAGCCGTGCAATCGGTATATTCTTATTGCAGCTCTCGCAGTGACCGTAACGTCCTTCCTGAATCAGGGAGATCGCGCGCCGAATCTGCATCAGTTCTTTGTATTCCAGCTCTGCCAGGTGAGATTCCAGATCCTGTCGTGTCTGGCGAATCGCGGCGTCACCACTGTCCTCCACGGAGGACTGGCTGGCTGAGGAGCCTTCCGAACTGTCGTTCACAAGCTTGGTGAGCTCATCGCGGCGGTTCAACAGTTGCTTGTGCAACCGAATTATTGCATCTTTACGTACCACTCGATCTTCCCCTCATAAAAATCAGATTCAGACGGCTCAATTCGAAATTGAATACTCCCAAAAGATAGCTTTTAAATTAGCTAAAGTAATCAAAAACCTTTGATGTTTCTGACAGTTTTGAGATCACTCTGCTCCGTGAGTATTATTCACTACGCGGATTAAATGTCGAGAGTTGGAAAGTTCCTAAAAGCTCGAATAGCCCATAAACTGCAAAAATGAAATGACTTATGCAAGTTTCTTTTCTCACTGTTTTTGGAAATTCACAATAAACGCCACTCTGACTGATTTTGAAGTGCCAAAAAGTCAGCTAAAATCGAGGTGTGTATTTATGTGCACTTCCTGTTCTGTTTCCTGATATTGACCCATTTCGGGGATTGCGATGTAATACCCGCCCCACAATCTCAGATTTGAGGTATCCATTCTCTATTCAGTCTCTGACAGCGACCGGAAACCGTGTTTACAACTTTTGACCGTTATCTTCTGAAACGATATTTCCATGTGTTCATCATCGGATTCATAGCCACCTATGGTCTGTATGTCGTCTTTGACGGATTCACAAATATCGATGAATTCCAGGCCGGTCTGAAGGAAGGTGATTCCTCAGGTGGGCTGCTCTGGCTGATGGCCGAGACCTATCTGTACCAGTCCAGTGTCTTCTTTGATATGGTCAGTCCGATTCTGACCGTGCTGGCTGCTGTGGTTGTGTTCTCGCTGATGGTAAGACATGGGGAACTCAACCCCGTACTTTCCGCCGGCATTCCGACTTATCGCCTGGCGATTCCACTGACCATCGCGACGATCATTGTCAACGGTTTTATCATCGCCAACCAGGAACTGGTTCTTCCCAGCATTGCCGACAAGGTTCAGGCAGAACGGGGAAAGATGGATACCAGCGCGCAGTTCGTTGAGCCGGTCTATGATTTCAGTACCCGGATCATGATCAACGGGCAGGAACTGTATCTCACGGAACAGCGGATGGTGAATGCGGAGTTCGTTCTTTCCAAGCCGACCGTGCACGATTTTGTAACCGTGAAGGCCCCCCATGCACACTACATTTCCGGGACTGAAACGCGGCCTGGTGGCTGGGTGCTGCAGGATGCACTCCCGAAGTATGAAGACCTGGATATCGCGGCCTTCGCCCGTAAGATGATACTACCTGGCAAGAATCCCAATGATATTTTCATCGTAACTGACGTGGGCTGCGATCAGTTGTGTAACCGTAATTCCAGCTCGCTGATTTCGACGCCCGAACTGATCGCCCGGATTAACAATCCCTCGTTCAGTGATCTCTCCATTCGTAAGCAGAAGCTCGACCTGCATTCCCGATTGACGCGACCGTTCATGAACCTGATCGCCGTGCTGATGGCGATTCCCTTTGTACTCCGGAAAGAGAGCCGCAGCCAGATTCTGAATATCGCCATCTGTTCCTGCGTGATGGGAGTGATCTTTGCCATCTCCCAATGTTTTCTTTACATGGGAAGTGCCAATCTGCTCAAGCCCGATCAGGCTGCCTGGTTTCCGGTGATTGCCAATGGAACGCTGGCTGCCTGGTTCTCGAATCGCGTCCAGACCTGACAGCGTTTAACCGCTCTGTCCGAGGTCCAGCAGTTGTCCGAACCGGTCCAGGACGCGAATCTTCAGCGGCGCAAAGCGGGGCTGATCAAACTCCCCTTTTTCAACCAGTCGGAGCGCAATCTCACGTGTTTCCTGCAGCAGGTCGTCATCGCGTCTGAGGTCGGCGACACGCAGAGGCAGCTCACCATGCTGGCGGGTTCCGAAGATGTCACCCGGACCACGGGCCTGAAAATCAGCTTCGGCAATCTCGAAGCCGTTGGTCGTCTGTTCCATGACGGCCAGCCGCTTGAGTGCCTCCTCGCTTTCGGTATACGAAAACAGAAAACAGTATCCGGAATGAATACCACGACCGACACGGCCACGCAGCTGGTGTAGCTGAGAGAGTCCGAAGCGGTCTGCCTGCAGGATCACCATTAAGGTGGCATTAGGCACATCGACTCCCACTTCTACCACTGTCGTGGAGACCAGCACCTGAATCTTGCCCTGGTGGAACTGTTCCATGATCTGGGCCCGCTCCTCGCGATCCATCTGGCCATGAACCAGGCCGATCGAGGCACTGGCCAGTTCGCTTTTCTGCAGTTTGCGATAGACTTCTTCCGCACTGGATCGACTGTTTTCCTCGAGCTCGGAGTCGATCCGCGGACAGACGATATAGGCTTGCCTGCCGGCCTCGATTTGAGCCCGCAGAAAATCCCAGGCTTTCTTCCGCTGAGGAGTCGTCGAGATGCGACTGGTGGTGACAGGCTGTCTGCCCGGTGGGAGTTCGGAATTGATGGAGATATCCAGCTCACCGAACTGAGTCAGGCAGAGGCTGCGGGGAATGGGGGTGGCCGTCATCACCAGCATATGAGGCGTATTCGCTTCGCTGGTGAAGTGTGCCCGCTGCATCACACCGAACTTATGCTGTTCGTCGATAATCACCAGTCCCAGATCGTGATATTGCACATCTTTCTGGACCACGGCCTGGGTGCCGACAATCAATTGCTGCTCACCGGAGGCGATCTGTTCCAGCGTGGCTTTCCGCTCTGCTGAGGACAGGCTGCCCGTCAGTACGCATCGTTTGACCCGACTCTGATTCAGGATGCGATTAATCGTATCCCAGTGCTGGACAGCCAGCAGTTCTGTGGGGGCCATCAGAACCGCCTGTTTGCCTGCGGCAATCGTCGCGAGCATGGCGTAGATCGCGATGGCCGTTTTTCCCGCACCCACGTCCGCCTGCAGCATGCGATGCATGGCGCGACCGGAACCCAGATCCGTTTTGATCTCCTGGATTGCCTGGTCCTGTCCCTCTGTGAAGTCAAACGGAAACAGGCGTCGGATCCGGGCATCGACTTTGGCAGTCACCTTGATCAGCGGTGCGTTGTCAACGCAGGTCCATTGCCGCCGACGCATGGCCAGGCCCAGTTGAAATTCCAACAGGTCATCAAAGATAACGCGACGGACGCCCGCTTCGTATTCCTGCATTGTCTGTGGTTTATGCATCTGGATCACCGCCTGTGCCAGCGGCAGCAGACCGTGTTCTTCGCGAAACGGTTCGGGGAGGTAGTCGGGAATCAGCTGTGCATATTCCTCTACCGCGGTCCGCACCATGCGTCGCATCTGGTACATTTTGATGCCTTCGGTCAGGCTGTACCGGGGCAGTACGACCCCCTGGGGATCATCGAGATCTTCTTCGAGTACCTGGTATTGGGGATGCGACATTTCCCATTTGCCCGAACGTCGTTTGGGCTTGCCGGAGAACATCAGCAACTGCCCCTGGAAGAAACGCTTGATGACCCAGGGCTGGTTAAACCAGGTTCCCTTGAGGAAGCCGGTTCCGCAGTCGAGGAGAATGGCGGAGATGGTCCGTCCACGGGAAATCGTACGGGCGTCGAGGTCAACCACTTTTCCGCAGACCGAAGCCAGCTGGTCCTCCTCGAGTTCATTTACGGGGCGGACGTCTGTCAGATCGAGTACGCTCCGGGGCAGATGCCAGAGCAGGTCTTCTACCGTTTCGATTCCCAGCTTCGCCAGCAACTCGGCGCGTTCCGATCCGACTCCTTGTAGAAATTGAATCGGTGTGTCCAGGGAAGGTTCGGTCATCGCATTCCGGAACCGGTAAATTAGAGATCAGTCTGATTCTGCAGCTTCAACGCATATTCGACAGCCAGTTCATCACAGCGTTCATTTTCTGGATGTCCGCTGTGACCTTTGATCTGAGTGAACCGCACCTCGTGCTGTTGCAGCAGTTCATCCAGCTGCCGCCAGAGCTCTTCGTTTTTGACGGGCTTCCAGCTTTTCCCTTCGCGACGGCGCCAGTTGTTCTTTTTCCAGTTGGGCATCCACTCTTTGGACCCCTTCGCAACATAGACGCTGTCGGTAATGATTTCGACCCGCGAACGTTTCTTTAACAGTTCCAGACCGGAGATGACTGCCTGCAGCTCCATCTGGTTATTTGTGGTCTCTGCCTCTCCACCTGAGAATTCTTTTTCGGTGCCGGTCGAGGGATGACGCAGAATAACTCCCCAACCTCCCGGACCCGGATTGCCACGGCAGGCGCCGTCGGTAAACAGTTGCACGAACGGGAGAGAGTCCAGCTGGGCTGAGTCCTGGGGCATATGTCTTCCGGGAACGCAAGTCGGTCTGGGGGAATAAGAACGTATCGAATTCAGCCCGGCACGCAAAGCAACAACAGGAGATTACACGTCATCAGTGAAAACTCCTGTGGCTGTGAATTCCACAAGCAGGGCTGGCAGGCCGCGGGCCTTTACCTTTCCCGATACACAATGCGTCCACGATTCAGATCGTAGGGAGAGACCTCAACCACAACCTTATCGCCGGGCACAATACGGATAAAGTGCTTGCGCATTTTGCCGGCAACGTGCGCCAGAACCTGGTGTCCGTTTTCCAGTTCGACTCGAAACTGTGTATTTGCCAGCGCCTCGGTTACAGTACCTTCGACTTCGATGGCCTCTTCTTTGGCCATAACAATTGTATCCTGTCCAATAAAGTTAACGAAATGGGAAGCAGCGAACTGAGTCGCACAATCCTCGCTACCGGCACAGCCTGAAAAATGATAACTCAGGTCCGGGAGCGGTCTTCTGTCTCTTATTGTGACAGGGATGCACCGATTATGCCAGTCTGAACAGACCTGCAAGTTGCTTTCCCGTTAATTCCTGCGGGAAAAACCTGCAACTCTTACCGATTTAGCTGATTTTTGGACACCTTCGCCAGTTTTTCCAGCTTTCGATCAGGAATATGAGCTAATTTTAAACATGCGTCATAGTTTACGGAATTGAGGGGATGGTTCGCTCTCTGACTGATCAGCGGACTCCAGAAAAATATGACAGGTATGAATAGCGGAATCGAACAATGCAATTTCTCAAGAACTTACTCTGTGAAGAAGATGGACCGACGGCTGTCGAATATGCAGTGATGCTGGCCGCGATTGTCCTGGCATGTGTGGCTGCCATCGCAGCCGTGGGTACGAATACGAATGCCCTGTTCGAAAATGCCACCACAGAAATGCACAACCACGGCATGTAAGCCATTCACAGCGTGCACATTTCCGGGAATGCGAAATACTTTCGCAGGTCTCGACGTCTAGTGTGAGCCGCAGCCGCGGAATTGCACTTCTGATTCAATTCACTAAACTGCAGGCAGTCGTCCTCTCATTTTACGCTTCTTTTGACTGCCGGAATTCCAATGCCTGACTGCTATATCGCCTTGGGGGGAAATCAGGGAAATGTCCGGGAGACCTTTGACCGGGCCCTGCAGCGGCTTGATGCTCACCCTGATATCGTAGTCGGAAAGCTCAGTCAGTGGATCGAAACCACTCCTGTCGGCAGTCAGACAGAAGCGATCTTTCTGAACGGCGCAGCCCAACTCTCCGTCGAGCTCTCTCCCGAGGCATTATTGACAGAACTTCAGACCATAGAAACGGAACTGGGGCGGGTTCGCGAGGTTCGCTGGGGCGCCCGCACACTGGATCTGGACCTGTTGTTATTTAATCAACTGATCCTGGAGAACAACAAACTGACGATTCCGCATCCCGCCTGCTGGTATCGTCGTTTCGTGCTCGATCCACTGGTAGAGATTGCGGCCGATGTCATTCATCCGGTGAAACAGACGACGATCGGCAAGCTCCAGCAGCGATTGCTGCAGCGACCGTTCGTATTCTCACTGGCAGGCCTGCCTCAAGATGAGGCTCTGGCGTTGATTCAAGAGCTGCAGACCCGTTTTCCGGCGGTCGAATTTTCCCGCTGGGAAAGCAATGAACAGCACGCAGATCCTTCCCTGGTCGCCTGGTTTGGGGAGGAGAATACCACAACAGCGTTTGAGTCCCTGCCTTTACTTCCGCGATTAGACGCTTCTGAGATGCGGCGAAATACTGAACAAATTGTCTGGCTACTGCAATCTGCACTGGATTTCCGCTGAAAAACAACTATACTGGTACATAAGGGCTCGCCGATATTTTTAATATGGCTGACCGAACTAGCGATTGATAAACTAATTCGGTGTGGCTCGCCTTCCTCATACATTCCCACCTGAAACGATTTGGAGACCTGATACGATGCTCAAGATTCTGGGTTCTCAAAAGAGTCAATTCTGTGACCGGATCTCACGCAGGAACTTTCTTCAAATCGGTGGGCTCGCTTTAGGCGGACTTTCGCTGCCCCAACTGCTGCAGGCGGAATCTTCAACTACCAAACGAAAGCAGCACAAAGGCATCATCATGATCTTCCTTCCGGGAGGTCCTCCGCATCAGGATATGTGGGATATCAAAGTCGATGCCCCCAGTGAAATCCGTGGTGAATTCAACGCCATCCAGACCAATGTTTCCGGTATTGAAATCGGGGATCAGTTCCCCCGCATGGCGCAGATGGCAGACAAGTTCACGTTCATCCGTTCCATGGTTGGCTCTGATGGTCGGCACGATGCCTTCCAGTGTCTGACCGGACAGCGTTTCAACAACCAGCCCCTGGGCGGCTGGCCCAGCCTGGGTTCGGTTCTTTCGAAAAAATATGGTGCCGTCGATCCCTCGATCCCGCCGTTCCTCGGTCTCTCTCCCAAGATGGGCCACATGGAATGGGCACGTGCGGGAGATCCTGGCTTCCTGGGACTGGCACACGCGCCTTTCCGTCCTAATGGTGAAGGCATGGCCGACATGACCCTCAACGGGATCACCCTGGATCGCTTGAATGACCGTAAAAAAGTACTCAGCTCGCTCGATCAGTTCCGTAGCCAGGTTGACGCTTCCGGCACGATGGACGGCCTCGACTCGTTCACCCAGCAGGCCTTTGGAATTCTGACTTCCAGCAAACTCGCCGAAGCTCTGGACCTTTCGAAAGAAGATCAGACGCTGCGTGACCGCTACGGACGAGGAACTCCTAAATTAAGAGCGGACGGCGGCCCTAAACTGCTGGATGACTTTCTGACCGCCCGGCGTCTGATCGAAGCCGGTGCCCGTTGTGTCACGCTGGCCTTCAGTCGCTGGGACTGGCACGGCGGTAATTTCAAACGCGGACGTGAAGACATGCCGATGCTCGATCAGGGTGTGACGGCACTCGTCGAAGACCTCGAAAACCGCGGAATGCTGGACGACGTCACCGTAGTCGTCTGGGGCGAATTCGGACGGACTCCCAAGATCAACGCCAATTCCGGCCGCGATCACTGGCCCCGCGTTTCAACTGCACTGCTGGCAGGTGGCGGCATGAAGACCGGCCAGGTCATCGGTTCAACCAACCGGCTGGGTGAATACGCAGAAGATCGTCCGGTGCACTTCCAGGAAGTCTTCGCTTCACTGTATCGCAACCTGGGGATCGATGTCGAATCTGCAACCATCGACGACCTGCAGGGACGTCCCCGCTATCTGGTCGACCGCGATAAATACAAGGCAATGCCCGAACTGGTCTGATTGACTCGAAGTAAGCGCACTGTCCAAACTCGGGGCTCTTGCGCCTGAATAAATTTCAGCAAGCAATCTGCGCTGAAATTCAAACCTGAATGTTCGCCAGTTCCTGCCAGAGCAGGGCACTGGCCAGGGTTCCCTGACGGAAGGCTTCGAGGGAGAAACGTTCGTTGGGGCTGTGCAGGTTATCGGTATTCTGTCCCCAGCCTAAAAGCAGCGTTTCGACGCCCACCAGCGACTGGAATGTTTCGACCACCGGGATTGAGCCCCCTTCACGAATCATGACCGGAGCCGTTCCGAAAGCCTGTTCAATCGCAGTACGGGCAGCCGCCATGTAGGGGCTGTTGAAATCAAACACGAGTCCCTTGCAGCCGTGATAATCGATGAACTTCATGGTGAGTCCCGCCGGCAACTGTTCGAGCAGGAACTGCTCCAGTGCTCTGGTCAAGGCGGCTGGATCCTGATCGGGAACGAGTCGGCAACTGATTTTAACGCGCGCCTGGGCTGGTACGATTGTCTTCGGACCTTCACCCGTATATCCGGAGACCATGCCATTCACATCGCACGTCGGTCGTGCCCAGCGGCGTTCCAGTGTGCTGAACTCTGCTTCCCCTGAAACTGCTTTGACACCCAGGTCCGACATGAATTTCGCTTCATCAAAGGGCAGGGCAGCGAACTGGTCACGTTCTTCCTGCTGGAGCTCGATGACGTTGTCGTAGAAGCCGGGAATCTGGACGCGGCCCTGGTCATCGTGCAGAGCAGCTACCATGCGGGCCAGACCGTTAGCAGGATTGGTGACCGCACCGCCAAACACGCCGCTGTGCAGATCCTGTCGCGGGCCGTTGACAATCACTTCGCAGGCGAGAATTCCCCGCAGTCCGTACGTGATCGCCGGGATGCCCGGGGCATACTGGCTGGTGTCGCTGATCACCGCGATATCGCAGGCAACCAGATCCTTGTTCTCTGCCAGGAAGCGATCGAGGTTGTCGCTGCCGACTTCCTCTTCACCTTCAATCACGAAGACCACGTTGACGGGAAGTTCTCCCTGCGTCTTCATCCAGGCTTCGACCGATTTAATGTGTGTATACATCTGCCCCTTGTCGTCGGTCGCACCGCGGGCATAGACATGACCATCGCGAATATCGGGTTCGAAGGGGGGCGTCTGCCATTGATCGAGCGGATCGGGGGGCTGCACGTCGTAATGACCATAGACAAGGACTGTCGGTTTCCCCTCTGCTTTTTTCCAGGAGCCGTAAACAATCGGATGTCCCGCGGTTTCGATGATTTGGCTTTCCAGACCAGCGGCTTCCATCTGTTGCTGGACAAATTCAGCTCCCCGCCGGGTTTCGGCTTTGAGAGTTGAGTCGGCACTCACACTGGGAATTTTTAAAAACTCAACCAGTTCTCCGACGAACCGATCCTGATGTTGCTCTAAATAATCGCGAACATGCTCAACCATTGTTTTCCTGTAACCCCGATCCTGCTAAGTTATGATAAACATGAAGGTGAGAGAGATTCAGTGATCTAATTATCGAATTCCGAGTATATGTTGCCGGCAACCATTTGAGTATAGAAGTCATCCATGAAAAATGCAGATGTCGCAATAATTGGTGGGGGTATCGTCGGGCTGGCGACCGGCTGGCAGATCACGCAACGCTTTCCCCAGACCTCTGTGTTGATCCTCGAAAAAGAGAACGAACTGGCCCTGCATCAGACAGGACATAACTCCGGGGTCCTGCATTCGGGAATCTATTACAAGCCTGGTTCGCTGCGTGCTATCAACTGCCGCGAAGGCATCAAAGCGATGAAAGCCTTCTGCACTGCCGAGGAGATTCCCTGGGACGAGTGCGGCAAAGTGATCGTGGCTGTCGACGAAAGCGAGTTCGGTGCCCTGGACAATATTTTTGAGCGGGGACAGCAGAACGGGGTCGTCTGTGAAATGATCGACGAGGCCCGGCTCAAAGAATACGAACCGCATGTGGCAGGCATCCGTGGGATTCATGTTCCCGAAACAGGCATTGTCGATTACAGGCAGGTGGCGGTCCGGCTGGGTGAGCGAATTCAGGAAAAGGGACATCTGATCCAGACCGGTGCGGAGGTCGTCGGGATCAAGCATCATGCGGATGGCATTACCCTGCAGACCAGAGCCGGTGACTTTACCGCGAAACAGGTCATCAACTGTGGCGGACTGTTCAGCGACCGGGTAGCCCGACTGGGGGGCGCCCATCCCGATTCTAAGATTGTCCCGTTCCGGGGGGAGTACTATGAACTCAAGCCGGAAGCGGAGCACCTGTGCAAATCACTGATCTATCCGGTCCCCAATCCGGAGTTCCCCTTTCTGGGAGTACACTTTACCCGAATGATTCATGGCGGCGTGGAATGTGGTCCGAATGCCGTCTGGGCCTTCGCCCGTGAGGGGTATACGAAATCAAACATCAATCTGCGTGACCTGCTGGAAGCAGCCACCTATCCCGGCTTTCTCAAGATGGCCTGCAAATACTGGAAGACAGGTCTGGGCGAAATGTGGCGTTCCTTCAGCAAGCCTGCGTTTGTCGAAGCGCTGCAGCGGTTGATCCCCGAGATCCGGTCCGAGCATCTGGTCGCTGCTCCAGCGGGTGTGCGGGCGCAGGCACTCGGCCCCGATGGATCGCTGGTCGACGATTTTCTGATCGACGAATCCGATCGCATGATCAATGTGTTAAACGCCCCCTCGCCGGCAGCGACATCTTCGCTCCGCATCGGTCAGTCGATTGTTGATCTGCTCGCCCCCCGGATTCAATAACGGAAAGTTCCCGCGATGACCGCCACGCTGATCACCATCTGGGGCTATGCGACGCTTGTCTTCTGGCTTGTTCTGCTGGGACCATCACTGGTGACAATGCTGCAGAAACAGATCTCCCGCTGTGTGAACCGGACCGCGATTCCTGACCAGTGGCCGCGGATTTCAGTGATAGTGCCCGCAAAGGATGAAGCAGCGACAATCGAAGTGAACCTGAATTCCCTGCTGGCCTCTGACTATCCCAATCTCGAAATCATCGCGGTCAATGATCGCTCTACCGATGAGACCGGTGCAATGATGGAGCGGATCGCTGCACAGGCTGCGGCAGAGAACCGGGTCCAGATGCAGGTCCTGCACATCGAAGAACTGCCGGCTGACTGGCTGGGGAAATCCCATGCGATGCACCAGGCGGCCCAACAGGCTACCGGAGAACTGCTGCTGTTTACCGATGGGGATATTATCTTTTCGCCGCAGGCTATTACGCATGCGACCCGAATTTTTGTGAGTCAGCAGCTCGATCATCTGGCGCTGCTCCCCCGACTGGCACGGGGAGGCCTGTTCGAGCGGGCCTTCGTCACTTACTTCGGCTTCCTGCTTGCCTCGGGAACATTTTTCTGGCTGATCCCGACTCGCTGGAAACATGCTTATGTGGGTATCGGTGCTTTCAATCTGCTGAAGCGATCGGCCTATCAGGCGACAGGCGGTTTGGAAACGATTCGGCTCGACGTACTGGATGACATCAAGCTGGGAAAGCTGATCAAGCAGAGTGGTTATCATCAGGATGTCTATCTGGGCATTGACGAACTCCAGGTCCGCTGGCAGCCCTCAGCCTGGGCAGTGATCACCGGAATTGAAAAGAACGCCTTTGCCTCGCTCTACTATTCGGTTCGCAGACTTTGTTTTGTCACAACGCTGTACGTTCTCTTTTTTCTGGTACCGTTCGTGATGCCCTTCCTGTTTCCCCTGGCAGAGACGGTCGGCTTTCTGGCGACACTCATGTTGCTGCACCTGACTTACGGGCTGCTGGGCTGGATCTTTTCGTCCGGACTGGCAATCACCCCGTTTCTACTCTACGCCTCGCTGGCACTCACGTTTGCCTTCTGGCGTTCCGCCTGGATCACGCTGAAAAACGGAGGCGTCCGCTGGCGCGATACGATCTACCCCCTGGATCTGTTGAAGCGGCATCTGTATTGAAAGGGATCAGTTCAGAGCCATTGAAGACATTAGCTTCAGGGGACAATTTCGGGAATCATTCAAATGCAACTCACCGAGTATTGTCGAAGAGGCATATTTTCACCTTGTAATCAAGAGGCCGAGGATCAATTACGATCCAGGTATCCTGATGATCCACTTCTTCTCAATTTCATTTCGTTGAATAACGATGATGATTATTCTGGGCTTTGGGATTTGAAAGTGTTTCATAAAATCAATAGACTTTGTGATTCCATGATTGATGATTACGAAGAAGAAGTGATTGAACCAGATCAGCTGTATTTAATCGTTAGGCTGATAGATCAAGAGTATCAAAATGTGAGTTCTCCTTCGCTTAAGATCTTTTTTAAGTCATTCAGAGAATTGCTGGAGAAAGCCATTAAAAATCAAAAACCGGTCTTCTTTATTTTTTGACTATGATGGCCATTCGGTGGATATCAGCATGAGATGTCGGCTAAATCCAACTAAAGCGACATCGTAACTGGGCAAAATAAAATGAGTCCAGGAAACGCTCTCTAATTCGTGCTTACTTATCAACCAACGTTGATCCCATCCATGATATTGCGCGATCAGCGATCTGACTGTCTGCCCGGCGTTCAGCCCGGGGTCTGTTTCTGCCCTGCCGAAAATCTATCCGACACGCATTAAGCTGAGAAAACACCTGCATTTCGTACAACCTGTATGACTGGCACGGAAACTGCTTTTCCATTTCAGACAATGCAGGCTTCCTCAAGCAGATTGCTGACGAGCGAGGGAGCGACCTGAAGATACATCAGATTACAGTGAAGTCAATTTGCTCATAAGTGGCCCGCTCAGACGTCAGTGAGGACAGGGTCCGCACTAAGGAAAGCACAGGAGAAAATCATGTCTTTAATGAAACTCAGTTCTGCAACAGCACTGGCCGCTCTGGTTCTCGTCGGTTGCCAGACCAATTCCGAATCGATCGAAGAAGCCCGTAAGGAAATCGATAAGGCGAAACAGGAAGGTCAGCAGCAGGTTGCGGAAGCCAAACAGGATGCGGAAGAACGCGTCCACGAAACCCGCCGTGTCGGCACTGAACAGATCCAGGAAGAAATGAAAGAGCTGGAAGAAGCTCAGCGCGAAGGGGAAGATCCCGAAGAGATCAGTGAAGAACGGCACGATGTAGAAAAGGCCAAACGTGAGCTGGATAAAGCTCTGGCAGCAGCACAGATGGCAGCCAAGCAGGACGTTCAGGAAGCAAAGAAAGAAGCTGACGAACGTGTTGCCGAAGCACGTAAGAATCTTGCTCAGACCAAAGTCGATGCTCTGAAAAACGCCAACGAACGCATCGCTGCGATTCAGAAAACCATCAGCCAGGAAAAGAAAGATGTTGTGGAAGCGGAAAAGCAGGTTGCTGAAGCGAAGCAGAAACTGGAATCGGCCAGCGATAAAGAAAAGGCCGATGCCCAGGATGATCTGAATGGCGCTCAGGAATCGCTGAAGGCACAGCAGGAAGATGTTACTGAAGCTGAAAAGCGTCTCAAGGAAGCACAGGAAGAATTAAAGAAAGTTGAAAGTCTGATCGACGCCTAGTCCTGGTCCTTTAGACTTTAGGCACGAGGGCTGGCTTAATGAGTCGGCACTGACTGCCTGTCAATGTCAGAAACGTTGAACCACTGGTGCAGCCTGACTGACACGACCTCCCGTCCCCCGGATCAATAATGGTCCGGGGGATTTTTTTGTGGCATGCTAAAAAATGTACAACTGAGTGTCTGGTAAAGTTTTTTTTAGTTTGGCGACTGCGTTCAGCGGGAAAAACGGAGTTCGATCCAACGCCAGAAATTTCAGGTTCTGCATCCTGTTGAAACTGGAGATGGAATGGTCGGTAATATTTCCCCACTTGATCGTGATATTTTTCAGGGAAGAAATGCTGGCCAGTTGCTGAATCGTCTCATCTTCGATATTAGTGCCGACAAAGATAATCTCTTCCAGTGCAGGGAGTGAAGTCAGTAGAGCTGTATCCTCAGCTTCGAAGCAGGCCATTTCCACATAGATGCGTTTTAATTGTTTCTGGGAAGCGATCCAGGAGAACAGCTCCCGATTGATCCGGGAGGTGCGCGAACTCGATCCACTCATAGAGACGCCGTCGCCCATCAGGATTAGCCGCGTGCCATGCTGATGTAGTCCAATGAAAATACCGGAACCGGCATCATCTAATTCCAGGTCCTGTTCCACTGAATTCTGATTGTCAGACAGGCTGACGAACTGAACTGGTAAATCTAAGAGACTGATTGTCGAATCTACGTTTGTTTGAGGTAACAGTTTTCTTAAGCTTTTGCCTGCTGTCAAAGGGAGAAACCGGTTTTTTTCCAGGTTCAAATTCTCCAGATTCTGCATCTGAGCGAATAGAAAAATAGAGCGGTCCGTAATACCGCAGTTCCGAAACGTGACCCTCCGCAGTGCGGGGAGTTTTAACAGGTGGAAGACGGTTTGCTCTCCGGCATTCGTATTGATTAACGTAATTTCTTCCAGTGTCTTCAACTGCTCCAGCTTCACGGCAGCGTTTTCATCCAGGTAAGCAATTTCGAGATGTAGTTTGTGTGGCTGCTGCTCGACGATCCACTCGAATACGTCTTCATTGATACGGGAAGTCTGGATGATCGATTGCCCCCGTTTCGTTCCTCGGCCTGTCACCCGTAGGGATTTTTGCTTCAGATCCCTGCTGATACGCAAACCCAGACCTGGAAATTTCGGGATGCCCGGCTTCGCCAGTGGTTTGGATTTGGTGACCGGCTGTGGGTCCGATTTTATGAGTAGCAGGCCGCCGATGGCGACGACACATAAAAGTGACCCCGCTGCAAGCAGTTTGGGTTTCATCTTCACACCTCCAGAAAATAAGCATGATGAATGAGGGCGATGTTGAAGCGTGAAATTGGGAAGAAAAAAAGAGTTCCCAAGCAGACAATTATAACAGGACTGAAACTGATTACTGAAACCGATTTCAATTTTGTTGTAATGGGGGCCGACGATGGAGTTCTCTTCCGTGTTTATTTACAGGATTTATTGAATTCATCCTTCGATAGAACGAAATACTCCGCGTTGGGCTGTGCCTGTCTCAAGGCTTCACAGGCTTGCGATGCTTCCGCTTCTGTTTCGGCTTCGTAGACGTAATAAGTTCCATGTTGACTGTCGGTTGTCATGGCGTAGTATTGGCCCGTTTTCCGGTAAGCACATCGGCTTTCGATTAAACCAAAGCGGGCATCCAGAAACCGGACCAGGGGGGCTATTGCTGAGATGACTTTCCAGTCTGCAGAACTACTTTCCGGCTCAGTAAAGTCGGTCTCAATAAAGACATTATCCGAGTCCTGCATCCCGGAACTCACAGTCAACACAAATCCCTGATGATCACAGACACAATACCAGTTGAGATTTGGGTGTGGATAGGCGATGGGGGTGCCTGTTGTATCCGGGGGCAGGGGAAGGGCGTCGGTCAATCTGGCAACGGGATAAAACAGAATGACATCCTGCCTGATCCCATATGAGATCAGGTTCCGCTCCAGCCGATCAATAAAATCTGCTCGTGTGACCCATTCCATGATTGTCTCTCTACTTCGAATTGTCAGGTATGTCTGGATAGTTCAAGGATATCAGAACCACGGGGGAATTGTAGCCACTGGCTGTTTTGGTCTCATCAGACAGCGCATGATCTGCTATACTCCAGAGATCGTTATATCACATGCTCGTGCAGCCTCGTGTTGCAGTTCTTTGAACCTGTTTCTTTCGATTGCAGCTCAAAAGATATGAAGTATCAAATCAAGAAATCTGCCACTCTTTCAGTACTGTTTTCTATCCTGGTCATCGGCGTCTTGACAGTATCCGCCCAGGTGACGTTTCCCAAGCAGGAGAAACCGCAGGGCGCGCCGTTGAAGACGGACGTGACTGTGACTCTGTTAATGGAAGCCGACGGTTCGGCGCTGTATGCCCAGCAATGGGGGCAGACGTTTCGGGATCTGGGAATCTCCATTCGCACCCGACGTGCCGTGCTGGATGATAAACCATCCGTCGAGGAAAATGTGAGGGGGACTCTAAGGGAGGTGAGAGTCACCGGTACTCTGGATCGTAACGGTGTGATTCAGTTTCCTGGACGCAAGTTTGCCCGTAACGAGGTCGCCCGCCTCAAAGAATGGATTAATGAGCTGAGAGTCTATGGTGCCCAGGGATCGCCTGACAGTAAACCACTGTGGGGACTTTCGAATGCACAGTTCAAAAATGTCTTTGCTGCCCTCTCTGAAGCAACACCAGTAAACCTCCAGGGCCTGACCCTGGATCAGGCGGTTCGCAAGCTGGAGTTCCCGGGTTCGCTGCCAGTCCGCTTTGACCTGGAAGCACAGAAACGTTTTTCGCAGATACCCGCCGGTGATACGATTTCAGCTGATCTCAGTAAACTGTCCAAAGGGACGGCACTGGCGATTGCCCTCAAACAGTATGGCCTGGCCTTTCATCCCTCACGTACCCCCTCGGGCTCGCTGGAACTGCTGATCACTCCCTGGGAAGCCACAGAGTCTCCCTGGCCGATTGGCTGGGAACTGAAACTGTCCCGCCAGAAAACTGCGCCCCGCTATTTTGAATTGATTCCGGTCGAACTCAGCAATGTCCCCCTGCGTGATGTTCTGGTAGCCGCGTCCAAGGCCTCAGAGATTCCCATGCTGCTCGACGATTATGAGGTTCAGCAGAAACAGATCGACGCTGATGAAATCAAAGTCAACGTTTCCAAGAAGCGGACGACCTGGGGTATTCTGATTCGCGATGCCATCGGCGGAACCGGGCTGGTACGAAAGCTGGTTATCGACGAACGCGGGCAACCCTTCGTCTGGATTACCGCCTTTGAGCCCCGCGTGCAGTCACCGAAGCCGTAATCAGGATTTCTCTGCTGCCGGTGCGGGAGGCGGGGGTGTAGTCCCCGACTTACGAACAGGCTTGGGCTGCAGCTTCAGTTGAGGCGGTGCAGGTAGCTTCGATTTGGGAGCAGGCTGTGGGGCAGGGGGAATCGACATGGGACCATTGGCACTTACCGACGGCGCGGATTCGATGACTGGTTGCTGTTCCACGAGCATGCCCGCCTGGGTGATACCATCATAGGTGTCTGAGACGGGCATATTTTCCCGTACGAGATCCGGACGTACGTATTTCAGGTTCCGGCCCGGTGTCACGCCGTACTGCCAGTGAAACAGAGAGACCTGGGACGCCTTGTAAGGAAAGTGCTCCCGTTTCTGAAAGAAGATCGCCGGAGCCCGCAAGGTGTTGTAGTCGATCCAGAAGCTGGACAGGCTATACCGTTTGCGATGCACGCAACCCTGCTGACTCAGTACAGCCGCGGTGAGCAGCAGCAGTACGATTCGATGCCAGCGAAATTTCGATTGACGATGCATGCGACAGACCTGTGGGATTCGGAACCGTTCCGGACCGGAGCGGGAGGCAGACGGATAATACCTGCGCAGTTTCCCTGACCGGTTTAATGTTATTCATCGTCGATATAAATCGGCTGGATTCAGCCAAATCCCGAGAGGAGAACGACTTGGTATCGAAAAGGTTTTCGATATCGTAAGACAGGTAAGATGGGTGGACTATTTCCGCCACATCCGCGAGAAGATCTTGCCCAGTTCCGGGAGCTGATAGTGGGCGTTCAACCCGCTGGGGTTCGGCAGCACCCAGACGTCGGCTTTCCCGATCTGGCGTTTCTGCAGTCCGAGCTGCGCATCTTTCTGCTGAAACGCTTTACGGTAGGAGGTGATCCCCAGAAAGACGACCTTCTGCGGTCGGTACTTGATGACTTTTTCCGTGAGAATCCGGGCTCCCTCGTAGAGCTCTTCTTTCGAGAGTTCGTCGGCCCGTTTGGAGGCTCTGCTGACAATGTTGGTCAGCCCACCACCCCGCTTGAGCAGTTTATAGTCTTCGAACGGGGAGTAGAGCCGTTCGGTGATTTTCCCCCGATGCATTGCAGGCCAGAAGCGGTTGCCGGGCCGGGCAAAGTGGTGCCCGACCGCGGCTGAATACAGACCTGGATTAGTCCCGACAAACAGGGCTTTCAGCCCCTCTTCAATCAGATCGGGAAGCTGCTTATGGATGGCCTGTTCGACCTCCTCGGCGGTTGGCTTCCAGATTTCTTCCATGCTACACAGACTCCCTGTTGCGTCAGGCGGGACCTCAATCGATCAAACCGTCATTCCGCAATGCGTCAATAGCACGTTCAAATGCATTGACTGTGAAATCGATGTCTTCGTCAGTATGCGAAGCGGTTGTCATCGCTCCCCAGCCGAACCAGTCCACGCCGTTCAGCAGCAGAGCACAACGGAACGCGTGCCCCAGTCGGGCATCATGCTTTCGGTCCAGCTTATCAAAGTCATTGTCATACGGAACGAACGAATCGTCTTCCGGCCGCGGGCCGTCGTAGCCGGGGAAGACTTTGATGATTGAGAACTGGCCGTAGACAGCCCAGTTCACATTCTTGCGGGTGAGGACTTCGTTCATACCCCTGCGCAACTTCGCTGCACTTTCATTCGCCTGGCGACAGGGTTCACCGGTGGCAACTTCTTTCAGGACGGCGATCCCGGCGGCGGCGGAGAGCGGGTTGGCATTATAGGTGCCGGGGTGTTTCATTTTCTGGCCGAAGGGGTTGTCGAAGGCAATCGCCTGCATCAGGTCGGCCCGTCCTGCCAGACAACCTCCCGGCAGACCACCGGCAACGATTTTCGCGAGTGAAGTCAGGTCCGGTACAATGCCACAGACTTCCTGCATACCCCCGGGGGCCACACGGAAACCACTGATGACTTCATCCATGATCAGCAGTACGCCTTTATCTGCGGTCAGCTGGCGAAGTCCCTGCAGGAATCCGTCTTCCAGGGGAACCACACCCCAGCGGCTGCCGGTCGCTTCCACAATGATACAGGCCGGGTCATGTTCGTCGATCGTACGTTCAACCAGTTCCAGATCATTGGGACGAATGATGACCAGTTCGTCGGAGACCCCATTTGTGACGCCGGGCATCGAGTAGCTTTTGTCATCGTGGGGAGGCTCTGAGGCCTGGGTGAGCAGATCATGCCAGCCGTGGAAGTGGCCGGCGAACTTGATGACTTTGGTCTTACCGGTGGCGATCCGTGAGACACGCAGGGCCATCATGGTCGCTTCAGTACCGCTGCTGGTAAAGCGGAGCATTTCACAGGAAGGGACCAGTTGGCGGACCAGTTCGCCCCATTCGAGTTCGAGTTCGTGACAGGCTCCGAAATGGGTTCCTTTCGCGACCTGTGCCTGCACCGCTTCGACCATCGCCGGGTGGCTGTGTCCCAGGATCAACGCACCGTGGCCGCTCCAATAATCGATGATGTCGTTCCCATCGACATCGTATTTGTGGGCACCCTGAGCGCGGTCCACGTAGATCGGGAACGGTTTCATATACCGTCCGTCGTGGGTGACTCCGCTGGGGAAGAGTTCACATGCTTTCTTGTAATCTTGTGCAGAGGTTGGAAATTTCGCAAAAAAGTCAGCTTCAATCTGCTGTCCCACGGCCTGGCTCATGGTGATGTACTCACAAAATCAGGAAAGAAAATGTTCTGAAGCAATCTCAGAACCGGGAAGAGCGGAAGTCATTTCTTAAAGAAAGTCACAAATCCGCATAGCGCATTTTATAACGGATTTGGGGTGAAATATCAAAGAGTCTGCGTAATCAAAAGTAGGGGCGGATCTATGTGCCCACCCGCCTCGTTGGTTTCAAATTTGATATGGGGTGAAGGGAAACAGAGCAATCGCACGAATTTCCTCCAGACCACGTTTCAGAAAACGGGCAGCCACACAGGGCAGCCCCTACGATTTCTAACTAATACTCGTGGATAAATACAGGTAATGCAGGCTTGACTTCACACCCCGGGATGCTTCTGAGAAATGGCTTCTACATCTCAGAACAAAAAGTGTAAATAGCACGGGCGGACCCATGTGTCCGCCCGTGCTACATCAATCAGAATAATACCGATACCGGGCTTAATACTCATTAGCCTGTTCGGTCTGACCTTCCAGGGCTTCGAACGTATTTTCCGCAACCTGACGGACGCGGCGTTCTTCGACCTCTTCCTTCAGCTTGGCAATCGCGTCTGCTAAAGGTATCGGACCCAGGTCACCGTCGATGCGGTCGCGGACAGCGACAGCTGTCTGTTCGGCCTCTTTGGGACCAACGATGAACATGTAAGGAATCAGTTCCAGCTGGGCATCGCGGATCTTCGCGTTGACCTTGGAGCTGCGGGTATCGACCGAAATCCGGAAGCCGTTCTGTCGCAGTTGAGCAGCGACTTCGTTGGCGTAGTCCAGTGTCTTGTCGCTGACGGGCAGGACTCGAATCTGTTCCGGAGCCAGCCAGAGCGGGAATGCACCGGCGAAATGCTCGATCAGCATCCCGGTAAAACGTTCCATTGAGCCGAACGGGGCCCGGTGAATCATCACGGGACGATGCGGATGGTTATCCGAGCCGGTATATTCCAGCTGGAATCGCTCAGGCAGGTTGTAGTCCAGCTGTACGGTTCCCAGCTGCCATTCACGTCCGATGCAGTCCGAGACCATAAAGTCGGCCTTGGGACCATAGAACGCGGCTTCCCCTTCGCATTCGGTGTAGGACATGCCGGAATCGGCGAGTACCTTCCGCAGACTGTCTTCGGCGTGTTGCCAGTTCTCTTCGCTGCCCACGTACTTATCGCTCTTCGGGTCACGCAGCGAGAGCTGTACACGGAAGTTGTCCAGACCGACCGAGGCCAGCACGAATTTTACCAGTTCCAGTGTGGCCCGGAATTCGTCTTCAACCTGCTCGGGGGTGCAGAAGATGTGGGCGTCGTCCTGGGTCAGACCCCGTACACGAAGCATCCCGTTGAGTTCCCCGGTCTGTTCATGACGGTACACGGTTCCGAATTCCGCCAGACGGACGGGTAGATCGCGATAGCTGCGCGGCATTGCCTGATACATCTTTGCATGGTGCGGACAGTTCATCGGCTTGAGCAGGAACCGCTCATGCTTGTGTTCCCAGTCCTTGAGAATTTTGAGTTTCTCTTCCCGGCTTGCACCAGGGGGAAATTCGAAGTCGCAGTTCATGACCCGCGAGGACTGGAACAGAGTCTCTTCCTGCTCAGCGGAAAGGTCGTCTTCTTCCAGTTTACGCACCCAGAAGTCGACGAGCTGGCCGGCGTCGTGGCCGAACAGCGGAGCGAACTGGGAATCGCGGTAATAGGGGAAGTGCCCACTGGTTTCGTAGAGTTCCACACGACCGATGTGCGGCGAGTAGACGGGCTGATAACCCAGGCGGGTCAGTTCCACCTTGATGAAATCTTCGAGGACCGCACGGATGGTCGCCCCTTTGGGCAGCCAGAGGCAGAGTCCCTGGCCGACTTCGGGATTGATCTGGAACAGGCCCAGCTTTTTCCCCAGCACACGGTGGTCGCGGCGTTTGGCTTCTTCCACCTGTTCCAGGTATTTTTTCATGTCCTTCTTGCTGAACCAGGCAGTGCCGTACAGACGCTGCAGCGGTTTATTGCCGGCGTCTCCCTTCCAGTAGGAACCCGCGATCGAGAGCAGCTTGAAGGCTTTGACTTTCCCCGCATCGGGAATGTGCGGACCGCGACAGAGATCGACAAATTCACCCTGGCGATAGAAGCTGAGCTGCGGATGATCGGCCAGACCGGTGGCGATATGCTCGGCTTTGGATGACTGGTGCATCTCATTCACGAAGGAGATGGCTTCTTCCCGGTCGAGCGAGAAGCGTTCAAAGGGCTCTTCTTCCTTGATGATCTTCTTCATCTCTTCTTCGATTTTGGGGAAGTCATCTTCGCTGATGGTGTGTTCCAGGCCAAAATCGTAGTAAAAGCCGTGTGGCAGAGTGGGACCGAAGGCCAACTGGATATCGGGCCAGAGCCGCATCACCGCCCGTGCCATGATGTGGGCACAGGAGTGTCGCATCACGCCGAGTGCTTCGGCGTCCCGCTCGGTGAGCAGGCGGAGTGAGATTTCATTGGAGTCAGAGATGTCCTTCAGAGGGCGGAACGCATCACAAATGGTTCCGTCCACTTCCGCGGCGACGACCGCATTGGCCAGCCGCTCCCCAATTGACTGGGCGACATCGAGTGCTGAACTGTTTTCGGGAAATTCCTTTACACTTCCATCGGGTAACTTGATCTGAATCATTCGATTTTTTGAACTTCTTCTAAAGTCGGAACCACCACAGTCGCCGTTACAAAGGGCTCACTGATCAGGCAGTTCGAAAGAGGTACGGTCTTTATATTCGACAGGCACAGCCCGCGTCAATGTTCGCAGTTTTGCAGGCAAAATGTGCGAATCTAGTGAAATTGATATGATCGGTCAGACAGGTCGCCCGACTCTTCCAATCAGCAGTTTTTTTCACAGAAAGTGTTCTGGAACTTGACGATATCGACCCTGATCCGTAATCTTTTGAAACCTCAGGACGATTAGCTCAGTTGGTTAGAGTGCCACGTTGACATCGTGGAGGTCACTGGTTCGAATCCAGTATCGTCCACTTGAAAGCCCTTGTCTTTTAAAGACTTAGGGCTTTTTTTGTGCGCACTCGAATCTACCGCACAAACAGACTTTCCCGACTGGGACGATCCCTGCAATCGTTACCACCGGTCGCTGACCTCCCTGCAAACCGTCAAATTCGTCAGCATGCACACAGGCGGAGCGGGGCTCCAGTCGATCATTATTCTGGACCGTGCCATTTTTAAGTCATACTTCTGATCGTGTATTGCTCCAGGAGGGAGCCTGGATCAGAGACAGCTATAAGGTTTCAGGATGAAGGAACATCCCTCTGGCAGAGCGCGCGGACTGGGGCTGGCACTCTCAGCTGCACTCATCACTGGCTGTGCCTCGCAGTCAACCAACTTGCAGACCGCTTCGACCACAGCTTCTGTGGATTTAAAGCCAACTCCCGTTGCCGAGACAACGGGCGTTGAAGAACCGGTGATGGAATCAGAGATTCTCCAGACCGGGGGTATTAAATCTGCTCCGGAGGAATTGACTGACGGTACCCATTCTGATGTGGTTGTAAATCACCCGGCGATCTCCCAGCCACTGAGTGAACTGGAGATGCTGGCGGTGGAACAGAACCCCAAACTGGTCAAGCTTTACCAGGAGTACAACGCTGCATCTTCCCGTTCCCGTTACGTCAATAAGTTGCCTGACCCGAAACTGGGGGCGAATGTTTTCGGGGCTCCGCTGCAGACGGCTTCCGGTTCTCAGCGGGCGGTGATGAGCATGAGCCAGGCGATTCCCTGGCTGGGTAAACTGAATGCGATGGAGCAGCAGGCCTGCTTTGAAGCGTTTGCGGTCCGGGCTGACTATCTCTCGGAACGACTGCGGGTCATCGCTGCAGTGCGGACGGGCTGGTATCGGCTGTATGTCATTGACCAGCAGATTGAAACCGCAGAAGCCAACCAGCAATTGCTGCAGTCTCTGATCGATGTGGCGAATGCCCAGATTTCAACCGGAAGTGCCACCCAGGGGGACGTTCTGCTGGGAACACTGGAACTCAGCAAGCTGGAAGAGCGACTTTTGACCTACCGCAAGTTGCGGGTTGCGATTCAGGCAGAAGTGAATCGGCTCATCGCCCGTGATGCGGATACGTCAATTTTGACACCCCAGGAACTGAAGATCGATCTTCCGACTCTGTCTTCACAGCAGATCTTTCAGCAGGCCCGGGACTCTCAACCGGAGATCCAGGCGGCTCAACTCCGGACGCAGGCCACTCGTTGGGGGATCGAAGTCGCTCATTTGAGCCGTCGTCCGGAACTGACACTTTCGGCGAACTATTTCTTCACGGACAACAACCGGCCCCCTTCGAATCTGTATAAGGTAGGACAGGATCCCTGGTCGCTGGGAGCCCAAGTCAGTATTCCACTCTGGAAAGAGAAATACGACGCGCTGGAAGATGAGGCGACGTGGAAACATCTGGCCTCCACGTATTCAGAAAGTGACCTGCTGGACCGCTACGATGCGTTGATCACCGAACTGCTGGCCGAGGCCCGTCGGGCGGAAGAGACGGCGCAACTCTATCGAGATACGATTCTGCCCCAGGCACAGCAGACGTTGCGGGCCGACCAGGAGTCCTATTCCCGCGGGGCTGTGGAGTTTGACCGCGTGATTCGCGATTATCGCAATCTACTGACCCTTGAGCTGGGATATCATCAGGCCATTGGCGAACTGGCGATCGCCCTGACACAACTCAGTCGCGTTTCGGGACAGGATGTGCCTCTGCATTCTCCGGCACCACCAGCGCTACCGGAACCAGAGTAAAAAATCCGGGTAGACTTCAACAGGCTCAGACTCTATATTGATATGAGAGTCTGATGTCCTGTTATTTCTGGAGCCTTCGATGGCGTCTGCCTGTCAAATCCTGTTGATCTGGATCACCACAGTGATGCTGTGTGCGCAGGCCTTGGGTGCGTCTTTCCTGTTCGGCTGCTGTTGTCTGCAGAGCCGCTGCAATCGCCAGGCTGTCGCGATTGACCACGTGTCGGAAGCCATTGAAATGTCCTGCTGCCAACAGCAGACACAGGCTGACAGTGAGTCTGCCGAAGAGGAATCCAGCGAGAGTACTTGCGGCCAGTTGCACGCTCGATGTCAGTGTGTCCAGAAGAGTACTGAGCCCGCACTCCCGGAACAGACGACGTCACAGCAGACTCCCGTTTCCCTCGTCAGTCTGTTGGCCATCCCCCCGGTTACAGGCCTGTTTTCCGACGCATCTGCAATTCGTCCTGCCCGTCAAGAGCGGCAGGATCACGGCAGCCCTTCGCATTTTGCGCAGCTGCTGTTCTGTGTCTCGCTGACCTGATTGCTCCCGGCGCACCTCTTTCAAAGAATTGAGTCTCGCTGCGCCCCTCTTTCCAGTTCGTCTCTGTACTGACTTAACAGAGATGTTCCGCTCTTTGTCGTATGCATCAGTTTCAGGCTGAATTTCCAGAGAAACAGAGCGGCTGGCCGGTTCATCCGGCACGGTCCACCGCTGGTTGTTAACAACCGGCTGGTCGCTCTTTTAGAAAACCGGGAAACGCAAGATGACTTCATCTTCAACTAATGATCAACCACAGAACTCACCAGACACAAAACCGCATCCCGAAGGCAAATCTGCCCGCTGGTGGTTGAGGAAACTGCTGCCGACCGCCCTGTTCCTGGCGGTGGGACTGTTACTGATTGTACTGGTGGGCCTGGCACAGAGAGTCGGCTGGATCCAGTCGGGCACATCGACCACTGCGTCGACCAGCGACGGGGGTAAGGAAACGACATACACCTGTCCCATGCATCCCCAGATCCGCCAGCCCAAACCGGGACGCTGTCCCATTTGTGGGATGGAACTGGTGCCGGCGGCGAAGAAGGGGGCCAACATTGATGAGTTGGCTGTGACGATTGAACCGGCGCAGCGTCGCCTGGCCAATATACAGACGGCGGAAGTGAAGACGCAGGCAGTCAACTCGACGATTGAAACCATCGGTTCGATTGAAATCGATGAGAGCCGGCAAGCGACCATCGCCGCTTATATTGATGGACGGATCGAAAAACTGTTCGCCGATTATACCGGCATCGAAGTAGACAAGGGGGACCACCTGGCGATTGTCTACAGTCCTGAATTGTATGCTGCCCAGGTAGAATTGCTGGAAGCCCGCAAAGCGCTCAAGAAAATGAGTTCCGCAGCTTTGGGTGTGGTTCGCGAAGCACAGGAAAAACTGGTCGAGAATTCCAGGCAGAAACTGGTGGAACTGGGGATGACAGAGGAGCAGATTCAGCAGCTGCTCGCTTCCGGTAAGGCTGAGTCGCGACTGACGATTTATGCCCCGATGGGAGGGACCGTCACGGAAAAACTGGCCGAAGAAGGGAAGTACATCAAAGCCGGGGAGCCCATTTACCGGATCGCCAATCTTACGACGGTCTGGCTGATGCTGGAACTCTATCCGGAAGATGCCGCCCGCATCCGCTTTGGTCAGCAGGTCGATGCCGAACTGCAGTCGTTACCCGGTAAAACCCTGAAGGGACGGGTCGTATTTATCGATCCAACAGTGAATCCCCAGCGACGAACTGTTGGTGTGCGGGTGGAATTCAGTAACGAGCATGGACAACTCCGGCCCGGCGACTATGCCAAGGCACAGATTACGGTTCCCATCGGTCCGCAGGGAGCCGTTTACGATGCGGAGCTGGCAGGGAAGTGGATCAGTCCGATGCACCCCCAGGTCATCCGGGATCAGCCAGGAGACTGCCCCATCTGTGGGATGAAGCTGGTACCCACTTCGCGGTTTGGTTACAGCCAGGAGCCTGTTAAGCAGAAAGAGGCACTGACCGTGCCCCGGTCTGCGGTGCTGATGGCCGGCGATCACAGTGTCGTGTATGTCGAAACAAAACCGGGTCGATTTGAACTCCGAAATGTCACACTCGGCCCGATGCTGGGTGATACTGCAGTGATTCTGGACGGCGTCAAACCGGGAGAACAGGTCGCTACGTCGGGTAATTTCCTGATCGATTCCCAGATGCAGCTTTCGGGGAAGCCGAGCCTGATTGATCCAACAAAATATCAGCCGGATAAAAAATCAAAAGAGAAAAAAGGACCCTTGAAGTTTGATTCGATTCAGATTGAAAAGCTCGCAGGGGGGACCGGTACGCAATTAGAAAAACTGTACGCGGCTTACTTCAAGATTCAGAAACAGTTTGCCGGTGATCAACCCGTAAAAGAATCGGAGGCGACCACCTTACAGAAACTGGCTGCTCAACTGGCCCAGGATGCTAATCTCAGTCCAACTGTCAGACAGGAACTGCAACAGATCGCTGAGAACGCGGCGCATCTGCATCATCTTTCGCTGAAAGAGGCACGCCTGAAATTCAAACCGATCAGCCATGCGGTGGTGAAACTGGCGACACAGGTACGAGGTGCGACAGCGAAAGAGGCGTATCAGCACTTCTACTGTCCCATGGTTCCCGAGGGGGGCGGGGACTGGTTGCAGCCGGACCTGAAACTCGTGAATCCCTATTTCGGCAGCCAGATGTTGCGCTGTGGAGAACTGGTGGAGACATTCGCCCCAACCGGGAAAGGGGAGAAAAAAACGGAGCTGCCCCCTGCAGGAGAAGCGAAACCGGAAAAGCAACCGACTTCAGATCAGGGGGGGAAATAAGTCATGTTGCGTGCCCTGATTCGTTTCAGTATTCGTGAGCCGCTGATCATGTTCTGTGTGACCGCGGTTCTGGTCGGTTTTGGCTGGATGAGCGTCCGGGATGTGCCCATCGATGCGATTCCCAACATCGGTGAGAACCAGGTGATCATCCTCACGGCCTGGCCGGGTCGGTCTCCCAAAGATGTGGAAGACCAGGTGACTTACCCATTGTCGGTGTCGATGCTGGCAGTTCCCGATGCCGAGTCGGTGCGGGGGAAAAGTCTCTTCGGTTACAGCTTCGTGCAGGTCACCTTTAAAGACAGTACCGATTTCTACTGGGCCCGTTCGCGGGTCGCCGAACAACTGGGAACGGCGGCGGCTCTGCTGCCGGAGGGCGTGGTGCCGACTCTGGGGCCGGATGCCACCGGGCTCGGGCAGGTGTTGTATTACACGCTCGAACCACCGCCGGGAATGAACCTGGCGGAGTTGCGGAGCCTGCAGGATTTTGTGGTCAAATACGAATTGCAGGCGGTGCCCGGCGTCAGTGAAGTAGCCAGCGTGGGAGGTTATGTCCGGCAGTATCAGATCGAAATCGATCCGGATAAACTGCGGTTTCACAACATTCCCCTGAATCAGGTGATTGATGCCGTTCGCAAATCGAACATCGATGTGGGTGCGAAGACGGTGGAATCCGGAGGGATGGAATTCATTATCCGGGGCCGTGGTTTTATTGGCGCCGAACAGAGCACCGAGAAGGCGGTCGGTGATATCGAACAGACGGTCATTCGTTCTGAGGAGGGCGTACCTATCCGAATTCGCGATCTGGGCCGCGTACAACTTGGGCCGGAATTTCGCAGAGGGGCCATCGATTTAAATGGCGTCGAAGCAGTGGGGGGCGTCGTCGTGATGCGGTTTGGCGAAAATCCCCGCAAGGTGATCGATCGCGTCAAAGCCAAGATGGCACAGATCGAACCGGGGCTGAAGGGCGTTAATTTCAAACTGGTTTACGATCGTACCGGCCTGATTAACGAAACGATTTCGACATTGACTGAGGCGTTGACACAGGAAGTAATCATCACCGCGGTGGTGATTCTGCTGTTCCTGTTGCATCTGCGGGCCAGCCTGGTGGTGGCGATCACACTCCCCATTGCCGTGTTGATGGCGTTTATCGCGATGAATGTGTTTGGCATTGATGCAAATATCATGTCATTAGCGGGGATCGCGATCGCGATTGGGACGATGGTGGATATGGGGATTGTGATTTCCGAGTCGATCTACGATGCGCTGGCCCAGTGGGAAACGGAAGGGCGTCCCGGGGGGAAGGAGCAGCGACTACGTGTGATTTATGAAGCGGCGTCCGAAGTGGCCCCGGCGGTCGTGACGGCGGTGATGACCACGGTTGTCAGTTTCTTTCCCGTCTTCATGCTGACCGGACGTGATTACAAATTGTTTGCGCCACTGGCCTGGACGAAAACCTTCTCGATTACCGCGGCCCTGATTGTGGCGATCACGCTCGTTCCCCTGTTGAGTCGACTGTTTTTGAATTCGAATCCCAGGCCCTGGAGACAGCGCCTGATTATTTCCGTCATGTTCGCGCTGGTCTGTGGAATTCTGACCTGGTCTTTCGGTGCGGATTTCCTGCGGTGGTTGCCATTGAGTTTACCGGTGCTGACACTGATAGCTGTGGGACTGGCGGGAATCAGCTGTTTCTGGCTGCTGGGCGAACGGTTGCGTCCTGTCGATGAAAACCCGGTTGCGCGGCTGATTCATTATTTATACGAACCCACGCTCCGCTTTTTCATGCGGCACAAGTACCTGTTCTTCACTGGCCCCACACTGATCGTGCTGCTCGGTCTGGGAAGCTGGATTGGTATGCCCACAGTGCTGAAGCCTCTCGAAAAAGGAGCCCGGGTCCTGGGGGTTGAACCCAACGAAGTGCCCGGCTGGGTTGAGGTGAAGCACCTGTTTCCCGGACTGGCAACGAATGACTGGATTGCCCTCGATGAAGGAAGCTGGTTCTATATGCCGACGCTTTATCCTGCAGCCAGCTTTTCCCAGGCGATGGAAGTGCTGCAGACACAGGATGCGTTAATCAGTGAGATTCCCGAGGTTGAAAATGTGCTGGGGAAGATCGGCCGGATTGAGTCGGCCCTCGATCCCGCTCCCGCGGCCATGATTGAAACATATGTCATGCTCAAGCCCGTCGATCAGTGGCGGCCCGGTGTGACTACCAACGATATCTGGGATCAGATCAATGCGGTCGCGACACTGCCCGGCGTGACACCCGCGTCTCCACTACAGCCGATCGAAGGACGCGTGGTGATGTTGCAGAGTGGTATCAAGGCTTCCATGGCAATCCGAATTTACGGCGACAGTCTGGATGGTCTCGCGGAAGCTTCGATCGCCGTGGCCGATCATCTCAAACAGATTCCCCAGGTCAATGCCGCGACCGTGAATCCGGATATTGTGCTCGGGAAACCGTATGTTGAATTTGATGTGAGCCGGGAGACTGCGGCCCGTTACGGGATGTCGACCGCGATGGTGAATGAGGTAATTGAAACGGCACTGGGGGGATCGAACGTAACGCGGACTGTCGAGGGCCGCGAGCGCTATCCGATCCGCGTCCGTTATGAAAGAAACTTGCGGGAACAGATTGACGAACTGAATCGACTGCCCGTGGTCACACAATCGGGAGAGATCATTCCGCTTTCGTTGCTGGCGGAGATGAAAACTACCTGGGGCCCCGGCGTGATTAACAGCGAAGACGCACGACTGGTGGCTTACGTCTCTTTCTCTCCTTCGGGACAGGCAGGGGCCTCTCCTTCGGGACAGGCAGGGGCTCTGGAAACCGTGGATACCGTTGAAAACAGCCTGCGGACTGCGCAACAGGAAGGTTCCCTGGATCTGCCGGCAGGTTACGCACTGCAGGCGGTCGGATCGTTTCAGAACCAGATTGAAGCCAACCAGCGGCTGATGTGGGTGGTGCCCCTGGTGATCTTCACCAACCTGTTTATTATCTATCTGCAGTTCCGCAATCTGTCGATCGCGCTGACCGTGTTTGCCGGGATACCGGTCGCGTTTGCCGGCGGTATGATCTTCCTGGGCTGGAACCAGATTGAGATTAACACGGCGGTCTGGGTTGGCTTTATTGCCCTGTTTGGTATCGCCGTTGATGATGGCGTGGTGATGGCAACGTATCTCGATCAGGTATTCACCCGGAAGCGACTTAACACCAGCGAGGATATTCGCAATGCGGCAGTGCAGGCAGGGCTCAAGCGGATTCGCCCCTGTCTGATGACAACGTTTACCACGATTATCGCGCTGATGCCCGTGATCTTTTCGACCGGTCGCGGTTCCGATGTGGCCAAGGCGATGGCCTGGCCGGTGGTCGGCGGGATGACTGTCGAACTGATTACGCTGTTCGTGGTGCCCGTGCTGTTTGTGGCTTACAAGGAATTCAAGATGAACCTGGGACTCGATGATCCTCACTGGGCAGGCGTGGAAGATTAGCGAGTTCAGTCTTTTTGATTGAGTATCGCTGACCAGTGCGTTTTGAGCGCCTCCGGGTCCAACTCACCATCCCATTGCTGATTCCAGACAATGCCGGATTCGGACTTGAGCTCCGGTCGCAGTCCCAGCATCAGGCGATGGTAGATCGGACTCTGGATCAGGTCTTGGCTGGCTTGTCCTTCGGCGAGTGCCTGCAGGGTGAGGCTGATCATCGCAGCACTCCAGCGGCTGGTGAGATCAGCCTGCAGATCTTCCTGTAAAAAGGGGACGTGATTGAGAACCGTTTCGATGGCGGCCTGTTCCCGCGTGCGAGCCAGCGCGATCAGGGCAACCTGTTTCTGGAAATGGTTCTGGTGACGTTCCGCCTGGTTAAGTAGATCCGTGAGAACCGGAACAGCTCGCTCACCGGCACATTCCGCGTACAGGCAACAGACCGCAGCTTCCCATTTCGCGCTGGAACTGTCCTTGAACTTCATACGGTGCTCAATGATGTCCTGTAGTGTTGCTTCCGCCTGGGGACCGCCGATCTCCCTGAGGCAATAGGCCATGCGTGCGGTCGGGTAGGCGCTGACCTGCTCAAAGCGCTCGAAATTTGCAGCCAGGGTATCGCTTAGTGGGGTAACGACTTCCAGACCGCGTTGGGACAGGCGTGTGATTTGCTGGTGGACAGTCGCTGGATAGAAGGGGGAAATGCCGCCCAGCGATTTGATCAGTTCCGGTGTGGTATTGGCCCGGGCTGTGGTGACGAAGATCAGAGTCAACGACAGGAGCAATGCAAGGGTATTGACGCTGAGGGGGAGCAGGTTTTTGAAAATGCGTTCCTGTCTGGTCGAGAAGAACTGCAGAATCTGATACGGCAGGTAGATGATCCAGCAGAGAATGATGGGCACACCCATTCCCAGGGGAACGAACATCAGAACTCCCAGTATCAAGCAGGGGATTCCGAAATAGTAAAACCGCCTGGTCCCTTTCGTCAGGGGGCGACAGAAAATCAGCGTGAGAACCAGCCAGCCGGTAAAAGCGAGGAGCAGGGAGTTCAGAAAGGGCAGCTTTACCTCGGTGACACTGTTCACGCAATTCATACAGGCTTCTGCCGCCCGTTGGGGCAGAGCGAGGAAGAGTGCCAATGTCAAAAGGGAGATCTGTTTCATACTACTTGAGCGACTGGCTGAAAAAATGATAACAGTTAACTCTCTCATTTTAACTGATGGCGGCGTGATTCCTACTCTGGTTTGAGTGTCTGTTCGATGGGGGCAGAGAGCTGGATATCGGGTTTGAGCAGTCGGCAGTTTTGCTTAGCACAGAAATCTTTCGAGAAAAATTTCAGAATACATATTGACGCGACGATAGTTTATATGTAAACTAAATGCAGAGAGGTTACAAAATGAATATGAAACCGACACAACTGCAACAGGAATTGAAGAAGAAGCAGGCATTTCAGTCCCCTGAAATCGAGGCGATTCTGAACATATTGCGTACCAGCGATCAGCTTCAGAACCGTCTCGGTAAGATGTTTCGGGAGTACGGGTTAACTTCATCACAGTATAATGTATTGCGGATTCTGCGGGGCGAGGGGAAACCATTGCCCAGTCTGGAAATCGCCAGCCGCATGGTTCAGGTCGTACCTGCGATTACCGGGCTGATTGACCGCCTGGAGAAACAGGGACTGGTACGGCGGAAACGCTGCCAGAAAGACCGACGAGTGGTTTACGTGGAGATCACATCAGCAGGAAAAGATCTGCTGGATGAGATGGATGCACCTTTAAGTGCGCTGCATGAGGAACTGTTAGGGCATCTGGCTGAAGATGAACTGCATGAATTGAATCGGCTGCTGGTCAAAGCGCGACAGAACTGTTGTGTTGGTGCCAGGATTTCAGGCTGATTTTTTTTAGTCTGATAGTTTACATGTAAATAATATGGGATTTAAGTAAATAAGAGAAAGGGCTCTACAATGATTCGTGTACGCAAGGCTGAGGAACGGGGCCATGCCGATCATGGCTGGCTCGATACTTATCACACTTTTTCGTTCGCTGGTTACCAGGATCCGGAGCACGTTCACTTTCGTACGCTGCGGGTCATGAATGAAGATGTGGTCCAACCGGGGCAGGGCTTCGGCACACATCCCCACCGGGACATGGAGATTGTGACTTATGTTCTGGAAGGTGCTCTCGAACATAAGGATTCGATGGGCAACGGTGAAGTCCTGCGGGCCGGCGAGTTCCAAAGGATGACAGCGGGGACGGGGATTACTCACAGTGAGTTCAACCCGTCCGCAACTGAGCCGGTGCACCTGTACCAGATCTGGTTGTTCCCGGAAAGTAAGGGGATCGAGCCCAGTTATGAACAAAAACAATTTCCCGTGAGTGAGCAACAGAATCAGCTGCGGCTGGTGGCTTCGCCCGAGGCAGAAGCAGGTTCGTTGCGAATTCATCAGGACGCGCGAGTTTATCTCTCGCAGATTGAAGCGGAAAAAACCGTTACATACGAAATGGCTGAAGGACGGCATGCCTGGTTGCAGGTTCTGAGGGGAAGTGTGCTGTTGAACGATGTTGCTCTGGATGTGAGCGACGGTGCCGCCGTGAGTGACACTCGAAACTTGAAGATCCAGGCAACCGCTGATGCCGAGATCATGCTGTTTGATCTGAACTAAACTGACAATTAACAATCACAACTGTAAATCACGACAAGAAAAAATTAAGGGAGAACCGAAGATGTCTCAAAATCCACTGGCAGGACTGACGAGCTTAGCAGGCCGAATCATGATCGCGACCATTTTTCTGATGAGTGCTGTCGGAAACAAAATTCCCCAGTTCAATAACGTGGCCGGCTACATGGCTTCGGAAGGAGTTCCGGCACCCCAAATCATGCTGGCGGGGGCGATCGTGTTTCTGATTGCCGGGAGTCTGTCTGTCATTCTTGGTTTCAAGACGCGCATTGGTGCCGGCCTGCTACTGGTGTTCCTGGTACTGGCTACTTACTTTTTCCATGACTTCTGGACACTGGAAGATGCCCAGGCACAGCAGGCTCAAATGATTCAGTTCATGAAGAATTTGGCATTGATGGGGACAATGCTGTTCCTGATGGCTAACGGCCCGGGGCAGATGAGTCTTGATCAGCGCAAGAAGTCACGGGGGTAGGACAGTCGTCTTGGAAAAAAACGTTCGATCTCTAAGACCAGCTTCAGTAAGATAGCAGTTGACTCTGCTCTCTATCATTCAATTCATCATGCATCTTCAGAAGGAAGCGAGACTCATGGCGTCACCTAAAATTCTAGCCTTTGCAGGCAGTACCAGACAGAATTCTCATAACCAGCGTGTGCTCGAAGTCGCAGTGGCGGGTGCCCGGGCAGCAGGGGCGGAAGTGACAGTGGTCAATCTAAAGCATTATCCATTGCCTCTGTTTAATGAAGACCTGGAACGGAGTACGGGAGAACCCGATGCTGCTGCGAAACTGAAGCAGCTGTTCTTCGAGCACGATGGTCTGCTGATTGCATCACCTGAATACAACAGCTCAATTACGCCACTGCTGAAGAATACGATTGACTGGGTTTCACGGAAAGTCGGCGATGAAACACCACTCCAGGCTTATCGGGGTAAGGTAGCTGCTCTGGTATCAGCCTCACCGGGAGCCCTGGGAGGCCTGCGGGGACTGGTCCACGTCCGCTCGATTCTGGGAAACATCGGCGTGGTGGTTCTGCCGGATCAGGTCGCGGTTTCCAAGGCCCACGAAGCCTTCGATGAAAACGGCCAGCTCAAAGATGAAAATCAGCAGAAGTCTGTAAGTGGAGTCGGAGCAAAACTGGCAGAGATGCTACAGAAGCTGGCAGATTGAACTGACAATTCACCGCCGGACAATTGATTCAATCGGGAAGCCACTGGTTCTGATCTGGATCAGTGGCTTTATTCATCTGAAGTTGACAGGTCCCGATAGAGCGAACGTTCTGGTTTCAGTGCGGTCAAGGGACCATCCAGACGATAGACCGACTCACCATAATCATCTTCTCCATTAACAATCGACCAGCGATTAAACTGAAAATTTTCGACAGGAGGATCAAGATTCCGTAGTTGATTTATCCAGTCGGGGGAGTCAACAATAGCGCCCGCTAGCGAGGCACCATAAAAATTGGCACCTGTCAGAGCGGCGCCGCGCAGATCTGCCTTCTCCATGTAAGCTCCCATGAAGGAAGCTCCTTCCAGATTGGAGCCCATGAGTTCAGTGCCCAACATAAAGGCATTTCTGAATGACGCCTCTTTCAAGTCGGCACCGCCCAGAGAGGCATCTTCCAGGTTGGCGTTCCAGAAACTGGCTCCTTCCAGATGAGATTCCCAGAATAGGACGTCCTTTAGATTTGCAGCATAAAAATTGGCACCTCTTGCTTGAGCTTGAATGATCGATGCTCCTTCTGCATGAACGGAAATCAGATTAGCCTTATCCAGATTAGCACCGGAGAAGACAACCCCCTCCATTTCTGCACCTGAGAAGTCAGCTCGTGCCAGATCAGCTCTTTTAAAATTCGTACTTCCGAAACTGCTGTTACGGAAATTCGCACTACGCAAATCCGCATCGCAAAAATTACTTCTTATTAACGCGTCTTTGATATTGAGTTTAATCAGTTCATGTCGGCTCAAATTGACGCCACTTAGAAATGCGTTGCTCAGATCAATCTCATGCCAGCGTTTACCCGCATCGTATTCCAGTTTCACGAACTCGAGGGCTGCGTCACGACGGAGGCGCTCATTGAAGGCCGGCACGCGTTTCTGTTTGTGGTGGGGAGTAAGCTTGTTTTGTGGTTCTTTCCGTTCCGGGTCATCTGCTCTGGCATCGAAGAGGATCGCGATCAGCTGATTCCGGGGTGTAAACTGGTCGGGCTGAGCTTGCTGTTTCAGCTGTTGTTGCAGCACGCTGATCTGTTGCTGTAATGCAGCCTGTTGGACTTGATAAGTGTGGCGTAATTTCAGATAGAACCCCCCCATTACTCCAGCGAGTATCAGCGACAGTAGCGACAGGGAAATACAGAATACTGATTTCATAGTTGCGACATTGAATAGGAGAAAGGAAGTAATTTCAGATGCTATTGCGGAACGTCTGTCTATTCTCGGAATCTCAGTTGTATGATGCAAATCATTTCTTTGTGACCTCCTTGGGACAGTTTGCAAATCTTAAAACCGGACTGACCCGCATAATCGTATCCTTGAATCGTGTAATTCCCCCGTATTTTACCTAAGTCGTTGCTGGGGTGGCCTAAACTTTCAACGCACGTCAGGAGGGAATCGCTGTACCAGTGAATGTGACAGCGAAACTGAAAGAAAGGAATTCAGAGCAAAACCGAGTATTCAACCGTTTTAGATTCAGTAGCATGCCCATGTGGGGGACGACACTGAATTAAGGGCACATCAAATTGACAGATCTTAACTCCGAATTGAGTTATCTACAGGCATTTCGCGACGCCGTCGATGAGGCGGGGATCGTGGCGATGACCGATGTGCGGGGTAAGATCCTGGATGTCAACGAGAATTTCTGCCAGATCTCGGGCTACAGCCGCGAGGAACTGCTTGGTCAAAATCACCGTATCCTGCGATCCGAACAGCATAGTGATGAATTCTTTCGTGAAATGTATCGGACCATCGGACAGGGGAATGTCTGGCGGGGGGAGATCTGTAACAAATCCAAAAGCGGATCGCTCTACTGGGTGAATACCACAATCGTGCCTCTCCAGGATGACCAGGGTAAGATTAGTGGCTACCTTGCACTACGAATTGATATCAGCGAGCAGAAACGTCTGATGCAGCGGATGCAGCACCTGGCACATCATGATCCCCTGACAGGACTACCGAACCGGGTTTCAATTCTGGAATCGATCCAGCGAGTGATCGATCGTCAGCCGGAAAAACATTATGCGCTGCTCTTTATGGACTTTGATCGCTTTAAGCTGATCAACGACAGCCTGGGGCATGACGTCGGGGACAAACTGCTCGAAGCGATTGCAGTTCGCCTGCGGAAATCGGTACGTGCTACAGATACGATCCAGGCCGCTCGACTTGGCGGTGACGAATTTGTGGTTCTGCTGGAGAATCTGAAATCGCCTCAGGATGCGACCAGGGTGGCGGAGCGGCTGATCAACACCTTATCTGAACCGTACAATCTGGGCGGATATACAATTTACTCCAGCGCCAGCATCGGGATCGTGACCAGCGAGCATCCCGTAAGTTCTGCCAGCGAGATGCTGAGTAATGCGGATCTGGCGATGTACGAAGCAAAAGCGGAGAAGCTGGATCGGCCGGTTGTGTTCGACCGTGTACTGCGGGAGAAGGCACAACGACGTCTCTATGTGGAGAATGAACTCCGCGATGTGTTGTCACGCAATGAACTGACGCTTTTCTATCAGCCGATCATTGATCTGGAAACAGAGGAACTGCGGGGCGTCGAGGCGCTGATTCGCTGGTTCCATCCGGTGGGAGGCATGATTCCTCCCGATGAGTTTATCTCGGTCGCCGAAGAGATGGATATGATCATTCCCATTGGTAACTTCGTGATCGATGAAGCCTGCCGACAGTTGGCCGACTGGCGGAACCGTCTGGGAGAGCACGCACCAGAGAATATGCATGTGAACGTCTCACGGAAACAGCTGGAACATCCGACTTTGATTTCCGTCGTCGAACAGGCTCTGCAGAAATATGATCTGCCCGCAGGATGTGTGCACCTGGAAGTGACCGAAAGTATGATCATGCACGACCGGGATGCCTCGATTGCCACCCTGAACGGCTTGAAAAAACTGGGGGTCAAACTGGACGTCGATGACTTCGGGACCGGGTATTCATCACTGTCATGCCTGTGTGACTTTCCCATTGATGCTTTAAAGCTAGACCGGGAATTCGTCAAGAAATCGGACCGGGACCGTGAGGTCACCCTGATTCACGCGCTGATCATCCTGGCCGAGAAGCTGGGGCTGGAAGTGATTGCAGAAGGGGTCGAAAATACCGAACAGCTGGCACTTCTGCAGGACTTGGGGTGCTGTCTGGGCCAGGGTTATTACTTCTCCAGACCGGTTAGCGGCAAGGATCTGGAAGAATCCATTCTCGTGGGACTGGGGACAACTTCCCCGGTGGCGAAAGTCTGAACAGAGAGTTCCTGAAAGTGGGCATTCTGCCTTGACTGATCTCTGTACACATCATTAAAACCTCTTTTTTAAATGTTCATAAATTCATGAACCGCAGGCTGCTGGTTCGTGTCATGAACCCATTATTACTTTAAAATGATATACGGAAGTGTCGTTTGTGATATTGTGTTAAAAGAGGACTGTGTTAAAGAGGATGGTTGCTTTCGATCAGAATTCCGGGGAAAAGGATGACGATGCGCGCGAGCTCCCCGAAACGCTGCCCTGGGATGTCCGCCCCTCCATCTACGATCATCTCTGTCTGCACATCGTTTCGGGACAGCCCGGTCTCGTGGAAGCAGGCTATCAGTTACCCGATGAAGAACGGGTGAACGAAGACCTGGAGCTGCGCTGGGCAGCAGGCGCCCTGGATGGAGTCATGACTCATCATACGGGGGGCAGCGACTCAGACGAACGGGTTGAGAAAACCATCTGGCTGCTGCTGACCTGCTGCGAAGAACCGACGGCGATCAACAAATATCGGCTCTATCAGCACATCGTGGAAGAGCACATTGTGGCGCTGATTGATGCGGTCATCACGCGCCTGCTGAATGAGCCGCAACTCAAACATGATCGACTGTACGAACTGGCACATTCTTTCGCCACCGAGACTACGGATCGGGAAACGGTCAAATTCGGAATCGCGCTGCTGGGTCTGTACCAGGTCGAGGAAAATTCGGAACTGTTTCATATCCTCGGGCGGCATGATGAATTCACGCTGTTTTGTGCTGTGGCGTTGACAAACGTTGCGGACGACAGTGAGCAGGCATTGTGGGAGCTGGCACAGAACGTGTTTGGCTGGGGACGGATCCACATCGTTGAGCGGCTGGCAGAAACCGAGAATGAAGAAATCAGGGACTGGCTGCTTCGTGAGGGATTCCATAATTCCGTGCTGACAGAGTACCTGGCTTATATCTGCGCTCATACCGGCGGTCTGCTGACCGCGTTACATAATTCAACACAGGATCGAGAATTGTTGACGGCGGCCGGCGAATTGATTGAAGCGTTGATCAACGGCGGTCCCGCGGAAGATATGGACGACTACGATGATGGTGCAGCGGTGGTCGAACTGTATCTCCAGCAGATTGAGGAAGCGCCAGTAACCCTGGATGATTTTCTGCACATACGCGCAATTCAACTCTATCTCTCCAACCAGGAAGCCGACTGGGATGTGCGGAGTGAACGGGGCTGGTCCCGTGAATGTCGCCAGGGATTAGAGGTGGCCTGCAAACGGATCCTGGAACGTCCCGAATGGGAGACCCGGGTCAGACAGGGACTGGAGAGCGAAGACGACTATGAGTTTTTCCAGGCAAATCAGGCGGCGCGGGTTTTAAAGCTGCCAACCTGGGATTATCACTGGGACCGACTGCAGGAGCAGCCGGACGACGCTGGACGCTGGTTCCACCTGCTGCTGGTCTGTGAAGAGCCTCAGCTGACACAGGTTCTGGACTTCGCGGAACAGCAGCTGGATCTCGACCGAATTGCCAGTGGACCCGGTGATGCGCCGGGAGTGGGCGATGACTTTAAACAGCATGGTTGCCTCGATTATATATTACAGGAACTCCGTCGTTTCCCGGGACAGGGAAAAACGTTGATTGAAGCCGGACTGAAGAGCCCCGTGATCCGCAATCGCAAGATGGCGGTCGCCGCGCTGGCCACTTGGAGAGACGCGTCACAACGTTGCGAGCTCCTCAAACAGGTTGTCGAAATCGAACCGGATGGACATCTGCAGCAGCAGATGCAGAAGCTGATTGATGGCCAGCCACTGGAAGAGTAAGTCTTATGGATCAGAAACGTCAAATCAGTGCCGAACAGCGCTATTGTGAGCTGCGTACCATTGTCGATGATGGAAACCGTTTTGCCTGTGCCCTGTTTGCAGAACTATCACGAGTTAATTCCGGAAACCTGTTCTTTTCCCCGGCCAGTATTTCCACTGCGCTCGCGATGACACTCGCAGGTGCCCGCGGGGAAACAGCGAAGGAGATGAAACAGGCGCTGCGACTGACTCAAGAAGGACAGCAGCTGCATGAATCGTTTCACCATTTGTTAACTGAGACCCGTACGGGAGGCGTGGAGCTGAACGTTGCCAACCAACTCTGGGGGCAGGCTGATTATCAGTTTCTCACTCCCTTCCTGGATACGGTCCGCGAGTATTACGGCGGCGGTTTGCAGAGCGTCGATTTTCAGGGGAATCCTGGAGATGCGGCAGCTCAGATTAATCAGTGGGTCAGCCAGGAGACGCGCGGCAAAATCACGGAAGTGGCGTCACCCCTCAGTTTCAATGAACTGACAAGGCTGGTTCTGGTCAACGCGATCTACTTCAAGGGAACCTGGGAAGAGGAGTTCGATCCGGAACTGACACGGGATGAACCATTTCACATCTCAGCCGAACAGCAGACGCCAGTCCCGATGATGCATCAGACAAATACCTTCGGCTATTATGAAAATGAACTGGTTCAGGTGCTGGAACTGCCTTACCGTCAACAGAATGTCGTCATGCAGCCTGTAGAAGCAGAAGATGGCAGTTTTTATATGACAGCACAGGAAATCCCGGGAGGGGGGAGCGACTTCAGCATGTGTATTATCTTGCCTCGCGAGCAGGGGACATTGCAAACAGTGGAATCCGAGTTGAATTCGGAGACGCTCGATCAGTGGCTGAGCACGAATCATCGTGAAGTCATTGTCAGTCTGCCCCGCTTTCAACTGGAGCTGGAATATGAGCTGAATGCGCCGCTGGAAGCTTTGGGGATGAAACAGGCGTTTGGGCCGGATACTGCAGACTTTTCCGGGATGACTGATGACCCTGAGGGCCTATTTATCGGCTCGGTGTTGCACAAGACGTTTGTGGAAGTTAACGAGCAGGGAACTGAAGCAGCGGCTGCGACAGGGGTCATCATAGCCGCAGGCTGTGCGATGGAACCCGAACCTCCCATAGTTTTTAGAGCCGATCACCCGTTTCTGTTTTTGATCCGTGACCGTCAGACTCGGCTGATCTATTTCATGGGACGGTATCAGCAACCGGATTAGCTGCCCGGTTCGGTTTTCTCAAGTAACTGTTGAATCTCATTCCAGAGTCCCGGAGCGACATCGCAGGGACCTGCGGCAGCGACCTGCTGGAGTGCTTCGGAAAACGGAAAGTCATGCACCAGCGACAGTGCCCCGGCCACGATTGCGGGGGAGCGGCTCATGCCGGCACTGCAGGCGACTAGGGTCGGTAGATCGGCGGAAATGAAGCGGGCCACGGTGGTCAAAGCGGTCTGCAATACCACAGTCTGGTTTTCGTCACCATCGATCAGGGGAAGACGACAGTAGACGATTTCACGGGGATAGCTGATGGGCGGCTCTTCCCGTGCCAGATCAATGACTGCGGTAATGCCGAGATCGAGAACCTGATTTAAGTCGCGTGCATCCCGGGCATTACCGATCCAGAGCAGTCGAGGCAAGATTTCGCGCATGACTGTGACTCACTCCGACTTATCAGCCGCCGGTCCGTCTATGCATGAACGTGTTCTTCTGATTGCCCTTCGCGCCCTGATCGCCTTTGGGAACGGCTGACTGCATAATTTTCGTACGAGCGGGAACCGGTTGTTTCGATTCCTCGCTTGTTTTTTCCTGGGCTTTCTTTTTGACGCTCTCCAGGTGCTTTTTCTTAGCGACCCGTTTCTCGCGATCTTTCTTTTTCTGTTGTTTCTTATTCGCCATCTGAATCTTCTCTACTGAAGGAATGCTGAATGAAATCATTTCGGGAGAAGTCCAGAGGAAATCTTCGAAACTAAGTACCTTGTGGGTGCACCGCTAATGGTCACCAGTTACTTATGTCAGTTTAACATTGCCGAACCCAATTTGATAGAATTCCGGGTAATCTGATCGGACTTCTTTCAGAATCCAATACATCATCTAAGATTTTTCAGATCGGCATCACTTCCGGTCAGAGTGACGGTGTATAATTCAACCAGACCGGCATGGAATGGATTGGAAACGGAAACTGCTGTGCTGTGTCAATTATGGTAACAGGAGACCCGAGCGATGCAGGAAGAAGCCAGTTATATTTGTGATGCATGTGGTGAAGAAATCGTCATCCCCATCGATGTTTCCCAGGGGGCCGATCAGGAATATGTTGAGGACTGTCCGGTCTGTTGTCATCCGAACGTAATCCATGTGCACGTGGGTCGCGATGGTGTCGCTGACATTCAGGCGGAAGCCGAGTAGAGTCTACTCGGGACCAATAAACTGAAAGCGGGGAACGACGTGTCCGTCGACCTCGACTTTTTCCAGGAACATTTCCTTGGGACGCACCCAGAGACCGAACTGGCCGTAATCTGCACTGTAAACGACCATCTCTTCTTCGGTCTCACTATGTCTGGCGACTCCGATAACGAGATAGTCGTTTCCTTTATAATGTCGATAACGGCCGGTTTTCACGGTCATGAGTCTCCTTACTTTCGGTTAAGATTTATGCGGTCGCCGATTCCATTTCGGCGCTGTATTCTCCGCGTCGGGCACTGCGGTTACAGCTGGCGCGATGGTACATCGATTTTTGCGCCGCTGCGACATTCGCGGAATCTCCGCTCCAGATCTCCATGCCGGGCTGCTGAATGGCGCGGGCAAATGAGAAGGAGAGTGCCCAGGGAACTTTGGTTTTGTACTTGGTATTCATCATGTTCAGACGCTCGGAGGCGAGTTCGCTTGACTGACCGCCGGAGAGGAACGCGACGCCGGGAACTGCGACGGGAACCACGCGTCGGAAACAGCTGACTGTCGCATCGGCGACTTCCTCAACCGAATTCTGCTTGGGACACTGCAGACCCGGGACGATCATATTTGGTTTGAGGATCATGCCCTCCAGCAATACGCGTTGCGCGGCGAGCTGAGCGAAGACGAGTCGCAGCGTCTGTTCGGTCACTTCAAAACAGCGTTGCAGGGTATGGGCTCCGTCCATCAAAACTTCCGGTTCCACGATGGGAACCAGACCGGCTTCCTGACACAAGGATGCATAGCGTGCCAGCAGGTGAGCGTTGGCTTCCAGACAACCGGTTGTGGGGGTGCCTTCCCCAATCGTGATCACGGCTCGCCACTTGGCGAACCGGGCGCCTAACTCTACGTATTCTGCGAGTCGTTCCCGCAGGCCATCCAGTCCCTCGGTAATTTTCTCTCCGGGGAATCCTGCCAGGGAGGTCGTACTTTTGTCGACCTTGATACCGGGAATAATGCCGGCTTCCTGAAGCACCTGCACGAAAGGCTTGCCGTCTTTAGTCTGCTGACGGATGGTTTCGTCGTACAGGATCGCACCACTGATTGCTTCATTCAGGCCAGGCGTGGTGACCAGCAGTTCGCGGTAATCGCGTCGGAATTCCTCGGTCTGGGGAATATTGAGTTTCGCAAACCGTTTGTGGCAGGTGGGCGTGCTTTCGTCCATGGCCAGCAGGCCCTTGTCGTCCGCGACCATTGCGTAGGCTGTTTCGATCAGTTGCTGCAGACTCATTATACTGCTCCTTCTGGCGGACCCGGAATGACACAGTTCACTACCTGACAACAGCCTCTCTCGTTTATGAGGGCTTTGCCCGGAAAGAGTGACCTGACAATCTTCACTTTAAACCATCGGCTTCCCACTCTGCAAGGGCGCGGTGCAGGGGGCAGTCTGTCGGAGGAGTAGCGGCGCTCCGATACTCATTTAGCAGTTCCTTGGAGCGACGGGCCAGCATCCGCCGGACTTCGCGTCGTTTCCCTTTCACACGGGGAATGACCATTTCATCATAAGCGGTTGTCTGGTGCCGCATCCAGGCGATGACAGCTGCTTCCGCACGTTGCTCCAGGGGGATCCGTTTTGTACGGGCCACCGTTCCGCTACCGACGGGAGTTGCGTGCGCCGTGATTGCCTGTGCCATCTGATGGGCGATCTGCTCGTGAGTCGGATGAAAGTCCAGATAGGAGAGTACCGCAGTGAGAAAATCGTCTACGTAGGTGGACTGTTCCTGTTCCCGGCGTGCGGCAGCCGCAGCTTGCTTTTTTGCATAGGCAGGAGTAGCACGCTCTGCTGCCAGGTCGGCTTGTATCTGAGCGATGGTCTCTGCGGGGGCCCAGATGCCTTTCGAAAAGGTTCGCCGGCCTTTCTTCTCCTGTACGCTCCAGAATTCCCCCGCTGCTTTGACTCGACGCGTCAGACCAGCGTCGCCAGGAGGGAGCAGGGTCCAGCCCGCGGGGACCGTATGGATCGAGCCATCCGCGGCTTTGACAGAATCCGGTGTCGGGCCGGGCGAGAACGTGTTGCTGGTCATGTCGTGATCACATCCGTGTGAGTTGATATTATATTATTTGAAACAGGAGAACTGAGGGGGGCCTTTTGTAATAAATTACCCTGTGAAGATTCAAGCCAGAGTCGCATAAAAACGATGGATATCACGCAGTGAGAAGTAACAACACCTCGCATCAGGGGGTGAGATCGGTATAGGCCTGATTTCTTTCATAACACTGTAGCTGTTTTTCACAGTCTGTTTTATCTTCATTTTGGGCCAATTTCATGGCCCGGGTGATCCACTTGATCGCACCTTCAAAGTCGCCGGACTCCGCAGAGGCGGCTGCGAGTACACTCAGGGAGTTCCAGTTTATTTCAGGAAGTAACTCCAGATTACGGTGCGCCAGTTCCAGGGCCTTGGGGCCATTGCGATATTGAGGTTCAGGGCAGGTGGCCAGCATCCAGGCCAGACAAAAATAAGCGGTCGGGCAGTCGGGGGCGCGCGAAAGTGCGGTTTCATAATCCTGCTTCGCCAGGTCATATTTGCCCAGTTTCAGACAGGCTGATCCCCGTGCAGCCAGCAATTCTACGGACTTCTCACCCAACTTCAGGGCGTGGTTAAAATCGTCAATCGCTGTTTGATATTCCTGCAGTTCAAACCGGAGTATGCCGCGATCGAGATAATTGCCGGGATCACCGGGGTTCTGGTCGATGTCTGTATTATAAACATTACTTTCCAGTGCCTGCCTGAAGATGGCTTTTGCCTGTTGCACTTCACCCAGCTTCAAATAACAGAACCCCAGAATGGCCTGCTGATCCGGAGTAAGCGTGGTCTGTTTCTGTATCTGCAGAAAGTCCAGCAGGGCGTTCTGATACTGCTCGGCACAATAATAGAGAGTTCCCCGCAGGATGTAGTTCTCGAGGTCATGTGGGTCGAGTCGAATGGCCTCGTGAAAGAGGCAATGTTTTAAGGCGAGATCAAAATCTTCACGTGCCTGTTTCAACTGTCCCAGTTTTGTATGGGCGATTCCGCGCTTCTGGTGACAATCCCAGCGGTAATAGTACTCCCAGGTTTTGTCGCGTTGTTTCAACGCATGTGTATAGTCTGCAATCGCCTCTGGATACTTGTGGAGATTCAGGAAGCAGTTACCCCGTTCAAAGTAATGATCCGGGTTACGAGGGGCCAGTTCGATGATCCGAGCAAAGTCGCTCAGTGCCGCATCGATGTTTCCGAGACGGGCATAGGTATGGGCGCGATTGATCAGTGCATCAAGTGTATCGGGTTTTAATTCGAGACAGCGGGTCGTTTCATCGATACATTTCTCATGCTCATTTTGTAGACCATAAATGGCTCCCCGATTTAAGAATGCATAAGGGTTATCTGGCTCCAACAGTGTGACCATATCGCAATCGGCAAGTGCCTCTGTCAGACGCTCCTGCTGGATGTAAGCGCTGGAACGTGCCAGGTAGGATTTGGTATCGCGAGGATTCTTTTGAATCAGCTTGCTATAACTTGCGATGGCAGAATCGAGATTCTTGAGGTGTGAAAATTGATGTCCCTGTGAGCGTGATGAAAACAGACCACGGATCATCAGAAAGAGATAGAGTTCGCAGAAGACGGCTGCGACAATGTAGGCAATATTTTCCAGCATAAAACATCCCTGAACCGAGAGAATACCCGTTCATTATAACAGTCGATGGAAGGCATACCACCGCCCGTCTCAGAATGGCCAGATCCAGGGAACCAGGATCACCGCGGTGATCCAGAGCAGCAGGTTGAGGGGTGTGCCTATGCGGATGAAGTCAGAAAAGCGATAGCCGCCCGGGCCATACACCATGAGGTTGGTCTGATAACCGATCGGTGTCATAAAACTGGCGGAGGCAGACAGAATCAGGGCGATGAGAAACGGCAGCGGACTGGCGTCATACAGTCGGGCCGTCTCCAGGCAAAACGGAAATAACAGTACGGCAGCAGCATTATTGGTAATCAGCTCTGTGAGGATTGATCCCAGCAGATAGATTACCGCCAGGGCCGCGATTGGTCCCCAGGCTTGCGTTGAGGAGACAAACGCACTGGCAATCTCGGTAGCGGCACCGGAGTTCTGAAGTGCCGTACCGACTCCAAATGCTGCGGCAATGGTGATCAGCACCTGCCATTCAATACTCCGGCGGGCATCACCGGTAGAGAGACAGCCCAGAAGAACCATGAGAACCGCGGTCAGCATGGTGGAGAGTACCACCGGCATGACACCTGAAATCATCAGGCCCATCAGGATGAAGAAGAGCAGGGCAGCGATCCAGGCTCTGTCTGCCCGGATGGGACGCCAGTCATCGACATCACTGATCAGGTAAAACGCCAGATCGTGGCGGTAGGCACGCAGAAAATGAAGCGGAGTCTGCAGGAGCAGAGTATCGCCGGCTTGCAGACTGATATCACCGATTTTCTGTTCGATACGTTTCCCGGCGCGATGAACGGCGACGATCGCCGCTCCATAAGTGGCGCGGAAATCGGCCTCGCGGATGGATTTTCCCACCAGGGGCGAGGTGGCAGAAATCACAGCTTCGCACAGTCGGCGTTTACGCTGTTTGCGGGGCGAGATTTCGTAGTCTGGATCGGCAATGGGGATGAGATGGGGGATTTTTTCCAATTCAATGATGCTGCTGACAATGCCTGTGAAGATTAAGCGGTCGCCTGCTTCCAGAATCTGTTCGGGACCTGCAGGGGAGAGAATCTTTCCGCGGCGATCGATTTCGATCAGGAACAGGCCCGGCAACTGGCGTAAACCGCCCTGTTCGATGGTCTGGCCAATCAGACGACAGCCGGACTGGACTTCCATTTCGACCAGGTATTCCCGCTGACATTCGCTTAACTGTTCCAGCAGTTCCTGCCGCTCGGGGAGCAGGGCGTGTCCCGCAAAGAACAGGTAAGCGATCCCAATGCAGGCATAAGGGACACCGATTTTGCCGATTTCAAAAAGTGACATACCCGGTAATCCACTTTCCAGCATCAGTCCATTAATCACCAGGTTGGTTGAAGTGCCGATCAGGGTGCAGGTGCCTCCCAGAATGGCCAGGTAGGAGAGTGGAATCAGCAGGCGGGAGGGGGCAATACGGTGCCGACGACTCCAGTCGATGACCACGGGAACAAACATCGCGACGATCGGCGTGTTATTCAAAAACGCCGACAGCGGAAGCACAACTCCCGAAAGCCTGAGTAAAGCACTGCGTTCGCTGCGTGTCTGCCCCAGGACGTGATGCCCGATCAGATCGAGAATGCCGGTTTCACGCAGTCCGGCCACAACCACAAACAGGGCTGCGACCGCCAGCATTCCGGAGTTGGAAAATCCGACAAAGGCTTCCTGGGGAGAAATGATTCCCAGGATTGCCAGGATGGTAGTGGCACTCAGAAACAACAGGTCCGGGGGAGCCAGATTTTTTACCAGCGAGATAAACAGGAAACCCACAATACACACGGTGATCCATGCGTCACTATTCATTACAGCAACCCTTCCGGGATTGAAACGAGGCCAATAAAAAAAGGGTTGAAAGCGATGGCTTTCAACCCTTTGGATGAGATATGGTACTTTGATCAGATCTGATCAGGTTTTGATAACAATCAACACACCCTCTCCCAAAGAACGAAAGCCGTTCCTGGACAACAGATCTGACAACAAAGTGTGATGATCGAATTCATGTCGTGGTCTATCGACTTTCAGGTGAATCGAGCTTGAGCTAAAAACAACGCAGAGAGAAACAGGCACCTGCGGGGATTCCGCGCAGACCCTCATTGGCTGGTATGCCTTGCGAATAAGACAGTCGGAAACGCGACCAGGTTCACCACAGTTTGACCATGGGACGGGGATCGTCTATTCTCGAGATATTCAGCGTATCTTTAGTGCACAGGAGTTTTGACTGATGATTCGAGTCTGGTTAGCCCTGGTAGGGGGGCTGTATCTGATGCTTGCAGTCTGGTGTGCGATCACCCCAGCATCCACATCCCAGTCGGTGGGCTTTACGCTGGAGGGAGGGTCCGGGCAGTCGGAGTTCCTGGTGGTGTATGGCGGTCTGGAACTGGCTTTAGGTCTGATCTTTCTCTGGCCCCTCTGTCAGGCCGCTGTGACGCGGTATGCGTTGACGGTCTGTCTGATCGTGCATGGTTGCCTGGTCTTATTTCGTTGTGCCAGTTTTTTCCTGTTCGAAGGAATCGGCGGGACGACGTACTCACTGGCGACCGGTGAGTGGCTGATTTTTCTGATCAGTCTGGGATTCTGTCTGACTCAGCGAACCTCAAAGAGTGATTCCTCATCTGAATAAATAAGATTCGGTTTGAATATCGATCGGATTCAGGGTATATCCGAAGCAGGTTCAAATCACTCGTTCAGGCCTGGCACAACCTGAGATCGTTTCTACTCTGAGGAGTCGTCAATGAAAGACGTGGGTTGGCTGTTTGTAGGCTTGATCTTTGGGGCGGGAGTCGCTGTAGGACTGATGGCCTGGTTGAGGCAGAGGCGCACCCCGGCTGACACTGTTGCGCCGTTGATCGTACGGCATTTCGCACCATTACCCACCAGCGAGATCGTGATTACGGAACGCGTATTTCCGCTACGTGTCAGGGCCGATTTACAGATGGCCATCGACCAGTTATTGAACAGCGATCTTAAAATCAGGCATTTCTGCGGTGTGCGGGACGAGTATCATCATCAGGAAGTCACGCTTGCCAGCTGCATGGTCACCAATCGCCACCATACGACACTCACCACACCTCCCGAATATGAAGAAGTGAATGTCGGCGGGGAACGGCCGGTTAGAGTTCTTAAAATGGGACTCTGGTTTCTGGAAAAACAGGGGGTTCGATTTGCTGCGCTGCTGACACCTGTCGGGCATTTTGGCCGGTTCACTGGAATGGCCCTGCATGTGGGGACTCCCAATTCTCCGGAGGGGACCCGGGTTGCTCAGGAATTATTTACGCATCTGGAACAAGCCATCCAACGGGCCAAATCATACCGGGGAAAAGTACTCTCCCTGCAACAGTTGGAACATTCCTACTCGGGTGAGTCGAAAGGTATCAGTGTCCATCAGCTTCGTGAAGTATCCCGTGATCAGGTAATCCTGCCGGCTAAGACGCTGGAACTGCTGGAGCGGAATGTGATCCAGTTTGTCAAACAGCGCGAGCGACTTTCTCAATTCAAACAGTCGACCAAAAAAGGAATCCTGTTTTACGGTCCACCCGGAACCGGAAAGACGCATACCATTCATTTCCTGTCGAATGCGTTGCCCGCACATACCACCCTTTTGATTTCTGCTGAACAGGTCGGAATGCTGGATGAATACATGACGCTGGCGCGGCTGTTGCAGCCGAGTATTGTTGTCCTCGAAGATGTCGACCTGATTGCCCGGGACCGCCGGCAGATGAACAGTGCCTGCGAAGAGGTTCTGCTTAACAAGCTGCTCAATGAAATGGATGGTCTGAAACCAGAAGCGGAAATCCTGTTCATTCTCACCACCAATCGACCGGAGACACTCGAAGCCGCACTTGCGTCACGTCCGGGACGAGTCGATCAGGCGATCGAATTTCCTCTTCCAGACGCAGAAGGACGACGTAAACTGATCCAGCTTTACTCGACAGGAGTCTCTGTTGGAGAGGAAGAGATTGAGGAAGTTCTGAAACGCACATCAGGCGTCTCCGCTGCGTTTATCAAAGAATTGATGCGACGGGCGGTACAGTTTCATATTGAACGTGAGGGGACCGGTGAGATTTCCACCGAAGATATTTCGAATGCCCTGGATGAGATGTTGATCAGCGGTGGTTCACTGAATCTGAAACTGCTTGGGGCGACGGGAGTGGAGCCGTCTTGAGGCGGGTTGCTCTCATTAAAAATTAAGGTTAATCGAGAAACGCCACATTCCGCATCGCACGAGATTGATTTTCTGTATTCATGACAACTCGGTGCCAGTCAGGGAGCAGGATTGTTTTATGATCGGGATGGCGAATCCGACCTTTCACATAGACTTCGGGATTCCGCTGCATCGTCCTCCAGTTCCAGTTTCGGGCATTACTGTTTTTTTCGATCAGTCGCTGGTATTGAATGTGGGATAACCCGGATCGATAGCGATTGGAGACCAGCACGGTCTCTCCTCCGGTTCGAATACAATAATCTGCCCAGTGTGGTTTGCCTCCGTTGCCACGCGTCAGGGGTTCATTTTGCAGAATCAGCATTCCTGCCTGAGGTTGCTCTGGGACCGGCAGAAAGAACCATTCGCCCTGCCGGATAAAAGCCGCGTTTTTACGTCGGTTGCGGGATTTGTTTGCGACTCTTTTCTCAGATTGCGCTACTTGCACGAGATGTGGTTTCAAAGCTTCCTTCGCCTGTCGCACCGTACCTACGGGGGCTTTTTCAGGAATCGCTGCCACGAACCAGTGACGTTCATCATGACCACACAGAAACTTGTGTTTTTCTTCTGCTTCGCGAATCAGCAGCAGCAGATGACGATCATCGGGTTGCAGGTCGAGAACCAGAGGCTCGGCAGCACTTTGCAGAGTGATATCGAAGTACTCGCCTCGACGGTCTTCCTGGATATCCAGGCTGGACATGCGCGGTCGTAAACGAGGACGCATGACAGGCGGACTCTGAAATTTAACCCGGGCGCCCATGCGTGCAAACTTATTGTTGAGGTGTGTCGTGTTCATGATGTTCTGGAAGACACTACCCCGGATTTCAGGTTCACTGAAATATGCGAGATTCCGATTCTCATTTATTTTTTTCGATTGCGGAGTGACTGCATCAGTTTCAGCACCGCCTGTTCCTTCGCTTTGGCTTCGACTTCGACGGTCAATTCGCGGTCTTCCCAGCAATCTGGGAAATCACGCACATTGATGAAATCATGGTGTCGGTGGGGCTTCGGTCCCTTCCAGCCTTCCAGGGGACTGGAAATGTGAAACATCGGCTCGCGATCCCAGGTCTGAATTGCCTGTTCGGTAGCCTCTTCAATTGAGAGCTCATCAGGCAGGCAGCGGTGATGATGCGCGTCGTAGACCAGCGGTATGCCTATCTTGCGACAGAGCGGGAGCAGGTCCGCGGGAGTGTAGGTCGTGTCGTCATTTTCCACGGTCAGTCTGCTGCGGACCCGTTTCGAGAGACGCTTAAAGTTCTCCGCGAACTGAGCCAGGGCACTTTCCTTGTCTCCGTAGGCACCCCCTCCATGAATATTGACCACATCCGCATTCACCCATTCTGCCACTTCGGACTGATACTCGAGTTCTGCTATCGAACGTTCTACGACTTCTTTACGCGGGGAGTTGAGTACCACAAACTGATCGGGATGAAAGCAGGTACGAATCTGATGCTCGCGGGCATACTGGCCACACTGTTTGAACAGCTTGACGATTGCCTTCCCCTCGGGCAGGTCCTGCATGTCGTAGCCACACTCAGGATGAGTTTTCAGAGGCAGAATCTGACTGTTGATGCGGAAGCAGCCGATGTTGTGCGCGGCACAGTATTCCAACGACGATTGGAGTGCTTCTGCATTTTCCCGACAGAGTCGCGCCAGTTTCTCCAGGGCGGCGGTCCGTTCCATCTGGCTGTTGGATTTGACTGTGGTATTCCGAAATTTGATCGGTTCTTCCAGAAACTGACAACAGAGTCCCAGCCTGATCGATGATTGTGATTTTGTTTTTGACACCAGACTGCCAGGCTCCTCAATTCATCCAGAAAATACTGACCTGGATCGTCGTGGCGATGGAAACCCAGATCAGATATGGAATCTGAGCCAACGCGACCCATCGGGAGCGAGGCCAGATCGAGTAAATTATCCAGAGGATTGTAGACCAGACGACCAGAATATCCAGTGTAGCCAGAGGCACATTTCTCAAACCGAAAAACAGCGGGGTGAAGCTCAGATTGGCAATGAGATTAATCGCGAAAGGCATTACCGTTGCTGCAGGATAGCGACGCCGTACTGTCTGGTAAAAGACATAACCGAAAGAGATCAGGATGATCGGATACAGGATCTGCCAGATCAGGCTGATGGTTCCCGGGGACGGAGTCCATCCCGGTTTGGAGAGTGTGTTGTACCATTCCATCCAGGTCATGTTGTTGAAACCACAGATTGATAAAGTGCCGGCTGGGTTAGTATATAGTCCTGATTCTATTATTGTTCCGCTGGCAGTTTTATGAAGGGATCGTTTACCCGGAAAATTGAAAAGGGATGATTTATGACAAATATCTCTCAAAATCAGCAATCCAAATGGCCAAGCGGTTTCATCGCAAAAATAAAAATAGATCATTGACACCTGCAGGAACGATCTATATTCTGACGATCATAAGAATGTAATATTAATTGCATTGGAGAACATGATGAGTCAGAACAGAGCACAGGTGCGACCGCAGATGCGTCGTGGTTTTACTTTGATCGAATTGCTGGTCGTGATTGCGATCATCGGAATTTTAATTGCGTTGCTGTTGCCTGCAGTTCAGCAGGCACGGGAAGCTGCCCGGCGGGCGCAATGTAAAAGTAATCTCAAACAACTGGGAATCGCCCTGCACAATTATGCGAGTGCACACAGCGTGTTTCCACCGAACCTGATTCCCGGGGGAAAACCAGGATCAGGTGGATATATCGGTTACTTCCAGGGGAACTGGGGCGTGATGGCTTATCTGACTCCCTTTCTGGAACAGACGGCCGTCTACAATCTGCTGAATCTGGAATCCCCCACGTATGCCAACTCGGGGAGTGCCTGGATCATTGCCGACAGTAATAACCAACTGGCGGCCTCGACGTTAATCAATCTTTATCTCTGTCCTTCTGATATTTCGCGCAAGGTATCTGCCGCTTATGGCGTCACGGGGGGAATCGGACCCACGAATTATGCAGCCAGTATGGGCAGTGGACTGGATGCGACAGGTGGCGTAGAGCATGGTTCCCCCTATCGTTCAGATGGCGTCTTCTATGCCGACTCCAGTACCCGTTTTCGTGATATTACTGACGGGACCAGCAACACAGCGGCGATGTCAGAGAGTCTGATTGGAGAGGGGGCGGAGACAACGGGAGCCGCCCCTGGTTCGGAGAAAAAATATTATCGAAATCTGGCTTTCGGTTCGTTGATCAGTGATGCCAACTGCGCTGCTGCGACAACGTGGAACCAGTCTAACGAACGCCAGTTCGCCTGGTATTCGGGCGAAATACGTTGCGCCTCCTATAACCACTACTATGGACCCAATTCCAAGAACTACGACTGCGTGGCCAACGCGACTGCCAGCGAGGGATACATCGCCTCTGGCTGGAAAGCGGCCCGCAGCAATCATACGGGAGGCGTAAATCTGCTGCTCTGTGACGGAGCGGTCCGCTTTGTTGGTGACAGCATTGACGGGAATCTCTGGCGGAGTCTGTCTACCCGATCTGGTGGGGAAGTGCTGGGTGAGTTCTGAAACGAAGCGTTGAGTTTTACTACCAGTCCAAATTCATCAGACCTGACGGCGGGAGAAATGATGGTGCAGCTTGAAGAACGACGCGTTTTACGGGACGCTGAGTATTCTCGATGGAAGCAGGATGGTTTCCTGATTCTTCGCGGTCTATTCGACGCGGAAGAGATGCAGGACCTCTCAGAGGAAGCATGGAAACTGACTTACCAGAGCGATCTGATTGATAAGCACAATTTACGGTGTCGTTTCCAGCAGACGTATGATGACCGCGACTGTTTGTGGGAAACGTTTGACCCGGTGATCGATCTCAGTCCGTTGATCCGAAAGTCTGCTTTCGATCCGCGACTGCTGGATGTGCTGCATGATTTGTATGGGGAACGAGCCTGTCTCTTCAAGGATAAGCTGATCTTCAAACAACCGGGAACCAAAGGGTATGAACTGCATCAGGACTGGATCGCCTGGCCTGGATTTCCGCGGAGTTTTCTGACCGTACTGATTCCACTTGATACCGCGAATGCTTCGAATGGCTGCACAGAAGTCTTTCCCGGCTACCATCAGCAAGGCTCTCTTTCGCCGGAAGATGGCACCTATCATCGCCTGCCGGATGAAACGGTGGATGAATCCCTGGTGGTGCCTCTGGAACTCGAACCGGGTGACATTGCGATTTTTGATGGTTTCACCCCGCATCGCTCCGGTCCCAATCTGTCCCCCTCGTGGAGACGTCAGTTGTACCTGAGTTACAACGCGTTCTCAGATGGGGGACAGCAGCGGACAGCGCATTACGAAGAATTTCAGGTCTATCTGCGTAAGCGTTATGCGGAGTATGGCCTCACGAACACCTGGTTTAAATGAGTCGAGTTCATGTCAACTGAGACCCGCATCCCTCCACAACCCGAAAGCTTGCCAGCCTCCGTTTCCGGATTTTCAGGCTATCGCTGGTTGATGGTCGTAGTGGCTGCTGTCGCCATGGTGGCGACACTCCCGGGGCGTACACATGGACTGGGGATGATCACAGAGCGTTTGCTGAATGACCCTGATTTTCAGCTGACACGGGCCAGTTACGGAATGATCAACCTGTGGGCGACGCTGTTGGGAGCGCTGTTCTGCCTGGGGGTTGGGCAGTGCATTGACCGTTACGGAATTCGGCTTACGCTGACGGTTGTGATGGGCCTGCTGGGAGCCGTCGTAGTGGGGATGTCCACGGTAACATCGGTCTGGCTGCTGTTCCTCGCGATCATGTTAACCCGCGGCTTCGGGCAGAGTGCCTTGTCGGTCGTGAGTATCACGATCGTCGGCAAATGGTTTGATAAACAGGTCAGTCTGCCGATGGCGATCTATTCAGTGTTGATGTCGGTGGGATTCATCGCGGCGGCACTTTTGGGGCGGGAGTGTGCCGACCTCAACTGGCGCGTCTTCTGGTCCGGGACAGGTTGGATCATTCTGGGGGCCACTGTTGTACTGGCGCTCATCACCCGCGACCGTCAGGCACCACCTGCGGATTCAGCAGAAAGCAGATCACCCGAGAACCAACCGGAACAACAGAGTTATACACTGCGACAGGCCATGCGAACGCCGGCGTTCTGGGTGTTCGCCTCCGGAATCTCTCTGTATGGCATGATCGTTTCGGGGATTTCATTATTTAATGAATCCATCCTGGCCGACCAGGGATTCAGCAAAGAGGTCTATTATAACTCACTCGCCTTGGGAACCGGCGTCGGGATGCTCAGTAACCTGCTCGCCGGCGCTCTTGGATTGAAATGGTCATTCAATCGGTTGCTTGCGCTCTCGTTATTCATGTTGTCCGGTTCGATGATCTGGTTGACTCGACTGAAGACCAGCGGCGATGTGGCAGGCTATGTTATCGTGAGTGCTTCCGCAGGCGGCATACTGACAGTGATGTTCTTTTCGGTCTGGCCGGCTCTCTATGGACGGAAACACCTGGGACGAATTCAGGGGCTGGCACAGATGATGACCGTGCTGGCATCGGCACTGGGGCCCCTGGTGTTTGCTCAGTGTAAGACGCTGACAGGTTCCTATCACCCCTTATTGTATCTGCTGGCGGCTTGCCTGTTCTGCGCCGCGGTAATTGGCTGGCTGACTCCGCTTCCACAAATTAAATCCTCTTCGACAGGAGTTTCATAAAATGACATTCTCTGATACAGAACAACCGGTTCACTTTCATATCTCCCTGAATGTCGCTGACATCCCCCGCTCCGTTGCCTTTTTTGCGAAGGTGTTTGGCGTCCCCGCGACAAAACAGCGGGAAGACTACGCCAAATTTGAGCTGGATAATCCACCACTCACACTGTCGCTGGAGCCGGTCGATCCCGGAGAACGCGGGGCATTGAATCACCTGGGGTTTCGATTGAACAGCGCCGAAGAACTGGTGGCACTGCAGCGCCGACTCGAACTGGCAGGGATCTCCAGTCAACGTGAAGAGGGGGTTGAGTGCTGTTATGCAAAACAGTCGAAATTCTGGTTACACGATCCGGATCAGAATCTGTGGGAGATGTATCTGCTGGAAGGAGATCTGGAACACCGGGGAGCAGGACATGTGCCGGAAGCGGTGCGCGGGGAAACGATAGCTGATGCTGCTGGACCAACTTCCAAGGCAATTGTCTGTTCAACAGGACGGGATCAGAACGCACAACAGAAGTGGGCGCATCGTCTGGGCCAGCCCCTGGAGATCCCTGCCGATTTAACTCCTGAGTCTCTGGACGATGTCGCCTTACAGGGAAGCTTCAATGCAGAGGGGACCGCTGACGAGGTGCGACCGTTTCTGAAACAGGTTGCGAACTGTCTGAAACCGGGAGGGACACTCAACCTGCATTGTCTGACGGGAGACCGGCGGGTGACTGAAGCTCTTAACCTTGCGGGGCCTGCGAGTGTGGTGAAGCAGGTTCCCGTTCTGGAGTCGCTGCTCGCAGATCTCGAAGCGGCGGGCTTTGAGAGGATCAGCCTGACGACATATCGCAGCCAGGCCTGTTTTACAGTAGGGGAGGCCGAACTGCGTGAGACCAGGTTGCAGGCACACAAGCCGGAACCAGAAAGTGAATCGCTTGCTAATGTGGTTTATCTGGGGCCCTTCGCTGAGCTGTCACTCGATCAAGGTTTGACGCTGAAGCGAGGGCGTCAGACAATGTTGCCGGCTAATGTCTATCAGCAGTTGCGGTCATCTTCGCTGGCAGAGTCGTTGATCGAAATCGAGGCTGCAACCAGTCCGGTTTCCTGTTCCAGCTGAGATCCGTAGAAGCGATTCTTTAACTTAGTCCACGGTGATAGGAATAAAACAGACCACACTGATAAATTACACAGGCTGTACAGCAACTGGGGAAAAGTGGCAGAAAACAGGTTTCCCATTTACTGGAGCTGTCCCTGCGCGGTGTTTATGCTACAATCAGGTCCAGAATCCCCGCGCAGGCTGATTGCCGCGGCTGTCCGCCTGATGAAGGAACAGGGGAGGATTTCCTGTCTTGCAGCGATGGTAACAACATGTCTAAAGATCGGCTCCAATCCGACTTGTGTGCTGAAAAACTGAAAGCATTGGGAGAGCCGATTCGGCTCCGCATCATTGACCTGCTTCGTGATGGCGAACGGACTGTCAGTCAGATTGCCGAAGCACTCGAAGAAGAAGTGGTCAATATTTCGCATCACCTGGGGATTCTGTATCACGCCCGACTGGTCACAAAACGCAAAGAGGGACGGTTCGTCGTCTACAATCTGCACCCTGAAGTAGCCGCCGTCAGCAAAGCGGGCAAACAGCATCTCGACTTCGGCTGCTGTCGGCTGGAAGTCCCTGACGCCTGATATCAGAGTCTCTCTAAGAGCGATCCCATGACCAGCAGGATCCAGATCAAGCGGGTTTACGATAAAGCCCAAACCGCGGATGGCATGCGTGTGCTCGTTGACCGTCTCTGGCCCCGTGGTGTAGCCAAAGAGAAAGCCGGCATTGATGTCTGGGCGAAAGAACTGGCTCCCTCCAACGAATTACGGAAATGGTTTCACAGTCATTCCGATCAATATCATGAGTTTACAATACGCTATCGGGTGGAGCTGGAGGAGCGTCTGTCTGAACTACAGGAGCGGATCGCCGAACTCTCACAACCCCGGTTGACGCTGGTGACTTCCGTGAAAGAACCGGAACGCAGTCATGTGCCTATACTTCAGAGATTTCTTCTGGCTCAATTTTCTGATTGAACCGATCGCATTTTGAGTGTTGACGTTTAGGTTGGCGAAGGGTAATATGGTCATATTGCCATGAAAGAAAAAACACGCCAACAATATGAAGCCCGGGCCAAAATCGCCAAAGCGATGGCGCATCCCAGTCGGCTGCTGATGCTGGACCTGCTCCAGAATCAGGAGTTGTGCGTGGGGGATCTGACCGAACAGGTGGGGGCAGATCAGTCCACGGTTTCCAAGCATCTGGCAATTCTCAAAGAAGTAGGGCTGGTCGCAGCCCGCAAAGAAGGGGCGCTCAATTATTATCGAGTGACCTGCGGCTGTCTGGATGGATTCTTTTCCTGCATGGAAACGGTGTTACTGTCAGACCTGGAAGCCCGGAAACAGTCACTCGAGTAATTTTTTTAAACTAAATATGGTTATATGGCGTAATCGCCATGAGGTGATGTGAGGAACAGAGACGAAATGTCTACAGATGCCAACAGTGCAGGAGTCACTTCCAGTCAGGGGATCAGCTTCTTTGAACGCTATCTTTCGGTATGGGTCGCGCTCTGTATTGTGGCTGGGATTGTACTGGGGAAACTGGCTCCCGGCATTGCCCTCAAACTGGATAGCATGGCGATTTATGTCAACGAAGCCCCCGTGGTGTCGATTCCGATTGCGGTCTGCCTGTTCTTCATGATGTATCCGATCATGGTCAAAATCGATTTTGCCGAAGTTCTGAAAGCCGGCAAAGCGGTGCGTCCGGTCGGTCTGACCCTGTTTATCAACTGGGCGATTAAACCCTTTTCGATGTATGCGATTGCCAGTTTTTTCCTGGGAACACTGTTTTACCAGTTCATTGGTCCCGACGCGGTGGACTATGTCAAAATGCCTTTCGGACTCGATCTCGATGTGGGAGCCGTCTACGGAGCAGGTAAAGTCGTGCTGGTCGATGGGGTGAAAATGCTGGAAGTGCCTCTCTGGCGCAGCTATCTGGCAGGCTGCATTCTGTTGGGGATCGCCCCCTGTACCGCCATGGTGCTGGTCTGGGGGTTTCTGGCGAAAGGCAACGATGGACATACGCTGGTCATGGTGGCGATCAATTCGCTGACGATGCTGTTGTTATTCGGTGTTCTGGGCGGCTTTCTGCTGGGGGTGGGAAAACTGCCTGTTCCCTGGCAGGCATTGTTGCTTTCCATTGGAGTTTATGTCGCATTCCCGCTGGTTGCCGGGTTCTTCTCGCGAAAATGGTTAATGGCCACGAAAGGGGAAGTCTGGTTCAAGGAAAAGTTTCTGCATACGCTCACACCTGTCACAATTACCGCTCTGCTGGTTACCCTGATCCTGCTGTTCTCTTTCAAGGGGGAGACAATTCTCAGTAATCCCCTGACGATACTCTGGATTGCGATTCCGCTGTTGATCCAGACGATTGTGATTTTTGCACTAGGATACTTTTTGTCAAAAGTGCTGGGGCTTACCTATGAAAACGCAGCACCGACTGCGATGATCGGCGCTTCCAATCACTTTGAAGTGGCGATTGCGACGGCTACGATGCTCTACGGACTTTCTTCGGGGGCGGCGCTGGCAACCGTGGTGGGCGTGTTAATTGAAGTGCCGCTCATGCTCACGCTGGTCAGGTTCTGTCTTAAAACGCAGGACTGGTTTCCGCATCAGACGGGTGAGGTGATTCCTGAAGCCGACGGCAATCAAACTACTGTATGATTTACAACGGATATTCAAACTAAATATAAAGTTGGAGCTTGATAAGGAACTATAATGAAACGCGTATTAGTGTTATGTACCGGTAACTCCTGTCGTTCCCAGATGGCCGAAGAGCTTTGGGAGTTTTTAGGGCAAGGAGAGTGGGAGGCGGAGTCGGCTGGTTCGAAGCCTTCGGGTTATGTGCATCCCCTGGCGATCGAAGCGATGCGGGAACTGGACATCGATTTGTCAGAGAATACCAGTAAGCATCTCGATCAGTTTACCGAACAACAGTTCGACCTGGTGGTGACAGTCTGCGATAACGCAAAAGAATCCTGCCCGGTTTTCTCGGGAGCAACCCAGACCCTGCACTGGCCGTTTGATGACCCGGCTGATGCGACGGGAACCGATGAAGAAAAAATGAAAACATTCCGTCGTGTGCGGGATGAAATCAAAACCAAAATCCAGGCCTTTCTGGCCGACGAATCTGCTTAGGTTCAGTTCAATACGAGGGAGATCATGATGACTCAGGAATCAGCTGTCGACTTTCCGGGAAATTTCCGTGTGCATGTCGCCTTGACGGTTTCCAATCTGGCGCAGTCAAAAAAGTTTTACGAACTGTTGCTGGGGGTGGAACCCAGCAAGGAACGTCCCCGCTATGCGAAATTTGAACCGGTGGATCCTTCGGTGAATCTGACCCTGAATGAAGTAGATGGGGGCGTCACCGTTGAAGGGGGCTCAGCTCACTTTGGGATCCAGGTGAAATCCGTGGCGGAAGTGCATGCTGCCATCGAACGGTTTCAGGCCGCCGGGATCAAAACCATCACGGAAGAGGCGACGACCTGTTGTTATGCCGTGCAGGACAAAGTCTGGGCCGTGGATCCCGATGGTCATAAGTGGGAAGTGTTCGTCGTGTTGAAAGCAGATGCGAAAGATGAACTCTACGCACAGTCGGGCTGCTGTGGTCCGGAGATGGTGAATTTGACGGACTGCAACCAGTCGCAGGCAGACTGAACTTATTCTTCAGTCAGCAGAACCCACTTGGCATCGTGGATGGTACCGTTCCGTTTGTGTTTGGAGACATCCGCCAGCTTGGTCTGGTCAGGCTTTGAGAAATCGAGCAGCAGCTCAGTATTCGCGTCCGGTGTAAATGATTGAGCAGGAGTAAATTCCTTGTCATAGCGGACGACATTCGAGACGCGAAACATCCGCATGATTCCCTTGCCGAACAGGGCTGCCGGCCTGGTTTGTTCCTCGTCCCATTTTTCCTGGGCACCGAGAAAGAATTTTCGATCTGCAACGAACGGGCCTGGCTTGGGGGCGTTCTGTCGATGCACTTCTTTGCCGTTGACGTAAATGACCTGCTCGGTGCCGGTATAAATCATGGCGACATGATCCCAGCCTTCAACCGAGTTCGGGTCGACGCGCGTTGAATAATTGGTCCCGTTGTTACTTTCCCAGCCTGCAGAATGGCGGCTGGCCCGGATGGAAATCCAGATGCTGTTTTCGGGATCTCCCTGTTTGCCTTCGCAGCAGATGCGGCCGGTCCAGTCTTTGACCCAGGCTTCGATGGTAAAGGTATTCCATGCGGTGAAATTCAGATGGGGCAGAGTGACATAGCTGTCTCGGCCGTCAAATTTCAGTCCGTAGTATTCGCCTTTTACCTGTTCTGGTTCCTGTGCAGTTAGCTCTGTAGAAAGTCCGGTGGCACAATAGATAAAAAGCGTGATCAACAATAGAGTTGCAGATCGCATATAAATGTTCCTGTCGCGTTGCACCTGGTGTACGTGGGTGCCTGGAATCAGTCTTGTTTCTACTCGATTTTACTCAGAGAAGATGACTTCAACAGAAATGAGTCAGTGAAAATCACATAATTTACACGAACTTAACAAATAAATTGTTAACGTTTTGTTTTATACAAATGTGAACGTGCGGGTTCTGCATACGAGTCGAAGCGGCATTCATTTGCCATCCAGTCAGGAATCCTGGACCGGTCGTGCAGCAATTGCACCGTTTTGTAGCGACAGATTTCACAGGGAGTGAACCGATAAATGACCCTCGTCAGGCTGGAGCAGTCTGCCGTTGGATTTTCCTTTAACACTTCGATCAGGTCACTGAGCACACTGTGACTTTCGCATGCATCTTCGGGTAGGGAAAGTGCCGCCAATAGCCTGTTTTCGTCGCCAGGCTCGTAATTTCTGATAAACAGTCTGAAGACAAATGGATGCTGGTTTTCTTTCAACTGCTGGCAGGCAAATTCGTGGATTTGGGGATGTGAATTATTAGCCAGTGCGAACCAGGCTCTCCGCTGCAATTCCGGATTGGGATGCTGGCAGAGATCAATCAGGCGGGAATCAAATTCGGGTAATGCCTGGTTGGAAAAAACTTTGACCAGGTTGGTGAGCACAGCAGGCTCCTCGCTGAATTTGAGTGTCTGAAGGACTGTATTCAGGTCAGTTGGCTTAGCCTGCGTGCCCCAGCCACGAAACCAGGAGCAGTTATCTTCGCCCTGAGCGGCTTCAATAACCGTTTCGACGGAGATCTCTTCACTTATTTTACACTGTAGCTTTTTGCTGTGACTCTGCTTCTGTTGTTTTCGCTTGGCCTTCTGCCGCAGTTGCTCTTGCCAACTCTCAAAAAAACGATTGAGATCCGGGTCAGATGTGGAACTCAATAATTCGCGGATCCTTGTTTCCTCGATGAGTTCGCCGGCTTCTCTCAGTAGTGACTCCTCGGGCCAGTCCCAGGCGATTTGTTTGAGTTGTACTCCCCTGGATTTTGCGGCACACAAAAATCCGCGTTCTCCCTCCAGTGCCAGCAGTTCCGATTCCCCCAGAAAATCATAGTCTGCTGCAAGTGGTTTTTGACTGACGATCTGATACAACAGATCTCGAAACGCAGCATCGCCGCTGGCAGCATAGTGTTGTGCCAGCTTGCATAACTGTCTGGCGTTTTCCGGATCAGAGAGATCATACAGTGCATGTAACAGCGGGACGCGAATTTCGTTGCGGAAGCCGGCAGCGTTGATGATCTCCCACAGCCAGTCGCCCCGCAGGTCTTCGCACATGCGGTCATAACGCAGGTCTTGCAGACACGCTTCACGTAGAGGTTCCTCTGTGAGGACTCCCTGTTCTGCCCAGAGCCGTGCCCGTCCCAGACCTTTCGCCAGCGCATCGCGCTGTTCTGCAGGTGTGGGGACGGGCGGCGGTGAAACGTCAGAATACTTCAATCAGCATCCTTTCCGCTGAGCCAGACGGATCCGGACCAGCAGATCATTCAACGCTTCACCTGAACTCGGTTTTTCCGGCAGGCTGGTGGTTTCCATCGCCTGTTCCAGTTCGCCCACAAGCCGCTGATATTCACGTCTGTGGAACTCCATGTCGGTGGCATCCAGCGTGGAACGTTCCGTACCTTCCAGCTTGCGTTCGATCAGTTCGGGGATGTAGGACAGCCGCGCTGCTTCGTTTAACAGGATCAGGTTCGGTTCCAGTTCACCAGTGCGCATCAGATGCAGACCGGTGAGCAGAACCCGATACACGTAGAGCAGGGGTTTGACCCGGGGTGGATCTTCCTTCTGGAACAGTTTCCACTGTGTGGCTGCGAAACCCAGGTAATGGTACGCGTGATACCTGGTTACGCAACCAGGCGCCAGTGCTTTCAGCTCTTCATACTCAGGAGTGGCGTGCAGAACCAGCGGCGAGAGCAGTTGCTCCAGCACGTAACCATTCTTTTTGAGCATGAGTTGAAAGAACTTACCGACATCGTGTGTGACCAGATCGATTTCCAGACCATCATCGACGCGCGAACGTTCCACCGTGACCTGTCCTTCTTTCAGACCGATCACGGTCTCCAGCGGCAGCAGATGTACGCCGCGGAGATCGTAATCAGAATCGGGAGAAGGAAAGCCATAGATATGCGATCCACTGATAGTGGCGAACAGCAGAGGATATGGGTGTTCCTTGAGCTGTTGTTCCAGTCGGGGATCGAAGTTCATGGCAGTGCCTCCTGCGTCGCCAGTCGACGCGCTTTGATGAGATAGTTATTCGCAGTTTCATAATCGGGGCGGGCCGGTAGTCTGGTCTGCTCCAGCGCCTGTTCAAATTCCTTGTGCAGGCTCTTCCGCCATTTCTCGGTTTCGTCCCAGGAGACTTCACCCCGCTTGATGGCCAGCAGCTGTTCCCGCTGTGGTCCCACATCGACGACAACATAGCCTTCACGCAGGAGGGTGACTCCCGAGATCAACAGCCGGATCAGGTGCATCACATGCTTCCATTTGACCTTCCCCTGGTTCTTGATATCGGTCTGCATCTTTTTGAACTGCGACATCACATAACCGTTGTAGGTCTGATAGACGATTCGCGTCAGAAAGATTTCCCGCAGATCCAGCAGTTCCTGGCCGAGGGGCGTGACCTGTTCGACCAGGGGAGTATAGAGGCACTCCAGGACGTTCGGGTTCGCTTTCAAAGCCAGGACCAGAAACTTCTGCAGCTCCCAGTAGGTTTCCTGCGTTTCGTGGCAGTCCAGTTGTTCGGGAACGCCGTACAGCGACCACTGCAGTTCCGCGGGAGGCAGGTAGACGCCGCGATAATCGGTGTCGGACTGCTCATCCTCAAGACCAAAGGCCCGGGAGCCAATAATACATTTGAAGATGACCCGGGAGAACAGGTCGCTGCGGTTCGCGTTGATCTCGCTGTTGCCGATCTCCCCCTCTTTGAATTGGGCGAGCAGGGTCAGCTCGTCTGCCTTGAGAGCAACTTCGACACCATCGGGAAACTTGACGCGATACGAGTGATCCAGATCACGCGGCGCACGCACCACCACACCAACCGATCCCCGCGGATGCTGCGTACGACCGTTCGGTCCGATGATATCCCGGACTGTGACCACCTGTGTGCCGTCAGAATAGATCAGGTTCGGTTGATAGTGGACGCGCTTGTTCATGGTTTCACTTCCTGTTTTCGCACTCGGCGAAGTTTTACAAGCGGGGATCGACCGGCTCACTTTCCAGCGCCAGTACCCCGAACACACATTCATGGACCCGCCTGAGCGGTTCCCGGTTCACAAATCGTTCCAGGGCTTCAATGCCCAGGGCGAATTCACGCTGTGCCAGTGATCGTTTGCGGTGCAGACCCCGTTGTCGCAGACGAGTCAGATTTTCTTCCGCGTCGTAGTCCGGACCATAGATAATTCGCAGATACTCTTTCCCCCGACACTTGATCGCGGGCTGCACGAGTCCTTTGGAACCCCGCTGGACCCATTCCAGCGGTTTGACCACCATCCCTTCTCCTCCCGTACCTGTCAACCCCGACCACCAGTCGATGCCGGCCTGCACGCTGTCATTGTCAGTCAGATCGACTTTCAATGACGGCGTTGTCAGCAGTAGTTTCTCATCCTGAGTACAGATGCGTGCGATGGTCTGCATGTGCCAGTCATGATTCTGGTCGATGTGAACTCGCCGTTCGGTGGCCAGCAGGTGAAACGGAGCCAGCTTCAGATCATCCAGAGTTTCCACGGGCCAGCAATAGTGGCGATAGGCGCGCACGAATTCCTCGATCGCAGTCTTACGGTTACGGAAGTGGCTTGCGACTTCTGCTGCATGTGAGGCTTCCTCAGCAGTCAGCCGGGCAGTTGCCTGTTCCAGCGCAGCGACGACCGGGGGCAGTGCCGCTTTTCCCGCGGCACCCACGGCAGCGTACTGCGACTGCAGCAGCGCCTGGGCTTTGGCCGACCAGGGCATCAGCTCGCAGTCGAAGCAGGCCCAATCCGTCTGGAACTCATTCCAGAAGTCAGCGGCACTCAAAGCCTGACGGACCCGTTCCAGGAAGGCGGCTTCCAGCTCAGGTTGATTGAAGAAACGCCGGCCCGTCCGTGTGTAAACGATACCGTATTCCGCTTCCTGCACTCCGAACCGCTGGCGGGCCGTTTCCGGATCGCGACAGACGACCACCACCGCACGCGAACCCATGTGCTTTTCTTCGCAGATGACCTGGGGGATTCCCTCGTTGCGAAAATACGCAAATGCTTCAGCCGGATGTTCCAGCAGCCCCGGCTCTGTGGAGGTTTCCGGCGGCGACATCGTTGGTGGCAGGTAGATCAACCATTTCGGATTGGCGGCAAAGCGGCTCATGACTTCCAGGGCCGCGGTCGCGTTCTCCTCGCGAATGGTGATGTTCGTCTGCAGTCGAGTGGAAACGATCCGCTTGCCGGTGACATCCTGCAGGTCGAGCAGGTCGTCGTGCTGCTGCTGAGCAGTTTGCGCAGCTGCATCCGTATCCCGGTACATGGGTTTGGCGTATTCGCAGTAGACTTCTTTCGCCGGTACGGAAATGAACTCTTTTTCCGGGTAGCGGAGTGCCGTCAGGCGACCACCAAAGACGCAGCCCGTGTCGATGTTGACCGTCCGGTTGAGCCATTCCGGATCGGGAACTGGAGTATGACCGTAGACCACGTGCGCAGCGCCTCGGTATTCGGCGGCCCAGTTATAGCGGACCGGAAAGCCGAATTCGTCGGTTTCACCTGTCGTCTCGCCGTAAAGGGCGAACGAACGGACCTTCCCTGAACCGCGTCCCTGCAGGTCTTCTGTCATACCAGCATGGGCGACGACCAGTTTACCCTGATCCAGTACGAAATGACTGATCAGGCTGTCGAGGAACCCGGCGAGTGCCTGGCAGAACGGTTCCCGCGTCTCCGTTGGCAGCGCTTCGATTTCAGCAACCGTCTCTGCGAGTCCGTGCGTCAGTTTGACATCTTTCCCTTTCAGCTTGCGGAGCAGTTTCATGTCATGGTTGCCGGGAACGCAGAGCGCCGTCCCCTGCTGGACCATGTTGCGTACAATGCGGACCGTATCCAGCGAACGCGGACCCCGATCGACCAGGTCGCCCAGAAAGACGACCTTGCGACCCTCGGGATGCGCATAACAGGCATTGCCCCACAGGGGATCTGCTTCCTCAACGGAGGTCTGCGCATAACCCAGCTCCTTGAGCAGCAGTTCCAGTTCGTCACAACAGCCATGAATATCGCCGATGATGTCGAAGGGGCCCTGTTCCTCGCGACGGTCGTTCCAGAGGGGAACGCGTTGCAGGCGGGCCACCTCGATCTGTTCGACCGAGTTCATTTCAAACACATAGCGGAAACCTTCGCGACGAAGGCGTTTCAGATTGCGTTTTAACTGCGAACGCTGATTGCGGACCACGTGTGATCCAAACGGGCGGTCGGGGCGTTCCTGGTTCCGTGCATGACAGATCTTTTCGGACAGGTTGAGTACGATGGCGACGGGCAGAAAGTGGTATTTCCGCGCCAGTTCGATCCACTGCGCCCGGGCCTCCTGCTGGACGTTGGTGGCGTCGACGACCGTCAGCCGTCCGGACTTCAGACGTTGGGAGACGATGTAACCCAGCAGTTCGAAGGCCTGTTTTGTGACATTCTGGTCGTTTTCGTCATCGCTGATCATGCCCCGGCAGAAATCGGAAGAAATGACTTCGGTCGGCAGGAAGTGTTTTCGCGCAAACGTACTTTTGCCCGCCCCGCTGGGGCCGACGAGCACGACGAGTGAGAGTTTCGGGATTGAGATATCCATTAATTGATAATTGCCTGAGTCTGAAGTTAAGCAGGAAATCTGTTTTGAGAGTTCCTGAATGGCTGAGAATGTGAACGAGTTAAATTGAAGGCACAGCGATCAGGTATCGGTGTGCGACTTCAATTCAAACACTCCCATTTGTGTGGGGGCACCCACGGCTTTGTCTTCCGGGCCGACGGGCAGGAAGCGGACGGAGTAACCGAACTGGTCTGCAATGCCCGTGGCCCACGTCTGAAATTCAGACCGAGTCCATTCGAAGCGGTGGTCGGCGTGACGCAGCTGGTCGGCGGGCAGGGTTTCCCACATCACGTTATATTCCCGGTTCGGTGTGGTGAGCACGACGGTTTTCGGGCGAGCGAATTCAAACAGCATCCGTTCCAGCGCCGCCAGGCGGGGCGGATCGAGGTGTTCAATCACTTCAACCAGGGCCGCGGCGTCAAAACCTTCGAGACGACGATCGCGGTAGGTCAGCGAGCCATGTAGCAGCTTGACCCGTTGCGCCTGTCGTTCCGGCAGCCGTTTCAGCTTGAGACGTTTTGCAGCGATTTCCAGCGAACGGACCGAGATATCCAGGCCGACGATCTGTTCGAACTGTCGATCAGCCAGTAATTCGCGGAGCAGCTTTCCTTCGCCGCAGCCCAGGTCGAGCACACTTTGCGCACCAGAAGCCCGCAGGGCGGCCATGACGCTGCCCAGTCGCTGCTGGTTCAGGGGAACCGCTTTGTCGGGGAGGTCTTCTGTTGTCTCATCGTTTTCCAGTTCCGGATCTTCGGTCTCGGTTTCTCCGACCAGACGGGCCAGGGCGGTGAGGTACAGGCTGGGTTTAAACTTCAGGTAACGGCGGCTGATCTGCTCTTTCAGCGGATGGTCGGCCAGCCAGCCGGCTCCTTTCTCCAGCAGCTTTTCCAGTTCGTTCTCGCCGACAAAGTAATGTTTTCGGTTATCGAAGACCGGAATCAGGACGTAGAGGTGGTTGAGCAGTTCCGAAAGTGTTTTCGTGGCTGTCAGTGTGGCGGAATAACAGGGACTCTCGCCCCAGTCCGGGAACTGTTCATCCAGCGGATAAGACTGGACGGCGACTTCGTAACCCAGTGGTTCGAAGATTTCGCGAATCAGATCTTCGCCGCCGCGTACGGGCAGGACGGCGATCTGTACCGTGAGCGGAATCGGTGTGCTGACCAGTCCAGGCCGATCCTTGCAACGCCCGTTGAGCGCGGATCCCAGGACCTGGGAAAGCGCGACACTCATGAAAGACGAAGCGACATAGGGCCGATCGTTGACGTACTGGTCGAGCAGGAACGACTGGTGATGTCCTTTACCGCGGACCATCCCTACCGGATCGACGTCCAGCAGCAGGCAGGCGGTGCACTGTTCTTCGGAAACCGTAGGATAAAACACGTGGGCGTTGCCGAAACTCAGTTTAAAGCTCTGAAAGCGGTCCGGGTGTTTGTGGAGCAGGTAGCTCAGATCGCTGGCGGGTTCGTGTGTCGTCGTGATGGATAATAACACTCGAGTCTATTCTTTCTGGTCACAATTCCAGAACGCTGGCAGATCTGTTTCACAGACTGCGCAAATATAATAGTTGTCTTTGATCAGATTAATTTGTGCACAATGAAGGCAACGACGAAAGTCATATGCCGGTTCAAAAAAGTCAGGGTAATGTATTTCGAGTCGTCTCAGGGCTGAATCAACGGCCTGCCAGGAAGCAGGTTCCGGACAATAACCTGTTGACTGATTCGTAATTCTTTCAATGTAGTAATCTGCGTGCTGTAAAGCGAAGGTGATTTCGCCTGCACTGAGTACCGGGCGTCCCAAAGCGCAAGCGACATGTTCCTGATGGCGATCGCAGATATGCAGGTGACCCTCTGTGTCGATAATGAAGGTCACCGTTAGATACGGGCCATCATTAAACTCTGCTGTGAGTAGTTCGATCTGGTGAAGTAATGCCTGATGCGTGTTAACAGGTCGACTCATGCGTACCGAATTCAACTGCGCCCGGATTTCAGGAGGACCAACATAATTATACTGTTTCAACATTATGAAGTCCTTAAGATCGAAAGACGAAACGGTCAATACAGATAGTCTAGTGTATGAGCCTCGGTCAGGGTGGGAGGTTCGACTTTTTCTACGAGACGGCAAATGACTTGTTCCGGGACTGGTTGGGGGCGCTGGCGATTCTGTTTCAATATCGTTTCCAGGGGTGGTTCCAGGTAGATCAGTTCGATGCGGGCTCCGTAGTCGGCGAAGAGCTGCAGCCAGCGTTTTCTGATCTGTCGGGACAGATTGGTGGCGTTGAAAGCGAAATCAGTCTTGTTGCGTAAGAGTTCGCGACAGCGTTCCCGGGCGAGTTGCGCCACTTCTCCCTGGTTGTCTGTAGGCTCAACCCCCAGGTCATCGCGCACATCATCCAGAGAGACGATGGGCAGATCCGTGCGGTGCCGCGCAAGCCACGTGTCTTTCCCCGCGCCCGGCGGGCCAGACAACATTGTCACCGTACAGTTGAACTCTTCATGAGGCACGTAATGCACGTTCGGATCGGGGGAGTGATAAAACAGGAATCTCGCCTGATCGTTGGCGAACGGGTAGGGCTGATCGAAACAGTGCTGTTCCTCGGCGATCATTTTCCAGAACCGCAGGTGTTCTTCGGGACGCGACATGCTGTCGGTCGTCCGTCCGCGGGTGTCGGCCAGGGCGAACAGGTAGAGCAGCCGATGGTTGACCAGCCAGGAGAGGGAAATGACTTCCTGTTCCGGATTCGGTTTTTCCAGCAGAAAAGCGGGACGACCATGATAGCGGACCAGCCGGCAGATGATTTCGCGGGTCTCCAGGTCGCAGCCCAGATTGCGCAGAACGTTTCGCGCCAGGTATTCTCCCTTCACGGCATGTTTGGGCGAACGCAGGCGGCCGGTTTCGGGGTCGAGCTGTGTGGTCAGCGGTTTGGCGGCGTCGTGCAGGAGTGCAGTGCAGATCAGGATGGACTGTTCCCGGTTTGATAAACCAGCCCACTCAGTAAGTTGCGGCAACTGGCGGCAGACGAGCTGGGTGTGCGTCCAGACATCCCCCTCGGCGTGCCACTGGGCATCCTGCGCGCAGTCGGACATCGCCTGGCACCAGGGCTGCGTAGCGGCCCAGTGCAGGATCTCCTCCAGAGTCGATGTTGTCAGTGTCTGCCAGTTCATGACCAGATATCTGCTTGTTTGGAGAGCAGGTTGGGAACCATGGCCTGGTGTTGCCAGTGGCTGCTCTGTTTGATTTTTTCTACAAATTCGGGACGGACAAACTTGGACCTGCCGGTGACGGATTCACCCGCTTCGGTGCGGAGATAAACGCCTTCCATCAGGTTGTCCGTGGTGTTAGTCAGTGGATTGTCAAAGACACTGTCAAAGGCGGACTGGCCAATCAGCGTCTCCAGGTCTTTGCGTGCCAGCGGACCGGTATGGATCACGGGGACCGTTTCGATACCGGTGCCTGCGAGCAGTTCCAGTCGACAGGCGAGGCTGATAAAGACCTGTTGTACTTTATCGTAAATGTCAAATTCAAAGAAGTAGTGCGGCAGGCTGCGATAATGAATCGAGTGCCGGGCATAGACCCATTCGCCGAACAGGATAAACCGGTCTTCCAGCATCTGTTCCAGGACCGGTCGTTTGACCATGGCCCATTGTTTGAACAGATCGTACTGCGGGTGCATGCCTTCGTTAATCAGGTGCCCCCGACACTGCAAGACGAGTTCTCCCGTGGGAGAGAAATGGAGTCCGACATTGGTGCCGTCAATCTTTTCCTCCACGATGAGAGACGGATCGGCAATGAACTGCAGCGAAGCCTGTTCGCTGAGCCGTTTGTCGTCTGCCGTCCCCGTAGAGCCGAACAGATGAGGTGTCCGCGGATATTTCACAAATTGATCGTGGGAACTGCCCATCGGTCCGGACTCTCTTTAACAAAAGTGAAGGGGATGTATCAGTTTCAACCGTTTCAGTATGCGCAGACTCTCTATGTCGATTCTGGCAGAAAACGGCTGACGTGAAAACTCAGTAACGGAAAACCGGCGCACGGTAATTCCTGCGCACGGTCGTTATTCTCTGAAAAAAGTGATTGCGGTTCACGCCGTCAAAAGCAGCCCCGCGTGAGGCAGCACTTTTTAAAGCGCTTGCCGGAGCCGCAGGGACATAAATCGTTGCGGCCGAGTTTTTCTTCGAGCAGCTTGTCGCCATGCACGATGCGGATGCCCCGTTTGACCTGTGTTTCAGACGGGAAGCCTGTGCGGCGTTTGCTCATCGTTTCAAAAAAATGGCCGGTCGTGGAATTCGGAATCGTACATATCACACCTCCGCTGGGTCAGAGAACAGAGTGGTTTGAGAAGGGAGACACGTGTACTTCAGAGAGGTTCGCTGAAATGTTGAAAGTTCGTTTCGGTGCACAACAGGGCCGGGCCACAACCACGCGGCAGATAGCTTACGACAATCCGCGCAGCGATTACGGCGGGACCTTCTCCCAGATAGCGCTCCCGTAGAAATACCTCGTAGTAACCCGGGACCACTGCACGAGACTTGAATTTCTGTTTGGCTCTGACATGCGGACAATCCCGGGTGAATGGGTAATGTGTGCAGCGGCTGAAACATAAGTTCCACATGCTGGTAAAGGGAAAGAGTTGTCGCAACTCCGGGGTGGCTTTTGCGACCTGATAAAATTCAAACAGGTTCAGGCCGAGGGGATCATCAGCGAGATGCGCGTCATATTTGGCCCATCGCTCATCGACAACTTTGTGTGCCGATATGCGGGGGAAGACTTGCACCGAACCAATGCCCCGTGCATGCGCCAGCTTTGCACAATCCATCTGTTCCAGTACCCAGAGCCGGAACAGATGAGCCACTTCTTCGAGACGCGACGTCTGCAGTCGCGCCCTGGGGATTTCGTGTTCGCTGCAATGACAGGTAAATAAGCGTCTGTCTGCAGCACAGGTCAGATAGATCGAGCGTTCTGTGTTTTCGAAAGTGACGTTCCAACGGGAATACTTGAGCAAAACGCTCTGCTCATCGGGGGCTACAGAGGGATTTTCTATTCTTTCCTGGTAGGGAACGACGCGCAGCATGATGTCTGTCTCGCCCAGTTTCTGACACAGGAGCGAGGCCAGGCTGTCGGTGGCCGTCAGTTCGGGGTAATGCAGATCTGTCATTGCAGTACATCGTGTTTCTTTTAAGACAACGTTGTTTTCATGATACCTGAAGACAAACCTCAGTTACCAGTGACACTTTAGTATTCCCGATTCTTCCAGTTCCGTTTTTCAATGCGGCGCAGATTTTGTTCCCTGCATAACTTTGGCAGATAGGCTGCTAACCGCTGTAACTCATTATCGTGTCTGTTATCACCGAACCAGGGGGTGACGTAGATCGCATTTCCAAAGTTGCGTTCTACTTTACGGGGCGTGTCATCCACGATCAGCGTGCGGTTCAGATCATAGCCGCAGCGTTTTACTTTCCGTAAATCTTTGACGTAATAGTAGGAATGCCACTCCGGATCGATGCGGGTAATGCAGCGGTCCCGGCTCCAGGCAAATTCGAGCGAGACGGAAGCGGGGATAATCTGACTGACGATCGCCTGGACATAATCGGGACTGGACGAGGACCAGAGCGCGAGCTTGAACAGCTGAGAGGTCTGTTCGAGGAATTCAGTGAGGTAAGGGCGCAGATAGACCACATACGGGCCAATGCGGCAGTCCGGACTGTGTGCCAAAGTCTGGACCGTGGCATGCAGTAACGTCTCGTCGATATCGAGGATCAGCAGAATTGTCTGTGTGTGATTCACCTGGTTGATTTCATGAAAAAGCCGAACCGTTGTTCGGATGCTGTGTCAATGTCGATGAGAAAACGGAGGCCTGTTGTAAAGGACTCCTTAATAATGACACGAGAGCCGGAGCCTGGTTCTCTTTAGTGCCTGCCGGGCACTCTGCACCACGAGGTGATCTTCATGCGAATCGATACGGGTTTGATCTGACGAATCTCAAGTGAGCATATCAATGGCGTTTTACGCCAAGGGTATGACTTTGGAGGCGGTGTATGCGCATCGCAGGTCTGATTATTCCTTTTTCTCAGTACGGTAACCATGAATTCTCAAAACCGAAAACACTACGCCGCTCGCAGGGTAGATGAACTGATTGCGCAGTCGGCTGCCATGCGAACAGCGCATCGGAAAAAATTCTGGCGATTGATTCGCGTGATTCGTTCACAGACCAGACTGTTGTCCGCTGAGCAGCATGGTGGTTTTCTGGCTCCCGTTAACGCGCAGACGGTGATCGCAGCCTGTAAGAGAATGGCGCGGCGTAGCTTTGCCTGGAACCGTCATCCGGAAGATTGGGAAGTACCCGCGGGCAGCCCCCTGGTTCAACTGCGGTCTCTGGTGCATCATCTGTTCGATCAGTATCCCGTTCCCGATTTTCTGACCGCCGCCTGGTGGAATGAAAACGAGGCAGCGTGGGAACTGGATCTCTATCTGCACCTGGCACAAGGCCGGAGCGTGCGGCAGTTTCCCAATCCATTATTTCAAAGCTTGACTAAAAAAATGGGGGCCCTGTATTTGCACTCCCCCGCTGATCTGTCACCCTTTGCTGCACTGAACTGGGCACGCATTCGGGCACTGGGAGGTGATGAGCGGCTGGCGCGGATTCTGATTTCACGGACCCTGCTTTGTTATCCCTTGCAAGATCAGCCATTCTGGGATTCGGTATTTCGATTTCTGATCCAGAACCAACCGATTTCCGCGGATGAGATCGTCGAGATTGTCCATTTTGTGAATCAGCAACGATTTGAACCTGCAGAAAAGGTCTGGGGGAAAGGGGCCGGACCCTTTCCGGTGCAACCCGATTTCTCTCTGAAGGGGCGTTCGTTGATGTCGCTCCGGCGGCACATGGTTCACTGGAAATCAGATCTGATCGAAAAAGGGGTGATGCCTCCGCCGGAAGTTGACCCGCTTGATTTCCCCTGGCAGAGGAGTGAGATTGGCGAATTTCAGTGCGAACTCGAAGGGCAGATCTGGAGTATCGAGGAAGTTCTCACGCCGCGCCAACTGCAGATTGAAAGCAAGATCATGAAGCACTGCGTGGAGACCTATCTGAATGAATGTGTCCGGCGACAAACGACGATCTGGTCGATGAAAGTCAAAGCCGGTCAGCGACGACGGCGTCAACTGACGATTGAAGTTCTGCCAGGGAAGAAGGAGATCTTTGAGGCACGCGGGAAAAACAACAATGAGCCGAGTGAGACGGTTCGAAAGGTTTTAAACAACTGGGCACACCAGGAGCATTTGACATTCAACGAGACCGTGTAAGGCAGCATAAACACGCTCCTGGCTGCAGTTGTGCCGGGAGTGTGTATCAGGAAGCGTCGAGCAGTTGCGTCAGAAACTCAGTGTACTCTGTTTTACGGGGAAGCTGATCGTTGACGATGAGCCGGCGGCGGAGCGCGACAACCGCTTCCCCGGTGAGGGGATTGACGGCCGGTTTGTCAAACTCTTCCCAGTAGACCGCGATTCCCTGTTTCTGCCGGGCGGGCAGATCGTTGAAGTTGATGCCCCGCTGGAACAGGAGTTCGTTTTTTTGGCCGAAAGTCAGGCCGGAGAGCTCTTGAGTGGCCTGGCGGGCGTCGCGTCCCTCTTTGCGGAGGCACCAGTAACAGTGTGCGTTCAAGGCATTGCGAGCCGCATCAGCACTGCGCCAGCGGAAATAGTCAATCACCCGGTCCTGGTTGGGCAGTTGTGAAATCCGGCAGTCAAACGTGGCGACCTGTCCCAGTTGCAGTGAGAACTGTGCGCTGGCTTCCCCGGCCAGGAGGGAATTCAGTTTGCGGAGCTTTCGCCCGAACAGCTGCTCTTCACGATCAAAGAGCAGCGAGATTTCGTCGCTTTCGGTAAAGGCATAAACAATTCGGAAACCGCAGCTCAATAAGGCTTTAGTGGTTCGGACCATCATGTCCCGGAACTGCGCGTCAAAGGGGCGTTCGAACGCGCAGACTTCTTTCGTGAGCCGGGTAAATCCACGACCATCCAGCCTGGCGACCATATACATGTCGGGCAGAACGCAGGTGTCTGCAGCGGTTTCATAAACCCGCATCTTCTGATCCAGTTCATCAAAGTTCATCGTTCCACTCCTCAACCTGGAACTCTACCTGTTGCAGACTGACATAAAACAGTTGGTCGAAGCCTTCCTTCAGCGACGGGCGCTGCAAGCGTCGGGCTGCAGACAGGATTGCGACGTCGGGAACCCTCGCGGGGTGTTCGCGTTCTGCATTCCGCTGCAGGCAGGGATCTACGCGGGAGGCAAAATAATAACCGGTGATGCTAAAGCCGGCCTGGCGGGCCAGCTGTATGTATTTGGCACGTTCTTCGCGGCTCGGACTCGTATTGTCGACCACGAATTGCTGGCCGGTCTGCAGGCAGGTTTCCAGGAAACGTGTTTCCCGAGCCCGCGTTTTCAACAGGTCCAGGCTGATGCGCACGTGTGTGGCGAAAAACTCCTGTCGATAAAACGAAGTTTTTCCTGCTCCCGGTATGCCTGTGAAGATGATGGCCTGCATTTCAGTTCCTCTCAGTTGCGAACCCTGCCGTCGGGCAGTGTGTCGTAGATCAAAATTCACCCCGATTCTTATCTCGAAAGGAGGAAAACGATGTTATACAGATCGACTCTGAAACACAGACAAAGGTTCAAACATTTGATTTCATTTATTACAGAAACGACAGTCAGTCATGTCCCACAGAAAAGGAACGTACACAAAACAGAATGCCGCTGCTGAATTGCTCGCGCATCTGCAAAGCCTCGGCTTAGAAACACCAGAGGATTATCGCCAGTGGTGCGTCGAGAATGGATTTCGCACCAGTTTCCGTAAGAGTCGGTTTCAGCGGCGCGAGGAACTGCTTTATTTCCGTCGCCAGATGGCAGTCAACTCTCTCAGACAGAGAAAACAGGAACAGCGGTCGATTGTTGATAAGCTGGAGGCTGTTTGTTCTAAGGAGGTCAGTAAAAAATCCATTACTGATCCTGTATTGAGAATGATCTGGCAACTGCATGATCAGGAAAGTCCCTGCATCAACCATAGCGAAATGACACGCGATTCATTTATGAGGCTGGTCTCCCACCTGTATTGCAGTAAAACGAAGTTTATATTGGATCGAGTAGCATTAACTCAGCAGAGATATCCCTGGGGAGTGCGATACATTGACGCACTGGTTTTCATTGCGTCCAAAGCGAGTTACTGGATTCGACCGATTGAAACCTGGAAACCCAGAGGTACAAGCGCCCGGCGACAGTTTTCGTCGCTTTTGAGACACCTGTTCGTCAAATACCAGATGCCTCGTTTTTTCGATTCCGTCTGGCTGGTAAATTACACTCCGGAGTGCGAGGACTGGAGGGAGTGGTATCTCGAAGTCGGACAAGGACAGAATATCCGAAACTGCCGTTTGCCGGTTTCCTATTCGAAAAAAATGGCGCACTTTTTTATGCAGGCGCCACAGGATCTTACGATCTTACAGGCGCTGCGCTGGGGACAGGTTCTGGGGATGGGTGGAGATCCTGGTCTGGGCCGGGCAATCATGCAGTCCCCTTTTCCCGAAGAATTATCAAATGACCAGTTTTGGACCACGGTCATTCAATGGCTGATTCATCATGCAAGTCTGGATCGCCGACAGATTCAGTCTATCGTTGAATTCTTACGGTATCAGCGTTTTGGAGTCTTCACAATCCCTGGTGATAATGGTGTGTATGATGAAGTTGATGCCCCTGCACCTGATTATTCCATTAAGGGACGGACTCCGCGTTCTTTATTGCGGGATGTTGCCGACTGGCACCGTGAACAGGAACAAAAAAGTAAAATTCCCGAATGTACCTGGGATGCTAGCGGAATTCGTGAGTTTGATTATGAAGATGAAAATCGATGGATGATCCGCGAGATATTAACCAGCGATGATCTGGTTACAGAAGGGAACCAGATGAAGCATTGTGTCGCGAGTTATATTGGAAATTGTACCGGCGGCGAAAGTTCGATCTGGTCGATGCAGATTGAGCTTCAGCAGGGTTTCAAAAAGGCGATTACCATTGAGGTCCGTAAAGACAACAACCTGATCAGTGAAGTGCGGGGTAAGGCGAATCGATTGCCAAATCCGAGAGAGCGTAACGTCCTGCGTCGCTGGGCAGAGACAGCGGGGCTCAAGTTTTCGCGCTATGTTAATGTCTGATCAATGCTTGCAGGAACTCTGTGTGATCAGGGATGCGCTGCAGGCAGATCACTAACCGAGCTAACGCAGCGGAAGCCGAGGCAGCGGCCGCGGGCGATGGGGGGGCGGCCGCGGCGATAGGAACTGCGGCAGAGAATGTTCGGGCCGACCCAACTGCCGCCCCGCTCGCTGCGGACGCGTGTGGGCTGGTGATTCCAGGCATTCGGCTCTGTCGCCTCGGGGTGGTGGTAGAAAGATTCGTTGTACCAGTCGCGGCACCATTGCCAGACATTCCCCGCCATGTGATGCAGGCCGAAGGGGGACATACCGAGTGCTTCGTTGACAGGACAGAGAGGGAGAGACTGCGCTTCGTAGTTGATTTTCTGCCGATGCAGGCCGGCGCGCAGTTTTTCCGGGGTGGGGGCTGCATCACCCCAGGGATAGACACGTGGAGTGGCGCCGCGGGCCGCGTATTCCCATTGGGCTTCGGTGGGGAGAAAGCTTCCCTCGGGATCGCTGGCTTCGTCGCGGTAGTTGCTCCAGAGCCGATTATTGGCCCAGAGCGAATAGGCGTTCGCGCCATACCAGGAGACCAGAATCATCGGCCAGGTTTCGGTGCCGAGCAGTGGCTGCCAGCCGTAGGTAGAGGTATGTTGAATCAACATATGCTCGTCGCGGTCATCTTCCGGATCGAGGACAAACCAGTCGGTCAGGAACGATTCGGGGAGCTGACCGATGGAATTCAGAAAGCGGCAGTAGGCGGTCGTCGAGACCGGTTCGGCGTCGATCAGAAAGGAATCGAGGTCCACCTTATGCAGGGGGCGTTCATCGGGGTTGGCTGTGGGAGTGTCGCTACCCAGTAATACGGTATCGGCTGGAATGTGGATGCAGCGCATGCCATCAGTGCGTCTGAGCCACATGGTACAGGGACGCGTGGAATCCATGGGGACGAACAAGTCGGGTTCCGTCAGTGCGGACCGTTTGCCGATGCCATCCAGTTGAGTGAAAGGGACGCGCTGTCCCATCCCGGGTTGAGTGGCTGGTTGACGAAACCAGTTGGCACGAGGTACCGCACGCGTTCCCATCTGCAGGGTTACCAGTTCCACCAGGTCACTGAGTCGAAAGGGCTGGCGGGTGAAGATCTCTTTATGGATGGGATCGCTGGGATCATCGGGAATCGTGATCTGAAACGCGTCTTCCAGGCTCATCATGAGTTCCGTCAGGTCCAGACTGTCAGCACGCAGATCTTCAATGATGCGATCATCCAGCGAGAGCTTTTGCAGAGGAATATCCAATGTCTCGGAGACGACGGCCAGGAGTTTCTGTTCGATTTCGATCTGGGGTAATGCGGGAAACGACATTGAAGCCTCGCTTGCTAATGGACTGAGAATACGACCTGCCTGCTCAATTTTCTCGACCCTATAACCGGTATATTTTACCTGACCGGTTCTGGCAAGAGGAGTCGGAGAACACTTATTCAGAATTGGAAATTTCTGCAGCGAGTGAAATCCCGCAGGAGTCGAAGAAGAACCTGAGCCACCATTTTAATCGTTACAGACTGGAATTGATCACTCTCGGAACAATCCCACTGACAGGAAAATAATGAACGCTAGAGTTTCCTCTCGACTTCTAGCCCTGCTGCTCCTGACTGCGCCAGGTCTGTTTGCGCCTGCTTACGCACATGCTCAGGATCCGGAATGGCTCCAGGAAGATGATTATCTGTATCGCGCCTATTTTGATTTCTCAGGGGCAGCCGGCGGCTACCGTGATGTCGGACAGGGGCTGCTGTTTATTCCACTGGCACAAGACGGCGAAAGTCTGTTCTTCGCGGATCTGCGCGGGAATATCTTCAACGATTCTTCTGCCGAGGGGAATTTCGGCCTGGCCTACCGCAAGATGGTCAACGATCAGTGGATCGCGGGCATGTACGGCTTCTACGATGTCCGTCGCAGTCAGTACAACAACATCTTCCGCCAGGGAAGTTTCGGCTTCGAGCTGATGAGCATCGAATGGGACTTCCGGGTAAACGGTTATATCCCCAATCAGAAACAGCAACGCGTGGATGGTCTCTCGACGGCTTATCTGAGCGGCAATAACGTGGTCGTGCGGGCTGGTGAAGAACGGGCTTACTGGGGAACCGATCTGGAAATCGGGCGGCTGCTGAAGACTTTCGATCAGATGCCGATCGATGCAGAACTCAGAGGTTATGTAGGCGGTTACTACTTTGATAATAATGCCCCCAACTTCGAAAAAATGACCGGTCCCCGGGCTCGCGTGGAATTCCGGATGTTCGATCTACCGTTTCTGGGGAATGGTTCGCGTGTGGTACTGGCGGGACAGTATCAGCATGACGATGTCAGAGGTTCACAGGGGGAGGGGCTGTTGACCGTGCGAATTCCGCTGCCCGGCAATGGAGACAGTCAGAAGCTGACCCGCTTCCAGCGTCGGATGGTTAATCCGATTCAGCGTGATATCGACATCGTGTTGAATCAGGGACAGGCACCGGAGGAATGTGCGAAGCTGCAGCTAAACGGTCAATCGCTGGAGAATATCACCGTCATCGACGCCAATACCGCGAACGCCGAGGCGGTATTCAATGCGGCTGGGGCGGACAGCGTGGTTCTGTTTGACGGAAGTGCCGGCACGATTGATACCGCGACCGGCTTTGTCTTCAACGATGGACAGCTGGCACTGACCGGCGGTACCAGTGTGAATGTGGTAGGTTGTAGCTCGGGAGCTGTGACCAGCTTTCAGTATGGCGGGCAGCCAACCGTCAGAGGGGTGAATACAATCAATGATATCTTCACCATGGCGGACAACTCGACAATGGTGGGACTGACATTGACCGGTGGTCGCAACGGGATATACGGGAATAACCTGAGCGGTTTCACGATTACCGGCAACAGCATCAATGGTGCGTTTGAAGACGGTGTGCATCTGGATGGCGATACGAATGGTACCATCACCAACAACACATTTACTGCCAACGGAGTCGTGACCGGCAACGATGGTCTGGAAATCGAACATATGACCGGTGGTCTCGTATCGGGGAACACGTCGCGGGCGAACGAATATGGATATTACTTCAGCCGGGTCAGCGGGGGGACGATCAGCAACAACCTGGCTGAGTTGAACGTGACCGATGGTTTCGATTTCGATCACTTCGAAGGGGGAACACTCACGGGGAATACCGCACAGTATAACGGTGAAGACGGGTTCTACTTCGATGACGATGTGACCGGTGGTGAAATCTCAAATAACATCGCTCGGGAAAACTATAACTTTGGTTTTGACTTCTATGGTGTGGATGGCGGGACCATCAGTGGTAACCAGGCGATTGGCAATGACTATGCTGGCTTCGCGTTCTACGGAAAAATCAACGGCGGAACATTCACCAATAACATCGCGAATCTGAATGACGCCGGTTTCTACTTTGATGATAATGTCAATGGCGGAACATTCACTGGAAACGTGGCCAACGAGAATAATCTGAACGGCTTCTGGTTTGATGACGATGTCGAGAACGCAACCTTCACCGGAAACAGTGCCAGCCAGAACGGTGTGAACGGGATCAAGTTTGCTGATACTGTTGGTGTGGGAACCCTGGTCAGCGGTAACTCTGCTCTCAACAACCTGGATGATGGTTTCGACTTTGAAGATGTGAATGGCGGAACGATTATCAATAACCTGGCACAGGGGAATCAGGAAGACGGCTTTGACTTCGACGACGACTTCGTGAGTGGAACGTTCAGCAATAATACCTCGATTGGAAATGCGGAGAATGGGTTTGACTTTGTTGATCCCATCTTCGGTGGCACACTGGACGGCAACAGTGCCCAGAATAACGGTGGGGCTGGTTTCTCGATCTGGAGTTTCTCCGGCGGTAACACCGCAACCTTCTCGAATAACTCTGCCATCGACAATGCCCTGCAGGGTTACGACGTGCAATCGGGGACTCCGCAGAACGGTACGGGAACGAACACCGGCTCTGATAACGGCAGTGATAACAGCTTCTAATGCTGATATCACCGTTTGCTGAACCAGACGTCTGATTTTCTTACTGGCCTGATTCCGGTTGCGACTGGAGTCGGGCCAGTTCTGTTTTGAGCTGACGGTTTTCTTCGCGCAGCTGTTCGAGCAGTGGCAGGATCTCCTGCTGGGGCAGACGCGGGTGGATGTGCTGCGGGCAGTTGACGTCCCAGGCCGAGATCGTAAACAGGATGGCCCGTTCGACCCTTCCCGGGTAGGTGGGGTCGTGCAGACGCGTCAGCAGTGCGGCGTCATCTTCCACGACGCGCGCCGTGCCCCAGATTTTGACGCGGCGACGGTGGACGTAATCGATCAGGAACAGAAAGGCCTGCGGGTTCTCTGAGAGATTTCCCAGGGTAATGAACTGTCGGTTGCCCGCGAAGTCGGCAAAGCCGAGTGTGGACTCGTCGAGGACTTTGAGAAAGCCCGGATTACCGCCCCGATACTGAATGTAAGGTTGCCCGGTGCGGCTGGCGGTACCCAGGTAAAACATATCGAGGTGCGACAGAAAGTCCTGCAGATCGTCGGTTATTTTCGTCTGCCAGCCTGATCCCTGTTCCATACGGGCATACTGGGAGCGAGAACCATTGCGGGACTGTAATGCTTTGACTGATTCAGTAAAGGCGATATCGCTGGGAATCGAGTGCATGACATTCCTGTCTGCTAAACAGAGATGAAAAGAGGGAAGGGGAATGCGCTCGAGAGCGAATCCCCTTCCGGAAAATGACTGCAGACTCTCAGTGGCTGCAGGCGTTGCCCGCACAGAGTGGTTCGACTTCCGGGAAATCGACTTCGGTCTGGGCGATGTTATTGAAGTAGTTTGTAAAGATGTTGAGGGCCACATTGGCGGCGATCTCGGCGACCTGTTCGTCGCTGAAACCGGCGTCACGTACTTCCTGCAGATCCTCGTCAGAAACCTGACCCCGTTTGTGGACGATCGTCCGGGAGAACTTGAGCAGGGCTGCCGACTGCGGATCGCTGTCGACACCTGCGCGGCTGTCCCGGATCTGTTCCGGACTCAGTCCTGCCATTTTCCCCAGGGTGCTGTGGGCGGCCAGGCAGTAGTCACACTCATTCGCTTCCGCGACAGTCAATGAGACCTGCTCCCGATGCTGATCTGTCAGGGCTCCCTGTTTCAACAGTCCGCTGAACTGCAGATAAGACTCGAGGACAGCAGGGGAGTGTGCCATGGTTCTCATCAGATTGGGAGTCATCCCCAGTTTCTGTTGAACAGCATCCATCAGGGTGCGGGCTTTGTCGGTAGCGGCTGCGTTGGTGAGTGCGGTTAAACGTGGCATGATCGTTCTCCTTTTAAAGTGAAAGTAACAGTGAAACGTAAATGTTATTAAACAGACAGGTCTGTATAATATGTGGTAAAATAAAAAGTGAAGCTTACTGCGAGAGCACACCGGCAATCAGTTGAAAGGCAGCCGCTTCGGCAATTTCAGCTGCCTCGGAATTTCCTTCGCTGACTGAGGTGACGATGGCCCCTTCGACGAGGACGGAAATCGCGGGTGCGACCGCCGCGGCCTGGTCACCTTCGGACTCGATAATGATGTCAGCCAGTTGCTGTTTGAAACGACGTTTGTGCTCGGCACAGAATTCGGTTGCCGCCGGGTTCGAATCGGCCAGTTCCGAGGTGGCGTTGATGAAGGCACACCCACGATAATCCGGACATTCGAACCAGTCTTTCAAGGCAGCGAAGAAGGCACGCAGCGGTTTCAAGCCGGCTGACTGATGTTCCATCATCCGTTGTTTGATATACAGGTCAAATTGTTCCTCCCGATATTTCAGCACCGCCAGGACGAGGTCGTCCTTGGAGGCAAAATGATTGTAGAGCGTCATCTTGGCGACACCCGCTTCCGCGATCACCCGGTCGATGCCGACGGCGCGGATGCCCTCTGCATAAAACAGTCTTTCGGCTGTTTCGACGATGCGTTTGCGGGCACTGGATGCTCTGGGTGTCTTATTCATAAATGAAATATACAGACCTGTCTGTTCTTGGTCAAGTGGTAATTCAAAAAAAATCAAATTCAGTTTGCGCCGCCAGAATCATACCAGCAGTCGACCAGAGGACCGAACTGATAATCCTGCACAGCAGGGTGCTGCTCCAGCCAGTTGCTTATTTCAGTCAGGCGTTCCTGCAGACCGTGACTTGCCAGACCAAGCTGAATGATGCCTTCCAGAAGCGGAGACTTGCCGCCCCCACCAAACTGGCACTGATTGCCTTCTATGGCTCTTTCAATCCAGTCATCGAGAAATGCTTGATAATCGACTCCCGGATCGAGGTGGACTTCCACGGTGATACACCATTCCTTGAATTCCCCCAAATGTTTCTTTTTACGGAGCCGTTTTCGCATCTTCCTGAATTTCGGTTGAACAGGATAAAGTGAGTTGAGGTACAGATTCTATAAGTTCATTTTCCAGGCCTGATTTACCGCAGGGCTGCCAGAATCAGCAGAATGACCGTGACCAGGGCGATAATGACCATGCTGCAGCCCCAGTCGAAGGGGCGGGACTCGGCTCCGACGACTGACTCGTAGCGGATCAGGTCTGCCAGCTTTTCGGCATTGTGGGGGTGTCCGCATTCGCAGGGAGTGTCGATTTCTGCGTAGCGGAGTCCGGCACATTTGGGGCAGCGACCACAACAGGTGCAATAGGGGAGTTCGCACTCCGGGCAGTCTTTGGTCTCCGGTTTTACGCGTCTCAGTCCACATACCGGACAGCGACCGCAGCCGGGGCAGACAGCGCGGGTGGGATCGAAGATGGCCTCTTCACAACCCAGGCAACGGATATAAGGTAACTCGCTCATCTCTGCTTTCTGCGGGCGGGGCACAGGGGCAAAGTCAGTCGACGGACACCGGTTCCGTGCGGGGCTATTCAATTTTGAAGGGAATGGTCGTGTCGAACTCTTTTCGCTGTTCTTCGTTCAAACTGTCGCGGACGACACGCAAGGTGTATCCGCCGACCAGTTTACCATCATCCACGTACATCCAGTCTGATATCTGATCCACGGGAATGTTGATCTCATCTCCCACGACATATTTTTTGATCTGATAAGGCTCGTTATCCAGGGTGCCGTAATATTTGCCCGCTTCGATACGGACCGGAGTCGTCCAGACATGTTCCTGGTGTTCGCCGTCTTCCACGAGTAACTTTACCGAAAAGAAGTCCTGACCGGGCTGCTGTTTCTCGAATGCCGTCTGGAACTGGTTGAAGCTGCCGCGGGCCTTATCGATCGCAGCGACCATCTTCGGATCATCTGATTTGACGTAGGTAATTGCCGGTTCGCCTTCGCGTTCGACCAACTCACCCGAGCGGGGTGGCTGGTTATCACACCCGGTGCTCAGGCTGAGGGCTGTCAGCAGAATCAGGGAGGTGAGGGATGAGGCTCGCATGGCGGTATTCCTGAAACAGAGAGGCAAATCGTACGTAAGGTGGTTTACAGTAGTGGTGTAACCATCCTAACGTACGCCGCCTTCTGTGTCAGGTACCGGGATCAGAAATGGGGGGCGGTCAGGGGAAATCGATTAGGGGCTCAGACTTCCTGCAGTTCGGGTTGTCGGTCTTCCTCGCCGTTATAGTAATTCGTGAGAATCGACTTCATCTCCTGGTTTCCCCGGGAGATTTCCACAATTTCATCCCACATCTCGTCTGAGAGCAGCTGTTTCAGCGGCTGTTCCAGGCTGGGAATGTGGTGAAAGACTTTGAGCAGTTTGCGGTCCCAGACCTTGTAGTATTTAATCAGGTCGTTGGGGTACACGATTTTGCGGCGGGTGCCTTCATCGATGCCCCGGAAGGGAGAGGGGATATTCAAGTAGCCGTAATCGTCAGTCAACTGTTCGCCGGGGTGGATGTCTCTGATCGCGATTTCGAAGTCGTAAGCGGTGGTGAGACAGTTGGAGTTGAAGCTGTGGTTGACGTAGCGGCCGTTGTCCCAGCAGAGGACCAGATTCCCCTTGTTATTGCGGAACGAGTAAGTATCCAGGATGTTCTGGTAGATCTCGTCCATCGATTGAAACTCGTTCGAGCTAAACTCGCGGTCGAGTTTGTCGAGGACCCAGGTGATAGAGCCGGCGGGGATGAATTCGGTGGCAACAACGCCGTAACCGATTTCGTTGCTGATGAATTTCAGCTCAGTTTTGGGGTGTATCATAGGAAAATTCTCAAATACACGGTCAGGGAGTGTGTCCGCAGGTTGGTGGCTTTGCGCAGCCCCCCGGTCACACGGTCTTTATTTCACAGAGCACCTCTTTGAATTGAATGTGTAAAAAGCTGGCGCATATATATCGTCGAAATTTGGGTTTGCCCAGTCCGGAATCAGGAAAATTTTCCGAATTAGGACAGGTCTTTTTCCAAGGCTCTACCGACCTCCCCGGCAGGAGACACTGCGGACAACCTGCCAGGGAAACGGGATTCGTGATTACACAGGTTCCGGGGCCGCTTTAGGATTGGCGCCGTAGGCATTGGTGTTGGGATCACTGTCCATAATCATGAAGATCAGCAGGACCAGACCACCAATCAACGGGACGAGAGAAATCAGAATCCACCAGCCACTTTTGTTGGTATCGTGCAGGCGACGGACGGTGACCGCGAGGCTGGGGATGAAGATGAATAACGAGTACACGCCGGAGAGGGAGACGGAGATCAGCCCGCCTGTCTCTCCAATGATTGCTCCGATAAACGCAATGACGATCCCGACCAGGAAGTTCATCAACACGAACATCCAGTACTCTTTTCTGCGGGCTCGGCCGGAAAATTCAGCATATTTCTTGAGGACAGTCAAGTACCAGTTCATCTTGTCGCCTTTCTGCTTTCCTTGGATGTGAGGAGCGGGTTCTGTTTCAGCCGGGCGAAAGTGGGATCGCAGGGGCTGTTCACCATAGTATAGCACACATTGTCAACCTCTCCTTAATAAACCAGATTTTGTGGTCAGAACCCGGGATTGACTGGTCGGGCTACAGTGCGTGTGGGGCGTTTGATGCAGGTGATCGCCCACCAGATCAGTGACGGAATCAGAATGACAGCCAGCAGGTAGATTTCGTCACCATAGGCGAACTGGAGTGCCGGCAAGAAATTGGCTCCGAGATCCTCCATCACATCGGAAAGCCGGGGACCGTAGGTAATAAAGCGATATGCGGCCCGGAAGCTCAGGATCACTCCAAAAAAGAACAGGAAAATCAAGGCGGGGATCCCACACCGCCAGGCCGGCAAGGGGGCCTGTATTTCGTCCCAGTTTCCCGTATGAAATTTGAGTTTGCGAGCGAATGCGTTGCGTCGGTCGACGGCGTTGAAGCGGAGGTTGAACCGCCTGTTTTTCTGTTTGGTCGTATCGTAATAGTGCACCTTCAGGCTGGAGGTGCCTTTAAAAGCAAGTTGACCGAAAAAGCCTTCGGACCATTCCAGGGCCTGAATGTCTGCCAGGGGAGTCCGTCTCACCGGGTTTTCCAGGGGGGAGTGCCCCTGGAGAACTTCAAACGGATCGTATCCCTGATTGAGCTGGTCGAGGACTTCCTGCTGCCATTTTGATTTCATGGTGGCAGCCAGCAGTTCCCTTTCGGTGATCAGGAAAATCTTGTACCAGGGGCCGACAATGTAGGAGTCGAGCACCAGGATTGCGCCTGATTCTTCGTCTTCTGTCATTACTGTTTGTATTCTGAAGAAAGATCAATCGAGAGGAGTTGGGACACTGGAACGACAGCAGTCCCGTGTCCGACACACTTAAAATAAGACGGCTTCATGGTAGTGTTCGCGTGAATATTACGCAAGTCGTCTCAGTGGATCGATATTTGTCTTGGGAATACAGACAGCGATGTGACAGAGGAGTTACTTCTCCGACCAGACGGCCAGTTCATTGCCCGAGGGTTCCTGAAACTGGAAACGCCTGCCGCCGGGAAAGGAGAAGATCGGTTTGACGATCTTGCCACCCGCTGCTTCCACTTTGCTGAGCGTCTCCTCCAGATTCTGACTAAAGAAAACGAGCAGTGCTCCGCCCGCATCAGTGGTGGAACAAAGATCGGATTGAAAAAAGCCGCCTTCCAGGCCGGCATCCGCGAAGGCCGTGTATTCCGGGCCATAGTCGGTGAACGACCAGCCGAAGACAATTTCGAAGAAGGCTTTGGTGGCAGGGAGATCCCGGGCAGGGAATTCGACGTAGTTGAGACGCTCGTGGTCAGGCATAAAGGGGGCTCCAGACGAAAGAATGTGTTGGCGTCAGCTTAGGTGATCGCGGTCTGGAATTGTAGTCTGAGCAGCGTTTTTCCCGTCGGTTCGTGGATGGATTCCGAGAGAGGCTGAAAGCCGTACCGTTCATAAAAGCGGCGTCCGATTGCATTGGCTGCGAACACTTCCACCTCGAGGTTTCCCCGTAACTCCCGGGCCTGATCCATTAACGCCCGGCCGGCCCCGGTACCCTGGTGTAGGGGATCGACGAAGATCGCGCCCACTTCGTTGCCGAGCAAAGCGATAAAGCCGATGACGCGCTGGTCCTGTTCAACGACCCAGGTTTCAGCGTTGGGCAGATAGAGCTCGGGGATATTCCGCCGTTCCTGATCCAGGAAATCATCGGTGAGAAACGGGTGCGCCAGACGCGTGGCACTCTCCCAGGCAGCGAGCAGGTCTTGCAGATCGTCAGCCTGGTATTCGCGAACAGTTCGATTCATCTTCATTCCGCCGGTATTGGTTTTCGCAGGATGTGGTTGGGCTACCCTGAACGGGGCAGTGCAGGAGATAATCTGCAGACAACAGAACCGGGAAAAGGTTCGGGTTGAATTGGGAGGTTAACAAAGTGGTTGGGGATCGTGGAAAGAAATTTCTTTTTAATCTCACAGATTTCTTTAGAATGAGATGATGTCTGGTAAGTCAAACAAAAGTCGAAGCAAGGGGCGTCTTTGTCCGGTCTGTAAAGGTACTGGATTGGACAAGACTGCGCATCATCGTTACACAACCGGCGGTCAAGACGATCGTTCCTGTCGATACTGCCATGGAGAGTGCTACATCGATGAAGATGATGAAAACGCATTCTGGCAGGATGGTGCCACGGCCTGACCATGTTTTACGATAAAACAGAGTCAAGTGGTTGTGAAGGCACCGAGTTGAGAGCGTAATTGATTAAATGAAACAGAAGAAAATTATTGCGATTTCATCTTTAGGCTTTCTCACCGCAATCTGGTTTGTTGCAGTTGACTGGTCGTGGTTCGTATTTGAATGCCACGACTGCGGTTGTTTCAAAGATGTTCTGAAATATCGCGTCTTCGAGATCCCCGTTCACGAAACCATTTTAGAGCACCAGTCCGTAACGCAACGCGTCGGCATCGATCTTGGTGTACCCTGCCCGCATGAGAGAAAAGAATATTGGCACAAGCACCGTCATAGAGGACTTTGCATTTGCGCAGACCCTTGTATTAATGGCGTCTACCGTCTCGCGGCTGACGATGGGTGGTATACTGACGGTGTCTCAACCAAAATCGCGGATTTGGCTCTCAAAGAACCTCATGTTAGGTCAGAGTATTCAAAACGGGTACTGCAAGAGCATCAGTATGAATTTGTGAAAACCATTCTTGAAAAGGCTGGTGCATACTGAGTGGAACATGCAGACAGAGAGTAGGATACCGTGGTGACTTCTGAATCATAACGACAGACAGAATTATTTTCTGAATGGACTGCGCGACAGGGAGAGACGCAGATCTGCTTCCTCAAATGGCCAGGGGCCTTGCAGGTCGGATTCGATCCAGGCGTTGAGGCGGGTAAAGAGTTCATCCTGGTGATTGATGGTTCTTCCGGTGCGTTTATCAAAGCGGGCGAGCTTGAGAAACAGCGTTCGGGCCTGGGCCGGGTGGGGACATTTCTGATAGATTTGCTTTTGTGTGTGCGGTCCGAAGGGGAGCCAACTGAACTGTCCTGAAGCCAGCCTGCCTGATTGCCAGGTTCCGACCTGCCAGCCAAAGAGATCGAAACCACCCGCGGAGGTCCTGCGAACCCAGACATGCTGATGTTGCGGTTCCACGTGTGTGCGGTACCAGTCGCTGCAGGATGTCGGCTGATTTCGCGCGGAAAGGAACCAGCCTGTGCCCACGACCCGCCATTGAGTCTGTTTCATGCCGCAGATCGCGCAGTCATGATAAGTGGCGATGATGACCGGGAACAGCAACAGAAACAGCAGGACCAGAATCGCGTTGATCCAGCGGCCGATCCGGACGCGACGGGGGAGTGAACCTCTCTGCTGAGTCGTAGGCTGGTTTGCGTTCGAACTGGTTGAAGGGGCGGGGTGCTGGTCCATGGGGGTAAATTAACCCGTAGATCAAATTCCGTCCATATGACTTCCCCTCAATAAAACAGGCCCGATCGCAGTACGCGGATCGGGCCTGGTGAGGGGCAGTTTGAACTCAGAACTATTTCTTGTGCTGCTTCGAGTAATGCTCTTTGAGCAGGTCGCGACCAAAATCGCCGTCAAATTCGCGGAAGACCGCATGCACGTGATTGGCATCGTTCTGGGTGTTCGCGAATTCAATCAGGAAGACTTTGGACTGGATGCGGTAGTAGTGGAACTGGCCGCGGGCCTGACCGCCACTCCAGGCGAAGTAGAGGTGGTCGCCGTCCCGCAGGTTCCCGAGATAGCGGGTTCCCTTGAGTAGTTCCGGACGGAAACGGCCCAGGTAGGCGTTGACCAGACGCAGCAGCATCTTCTGCTGTTTCGGGTCAAGGTCGGCGTACTGAATGCCTTTGTGCGGCACCAGGCCTTTGTCGACGACCGGATCGTCGGTTGTAAGGACTTCTTTGATTACGCTTTTGGCGAGCAGTTTCTTGTCTACTTCAGCGGTGTCGATCGTGGCGATGGCCAGCTGATCCGGATTGAAGGATTTGACCAGATTCAGAGCCAGCTGCTGTTCTTCCTTAAGAACTTCAACACCTTTGAGGGGGCCCTGCATGACGGTGGCGGGGTTGGATCCGAAGAAGGAGGGAGTTACGGAAAACTTTTCGCCGTCGACGATGGTGACATTCACACTGAGGTGATGCCCTTCGAACCGCCAGCCCCAGGTACCCTTGGGATCGGGATTACCGAAGATGGAGACGTAGTAGAGTTCCGGGTTCCGGTAGTCTTTGCCTTCCAGTTCGAACAGAACCTGCTCCAGGGCGCGGATGGAATTCATCTCGAGATAGCCGCGGTGCGAGAGTGCTGTTGCGGGGAGGGTGACAGCGAAGATCTTCTGCTGTGGTGACATTTTCGTCATCGGCAGTCCGGTGCGGCCGCCATCTTCTTTGATGGCGAAGTCGGGAATGAAGTACCACTGATCGCGTTCTTTGCTGTCCATTTTGAAGGTCGCGGCTTTGCGTTCTTCTTCAGACAGTGATGCGAGGAAGCGTTTGGCGGCGCTGGCCATTTCGCGGCTGGCACGACTGATCTGGGTTTTCTGTGCCTTGGGTGGTGCGGCGTCTGCCGGACGGGTGCTGGCCAGGTTCCAGCAGAGACCGGTGATCAGGGCCAGGCAAGTGAGTCGATGGTAGGTCTTCACGGTGCAGTTCCTTATTTCAAGATGAGCGAGGGATAAGTTTCAACCACAGCCCCGAAATCCCACAGGGGCCGTTGGTCAGTTCGCATTTTCTTTCGCCATCTTAACAAACGTCTGTTGGCAGGAGTAGTAACCAGCGGAATCCGGGAGAGGATGTTTCGCGCCTGGGGGATTTCACGAATGACAGAAAAAGTCGATTCTTTTTTTAAGATTGATCCGTAACCGGCGAACTTCCGTTTGTCAGCTGGCAATCACAACTCTGGCAGCGACTTACTGAGATTAATAAAAAAATGGAAATGATGCACAAAAACGTGCAACTAACGGGATCTGAATAATGTCTTACAGGAGTGAGTTACTGAGAACAGCAGTTTCGTATTGCAGGTAATCCATTTGAACTTTCACTTCAATCAACTTTCGCGGGCACCGAAAGTGGGGAATGGCTTTAATGAAAGATATGCTCACCACCACTTCATCGTTGATCGTAATCCTGTTCTGCCTGTCTGTCCTTTTTCTGAGCGAAGACCCACCCGACGCCACGCCGGGCGTCGTTGAACTTCCCAGTCGCCATAACGCTCTCAATGCTGAGACAAAGCATCCCCTGGCGAAAACGACGTTCTTTCATCGCGTGCAGTCCGTGCGGTTTAAGAAAGGGGTGCTCAACTTTGTAACCGCCGGTGAAGAAGGGCTGGAGGATCACTTTTTCCTGATCCGGGATAAGAACGTGATTCTCGTCAAAGCTGCTGGCGGAAACATGCCCCGCAATTCTCTCAAATTCGAAGACGACGGCCATAATACGCTGCTCGTGACCATTCCAAACACCTTTGACGTGGACCTCATGAAAGAACTGACCGCCCAGTTCTGACCGGCTGTTCCAGGGACACTTAAAGTCGGATGAGCTCAACCGTTGCCGATGGATGATCTTTCCGTGAAATTGCCGGAAATCGCTTTTTTTGACGAAACATTCGCCGAAAATACCCGTTAAATGTTAAAATGGTTGACAGATAAACTTTTTTAACTCTGAGAGACAGGGAGCAGGTAATGCAACGTCAATCGACAAGCGCTGGTCGGCGGGATTTTCTTAAATGGTCATCTTTCGGTCTGGCGGCGTTTACCACCCCCGGGTTGATGGCAGAGGAACTGATCCGGACGCCTTCCATGACCGAAGGACCGTTCTACCCGGATAAGATGCCCCTGGATACCGACAATGACCTGCTGGTGATTAACGATTCCATCACGCCTGCGGTCGGAGAGATCACGCACCTGACCGGCAAAGTTCTGGACAGTAAAGGGAATCCCCTGCGGAATGCCTTTGTCGAAATCTGGCAGGTGGACAATAAAGCCTCTTACATTCATACGCGAGGCGAAAATAAAGAAGGCCGAGACGGCAACTTTCAGGGCTATGGCCGCTTCCTGACTGATTCTAAGGGGAAGTATTATTTCCGCACCATCAAGCCGGTTCCCTATCGGGCGGGACGCGGATTCCGTACGCCGCACATTCATGTCGCCGTCAGTCAGAATGGACGCCGGATTCTGACTACGCAGCTGCTGGTGAAGGGACATGAGATGAACGCGGAAGATGGCGTTTACCGTCAGATTCGCGATCCTGAGCAGCGGGAAACGATTCTGGTCGATTTCAAACCGCTGCCCGATTCGAAGTTGGGAGAGCTGGCTGCGAACTTTGATATCATTCTGGGGAAAACCGCAGAAGAAAATCCGGATGGCACCATCAAGGGGGGCATCGGGAAATCCGAGTTCGGCAGCAGACAGCGTCCGCCCCGCAGGTAATGACGGGGAGTGAACCGGTTTCGTACTCCTGACCGCTGCCAGAGTTGATCAACGGGAATCAGATCCCCATAATCGACACCAACAGTGATCAACCGATTTCACTCCCGTCAAACATTCTGCAGGAGCGCCTCATATGGATATCAGACAGCGGATCGAAGACTACCTGGCCGGACCGGAACAATTACGACAGGCCATCGAGGGGATGACTGACGCTGAACTGGATGCTGCCCCGGTTCCGGGAAAATGGTCGACGCGGCAGGTGGTGTGTCACATTGCGGACTTCGAACCCGTGTATGCGGACCGGATGAAGTGGGTGCTGGTCGAAGAAAATCCACCGCTGCCGGGAGGCGATCCCGATCAGTTCGCTGAAAAACTGGCGTATGACCAGCGCGATCTGGAAGAGGAACTGCAGCTGATTTCCGCGGTACGAAATCACCTGGGGCGGATCCTGAAGACATTGGAACCGGCTCAGTTCGAACGCACAGGCATCCATACCCGTGATGGGGAATTGTCACTGTGGACTCTGCTCGACCGGATCACGGGTCATATCCCGCACCATATCAAACTGATTCAGGAAAAGCGGGACGCGCTGGCCTCCTGAGCCCCGAAAGAAACACGAGTTTGATTCCGCGGCGGATTTGCTATCATAGAATCTAAATCAGGATTCTCTGATGAACCGCGGTCCCGTACCAGGGAAGAAAATGATGAGCAGTCTTGAACTTGAATCCAGTGTTGTTGAGTGGGTGATTGAGCATCCCGAAGTGCAGGGGGTACTTGAATCTCTGGGGATCGATCAGTCCTGCCAGGGGAAATCGCTGGATTATGTCTGCCGACAGATGGGGCTCGACCCCCATTTTGTGCTGAAGCAGCTGCATGAAGTGATCGAGGCAGATTCCGGCGTTGATGAGTGACTAAATGATCACTCCCTGGTTCTGCGGAGACGTCTTTACCCATTTCGCCCGATCGCGTAAACTCCCGCTTCTCGAAACAGGGAGGGTTTCGGTTCAACGAGGCGAATGGAGCGATGCAGAATTTAATAGGTAAAACAGCACTCATCACCGGTGCCGCTGCGGGGATTGGCAGAGAGATTGCACTACAACTGGCTGCGGAAGGAGTGGATCTGTTTCTGCTGGATGTCGATGAAAGTGGCCTGGCAGATACGACAGAAACGGCATCTTTGCTGGGTGTGAAAGTCGCCAGCCGGCGCTGTGATCTGACCGACTCAAAACAGATTTCCGCTACGATTCAGGAAGTGCTGAGTACCTGGGGCGGTGTCGATATTCTGGTGAATAACGCGGGCGTTGCCTTCTACGGTCCAACACACACGATGACTGCCGAGCAGTGGGACTGGCTCCTGGGCATCAATCTGCTGGCACCAATCCAGATTACGCGAGAATTACTGCCCAGTCTGTTAAACCGCCCCGAAGCCCATATCGTCAACGTTTCCAGCATTTGCGGCCTGGTTCAAGGCAATCGTTTCAGTGCTTACCAGGTCAGTAAATATGGCTTGCTGGGTTTCAGTGAGGCACTTCGCGCTGAGTACAGTCGACAGGGACTGGGCGTCTCCGCCATCTGTCCCGGACCGGTGACGACACGTTTGTTCGAGGTGGCTCCATCAGGACGTGACGGCAAGCAAACCCCGATTCCGCCACGCTGGATCTGTACGACCCCCGAACTGGTGGCGCAGAAAGCGGTCAAAGCCATTTACCGTGATCAGGGAATTTGCCTGGTGGGCTGGGTGGCCTATGTGCTTTATTATCTGAAACGGATTGCGCCCTGGTCATTGGATCTTGCTTTTCGATTCGGCCGCCGTCGACGCATGAAGAAGAAGGCACAGCAGCTGGCGCTTCAGGCCGAACAGCAGTTCGAACGATCTGCTGAGTCCTCTTCAAAGGCTGCGTGACAGCCCGCAGCGTGAAATTTATCCTCACCTGCTCAAAGCAGCTAACTGCAGCTTTCGATCGCACCCGCTGTGTTCATCGTTCTTGGGATATGACGATTTCATGTGCTTCCGGGAATCGTCTGAAGATTCTCCCCTGTCTACACTTCCGGTAATTCCGTCCCCGGTTGCCCGCTGTTTTTCTAATTTATGATTGACAGTCCGAAAGTTAATATTATATATAATGCATAATGCATTATGCGTAGAAATGAACAGGCTACGCACGTTTCGAGAGGGGTTACGGATCTGCGGAACCCATCTACACGAGGAAAAACAGGCAAAACCAGATGAGCACATCGATTCCTGAAGCAACCCGGTTCCTGCCCGTCAGCACGTTACGACTGGATATTTTCAGTCAGATACTGCTCTCGATTTTCACTGGCGAATACCCCTCGGGAACGCGACTCAAAGTACAGCACCTGGCACAACGGTTTGGCGTCAGCAGCACGCCGGTTCGCGAAGCAATTGTGGAATTAAGCGGAATTGGAGTCGTCGATATGATTCCCAATCGTGGGGCGGTTGTGACACCTTTGGGGATTTCTGAAATACGCGAGATGTACCATATCCGGCGGATTCTCGAAGTGGAATCAACCCGCTGTGCCTGTGAGTGCGCTGACCTGGAGGAAATTCGACAGCTGCTGGAAGAAACCAAGGCATTACAACAGGGGCCGCGGGGAGCGGACTGGAGTCTCCTCTGTTCGGACAATGATCAACGCACCCATACCGCGATCGTCAAGGCATCGGGAATCAGGCGATTGAAGACCGAACTGCAGCGCTATGATCGACTGATGCATATGATTCGCGTGTTGCTCAAAGACTGGGAGCCTTACCTCGATCAGATTCTCACTGAGCATCTGCAGGTTTTAGAAGCGATCCTGCAACGAGACAAGGATGCGGCCGGGGCGGCGATGGAGCGTCATTTGAAAGGCACGTGTGAGCGGGCCGTCGAAGGCATTTTTGTGCGCCGGATACCGGAAACTGAAGCTATACAAAATTGAAAGCAGGAGCACGTACTGAATCCAGATCAGTTTCGATTTGTCATCTCATATATCAGCCGCATACGTTTCATTGCTGTTTCTGCAGCCGGCTGAAGGAATTTATCTTCTATTCATCAAGGAGACGCTCATGTTTCGCGGGAGACGAGGATTCACGTTGATCGAACTGCTGGTGGTGATTGCCATCATCGCTATATTAATTGCGCTCCTGCTTCCGGCTGTGCAACAGGCGCGGGAAGCGGCACGTCGCAGTCAGTGTAAGAACAATCTGAAACAACTGGGACTGGCGCTGCACAATTACCACGATACCTTCCAGGTGTTTCCCTTTGGCATGATCAACCCGACTAATGGAGATCTGCCCGGTTCCCCTCGTCCCCCGACAGACAATACCGGCTGGTATCCGATGATTCTGCCTTATATTGAACAGGGGGCCTTGTACAACGCATTCATGGAAGAGCAGCAGAACTCAGCGCGGACCGGAGCCATCTACTGGAGCAGGAAAGAGTCGATCGTACCGATGATGATGTGTCCCAGCGATCCTGCAGGGCCGAAAAATGTGACCTATGGTCAGACGAGTCCCACCAGTAACGGTTCACAGGGATTCCACGGAAATTATGCGGTCTGTTCCGGCTCGACACACTTTGGCCCCGTAAACAGTTACACGCAGTTGAATGGAATGTTTTATTCGCGTTCCCGTACGCGGCTGCGTGATCTGACCGATGGTGCCTCTACGACCCTCATGGCCAGCGAGATTATTCTCTCAGCCGACAGTTCCAAGCATGATGTGCGTGGCCGACTGATGAATCCCCGCTGCATGGGAACGTTTATCACAACACTGGAAACGCCGAATACGAATGTAGGTGATGTGTTAATCGCCTGTCTGGAAATTCCGCATGCTCCCTGCGGGGCGGACAGTACCACGAACAGTCGCACGTTTGCCCGCAGCTATCATACGGGGGGAGTGCATGGTCTGCTGGCCGATGGTGCGGTCCGCTTTATTTCTGAGAATATTGATCGCGCCACCTACCAGGGGCTGGGAACCCGCGCCGGTCAGGAAGTCATCAACGAATTTTAAGCAGATCTCTTTCACATGGGAGCATTAAACGAAATGTTGTTCAGCGCGAGATTCAACAGGCGTTTTGTGAGGCTGGTTTCCCTTCTGTGTCTGCTGTTGATCAGCGGCTGTTCCAGCGAGGCTGGTCCGAATGAGTCGGAGGTCAGCGGTATGATTCAACTGGATGGAGAACCCCTGCCTGAGGGGACGATTACCTTTGTTTCCGCAGATAATTCGACGCATTCCGCCCAGGGAAAAATTGAACAGGGAGAGTATCTCGTCAACGTTCCGATTGGGAATAAGCGGGTGGAAATTCATGCCTCCCGCTGGACAGGGAAGCCGTATGAGAAGTACGGTATAAAGGAGACCGAACAATACCTGCCTGCGATTTATAACGAGCAGAGTCAGTTAACTGCAGATATTAAAGCCGATCAGAGTCTGCAACTGGACTTTGAATTGAAGTCCGATTCTCAACCGTCGGGGGAGTGATTTGTGTCCGTGTTTCTTCAGTATCCTGAATCCCGGGTTCTGCCTGACCGCTCTCCGGATCACTGCGATTGTGCTGCAGGAACACGGACTTTGATTGATACCGCGCCTCGGTTTGCGCGGTTTCTCACGTGGTCCGTCCTGATTTTATCAGCGTGGTGTGAAGCTCAGGCTACTGAAGCGGTTCAAGCTGGCATCGGAAAAAACGAGCGTGCACTGCTGAAGTCAACCTGTGTGGACTGTCATTCGGGGGAAGCGGCAGAGGCGAAGCTGGATCTGCAGCAGATCTCGTTCGACCTGAAAGACAAAACGGCCCGCCACCGCTGGGTTCAGATCTATGATCGAATCGCGGCAGGGGAAATGCCCCCTGATCCGGCAGACCTGTCTGCGGAGAATCGGCAGGCGTTACTCAAGTCGTTATCGAGTGCGCTGCTGCAGGTTGATCAGGCGGAAGTCAGTAACCACGGACGGGGACCTATGCGGCGGCTGACGCGTCAGGAGTATGAGCAGAACCTGCGTGATCTGCTCCAGTTGCCCGAGCTGGATATTCGCGACATGCTGCCCGCCGACCGGGAACGGCTGCATTGCAACAAGGTGGCGGAAGTGCTGGACATGTCCCGGATTCAACTGGAAGCCTATCTCGATGCCGCCGATGCTGCATTGCGGCAGGCGGTCGCTTCAGGAGTCAAACCCCGGCCCCGGAAACTGGAGCGATTACCGGCCACGCGGATGTTTTTAACCGCGCAAACCTTTGGTGAGCGGGAGGCGATGTTCTATGCGAAGGATTCGAAACTGGTGCCACTCTCGATGGCAGACCTGAATCGGATCCGCAAAGAGAACAGCCACGATCCGGCAATGGAACTTGCCATCTTTCGTTCTGCCTCCTGGCCTTATTATGGTTACCCGGATCAGTTCAAAGCGGTGCAACCCGGCACTTATCGACTGCGATTTTCAGCGCGTGCGGTGCGACAGTTACGGGATTTCAGTCTCAAGCCGGCTCAGTCTTCAATTCCCACGAACTTCCGCGCGCGGAAACGGTCGGGGGCGGATGTCTCCGGCGATGTGCGGGCCACAAAAGAGATTCTGGATATTCAACCGGAGCCCGCGATCTATGAGACGACGATCCGGCTGAAACAGAACGAGACATTCGAGTATAGTCTGCTGGGACTGCCGGTTCCCCGGGCGATCAATCCGCCCAATGCGCCGCTCTACTATGACTTTCCCCCACGCCCGGAAGGCGGGCACCCGGGGGTTGCCTTTCAGTGGCTGGAGATTACCGGCCCCCTCGATTCCGAGGTCTGGCCGCCTCCTTCACATCGGCGGCTGTTTGACGAACTGCCGATTCGTTCCACACAGGCAGGAACTCTGGCTGTAGAACTGGTGACAGAGCAACCTGAGCAGGAAGCACGCAGGCTGCTCAGACGATTTATTAAACAGGCCGAGCGGGAGCCCACTCCCGAAGAGGTGATCCAGATTTATGAACAACTGGTGCTGGGAGAACTGAAGCGGGGGGAACCGCTCGCAGAGGCACTGCTTTCGGGGTATAGCGCCCTTCTCTGTTCGGGACAGTACCTGTACCTGCCTGAGCCACAGCAGAATTCTGAGCAGTTACCTTACGCGGTGGCGTCCCGGTTGTCACACTTCCTGGGGAATACCTGTCCTGACGCCGAACTGAAGTCGCATGTGGCTGATGGTGATCTGCTGCAGCCGATGGTATTACGCTCAGAAACAGAACGCCTGCTGAAGGCGGAATCATCCGAGGCGTTTGTGAACAACTTCACGGATTACTGGCTATCGCTGAAAGACATCAGGCGGGACGAACCCGATGCGCGGCTCTATCCCGAATATCGTTTCGACGATTACCTGATCGATTCCCTGGCGCTGGAGACGCGTGCATTCTTCCGCTATCTGCTTGAAGAGAATCTACCGATCACAGCCCTGGTGCAGACCGATTTTATTTTTGCGAACGACCGACTGGCCCGGCATTACGATCTGCCGCCGCTGGAAGGATCCAGGCTCCGCCGCGTTGCGTTGCCTGCAAACAGTCCGTACGGGGGTTTGATCACCCAGGGAGCGATTCTGAAAGTGACAGCGAACGGTACGACGACCTCACCTGTGATTCGGGGCGCCTGGATCATGGAACGGATTATGGGTGAACCACCGCCTCCGCCCCCTCCGTCGGTACCCGCGGTCGAACCCGACATTCGGGGGGCGAAGACCATCCGCGACCAACTGGCGCAGCACACGCGCGATCCGGTCTGTGCGAACTGTCATGCCCGCTTTGATCCGGTCGGCTTTGCACTGGAGAATTATGATATCATGGGGGCCTGGCGGAATCGATATCGCAGCCTCGGGCAGGGAGAAAAAGTGACGGGCATCGATCGAGCCGGTCACGATTACGCTTATTTCATTGCTGGTCCTGTGGACGCCGGTGGTCAGTTGCGCGATGGTCGTGCGTTTCAGAATATCCAGGAATTAAAACAGCTGCTGGTGCAGAACCCGCGACAGCTGGCCCGGAATTTTCTGCAGCAGTTGACCGTGTATGCCACGGGCACCCCGGTTCGATTTTCGGATCGACCCGTGATTGAATCCATTCTCGATCAATGCGAGCCCGATCAATATCGGGTTCGCGATTTACTGCTGGCGCTGGTTCAGAGCCGCATTTTTCTGGGAACCGAACCTGTTGCAGCAGCGAAGGGAAGCGAATCATGAGGAATCACTCAGCCCGACGAAGGACAGTGGATTATGCCCGCAGGCGTTTTTTACGCGGTGCCGGTGTGGCTCTCGCACTTCCGTTGCTGGAGAGTCTGCAGCGCCCTGCGCAGGGGAAGGAGTCTTCAGCTGCGACGCCCGGTCGTATGCTCTTGATATCGAATAACCTGGGAGTCTTGCCGCAACACTTTTTTCCCAAAGAGAGCGGCTCCAGGTACCAGCTTTCGCCTTATCTGAGTGAGCTCAAGGAGTTGACTTCTGATTTTACCGTCTTCAGTGGTTTATCGCATCCGGCCTGCGAAGGCGGGCATTCTACTGAGAACTGTTTCCTGACCGGTGCCAAACATCCGACGAGCAGCGGTTTTCGCAATACGGTCTCTCTCGATCAATATGCGGCCGAGCATCTGGGACGCAAGACCCGCTTCGCCACCTTGAACCTGGGCGTGAATATCGATAAGGCAAATCGCAGTCTGTCCTGGACGCGGGACGGCGTACTGTTACCTGCAGAAGACAGTCCCGCCCGGTTGTTTCAGAAGATGTTCATTCAGGGAGACTCGGCGCAGATCAAGCGACGGCTGGAACATCTGAAACGGCGGGGCAGTATTCTGGATGCGGTTACTGAGTCAACACAGCGATTGAACCGTGAACTGGGGCCGGAAGATCGTTCGCGTCTGGATCAGTATTTTACCTCGATCCGCGAACTGGAACAGCGACTGGTGACTGCGGGCGAATGGGAGCAGAGTCCCAAGCCGAAAACTGTTGCGGAATTGCCGGAAGATATTCTGGATCGGGGGCTGCTGTTTGACAAGCTGGAGCAGATGCTGGCGATGGCGGTGCTGGCACTGCAGTCCGACTCGACGCGGATCGTCACATTGATGGTGGATGCCTTCGCGACGCCCGTCTTTCAACTATCGGAGCAGGAAAAGAGTCTGACCAGCTATCATCCATTGAGTCATCACGGGATGCGGACTCATCACCTGGCGCAGCTGGAGAAAGCGGATCGCCGCCAGATGCAGTTGTTGAAGCGGGTGCTTGAGAAACTGCAGACCGTGCAGGGCAATACGGGACGACTGCTGGACAGCACGATGGTGCTGTATGGGAGCAACATGGGGGACGCGAATACCCATGAGAATACGAATCTCCCGATTCTCCTGGCAGGAGGCGGCTTTCAACATGGCCAGCATCTCGCGTTTAACCGGGACGCGAACGCACCTTTGTGCAATCTGTATCTGAGTATGCTGCAGCGGATGGGAGTGGAAACTGATCGCTTCGGTTCCAGCAGCAGTACGCTGACGGGACTGAAAGGCTGAGACCAGCGCAATACTCTCTGGTCGTGACTACTTTGCGGCGGGGGTGACCGGTTCTTCCGGTGCGACGTCCACAGAGACGGTCATGCGATGTTCGCCGCCGCCCACGATCGTGCCCTGGATGGGACAGACGTCGTAGTAATCGCGGCCCCAGGCGACCGTGATGTGATCGGTGGAAGCTGGTACGTTGTTCGTCGGGTCGACGTCGATCCAGCCAGCTTTCTCTCCACAGTAAACTGAGAGCCAGGCGTGTGAGGCATCTGCTCCGACGAGGCGTGGCTTGCCCGGCGGTGGGATCGTGCGTAAATAACCGCTGACATAACGGGCGGCCAGACCCAGGATCCGCAGGCAGCCGATCTGGAAATGGGCGAAATCCTGACAGACGCCGTGCTTTTGTGCATAGACCTCATCGATTTGCGTATTGACGTTCGTGGCGCGGGGATCATAGCGGAATTCTTTGTGGATCCTCGCGGTCAGATCGAGAACCGCCTCCAGGATCGGACGTCCCTTGGTAAACGAGACTTCTGCATAATCAATGAGTTTGGGAAACAGCTTCACTCCCGGCGACTGAAACACATACTGATATGCGTCGAGCAAAGCGGGACTATGATCGCTTTTCAGTGCCAGGGAGATGGTTTCCCAGGCAGGCGTACTGGCGGGAGGGATCGCCGGTGTTGCCATTACGGAGACCTGACTGGTGGCCGTCACGCTCAGTCCCGTATGAGGCTGGTCGATAGAGAAGAATGAGACATTGTTCCCGAAATAATCTTCGCGATGACTGATGCTATAGGGATCGGGGTGGATCAGCAGCTGGAAATCATCACACATCTGGTAAGGCAATACGCGGGGCGCCAGGTGGACCACGTTCTGACAGACCGGCACCGCCTCGGAGTAGGCATATTTCGTGATGTGGGTGATTTTGTATTTCATTGCGGACTGATATCTGCCAACTGGTGTGAGGGAACCGCGTGAACCAGATAACGATGCGAGATCGCTTCAGAGAGTTTGGGCAGCTGAGCGTCCCAGGTTTCGATCAATTGCTCCAGTGGTTGGTAGTCGCCCAGACAGTGCGTGTCCGAAACTTCCTGGATATCCAGCATGCGTACCGATTGCAGGAGCGTCATCGCCAGACGTTGCTCGGCTGAGTAACCGGGCAGTTCCCGGTTGCGCGGCAGACGCTCGACCTGTTTGGAGAGCTGCATGAACTGGAAAACGAGCGACCGGGGATTACTTTCATCAGTCAACAGCAGATCCAGAACAGCCGCCAGTTGCAGATTTGAGAGGTATCGCGAACGATACGTCATCAGGCTGTCGGCGACTTCGAGTACGGTTTCCAAAACCGGCGCCTGGACATCAGGCATGGGGATAAAACTGTTTTTGACGAGGCTGATAATCTGCAGCGAACGTTCGAGCCGGCGTCCCAGTTCGAGGAAGCGGAAGGCCTGGGTCCGTGTCATGCTTTCCATGATGATCCCGCTGAATGCAGCGAGTTCTGTGATCAGGTCGTTCATCATTGTCAGCACATCGGACAGGTTGGTGACTCCAAAGCGGGCCGGCTGGAAGCCTTTATCGATACGACGGATGATCCGCCAGGTGTCGAGCGAGACCCGGTCGCGAACGATCGAGCCCAGACGGAAGAGTTCATTGATGATCGAGCGAAGCGAAGCTGACTGAGTTTCATCAAAGACCGCGGTGGGCAGAACATGTTCGATGGCGGGCAGCTGATTCCGCATTTTTTCGATGGCGTAACCGGGTTCAATCTGTCCCTCGTCGGCCAGGCAGCGGAGCAGAATAGGGACTTCCAGATCGCTGTTCGAACGGGTTTCACCGCCGAGTCGATTGACCAGGCTACGCAACAGCCGGGCCAGCGATTCGGCCCGTTCCAGCTGTCGTCCCAGCCAGAAGAGGTTGTCTGCCGCGCGACTCGGTAATTCCGATCCACTGCGGCGGAGGGAGATCGTGCGGCCCTGTTCTTTGAGGAGCGAAATGTGTTCGACGGGCTGGTCGGAGAGAATCCAGGTATCCTTACTGCCTTCCCCTTTGCGAATGGAGACTTCCAGCGGATCGAGTGCCTTGGCTGTCCGGGCCAGGGCGCCCTGCATTACGGTGTAAGAATCTCCGGCGGAGACCGCATAGGCTCTGAGCGAGAGATGGGCGGGCGTTGTTTCCCCTTTCCAGACCGGGACGCTGGAGCGGATGACTTTTTCCTGGGCGACAAACTGTTTCGGGTTGGCCTGAATCAGTTCGGCCCGTTTCTTGAGGGGGAGCTGATTCCAGCTTTCCATGGCGGGGTGATCCTGGCCCCGAATGCGGAAGGCTGACTGAATGGTCAGCTTCTCCAGGTTCTTCAATACGTAACTCAGTCCCTGTGGATCTCCGCACCACCAGGTGGCGACGCCGGGCAGTTTGAGTTCTTCCCCGAGCAGTGCTTTACAGAGACGGGGCATGTAAGCCATGAACGCGGCGGATTCGATCAGTCCACTCCCCAGTGAGTTGGCGATGCCAACCTGTCCGGAGCGGGCAGCCTGTGTCAGCCCCGAAATGCCCCGACCGGACGAGGATCTCAGTTCCAGAGAATCACAGTCGCCGCTGTTTTGTCGCCGGAAGATGACGTCAACGGGAATCAGCCCTCCGAGTGTTTTGAGCATGACCTGATTGCGGCGAATCGCGAGGTCACCACCTTCCACCAGTGTGTATCCGAGGTAGCGTGCCAGGTAGGCATCTTCGAAATAGTTCGGGCTCTGCGGACCATGGCTGAGCAGAACCACGCGGGGGTTTTCCAAACCCTGGGGCGCCAGGCTGCGCAGGCGATCCTGAACGGCGATGAAGAAGGGAGCCAGTCGTTTGACGTGGCACTGGTTGAACAGCTCCGGAAACATCCGCGAAGTCAGAATACGATTTTCGAGTGCAAAGCCGATACCCGAGGCCGCTTCGGTGCGGTCGGCCATTACCCACCATTTTCCATTGGGCGAACGGGCCAGATCGGCAGCGTAAAAGTGCAGGAAGCAGTTATCGCGGGGGACCTGTCCATGGTAGGCCCGCAGGAAGCCCGGGTGAGAGAAGACGAGTTCGGCAGGCAGCATTCCCTGTGTGAGCAGAGTCTGTTGGCCATACAGGTCGCTCAATACCAGGTTCACCAGGCGTGCCCGTTGTTTTAACGCAGTGGCGATGACATCCCATTCGGTAGACGAGATCAGAAAAGGGATGGCATCGAGCTCCCAGGGGCGGGGCTGATCGCCGGGAGTAATATGTCCACTGTAGGCGAAATCATTGGCCTGGACAGTGCGTTGTGCCTGTTCCCAGCGGTGATCGAATTCTTCGCGGCCGATACGGGAGAGAGCATCCAGAAATAGTTTGGCTTGCGGGCGGGGCTGCCCACCATCCAGCAGGAACTCATCAAACACGCCGGGGGGCGGCGTGTATCCTTGAAACAGATGGTTCACAGAGAGTGGGGAGGTTGTCACGGTAGTCTTTATTCCTCAAGTTGAGATGTACCTCAAGTGTTCTGTTGAAGTATATCTCATCGCTGATCGTGTGTCGGTATTTATAATTCGGGAGCGGTTTGCCCCCGGAGGCCCGGATGGGATCAGACTATTTTACACGATGCCCCGGTTTCGGCGAAGGTCAAGCGTGAAGGGAAACAGTGCGTTTTTTTCCTCTTCCGGAACGGATCGGGAACCGCCTGTATGTCCCATTTTGAAAAATCGGGTAGCCCGACGGCTCTCTGCTTCATAAGCGTTCACTGGAAAAGTGCCTGGATTCAGCCCGCCAGGGTGGCCCACATGGTAGGTGCAGCCGCCGATGGAGCGTTGATTCCAGGTGTCGACCAGGTCGAAGACCAGCGGTTCATCGACGGGAATGGTCGGGTGAAGGCAGCTGGGTGGCTGCCAGGCACGATAGCGGACGCCGGCGATGGCCTCTCCTTCGGTTCCAGTCGGATGCAGGGGGATGCGGCGGCCGTTACAGAGCAGGACGTGCCGACCTGCGGCTAATCCCTGTACTTTCACCTGCAGACGTTCGACGGAGGAATCGACATAGCGGGCGGTTCCACCCCCTGCCGCTTCTTCGCCAAGGACGTACCAGGGTTCGATCGCAGTCCGTAATTCGATATGGACACTTCGATATTCGATTTCTCCGATATGGGGAAAACGGAATTCAAAGTGTGGACCGAACCAGCTGCTTTCCAGGGGATAGCCTGCCTGTTGCATTTCCGCGATGACATCTTCGAAGTCCTGCTGGATGAAATGCGGGAGCAGCCAGCGATCGTGAATCGAGGTGTTCCAGTCCATCAGCGGGATGTTATACGGGTTGTTCCAGAAACGGGCGACGAGTGCCCGGAGCAGCAACTGCTGTGTGAGACTCATCTGCCAGTGCGGAGGCATTTCGAAACCACGGAACTCGACCAGCCCCAGTCGGCCGGTGGCACTGTCGGGAGAATAGAGTTTGTCGATACAGAATTCGGCACGGTGGGTGTTGCCGGTCAGGTCGACGAGCAGGTGTCGAAAGACACGGTCGACGAGCCAGGGGGGAACGGGACCCGATTCGGGAATCTGTTCGAAGGCGATCTGCAATTCGTAGATCGCATCGCGGCGGCCTTCATCGACACGGGGCGCCTGACTGGTGGGACCAATAAAGCGACCGGAGAAGTAATAAGACAATGAAGGATGATTGTGCCAGTAGGCGATCAGGCTCCGCAGCAGATCGGGACGCCGCAGAAACGGACTGTCTTCAGGAGTATGAGAGCCCATGACGATATGGTTTCCGCCTCCGGTTCCGGTATGGGTTCCGTCCAGGTCGAACTGTTCAGTTCCCAGGCGCGACATGCGGGCGTCTTCATAGACGCCTGAAGTGATCTGTACGAGTTCCTCCCAGTTGCTGGCGGGATGTACGTTGACTTCAATCACGCCGGGATCCGGTGTGGCCTTGATGTACTTGATGCGGTAATCGGGGGGCGGCAGATACCCTTCGATGATGACGGGCATTTCCAGTTCTTCCGCCGTCTGCTCAATGGCGGTCAGCAGTTCGAGATAACCTTCGAGCCGATCGACCGGGGGCATGAAGATGTGCAGACAGCCGTCGCGCGGTTCGAAGCACATCGCGGTGCGAATGATCTCTGAGAGTTCGTCAGATTTGGTTTCATCAGAATGAGTGCCCTCGAGGGGGCTGTTCTCGTCTCCGTCTCCATTTCCGGATGAGCCGACACGTTCCAGTACCTGATGCTGGACCAGGTTACTGGTTTGTCGGGTGGTCCGGTGAGAGACGGCCTGTTGTTTGAGTCCTTCGTAATCGGGCAGTGGTTCAGTTGCTTCGAACGGGACCACGGGTACGGACTGAAATTCGCCTTCCAGTGCGGGAGGCAGCGAATCCAGAGGGAGGCGGAGTCCCATGGGGGAGTCGCCGGGAATCAGAAACATGTGTTCGGAGCGAACGGGCCAGGTGCCGCTTTTCCAGCGGGGACGGGCGTTCCACCATTGATGTGTCAGGGGAAGCATGCAGCCGACCGGGTTGCTGAGTCCCCGTCCGAAGACGCGGGCCAGGCGGGCCCGTTCTTCTGCATCGTCGAGATCCGCATTCAGCACGTCCGCGTTGACGGCCAGGCGACGCTCTTTCCAGAGGTAGTACATCGCGTCTTCGTAGGCCAGCGAAACGTGATCCGGGTTGAGGTCAAGTCGTTCGGACAGCAGACGCGAGAACTGCTCTGCCTGGTCGATGTCGTGTCCGTAATTCTTGCCTGGTTCGGCCAGGAGTTTCGTGTTTTTCCAGATGGGCTGTCCGTCGGTCCGCCAGAGGCAGGTGAGTGCCCAGCGGGGCAGTGATTCGCCGGGATACCATTTTCCCTGACCGTAGTGAATCAGGCCGTCGGGGGCGAAGCGTTCGCGGAGGCGTTCAATCAGCTCTCCTGCCAGAATGTGTTTTGTGGGACCGACGGCAGCGGTTTTCCATTCGTCCGAATCCATGTCGTCGATGGAGACAAACGTTGGTTCGCCCCCCATCGTCAGCCGGACATCATGTTTTTCCAGATCGACGTCTACCTGGTGTCCGAGTTGTTTGATCTGCTGCCATTCTTCCTCGGTATAGGGTTTGGTGATGCGCGGATCTTCGTAGACCCGTGAGATCGACATTTCGTGGTGAAACTCAACTTCGCATTGTTCGACGGTACCGCTGATCGGGGCCGCGTTGAGTGGTTCAGGCGTGCAGGCCAGAGGAATGTGTCCTTCGCCGGCGAGTAGTCCTGAGGTTGGATCGAGACCAATCCAGCCGGCACCGGGGAGAAAGACTTCAGTCCAGGCATGCAGATCGGTAAAGTCCACGTCGGTACCAGAGGGGCCATCGAGAGATTCGACATCGGGTTTGAGCTGGATCAGGTAACCCGATGCAAAGCGGGCCGCCATCCCCAGATGGCGGAGGATCGTCACCAGCAGCCAGGCACTGTCGCGACAGGAACCGCGGCCCAGCTTCAGAGTTTCTTCCGGGGATTGTACGCCAGGTTCCATGCGGATAACGTATCCGATCATTTCTTGCAGGCGCTGATTGATCTGTACCAGAAAATCGATGGTTTTGCATTCGCTGCGATCGATCGAATCCAAGAGCGCCTTTAATTCGGGGCCGGGCGTGATTGGATCGAGAAAGGGTTGCAGATCCTTGGCGAGCCCCGGTTCGTAGGTGAAAGGGAATTCGGTCGCATCGGGTTCGAGGAAGAAGTCAAACGGATTGACGACCGTCATCTCGGCGACGAGATCGATTTCGACTTCGAGGTTACGAGTCTTTTCGGGAAAGACCAGCCGCGCCAGATGGTTACTGTGCGGGTCCTGAAGCCAGTTAATGAAATGTTTTTCCGGTTCGACCCGCAGGGAGTAGCTGCAGATTGGTGTGCGGCAGTGGGGGGCGGGACGGAGTCGCACGAGCTGGGGGGCCAGTTCGACGAGGCGGTCGTACTTATAAATTGATTTGTGGTTGAGAGCGACGCGGATCATGTTGGTTCATCATTCGGTGTTAACTGAAACGGGGTTGCCGGATAGAGGGCAGAAATCAACCCGTTTGTGATTGCGTTTGCGTAGAGGATGCCTGTGACTGATATTGTGGCGTGAAGAATACATCCTGAATCGCTTCGCCTACCAGATTGAGCTGCTTTTGGAACCCGTCGATGTACTGGTGCAGTCCCTGATCGATGATGTCATCGATGCTGGTATAATCCATATTGGAACATAAGAGCCCCATCCGTTGTTCGGCAAGGTTCTGGAATGTGCCCGCGGTACTGCCGGTGATGTAGCGCAGTGACTGTTGAGCTTTCCGCAGGCAGAAGTGCATTGCCCGGGGGAACTGAGTATCCAGAATCAGAAAGTCCGCGACGCGCGAGGGGGTGATTTTGCCGTACTGTCTGCGGTACATGGCCAGGGCACTGGCGGAACGGAGCAGGGCCGACCAGCGGACTACGTCGAGGGCACTTCCCACGTCCCGGGCATCGGGCAGCAGGATATAGTACTGCACATCGACAATGCGCGAGGTCTTGTCGGCCCGTTCAATCAGGCGACCTGTACGGGAGAAATGCCAGGCTTCTCCATGCGACATGGTGGCATCAGTGGCACCAACCAGCATGTGACTGGCGAGGCGGACACGTTCACAGAATTCCTGTGGCTGATCCATCAGGCCGGGCTGACTGGCTGCCGAGCGGACCATGAAGTAGAACTGATTGAGCTGTTCCCAGACGACTGTGGGGATAATTTCACGAATGGTGCGGGCGTTTTCCCGCGCCAGTGAGACACAGGAGATGATCGAGTTCGGATTTTTCTTATCAAACGAGAGAAACTTGAGGACGTTTTCCCGCGTGGGTTCGCCGTAGAGTTTTTCGTAGGGAGCCTGATCTCCGGTGGTATAGACGAGCGGCGCCCACTGATTGGCGAGGGTGTCCGTTTCTCCGAGGGTGAGGTTGTAGTTGACGTCTATAAATCGCGCGACGTTTTCTGCACGTTCGACATAGCGACTTAACCAGTAAACGGAACTAGCGACACGACTGAGCATCAAATCTTCTCCAGAGCTGCGGGTGAAAAATGCGGATCAGACAGCGTGTGTCCGTTTCGCAGAATCCACGTATCTTTGCTGCCTCCCCCCTGTGAAGAGTTAACGACCATTGATCCTTCTCGCAGCGCTACACGCGTCAAGCCTCCCGGCATTACGTAAATATCTTTTCCGCAGAGCACAAACGGTCGCAGGTCCACATGTCTGGGGCAAAGTTCATCGCCGATCAGGGTGGGGACGGTTGAGAGTTTCAACATGGGTTGGGCAATCCACTCGCGGGGATTGGCACGAATGGCGTCGGCACATTTATCACGTTCTGCCTGTGAGGACTGAGGCCCCATCAGGATACCGTAGCCCCCTGATTCGTTGGTGGGTTTCACAACCAGCTGATCCAGGTTCGCCAGTACGTGATCGCGCTGTTTCTGATCAGAACAGAGGTAAGTCGGTACATTCGGCAGAATGGCTTCTTCCCCCAGGTAGTATTTGATGATCTGCGGCACGTAGGCGTAGACGGCTTTATCGTCAGCGACGCCTGTTCCCGGTGCATTCGCCAGGGTGACGCGACCGGCGCGACAGACTTCCATCAGGTTCTCGACGCCGAGAGCGGAATCGGAACGGAAACATTTCGGATCCAGGAAGTCATCGTCGATGCGGCGATAGATGACGTCGACGCGACGCGGTCCCTGTGTGGTCTTCATGAAGACATAGCCGTCTTCCACGAACAGGTCGGTACCCTGAACGAGTTCGACGCCCATCTGCTGGGCGAGGAAGGTGTGTTCGAAGTAAGCCGAGTTATAGATGCCTGGAGTCAGTACGACCGCGGTGGGATCGCTGACGCCTTCGGGGGCACAGTCGAGCAGTGTTTTGAGCAGCTGTTCGTTGTAGTCTTCGATGGGAGCGACAGACATGCCCTGAAAGACGGGGGCGAAGGTCCGCTTCATCAGTTCGCGGTTTTCCAGCACGTAGGAGACGCCGGAGGGACAGCGAAGGTTGTCTTCGAGAACGTAGATCTGTCCATCGGCATCACGGATGAGGTCGACGCCGGTGATGTGGCACCAGACTCCCTGGGGAGGCTGATAGCCTTGACACTGTTGGCGAAGTGTTTTCGAGCTGCGGATCAGGTCTTCGGGAACAGCTTTGTCTTTGAAGATCTTGCAGTCGTTGTAGACATCGTTAATGAAGAGGTTCAAGGCGTGGATGCGCTGCTTGAGTCCGCTTTCGACGACCTCCCACTCATGGGCGTCGATGATGCGGGGGAGCAGATCGAAGGGCCAGACTTTTTCGGTGCCCGCTTCATGTCCGTAGACGTTGAAGGTGATCCCCATGTTCTGCAGGGAGAGCTCGGCTGCTTTCTGGCGTTGCTGCAGACTGCCTTCGGTCAGGGTCTGCAGACGTTCCACAAACTTTTTGCCGCTGGGCCGGGGCTGGCCATCGGGCGCAAACATTTCATCGAAACAGTCTATAGACTGATAGGGAGCTAACCTCATCTGACGATTCCTCAACGAGCCTTCTAGTTGGAATTGCTACGGGGTTTTCTGTCTGCCTTAAGTTTTAAGCAGATTGCGTGCCGTACACATCAAGTAATCGTTGATTGCCTGAATCTATGATGAAATCACAGCTTTTGGTGCCTGATTGTTCAAAATCTCGCGCAGGAAGTCAGCAGGCGAAGAATGTCATGCCTATTTATCGCGCAGCAAGGGATTAAACAAAAACCGTAATTGCCGACTCCAAAACTGTGATTCACAGAGTGAGCTGTCTCGATTGACGATACCTATCTTACCAGAGAAATCCAATTCGGCTAGACCAGCTGTGCGATCTTACAGAGATGCAGACAATTATTCGTGCTGTTGCGAAAACGGAATGCTGGTCTGCTTAATGGATCTCTTTGAGATCGAAGGTGAATTCATTGGCCCCTGATTGCACATCGACGGTCAGAGGACTGGTCTGAATCTTGCGAACCTTCGTGGGGATATTCGGGTATTCTTTGGGTTGTGGCGCGGGTTGATCCATGCCGGGAGCAATTGGTTCTTGTGGTGGGGGACTAATTGTGACCGTGTATTTCCCCACGGCGACCATTTCGATCGTGGCTGTTCCCGATTCATCCAGCGGGCCTCCTCCGCCTTCTCCCGTCTCTTCGTTGGCCAGGTCGACTTGCCCTTCGGATACGGGCGCACCACCGTTGGTGATTGTGATTGAGATTTCACCGCGGGGCTTGTCTGCACCCGGGGTACGACTGCAGGCCGTATTCAGGGTGATCAGAAAGAGACTGACGGCGATTAACGCGGTGAAACGGACACTATGTCGTAGGATGGACTTGTTCATCGTGATACCAGGGAGATTAAAAGAGAGGTCTCATGCGGGAAAGCCTCCCCCGGACCGGAGTCTCGGGGGAGGGGGTTTGGTCAGAGGTGTGGATTAAAATTCTCCGATGACCTGTCCGTCGTCACGTACACACAGTTGGCGGAGTGTGTTCATGTCGATGTTTTCAGACAGGAAGCGAACGGAGCCATCGGTCAGCACGGCGTGAATGCCACCCACGTGATGCGAGTTGAGTACCGTGTTAGCGGAATAGGCACTGTTGGCGTAAGTTGGTGCACCGGAAGTCCAGAACGCATTGGGAGGATTCCGTACGGTCGTGGTTCCGGCTGCATACCAGTAGCCACCCGAACTGAGGGGCAGCGGCGTGCCTGCATTCCAGGTGGAGAGACTGGCGTTGGCCCAGCCGTGCCAGGCACCCAGTGCATTGGCACCCTTCTGAGCTCCGTTCACCTGACCAGACTGTTCAGCAAGGATGATGGTATTCGATGTTCCGTCGGTACAGTCACGGAAACGGACGCTCTTGTAGGGGATCATCATTCCGGTGTTACAGTTACTGGAACTGCTCGCCAGCACGTCACCGGTACAGACACTGGTGCGGCCCACGGGGTCGGGGGTGGCACCGGAGATACCAACGTAGTCGATGATCATACTCTGCAGACTGGGATCGGAGTTGCTGTCAGACAGGGTGTAGTCAGTTGTGTTGGTCATGCCGTAGGGGTTGGACGGACATTTGTAAACGGGGATACGGACCGAATACAAAATGGTGTTTCCCGGAAAACCGGAGTGGGCCCAGTAACCATTCGGACGGGTCAGCTGCGAGTAGACATTGGCCTGATCGATGTAGGGCAGGATGGCAGCACGCCAGTTAGAGTAGGAACCGGTTTGTGTTCCAATGGGGAGCGCCAGGAAATTATCGTTGTAATTGTGGAGTGCGAGTCCCAGCTGTTTCATGTTGTTCTTACAGGTGGAACGGCGGGCTGCTTCGCGGGCCTGCTGGACAGCCGGCAGGAGCAGGGCGATCAGAATCGCGATAATGGCGATCACGACCAGAAGCTCAATGAGCGTAAAGCCACGTTTCGGGAGGGTACGTTTCAACATTGGTGGGTTCCTGGGAAAGAAAATGAGGCGGGAAAATTTCAGTTGCTGAGACATAAATGCAAAGCGGATGCCATATTTAACGATTATTAAAAAATAAAGTTAAATTGAGCGTCATGAGATTCTGTGAGGACCGAATTTACTGATTATATGCAAAGTGGTTGATGTGATCTGCTGCTGTCATACATATGCTAAACCACTTATTGGAAGGTGTTTAGGTTAGATCAGTGAATTCAGGTTCTGTACAAAAGAGCAAAATGGGGTTTGATCGCCGCTGACTGAAGAGAGGGGCGCAGCTTGCCTGTTTTCTAATCAGAGCCTGCGCGGTTTTTGGCATCCGGGTTCTGATCAATCGTTCTCTCTGCGTCATTGAGTCCGTTCAATTTCCCGGGAGAGGGGGACGGGGATCCGAGGGCATGTCGAGCGGCGTTCCGGGGATCCAGAGCAGTCGTCCGGTGTCGGTCATTTTCTGTTCGATCAGGAGCTCTGCAATTTCTGAAAGCCGGTCCATGACTTTGCCGTGGAACGTTTTGGGATTGGAAATATCGCCGGCGGGCAGACCGGTGAAAAGTTCAATGGCCTGGTTCACGTTTGAGATGGCATAGATGTGGAACTGTTTCTTTCGAATGGAGTCGATGACATCGGAACGCAGGACGAGATTCTGCACGTTGGAGACGGGGATACAGACTCCCTGTGTTCCGGTGAGCCCGTGGGCTCGACAGACGTCGAAGAAGCCTTCGACCTTTTCATTGACGCCGCCGATCGCCTGGACTTCACCCCACTGGTTGACAGAACCGGTGACGGCCAGATCCTGGCGAAGGGGGACTTCTGAAATGGCGCTGAGCAGGCAGAGGAACTCGGCGACGGTGGCACTGTCTCCATCGATACCGCCGTAGCTCTGTTCCATGGCGATACTCGCGGAGAGGGTCAACGGTTGTTCGCTGGCGTAGAGGTTCCGCAGGAGCCCTTCCAGGATCAGCATGCTTTTGTCGTAGGTATTCCCGCTCAAGCGGCTTTCCCGTTCGATATTGATGATGCCTGCCGTTCCGACGCCAACACTGGCAGTCAGTCGAGACGGGCGGCCGAAGGCGTAGTCTCCCAGATCGGCGACGGCGAGTCCGTTGACCTGACTGGTTTCGGAACCTTCCAGTTGAAACAGCAGCGTCCCATCGGAGATCAGCTCCCGGATCTTCTCGGCCACCAGATCGGAACGGTAGATGCGTTCCTGGACCGCCTGATGTACGTGTTTCGCTTTGACGACTTTCTGCTTATCCTGTTCGGCCCAGAAGCCGGCTTCGCGGGCGACATCGGCGACGTGGCTGAAGATGGAGGTCACTTTTTTCTTATCGTCTGCCAGACGCGAACCGACGCGGACCAGTTCTGCGACCGCACCCGCATTGAAGGGAATCAGACCTTCCCTGTCGCTTAACTGGCGCACGAGCATGCCGTAGATCTGCCCGGTTTCACCGTTCCGGTCGATTTCGGTATCAAACTCGGCTTTAACGCGGAAAATCTCGCGGAAGTCTTCATCGTGCAGATAGAGCAGATGGTAGATCAGCGGTTCCCCCATCGCGACGAGTCGGATATTGAGGGGGATCGACTCGGGCTGCAGAGCGGAGGAGGAAAACATGGAAAACGGGTCCTGGATCTGGATTTCCAGGGAACGGCTTTTGAGCGTGCGTTTGAGTTCTTTCCAGACGAATGGTTCGACCAGGGCATCCATGAGATTGATGACCAGGTAACCCCCGTTAGCTTTGTGCAGACTGCCGGATTTGATCCGGGTGAAATTGGTCATCATGCGGCCGGCCCGGTCGACGATGCGTTCAATGGTACCAAACAGGTTGCGGTAGTTGGGGGCATCCTCAACGATGATTGGCGGCTCTTTAAGCTGGCTGTTGTCGACGACCACATTGACGCGATATTCGAGGAAGCGCTGCTGCGCATCCTGTCCTTCAGCAGCCATCATCTGCGCCATCTGGGGAGGCATGTCTGAAATGTCGCGGAACAGGTTGAGATGTTCGATGACGTGCTGCTTGAAACGGGGGAACCATTCCTTGAGTCGCGGGGACTCGAATTTCTGTTGCAGGTCCGTGACCATCGGTTCGATGATCTGCGTGGCAAACTTACGGGCGACTTCGCGAACGTCCGTTGACAGTTGTCGCTGGATTTCCCGTTGTTCCTGCAGGACCCGACCGGCCATCTCGACGAGTTCATCCTGATGGCTTTCAATTTCCTGCATCTGCTCCGGAGTGAGCTTCTCAATCTCTTCCTGGGTCATGGGGCGACCCTCGGTGAGCGGGATAAACAGCATCTGACCGTCGGGGAGCTGTTGTACGGTCATGTTGTGTTCACCGGCCAGCTTCTGCAGTTTGTCGAAAACTTCGTCACCCCGTTTGCGGTAGACCTGGCGGAGTCTCTCTTTTTCCTTGCCGAAATCTTCTTCTTTAAACGCCTTGGGGAGCAGTTCCTGCAGTTGTTCGATCAGGTCTTCCATCTCCTGACGCAGCTGGATCCCCTGGCCGGCGGGTAGGTTGATGGCATGCGGGCAATCGGGTTCATCGAAGTTATTCAAATAGACCCAGTCGTCGGGAATCGAATCGTCGAGTACGCGCTGCCGGACGGCATGGGTGATGAGCTCAGTCCGACCGGTGCCGACCAGGCCGGAGATGTAGATATGGTAATTCGGATGTTTGATTCCCGTCCCCAAATCCAGGGCCTTTAAGGCGCGGGGCTGACCGATGATATCCGTCAGCGGTTCCAGTTCTTTCGTGGTTTTGAATCCGAACGACTTGGGATCGATATCGAGAGTGACTTCGTCAGCGCTGAGCGCGCGATACTGCGGAGTGTCCGTCATGCATTCCTCACCAGATCAGTCAAAGACTAGGGTTGTGATTTCAGTTTCTGTTTGGGGATTCTCAATGTCAGGGTGCCCGCTTTGTTTTCCCGTTCCACCCGATGTGGGTCGACGGCGTGTTCGAGCGGGAAGCGACGGAAAAAACTGCCTTTGCGGCGTTCGATGCAGACCCCCTGGGCAGATTTCTCAACACAGCCGGACTGACGCCAGCCTGAGATAATGAGGGTATGCGGGGTGACTTCGATATGAATTTCATCCGTGGGGACGCCGGGGATATCGGCTTCTACGAAATAGGAGTCCGGGGTTTCATAAATATCGATTTCGGGTTGCCAGCCTCCCGAGGGGCCGCAGATGCCCCACTGGCCGTGGAGTAGATCGTCGAAGGCCTGATCGATCTGCTGTTCGATGTTGCGGACCCGGATGGGCTTCCAGGGAAGTTGTGACATGAGAGCACCTGTCGATTCTCGATAGTACGTGAGAAGTAAGTCGCTGCCGACATCCTGTTCAGTTTACCCATTCGAGAAGACTTCGTCCAGAATCGGGATGGGAGAGAGGGACTCTGATTGGATGGCAAGAGTCCAGCGTCTGGCTCAAGCTGGAAAAGAAAACACGGGAAACAGAGCAGGCGGGTTCCTGATGGAAAGCGCCTGTCTGTTTCCCGTGGGCAGGCCTTAGCGGGTTGGTCGCTGCTGCGTGGGAGCGGTTGAATCCGACTTGAGTGGAATGATGCCACGGACGCCGAAACCACCGTTGGCTTTATTCATGTCGGTCCAGAGCGTTCCTTCACCTGCGTAGAGAAAGTTCAGTTCGACATTGTCGGGCAGGTTGGTGGCAAAGTACCAGTTGTTGTATGCCTGGGGAGAACCGAAGGCATCGACGGCCAGACGGAAGCGGTCTGATTTGGCTTCCTCAACCATCTTCTTCCCTTCGTTGGTCGCTTCCCCCAGAATGGTTACAGCCTGGGCTTTCAGTTCTTCGGTCTCTTTGTCGATGGCGGCGACCAGCTTTTCGGTTTCCGCTTCGATCTTGGCCGCTTCACGCTGACCGCCGGCCTTGGCTTCTTCCACCTGCTTTTCCGTGTCGGCATTTACGGTGTCGGTGGCCAGTTCAACTTTGTTTTCGGCTTCCCGGAGTCGGGCTTCTTCTTTGGCGGTGGACTGTTCTTCTTCGCGGGTGAGTTTCAATTCATCGGCGATGAAAGCCCGCTGGATCGGTTCGCGGACCTGTTTGGGAATGTAGACATGCCGCACCAGGCCGTAGAGCAGGGTGATCTCCTTGTCGTCCAGGACACTGTGGAACTGGTCGAGGCAGGTCTTCTGGTAAACTTCACGATCGCTGCCTACCAGCAGCTGGACTGCCTTGTATTCGGAACCATTGTTACGACAGATCGATTCGATCTGTGGCAGGACGACTTTCTTTTCGACCTGGTCGACGTTTCCGAACGTCCGGACGGCGTGAGCCGCCTGGTCGGGCATCAGCCCCCAGATCCCGGTGAAGTCGATATGGATCGGGAAGCCATCCGCACTGGGGAAGGCGATTCCGCTGCGGGGATCGGAAATCTGGGGTTCTCCGTTTTCGTCTACAACCGTTTCCCCCAGTTCGTCATGTTTGACTTCCACGGAGATAGTACTGTGACGGTAGCCGATCTCGACGATGTCGATCTGCTGTTCGCGACCATTGACGGGATAGTTACCCGGGGGCAGCACTTTGTCCTGAACGCCTTTCTTCACGCCGGTCGCCTGATTGTCAGAGAGCTGCGTGACCACACCGACGTAACCGGTGGGGATCTCGACCCAGCCAGCGACTTTCTGGGACTGTCCCGAGGTGAAGTCGATTCGTTTTTTGACTTCGACTGTGTAGCCGTAGGGATTCACACGATAGCGGCCCGGGTGCAGCACCTTGCGGAGCACCCCTTTATATTCTGTGTGTCCGATGTCGCCGTCGACGAGGAAGTTGGCCCCTTCCTGGTTCTTTCCGAGTTTACAGGTGACTTCCCCGATTTCACCCGGCTTGATGACCACGTCATCGACGAGTTTGCGTTCCCACCAGATGGGGCAGTAGAAGTGCCGTCCGGGGCCACGCATTTTTTCGAGGATGCCCATCTGGCCTTCTTTGGCCCACATACCGGGCTCGGCCTGAATTCGATCTCCAAAGATCAGCGGACCTTTGTAGCGGAGCTGCAGGCTTTGTCCTTCGGGGACGTAAATGCGGTCGATGGTCCAGTGGAACAGGAAGGCGGCGATGGCCAGCATCATCGACAGCACGACAACAGGGATGATAATCAGTTTACTGCGTTGCATTGGTTTTCTCTCCATTCTGGAGTGGTTGTTTTTTCTAAATCAAATGTGTTTCTGTGAAATCACTTTTCTGTCGACACGGCGGTCACCGGTTGTGTCTTCGCTGGTTGCGGAGTGACTGGTGCAGAGTCGGCGAAATGATCGAAGATTCGCATCAGCGGTGAGTCCGCCGTATTGGTCATGATCTTTTTGAATCCGGGAGCCAGCTTCTGGTAGAGGACATAGCGTCCAAAGCTGGAACCGTCGCCGCCAAATGCTTCGACGGCCCGTTTCCAGCCCGCGGCATCCGCGATGTTTTCAAAGCCGATCACGGCCGCTTCTGCACGTGTCTTGGCGAGAATGGCCTGGGCTTTGTCTTTGGCTGCCTCCAACTGTTCCTGGGCGACTTCCTTATCCCGTTCCGCCTGTTCGAGAGCAACGCCCTGTTCCTGGCGGGCGAGGGTGATCTTTTTGATGATCTCTCGCTCTGCAGTCACGAGGGCTTTCTTCTGTTCGATGAGCGCCGTCTCAGTGGCGAGGACCGCTTCCTGTTCTTTCTGCAAAGTTTCCCGGCTGTACTGTCCTTTTTTCTGGACAGCAATTTCCCGGTTCCGTAGCGGTTCTGCAATGGCTTCGGGAGGTGTGATCGTGGTGATCAGAGCCTGCACGATTTCGATGCCCTGTTCTTTACAGGTTTCGGTGATCTTGGTCTGGAACTCCTTCTGGAAAGCTGCACGGGTTTCACCGCCGATGAATTCGCGAGCACTGGTGTTAGAACCCCGCAGACGACAGAAGGCCCGGGCATTGGGCATGATGACCTTGTTGATGATTTCGTCGGCAATCGCTGTCGAACCTGTTTCGTCATTGGAAACATCGTTGTAGGTTACGTACGTTTGAGCCGCGGTGGTGGGGATGACGCGGAACTCGATGACGCCGTCGAGGGTAATCGGGAAACCGTCCTTACTGGGAAACATCATCACGCCTCCCTGGGAGAGGTCAAATCGGAGCGAACGCGTATCGATGGCGTTGATGCGGATCGTATACGGGTTCAGGTAGTACGTACCTTCGTCCAGGGTTTCTTTTTGCGGACCACGGTGGCCGGTATCAACGAGTAACTTGTTGGGATCCTCGGGCATGGGGCCGGCCAGGTTCGTGACGATGCCTTTGTAACCGGCGGGAATGACCTTGGGTTCCCAGAGCTCGATGATTTCGATGTAGTCGTTCTTAAGACGGGGTATGCCCACGGGTTGCTTGGAATTACGATCGATGACCAGGGCGTTGATGGCATAGCGACCTGGTTTGAGCACTTCCTGGATGATGCCTTTGTGCTTTTCGCTGGTCGACATGAAATCTCCGGGGGGCAGGTCTTCGCCATAGAGTCGAATGCGGACCCCCATTGCGTCGGCGGGAATTTCGACCATCGGATAAATTTCCCAGTCCCAGGTGTAGCAGTTGTAGAAGTAGCGTCCTTCGGGCAGGACTTCCCGCTGGAGTCCTTTGTGAGTGGCGTCCTTGAGTGTGAGGTCAGGCGAAATTTCCTGATCGTTGCTGAGGTCGATACCAGTCTTGTGAGTCAGGACGGCAAAGTGTCGGGCGGGGACGTCGATGCGAAACTGGGAGTAGACAACATACCCGAAAATCATCAGGAATAATCCGCCGACAAAGAGGCCGGTGATCCCGAATTTCAGCAAAAGAAGTCTGGCTTTGAATCGTTCGTCGCTCATTTCTGCTCCTTTGATCGAGTCCGTCTCGACCGTGAATGAAAGCAATGTGTTTCTACAAGTCACTATCAATGTAGAAGATAGGTGTTTTGATCTGCTGTATTTCTTCGGAGACATGATTGTCAGGAATCTGAAGTATGTCTCTGTTGTCATTGAAAACGCAGGGGATTTCGGAGAGATCAAAAAATCGGTTCACCAGATACCCGATTTCGGTCGAATTTCGCTAACCTGAATATCTGAAAGAGTTAAGGGACCAGGTTGTTTCTGGCGACCGGAATTCTGAAAAAAGTGCGGATTTTCTTCTCTCAAATCACCCTGAAAACGTATTAAGTATGGAAGGAAAAAAGGGATCATGAGGATCCGAAAGGGTTGCGAGGAATGGACTCGTCATCCACCTCGCCTGTTGAAAGTGTGAGAAAGGAGGCTGGCTGTTAGTACCTCATATCTAAATTGGAAGGCAGCTCCATAATCGAGGGCGAACTTCGCGATAAGTGGGCTGAGGTCGTTGGGCTGAGGCATCCTGCATACGGGGAACTGCGATTCGCACGCTTATGGAGCTGAGTGGCTGGTGCCTGGAAGGGCAGCAGCTTTTTTTATGCGCGGTACGTCATCCTTGCGTGATGACAGTGTGGCTCTCCAATTTGTTTCTTAATGTTCCTGTGCTGGATTGCCGCTGCCTGACGAGCTTCCAGGGTGGGCGCTGAGCGACCAGAATTCTGCGATCATGGCTGTTAAAGCGGCTCTCGTGCCTGTATGAGCGATTTCAGACACTGGCATATGAATTGCACCTTAGTCTGGCTGGTCCATTATTAAGGAGAACCCATCATGGCATATCGCAAAGTCGAAGATATTTTAGGACTTGTCGAGTCTTTTCATAAACGGATGCGTCAGGCGCTGGAACGCGTGGAAGTGGAATCCCGATCCGAAAGCGTGGAATGGCTCTCCAAAGAGTTACGGGCGCATGAGCTGCACTGGCAGGCCGCGCTGAACGGATACGGAAAGCGGGTGGCAGAAGGCGTACTGGATACGTGGCTGCAGTACATCCCGGATGAGGATGTGCGCGAGCAGCTGGATTCCATTCGGGTACAGCGTGATATGACGCTGGATGAGTTGAATGATATGAATATCCGGTTTCGCCAGGCATTGATTCAGTTGTATGAATCGCTGGCAAACGGTTCTTCTGCACCACGTGTGAAAGAACTGTTTGAGCAGTTGCTGGAATATGAAAAGTCGGTGATCGCAGACCAGAGTCAGAAGTCACGCGAATCGGACCTGGTAGATGCAGAAAGTCTGCCTCGCTCACAGTCATCATGATCGGCTCATGATTGAATGAAATTAAAAAAGCCCCGGGAAGCAGGTTGTGTTGCTTCCCGGGGCTTTTTTGTATCAGCCGGACTTTGCAGACTGGGCTTCAATCAGATCAGGACGGTGTGTCTGACCATTCCAGCTTATCATGTTTCGGTGCTGTCGAAGTGAAGAAAAGTGCTCTTACCGCATCGGAGAGGTTTTGCACATTCGCATCCCAATACTCGGCTTCTGCGACATGCACGCAAATCAGCATCAGGCTGGGGTCTTCCGGACCGCCGGAAAACCACTCATTCAGACTGTCTGTCCAGAGCAGCTCTGCTTTCTGCTTGTTCTGGATGAGCTGAGCCTGGCCGGAAATGGAGATGTAGCGATCTTCTCTCGGTTCCGAATAGACGAGATTCACATGCGGGTCCTGCTCGATTTCCTTGACCTTGGGATCATTGGCGTGGGTAAACAGCCAGAGCTCACCATCGAACTCGTGCCGGGCTGTGATCATGGGTCTGCTTCTCAAGCCTGCTTCGGAAGAGTGGGTTGTAAGCATGCAGATTTTAATATCACGGATCAGTTCACGCAGTGTATCAATCGACTGCTGACGTTCCTGTTGTTTTGGTTCTTGCTGATTCATTGATTCACCTGTTGGTTCTAAAATAAAAAGCTGACCGATGAAAATGAATGAATTGGCAGGAAACATTTCCATCGGCCAGCGGTAAAGCGTAAGACGAGTGATCACCGGATGCGCTGGTTACTGATGGCATTTGAGTAACCAGTGCATCTCACTCAGTAAGGATCACTCGAATTACGCTCCTGCAACGAGCTTTTCTCCGGCTTCGCTCCATGACTTCGATCCCCCTTCGTAGTCATAGACATTCGAGAAGCCGGCCTCTTCCAGCTTCTGTGCCGCCTGTTCGGAGGAACCGCAATCCTCGCTCGCACAGTAAACGATGACAGGCAGTTCTTTACTGCCAGCCGCCTGTTCCACCTGCGAGACGAAATCGTCCTGCTGTTGAGGGATGTTCATGGAATTCGGGATATGCGCCTTCTGGAAGTCATCCTGTGACAGGGTGTTGACCAGAATACCTTTTTCATTACGCTGCATTTTGCTGCGGAGTTCTTTGGTCGAGATCGTTTGCATGATCGTTCTCCTGAAATGATTGAAAACTTTTGTAGTAGCAGTCGGAGAAGAGTGCAAAACGCATACCACGACGGTACCGCTTTTGCTGATATTGAGGAAGGGCTGGTTAATACCACGAATGCCCCTGCTTCAGCAGAGATGAGTTTCATTTATCAGGGATTCATCTCGGGCCTGATGAGTTGGCTGGACAGTCTGTCGCACCTGTGCGACAGGCTGTCCGGGTTTTTTGGTGGGGTGGACTGTTGTCTGAGCGTTCGTTCTGGTCGTTCGTCTGTCTGATCGCAAGCTAAGTTATTCCAACTGGAAAGAAGTTGTTGACTCAATGTCATTGTTCGAGTTACAGACAAATCCGCTGGCGTTGAACATGGTCCTGTTCAGTCTCGCAGCCGGGGGAGTCTGGTTATGTGGTTCCAGGCTGAGTTACTACGTAGATTTGATCGCGGAACGTACGGGAATTGGAAAAGCGTTCGCCGGGGCGTTGCTACTGGGAGGTGCGACCAGCCTGCCTGAACTGGCAACCACGTTGAGCGCGTCTTTCTCTGGTGCCGCGGAGATGGCGGGTAACAACCTGCTGGGAGGCGTGGTGATGCAGATTGCGGTCCTGGCAGCACTGGATGTTTTTTTTCTGCGAAACAAACCGCTGACGCTGTTCTCGCCTGAGGCGACGTTACTGGTGCAGGGCGTGTTTCTGATCCTGATGTTGAGCTTCGGCATTATTACCCTGGTGACCGGGGAACTGCTGGTGGTTTGGGGAGTGGGGCTCTGGCCCGTATTGCTGTTTCTGGCCTATCTGTTTTGCCTGGGGGTATTTCATCGTTATGAAGGGGCACCACGCTGGGAGCCGACGGGTGAGGATAAACAGCCGATTGAATCGCCTCGCGATGTCAAAGATGCGCATCCCGAATATCGTGATCTGAGTACCAGGCAACTGGTGATACGCTTTGTACTGGCAGCGGCTGGTGTGCTGGTGAGTGGATTTGTGGTGGCGCGGACGGGGGAAGTGCTGGCGGATCAGAGTGGTCTTGGCCAGAGCCTGATCGGTGCGACGCTGGTCGCGCTGGCGACCAGTCTGCCGGAGGTCAGTACTACGTGGACCGCAGTCCGTTTCGGTGCTTACAGTATGGCGGTGGCTAATATTCTGGGAACGAACCTGCTGGAAGTCGCGCTGTTTCTACCTGCCGACCTGGCGTATCGGGACGGGGCGATTATTGACAGCCTGGATCCCTCAGCGAGTTTTCTGGCAGCGCTGGGAATCATCTGCACGGGACTGTATCTCTGGGGAATTCTCGAACGCCGCGATAAGACCATCTTGGGGATGGGCTACGATTCGGCCATGATTCTGCTGATTTATTTCAGTGGCATGGGCCTGTATTACTATGTGCTTTGAGCAATACATAACCGATATCTGTCAGGCCTGTTTCTGCCGGGACGAACGTGCCCAGTTGATCAATCCGCCTGCGAGCAGGATCTCACGCTGACGTTCTGAGAGCCCATGTCGAGCTGTGATGGTAGAGTGACCGTTAACATGGACCTGGATTGTCGGCTGATCTGCGACCTGGTGCCTGAGTGATTCCATATGCAACAGTACGTTCTGCTCAATCTCTGCGTAATCGTCCGGGTTCTCAAACGTGAGGGGGAGGATGCCAAAGTTGACGAGGTTCTGCCAGTGGATGCGGGCAAAGCTTTTGACGATGACCAGTCTCAACCCGAGATAGCGTGGGGCGAGCGCTGCATGCTCGCGACTGGAACCCTGTCCATAATTTTCTCCGGCCACGATTGAATGACCGCCCGCTTCGCGGATATGCAGGGCGTGTTCTGCATAGCTGGAGTCGATTTGTTCGAAAGCGAACTTACTGATTTCGGGAATATTGCTGCGATAAGGCAGTACGCGGGCACCCGCAGGCAGGATTTCGTCCGTCGAGATGTTATCGCGCATTTTGAGTAAGACGGGAACCTCAAGTTCATCTGGCAGGGGTTCAAATTCGGGGATGGATTTAATATTTGGTCCTTTGCGTAGTTTGAACTGAGTGAGGTCGTCATCCATAGGCGGTGCCTGAAAGAGTTCGTCACGGCTGGTCCGGACCCGGGGAATCTCGATTGAGGGGCAGGGCATTTCCAGGGTACGGGGGTCGGTAATGCATCCGGAGAGTGCGGACGCGGCAGCCGTCTCAGGGCTGACCAGGCAGACCTTGTCTTCCCGGGTTCCACTCCGCCCGGGAAAGTTGCGGGGAACGGTACGCAGACTGATCTGGTCGGTGGCGGGGGCCTGTCCCATGCCGATGCAGCCATTGCATCCCGCCTGGTGGATACGGGCACCAGACTGAATTAACGCGCCCAGGGCACTCTGTTCGACCAGGGACATCAGGATCTGGCGTGAACTGGGATTGATGTCGAGGGAAACGCGCGGATGAATTTGGCGTCCCCGGACGATCTCGGCGGCGATGGCGAAGTCGCGATAACCGGGATTGGCAGAGGAACCGATGTAGGCCTGGTAGATCGGTTCGCCGGCCTGTTCGCGGACAGTGTGCACATTGCCTGGACTGGAGGGGAGGGCGATCAATGGTTCCAGGGTACCCAGATCGATTTCATCCTCGATGTCGTAGCTGGCATCCGCGTCTGCTGTCTGTTCCGAATAATCTTCTGCGCGTCCCTGTTCGTGCAGGAAGTGCTGAATTTCTGTGTCAGCCGGGAAGACCGTGGCAGTCGCGCCGAGCTCCGCGCCCATATTCGCGATCACATGGCGGTCCATGGCCGAGAGTTGTTTCAGACCGGGACCGTGATATTCGATGATGCGATTCACGGCTCCTTTGACGTCGTGCCGACGCAACATTTCTAAAATCACGTCTTTGGCGCTGACCCAGTCGGGGAGCGTGCCTGTGAGATGAACGCCCCAGATTTCGGGCATCTTGAGATAAAACGGAAAACCTGCCATGGCCATTGCAACTTCGAGTCCGCCTGCGCCAATGGCCAGCATGCCGAGTGCGCCGGCGGAACAGGTATGGCTGTCAGAACCGAGCAGCGTTTTGCCTGGCTTGCCGAAATATTCCTGGTGCAGGGGATGACTGACGCCATTTCCGGGACGACTGAACCAGAGTCCAAAGCGCTGGCAGGCGCTCTGCAGGAAGAGGTGGTCATCCGGGTTTTTGAAATCTTCCTGCAAGAGATTGTGATCGACGTATTGCACGGAAACTTCGGTGTGCACGCGATCGAGTTGCATCGCTTCGAGTTCGAGCATGACCAGGGTGCCGGTGGCGTCCTGTGTGAGTGTCTGATCGATGTGGAGACCGATTTCTTCTCCCGGTTTCATAGAACCTTCGACCAGATGCGAGCGGATGAGCTTTTGAGCAAGATTAGCGGCCATGACTGACTCCTTGGAAAGGGCGGGCGCTGAGAGCCCATTGATCTTGGCGCGAGTGTGTCGTGCTTTGATTCAGTGAACCCGCTTAAAAATTGGTTGTAATTAAATGTTGCACCCGGGCCGGACCCTGTCTTAGAAGCCGCGGAGCTGATTTGTCTCCCTGAAGTGTTGTGTTGCTGTAGTCAAGACATCCCCGGAGATTGTTTGTACCAGCAGCGGGGAGGCTGACTGGCACGGTTGGGTACCAGGGCAAACATCAATAATAATAAGCCAGTCATGATCAGATTCTGGAGTGCGGGCGGGATGGGAGCCGGGACGGCGAAACGTCCATAGCCAATCAGCGCCAGCGCGAGGAAGAAGATCGCTAAATGTGCGTGGCGCAGTGGCGGCCAGTATGAAACCAGGCTGAGGCAGATGACCAGCAGGGCAGAAGCCCAAGTCACAGCCGTCAATGCAGCCACCTGTTCTTCTGCAGTGAAGATAAAGGGACTGATAGCGAGCCAGCAACCCAGCATGAATTCAATAACGCGCGACCACATGCGATTCTCCCTACTTAAAATCAGGTTCTCTGAACCATCTCACTGGCGATTTCGTCGGCGATTTTTGTGGGACGTCCCCAGAGTACCTGCCAGAGCACTTTTTTGTCGTGTGTCCGCTGCCAGACGCGGTAGAGCAGCTTGAGTGAGGCGTAGACTTCGTCGTAAGCCATCACGACCAGCACCAGTGAGATGACAGCGGTGATCAGACAGAGCAGACACCAGTTGCCGACAATCGTTGCCTGGCAGACGACGAGAATCGCACTGACGATCCCCAGCGGAATGACATCGATCCCAAACAGAATGACCAGCCAGGGGCGGTACTGCCAGCGACGTGTCGAACCGGCCAGGCCGAAGATCGCATCACCCAGATACGCGAGCGCACCCAGGGCTGCGTCCGGCACTCCGAACCAGTAATGCATTTTCAAAGCGACATCTGAGGTCAGTACCTTGCGCGTCTGTTCGCCGAAGACCGGATCCCAGGGGGCTTCAATCAGCCCCCACTGAAAGAGGGCCATATGCCCTGCCAGTAAGAAGGCGATGCTGGCCAGAATGCAGATCGGAATTCGCTGACTCCAGGTGGACGGGTTATAATCGAACGGCGGAACTGCGACCTCAAGGTCAGCCTGTTCTGCGGGATACCCTTTGAGCGATAACTGGCTCATTTCCGGGCTCCCGTGGCTTCGAGCTGCGGTAGTTCATCTGGAACCGGCAGGCCGTTTTCTTCATACCAGGCTTTGGGATCGTCGAGCAGCGCGTCGATCATATCGGGCAGTGTTTCGCGGAGCAGATGTCGGGGTTCCCAGCCAAGCTGCTCCCGGGCCCGTTCCGCGCTGACCGGATAGTTCTGGTCGGCCAGATCGATCATCCAGGTTTTGATGAACGGGGCGTCCGAGTCAGCTGCGAGTTGATCTTTCACCCACGCACCTGCCTTGGCGGCTGCTTTGGGAATCCGAATGGCGGGCCACTGGTCCCCATGGAGATAAAGTCCGATTTTTTCCTGCAGTTCTTCGTAACTCATGACATCTTCTTCACCGATGACGAACAGGCTGTGTTCCGGAAGTCGACGGCGATGACCGATGACTGCTTTGAAACAGCCGACCAGATCGTTCAGATGCAGAAATGCCTGGCCGTGGGTTTTGTCGCCGGGGAAGAAATAACTTTCCAGCTTCTTCTGGAAGATGCGAGAGATCTGCTGACGGATGGGAATCGAGTGGCACTGCTCATCATAGACGCCGGCCAGACGCAGAATGACGGTCGGAATCGATCCGGCGTACTGCCGAATGGTGGACTCGGCTTCCAGCTTGGACTGGGGGTATTGCCATTCTGCTTCGACGGGAGACGATGCCTGGATGAGCTCGCCATCGTCGACTGATTTTTGTACCAGCAGAGAACTCGAGAAGATAAACTGCTCGACGTCAAAATCCTGCAGTCCCTGTAAGAGCCGCCGGGTTCCCGCTACGGTCAGGTCCTGGTAGAGCGGGCTCGGCTCGCCGGAAAAGTCGTAGTAGGCGGCCAGGTGAACCACGCTGGCGATTTTACTGCCGTGCTGAGCCTTGAGGTCTGACAATGCGCGGGCGACCGAATCATCGTCTGTCAGATCACAGGAAATCCATTCTGAGGAATGCTGCTCTTCGGGCAGTGGCTTGACGTCAAATGCGACTACCTGGAACTGTTCTGAGAACGCTTGAACGAGTCGTGTGCCGATCAGCCCGGCTGCTCCGGTGACCAGAATAACCGGTTTTTCTATTGATGTATCATTCATGCTCTGCCTCCCTTCTGTCGGTTTCGATTGAAATTCAGAGAAAGAGTGCCGCAACTGGAATGCCAACCCGGGATTTTTCCTCTGGTTTGCAATAATCTGCAGAGAATGCAGTCATATTGCCGTACTTATGACTTTCGGTATGTCAGATTGACTTTCCCACTGATCGCTGAGCCGTCAGGCTGCTTGCTGACCAGCCCGAAATCAGGGTGGAGAAACGCTAAAAGGAACGATTATATGTGCAATTCTCCATGGCACGGGCTTTGCGAAACTGAAAAGTAACGCAAGTCTGTTCATAAGGGGGGAGAACAAACATGTCTAACAACCATTTACTGCTCATATCAGAAGAACAATCTTCAGACTCAGAAATATACAACTGGTTTTCAAAACAGGATTTCTGTCAAACTCAGTGCTGTGCGCCGAGTGAGGTATCACGATATCTGGAGCAGAGGGTTGACCTGATTCTCTGTGATACCGGAGAGGATGTCAGTATCTCTCTCGAGCTGCTTTATCTCTGTAAACAACAGGCACCCGAAGTGCCTTTTCTGATTTTGTCACACACCAGTGATGTCGTTACGGCTGTCGCCGCAATGAAAGAGGGGGCAGACGAATTTCTGGTCAAGCCGTTGCAGCCTGAATCCCTGGTCAAGTTGGTCAAGGGATATCTGCAGGCCCGGCAATCGCGTGTTGCTGTAGAAGAGAATCACGGATCCGGTACTGCACGATTGGGGCGTTACGTGGGATTCGAAAAGATGGTGGGGACGACCCAGGTGATGCAGCAGCTGTTTGAGCGGGCGCAACGCGTCGCCGAAACAGATAGTACGGTATTGATTACGGGAGAATCAGGAACCGGGAAGGAACTGCTGGCCGAGGCGATTCATCGTAACAGCCTGCGTGCAGAACATCCCTTTGTTACGATCAACATGGCTGCGGTGCCGGAACACCTGGTGGAAAGTGAACTGTTCGGACACGTGAAAGGTTCCTTCACTGGCGCCAGTGAATCCCGAGTGGGACGTTTTGAGGCAGCGCATGGCGGAACCCTGTTCATTGACGAAATCGGCGACTTCAAACTGGAGTCGCAGGCCAAACTGCTGCGGGTGCTGGAGAATCATCGTGTGACCCTGATTGGCAGTAATCGGGACCGGGATGTGGATGTGCGCGTCATCGCGGCGACCAGTCATCCATTGCAGCAGATGGTACAGACGGGAGACTTTCGCGAAGATCTGTTCTATCGGCTGAATGTCGTTAATCTGGCGTTACCGCCATTACGAGAACGACGGGATGATATTCCGGTACTGGTGAACTTTTTCCTGAAACAGATTTGCCACGATCTGCAGCGCGATGTGCCGCTGCTGGATCCTGAGCTGGAAGCCTGGTTGCGGAATGCCCACTGGCCAGGCAATATTCGTCAGCTGCGTAACTGTCTGGAGAGTATGCTGGTGCTGTCGCGTGAAGAAGTGCTGACACTGGCTGAGCTGCCCGACATGATGCACGACGAGCAACTGACTTCAGGCCAGATTCCGATTCCGGCAGGGACCCGGCTGGAAGACCTGGAACGCACGGCGATCGAACAGACACTCAAACGCTATCGGGGAAACCGGACTCAGTCGGCCCGCTCACTGGGAGTTTCCGTGAGGACGCTGCAGAGGAAATTGAAAGCCTGGGGTGTGATCGGGGACAATCGCGGGAATGGTCATTCTGATGCCACGAAGAAAGGCTTGCACGAATCAGGGACCATGTCTACTTCACAGTGAGGTCTGTCTGAAGCGAGAGGTCGATGCGACGCCGCGTTGCCAGAGTTCTACTCAACCGTTACAACAGAGAATGAATTAAATCAACCTGACGCGCTGAATAATTCTGCTATCGAACTTTCGCTAAAAGAATCACTGCACCATGTTTGAATTGAACCTGCCGCTCTGGGGCGATGTCACCGTGTTTATCATGGCGGCAGTGGTGATCGGTGTTTCGGGAGTGAAGCTGGCGGAATACGCGGATCGGCTGGCAGATCGGACCGGCCTGGGAGAAGCGATTACCGGGACGATTATGTTGGGGCTGATCACCGCGCTACCCGGGCTGGCTGCTTCTGTGACTGCAGCTTTGCAGGGGCATGCGGTGCTCGCGCTGAGTAATGCGATGGGAGGCATTGCCTTTCAGACGACGGTGCTCGCGCTGGCAGATGTATTGCATCGTAAAGCAAATCTGGAACATGCGGCTGCTTCGGCCACGACGATGATCCAGACCATCATGCTGATCCTGCTGATCACGATTGTGTTGCTCGGTCTGGGAAGTCCCAATGTGGTGATCGGGCCCGTGCATCCGGCAACTCTGCTTTTACTGGCGGGGGCTGTGATGGCGTTCTGGCTGACCTATCGCGTACAGGAAGAACCGATGTGGCATCCGCGGCATACTTCCGAAACGGTACTCGATGAACCTGCACCCGGTTCACAGCACGAGCGGCTCTGGCTGTTGTGGACAGGACTGGTATTTTCAGGTTTGCTCACCTTAATCAGTGGCAGCCTGGTAGCGGAGGCAGCGGGGAACATTCAGGATAAAACGAATCTTTCCGCGCCGATTGTCGGTGGTCTCTTGATGGCGGGGGCGACGTCACTCCCCGAACTGGTCACCTGCCTGGCCGCGGTCAGGCGCGGCGCACTGACGCTGGCCGTAAGCGATGTGGTCGGCGGGAATTTCTTTGATGTGCTGTTCATCGCGGCTGCCGATTTCGCATTTCTCAGCGGTTCGATCTATCACGGCCCGGGGATGGGGACACGCGAAATTCTGCTGACAACGATCACTCTGTTGCTGAATGTGGTTCTGCTTTCCGGATTGATCTACCGACAGAAGCATGGCCCGGGTAATATCGGTTTCGAAAGTCTGTTGATGCTCGTGATTTACCTGGCTGGTTTCATAGTGCTGTCGCTGATGCAGTGATGTGCCGTCCAATTTGTCATTCGACAGGGATGGTGTAACCTAAGTCGCAGATCAGAGGCCTCTGTCTTGATTGAATTAACCGATTACATTTTTGATGAACGTGGCGTGGAACTGACCGATTCCGTCAGGATTGATCTGGTGGGACCTGTGCGAGAGCATGGCACGATAAAAATATCTGACAGTGAATTTGAACGAGTGATTGATTCATTTGCGTTTATTACCTGTAGAGAAATCACAGGAGAGCCCCCGTTTCATGGAAACGCATTATTGACTGGGGTTACTCAGGTCAGTCCAGATGAGCACTGGATTTTGTTACTGGGAACATGGAGAGCAGTTTTAATCGATGTTGCCGGTCAAACCATTCATGAGCCATTCCCGCTGTTCAGATCTCCTGATGACGACCAGGGCTTTTATTCGACCCAGGTTTACCAGGCTGATGAGTCTGTGGTGGTGGAGTATGAGGGGGGATTGGTTATGGTCACTCAATCGCGAGTGGTGTGGCACCGAGCAAAAAAATGGAATGACCTGATTGAGTCGATTGATACACAGACGATCTACCTTCAGGGAGACGCAGGGGAACAGGGCGAGGCTTTAGAGCAGATTGATCTGCAAACGGGAGAGACGATTCACGGATGAGAGCGAAAAGAACGATGCGGAACTGATTCAGAGCGTTATGATCAGAGATCAATCACGGCACGTAAGCCGACGAGCAGGGCGGTATCAACGGTTTGACGGGCGGGGCGGATGACCTGCATGTCGGTGGTCAGGTGAAACCATTTGGTGACCTCCACGTTGTAGAACAGTTCAACGCCGTAACCGTCACCTACGCCTCCCAGCACTTTGTCAATGAAGGGGGTCAGGCGGTCACTGGTGGCGGAATAGTACCAGCCGATACCGAACGTGTCTGCTTCGCGGCTGGCAATGGGGCTGCTGCCGCCAACCCCGAGGCTGAGAAACCACTCGATGGGATTCGTCTGCTTGTCGGCGATCCCGGCACGGCCGAAGAGACCCCAGCCACGCTGCGGATTGTCGGGATCGACCACCAGGTATTGGTCGAAGTTCCAGTAGAACGACCAGGATTCCGTTTCGCGACTGATGGGCACAGTGGGCAGAACGAACAGGGGATCCTGCTCCAGCGAAGCGAATGATCTAGTGCTGTAGCTGGCACCGAACAGGAAGTGACCCGGTTTGCCGAAGAGATTTGTGGGGAGACGCAGTTCGGGAACGATGGCGGCACCGTGGGCGAACAGTTCATCGAAGCCACTGGTGCGGGTGGTATCTGTCGCGTTGAGGACGGTGAAGGTGAAGATCGGTTCGCCTTCTCGGAGGATCAGGAAGCCGGTTCCGAGTGTCGAATAGACGATGGTTCGCAGACCGATGGGCGTCGCGATAAAGGCGGTGTTGGAGAACTGGGTTTTGCCACGACCATGGGCGAAGGCGTTCATGTCGCCGTCGAGAGTGTCGAGTTTCCCTGCGAAGACACCAAACGATTCGGAAAACATCTGAGTAAACAGAACGTTGGTCAGGTATAGTTCATCACTGTAGGAAACCGGCAAATCGGGGGCCAGGGTCGCGGGAATAATTGCGCCGGTTGCTTCGTTGATGGTTTCGCCAAAACGGTGCTCGGCGCGGAGTTTGACGAACAGGCCCTGAGGTCCGCCCAGCTTGCCTGAGTCGATATTCATAACATAGTCGCCGTGACCCGAGTAGCGGAATTCCTGTTCACGGCCTCCCGAGGCGACTCCCATGTAGTACTGAATCAGGTCGGCATCGAAGGTAATTCCCTGCTCAGCCAGACAGGCGCGACGGGGAAACAGGTTCTGCGTCATCGTTGTCTGCGACCAGAAGTCGGGCCCATCACAAGAGACGCAGGAACTGGTGTTCTCAGCGCAGGTTGACTCCGTACAGAGCAGGTCAGACTCGGCTGTCTGCTGCATTTCTTCGTAGAGGGAGACTGGAAACGCATCGTCGGCGTAAGCAGATCGACTACGGGGAGCAGAACAACAGAAGTAAATCAGGCAGCAGATCGAGAGGGTTAAGCGACTGCGTTCCAGGAACCAGCGTAGATTGGTTGAGCCTGGGACCATGGTAGTTCTCGAAAAGTAGAGAGTATGAGGAAACTGAACCTTTAGATACTTTTCGTCGTCTGGCGGTACCTGCTGAATGTTTTTTTCGTTAAGACTGGAATAAACGGAACGGCGTCAGTCAGTTTGTAACGGTTATAGCGGTTGGGCTGACTCTTACTTTCGAGTAGCCCCTCAGCAGCTGAATTCCGCTGCCGAACTGCTTTCCCTGCCTGGTTACCGCGAGAGGGCTGCTTTGACCTGGGTTTCACGGTATTGCTGCAGTTGTTCTTCCGTGAGTGGGTGCTCGGTGATTTTGATGGTTACTTTTTCGAGGTCCCCGGTGAATTTGAAGGGGACTTTGTAGTCCTCACTGACCGGGGTGCCTGTGTCCTCGCCGATATCGAGTGTTTCATCGAGTGACATGCGGTAACCGACGGTCTGCGGAATTCTGCTGACAGCGACTTTGTTTCCATCGACAGTGAGTGTGGCCTGGCCTCCTTTGCCAACACCTCCGCCATCGTATTTAAAGTCGAGGGTAATGACATGCTTGCCCGGCTTGAGTTTATCTTTGCCAGCGACGTTATAACGTTCTACGCCACACAGGTTGTAATGGAAGACCGGCTTCCCCTTGAGCACATACAGTCCAAGGCCGCAGAAACGACCACCCTGTGTCATCAGTAGTCCTTCTGCTCCTGATTCAGGAATATCAACGACTGCAGAGATCCCAAACGATTTGTTCTTGAGGTCCGGGGCAGACCCTTCGGGGATGCGCAGCATTTCGTCGTAATAAGTGAAGGTATCGCGTCCCCTGGTCAGGCTGGGGCGGTTTTTCACGTCGAGTCGTTCGGCTTTACTATTATCCAGCGGGAGCACATTGTTTTTGACCGCTTCGATGTAGAACAGTCGCTGGAGTTCTTTGAGTTTTTCCGGATATTTCTCGGCCAGATTGACGGACTCTGAAAAGTCATCATCGATGTTGTAGAGTTCCCACTGGTAGCCGTCGATGACATCCACTGGATCTGCCACGCTGACCCAGGGCGGCGTTGTGGGAGTCGTGCAGGCGATCCAGCCTTTATCATAAATTGCTCGATTAGCGAACATTTCAAAATACTGTGTTTCGCGTTTCGAGGGGGCTTGGGGGTCATCCCAGGTATAGGCCATGCTGACACCCTGGATTGGTTCCTGAGTGATACCGTTGATAGAATCGGGGGCAGGCAGCTGCGTGGCTTCCAGAACGGTGGGAAGGATATCGATCACATGATGAAACTGGGAACAGACGGCCCCCTTGTTCTTGATACGCGCCGGCCAGGACATGACCATGCCATTACGGGTTCCGCCGAAATGGGAGGCAACCTGTTTGGTCCACTGGAAGGGAGCATCCATGGCGTGCGCCCAACCGATGGGATAGTGATTGAAGGTGGTCGGGCTGCCGATTTCATCCCTGCGGCGGTAAACCTCTTCGAAATCTTCTTTGATGTTATTGAAGAAGGTCATTTCATTGAGCAGTCCCTGGGCACTCCCCTCGGCACTGGCGCCATTGTCTCCCTGGATATAGATCACCAGTGTATTGTCGAGTTGTCCCAGTTCGTCAATCGAGTCGATGAGTCTGCCGAACTGGTGGTCAGCGTGGGAAAGAGCAGCCGCGTAGACTTCCATCATGCGGGCATACAATTCTTTCTGTCGGTCATCCATTGAATCCCAGGCGGGAATGCCTTTTGAGCGTTCGGTCAGTCGGGTTCCCTCGGGCACCACTCCGAGCTTTTTCTGTCGGGCCAGTGTTTCCTTGCGCACTTCATCCCAGCCCTGGTCAAACTGTCCTTTGAATTTCTCAATCCAGGCTTTGGGGGCGTGATGCGGGGCATGCGCGGTTCCCGTAGCGTAATAACAGAGGAACGGTTTGTCGGGAGCGACAGCGTGCTGCATACGAATCCAGTTAATGGCCCGGTCAGCCATGTCTTCATCGAAATTATAATTGGGGTCGTTGGCCGGTGGTTCGACGGGGCGCGTGTTTTCCACCAGGGCGGGAGTCCACTGGCTCGTATCTCCCCCCACGAATCCGTAGAAGTATTCGAAACCGAGTCCCACGGGCCAGAGGTCGAAGGGACCGGCCTGTGATGTATGCCAGTCGGGGACGTTATGATTTTTCCCGAACCAGGACGTATTATAGCCGTTAAATTTCAGGATCTGTCCGATGGTCCCACACGATTTGCGAACCAGCGTATTGTAGCCGGGATAGCCGACACCGATTTCCATGATGCCACCTGTGGCTGCGGTATGATGGTTGCGACCGGTGATCAGGGCTGCCCGGGTGGGGGAGCAGAGTGCCGTCGTATGAAACTGGTTGTAACGTAGCCCCGCTTTCGCCAGACGGTCAAAGGTGGGGGTGGGAATCGGGCCGCCGAATGTACTGGATGCCCCAAAGCCGACATCATCGGTCAGGATGATCAGCACGTTGGGGGCTCCCTTAGGGGCTTTGATCTCCTGGGGAAAGTCTTTGACTGACTCGGAAGCCTTAACGCCGATCTTTCCTTTGAAAGGGGGCTGGGCAATCGGCAGTTTTGTGCGATTGAACTCTTCTGCGGAAAGTGAAAGAGGAATTGTCGTGACACAGAGCAGGTAGAGGCAGCATCGAAATGAGCGCATCGGATTTTCTCCCGAGAAGTATGTATGGAGATACGACACTGGACTCACGTGGCGATCCAGTGTGAGAATCATCGACAATGAGAGTCACTCAACGTTTTGTGCCCGCAGTAGCAGAGTCAAGGCGCAGCAGTGATGACCGGGTTGAATTGAGTTGAGGTCATTCACAAGTGATCTGCGACAAATCCTGGTGACACATTTAGAAAAGAGATATATGTCACTCAGGATTTTATCTTAATCATCCGGAATGAGGGTGTCGAATTAATTCTGGATAAAGAATCAGGGCAGATGCGTTTCCGTCAGCTTACTCGGCGGTAGCGGGCTGGCCGGCTTCTGACTGTTGCCGACAGCGACTTGCCAGTGTGACCAGGATGGGAGAGATCAATGCGGTCCAGCCGGTCTGGTGGCTGGCTCCCAGTCCGCGTCCTGTTTCTGCGTCGAAATATTCGTAGAACAGTACCAGGTCGCGCCAGTGCGGATCGTTGAGCAGGACATCGGTGCGGGCATAACTGGGACGATCGCCGGCTTCGTCGGAGAGGAACAGACGGGCAAGGCGCCGGCGGATTTCGTCGGCGACTTCCTGCAGGTCCATGTAGTTGCCCGAACGGGTCGGACATTCGACGCGGAGTGTTTTGCCGTAGAAAGTGTGATAGCGTTCGAGAGCTTCGATCAACAGGTAGTTGAGAGGAAACCAGATGGGCCCCCGCCAGTTGGAGTTGCCACCGAACAGGCCACTGTCCGATTCGGCGGGCAGATACTGGACCCTTAACATTTCGCCGTTGAGTTCGTATTCGAACGGATGTTCTTCGTGGAACTTGGAGAGCGAGCGAATCCCGTAGTCAGAGAGAAATTCGTCTTCATCCAGCAGGTAGCGGAGCAGACGCAACAGTCGGTCGCGCGTGGGGATCGCCAGCAGGCGATGGCCGCCTGAGGATGTTTCCGAATCGCGTTCCATGTAGGTCATGAACTTCTGCAGATTGGGGCGGCTTTTCAGGAACCAGTCCATCCGCTTGCGGAAGGCGGGGAGTTTTTCGATGGTCTCATCAAAGAGAACGTCGACGGTAAACAGGGGGATCAACCCGACAATGGAACGGATTTTGAGTGGGATGCTGCGTCCGTCAAGGTGCAGATGATCGTAGTAGAAACCGTCTTCTTCGTCCCAGAGACCGGTGCCGTCCAGGGAGTTCATTGCTTCGGCGATCGAGACGTAATGTTCGAAGAACTTGGACGCCATGTCTTCGTAAGCAGGATTGCCATCGGCCAGTTCAAAGGCGATGGAAAGCATGCTCGAACAGAAGAAGGCCATCCAGGCGGTGCCGTCGGCCTGTTCCAGGTGACCGCCTGTCGGCAGTGGTTTGGAACGGTCGAAGATTCCGATGTTATCCAGTCCGAGGAAGCCGCCACTGAAGACGTGTTTGCCGCGGATGTCTTTACGGTTGACCCACCAGGTGAAGTTGAGCAGGAGTTTCTGGAAGACGCGTTCCAGGAAATTGCGATCGCGATCTCCGTTGGATGCGGTCATCTGGTAGACGCGCCAGCAGGCCCAGGCATGCACGGGCGGGTTGACGTCACTGAAATTCCATTCGTAAGCGGGCAACTGTCCGTTGGGATGCATGTACCATTCGCGGAGGAACAGGATGGCCTGGTCCTTGGCGAAGTGTGGATCAATCTTGGAGAACGGAATCAGGTGAAACGCGAGGTCCCAGGCCGCGTACCAGGGGTATTCCCACTTGTCGGGCATGGAGATGATATTGCGGTTGTAAAGGTGTCCCCAGTCAGCGTTGCGGGGGCTGGGCATGCCAGGCAGACGGCGGGCCGGTTCCTTATTTCCCTTGCCGGCGTTTTCGAGCCAGCGGGGAATGACGTAGTGATAAAACTGTTTGGTCCAGAGCAGACCGGCATTGGCCTGGCGGAGTATCGCCTGCTCGTCCGGAGAGAGTCCGGGTTCGACCAGGGAATCGGCGAACCGATCGGCTTCGTCAATTCGCTGGGCAAAGACTTCATCGAATTCCGGTCCGAACGGGGTTTCCGGTAATTCATCGATGGCAGACATACGCAGACGGAACTCGACTGATTCGCCGGCGGGAATGACGCGTTTGAAGTGAGCGGCAACCTTGGTGCCTGTAGGGCGTGGATTGATGACGCCTTCGACTCCATCAACGACTGCCAGATGAAAGGCGTCTTTGCAGGAGGGGCGGCGGCTGTTCGGGTCTTCAAATCGCCAGGTATTGGTTTCGTTTTCGGTAAAGAGCCAGTCGGGGGTTTCTCCATCGGGACCGAGATCGGTAAAGAGTCGGAATTCGCCGAGGGTTTCGTGCTCTGCTTTCAGGCAGGTGTCAGCGATCTGTTCCATGCTCGGTTTTTCGCTGGGGCGATCGAGCGTGGGTCCCCAACTCCAGGTGTTGCGAAACCACCAGGTGGGGAGGAAGTGCAGGGGCGCTGATTTCGGTCCGCGGTTGAAGATGGTGACGCGAATCAGAATATCTTCGTCGGCTGCCTTGGCGTATTCCATCTGTACGTCGAAGTAGCGGCTTTCGTCGAAGATGCCGGTATTGGTGAGTTCGTATTCCTGTTCCTGACGGGAGCGTCGCGCGTTTTCCTCGCGGAGTTCCGAGTAGGGGAATTCTGACTGTGGGTATTTGTAAAGTGCTTTGAGATAGGAATGTGAGGGGGTTGAGTCGAGGTAGTAATAGGCTTCCTTGACGTCCTCACCGTGATTGCCTTCGGGGCCGGTCAGTCCAAACAGACGTTCCTTGAGGATCGGGTCTTCGCCGTTCCAGAGGGCGAGCCCGAAACAGAGTCGGCACTGACGGTCGCAGATACCCAGCAGACCGTCTTCCCCCCAGCGATAAGTGCGCCAGGTGGCCTCTTCGTGTGTGAAATTGAGCCACGGATCGCCATCGGCCGTACTTTCGCGCACGGTTCCCCACTGTCGTTCTGCGAGGTAGGGCCCCCAGCGTTTCCAGTTCGCACCCGGTTCACGATTTGCTTCAGCGGCAAGACGATCCCATTCTACTTCAGCCATAGACTCTTTTAACTCTTTTCCATTCAGGCAGAGGCAGGCGTGCCTGTTAAATTTGCAGAATGTGCGCAGGAACAATGCTCCCCTGCAGAAGAACAGGTGTTTCGGCACCAGTTACACACTGATGATAGTCGCGATGCGAATCCTGTTCCCATCTATCTCTGATTTTGCGGTCAGATTCGGGCAAAAATCAATTCACTGGACAGGCCTGCATTTGCAGGGGGAGAACTTGATAAGATAATCCATAATCGTGGCGCGCAGGTAATCTGCGTGCCTCGGGACAGTCGCTAATTGACGGTCTGGCTGGAATTTAGCAGAACGGCGCGGGAATGCAAAGAGGTGTATGAACCTGCAGATCCCGGGGCGAACTCAGAAGAGTTCGGTGATCGGTCTGGATTTGTCGAGCAGGAAGTAGAGTCGGCCGAGCTTGTCGTAGGCGGTCAGGTCGTGAATGCCCATCGCGTGGTAGACCGTATGCGTGATGTCGGCGGGGGTGACCGGTTTGTCTTTGGGATATTCTCCATGTTTGTCGCTGGCACCAAAGGTCTGGCCTCCCTGAATGCCGCCACCCGCGAGGACATCGGTGAGACAGTGCGTCCAGTGGTCACGGCCTGCGCCCGATTTGCCGCCGGAGCGGGGATCGCCGATCTTTGGTTTGCGACCCATTTCACTGGTGACGAGGACCAGCGTATCATCGATGAGTCCCCGCTCGGCGAGGTCTTCGATGAGGGCGGAGTAGGCCCGGTCAAATTCGGGCAGCAGGTCTTCTTTGAGGCACTGGAAATTGTTGCCGTGAGTATCCCAGCTGCCGGCGCTCTTGCACTTCTTGCCGAGGGCTCTGAGATCGCCTTTCCAGAAGACGGTAATGAAGGGGACGCCGACTTCCACCAGACGGCGGGCAACGAGCAGACTCATGCCGTTGATGGTTTTGCCGTAGCGTTCGAGTGTGGCCGGTTTTTCCTGCTGCACATCAAAGGCGGAGGTGGATTGGGCTGACATTAACAACGACAGGGCGCGTTCCTGATGCTGATTCATCGTGGAGATGCTGGCGAAGTCGTCGAACTGTCGCCGGGCGGAATCGAGTTGTTCGAGCAGGGAAATGCGATCGGTGAGCCGGTCGGCGGTGATGCCCCCTTCCAGCGAGAGTGCGGGACCGCGGAGCTTCAGCGGTTCTTCGCGTGTGCCCTGGATATACATCGGATCGTGTTCAACTCCCAGGCGGGCAGCGAACTGACCGGGGCGGGTATACGGGGCGCGGCTGGGCATGTGCGGCAGCGAGATGGCGTTGGGCAGATTCGGATGCGCGGGACGCCGGGAGGCGACCACGGAACCCATGTAAGGCCAGTCGTCCGGCTGGGGCGTGCGGTTGTTCCCTTTGGTGACGAACGTCAGATCGGGAATATGTCCGGTGAGGTTGTAGTAATATCCGGCGTGGTGATCGTTGGTGTTGACGGTGCCGCCAACCGAGTTGACCAGTGCCAGATGATGTGCCTGTTTGGCGAGCAGGGGCAGATGCTCGGAGAGGTGGACTCCCGGTGCGGAGGTCTGAATCGATTGAAACGGGCCTCGGTATTCCAGGGGGGCTTCCGGCTTCATATCCCACATGTCCATATGGGATGCACCACCACAGAGGAAGAACAGAATCGTCGATTTAGCGGGTTTTCTGCCTGGGGTTGTGGGAGCCGGAGCAGCGGAAACGGCGGGGGTGGGAGAGCCGAATGTCATCCCGGCAAAGCCGAGACCGGACGCGACCAGAAATTGACGCCGTTGCATAATCCGTTCCTCACTCTGAACTTCAGGCCTGTTGCTGGCCTGGAATGTGATGTGCAGCGAACCAGGGACGCGTAAACTGAAGCGTGGCCGTGGCGCGCAGACTGAACGCATCAATATGCTAGCATGTGAAGGTGTATCTGTCCAGCACGGGTTTTGAGGAAGGGTGCCGTTCTCCAGGATGGGTGATCTGCGGCTGGAGTGGGGGGTAAGATATTTAAAATTCGTAGCCGCCAGTCACCTGTCATGCTAGCTACCCGCCAAAGTAAGCACATGAAGGTGACTGGCAAACTACGAAATCTGCCGTCGCGAAAGGGTTGATTGACCCGTTTCAGGCGATGAATTTATTAGGGTCTCGGACACGCACGGATTCCAGGTAGGCGGAAATCGCATGGGATTCGAAGCGAGGCTGCCGACAGTAATCGACGATCGATTCTGCGATCGCTTCGGTGGTGATGATTTCAATGCGGGTCTGGGAGTGTCCGATAAAGGGTTCGTCATAGACCTGGTGGTGACCCTGTCCCCAGCAGTTCATGCAGGTAAAGCCTTTGATTCCCAGTTCGCGGAATGCGTTTAACAGATCCTGTTCGAAGTGGGTTTCGGTGATGACGATGACTTTGGTTAATTCTGTCGTGTTAGCCATGTCGTGGTTTCCTGTGAGACTGAGCTCGATACTTTCTCTGGTTTCAACGGTGATTTCATCAGTGGAGTGAAGTTGGTTATGCTACGGGTAAGGTTTTCATGACCAGCTCGGCGATGAGCATGTAAACCGGGATCCCGATGGTGACGTTGTAAGTGAAGGTCAGTCCGAGCGAAGCTGCCAGGGGCAGTGTCGGGCTGGCTTCGGGGATGGCCAGTCTCTGGACCGCGGGTACGGCGATGTAAGAGGCTGCGGCACAGAGGACTGAGAACAGAGCGTAGGTTCCCAGGTCAAAGGGCTGTCCCAGGGCCATGCTGTAACCGTGCGCCACGAGAATACCGAACAAAGCAAACAGGTTGGGGCAGAGCAGTGCGAACATGATGAACCGCCAGCCGGCTGTTTTGAGGTCTTTCAGACGACGACAGGCTGTGATGCCCATTTCCAGCAGGAACAGACAGAGCATTCCGTGGAAGATATTCACAAACAGGGTGTCATCCAGGCTGGTGACTGCTTTGCCCTGCAGGCGTCCGAGAAAGCCGATGATAATCCCGCCGAACAGGAGGTAGAGTCCCGGGTTCAGGAAGACTTCGTGCAGAAGTTCCTTGCTGAAAATCGGTTTTTTCTTTTCTTCGACTTCCACATCCAATTGGGCAGCCAGTTCGCGACGGGCTGCCGTTTTCGCGGCGACGGCGGTATGAGTGTGAGTTGTTCCTGTTGACTGGTGGCTGACCGATTCACCTTCGCTACTGACAGAGACTTCTCCTCCGCCGGTGCTTTCCAGCACCGGAGCGGAATGCGGAGGCTGATAGTCTGCTTCGTGAGGCATGTTTCCGTGTGCGTCCATCCCTTTCTGTCTCAGACGCGAGACGAGATAGAGGGCGACCAGACAACCGGGAATTTCCATGACTGCCAGCATCACAGGCATGTAAGCCGCATAAGCGATTTGAGCTGCAGTGATGACACCCAGGCAGGTTACGAAGGTACCGGCGGAGTCGGATCCGTAGAAACCGGCCACGGTGGCGGCGTCGATCTGACGCAGCTTGGTGGTTTTTTGCAGGAGGATATAGGCGAAGATCCCGATACAGAGGTTCGCGAAAAAGCCGATGACCATGAATCCGAGTGCTTGCCCGAATTCGGAGATCGAGAGGGACGCCAGTTCTTCGCCGCCGTGCCAGCCAATGGCGATTAACAGGTAGAGGGTCAGACCCTGATAGACGGCTTTGGGAAACTCAAAGGGAACTTTGAGGATAGGAATCAGAAAGCCCATGTAAAAGAAAAGCAGCAGCGGTTTAAAGAGGTTATGCAGGAAATTGTCCAGAAAGGCCTCTAACATGGTTGTGTTCCTTGGGGGGCGGGTTACGTCGGCGTCAGTGCCGCTTGGGGGCGCATTTTTTGCACGTTGACTGACCAACGTGGCGAGTATGACTGGGGGAGATGCAAGCAGTGTGCCGCAGAGGAAAAATAATCGGGGATGGCACGTAGAGAGAGGGTTTTGGCCGGTTTTCTGCCTGAGATACAGATCCAGTTATCTGAAATAATTTTTCGCAAGGGAGAGGAGTGAACCAGATTTTGCAGCAGGGGAGTGCAAAGACTTGCAGGGTGCGTGCAGCATCTTGCGTGTAAGGGGCGGGGGGGAAGTGATGTGATCAGCTTTTGTCAAACCAGCCACGGAGATAGAAGTAACCGGCTGTGATGAAAGCCGTTGCCAGCATGATTCCGATGACGATCAGGTATCCGGATTTGATTCCCATCCCGGGCAGATCGTTGAAATTCATGCCGTAGAGTCCGGAGATTAATGTCAGGGGGAGAAAAACTGCAGAAAGGATCGTCAGAAACTGCAGACGGCTTTCGACGCGACTCTGCACGAGGGCATCATAATCCCGCTGCAGGCTGTTCACCCGGTCGGCAGTGCCGGCGATGATCTGTCCGGCAAGTCCCGACAGCTGCAACGTATCGCCGAAGAACCGGGACTGCTCACTGAAGCGAAAGGCAGCCGATTCGACGGTTTGCAGGACGCCTGCACAATAAGCGTGGTCATCATGGACTGCAGCGTAATGACTGATCTTTCGACGGAGCACGGCAATTTTTTGGGGATCGAGGGCATCCGGATTTTCATGGCAGGCCTGATCCAGCTGTTCTGATTCTGCGCGGACCCGCAGGGCCGCGTTCACAGTCTGTTTCCCGATTTCGACCAGCAGATAGTAGAGCAGGGCCGAAGAGTTATTGGAGTAGAGGGGGACATCGCCATCCAGGTCCCGAATGACGTCCTCAATTGTATGCAGTTTATCTCGATGGATTGTGATGACTGTCGACTGCAGGCAGAGAAAAGAAACGTAAGGTTTTTCCTTCTGGTCCCAGCCCAGGTGCGTGGGGACTTCCATGTAGAGGGCTGTTTTTTGCGACATGAAACGTTCGCTACGTTCCGGTGTGAGACAGGCTGCCAGCACTTCCGGTCGCAAATGAAACGGAGTGAGCAGTTGATTCAGTTCCTGGGGAGTCGCGGCCTCGATATCGATCCAGCGATGCACGTCATCTTCTACCCAGGAGGCGGAAAGAGTGGTTTCGGGTAACGGAAGCAGTGTGGAATTATCGCTGATGCCAAACACGCGTATTTTCATGGATATTTTCCCAGTGTTCCAACAGTACAGTTTTCAGTTTCGCGATCAGGACGGCGGGACTGTTTCAGGTAACCCGATGGATTGTGAATTAGAGTCTTGTGTTTCGGTCAAGATGACATAAGCAGATTCAAAGCACAACCAGATTCGGAACGGTAGTAATATTATCTGTTGTGTCTATATCTGTACATTTCGGTTTGCCGCCAGCAAGATGATAACCGTTACAACCGATATAACCAGACGGCGGACTGTGAATGCGGTGTGAAATCAGGTCCATGCACAATGTTTCAGGTCTGATTCTGTCGATTTAAGTGAAGTTATCGGTTTCGTACAACAGAGGGGCAAGGCTCTCTGCTGTTTCTCAGCGAAACGATTTTCATGCTGGCCCATTTCAGAAGAAGCGAATTATGAAGTCCGGTGTAATCAGTGTGGTTCTGCTGTCGATCAGTCTGGCATGTGTTTCTGTTCGCGCGGACGAGCCTGCGCCGCTGTTGATATCAGAAGCAGCATTGGAGGGCAATGATCTGCTGAATGATTCTGCGCTGACGCCGATCAGTCATCTTGCGGGGCAGGAGGCTTGCTGCGAATCGACAGACGGCGGTTGCCTGGGCGACGAATGTGTAGGGGCCACTGATTGTGGATATGAATGTTCCGAGTCTCTGTTTTCGCGACAGTATCTGACGGGGGATCTGTTTGGTGCGCGCTCCGGGCTGGCAGAGCATGGGGTGCTGGCGGATATTCAGTTGACGCAGTTCTACCAGGGGGTTGCGAGTGGTGGTCGTCGTCGGACCTTCCTGTATGGCGGTAAAGCCGACTACATGTTTACGTTCCAGGGAGAACAGTTAGGGCTCAATAAAGGCTTTTCAGCAATCCTGCATGCAGAAAGCCGGTTCGGCAGTGATATCAATGGAGCAGCTGGTGCATTGGGTTTTCCGAACAGTAATATGTTCTATCCGTTACCCGGACAGCACGAAACGGCGATCACCGGCTTGATGTTTATGCAAGCTTTGAGTGAGAACTTTGCTTTAACCGCGGGAAAATATAATCTGCTTGATTTGTGGAATATGATCTATCCGAATACGGGTCGAGGTATCAACGGATTCATGAACCTCTCCATGATTGCACCCACCCCCATTATTCGCACCACGAACCTATCAATTAACGGTGCAGGAGCGATGGGACTGCACGAAGGGCAGATTCAGAGTGCGTTGATGGTCTACGACACGACCAACTCATCGACGACAGCCGGTCTGGATGACCTGTTTGACCAGGGTGCCGTTGTACTGGGTTACGGACGTATCTTCACGGAATGGCGCGGCCTCCCTGGCTCACATGCGCTACTGGGAAACTGGAGCAGTCGGACTTACACTTCTGTCGATCCGACCAGTTGGACCGTGATTCCGGGGCAGGGGGTAGTTGCCGCCGGTCAGCAGACGGGATCGTGGACGATCAGTTATATTCTGGACCAGGTGGTCTGGGCAGATTGCTGCAATGACAAACGCGACGTGCGACTGATGAGTCAGTGGATGATTGCTGACGGAGATCCGAACCCGTATCGCTGGAGCGGCAACATCGCACTACAGGCCAATGGCCTGTTTGCCTGCCGCGAACAGGACTCGCTGGGGATCGGGTATTTTTACAATGAACTGAGCAGCGATTTCAAATCACTGCTTAACGGAGTTGTGCCAATCCGTAATACGCAGGGAGTTGAACTTTACTATAACATGGCGTGGACTCCCTGGTTCCATGTGACTGCTGATCTGCAGGTTCTGGAAGACGCCAACGCCAATGATGACACGTCCGTTATGCCTGGCCTGCGGGCGAATCTGCGGTTTTAATCAGCTGCAGGCGACCATGGTTTTCTCTCTTGTGTCTCTATCCTGCTGCGCTGTCAGGATCCTTGAGGGTCTCGATTCTTCATCCTTGCGTCTTCTGCTCTCTGTATTAATTCTGCTTTAAATATATCAGGATGTAATTGTCTTTTATTTATTCGAGGGTACAATGGGCATCGATCCAAGTGTTCATGCTGCCTGGTAAGTGACGGCAGCTGGATCAGAGATATGGGGAAACATGTATGCCGTGTTTGAATTATTGAATTCGTCTCATTGCAAAAGCGTTTCCTGAAACCTTAGCACAGTGGAATTCGGGCCCGGGGAACTGCAAGATGAGAAGACTGCATAGAGAGTTTAATTCGCGCATTCTGTTACTTTGTCTGTCCCTGGGGATGTTCGGGGTATCTGCCGGCTGTTCCGGGGAAATGTCTCGTTCCGCCTCTGCCCAGGATGCAGATCAGTCAGAAACTGTCACGACACAGGCGCCCGTTCCGCAATCGTCCAAGTCTTTTACGCCCCAGACAACGGGGGTAATTGGTTCCCCCAGTGCGACGACGACCATTGACGGTAAACAGCTGCCTGCACCAGCGCCGAAATTCGAGGGTGTGATCAAAGACAACGCCTTGCAGTCGAAAGAGTGGTGGGCGCCGCGGATTGTGCCGCCAAAGGAAGCGCCGAATATTCTGCTGATCATGACGGACGACGCGGGCTTCGGTGTGCCCAGCACGTTCGGTGGCGTGATTCCAACGCCGACGATGGATCGGATTGCGAAAGCGGGCCTGCGTTATAACCGTGTGTTTTCGACTTCGTTATGTTCGCCGACCCGGGCAGCGTTGATTACCGGACGGAATCATCATTCCGTTGGGTTTGGTGTGATTGCAGAACAGGCCACAGGGTTCCCTGGCTATAACAGTGTTATTGGGGAGAACAACGCCACCATTGGTCGGATCCTGCGAGATAACGGCTATGCAACCTCCTGGTTTGGCAAAGATCACAACACGCCGACTTACGAAGCGAGCCAGGTGGGTCCCTTCACCCAGTGGCCGACAGGAATGGGCTTCGACTACTTCTATGGATTTGTAGGAGGCGATGCTAACCAGTGGGGGCCGAACCTGTTTCGGAATACGACGCAGATTTATCCGTGGACGGGGCACGAAGGGACGTTGAAGATGGATCGTTCCGATCCCAAAGCAGAGGTCTGGCCCGTCACCGGCAAAGAGAGCAAGTGGAATCTGATCACCGCGATGGCCGACGATGCGATCGACTGGATGACGCGAATTCACCAGAGCGACCCGAGTCAGCCGATCTTTATGCACTATGTGCCGGGGGCCTCACACGCGCCGCACCATCCGAAGAAGGAATGGGTGGACAAGATTCATGAGATGCATCTGTTTGACGACGGCTACGAAAAGTTGCGTGAGCGGATCTTCGCGAATCAAAAACGACTCGGGGTCATTCCACCGGATCTGGAGCTCACTCCGTGGCCGAAAGAGATGCTGAAGCCCTGGGATGAGTTATCACCGGAAGCCCAGAAGCTCTTTATCCGTCAGGTCGAAGTATTTGCAGCCTACGTGGCATATAACGACTATGAAATGGGCCGCGTGATCCAGGCGTTTGAAGACCTGGGCAAACTTGAAAACACAATTGTCATCTACCAGAACGGCGATAATGGCACCAGTGCCGAAGGGGGGCCGGAGGGAACCTTCAGCGAGGTGGCTTTCTTTAACGGGGTGGCACCACCGGTGGATGTGCAGATGAAGTTCTATGATGCCTGGGGAACCGAATTTGCCTACAACCATATGTCAGCCGGCTGGTCCTGGGCCTTTGACACGCCGTTCGACTGGTTCAAACAGAATGCGTCGCGGCTCGGTGGAATCAATCAGAATATGGTGATCTCCTGGCCGAAACGGATTAAAGACCAGGGAGGGCTGCGGGAGCAGTTCGTGCATGTGATCGACTATGTGCCAACGCTGCTGGAAGTGACTGGCATTGCTGCACCGGAATATGTGGACGGCATTAAGCAGAGACCGATTGAGGGAACAAGCTTCGCTTACACCTTCGACAAAGCAAACGCCGAGGCACCGTCTCAGCACAAAACCCAGTACTTCGAAATGATGGGCCAGTGGGCGATGTATCATGATGGCTGGTTCATGAGTACGAAAGTGAACCGCGCGCCCTGGCAGGCGTTCTCGGCAGCGAACCCGGACCCGCTGAATAACCAGACCTTTCAGCTCTACAACCTGAATACCGACTGGAACCAGACCAGCGACATCGCCGCTGAACATCCCGAGAAGGTCAAAAACATGCGGGCGATGTTCCTGGAAGAAGCGAAAAAATACCAGGTTCTACCGTTGAATGCATCAGTCGGTGCCCGTGTTGCGGCCCAGCGACCCAGCCTGACCGCGGGGCGAAAGGAACTGGTCTATACGCGTCCCATGACAGGGCTGCCGCAGGGGGATGCGCCTTATCTGCTGGATACATCGTATACGGTCAAGGCGGACATCACCGTACCGGAAGGGGGCGCCGAGGGGATGATCGTCACTTCCGGCGGACGCTTTGCTGGCTGGGGGTTCTATCTGCTCGAAGGCAAACCGGTCTTTCTGTGGAACCTGCTGGATCTGGAACGGCTGAAATGGGAGGCTCCTGAGGCACTCTCTCCCGGCCGACACATTCTGGAGTTTGACTTCAAGTATGACGGCATCGGACTGGGGACGATGGCCTATAACAACTTCTCCGGGATTGGGAAAAGCGGAACCGGTACACTCAAGGTGGACGGCAGAGTGGTGTCCACGCAAAAGATGGAGAAAACGATTCCCATCATTCTGCAGTGGGACGAAAGTTTCGACATCGGCTCCGATACGATTACCGGCGTGAACGATTCGGACTATACCCCGCCGTTCCCACTGACAGCAGAGTTTAATAAGTTGACGATTACAATCGATCGGCCGCAATTGTCGCCGGAAGAAATCAAAGAGCTCGAAGCGGGGTTGAAGAAAATGGAGGCGGGCCGGGAATAGAAGGAAATCTGAAGACAGACTTTATTTCTATTTCGCATCGCCGGAGAATTCAAACCATGCAAACACAACATCAAGCAACCAGGCAGTGGGTATCTGCGTGTGTGATGATGGCAGGGCTCTTTGTCACCAACACAGTCCAGGCACAGACGAGCGAGAAGTTTAAAATGACGACTCCCATCCCGCCGGGGATCGCTGTTCCGGATCAGGTGGAGACGCGTCTGGGAACGCTCAATTTCATTGATGGTGTGCCGGACAAAGCGAGTACTCAGAAGCTGTATGACAACCTGGATTTTCAACGCGCGGTTCAGGCTTACCTGCTCGCGCTGCCGGTAGTAAATCAGGCGAGTAACCGTAACAATATTCTCACCATGGGACCGGCCAACAAAACCGTGCCCATCTGGGAAAACCTGGTCGACTCCACCACGATTGAACTGACGGCCAATGATAACACCCCTTATACCTGGTTCTGGCTGGATCTGCGCGAGGGCCCCGTTGTGGTCGAGGCACCGCCCAAAGTGCTTGGGCTGGTCGACGATATGTGGTACCACTGGAATGGCGACATCGGCATAACCGGACCAGATAAAGGCAAAGGGGGCAAATATCTGCTTTTACCACCCGGTTATCAAGACGACATTCCGGAAGGTTACTTTGTGGTGCGGCCCGGTTCTCTGAGTGTCTGGGTTGCCTGGCGAAGCTTCGTGGTTGACGGTAATCCGACGCCCGGCGTGGAACTGGTCAAGCAGCATACGAAAATCTATCCACTGTCCGAGGCCGACAATCCGGCAAGTCCGAAGTTTATCAACATGTCGGGCAAACCGTTTAATATGGTTGGTCCCGCCGGTTATCAATTCTGGGAACTGTTGAACTCGGTCGTGCAGACTGAACCGACCGAAACGGTTGATGCGACGACACTGGGCTTCTGGGCGTCGATCGGCATTCAGAAAGGGAAGCCATTTAAACCTGATGCCCGCATGAAGAAGATTCTCAAGGAAGCAGCTGTCGTGGGGGATGCGACTGCCCGTGCGCTTGCCTATCGGCTACGTCAGAAAGGGGGGCGGATCTTCGACGACCGGCAGTGGCGGTATGCGTTTCTGGGCGGTTACAAGTTCCAGTGGCAGCCGGGAGTCTCGAATCTCGATGCGTCTGCATTTTTCTTTTTCCTCGCTACGGGTGTAACGCCGGCGATGGACACGCAGATTGTGGGCAAAGGGTCGACATACCCCTGGACGGCCCTGGATTCCCAAGGCAATCCCTTTGACGGCGGCAAGAACTACAAACTGCACCTGCCACCGGATATCCCGGTCGCGACGTTCTGGTCGGTGATTGTGTATGACACGCAGACGCGGTCGATGTTACAGACCGACGATCCGCATCCCAGTGTGAGCAGTCAGAACAAGGGGCTGCAGGCCAACGCGGATGGTTCGGTCGACGTCTACTTCGGCCCCAGTCCGCCGAAGGGGAAGCAGAGTAACTGGGTGCAGACGATCCCCGGCAAGAGCTGGTTCATGATTCTCCGTCTGTATGGTCCATTGAAGCCCTGGTTCGATAAATCCTGGAAGCCCGGAGATATTGAGCTACAGGAGTAACCGTTTCTGGAAGCGCGTGACGCGAAGGAAGCTCAGGAAATTCCGGTTCACCTCGAACGGTAGATATCGGTATCATTTTATGCATGGTCTGTGTATCATCGGGAGACTCAACGGAGTGTGGGTTTCCTTATTCCTGGTTTTCCGGAACAGGTCGCATGCTGAAAATAGAAGGCCGTGCCACGAAATTCTGTGATCAAATCTCCCGCCGCTCTTTTCTTCAGATCGGCGGGCTGGCGATGGGGGGCTTATCGCTGCCTCAATTGCTGCGAGCCGAGCAGCAGAATCCGCAGCGTCAGTCTCACAAAGCGGTGATCATGATCTTCCTGAATGGGGGGCCACCTCACCAAGACATGTTCGACCTGAAGCCCGATGCGCCCGCCGAGATTCGCGGTGAGTTTCAACCGATTGCGACCAATGTGCCCGGCATTGAAATCAGCGAGTTGATGCCTCGCGTCGCGGGGATGATGGACAAGTTCTCGATCATCCGATCGCTGGTGGGTTCCGAAGGCCGGCACGATTCCTTTCAATGCTGCACCGGGCATCAGTTCCGGGATCCCAAACCGCAGGGGGGCTGGCCGTCCATGGGGTCGGCACTCTCCAAACTGCAGGGGGCCGTTGACCCTTCCGTGCCCCCTTATATTGATCTGTCGCAGAAGATGGCGCACGATCCTTATAACATTAAGGGGCCGGGCTTCCTGGGAATGGCGCACTCACCGTTTCGCCCTGATGGCGAGGTGATGAGCAACATGACGCTGAATTCGATTTCCACGGTCCGTCTGCACGAGCGGACCAGGCTGCTGGAAGAACTCGATACGTATCGGCGGAAGGTCGATCAGAAGCTGGCCGCCGAGTCCAGCGACAACTTTACCGAACAGGCATTGGGCGTGTTGACGTCGTCCCGGCTGGTGGAAGCGCTGGACCTGGAGAAAGTCGATCCAAAGGTCCGGGCCCGGTATGGGATCGACGATCCGAAAGTGCTCGGCTTCGATCCCAAGATGGGCTACCAGGCGCTGATGTCCCGGTTCCTGCAGGCGCGACGGGCGGTGGAAGCAGGGGCCCGGATGGTGACCTGCAGTTTCGCTGATTTCGATTACCATAGCGATAACTTCGGCAGAGGCCGCAAAGTGATTCCGTTACTGGATCAGGGCGTGGCGGCACTGGTCGAAGATCTGCATGAACGCGGCCTGGATCAGGACGTGACGGTCATCGTGTGGGGTGAGTTTGGACGGACTCCCAAGATCAATGACAAAGCCGGCCGCGATCATTGGTCGCGCGTGCATGCGGGTCTGCTGGCGGGTGGTGGAATGCCAGCCGGGCAGGTGATCGGCTCGACGGATAAATGGGCCGAAGCAGCGGTCGACCGCCCCGTGCATATGCAGGAGGTCTTCGCGACGCTGTATCACAACCTGGGCATTGATCCTGCCACGACCACCATCCCGGACAATAACGGCCGTCCGCAGTATCTGCTGGAACGCCAGGCACCGATTCGGGAACTGATCTGACGGCGGCTGGTTTTGCTTGCCTGTCTATTCGGATGTGGTTTGGGATCCTGCTGGATTAGAGCTGGGTTTCTGCAGGTCTCTTTTAGGATTGACCTCCCCCCTTTTTATTTCCTGATGTTGATTGCTTGAAAGGGGAGCCGCGTCTGGTGTACGATGTCTATACAAATGTCTGTGTGCGAATACTCTGAGCATGCTGCTGTTATCGACTGACTCTTTCTTTCCAAACAGGCTGCCTTGATGCACGTAACCGATCCTTGCGTTGACCAATCCGGCTCGCAGATTCCCGCGTCGCCGTTTCCGAAAGATTCACCGCAGGGAATTATGGGGCGCCGATATATCGCCGGTTGTTTTGATAACCTGCTGGCAATAATTCTGGCTCTGGTGGTCGCGAATCAATTACCCGATTCGCAGCCTGCTATCCAGGTGGCTGTGATGGTGGCGACCTATCTGGCGTATTACCTGGTCTCGGAAGGCCTGTTCTATACTTCCCCGGTCAAATATCTGACCGGACTCACGATCCGAAACTTTGACGGGGGGCCTTGCTCGTTTCGTCAAACTATCATCCGTACGCTGATGCGAATCCTGGAAGTCAATCCGCTTCTTTTGGGCTGCATCCCCGCCGCACTCGCCATTTTCTTAACGCGAGATAAACAGCGTTTTGGCGATCAACTCGCGCGGACCGTGGTGGTTCGACGGTGAAAAAAAGGATGGAAACGGGGGCTGGCCCCTTGAAATCTTCCCTCTACGAAAAAAAAGTGGATGAGATTTTAGTACAGAAAAAAATGGAATCAAAGTTGTCAGTATTCGCCAAATTCAATGGCTGTAACGCGGTGAGTACAACTTGAAGTGAGATCCAGGCAACAATAAGAGACCTGGTCCATTATTGTTTTTTGGAGACTGGGAGATTAGTTGTGAAGATTACTATTGGTGGTAAGAGTATTGGGCATGAGACTGTCACATACCGGGAGCTCGGCTTTGGTCAAAATATGAGTGACACCACTATCCCTTATCAACTGAGACTTTCCTGTGCTGAATTTCAGTGTGTAATTCGAAATTTATTCAATGAATTTGTAGTTGAAAACCAACAAGACGACAACGAAACAGATGAATCGGAGGCGATCCCTGAACTGGTGCAAAATGGCTATCCCACATTCGATGCACTGCTCAGTTCGAGCAGGCGTGACCTGTGTAATGTCATCAAAGACTATCTGTTCTTTGAGCTGTTGCATGGACTGCTCGGAAGCTCAAATACCACCGAGTGTAAATTCGCAATAAACAGTCTGGAGAGCCTCACCTGTAGTGACGATGGATTTGTCATTACTGGTAAAGCCTATTCAATCAATTGAGGACGGAAACGGGGTCTGATCCCTTAAAATCTTCATAAGAGACCTGGTCCATTATTGTTTTTCAATCAGATAAACTAGATACACATTCTGGAAGAGAGAGCCACCTCTATTCTTCATTCACAAGATCTTTTAAAATCGTCCATACCTTTGGCTCCATTTCCATCTTTTCTCCAAGCCATTCTATTTTTTCATAGGTAGACGAACTGATTTCAACATCATATTCATACAACTGAGTACATAGCAGGTCCAAGGCTTCTCCCCAATCATTATGTTCTAGAAGCTCTTTGGTATCGATAACATTCTCTGATGGCAATGAATCACCGATTTCTTCTAAAATTGAGTAAATTCCTTGGACTATATCTAATTCATTAATCATATATACAACTCTGAATCTCTTACTTGGGTTTTTATGTGAGTAGAATCTATGAAAAACACTCTGCCTTGAATATGTTAAAGAGAGTGTTGGTGCCAAAAAATATGGTGCATTTGTTATGTCTCTTATTTTTTTGCTTTTTGGTTTTGGTTAGCTATTTTTTCCCATCCAATTATTTTCGTTTAACCAGTGAAGACCTGGAAAGTTGGATATCGAAGCAGCATCTTACCGCTCCCCATTCTGACAAAGCTCTATTGGCTAATTCAGGTCACATTTCAGGCCAATCTTTATCTGGCATCTGGAAAAGAGGAACATCACCTGTCACACTGAAAATTATACCTTCCAAGTCCGGAAAAACAGATAAATACAAAGTGATCTTTTCAATTCACTTTCCCAATCATCAGACTTCGATAAGTCGCGTGGCTACTTTAAATGCGGGGGTAGTCAAATTTAACGAATGCATTGGTGATCCGATTTCGGAAACCATTTATGACAAGATGTCTGTTATGGATTTAGATGGAAAAGTATATCTTGTCCCACATGTTGCCCTGCTATCCAATGTTGATTCAGAGGATGTCAGTGATCTAGCGGAACAGCATTGCTTCAATCGCATCAGCCCAAAGAACTAAGAAGAATATAACGAACTGGCGCAGGGCATAAATTTCATGAGTGATTATCATATTTATTTAGACGATTCAGGTACTCTGAAATCAGGTACTTTTTTCGATATTGAAATACCTCTCAATGATTCGTTTGTCTTTAATTCTACAACTGAAGGCTGGACTTTCTTTAGCTCAAGGACTCCAACTGAAGATGAATTGAGCATTAGAAATCATCATGGACAGACTCGAAAACAATGGTTTCGGGGAGAGATTACTGACGAGAAGTTCAGAGCAAATAAACGCTGTCAGTTGGATAAGAATCATGTCACGGAAGAATATGCCAGTTATCTCAAACTGAAACCTGAGTATGATGAAAATACTCTCTATTCCGAATTCAACCTTGTGAGTTCCATGCACTATCAATATCCAATAGTCACGGAATCATTCAAGGAGCGCATAGAAAAGAGTGGTCTTAAAGGAACAGATTTTCTTCCTCTCACTGTAGATTCACACTATCGAGAAAAATATCCTGATGCTCCGTTATTATTTGCCATTCAGTTCATGGGTAAGAAGTGTACGCGCCAGCTAAGAATCCAGGGGGCGAAAGATGAATGCCCTTTTTGTGGTCGGCAAAATCTTTTTTGTAAAGAATGTGGTTTTAGCAATCTGCAATGTCCAGACTGTTCTAATTATGTGGCAACGAGTATTGATGGGCATAAAGGGCCCAATGATAAGCGACTGAAGTTTTCACCTGTAACGCAAAGACGCTTTCAGATCATGGAAGGTCACAAATGGGATGGTGCTGATTTCATCTATGGTGGTGGTTTCAGTTCAACATATCCCAATATTGTTTCCAAACGTGCATTGGACTGGCTACTCAGTGTTCACGCCGTTCATTTTTGTGCCCGCCCTATTCAGGTATGTATCGATGGCATGACTGACCAGCAACTCGAAAAGTTAGAATACGTTCAGAAACCTGTTGTCTCGTAGAATACGAAAGTAGCTTGAGTGTAGTCAGTAAAAGGTGTCATTCGGAGGCAGGTCTCATCATTAAGAGCGGCGTACAGATGATTTTGAGTCTCGTCAAAACCAGACGTTTCAGCGTGATCTGGATATTGTGTGCCCTGATCACTTTGTATGTCCTGGAAGTAAGGGGGGCTCTCTTTGGGGTTGCTAAAGGGTCGTTCGGTTATGATGGTACTCGCCTGATCCTGTTCTGGCATCTCAGTGCAGCGTGTTTAATGGGATTTGTGCTTGCACTTGTTACGCTGCTGGCGATCGAAACCAAACGTTTTCGCGTGGTTTGGCTAATGTGTTCAACGATCGCTTTTTACATTCTGTTGTTTTCCTACCTGATTATTGCTTCGTTTCCATCGGAGTATAAAACTGAAGATGGCAGATCGGTAATCGGGAGTGACAGTTACATATTGAGTAACTGGTATGAATTGGAAATCAGGCGGGTTCTCTTTGGGGAGACTCCCGTGTTGATCTTCTCTGACAATACTCTCCTGACCCTGTTAAAGCATGTCAGTGCATCGTGTTTGATTGGCCTTGTTCTCGCACTTGTTTCGCTGATGGCAATCAAACCTGCTGACAATGAAAAAGAGTAGCGACAGAGGGTTTAGATGATATGAGCAGAAAAAGGTCATAGAACTAAAAATGAATTTAGAAGAAGAGCGGATTTACAATGTAAATGAGGTCTTGAAGGTTATTCCAGGCTCTCTTGATTTTAAGTTCGTTCATGCAGCTCAAGAGAGATATGAGTTGAAGAGTAATGCCTGTGTGCTCAAGTTTAATTTTGACCGATATGAAAGTGCTGGAGTGAATGTCGAAATATGTGAACCGAATGCAGAGAGTGGCGGATGCATGGGGCTTCTAGTGCTTCAACATCTTCGTCGTGTAAACGATCAGATTCAAAAAGGAGAAAGCAATTTTCAATTCATTGGTCGATTATTGACAAAGTATTTCTCAGATATTCTAAGAGGTGATTTCAGTATTCGTGCGAGATATGATGAAGTATATGATCCTTTCTATGCCCATTTGATTGAGGTTATGAATTTATCTGAGACACATCCGGCTCGTCAAAAATTTGACAATTGCGACATTGACTGGTTAGATCTCTTGCCAGGAGACTAAAAAGAGGCCAGGACTGCTCTGTGGACTATATATTTAAGGTTCCTGACACCTGCTACATCCCAGTCTTCGGATCACGTATGATGTGACACTTTACGTCTGCGGGGATTGTGGCCAGCAGCTCTGCGATTGCGGAATCTGAAACATCGGCGCCGGTCAGGTCGATTTCGTCTACCGCGAGACCATGCAGATGTTTGAGGCCCTGATCCGTGATGTTCGTATTTCTGAGATAGACACCTGAGTACGGTTGAAGCTTCCGCACACATTCGAGATCACTGTCCGTAGCAGGCGTGTCGTTGAGATTGACGATTTCGTAGAGGGTTGATCCCCAGGCGGTGTCGGAACGAACCCCTCCCCCCAGTTTCTCGATGCGCGAAACTGCATAATTCGTTGTGTCCAGGTGATAGATGATGAAACCGCCGCCCACGACGATGAGGCAGCCCATCATACACTCATAAATTACTTTGAGCTGTTTCATCTTAAGCGGGCCTTGTTAAAGAACTGGTGAGTTACCTGGAGTCCGGTTCAATCCTTTTAATACTACCTGTTGAATAATACTGCGCACAGGGGATTTTCGTGTCTTTCGTGACGTTCGTGGTTCGTAAACAGGAAGAGAAACCAGGGCCTGTTCCTCTTTGATACTCCGTTTTTGTGAGCGGAATGGCGCTGGCCACCGGTGTTATATTCCGCGTCAACCTTGCTTACCGGCAGCTAGCGCTTTGCCGCTCACGGGGAAGCGTCTATCCGGGGCAACACCCTTCGACTCATTTTGTTTGTCTTGTGATTTCGTATTGATCAGTTAATTGATCAAGCCGAAATCACCGTGCCAGACTACATAGCCGATTGCTGCCACGTTCAGGAAGACGGTCAGCCAAAACACAACTAAGAATTTCTGTTTGCTGGATTTGTGTCGCAGCAGGCGTTGTGCGGCCAGGGCGCCGGGCCAGCCGCCCACCAATGACATCAAGTGCAGGGTCGCTTCTGCTGTCCGCCACTTTCCCCGTTGAGCCGCTGATTTATCCCAGGCGTAGGCGATAAATGTGATCACGCTCGCGGCACCGTATGCCACCAGTGCCAGCCAGGAGAGCCGGTTGAAATAGACCGAGACCAGTAGAAAGCAGATAAAGAGTACCGTAAACAGAACAGCGGGAGCGCTGCACAAAATCTTGACTACTGACTGATCTGAAAAACGGACATGCTCGGCCTTGGTTTTACCGTCTTTGCCCGGGGTTGTTTCGTACGAAACAGGATCGCCTGTCTGCGGCCGGCGTGTAGTTCGTGTGAAAGCGCTGATGTGCACGAAGACCTCAGTGCCGTCGTCTTGGGGTGTGATAAAGCCAAAGCCTTTTTCATCATCCCAGTGTGTGATTTTTCCCTGTGAACGCATTCAGAATACTTTTTGATTGGGGGGATTATGTGTTGAATTGTGAGTCTGGTACTGGGAACTCATTGTAGCGGATGCAGGAAACGGATTCGATGATGGCGCGTGAGTAAAAACAGGAATCGATTTCTGGTTGTATCCCGGTTGGTGGAGCTTTAGGATGGATGCTTCAAATGCGTTCCGAAAACCCGCCTGTGGAGTGCCGCACCATGATGCGTTTCTGTCTGCTGTTGACCGGTTGTCTTGGTTTCCTTTGTCTGGAGTCTGTCAAAAGTAATGCTGCGGAACCGGAGAAGGCTGCACCGCCGTTGCTTAAGATCTCGGCCCGGGTTGATCTGGGGGAGGATGTCGGTCAGAGCTTCGGTTCGCTGTTTGAGCTGCGGGATGCGGATGGCACCGTGATTGCCGGGGCGGGGTTGATGGATGTCTACAACACCCGCTTTCGCGGGGATCGGCATACTTTGCAGTTTTATGTGAAACAGCCGGGCACCATACCGACGGCGCAGACGAAACGTCTGCCTCATCCGGATCTGGACACGGGCGTGTATCTGCTGGATCTGAACCAGACGATTTCTGCCTGGAGTGGTTATCGTCCCGGAGCGCTGCGGACCTGGAATCCTGCAGCCGGGAAGTGGATCGATACGCCGGAGCCTCCCACGGGGCCGGTGGGATCCGGGGATGGGATGCAGAGAGTCGGTACCGGCGTACTCACGTTTTCTTCCAACCGGGCGGCCTATAATGGACGCATCATTCTTGCGCCTCCTGCAGAAGGCCGCTATTACAACTTTTATTATGCGCAGGGCTTTCTCTGTTTCTATCATGGCAAGCGGTCCGAACAGGGGGGCTTTACGAAGGTCGTGGCCTGTCCCTGGAAGCCGTCGGATGGGGGACCGGTGGATCTGTCGCGGGCGGTGAGTATCGATTGCAAATTTGTGGGAGCGACGCCGTTCGCCTGGGGGCAGTTTCGGAATGAACTGCTCACAGTTTCGAACTGGGGAGGCGTCTATGTGTTCGACGGAACAAAGTGGCGGACGATTCTGGAAGCCAGCGACAAAAGCAGCTACCAGGTTTATTCGATGCTGAACTTTCGGGACCGGCTGCTGCTGGCCCAGTATCCGTCGGGCGAGCTGTTTGAGTATACGGGGGGGACTGAAATCAGGCAGCTTTCTGGCTGGCCGCCCCGGCTGCCGGGGGTTTCGCCGAGTGCCCGTGAAGCCCAGACGCTGGCGATTTACCGGGGTGATCTGTTTGTGGGGGTCTGGCCCTGGGCCGAGTTGTGGCGGTACGACGCAGACGCCGACCGCTGGTTTTCTGAGGGGCGGATGTTTTCGCATCCCGAACTGACGGATAAGACGGTGCATCCTTACGAGGTGGAGGCGGTGCAGCACAAACTGGTGCTCAATCACTGGGGGCAGCGCATTACCGGACTGGTGCCGCTGGGGGGCGCGTTGATGGTCTCGACCTCTTCCAAGGGGACCTATCCCTGGTCGGATCAGTACACCTTTCTGACCGATGCGCAGCGACGGGAATATGGAGCCGTGCTGGCATTTGAGATGCCCGGGAATCTGGCAGCGCAGTTGAAATGGAAGGATCAGCCGCTGGAACTGGAGTTCTGTATTGAACCGGGGCGACTGGTGATTCGTCAGGACGGTCAGGAGATCGGGGCGACTGCGTTTGCAGCGACGGATGTGAAGCGGTTGCAGCAGGCGCGCGTTGTCTGGGGTGAGGGTGTGTATGGGAAGCTGAAGGGGACGGTGCAGGGGACGCGGGAGTGAGGTCGATGCGGTATTCAATGCTGAGGTTATGTGAAACAGGATGGAGCAGTCTGTGAGTTCGAAATCGAATCAATTTCAGTTCTATGAAGTCGTTGTGGTCGAGGCCGGTTCTGATGAGGGTCTGCGGGGAATCTCTGGCGAAGAAGGTGCCATTATGGGGATGTCTCAAGACGAAGAAACCGGCTGCTGGGGGTATGCGGTTTCGTTATTTTCCACGCAGGAAACCTGGGACGTCAGTGAGAGCCAGCTTATTAAGACTGGCAGAATGAAACAGCGCAGCGATTTTTATTCTGGAGATTCTATCAGAGTGATAGTTGATCCTGAGAGTGGTGAAGGATCATTGAAGGAGTAAAACAGTTCGGTTGGCTGTTCTAAGTTCTAAATTTCTGGCGTTCTGTATGAATTCCGGTTTGTTATTCTAAGCGGAATGGCGCTCGCCACCGGTGTTGTATTCGGCGTCGACCCTGGTTACCGGCAGCTAGCGCTTTGCCGCTCACGGGGGGATGCGTCTGATCGGGGAATAGGCGCTACGGCTTATGGTATCAGGTTAAATCGGTGGGCTGGTGAGGTGCGGTTTCTCACTCTAGCGAATCTGTTCTGCGACCTCTTGTTGCCTGCGGCAATCGTGGATTGCATACGGGAGTACCCGATGCAGGGGGCGTTGTGGTGCCGGAGTGCGCCTCTGAAATTGAATGCGTGTTGGCGATCATCGTTTCAACCGGGGCTAACGCCCTGCGGCTAATTTTTAGACGCGATCGGTTGGTTGGTGAGTATCGGTTTCTCACTCTAGCGCATTTGTTCTGCGGCCTCCTATTGCCTGTGGCAATCGTGGATTACATCCGGGAGCACCCGATCAAGTGAGTTTCAAATGGATCATGATTTCATCTGTGGTGTATGGATATTGCTTGCCGCTGTTGTTGCATCCTGGGGATTGGCGGCTGGGGGTCAAGACAGAATTTTGTCCCGATGTGGCCGGATTTTGTCCTGCTCTGTCCGGGATTTTGTCCTGGTTCGTCCGGACTCTGTCCCGGTTTGCCCTGAACAGTGGGAACGTGAATGGCACAGCGGTGCGAACTGTTTGTCTGAAAACATGGTGAAAATCGATGCTGGTTCAGGTGCAGATGTATCACTGGTTCCGACTGTTTCCGTGAGCGCCGACCCGCCTCGCGCGCGAGCCAGAAGGGAACCAGCATACGATTCGGAATGGGGCGATCAAGTTCAAATTCTGCAGGTGAAAGTGGGGGACGTTCAGGGGAACGTTCCGACAGCAAAAAGAGGTAAATTGAGTACTGGGAACGGGATTTGACACCCTGCAAGAGTTTGCACTCAGCGGGTGCAGGGTCTGCAGAATCTTTCAGGGTGCTGAGGCGATTCCTTGTTCCCAGAGTGAGACAGGGGCCTGGTTCGGGGAATACAGATTTGTTTCATAAAAAAATAAAAGTGTGGTCGCGCGGTGGAAATCAGGGGGGGGATACAGGTTGTTTGTTTACGATCAAGGCGGGAATCTCCCGAAAATCAGGGGGAATTCTCTGCATGGGACAGGAAGTGAAATTCGTCAAGTGAAGAATGACAGATTTTTGCGAACGGGTACGACGACTGTTCAGCAGTGGATGTTTTCCGCGTGCTTTGGCATTGGATATGCATATTCTCGTCAGCAGTCCGGCAGGAACGGGTTTCTCCCGTGCTGTCATCTGAGGAACAAAATATTAGCTCATACCACTACTTCCTCACTTACCGACACTCCTGACCAACCTGCCCGGGGCTTAACATCAGAGGAACATTTAAGACCATGAAAAACACAATGACTGTCGCCAGTTTTCTGGCTCTGATTTCACTCTCGTTAACCGGTTGCGAGTATCTCCCGCAGACTCACGCCGAATCTCACACCGCTGCGCCAGGTAAGGCACATGGCGAAGAACATGGGGAAGGTCACGCTGAAGAACATGGCGGTGCGCATGCAGAGTCTCACGGTGAGGGACACGAAGAAGGGGGACATCACCCGATACACAAGATTATTGTGACGACTCCGGTCAAAAAAGATGTGATCAGCACCCAGCAGTATGTCTGTCAGATTCACTCCTGTCAGCACATCGAAGTCCGTGCCCTGGAAGGCGGTTACCTGGAAAAGATTAATATTAAAGAAGGACAGCACGTCAAGAAAGGGGATCTGCTGTTTAAGATCCTGCCGACGCTGTTCCAGGCCCGGATGGAATCAGAACTGGCGGAAGCCAATCGCGTGCAGATTGAGCTGGATAACGCCCAGTCACTGATGGATAAAGGAATCGTTTCGTCACAGGAGATTGCGCTGAAGAAAGCGGAACTGGCGAAAGCGAAAGCCAAAGTGCAACTGGCCCAGGCGGAACTGGGATTTACGAATGTCAAAGCCCCCTTCGACGGGATTGTCGACCGCCAGCGGAATCAGCTGGGAAGTCTGATTGAAGAGGGAGACGTGCTGACGACCATGTCCGACAACAGTCTGATGTGGGTTTACTTTAACGTGCCCGAGGCACAGTACCTGGAGTACAAAGCCGAGCTGGATAAGGATGGCGGAAAATCGGACCATCTGCAGATCGAACTCAAACTGGCCAACGGCGAAATCTTTCCTCAAGAAGGGAAGATCGGTGCAATTGAAGCTGATTTTAATAACATGACGGGGAACATCCCCTTCCGCGCGGATTTTTCGAATCCGGAAGGGTTGCTGCGTAACGGTCAGACCGGAACGATTTTGATTCATCGCACCCTGCAGAACCTACTCGTGATACCACAGAGAGCGACTTTCGAGATTCTCGCCAAACGCTATGCGTTCGTTGTTGATAAGGACAACGTCGTGCACCAGAGAGACATTGAGATCAAGGGCGAACAGGATGATATCTTCGTGCTCAAGAGTGGTCTCAAGGAAGGCGAGAGGATCATTCTCGAGGGTATTCGTCAGGTGAAGGATGGCGACAAGATCAAATACGATTTCCGTGACCCAAAGGAAGTACTCAGTAACCTGAAATATCACGCGGAATAAGCAGGTAAGATCAATAATATGTTCGCTAAATTTCTACATCGCCCGGCATTGGCGATGGTCATCTCGCTGCTCATCCTGTTTATGGGTGGGCTGGCGATCACGGCCCTGCCAATTTCCCAGTTTCCGTCTGTCGCCCCACCGAGTGTGGTTGTGGCCGTCTCCTATCCAGGTGCGAGTGCCAAGATTCTGGTCAACTCCACCCTGGTGATCCTGGAGCGCGCCATCAACGGTGTACCCAACATGCGGTACATGAGCTCTGCAGCCACCAGTGCGGGTGAAGCCACGATCAAGATCATCTTTGAACCGGGTACCGACCCGAACACGGCGGTCTTGAACGTGAATAACCGCATCCAGATGGTGAAGAACCGTCTGCCCCCCATCGTGGAGCGTGAGGGGATTATCGTCATGCAGAACATGACGAGTATGTTGATGTACGTGAACGTCTACAGTAAAGACCCGAATGTCGATCAGAACTTCCTCTACAACTATACCACGGTGAACCTGCTCCCCGAAATTAAACGTATTCGCGGGGTGGGCCGGGCGAAGATCCTTGGTAACCGTGCGTATGCGATGCGGGTCGAACTGGATCTGGACCGGATGCGGGCCTATAAAATCTCTTCCGCAGACGTGATGGAGGCGATCAAGGAACAGAGTATGATCGGTTCTCCCGGACGACTCGGTCAGGCGACGGGTACGACGTCGCAGACGATCGAGTACGTGTTGACCTGGGTCGGCCGTTACAATAAACCGGAGCAGTACGAGAACATCATCCTGCGCGCCAACCCGAACGGGGAGATTCTGCGCTTAAAGGATGTGGCCAAGGTTAACCTGGGATCATCGTTCTACGACCTGTATTCGGACATCGACGGCTATCCTTCCGCGTCGATTGTGCTTAAGCAGATTCCAGGCTCTAACGCTGCGGACGTGATTGCGAAAGTGAAGGAGAAGCTGAAAGAGATCAAGACGGAGTCATTCCCGCCGGGGATGGACTACGCGATCAGTTACGACGTTTCTAACTTCCTGGATGCTTCTATCGAGAAGGTGCTGCATACCCTGTTCGAAGCGTTTATCCTGGTGTCGCTGGTGGTCTTCCTGTTTCTGGGAGACTTCCGCAGTACGCTGATTCCGACGCTCGCGGTGCCGGTATCGTTGATCGGGACATTCTTCTTTATGAGTATGTTCGGCATGTCGATCAACCTGATCACGCTGTTCGCACTGGTGCTGGCGATCGGGGTTGTGGTCGACGACGCGATCGTGGTGGTGGAAGCGGTGCACGAAAAGATGCACGCCAAGCACCTTTCACCTTATGCAGCTACCAAGGAAGTGATCGGGGAAATCAGCGGTGCGATCATCGCGATTACCCTGGTGATGACCTCCGTGTTTATTCCGGTGACCTTCATGCCCGGGGCGGTGGGTGTGTTCTATCGTCAGTTCGCATTGACGATGGCGATGTCGATTGTGCTCTCCGGTGTGGTTGCGTTGACACTGACGCCTGTATTGTGTGCGATGATTCTCAAGCCGCATACCGGCTATGTCGAACAGAAGGGGATTGTCGGTCTGATTAACCGCCTGCTCAAGAAGATCAGCGGCCGGTATGCCTTTGTGCTGCGGGGATTTCTTTGTGTCTTCCTCGGGGCTGCGGTGGGGTATGGCGTTTACGAACTGCTGCACGTGGAGATCGTGCACGAAGTGCTTTCGGAACAGGTTGAACTGACGCATATGCGGACCGTGATTATCGGGGTCGTGATGGCGGTGTTGTTCGCCTTTACGTTCCGGGCGGTCTTCTCCGGCAGTGAACCCAATGAGAAGAAAAAGAAGGGGCCGATCGGCATCTTTCTGTACTACTTCGACCGGGGTGTGGACAAGGTGACGAATGCGTTTACCTGGATTGTGGGTCTGATCATCACCCGGCGTATCTTCACCATGATTGTGATTGGTGTCTTCGGTTACGGGATTTTGCTGGTCAACGAAGTGCTGCCCTCCGGGTTCATTCCGCTGGAAGACCAGGGGGTGATCTACGGGATTATTCAGACGCCCCCCGGTTCAACGCTGGAGTATACGAACTCGAAGTCGCATGAACTGCAGAAGATCTGTGAAGAGTTCGATGAAATTACTTCGGTGACTTCACTGGCGGGTTACGAAATTCTGACGGAAGGTCGTGGTTCCAACGCGGGTACCTGTCTGATTAACCTGAAGCCCTGGTCCGAGCGGAAGCTGACTTCGAAAGAGATCATCGAAGAGCTCGAACAGAAAGGGCGGTCGATTGCCAACGTGAAGCTTGAATTCTTCGAGCCGCCTGCGGTGCCCGGTTTCGGTGCAGCCGGTGGTTTCTCGCTCTGTCTGCTCGATAAGACTAACAGTGGCGACTACGACGCGTTCGGTAAAATCACGGAGAACTTCCTGGCGGAACTGGGTAAGCGAAAAGAGTTGAAGGGGCTGTTTACCTTCTTCGCGAATAACTATCCGCAGTACGAAGTTGTGATTGATAACGACGTGGCGATGCAGAAGGGGGTTTCGATTGCAGACGCGATGGAAAACCTTTCGATTGTCGTGGGTAGTACGTGGGAGCAGGGTTTCATTCGCTTCGGACAGTTCTACAAAGTGTATGTGCAGTCCGCTCCGGAGTTTCGCCGGTATCCTGAAGATCTGCGGAACATGTTCGTCAAAAACGATGAAGGAGAGATGGTACCTTACTCAGCGTTTATGAAGATCAAGAAGATGCAGGGGATGAACGAAATCAACCGTTATAACCTGTATACGACGGCGATTATTCAGGGAGCTCCATCGACGGGTTACAGTTCCGGTCAGGCGATCGATGCGATTAAGGAAGTGGCGGAAAAGACGCTGCCTCACGGTTATGGTATCGGCTGGCAGGGGCTGGCGTACGACGAGGCCAGCAAGGGGAATACGGCGATCTACATTTTTGCGATCGTAGTGATCTTTGTGTACCTGGTGCTGGTAGGACAGTACGAGAGTTTCATTCTGCCCCTGGCGGTAATTATCTCGCTGCCCGTTGGTCTGTTTGGTTCGTTCCTGATGCTGAAGTCGATGGGCCTGGCCAACGATGTGTACTGTCAGATTGGTCTGGTCATGCTGGTGGGGCTGTTGGGTAAGAACGCGATTCTGATTATTGAATTCGCGGTACAGCGACGCCAGGAAGGACTGAGCATCAAGGATGCGGGGGTCGAAGGTGGTAAGCTTCGATTCCGACCGATCGTGATGACGTCGTTCGCGTTTATCGCGGGTCTGGTTCCCCTGGTACGAGCCACGGGACCGGGTGCCATCGGTAACCGAACGATTGGTACCACGGCGGTCGGCGGGATGCTCATGGGGACCCTGATCGGGGTGTTTGTGATCCCCGGTTTGTACTATCTGTTCGCCAAGATGTCTGACGGGAAGAAGCTCATCAAGGATGAGCATGATGAACCGCTCAGCGAGTTGGTCGAGCACAGGAGTCACAGTGATCACCACGAGGCACCTGAGCATTAACGAGCCTGTGACGGTCGTGTAAACAGGAGAGAACGCACGGTGCTGGACCACAAATATCTGGTTCAGCGCCGTGCGTGTTTTTTTGTAAGTCACATCAATCAGTACAAGAAACTCTGATTTTCAAATGTGAAACCGTATCGATTGCGCAAGCTTTTCCTGAGTCGCCTGGGCGTTAAATGAAACTCCTGCACGCGTTCCTCATGCGTGTCAACAGGTGGAAAAGTTTGACAGGCTTTCCCGATCGTATCTTTCTGCGAACGTCTTACATACTGCCTGCCGGTGTGGGGACAGGCCGCAAAGTCTCCACAGCTTCTGCAAATGTAACTGTGTCTTTTCAGCACGAAAAAAATTCACAAGTGACAGTCCTATCCTGCACTTACACGGGAAGTGCTTGTATTGCAGTACGACGCTTTCGTTGATGCTGTTATGTGAATTTAAATTGCTGCAGGCAATATAGTGGATTGCATGATTCTGTGGTCTGCAGCGAAATAACTGCCGATAACATTTGAGACGGCTCTCAAGATACCCGCCTCGTTTCAGCTGTCTCGGTTCGATTGTTTTGATCGGATCCATCCGGAAGGATTTCGGATATTCTCCGGGGCGGATGCTACTGTGTCCCCCCGAAAGAATCGCGAAGAATTCAGTTTCACTGTTTAACAGGAATGACGACAGTCGCAGGGTGCAGAATAATGAGATGGAACTCCCCCACTGTTTTTTTATATAACGCGATCCAGCAACCGCATGTGATTGCTTTGGCGATGGTCTGCAGCATGTTGCTGCTTTCAGGTTGTCAGATCCCGGATCTGTTTGGTGCCTCCGAAGGAGCTCCTTTGCCGGATGACTTCAGCGGGAGAGCAAGTGTCGACAGCTCCGCTGACGTGGGCATCAAGGAATTCTTTGATGATCCGACGCTGACCTTTCTGATTGGTCAGGGGCTGGCATCGAACCAGGAACTGCAGATCCGCAACTGGGAAGTCCAGGTCGCCAGCAACGAAGTCCTGTCGCGACGAGGTGCTTATCTTCCCTTCGTCACGGTCGGAGCCGATGGTGGTTTTGATCGGACCAGTCGCTTCACTCCCCTGGGAGCCGCTGAGGATCAGTTGACCTACCCGGGTTCAGGCGGTGCAAATTTCCCGGATCCTCTGGGGAACGTAAGACTGTCTGCGAATCTGTTATGGCGGATTGACGTCTGGCGGGAATTGAGAAACGCCCGCGATGCTGCAGAACAGCGTTTGTGCGAAGCAATTGAACTGCGAAACTATTTCGTCACCCAACTGGTGGCTGAGGTCGCGGACAACTACTACGAACTGGCTGCCCTGGATCAGCGACTGGTCTATCTGAATCAGACCATTGAACTACAGAAGAAGAGCCTGGAAGTAGCAAAGTTCCAGAAGGATGCGGCTCGGGGAACCGAGCTGGGTGTCCAGCGATTCCTGGCGGAAGTTCGTAAGAACGAGAGTGAAAAGCTGATCGTGAGTCAGCGGATTATTGAAGTCGAGAACAAAATCAACTTCCTCGTTGGTCGTTATCCACAAGCAGTGGACCGGGTTGGCTGGGATTTCATCAAGCTCGATTCGCAGCCTTTGCACGTCGGTGTTCCCTCACAGCTGCTGTTGAATCGTCGTGATATTCAGGCTGCGGAACGCGAAGTAGCTGCTTCCGGTCTGGATGTGCTGGTCGCCCGGGCTCGTTTCTTCCCCCGGTTTGATATTACTGCCAGCGTGGGATACGAGGCTTTCAATCCCCGTTACCTGTTTGATCCCGGTGCATTCATTGCGAATGCCGCCGGTGGTCTGGTCGCACCGCTGCTTAACAAGAAAGCCATCCAGGCAGATTACAAGAATGCAAACGCCCGCCAGATCCAGGCGATCTACCATTATCAGCGGACAGTGCTGAATGCATTCACGGAAGTCGCGAACGGCATCTCCAAAGTCGAGAAATATCGTTCCAGTGTCGAGCTCAAGCATAGCCAGGTGAAAGCCCTCGAAGAATCTGTTTCGGTAGCGACTCAGCTGTTCCAGAACGCCCGGGCGGAATACATCGACGTGCTGTTCTCGCAGCGTGACCTGCTCGAAGCGAGAACCGACCTGATCGAGACCAAGCAGCAGCAGTTGTCTGCGATCGTCAATACCTACCAGGCTCTCGGTGGTGGTTTCCTGATGTCGAATGCCGGCGAAGTGTATGACGAACACTTCAGCCCGGAGCCGCCTCAAATGGACGGTGGTATGGGTGTGCCTCCTGTACCAGACAATTTCGATATGACATCGGCCTCGGGTAAAGCCAGACTGATGACAGGTTCGGAAGACCAGGCACCGCCGGCTGCTCCCGTCACGGAAATCGTGTTGCCACCCGCACCTGCACCGGGTAAAGTCAGTCTGGAATCAGCACAGACTGAGGACGAGTCACAACCGCCTTCGTTGGGCGAAGTCAGTCTGACACCGCCGGTCGGCGATGCGGCACTGCCTCCTTCGCTGCGTGAGGACAGCCTGTAGTCTGAGAGTAAGAAAACGATAACGCCTGGTGGGACGGATCTATTCCTGTTTTACCAGGCGTTTTTTTATTGATTAGAACAGCTGGCCGTCACAGGACTATCGTTCGGATCCAACGGTAATTCTTACTCTTCCAGGCGTTTGTTGAGCCAGCTGGAAACCTGGTAGTACAGATGTCGGCCGACGGAGTAGTGCTGAGGCCGACAGGTGACATCAATCCGCTGTCCTGCATAAAGCTCTAAAGACTGCTCTGAGGCGAGCGAGATAACGAGGTTGAACCGGGGATCGAGTAGCTCGTATTCGTCTCCCTGTTTTTCGGAGGACGCTGGTTTGACAGGCAGCGCACCGCCGTAGGCTGCTGCGAGTGCGGGATGAGTTAACGTCACACTGGCACGAGGGACCACCTTCTGCACCGGACAGGGAATCGCTGGATGGTGAGGGAGATGTGCCAGGACGGTGTTGCCTGGTGAGTTCAGGAAATGCTCGAGCTCATGCTGCGCAACGGCGATGTGCAGCTCTTTGTGGCGGTCGTCTCCAATGGTGATGATGGGATCTCCCTGTTTCACATACGTTCCGAGCTTTGCCTGCAGATTGCGGGTCATCACGCGACCGTCGATTTCAGAGCGGATCGTCAGCTCTTCGAACAGTCGTTCTTTTTCCTGAAGTTTTGTCTGTAGGTCCTGCAGTACTTCCTGTTCGACCTGTCGCTCTGCGATTTTGCGTTGCTGGTCGAACTGGTGGATACGTAACTCTGACTGTTGAATTTCGATTCTCAGTTTCGCCAGCTCGAGTTCCAGATCGGGATTTCCTAACTGGATCAGAGTCTGTCCCCGGTGAACCTGTTGTCCGCTTTGCACTTCGATCTGTTTAATAAAGCCGGGGAGGGGAGCGTGCTCGGTTCCTTGAGGGGGGTAATCCACGATTGCCGGTGCCTGGAAGTTTCCCAACCAGGGGACGTAGGCCAAGACCAGAAAACTGGTTAACAACAGAGAACCGGTGACCAGTACAAATCGGCCTCGTTGCGGAGCTTCCCCCGGCTTCCCGACTGCAACATACTTAACACACCGCCAGACAGGCTGGATAATCCAGAGTGTAATCGCGATCGCGGCGAGGATGACTCCAGCTCCTTCCAGCAGAGTCGCCGCAGCGACCGTGAGGGTGATGCAGACCAGAATCCGCCAGCAGAGCGAGGCGATTCCATAGCCGGCTATGATCAGCCGGACGCGCCGCGACCAGTTGGGGAGCAGGGTATGCACGCCGAGAAACGTTCGTTTGGCCCACTGCCTGATCCAGAGTTGCCCGTTCGTATACAGGTTGGGAATTTCCAGCAAGTCAACCAGAATGTAGTAGCCATCAAATTTCATCAACGGGTTCAGGTTAAACAGCAGGCTGGTGATACTCGCGGTGAAAACGATGTTGAAGCAGGCATGGTTCAGCCAGGCATGCGAAGTCTGTCCCCAGACCAGAGCGGCCAGGGCTGCGATCAACAGTTCGACGTAGAGTCCAGCTGCGGCGACATGCATCCGTGACCAGTGGGAGGGGAAGCTCCAACTGGAAGTGACATCGACATAAGGGAGCGGGGCGAACAGGACGAACAGCGATCCTGCTTCGCGAACGGTGCCCTGGTAAAGCTTACAGACGATGCCGTGTGCTGACTCGTGACACAGCTTGAGAATCACCCAGCAGCCGACCAGCCAGATCCAGTTGTCTGCGGAGAGAATCGTTTGAGATGAACTATAAAATGCGTCCCAGTTCAGGCCAATGCGAAACAGGGCCCAGAGCAGCAGGCTGCACCAGGCAATCAACGCCGGCGCGGAGAACAGCCAACCCCAGGCGTTTGCCAGTCGGGAGAAGAGCCGGTCCGGATTACCAATCGGCAGACGAAAGATCAGGAAATTCAATTTTGCAAGCCAGGCTGTCGCTGGTCGTTGATCGGCGCCAGCCGGACGCAGTCGCTCATCCTGGTTTTTCAGTAAGTCACTGCCGAACGCCCATTGGCAAAGACTGATAATGTCGTCCTGCGAGAGTTGATGAAAGGGGAACGCGGTTGAGAGTTTGCTGTAACACTCCTGGACAGTCGACCGTCCGTCGAGCAGTCGCAGGAACGTGTATTCGGTCTGACCAACACGATAGTAACGCGAGTGCAGCGAATCGTTGATGGTGTAGTAGTCCTCACCATTGGCATGCTGGAGCGTGAAAGTCAGATCCGCGCGCAGTTTGAGCCGGCTGCTGAAAAAATCGCGGATACTCACATCGGGCTGCATGCTCTCACCTTCCAACACTTAATACAGGTACTTCCTGATCAGATTCCACGGTTTGTGAAACAGGATCCAGTAGATGGGCTGTGGGGTGGTCTGAATACTGGCCCGCCCTTTCATCCCCGGTCGCAGCAGGCCCTGGCTGTTATCCACGGCGGCTTCCGCCACGAAAATATTAGCCTCATCCCGCAGTTCTGCCCGGGGATGAATACGTTCCAGCAGCAGGGTCTGGTCTGAATCGGGTAGCGCTTCCAGGCGAATATGAACGCTCTGGGCTTCCCGTACATGACTGATTTCGGAATCGGGTACGGCGACCTCTACGACCATCTGATCCAGCGGGGCGATTTCAAATAGTGCTTCGCCAATCTCCAGAGGAGCCCCTTCGGCCCAGTCCAAAGTTCCCGCGACAACGATCCCGTCAACAGGGCTTTTGATTTCCAGATTGTTGATGCGATGATCAAGCAGCTCGATTTCCAGCCCCAGGCGTTCCGCTTCCAGTCGTGAAAGTTGCTGGGTCGTAAAGTCGCGGGCCGCCTGGGCAGAGTCGCGACGTTTGATCGCCTGGTTCTGGTCTGAAATCAGGCTGGCCCGTTTCCATTTAAGTTCCCGGGGATCCATTCGGGCCAGTACGTCTCCCTGGTGAACCAGGTCTCCCGGTTCGACCAGCATGGTTTCCAGGGAACCGGCAAACGGGGCGACGACGAACCGCTGCATCACCGGTTCCAGCTGACAGGCACATTTGACCTGATACGGCCAGGGAACGAACATCAGGGCCGTGAAGAGCAGGCAAGCAGCCAGAACTGCGCGGCGGGTCTTTCCTTGCAGCGACTGACGGACAGCCACCTTCCAGTTTTCTCTCAGACTCGATCGCCTCTGTGCAGCATGTAAGGCATTTGCCAGGGGCTGACTGGCGGCTTCCAGCAGGCATTGCGTCTGTTTCATTCGATCCAGCGGGAGGTCGACAACACAGACTACGGTGTCTGCCTGCTGGTCAGAGCAAGTGAGTGGGACACAGAGAATAGATTTCGTCTGCAGTTGCTCTCCAACCGTTTGCAGTGATTGAAGCTCGGGATTTTCAGTACTGTGTTGATCGGTCCAGACGAGTGATGTCTGTTGCCTGAGTGTTTCATCCAGGGCGGCTTCGATGAGTCCAACCGATTTTGCTGCCTTGTCAAATTGGGGGCAGCCCGAGAGTCCCACCAGGCGACAGCGTGTGCGAGTCGCTTCTTGACTGCCGATCGCAATCTGACGACAATCCAGGTAATCGGCCAGGTCAGAGGCGGTCTGGCCGGCTGCCTGGGTGAAGTTCGTGGAACAAGACAGATTTGAAAGCAGTTCCACAATCGCAGCGGAGTCGCGGGCATGCTGTTCCTGCTGCAGCCCCTCGCGCAGCGTGTGCCAGAGCGTGATATGAGTTGCGAGTGCCTGCAGGAGCAGCGAGAACGGTTCGGTTGAATTTGTCGCGGAAAAGACCACTCCCAACGCGTCAGCCGCCAGTCCCCGGGCGGTAATGGGGGCCGCATAAAGCATGAAGTTAATGTCGACGCAGGGTTGAATCTCGACTTCTTTACTCTGGATGCTGCTCTGACAGACCTGGTTCAACTGTGAGAGCAGGGCGGCATCAGGTGTGGATGTCGACTGTTGATACAGGATTCGACTGGTGGCTTGGTTTTCCGATACCGCGGGGCGGTAATAGAGGATCAGCGCCGGCTGACAGTGCTGTTTCAGTTCTCCAAGTAATGCGTGTAGCAGTTCGTCAGATGTCTGAGCTGTCAGTGCGCAGCGCAACAGGGATTTGTGCAGACTACGATGTCGACGTCCCCTGTGATTGAGGACGCGAACCGGTGGTCGTTGTTTCGGATGAGTGCTTTCCGGATGCATGGCAGATTAACTTTCCAATTGAATCGTACAACGTTCGCCACTGCGAAAATCTCCCTTCTGGTTGTCGATCCGGATTTTGACCAGCACGGTGCCGCTCTGGGCATCGGTGACTGGTGAAATGTACTCAATCGTTCCTTCGGTTGAGGACTGGTTGTGTTTAAATGAAATTCTGATCTTGTCGTTGATGTGTAATTGTGCGGCCTGCTGGCTGGTTAGCGTGAAGTAGGCCAGTAGCTGATCGAGTTGCACGAGCGTCATGGTTTCGGGACTGTTGGGGGCGACAAATTCGCCCTGCTCTTTGTGGATCAGGCTGACGACGCCGGAAATCGGCGCTCGGATCGTGCGACGGTCGATTTGGGTTTTGATTTTCTGATACTCGAGTTTGCGGGACAGGAGTTCTTCCTGAACCGTCTGGATGTTGGCTTTCGCCACGGCATTTTCATAGCGGGCCCGATCGACCTCTTCCTGGCGGGCGTTGCCTTCCTCTCGCAGTGATTGCAGGATCTTGAGGCGTTCGCTTTTCAGTTCCAGTTCTGCGCGGGCACTTTCCAGACGTCCCCGGGCATTCATGTTCTGCTCTGCGACCGCCAGCATGGCCTGGTAGACATCATTGTTGAGCCGCACGAGTGGCGTTCCCTGCGGGACCGCTTCCCCCTCGCTCACAAAAATCTGATCGATGACACCTGTTTCGTCTGTGGCGACCCGGATCGTACGGTAAGGTTCGGTGTACCCTTCCAGTTCGACAGCGAAAACGCGGAGCGGGCTGCAGGCCAGCAGTCCTGTCAGGCTCATCAAGATCCAGAAATTGATTCGTCTTGAATACATCTGCACTCCACGCTTGTTAAATAATCAGACTCGTTTCCAGTTCAGTTCAATGGGATCAGTTCCACGTACTGCAGGTGGCGCTGCTTAACCAGTCATCATACTGGGTCAGTTGTTTCCGGCGCTGCCTGCCAGTCTCTTCTATTCTGCGTTGGGTCTTCGTAATTTTTCCCAGGATCTGTCTGCTGACAGGGATTTCGCCGGTCTTGTCAGCCAGTAGCTTCAGTGAATCGACCCAGGCGGACTTTGCCTGGCGGAACAGGGCGTCATCGAGCGATGCCAGGATTTGGCTTGAGCCAGGTTCCCCCTTACGGGCAGCACGTCCGATTAACTGCCGGTCGATACGTTCGGTCAGCTGGAAGCCGGCGGCCAGTACATGCAAACCGCCTGACTCAGCGACACCCAGCCCCAGTTGAATATCTGTTCCACGACCTGCCAGGTTCGTAGCTATGGTGACTGTCTGCGGTTGCCCTGCGGCTGCGATCACAGCCGCCTCTTCGGCATCCTGGATCCCATTCAACAGCTGGTGTGCAATTCCCAGTTCATGCAACATATTTGAGAGTCGACGGCTGGCATCGATATCGGCTGTGCCTGCCAGTATCGGCCGTTGAGTGGGCTGCATTTCCTGAATCGTACGCACGAGGGCCTGTTCCCGGCTGTGTTGATCGCTAAACAGGCGGACGGGGAGATCCGTCCTGCGACTGGGCCGGTGTGGGGGAATGTGAGAGTAGTGGGCTCCGTATACCTCTCTCAGTTCCTGCTGGCAGCCTTGCACGGTTCCCGACATGCCACACAGTTGATCGTAAAGTTGGAAGTATTTCTGTCGCATGATCCGGGCGATCGGCTGGCTCTCTGTAGTGACCGGTTTTCCCTCTTTAGCTTCCACGGCCTGGTGCAGACCATTCCGCCAGGTGCGATCGGTGAAAATGCGGCTGGTATGCGGATCGACAATCTGCACGCGGTTTTCAATGACGACGTAATGCAGGTCGCGATGATAAAACAATTCGGCCCGCAGTGCCTGTTCGACATATTGCATCCAGGGACGATCAAGGCGTTCGATGGGAATCAGGCTGCGATCTGCTGACAGACGGAGGATGCCCAGGTCGGTGATCTGTAATTCGGAGGCCTGCTGATTGACGAGGAAATCCTGCCCCGCTTTGAGAGTAAGTGCCGCCTGTCGTGCCGCCTGGTAAACGTCTGCGTTGTCTGCCGGCTGTCCCCCCTGCGAAGAGAGGACCAATGGAACGGTGGCTTCGTCGATCAGCACACTGTCCGCTTCATCGATAATTGCCACCGCATGCGCAGACTGTACCGGTTGTGGTGTGTTCAGCAACTGGCCATTCAGAGTGCGGGTAAACTGACCCCCCAGTCGGGTACGTTGCTGAGAAAGCGTCATGATCTGATCGCGGAGATAGTCAAAACCGAACTCATACCCCGGCCCATACGTGATGTCGGCTGCGTAGGCAGTTTGTTTCTCTTCTGCGGTCAAACGCGGTTGATTCAGGCCTGCAGTCAAGCCGAGGCGTTGATAAACCGGAGAAAGTGTTTCAAAATCGCGTTCCGCGAGGTAATCGTTGACCGTCATGACGTGCACGCCACGCTCTGCCAGCGCGTACCAGCAGGCTGGTAAGACTGCGGTGATCGTTTTTCCTTCTCCGGTTTGCATCTCCACGATCTCACCGCGGATCATCGCCAGGCCAGCCATGAGTTGTTCCTGATAGTAATTCAATCCCAGAGTACGGCGGACTGCTTCGGAGACGAGGGCAAAGGTCTGGATCGTAGTCTGCTCAGAGGGATTGTGATTCTGCTGTTTCAACTGCTGGTAACGGCTGGTGAGTTCGGTATCTCCAAGCTGCTGTAAGGAAGACGCAAGCGTTGGCACGTGCGCCAGTAGCTCGCGGTCGTGTGCGGGCTGCGTTTGTCGGGTCCAGAGACGTTTCATAGCTTAGGCCCCTGTTGCTGATCAGAATCGGCGGGGACTACCGGCGGCGGTGCGTCTTGTTCAGAACTGGGGACGGGACCTTCGGACATGGCTTCGGGAACGATTCGTTCCTGTCGCAGGATAGTGCCTGTGGCCCGGTTCAAGCGGGTCTGGCTGAGCACGTGGTCCACCTGGGCTGTGACGAAGGCCTGCTCTGCCTCGGCCCGGCGGTCCTGGGAGTCGATCAGGTCCTCGAGCAGAAAGCTGGATGCGCGATCCAGGCCGGGGGCCATTTCCCAGCGACGCTGCAGGAATTCGACATCCGCTTCCGCGGCGATCATGGCCTGGTACTGGCTCTGTAAGTTCCGGTTCGCTGTCCTGACCTGACGGACGGCTGTTTCCACTTCTGCACGCAGGTTTTCCACGGTCAGTTCGAAGCGGCTCAACAGGCGGCGGAGTTCGACTGATCGCTGCAGGTGACGTGAGCGGGCTTCCTGACGATAGAGGGGAACCTCGAACACCAGGCCTGCCGTATAACTGGGTTCCCCGACACTGAACTGATCGACCCAGGCGCGGGAAAGATCAAATTCCCCTTTCAAGCCGGAGAGATATGTTTCCAGAACCAGGTCGAGTTTGGGAAGCAGGTCGTTGCAGGCGACTCCCAGCCGGACCTGGGCTGCCTCAATCTCGCGGGAAGCGATATCAACTTCCGAGCGGTACTCAAGGGCCGTGGCCATGGCGTCTTCAATGGTGACGGGCAGGCTGTTGTCGATGGGCTGCTGAATTGAGATTAGTTCCAGGTTCGGGCTGGATTTGAGCTGGGGTGAATTGACCAGAGCCCGCAGGCGTGTTTCGGAGTTCTGTACGGCGGCTTCAATGCGAATCAGTTCCGAGCGTCGTTTGGCCACGGCTGCCCGGGCGCGGGCGATCTGGCTCTGCAGGGAATCGATGTTGTAACGCTGTTCGAGGTACTTCAGGATCCGCATGCCGTCCTGCAGGTGTTTCTGCTTCTGGATAAACAGCACACGGTTCAGATAGAGTTCCCAGTAGGTTTCGGTCACTTTCAGCAGATGATCCTGCAGAGCGGCCTGGGTGCGATCGGTGGTGATGTCGGTATTCAGTTCCGCGAGCACGATCAGGCTTTCATTGTAAGCCTCTCCCCGGCCATTGAGGAGCGGCTGGTTATAACTCAATGTCAGCCGGGTATCTCCCTGGTTGGGCGGGACGAAAAAGATCGAGTTGCTGGTGTTCAAACCAAACTGCTGTGAAAACTCAAGCTCCCCCCCCTGACTGTTTTTACGTCTTACGCCGAAGTTCGAACTCCAGTTGTTTTCCCGCAGCCGACTGAAATTCGTCCCGGTATCAAGGGTGCTGCTGGACGGGATACTGATGCGGTTGAACTTGGATTCGATAAACAGCTTGGGATCAAACTCGGCCATCGCCTGTGTGATTGCCGTTTCAGCGATGATGGGATCGTCGTTGATGATGCGTACCTGGGACGAATTCAACAGCGTTTCCTGAATCAGCGTATTCACATTCACCGGGCTCTGGTGAGACTGAGGTCGGAACTGCAGGGTGACACTGTCGGCCCACCAGGGAGTGAAGTTCTGCGGAATCAATTGGGTGCTCCATGCATCACCTGCAAACGACTCTGGTAAACGGGAAGGTTTAGTAGAGTCGGGGGCAGGAGGCAGCGGAGTGTAGGGAGTGATCGCCTGCGTCAGCTGGTAGTCTGATTTCACAGGGGGAACGGCTGCAGTTCGTACTGGAGGCTCAGGGGGTGTTTCGAAGTCAGGCGGCAACAGAGCCACCGGCGTATTGGCACTCTGACGGGGAAGGGATCTGGAATCCTGCACTTCGTGCGCGGCCAGGCTGATCTGCGAATCTTCTTGAGCGGCATCGGACTCAGCAGTCTCGTGCTCCGCCTGTATGATCGACGTTGAGGGTAAAGCCTCACTTGCGGTGACTTTGTTTTCGATGAGAGCTTTCGAGTTGAGTTGGCCCGGAAGCAGCGCGCAACCCGAGCATCCCCAGACGACCAATAGAAAAACGGGCCAGAGTCGACTGTGGTGGTTCTGATCAATGGAGGGAAAAGCCTTGTGCATTCTATGTACGCCACCAACATAAAAGTTCATTTAATCGTTATCTCTCTTTTAAATCCCTGTTCTTGATTACTTTACCTGTCTTTGCGGACAGTTAAGGTCTTTGCCCTACCAGCCTCTGAGGGGAAAACAATGCAATGTACAAATTTGCCTTGGTAGGGGAGGCTCACGCCGACCTGCCTGAAATCGGGGACCTAGAGTTTTTCTGCAGAGCGTAAGCCCGTGATTCCAAATGCCCGTCCTCTCGTTTGGAATCGAGACAAGGTGAACCGGATCCTGTCCCCGAAAAGGTCCTCAAAAGTGTGTTGGAACCCCTTTACATACTGGACGAGAAGGTCTATTGAAACGCGCCCCCGAGGCGGCGTTGTGGAGGCATTCCAGCTCGAAGAGCTGCTGATGCTGAGTGCGGTTCCCTTGCCCGTGGATGTGATCGATCCGAGCCTGACCGCGGATGCGGATACCAGTGCTACAACCAGTGTCAGTCCCGCCCCATCCGTTGATGGTGCTGAAACGATGCAGGTTGCAGATGTGCCTGCAGAAGAATCGTCCACTCTGAGTGACTCTGTCGATGACCTGCTGCAGGAGTTCGGGCTGTCCGATGCGTTTGACGAGGCGAATCGCGATCTGGAACTCGTATTTATCGATGAGTCGACCGACCATTACCAGCAGCTGATTGATGACCTGCTGGCCCAGAACGACGAGCAGCGTCAACTCGAAATCATTCTACTGGACAGTGAGCAGGACGGGATCCTGCAGATCAGTGAAGCGTTACAAAATTATTCTGAAGTGGATGCAATCCATTTTGTTTCGCATGGAACGCCGCAGTCGGTCAAACTGGGGGCGACCTGGTTGAGCCTGGAGAATCTCGATCGCTTTTCGGAAGCCATCACCGGCTGGAGTGCGTCGTTCTCTACAGGAACCGATCTGCTGTTTTACGGATGTGACCTGGCAGCCACCGATTCCGGTCAGGAACTACTGAGACAGATTCAGGAACTGACGGGAGCCGACATCGCCGCGAGTTCAGATGATACGGGTGCAGCCAGCCTGGGGGGAGACTGGGATCTGGAGTATGAACTGGGGGATCTGGAGACCGACGTGGTGTTCTCATCCCTGGTACAGAATGAATGGCTGGGCCTGCTGGCAACGGAGACGGTGCGTGACCAGTTCGGCAGTCAGTCTTATGGTAATAATGACGGCACCCAGAACTGGAACAGCAACTGGGTGGAGTACGATAATTCGGGAAGCGCTCAGAGCGCCAGTACGGGTGATGTCAGAATTACCGGTGGTGAACTGCGGATGGTGGGCGACAGCGGGGCTGACAACAGCGTGACCCGTGAAGTCGATCTTACGACGGCTCACGATGCAACTCTCTCTTTCGATGCGGTCTCCAGCGGAACCGAAGCTGGTGACACCTTCTCAGTCCAGATTTCCGATAATGGGGGGAGTTCCTGGACCGTGCTGGATACCCTGACGGATTATAACGGAGCCTATAGCCGGGATATTTCGTCCTACATGGCAGCAGATACACAGATCCGTATCCAGATTGAATCTGGCTACGATGGGGGGCTGCTGGGGATCCTGTTTGTCGAGTATTTATACATCGACAATGTGCAGGTGAGTTACACGGTCAACGAAGCACCGGAGATCACCTCTGATGGTGGCGGGGCAGCGGCGGTGGTGAATGTGGCCGAGAACTCGACGGCAGTGACGACCGTAACCGCGACCGATGGGAACCTGGATACACCGAGCTATGCGATATCGGGTGGCGCAGATGCGGGTCGTTTCACGATCGATGACGTCACGGGGGAACTCGCCTTTCTCTCTGCTCCCGATTATGAAAGTCCGACCGACAACAACACCGACAACATTTATGAAGTGATTGTCGAGGCCAGCGACGGGTTTGGCGGCAGTGATACGCAGACGATTCTGGTGACCGTGACTCCCGTGAACGAAACACCCGCCGCAGCAGATAATACGGTGACGACCAGTGAGGACACGCCATACACATTTACCGCAGCCGACTTCAATTTCAGTGATATCGACGGTGACACCCTGGCAAGCGTACGTATTACGGCACTGGAGACGGTTGGGGCACTGCAGCTGTCAGGCGTGGATGTGACATTGAACCAGGTCGTCAGCCGGGCTGACATTGATGCGGGGAATCTCACATTTACTCCGGTCGCGAATGCCAGTGGCTCGGGGTACGACAGCTTTGGTTTCACTGTGAACGACGGGGCACTGGAATCCTCACCCTCGAACACCATGACGGTGGATGTGACCGCGGTCAACGATGCACCGACGGCTGCTGACAATTCGGTGACCACCAGCGAGGATACGCCTTACACGTTCACCGCAGCCGACTTTAATTATAGCGACATCGAAGGGAGTCCCCTGGCGAGTGTCCGGATTACCGCTCTGGAGATCGTGGGATCTCTGCAATTGTCGGGTGTGGATGTGACATTGAACCAGGTGATCAGCCGGGCTGACATCGATGCGGGGAATCTCACGTTTTCACCAGTGGCGAATGCCAGTGGTACGGGTTACGACAGCTTCGGATTCACTGTGAATGACGGGACGCTGGACTCTGCTCCCTCCAATACGATGACCGTCGATGTCACTCCAGTAAATGATGCTCCAACGGCTGCTGACAATACCGTGAGCACGAGTGAGGATACCGCCTACACATTTACGGCGGTCGATTTTAATTTCAGTGACATCGAGGGAGATTCGCTGGCGAGCGTGCAGATTACTTCACTGGAGACGGTGGGGGCTTTGCAACTCTCGGGCGTGGATGTGACGCTGAACCAGGTGATCAGCCGGGCCGACATTGATGCGGGCAATCTCACATTTACCCCGGTGGCGAATGCCAACGGGGCAGGTTATGCCAGCTTCGGATTTTCCGTGAATGACGGGACTGCAGACTCAGTTTCCTGGTATGCTATGACGGTTGACATCACGCCTGTGAATGATGCCCCTACAGCGGCGGATAACACGGTGACGACGAATGAAGATACCGCATATGTCTTTACTGCCGCGGATTTTAATTTCAGCGACATTGATGGGGATACACTGGCAAGCGTCCGAATCACGACCCTGGAAACCCTGGGAGCCTTACAGCTTTCGGGGGTAGATGTGACGCTGAATCAAGTGGTCAGTCGGGCTGACATCGATGCCGGCAATCTGACTTATTTGCCAGCAGCGAATGCGAGTGGCACGAGCTACGACAGTTTTGGATTCACAGTTAATGATGGGTCGGCGAATTCAGTCGCTGCCTTTACGCTGACGGTCGATGTGACTGCGGTCAACGATGCACCGACGGCTGTGGATAATACCGTCACGACAAATGAAGATGTGTCCTACGTCTTCACCGCCGCCGACTTTAACTTTAGTGACATCGAAGGTGATTCACTGGCGAACGTGCAGATTACTTCGCTGGAGTCTGTCGGTGCGTTACGGCTGTCGGGCGTGGATGTGACGTTGAACCAGGTGATCAGTCGGGCCGACATTGATGCAGGAAACCTGACGTTTTCACCTGTGGCGAACGCCAATGGAGTGAGTTACGACAGCTTCGGTTTTCGCGTGAATGATGGCACCGTCAATTCGGTCGCCAGTTACACGATGACTATTGATGTCACACCGGTGAATGATGGTCCGCAGGCAGCAAATCGCACAGTGACGACCAGCGAAGATACGCCTTATACTTTCACCGCCGCGGATTTCAATTTCAGTGATATTGACGGCGATTTACTGGCGAGCGTTCGGATCACCGCTTTGGAAAGTGTGGGTGAACTGCAATTGTCGGGCGTGGATGTGACGTTGAACCAGGTAATCAGTCGAGCTGACATCGACGCCGGGAATCTCACGTTTACACCCGGGGCGAATGTGAGTGGCGTCGGATATGATAACTTCGAATTTCGTGTCAATGATGGCACCCTGGAATCGGCGTCCGCCTATCTGATGACCGTCGATGTGAATGGAACCAACGATGCTCCTGTCGCTGCCGACAATACGATTACCGTGAGTGAGGATGCGACCTATACGTTTACGGCAGTCGATTTTAATTTCAGTGATATCGACGGTGATACCCTGGCGAGTGTGAGAATCACAACACTGGAGACGGTCGGTGCGCTGCAGTTATCCGGCGTAGACGTGGCGTTGAATCAGGTGATCAGTCGGGCCGACATCGATGCGGGTAATCTCACGTTTACTCCCGTAGCGAACGCGAGTGGTTCAGGTTACGACAGCTTTGGTTTCTCAGTGAACGACGGTACCACGGATTCTGTGGCGACATATATCATGACCGTGGATGTGACCTCGGTTAACGATCTCCCCACAGCTACAGATAACACGGTTACTACTGCTGAAGATATAACGTATGTTTTCACGGCTACCGATTTTAATTTCAATGACATCGACGGCGATGCACTGGCGAGTGTGAGGATCACTTCGCTGGAGACGGTGGGGACGCTGCAGTTATCCGGTGTGGATGTGACTCTGAACCAGGTTGTCAGTCGGGCAGACATCGATGCGGGGAATCTGACGTTTACGCCAGTCGCGAATGCCGGTGGTGTCAGTTATGACAGTTTTGGATTCTCGGTGAATGACGGTACTGCCGATTCCGCTGCTGCATACACGATGACCGTGGATGTGACCTCAGTCAACGATCTGCCCACCGCAGCAGATAACACGGTTACCATCAATGAAGATACGCCCTATGTCTTCAATGCGGCTGATTTTAATTTCAATGACATCGACGGGGATCCACTGGCGAGTGTGAGAATCACATCGCTGGAGTCGGTGGGGGCCTTGCAGTTATCCGGCGTGGATGTGTCGCTGAATCAGGTGATCAGTCGGGCGGATATCGATGCGGGGAACCTGACGTTTACGCCGGTCGCGAATGCCAGTGGAACCAGTTATGACAGTTTTGGATTCACTGTAAATGATGGTGCCGCCGATTCGGCTGCTGCGTACTCAATGACCGTGGATGTGACTTCCGTCAATGATCTGCCTACAGCGGCGGATAACACAGTCACGACCAGTGAAGACACAACTTTTACCTTCACCGCAGCAGACTTTAATTTTAATGATATGGACGGGGATTCGCTGGCGAGCGTGAGAATCACTTTGCTGGAGTCGGTGGGAGCCTTACAGTTGTCGGGCGTGGATGTGTCGCTGAACCAGGTGATCAGCCGGGCAGACATCGATGCGGGGAATCTGACGTTTACGCCAGTCGCGAATGCCAGTGGCGTCAGTTATGACAGCTTTGGTTTCTCGGTGAAAGACGGTACTGCCGATTCCGCTACTGCATACACGATGACCGTGGATGTGACTCCCGCTAACGATCTACCCACGGCGGCGAATAATACCGTTTCCACGAATGAAGATACTCCTTATATCTTTACGGCCGCTGACTTCAATTTCAGCGACATCGATGGGGATTCGCTGGCGAGTATGAGAATCAGTTCGCTGGAGTCGGTGGGGGCTCTGCAGTTATCTGGCGTGGATGTGACGCTGAACCAGGTGATCAGCCGGGCGGATATTGATGCAGGGAATCTCACATTCAGGCCGGTGGCGAATGCCAGCGGTGTCAGTTATGACAGCTTTGGTTTCTCGGTGAATGACGGTACTGCCGATTCCGCTGTATCATATACCATGACCGTGGATGTGACACCGGTGAATGATCTGCCCTCGGCGGCTGATAATACGGTGTCAACAAGCGAAGATACGGCATACACCTTCACCGCAGCCGACTTCAATTTTAATGACTTGGACGGGGATACGCTGACGAGTATCCAGATCACATCGCTGGAGTCTGTCGGTGCGTTACAACTTTCTGGCGTTGATGTGACGTCGAATCAGGTGATCAGTCGGGCCGACATTGATGCGGGGAACCTGACGTTTACACCAGTGGCGAATGCCAGTGGTTCGGCGTATGACAGTTTCACTTTCACAGTGAATGATGGCACCGTTGATTCTGCTGGCGGATATACGCTGACGGTGGATGTGACTCCTGTGAACGACGCCCCGACGGGGGCTGACAATACGGTTACCACCGGTGAAAATACAGTCCATACTTTCACGGCAGCTGATTTTGGCTTCGTGGATATTGATGGAGATGCTCTGACGAGCGTTCAGATCACTTCACTGGAAACGGTGGGCGCCTTACAGCTTGCAGGCGTAGATGTGACATTGAACCAGATTGTCAGCAAGGCTGATCTGGACGCCGGGAATCTGACGTTTACTCCGGTGGCGGATACAAGCGGTGCCGCTTACGACAATTTTGGGTTCACTGTTAATGATGGCACGGTCAATTCGGTGGCCACATATACGATGACTGTTGATATCACGCCCGATCCGGGCAATATGATATTGGATCAGTTCGGGACCCAGTCATACAGTAACAATGATGGGACCGTGAACTGGAGTAGCAGCTGGGTCGAAAACGACAGTTCCGGCGGTGCTCAGAGCCCGAGCAATGGTGATGTGCGGGTGATGGGGGGCACGCTGCGGATGGTTGGTGAGAGTGGCGCAGATAACAGTGCGACGCGCGAAGCCGACCTGTCGATGGCTCACGATGTGACACTGTCGTTCGATGCACTTTCTTCAGGAACCGAATCCAACGACTCTTTCTCGGTACAGATTTCAGATAACGGCGGGAGTTCCTGGACGGTGCTCGATGTACTGACCGACTTTACGGGCAGCTACAGCCGGGACATCTCTGCCTGGGCAGCCGCTGATACGCAGATCCGCATTCAGATCGACAGCGGCTATGATGGCGGGCTGCTGGGACTGTTGTTTGTCGAGTATTTGTACGTCGATAATGTGCAGATCAGTTATACGATTAACAATCCGCCTATGATCACCTCTGATGGCGGCGGACCGGCGGCGGTCGCGAATGTCGCTGAAAATACAACTGCGGTGACCACGGTGGCTGCCAGCGATCCGGATCTGGATTCCATCAACTACTCCATCAGTGGCGGAACGGACGCGGCGTTGTTTACGATCGATAATCTGACAGGTGAGCTGGCCTTTATCAGCCCGCCTGACTACGAGAGCCCCGTCGACGCGAATACTGACAATGTGTATGAAGTGACCGTCTCGGCGAGCGACGGATATGGCGGTTCCGATTCTCAGACCATGCTGATTACAGTGACACCGGTAAATGAGCCGCCGACAGCTGCCGACAATACGGTGACGACGGCCGAGGAGACAGCTTACACGTTCACGGCTGCGGACTTCAACTTTATTGATGGGGACGGCGATAGCCTGGCGAGTGTGACCATCACGTCCCTGGAATCGGTGGGCACACTGCAGTTGTCAGGCATGGATGTGAGCTTGAACCAGGTGATTTCGCGGGCGGATATCGACGCCGGCAATCTGACATTTACGCCTGGGTTGAATGCCAGCGGTACCGGATACGACAGCTTCGGGTATTCCGTTAACGATGGGACGTTTGAATCGACCGGAACCTATACGCTGACCGTCGATGTGTCGCCGGTCAATGATGCGCCGACTTCGTCAGACAATACCGTGACGACCAGTGAGGATGTGCCTTATGTGTTTACCGCGGCTGATTTCAACTTCAGTGACATCGATGGGGATACACTGGTCAGCGTGCGGATCACGGCACTGGAGACGGTGGGGACGTTACAACTGTCAGGCGTGAATGTGACACTGAACCAGGTGATCAGTCGGGCCGACATTGATGCGGGAAACCTGACGTTTACGCCGATCACGAATGCCAGTGTGACCGGATATGACAGCTTCGGTTTCAGTGTCGGCGATGGTACGCTTTACTCGTCACCTGCGAGTACGATGACGATCAACGTGAACGCAGTTAACGATGCCCCCACTGCGGCCGATAATACGGTGACGACCAATGAAGACACGCCGTATATCTTCACGGCTGCCGACTTCAACTTCAGCGATGTGGATGGGGACCCGCTGACCAGTGTCAGGATTACCTCTCTGGTGACGTCAGGAGCGTTACAACTGTCGGGCGTCGATGTGACATTGAATCAGGCGATCAGCCGGGCGGATATCGATGCGGGAAACCTCGTGTTGGTTCCAGCGGCGAATGCAAATGGAACGAGCTATGCCAGTTTTACGTTCAGTGTGAGTGACGGAGCACTGGAATCGACTCCGGGAAATTTACTGACGGTCGATGTGACGCCGGTCAACGATGCACCGACGGCTGCTGATAACACGGTGACAACCAGCGAGGATACTGCTTACGTCTTTACTGCCGCTGATTTCAATTTCAGCGACATCGACGGCGATTCTCTGGCCAGTGTCAGAATCAGTGCCCTGGCTACTTTGGGAACGCTGCAGTTGTCGGGTCTGGATGTGACACTCAACCAGGTGATCAGCCGAGCCGACATTGATGCGGGGAATCTCACGTTTGTGCCGGTGCCTGATGCCAACGGCGTGGGGTATGCCAGCTTCGGGTTTGTGGTCAATGATGGTGCGCTGGAAGCATCACTGCCAGGTACGATGACGGTGAATGTGACTGCAGTGAATGATGCACCGACGGCTCTGGATAACACGGTCACTACTGATGAAGATACGCCTTACACCTTCACTGCAGCGGACTTCAATTTCAGTGACATCGATGGAGATCCCCTGGCGGGGATTCGAATCAGTACCCTGCCAGCGGTAGGCATGTTGCAGCTGTCCGGTCTGGATGTGACACTGGGGCAGATCATCAGCCGCGCGGACATTGATGCCGGTGATTTGACCTATATACCTGTGGAGAACGGAAATGGTGTGGCTTATGCCAGCTTCGATTATGTGGTGAGTGATGGCAGTCTGGAAGCGTTAACTTCGAGCAGGATGACTGTTGATGTAACGGCGGTCAACGACGCACCGGTGATCACTTCCGGTGGAGGGGGGCTGAGTGCGACCCTGCGGCTTTCCGGAGTGCTGTCGACGGTTGCGACCATTGAAGCGACCGATGTCGAACTGGGGCTTCAGATACTGACCTTCTCAGTCAGTGGGGGGCTGAACGCGGACCTGTTTAACATTGACGCGAATACAGGCGAACTGTCGTTTGCAGCGTCTGCAGAACTCGATTCGCCGCTGGGGGGGAATGTCTTTGAAGTGGAAGTGCAGGTCAGTGATGACCTGGGGGGAACCGCGACACAGATACTGACGGTGATCGTGGATCAGGTAAATCAGCTCTTCCCATCCAATCCGGATCAGTCAGACGATCCAGACAATTCTGATGATCCCAGTCAGACTGATCCACCCGATAATACGACGGACACAGGGGGAGCGGGAGACGGCTCAGGCACCGGTTCCGGGAATGAAGATATCATCTTTTCTGAACTCCCTGCAGGAGAGGGGGATCTGTTCGCAGAACGGGGCCGGGAGACACAAATTGATAGCAGTGCATTTTTCAGTAATGGCTCTCCTGCTGATACCGGTACACCGGGCGGCATTCTGCCCGACTTTTCTATTGTGACTTCGACCAGCAATCTGGTTACGGATTTTGGCTACGAGGCCGGAGGCTGGCATACGACGCGGATGGCGCTGCTACAGGCATCCTTCGATCCAGTGACACACAGGCTGGAAGTCAATACGGCGAGTGTGGTCTATTCTGAACTGGTGAGTACCCGCTACGAGGACATTCAGGAACAGGTAAACCTGACGACTGATTCTGAACAGCGACTGATCAGTGCCGCGGCGGTGGTCACGACGACGGTTTCATCCGGGTTGTTGATCTGGCTGTTACAGGGGGGCTATCTGATGGCAGGGCTGGCCAGCAGTTTGCCGACCTGGCGATTTATGGACCCGATTGCGGTGCTTGACCAGTTTGGTGAGGATTGTGAAGAGGGAGGAGATTCTCTGCAGAGTATTATCGAGCAGGCCGAAGCCTCCGCTCCCGTTAACGAAAGTGAGTTGCTCTAATGCGTGTTTCAGTCACTTTTCGAATTGTCACAGGACTGGTCATACTCACGCTGAGTACGATGCTGATCGCCTGCAGCTTGAATCTGGCTCCGAACCTGTCGCGTTTGCAGATGGAAGACCGGGCCCGCTATTGTGAGGCACTCGCGGTCAGCAGTTCGCTGTTTCTGACCCAGAGAAATTCTGAAGCACTACAAGACTATCTCGCAGCGGTCGTAAAACATAATCCCGATATCAGCAGTGCCGTGCTCAGAAAGCAGGATGGAGAGGTCTTTCTACACGCAGGGCCGACAGTCAATCTGACCGATGCTGATCTCGCCAGCAAGTTCAACCAGGTTCGCATCGAACTGCGGGAGCAGAATCTGCCCTGGGGACAACTGGAGATTTATTATCCGATTCAACACGGGAGCCTGCAGTCATTGTGGTACAGACCGATGACGCGATATATCGTTTTTGTTGTTGGATGCTGTTTTCTGCTGTTCGCTCTCTTTCTGCGGAAAACCCTGCAGTCGCTGAACCCGTCCCGGGTGATTCCGGGACGGGTGCAGGAAGCATTAGATACGCTGGCCGGTGGCCTGTTGATTCTGGATACGAAAGAGCAGATTGTCCTGGCGAATAAAACGATTGCACGCGCACTACGGACCACGCCCGAACAGCTGCAGGGGCAACCGGTTGGCAAACTGCCGTGGATGATTCAGAGCGAGACTGAGGATGAATCGGAAAATATACTACCCTGGACGCGCGTCTTAACAGATGGGGAGACCCATAAGGGGATTACACTGTCACTGGAAAGCAATACGACTGTCGCTGACTGTTTTGTTGTCAGTTGCGCACCGGTGCAGGACGATGAAGGCAGATCACGGGGAGTGCTGGTCAGTTTTGAAGATGTGACCGAACTGGAGAAAAAGAAATCAGAGTTACGCAAGATGCTGCAGGCACTGCACGAATCGCGAGAAGAAATTCAGCAGAAAAACCAGGAACTGGAATACCTGGCGACACGCGATCCGCTGACATCCTGCCTGAATCGACGTTCGTTCTACGAACAGATGGAGACCCTCTGGGCAGAAGCAAAAGAGCAGGGGACACCATTGGGATGCGTATTACTGGATATCGATCATTTCAAGTCGATCAATGACAATCATGGGCACTCAACCGGTGACCTGGTATTGAAAGGAATTGGTGCAACGCTGATGGAGTTGGTCACGGCGCCGGGTGTACTCTGCCGGTATGGGGGAGAAGAGTTCTGTATTCTCCTGCCGGGACATGACATTGATCAGACCGCCCAGGTGGCCGAGGAGTACCGCCGGGCAGTCGAGCGTCTTGAATTCGAAGAACTGAAGGTGACCTCCAGTTTTGGTGCGACTGCCGTCAGCCTGGGGGCAGAGAACGCCCAGGACCTGCTGGACGAAGCCGACAAGTGCCTGTATGCCGCCAAACGGGGCGGGCGTAACCAGGTTTCGCGGTGGGACCTCGTTCCCCGGGATATGGACTTCAGCGAACCAGTCGCGCGGGAACCGGCGCCTGTTGGACAGACGCCCGATTCACAGGGATCTGAAGCACAAGAGCCCGCGATTTCTTCGGAAGCGGCGTTGCGGCTGGGTCAGACCATGGACGGACTGGGGCAGATGATAGACAGGCAGGACTTTGACGGACTCGCGGACCTCGCAGATGAAGTTCACACACTGGCAAAAGAGCAGAACTTGCCTGAAGTGGCTGCGGCGGCCGGCCAGTTACGAGATGCGGCGACGACCATGGATGTGGTTGAGGTGATCTATCTGACCAACCAGCTCATGGAGCAGTGTCGGGAATATCAGTCACAGCACATTGAAACCGTTGCGGATTAAAACGGACTGAGTTCCGTTTCTGCCTGCAGGGAGGCGAAATAGAGGTCGGCGTCCTGTTCCCATTCGGTCAGTTTACGGACTCCCGGTTGGAGCGTGCTTTCCAGCAGGCCCTGTTCCTGATGTTCGTATCCCAACAGGTGCTGGAGCTCGTGGCGGATGACTGTCCAGAGATCGACCTGACCGTCTGCGTCGCTGTCCGGCAGAGCGACTAAGGATAAGTCGTCTGTTTGCTGAAATTCACTATGATCACGAGGTGTCGGATCGATGAACCAGCCCTGACCCGCAGCGGTGGCGTCGAGGTAGATCGTATTCTCGGCTGCACGTCCCAGCACAGCTCCCTGGAGATCAACGACCTGGACCTGAATCGCGTCCAGTTGCAGCTGATCTTCTGGAGAGAGTTGAGATGTGAGATCTGTTTTAGCTGTCTGCAGCATCTCTTCCGCTGCGGTCTGAGATAAAGGAGTGGGATTTTGTGATGCAGGAACAGCTGCGGCAAGTCTCAACTGATTGTTCCACGCGTCCGGATAATTGAGGGGATAAATGATCGCGGGCGATTCAAGTTTGCGTTTGCCGTAATTGCTGGCGAACAGGAGCAAGTCTTTGAATTCAACACGATCGTTCTGATTCAGATCTGCGAACCAGGCATAGACGGATTGCGACTGGCTGGGTGTCTCGCCATAAACGCTGGCGAACAGGAGCAGGTCACGAAAATTGATGGCATCATCGTCATTGAGGTCATAAGGATTCGCCCAGATACTGGTTGTCTGCAGCGTGCTACCGCTGACCGTGACCGGTAAACCGGAGACGAGACCGACTTCTGCAGAGGTAAAAGCGAGCTCCAGGTCATGGGGACCGATCTGCTGCTGGTCCAGATCCAGGTCGACTCCATCTTCGGCCAGCGATTCAAATCTGATGCGGGCAAAGAGCAGGTGCTCGGAAACTCCCAGATCGGTCTGAGCTGTCTCTGCAGACAGACCGGTGATGCTCCCGGAGGCATCGTCAATGGTGCCGCTCTGATTCAGGGAAAAGGCAGGCCCGAACTCGATGGCGGTTGCCGTCGTATAGGCACTCTGATAGTTCAGGTCGAGACTCGTGGAGAAGATACCCTGGCTGAAATTGTCATTCGTATTCACCCAGAGTTCCACCCAGAATGAGGACCATTCCAAGACGTCTGACTGGTGATCAGGTATATCCGAGGCGGTACCATTCGCGTTGATTTCTGTCGGGGAGCTGACAACCTGCAGGTTGATTTCAGCAGATACTGATTCTCCAGAGTAGTCAACAAATACATTGAAAGTGCGCTGAAAGAATCCATTATCCTCCTGGGTATCCAGATCACCATCAAGTCCACCATCTTCGACAGTTACGGTGATGATGGCGACACCACTCTGGTCTGCTACAGGTGTGAACGTCAGGCTGCCTGTTTCCGCAGGCGTGTTATAAATTACGGTCGGATCGGGAATCAGTGCCGGGTGATTGCTGGTTGCAGTAACCCGCCTGGGGTTCGTTGCCGCACCACCTGCTGTGATACCTGTAAGGTTGACTGTCTGTTGTGCTGCATTTTTATCGATACTGAGATCAGAGATTTCATCGATGCTGGTTTGAACCAGTCCCGTTCCCTGCGATCCCGCATAGACCTTTCCCTGATCCGAATAAGAAATGTAGAACGCATTATTGACTGCATCCAGTACGATCTGGGGAAGCTCGGTCCTCGAATTCTGACCCGAGACGCTGTTATTTGCAGAGAGAGGACCGTTGAGTCCGGTGGTTCCATTGCCAAAGGTCACTGCTGCAAGGTTGTAGTTTGCCCCCGCATCCCATCCAGGGCTGGTCACCAGAAAATTACTGTTGTCGAGAATTGTCAGTTCATAGGATCCTTCAGGATCGTTGATGCCGAGGTGATCATAATGAGACGATCCCACAAGACTGTTATTGGCTGAGATAACGCCACTCGTGCCTGTTGACCCATTGCCTAATGTAATCGCTCCTGCGTCCTCAATCGTGCCGTTATCCCAGTAGCTGGCCATTACAACGTAGTTTCCGTTTGGGAGAGCGTGCACACTGTTAAAACCGGTGAAGCTGATGTCTCCGACAAGGTCACCTATCTGAGCACCAATCAGACTGTTTTCAGAGGAGACTGGTCCCTGGACCCCGGTTGTGCCGTTGCCGAAAGTGACTGCACCTGCATTTGCCTCTAAACCAACCGACCAGTTCCGTGAACTGACGACGTAATTTCCATTGGTTAGAGGGATGACTCCGGTAAAGCCCTCATAATTCGTGCCGCCTACAATGTCGTCGCTGTCGGTACCGACCAGGCTGTTGCTTTCTGAGATCGTTCCTGTAATACCGGTGCTGCCATTAGCAAACGTGACGGCACCGGCAGCATAAGCGATGCCGTACTCTCCGTTCGGGTTGTTCCAGAAGGGACTGGTGATGACATAATTGCCGTTGGTAAGCACCGTAACTCCGGAATATCCCAGTCGATCATTATCTATTGTTCCGATCAGGCTGTTCGCAGCTGAAATCACTCCGGTTACACCCGTAGTTCCATCACCGAACGTGACTGCACCCGCGTTGTAGAGATCACCGTTATCCCAGGAGGGGCTGGTGAGAACATAGTTACCATTGGGCAGGGCCGTGACGGCAGAAGTCTGCTCAATATCCATACTTCCGAGTTCATCTTTTGCGCTGGTACCAACGAGGCTGTTGGATGCATTAATGGTACCGCTGGTTCCACTGATGCCGTTTCCAAAAGTGAATGCGCCCGCATCCTGGTTGGTGCCATTGTCCCAGTCCGGACTGCTGACAACATAGTTACCGTTCGAAAGCGGCGTCACGGCAGAGATCCCTCGTGAATTAGTATATCCCAGCCTGTCATCACTGGTGGAACCGACCAGGCTGTTGGCAGAAGTGATTACGCCAGTGGTGCCTGTGGTGCCGTTACCAAAGGTGACAGCACCTGCGTCGCTCAGATCGCCATTATCCCAGAACGGGCTGCTGACGACGTAATTGCCGTTAGTCAACGTGGTAACGAACGAGAGTCCATAGTAATCAAATAACCCGACCTGGTCGTCGCTGGAGGAGCCCACCAGACTGTTGGCTGAGGAGAGGACTCCTGTGATGCCAGTCGTTCCATTACCGAACGTGACGGCACCCGCATCGGTTGCGGAGCCATGATCCCAGTCAGGGCTGCTGATTACAAAATTTCCATTGCTGAGCTCGGTAATACTACGCATGCCCCCCCGGGACCAGCCGCCAATTTCGTCATTTGTTGAAGAACCGACCAGGCTGTTGGTTGAGGAAATCACTCCGCTGATGCCTGCTGTTCCACTGGCGAAGGTGACTGCTCCGGCATTCAGGACCGAACCGTTGTCCCAGTAGGGACTGGAGACAATATAGTTTCCGTTGGATAAGACTGTGATGCTTGTTTCAGTACTGACACGGTAGACAGATTCAATACTGCCTACATGGTCCGAGGTCGAAGATCCGACCAGACTGTTATTGACGGATACGACGCCGGTTATACCCGAATTGCCGTTACCAAATGTGACTGCGCCAGCCTGTGTTGCGGTTCCATTATTCCAATAGGGACTACTGACGACATAATTGCCATTCGGGAGCACGGTCACCCCCGAATTACCGAGAAACATACCGCCCACGTAATCATCTGTCTGTGATCCCACCAGGCTGTTTGAGGATGAGATGATCCCTGTGACTCCGGTGGATTGACTGCCCCAGGTTACTGCACCGACATCTCTGGTACGCTGGACATAGCCTCCCTCTTCGATTCTGATCTGGTCCCAGTTGGGGACGCTGACCACATAGTTTCCGTTATCGAGGAGAGTTACTCCGGTAACGCCTACGGCATCATAGCTGGAGGTGCCGATCAGACTGTTACTGGCCGTGATGGAACCTGTGACCCCTGTGTGTCCATTCCCAAATGTAACAGCGCCGGCATCCTGTTCAGCGGCATTGTCCCAGTTAGGGCTGCTGACGACATAGTTCCCGTTCGGGAGGGCGGTTACAGCGCTGATGTCTTCGCTATAGTTGATGCGCCCCAGATAATCATTGTAGTAGGTTCCCACCAGACTGTTCGAAGAGGAAACCGTTCCGCTGATCCCGGTATTTCCGTTTCCAAAGGTAACCGCTCCTGCATCGTCCCAGGAGCCGTTGTCCCAGTAGGGACTGCAGATGACAAAATTGCCTGTCGCGAGGGCCGTCACTCCACTCAAACCGAGGCGATCGTCTTCAGTCGAGCCGATGAGGGTACTGATCAGGTTTCCGGTAGAGCCATCGAACAGATAAACCGCGCCGGCGTCTTCTCCCCCTGCATCATCCCAGGGAGCTGTGATCACGACATTGCCGGTGCTGAGGGGGACAACCGAGTCACCAAAACCATTGTCTAGGCTCGGATTGGGGTCGATGAATTCAGCAAAGGCGGCTGTGAGCAGCCTGCGGTCTTCGAGGGATTCAATCAAACAGGCTGCGGGTTGTCTGCACTGGGTGGCTGCCCGGGATGCGCGTCTTTGTTTCTGTTTGACCAGTCCCTGGAGCAGTTCCGGAATCAAACGCAGTGCAGCACAGGTGAAGTTGGATTTGAGTTTCATCAGTAAGCCCTCTCAGTTCCAGTTTTGATCGATGACAGACCCTCTGTCGGTAGCTAGATCACCTTTGTGAGGGCGAACCCGACGCACAGTCACAGGAAAATCTGGAAAACGTCAGGAAGTGAGAAGATGGCATTAGCTAATTAGAGAGAGCTGACTATTAGATACAGGCGTCTATTTTCTCTAGCTTGACTAATGTACGGACGAATATTTCTATTTCGTGAATATTTCGTCAAATGAAATAATTGTATAGATATTCCGAATGGGTATGGATATTTAATGTATACATGTCATCTCTGTTGCCAGTGAACTGCAGTGAGTTACATCTTTGCTATGAAACCCACCTTTGCAATTCATTTCTAAAGTAGACAACAACATCAGAATTTCATTCGGTTGAGAGGAGTTCGCCGTGCTGATTTCGAACTGGTTGAGCAGTCTTGTTTCCCGGATTCGTCGACGCCCCCGTTACAATTCCCGCGCTCGCAGAGCGATGCGGAAGCGGTGGGAGGCGGCCCAACAGAACAGCATGCGAACCGTGGACCCCCTGGAGGACCGCGTCATGCTGACGACGACAATCTTCCTCGACTTCGGCGAAGGGTTTGCAGACGAGGTAATGCAGACAACGGTGCTTGACCTCAAAAAAATCGATCAAAGTAACAACAATGGTAACGGAAGTAATTTTCGGGGAACCGGGCCCGATCTAAATAACTATGGGCCATCGGGTGTTGATTATAGTGTTTCTGATAGATTGCAAAATTCTGATATCCTTAATTTCCGGAGTCTGAACTATGACTTTGATGGAGTTAATGATGTTAATGATGACGATCTGATTGCATTAGGGAATGCGGTGATTGCACTAGTTCGACAGTCACTCGAGCCCTTTGATATTGATGTTCAAATTGCCTCTTCCAGCAGCTTGAGTGATGCTCAGGCGACAATGAAAAAATCAGGTGATTCTACTGCTGATACAGGGAGATACGATGCTTATGTCTATTTAACAGAGGTCACATCTCCCAGGTTTGACGGGGGCTCAGTCGGCTCCTCCCGGGTTGAGTCAAATAACGAACTTCTGTACGGGCTCGCTGCTGCTGCTGATTTAGAGAAGCAAAATGTCGAGGGTGAATACCAGCAGGGGAATTTTCAAGATGAAGCAGCAGTCGTATTCGCAGATACAATTTTTGACTTTACCAGTGGAACTGTGGGTACCGATGAATTCAATCAAAATCTGGTAAATCGCCTGGCCTTCACAGCGACACATGAAGCGTTTCACACATTCAGCATCTTTCATACGACGAGTCCCCTGTCATATGGTGGTGTGATCACTCAGTATGCCAAATATAGCGAAGATCCCTACGAGGTGATTCGATACGATCTCACACAACGACAGGATGGAGAAAAGGTCACAGAACCGAATAATTATTTACAGATCGCGAACGATCCTGAGATTGGTTTGAAAGATAATAATGGGCAGAATGACGGAGATGGTATCCCGGATCTCGCATATGTGACCGGAACGGGAGGGCATGATCGGATTACTCTCACCCAGATTGACGCGGATACCGTCAGTGTGATGGTTATTCCTTATTCTGATTCCGCCAAAACCCAACAATATACAGATACCAATGAGCCTTTATTTGAGGCATATACGATCGATCTGAATCTGGATACAGAAGGCGAAATCTTAATTGACGCCGGACTCGGCGATGATGAGATTATTCTCGACTCAAGTCTCTCCGCACAGATTCGTCTGCGTGGTGGAAGTGGAAATGATATTCTGAAATTCCTTGGTGATCCTGATCAGATTACTCATGCGGTCGATGAAAATTTCAATACCGTCTCCACTCTGACGACCAGTGGAACAACCATTACGGTTCAGTCAGAAAGTGTAGAGCAGATCGATGATCTCGATCTGCAGTTGAATGGTACTGATTCGGAAGTCACTCTTCAGACCGGCAGCAGCGATGATGACCTCAGGATTTATTCGTATGATGTCGATGGGGTTGTAACTTATTATATTTATCATGACGAGCAGGTCATTGGCTTTAAACAGAACCAGATTCACATCAATACCGGGGGTGGGAATGATACGATCACTGTTTTTGATAACCTTTCTCTGCAAGGGCTGCATTTGACCGCAGAGGAAATTAATCTTAAGGCTGATACGATAACGACGACTGGGGATCAGACCTATGACGGTACAGTTTCATTGGGGTTGGATTTAGCCCTCAATGGCGAAAATGTTACTTTTAATGGGACCGTAAATACCTGGGAAGAAGCTGGTACCGATTCTTACGACTTAACTGAGATCGACTATACCTGGGATGACATCAAGAGCACCGGCGTTCCGCTAGGGTTGGTGCTTCAAAATTTACAGGCAGAATCGGGCTTACTTGAACTCGGTTTTGATTTTCGGTTTTTCGAAAATTCGTACTCGGGTCTTTATGTTAATGCAGGCGGCTTTGTCACTTTTACAGGCGGACAATCTTTTAATGTGAATACAACCGAGATTCCGTCTACTGATCCACCGAATAATTTGATCGCGGGATGGTGGAGTATCCTGGATCCCGGGGCTGATGATGGAGAGATTTACTACCAAACACTGGGCGATCCCGGCGAACGCGTGTTTGTGATCCAGTATGACAATGTCAATCATTTGAAAATTAATACTGGTAGCGTCAATTTTGATAAAGCTGCTCCCGTCAGTTTTCAGATCCGACTCTATGAAAAAACCAATAAAATCGAAGTTCATTACAAAGAGGCACTTTACAATAATTCAACCGTAGGAAATATTAAATTCTACCACAGGACAGGGATTGAAAACGGGGCTGGTACCATTGGTGAAATTCTGCCTGTAGAGGTGACTGAGGATGGTATCACCCAAAGATCGTTTCGATACGAAGCCCTGTTTACCGATCCTGAAGGAGCCAGCCTGACCGTCAATACCACGAACCAGGGGACGGTGACCTTCAATGGTGAGGTAGGTGGTATAACCGGAATCGGGAACGTAACGACTGCCGGGGATGGCTCGACGGTTGTGAATGCGGATCTGAATGTGAATTCCGGTCATCAACTGCAGTTTCAAAATGATGTCTTCATTGAGTCGGCTGTGACGTTCACCGCGCCGCAGGTTCAATTCTATGACAGCGTGCAGGGAATGAATCGTCTCACGCTGGACCCTTCCACCAATGTTTCGTTCGAGCCCGGCTCTGCATTTCGGGTAGCGATTAACGGAACGGCTCCGGGCAGCGGCTACGATCAGTATACGATGACCGATGCGATTGATCTGAGTAATACGACCCTGGAAGTTGTCTTCGATAGTTTTGTTCCTGGTGACAACACCAGCTATACCATTATCAGAAACGAGTCCGGGGCACCGTTTGTCGGTACCTTCAGTGGACTGCCTGAAGGGGCGGATGTCGTCTTTGGAAGTACCCGTTTCCGGATCAGTTATGTCGGCGGTGACGGAAACGATGTGGTTCTGACGGCTAATTCATCGGATCCTCTGGTGACTTCCGTCGTCCGGTTCGATGCTGCCGTGAACAACGCCGACACGGTCGTCTTTCGGGTATATTATTCTGAACAGGTTTCCGGCGTTGATCAGTATGATTTCGTGCTGACCACAACCGGAAATCTCGATCAGGTCTCAATCGAAAGCGTGAATCATACCGCTGCTTATACGCAAGTCACAGTTAACACTGGCACTGACACCGGAGTTGAATCAGGGACACTGCGCCTGGATGTGGTTGACGATGACTCCATTGTCGACATCTATGGAAATCCCCTGGGAGGGACGGGTGCTGGAAACGGGACTTATGAGAGCGGGCAAGAATATACCATCGACTTTGTCGCACCGCTGGCACCTGTGATTGTCGGTATCGTTGAAGATACAGGGCTCAGTGACAGTGATGGTATTACGACGGAACAGCAACTGTCATTTTACGGGACTGCGGAAGCAGGCAGTACTGTTAAGGTTCGCCGATCAGATACTGATTCGGTGGTCAAGACAGCTGTCGCAGATGCTTTTGGAAACTGGACAACGATTAAAAGCAGCTATCTGTCTGAAGGCGACTATTCTTTTTATGCGACCGCGACAGACGTTGCCGGAAACCTGGGATCTGAGTCTGCTGAATATGATGTATCCGTTGACCTGACGGGAGAGACTCCGACGATCACCGGATTGACAGCAGGTGACTCCGGGCTGCAGGGGGATCGGCTTACTAACGAGGAAACCTTTACGCTTGCAGGATATGCTGAGGCGAATTCAGCGGTCACGGTTTACCTGGGTGAGACGCCGCTGGCGACCGTCACTGCGAATGCCTCCAGGCAATGGAGTCTGGAGCATACCGTTGCCGGGAGTGGTGAGTACGTCTTTTATGCGAAAATGACTGACGTCGTCGGCCATCAGAGTCCATCGTCTGCTGAGTTTACTGTCACCGTCGATAATGTGTCAGAGGCCCCCGTGATCACTGGTGTGATCGATGATATCGGCATCGATGGGACTAATCATATTACTCGTGATCAGGAGCTGACACTTAAGGGGACCGCGGAAGCGAACAGTACGGTTGAAGTCTTTCGGACCGATCTGGCAGTTCCGGTGTCGATCGGGGCGACTACTTCGGACTCAGAAGGTAACTGGACGCTTGCTTACAATCAGACATTAGCTGCAGGAACGACAGCCAGTCCCGCGACGTACACATTCAATGCGACTACTGAGGATGCCTCTGGTAATGCGGCATCGAGTTTAAGTGAAGATTATGCGGTGCAGATTGTTAACGATTCCGAAGAGGGAGCCGAAGTCCGGGTAGAACTGCGCGTGGTTCTGGATCCCACGAATACCCCTCAGGGAACGAATGGAGAAATCGCTGAATTACCCGACAGTGAACTGAACCTGCAAGAGTGGCAGGGGTATTGGGTTGAGATCTGGTTAAGCACACCTTACACATTTGATGCAGGTACGCCGGGGATTAAGTCGGCTGACGTGGATTTAACTTATCTGAATCACGGCGTCACATCAGCCACTCAGGTCGAATTTGGTGAAGCCTTCAGTCTGAATCAGAAGTCTGTGATTGACGATTCGCAAGGGATCGTGCAGCATATCTCGGCCTCCACAAGTGCTTCTGGACTGGGTGTCAGCGCGCATCTGCTGTTTGCCCGAGTCAAGTTTGAGGCGCTTGAAGGAGATGAAGTTCAGATGACGGTTAATACGACTGTCGATCCCGAGAATTCAGGACAACTGTTGCGGAGTCTGGTACCACAGAATCCCGATTTTGGTCTGACGATTCACAGCATCGTGAATGATTCCGATATGACACTCGACCCGACCAGTGGTGGTGCACATTACCAGGAGGGAGATGCAGCCGAGTTCCTGATCCATCCTAACATTTATGACATTAATGATGACGGGATTGTCAATTACAGAGATCTCATCAGGTTTGTAGCCAGATACAATTTAGTGCTGAAAGATTACGCAGGAGATTCGGCACAAGATACAGAGGATAATGATGAAATCTGGCAACTGGATTACAACAAGGATGGTAAGTTAAATTATCGAGACCTGATCAGTCTGGTTGGCGAATACAATACTTCAAGAGCAAACGGGGATTTCGGCAATTATCCTTCCGGCTCCTTTGCCGACTGGATCAATTCGGTCTCTGTTATTGAGGCTGAAATTGAAAACGCCTCTGACATTATCGTGACACAGACAATGTTCAATGAAAACGACGGTACTTTGACGATTGAGTTGACCAATACAAAGCAACTGGATTCCGGAGTGACTGTCGGGCTGGATGTATCCGGCTCACTGCTGGGCATCGCGGGCCCCGACAGTGCTACTGATAATGACGACTTTGAATCCTACAGTGGAGTAGTCGAATTTACTGGAACTGCCAACGAGAAACAGTATCTGACGCTGCAGCTGACAAACGATGATATTGTAGAATATGACGAGAAACTCTATGTAACTCTCAATGACATTCAATATTCCGGCACAGGTAACATAAGTTTTCAGGGGGCTGAATTTTCCATTCTGGATGACGACCAGGCCGGGATCAGTATTTCTGATGCGATTCAGTCTGAGGGGGGAGCGATCTCATTCGAAGTGACCCTGGACCATGAAGCATCAAAACCGATTTCGGTTACGGCATCTCTACAGATGGGGACTACGGACAGCGCTGACTTTGTTGATTTGAGTGATGTTACTGTTTACTTCTACCCCGGAGAAACATCGAAAACCATCACCTACACACTGACCGATGATTCTGTTGTGGAAGGTGATGAGCAGTTCCAGGTCATCTTGTCGGACCCCCGTTTTAACGGTGAAACCGATGAGTCGCGCGTGATCATTCTGAATGATACCGGAACCGGGACTCTCAGCGATAATGATGCAGCAACGCTTTCGATTGATGATGTGACAGTAAATGAAGAGGCAGGGACTGCTGTCTTCACGGTTACTCTCGATCAGGAAGTGCTGGGAGGCGTGAGCGTTGACTGGTCGACAGCCGATGGAACTGCGGTGGCAGGCAGCGACTACTTAAGTGGATCTGGCACCCTCACCTTTACCGGAACAGCAGGAGAAACCCAGACCATTTCCGTCACGCTGACCGATGACAGTGAGGTTGAATCTGCGGAGAACCTGCTGGTCAATCTGAGTAATTTGCAGGCTGGCGGACTGAATGTTTCACTGGCAGACTCCCAGGGTATTGCGACGATCAACGCCAGCGACAGTATTTCTTTTAGTGGAACTGCAACTGCAGATGATTTTCTGCTCCAACTGAATGCCGATGGAGTCACACTTGAGTTGTGGAACGATACGACGCTCGTCTATTCCGGACTGCTGACCGATTATACTGAATTCAATATCAACGGTGGTGCAGGCGTCGACACACTCACTATCGATTTGAGTAACGGGCTGCCTTTCCTCCTGGGGAATATCAATTTCGATGGAGACGTTGACGGGGGGGAAATCATTCTCGAACCGGGCAGTTATGCTGGTTCTTTTACCACAGTGACTCACTCCTTGAGCAGCGAGACTGCCGGTACGGTCAATATTGATGGTCAAGTGATTCAGTATACCGGCGTGGGATCGCTGGTCGATCAGTTGTCTGTGACGAATCGGGGGTTCGACTTCCTGGGAGCGGGGGAGACCGTTACCGTATCCGATGATGGAACCGCGGATGACGGGTTGTCACTGATCGATTCTACTTTGGGGGCGGCGGTGACTTTTGCAGGCAGCGGAACCGTGACGGTCAAGACTGACAGTGGGAGCGGCTCTGATTCGATCAGCATTCTGGGGCTGGACAGCCTGAATGCCGGTGATCTGACAATTGGTGGTGACAGTGATGATGATGTTGCCTTCCAGGCGAATACGATTGCGATGGGAGCCCATGCGCTGACTGTTGATGCGCGGACGATTACTGTTGAAAGCGGTATCAGTGCGACTTCGGGGGCGATCTCGCTGACAGCGAGCCGAAATCTTTTGCTCACGACAGGCAGCAGTCTTACGACAGTGGATGGCGGGATCAGTTTAATTGCCCATGCGGGTGGGGGCATTCTCGAAAGCTTCGACGGGATTGACGTCAACGGCGCGACGATTTCTTCAACGGGTACCGGGACAATTCTGCTGGATGGAAGTGGGGGAGATCAGGCAAATACGAGTTCCAATTATGGTGTGGGGCTTCGCGGAGACGCCTTTATCAGTTCCACCTCAGTCGGTACTGATGCCGGCACAATCACTCTGATTGGACAGGGGGGAGCCGGCGATTCATTTAATTACGGTATCGGGATCTCCGGGGCGACGATTACGAGTGTCATGGGGGATATCTCACTCAATGGAACGGGGGGAGGAGACGGAAGTGAAAACTACAATGTGGGTATTAATCTGCGTAGTAGTGAAATCAGTTCCACTGGTACGGGAACAGAAGCGGCTGCGATTACACTAACCGGACAAGGCGGTTTGGGTCCGATTTCAATGGGAATCGCCACGGTCTTCACCAGCGGTTATAACAACATTCAGAGTGTCGATGGTGACGTTCAGCTTTTCGGTTCCGGGGGAGATGGGATGATCTCCGTTGGTATCCTGATGGGGAAAACGACGTTTTCCTCCACAGGTACGGGAACTGACGCTGCCGACATTCTCCTGGTGGGAACAGTCACCGATCCTGGTGGCATTCAGGCGGGGGGATTTATTACCAGTGATGAATTGACTGTCAACAGCATTGCCGGTGATATCAGTATTGAGTCGAACGAGAAGCTCACTCTTTCCGCAGATACATTAATCAGTTCTACGTCCGGCAATATCAGTCTGACAGCAGCAGATGCTTCCGTTGATCACCAGGGAAGTATTGAGATGGAAGATGGAGCCCGGATCGATGCCGGCAGTGGTGATCTGACTCTGCTTGCGGAATACGGATTGGGTATATCTGGTTTGAAGACCTCTGGGACTGTGACACTAATTTCCGAAAACAGTTCTATTAATGATGCTGGAAATACCTACCTGGATATCGAAGCTGGTGCAGCAGTGCTGAGTGCCGCGATATCGGTAGGGTTAGATTCTCTGACGCAGGCGATGAACGCACTGGATACTGCGGTGACAAACCTGGAAGGTGTTGCCGGATCTGATTTTTATGTATCGAATACAGGAGATCTGATTCTCGGTAATGCCGGTAGTGTTACGGGCATCACTGCGACCAGGTCCATTGAAATCGATACAACGGGCAGCCTGAGCGTGCAGGAAAATGTCAGCAGTACCGGCCTGGTTTCCTCTTCGGATCATAAGTATCTGGAACTGACGGCAGAATCGATTTCAGTCGATGCCACGATTTCGACATCGAAACTCAAGACCCGACTGCTGGCAGACCGGACTATTCTGCTGAATAGCGGCAGCAGCCTGACCACAATCGATGGTGGTATTCAGTTAACGGCAAATTCATATGGAAATGAGTCCGGTAATTTTACGGGGATTGAAGCTGATAATGCTTCGATTGTTTCCACGGGCGCGGGCTATATTACGATGAGTGGATATGCAGGCGATGACGCCGCCAGCGATGGGCTGTATGGAATTAATCTGCATTCTGGTACGGTCGTGAGTTCCACTGCAACCGGGGCTGTGAACATGTCAGGCTATGGTGGGGATGGTGGCTCGAATAACTTTGGCTTATACCTCAATGATGTCTCTCTCAGTCTCAATCAGGGGTATTCGACCCTGATCGGTTGGGGCGGGAACGGGACTGGCAGTGACAATCGTGGAATTCAAGTTGACTTCGGTACGACGATTACTTCCACCGGCACGGGCAGTAACGCAGCGAGGATTACCCTGCAGGGGTTTGGTGGCAGCAGTGTCAACGGGGGTTATGGTATCAATGTGAGTAATCCCGCTTCGCAGATAACCAGTGTTGATGGCGATATTTCACTCCAGGGCTGGGCGGGCACTGGTTCTGGTGGGAATCAGATGGGAGTCGTGTTTAACGGAGCCGGAATCTCTTCAACCGGAACGGGGCAGTACTCTGCCGATATTACCATCTCTGGATTTGGGGGAGCCGGAACGAATTCGAACCGAGGCATTCTGCTCAATGACGCGACCGTTTCCAGTCTGGATGGTAACGTGACTTTAACAGGGCAGGGAGGGAACAGTACCGGCGTTGAAAACTTCGGGGTGAGCCTGAATGAAACGACTGTCAGCATCGTGAACGGGAATCTGTCGATTGATGGTCTAACCGGGAGTGCCCAGGCCGGGACGAATTTCGGAACGTTGCTTGCGGAAACTCAGATTACATCGAGTGGAACGGGGACGATTACCATCAGTGGTGAGGGGGGAGATGGAACGTCTTCGAACTCAGGCGTTGGTATCAGTGGTACCGAAATTGAAAGTTATTATGGTGACATCCAGGTGACTGGTCAGGGAGGGCTGGGCAGCACAACGAACAACCTGGGCATTTTCATGTATAACGGCTCGACGATTGCCTCTCTGGGAACGGGTGAAACCGCAGCATCCATTACGCTCGATGGAACAGGGGGTACCGGATCTGACTATACGAGAGGGCTCTACCTTTACCAGTCTGATATTACAACGATCGACGGGGGAGTCACTCTGATTGGTCAGGGCGGAGATTCAGCCAGTGGGAACTTCAGCCAGGGAATCGTACTGGCCGAATTTGGTATCACTTCCACGGGGAATTCAGAATTCACCGAAGACATTCTTATCAGTGGCACCGGGGGAACTGGAGTTGCATCCAATGATGGTTTCGTTGGGACAACGAATACAAAAATCCGCAGTCAACTCGCCGATATTTCCATACAATCGAGCGGAAACGTCTGGTTCTACGCCAACTCACTGGTGCAATCAGCCTATGGCGATCTGGATTTTGATGCCAGTTATCTCAACTCTGGAAATACCGGTGTCTTCTACATGAATACCGGTACCGTTTTTCAGGCGGTGAGTGGCAACATCGACATTGATGCGCATAGTGACACTTACCTGACCAGTCTGGTCGCCGGAGGAACGGTCACCGTCGATTCAACGATTGGCTCTATTCTGGACAATGGTGATGTCAACCCGGAGGTGTATGCCACAACAGCGGTCTTAAATGCCGCTAACTGGGTCGGAGAGAGTGGCAATCCACTGGAAGCACATGTTGTCAACCTCTCTGGTGTCGGCACAAATTATGGATTTTATGTCAATAACTCCCCATACAAACGGGTCATTGATGGAGGGGATGACGATTTTATTATCAATGGTCCAGGCTGGACCTATCTGCCAGATACGCTGTACTACAATGATGATGCCTACTACCTCTCGCCGGGGACGAATACTGGAGCCAGTGCAGAATGGTTCTTCGATGGCCTGACTGCCGGCGTCTATCGTATTTCAGGGCAATGGTATCCTCATGCCAACAGAGCCACGAATACGACGGTAACGGTTTCCGGTATCGAAGGCGGACCCGATACCCAGATCATCGACCAGCAGACTCTGGATGCGGATTGGGGCTATAATGGTTACGACTGGCAGGATCTGGGACTCTTCACCGTCGATGAAAATGGTGTGATTACCGTATCGATGTTCAACGAATCTGCGGACGGCTATGTGATTGCCGATGCGATGTTGATTCAGCGTGTGAACAGCATCCTTTCCGTCGATGATGTTGTCGTCAATGAGTACGACGGAACCGCGACATTCTCGGTCACCTCCAGTCAAGCAGTCGGGAGCGCCTTCAGTGTCGATTTTGCTACTGGAAACGGAACTGCCACAGCCGGTTCCGATTATGTGTCGACCAGCGGCACATTGAATTTCAGTGGTGATCTTGACGGCGAAGTTCAATCCATCACGGTTCCTCTCATTAACGATAATGTCCAGGAGTCGATTGAATCCTTTGTGCTGAATCTGAGTAATGTTCAGGGGGCGAATGCGAACATCATTTTGAGCGACGTACAGGCTCAGGCGACCATTCTGGGCGAGGACGATCTGACGGCAACGATTAACGGGACTGCTGCAGCGGATAATTTCGAGCTTAAGTTAAACGCGGATGGCGTGACTCTCGAAGTCTGGCAGAACGCCGCGCTGGTCTATTCGGAATTGCTGGTGAATGTGTCCTATCTGAATATCAACTGTGGGGCCGGTCTGGATGTGTTGACAGTCGATTTCAGTAATGGAACACCATTCCCGGCTGCCAGTATCTCTTTTGATGGTGAAACCGATGAGGGGACAGTGGTCCTGGAACCAGGCAGTTACGCCGGTTCGATCAGCAGTGTGACTCATTCATTGAACAGTGACAGTTCCGGCAGTATCAGTGTGGACGGTGGTTTGATTCAGTATACGGGGACTGCGAATATCACAGATCGCCTGAATGTCACCAGTCGTAACTTTGACTTCCTGGGAGCGGGGGAGACCGTCACCCTTTCCGATGATGGGACCGCTGATAACGGAATGTCTCTCATCGATTCCACGCTGGGGACCGCGATTAACTATGTGGGGACAGCATCCGGCGTAACCATTAAGTCTAACAATGGGAGCGGCGTTGATACGATCAATGTGGAAGGCCTGGACAGTCTCAATGCCAGCGATCTGACCATTACTGGCGACAGTAACGATCTCGTCACGTTTCAGAACAATGGCACAGCGATGGGAGCCAGTGACCTGACGGTGTTCGCACAAACGATTACCGTCAGCAGTGATGTTTCCAGTACCGATGGCCTGATTGATTTCACCGCCAGCCGGAATATTTTCCTGGCCGCCGGTCGAAGTCTGACGACTGTGGACGGGGCGATCACGCTGTTAGCCAATGATGGTGGAAGTACTACCGGGCAGTTCGCCGGGATCAAACTGAATAGTGCCACGATTTCCACGACGGGGACGGGAAACATCTCTCTGACCGGCTATGGAGCGAATAGCGGAGACAATAACAATTACGGTATTCAAATGGATTCCAGCAGCATTTCATCCATGAGCACAGGCACGGATGCCGGTACGATCACTCTGAATGGTATCGGGGGGAATGGAACCGATAACCTGGTGGGTGTTTTGCTCCTGGGTGAATCTCAGATCACCAGTGATTCGGGTGACATCCAGTTGACAGGTCAGGGAGGCAATGGTTCTGGCGCCGGTAACGTGGGGGTCATGTTACTTAACGGAAGCGAGATTATCTCGACTGGTATCGGAGCCGGCGCAGCCGACATTACGATCACTGGTACCGGTGCCACCAGTACCTTTCTGGGGCATGGTGTCATGATTTCCGGCAATGCCGCCGGTATTCAGAGCGTCGATGGGAATATTTCCATCACGGGATCTGGTTATGGTGGTTCTGGTAGTCAGCACTTTGGAGTTCAACTCAATAACGCTCTGATTACCTCAACAGGGACCGGAACCGGAGCGGCAACGATTACGATTGACGGCACCGGCGGAGGGGGGCTCGACTATCACCGTGGAATCCAGATGGCGGATTCCACCATTACGACAAGAGATGGAGATCTTACCCTGTTGGGGCAGGGGGGCGGAAATGGTACGAACTATTTTAATCAGGGGATTGGAATTCAAAATTCCACCATCACATCCACGGGGACCGGCTCAGACGCAGCTGTCATCACGCTGCATGGTACAGGGGGGGCCGGTACGATCTCCAATGACGGAATTACTTTGCATAGCTCCACATTGATCAGTTCCGAAGTGGCAGACATTTTCTTGACTTCTGAAGGCAATGTCTGGATGGACTACGGTTCGACTCTGCAGTCTGATTCAGGCGATATTTCCATCGATGTAAATTATCAGAATGGGAATAACGTCGGGCAGTTTATCATGAATCAGAACTCCCTGGTCGATGCGGGATCAGGGAATATTGATCTGGATGCGGCTGGTGATATCAAGCTTACGGGATTGAGTTCTACCGCACATGTTGCCGTGGATTCTGCATCCGGTTCCATTCTGGACAATGACGATACGCTGATCGATATTATTGCTGCAACAGCATCAGTGAATGCCGCCGGTTCCATCGGAACGGGGGCGAATCCACTTGATACCTGGATGGATTTCTTCACTTCCTCTTCCGGAACGAATAATGCGAATATTACCAACCGGGAACTGTTCTATATCAATGATATTTCAGTTGCGGAAAATGGTGCGTTTGTCTTTACCATTCATATCAATCGAGCGACCACAGCTGATGTGACGGTCCGAGCCTCTACGGTTGTCGGGACCGCTGGTGCGGGGGACTTTACTGCGATCACAAATCAGCTGGTGACCATTCCCACGGGGCAGACTTCGGCGACCGTTACCATCAATGTTAACGAGGACAGTCTAGTGGAAGAGGGAGAATCATTCAGTGTGGTTCTGTCGGACCCGCGTTATAACGGTGTGACTGTCTATTCGGCGATTGTCATTGGCAATGATACCGGCGTCGCGACGATTCAGGATAATGATGCAGCCAGTCTTTCGATCAATGATGTGACGGTCAATGAAGGGGCGGGGACGGCCACGCTGGCTGTCACGCTGAATAACGCCGTTGATGCCGGGTTTACTGTCGACTATTCCACACAAAACAACACCGCGGTTGCGGGATCAGAGTATACGTTGACAACAGGGCAACTGGTCTTTGCCGGTACTGCGGGCGAAACACAGTTCATTACAGTGCCGATTACTGATGACGGTGTTGTAGAAGTGTCAAAAAGTCTGCTGGTTAATCTCTCGAACCTGACGATTGCCGGCACTCGGAACGTTTCTATTGGGGACGCTCAGGGACAGATCACAATTACGGACGATGATACAGCCGGTCTCTCAATCAATGATGTCAATGTCGATGAAGAAGCCGGAGTCGCCACCTTTACTGTCACTCTGGATCAGACGGTTGAAGGTGGGGTAAGTGTCGACTGGTCCACCGCCGATGGAAGTGCCGTCGCTGGCAGTGATTACTCTGCCGGGTCGGGAACACTGAATTTCACGGGGATTGCTGGTGAGACTCAGACGGTAACGGTAACGCTGACCGATGATAGCGAGGTGGAATCGGCAGAGACTCTGCTGGTGAATCTGAGTAATCTGGTCGCCAGTGGAAATGTGCTACTGACCGACTCTCAGGGAGTTGGGACGATCCATGCCAGTGATAGTATTACTTTTAATGGGTCCGCAGGCGCTGATGACTATCTGCTGCAACTGAATGCCGATGGTGTGACGCTGGAACTGTGGCAGAACAGTGCGCTCGTCTATGCGGGTTTGCTGAGTGACTACACCGAGGTTAATCTCAACGGTGGGGCTGGTGCAGACACGCTGACGATCGACTTGAGCAATGGGCTGCCTTTCCCGCTGGGGAATATTAACTTCGACGGAGAAGCCGACGGCGGTACGATCATCCTGGAGCAGGGCAGCTATGCAGGCACGATATCAAATGTGACTCATTCACTGATCAGCGATACCGCGGGAAGTATTTCCATTGATGGCGAAATTATCAGTTACAACAATGCGGGGTCTTTGACAGACAATCTGGGTACTGCCAGCCGGGTATTCGACTTCCTGGGGAGTGGTGAGACGGTCACCCTGTCTGATGATGGAACCGCCGGTGACGGATTGTCACTGATCGATTCCACTCTGGGGGCAGCGATTACCTATGCGGGGTCAACAGCCGGCGTTACCGTTAAGTCCAATGGTGGGAGCGGTGCCGATACAATTAATGTGGAAGGCTTTGACAGTCTGCATGCCAGCGATCTGACAATTACCGGTGATACGAACGATAATGTGACGTTCCAGACCAATGATACCGTGATGGGGGTTTATGATCTGACCGTTACCGCGCAGACCATTACTGTGGACAGTACTGTTTCTACTACCGATGGGGAGATATCCCTGACGGCCAGTCGTAATATTCTGCTCAATAATGGCAGCAGTCTGACCACCGTTGATGGTGGAATCACTGTTCTGGCCAATAACGGGGGGACGACAGCAGGAAACTTTAAAGGTATCTTTATCGATCATGCCTCCCTTGAAACAGCGGGTACCGGGAACATTTCTGTTACCGGTTATGGTGGTGCGGGGACTGGAGATTCCAACCTGGGCATTGATACCAGCTACGCAGCGTTCTCTTCAACGGGAACCGGAGCGAATGCGGGTACAATTACGATTGATGGAACTGGTGGTGCGAACGGAGGGGCGTTCGAACGAGGTCTCTATCTGCAGTATTCTACCGTCACAAGTATTGATGGTGATATCACGCTGCTGGGGCAGGGAGGGGGTGACGGCACCGATTACCATAACCAGGGAGTGCGCCTTAACAGCTCAACAGTGATGTCTACTGGCGTCGGCGCGGATGCGGCAGAGATCCACATTCATGGTTCAGGCGGGAGTGGGACCTCGTACATCGATGGCTTTGTTGCACAATATCAATCGTTGGTCAGCAGTAACTTGGCTGATATCTCGATCATCTCTGATGGAAGAATGTTGTTCTATCATGAGAGCCGGGTGGAATCAAAATCAGGCAATCTTGAGTTTACCAGTAACTATCTGAATGGAAACAGTACCGGTTCATTCCACATGAACAGCGGGTCGGTATTCAGATCGGTCCAGGGTAATATTGATATCGATGCCCATAGCGAAATCTATGTGGGCAGCCTGCTGGCAGGGGGGACGGTCACCGTTGATTCTGTAACTGGTCCGATGCTGTCCAACACGGTAGATATTCCGCGAGTCGTTGCAGAAACGGCTATCCTGAATGCTTACGGGTCGGTTGGCACCAGTGGCGATCCTCTGTATGCCAACGTAGTGAATCTTTCCGGGAACAGTACCACCGCTGGTTTCCATGTGAATAATTCGGTCTATAAAAAATTCATTGACGATGGTGATGCCGGGCATTCTACGACATCTGGAGAGTGGGGCACCTTTACTTCATCCACTCCGTACTATCAGGGAGACTCTCTGTACGTAACTTCTGGATCGTATCCCGATCTCTCTTCAACCTGGGAATTCAGTGATCTGGTTTCCGGCACCTACCGCGTCTCTGCATTCTGGAGAACCGGTGCCAACCGGGCGACGAATACGGAATATACTGTCTCTGGAATTGAAGGAGGCCCAAGTACTCAAATCGTCAATCAGCAAAACCGTTCGGCTGATGTGACTGATGCGGGCTTTGACTGGCAGGATCTGGGCTATTACACGGTGGACGCCAATGGCACTATTACCGTTACCCTGACCAATGAACTGCCTGATGGTTTAGTGCTGGTTGATGCCATCCGACTTGAAAAAGTAGGAAGTCCTGTTTCGGTAAACGACATCACAGTCAATGAAGATGCTGGAACGGCCACATTCACCGTCACCCTGGGAGATGATGTTCAGGGAGGTTTGAGTATCGACTGGTCCACCGCCGACGGTACGGCAACCGCCGGGGCCGATTATGCCGCGGGCTCTGGAACCTTGAACTTCACGGGAACCGCTGGAGAAACTCAGACGATCACAATTGCTCTCACAGATGAATACGTGATCGAATCAGACGAAACCTTCTTCGTCAATCTGAGCAACCTGGTCACGAGTGGTAATGTCACTCTGACAGACGGACAAGGGATGGCAACCATCGTCGATGATGACGTGCGTGTCACCATTGACGGTACTGCCGCCGCAGATGATTTCCAGATTCAGATGAACGCAGATGGTGTCACACTGGAGGTCTGGAACGGTGCGTCGCTCGTATTCTCAGACCTGCTGACCAATGTGACGGAGCTCAATCTCAACGGTGGCGCCGGCATGGATACCTTCACTCTCAATCTGAGTAACGGTCTGCCGTTCCCCGTAAGCGTCATCAACTTCGATGGCGAGGCCGATGGTGGCGCGATCATCCTGGAGCCGGGCAGCTATGCAGGCACGATCTCGAATGTGACTCACTCGCTGATCAGCGATACCGTGGGAACTATTTCAGTCGATGGTGAAATCATCAACTATACGAATACTGCGTCGCTGACCGATTCATTGTTCGTAACTACCCGGGTATTCGACTTTCTGGGTGCTACTGAGACAATTACGGTTTCCGATGATGGAACAGCCGCCGATGGTCTCTCGCTGATTGATTCCACTCTGGGGGCAGCAGTTGCATATGTGAGCAGCGGAGCCGTGATGCTCAATGCCAATGCGGGGTCCGGAGCCGATGCGTTCAATGTGACAGGGCTCGACAGCCTGAATACAGGCGATCTCACAATCACCGGTGGTAGTGATGATGATGTCACCTTCCAGACCGGGGTCACAGAGATGAATTCTGGTGATCTCAATGTGACCGCGCAGACAATTACGGTCGCTAGCGGAATCAGTTCGACCAGTGGAAATGTTTCGCTGACTGCGATCCGGAATATCGTGCTGAGTGACGGCAGCAGCCTGACGACCGTCGATGGGGATATGACGCTGCTGGCCAATGCTGGTGGAGCGACAGCCGGGAATTATGCGGGTATCGAAATTAATAACGCATCTATTTCAACGACAGGCAGCGGGAATGTGCAACTTACTGGATATGGCCGAGATGATTCCGGGGATGGAAGGCGTTATGGTATTGACCTGCATTCAAACTCAAGTATTTCATCATCGAGTATCGGAACGATTACACTGAATGGTACGGGGGGCGACAGTGGCTATGAAGAATATGGAGTCAATATCGCCAATGCAACAATAACCAGTATCTCGGGTGATATTTTATTGATTGGCCAGGGAGGTGACGGCAGCGGTGGATCAAATCAGGGAATTCATATTGAAAATGGCAGCCTGATCTCCTCGACAGGAACTGGGGCCGATGCTGCTTCGATCGACATACAGGGGACTTCCGGGATCGGTTCGAACTGGAGTTATGGCGTACTCATCAGAGACAGTGCAACCCAAATATCAACAATCGATGGTGAGATCCAGATTTCAGGAGAGGGAGCAGCGACATCTTCCGGAACTGGATATAGCGGCGTTGTCGTAGATGGCTCACAAATCTTCTCAACAGGAACAGGAGCTTATGCAGGTTCGATAACTGTAAATGGAACGGGGGGGACTGCCGATTCAAATAATTTTGGGATCTTCCTGGCGAATGGTGCTGAGATGACCAGCGTGGATGGCAATATTTCATTGACTGGTCAGGGAGGAAACGCGACGGGAACAGGTAATCTCGGTGTATATGTCTCCAACGGAAGTGAAATTTCTTCTACCGGCCTGGGGAACGGGGCTGCTGTGATCACGATCAATGGCACTGCAGGGACCGGGTCTGCCTACAACACTGGCATTAACATGGAGAACTCTTCTCTGACCAGTGTCGATGGTGCGATTTCATTAACGGGACAAGGGGGAACTGGTTCAGATATCGCCAACTTTGGCGTGAATACTTTTAACTCTGTCATTTCATCAACAGGTGTTGGCTCGAATGCTGCGACAATTATGATCGATGGTACGGCTGGAAGCAGTTCCGGTTTTGCGGTAGGAGTGAAATTTGATCAGAGTACAAACATAGTCACAAGCGTTGATGGCGATATTACGATTACAGGGCGGGGAGGTAGTGCCTCCGGAGGAAGTAATTTTGGTGTGAATTTATCGGACGCCGAAATTTCCTCAACGGGAACTGGATCCGATGCAGCCAATATTACAGTGCATGGAACGGGGGGAACCGGTGGGGCCAACAATTATGGCGTTCTGCTCACAGGGGTCAGCCAGGAGGCGGAGGTCAGTAGTATTGCTGGCGACATCAACCTGATTTCAGACGATGATGTCGTTTTAGCTGATTCCATGAGCGTGAATTCACAGTCGGGAGATATTACGATTCTTGCGGATGCAGCCGTGGGCAATCATTACGCAATTATCAGTATTGCCAATGGAGTTACCGTTGATGCTGGTAGTGGAAGTATTGATCTGGATGCAGAGGGTTATATTTTCCTGACCGGGTTGGAGACGTCGGGAACGGTTACTGTCGACACTGTCTACGGTGCCATCATTGATACGGGGGATCAGCGACCGGATGTGGTTGCTGGAACGGCGAGTCTGAATGCATATATTTCAGTTGGAGAGAGTGGAAATCCGCTGGAAGCGCACGCTGTGAATCTCTCCGGCAGTGGTACGACAGGTGGTTTCTACGTCAATAACTCGATTTATAAACGTATTATTGATAACGGCGATGCTGGTTTCAGTCAGACCGGTTCCTGGATCTACAACAGCGGTAATCCGGCCTTCTATCAGGGAGACTATGCATACGTGGCCGGCGTTGGCGGCACCGGCGCGAATTCTTCGACCTGGGCGTTCAGTAGTCTTCCCGCGGGGACCTATCGTATCTCCGGTTCGTGGGTGCCTGAACCGAATGGAGGCGCGACAAACATGCCGCTCACCATATCGGGTGTCGAAGGGGGGGATGTATCACTGTCGGTGAATCAGCAGGTTCTGCAGCACGACGTGTATGACGATGGGTTTTACTGGCAGGACCTGGGCTATTACACGGTCGACAGTAACGGACAGATTACCATCACGATCTCTGACGATCAGGCTAACGGTTATGTGCTGGCTGAAGCGTACCGTGTCGAACGCGTGCACAGCCTGCTGTCTGTGGGTGATGTGACAGTCGACGAAGATGCCGGCATCGCGACATTCACCGTGACATCCAGTGGAGCAACCGGAAACGCCTTTACCGTGGATTACGCGACTGCTGACGGGACAGCCGTCGCCGGTTCTGATTATACGGCGACCAGCGGCACTCTGAACTTCACTGGTACCGCAGGAGAGACGCAGACTGTGACTGTTGCTCTCAATAACGACCTGGTTTCGGAAGCGTCGGAAAACTTTTATCTGAATCTGTTTAATCTTCAGGCCAGTGGCGTCGTCAATATTCAATATGCCAATTCACAAGCTGTCGGATCGATCAATGCCAGTGACCGCATTACGTTTAATGGTACCGCGGGCGCTGATGACTATCTGCTACAGATGAATGCCGACGGTGTGATACTGGAACTGTGGGAGAACAGCACCCTCGTGTATACGGGGCTGTTGAGCGACTACAGCGAAGTGATCATTAACGGCGGTGCCGGTCTCGATACGTTGACAATCGATTTGAGTAACGGACTGCCTTTCCCCCTGGAAAATATTTATTTCGATGGCGAGGCCGATGGTGGCGCGATCATCCTGGAGCCGGGCAGCTATGCAGGCACGATCTCGAATGTGACTCACTCGCTGATCAGCGATACCGCGGGAAGTATTTCAATCGATGGCGAAATCATCAACTATACGAATACTGCGTCGCTGACTGATTCACTGTCTGCAACAAATCGGGTATTCGACTTCCTGGGCGCATCAGAGACGATTACGGTTTCCGATGATGGAGCCGCCGCCGATGGTCTGTCGCTGATTGATTCCACTCTGGGGGCAGCAGTTGCATATGTGAGCAGCGGAGCCGTGATGCTCAATGCCAATGCGGGGTCCGGGGCCGATACGTTCAATGTGACAGGGCTCGACAGCCTGAATACAGGCGATCTCACAATCACCGGTGGCAGTGATGATGATGTCACGTTCCAGACCGGGGTCACAGATATGAATTCAGGTGATCTGAATGTGACCGTGCAGACAATTACGGTCGCGAGCGGAATCAGTTCGACGAGTGGAAATGTTTCGCTGACTGCAATCCGAAATATCGTGCTGAGTGATGGCAGCAGCCTGACGACCGTCGATGGGGATATGACGCTGCTGGCCAATGCTGGTGGAGCGACAGTTGGGGAGTTTATTGGAATCGAAGCAGACAATGCGATGATTCTGTCGACCGGGAATGGAAACATTTCACTGACGGGGCACGGTGGAGCTGGAACTGGTGAGCAGAAAACAGGTGTTTATATCGATAATGGATCCATCAGTTCTACAGGTTCTGGAGCAAATGCAGGAACAATCAGCCTGACTGGTACGGGGGGCAACGGTTCCAGTTTTAATCGTGGTGTGTTCATTTATCAGGCAGATGTGACCAGTGTCGATGGAGATATTTCATTCACCGGAACCGGTGGGGGAAGTTATACATCGGACGAGCAACAGAACCATGGTGTCAATCTCCATGAATCCACTGTGACCTCAACTGGAACTGGTGCCAATGCTGCCAGAATTACGGTCAACGGAACAGGAGGCGCTGGCCTGGACAGCAATGTGGCAGCGTATCTATTTTTTACTGACATTACGAGTGTCGATGGTGCGATCTCGCTGACTGGAACTGGGGCCGGTACTGTTGGAAGTCACAATTATGGTTTAATCTTACAGGGAGGTTCAGTTGAATCGACGGGGACGGGAACGGAAGCAGCATCGATTACTGTGGATGGTACTGGCGGTACAGGAGTGGGGTACAATTTCGGTACTTTCCTTGTCGGTGGAACCCTGATCACGAGTATCGATGGGAATATCTCACTCTCCGGACAGGGGGGAAATGGTTCAGGTGACGGCAATATTGGCACATACCTGGAAAGTGGCAGTGAAATCTACTCGACTGGAACGGGCACAGATGCTGCTACGATTACCATTACCGGTACCAGCGGCTCAAGTAACTATCTGGGTTTTGGTATCAAAATTACGGCTGACTCCATTTTGAGCAGTGTCGATGGTGACATCCTGGTTCAGGGTATCGCCGGTAATGGATCTGGGGATTTAAATACCGGTTTAGACATCAATGGAGCAGACATCATATCTTCCGGCGAGGGAACTGATGCAGCTACGATTACGTTAGCAGGAACCGGGGGATCAGGAACAAACAGTGCGAGAGGGGTTAACCTGCAGAACTCTTCTGTCACGAGTATTTATGGTGATATTACGCTGACTGGTCAGGGAGGTGCTGCCAGCGGTGACAGCAATATCGGGGTGAATATTCAGAACACAACAGTCACTTCCACAGGTCTGGGCACCAACGCTGCGAAAATTAACATCGCTGGAACTGGTGGCACAGGTAATAACTGGAAGTACGGGGTGAATGTCAGTGACGCTTTATCGAATGTGTCCAGTGTGGATGGTGCAATTACGATTGTCTCACAGGATGACTTCATTCTCAGCTTTGGGGCCGCTATTCATTCCATCACAGGTGATATTTCAGTAACGGCAGATGCGGCAGCGGGAAATAATAACAAGTATTTCCTGATGACCGAAGATACAGTCATCAATGCCGGTAGTGGTTCAATCTACCTGTTTAATGACAGCCACATATATCTCACAGGAGTAATTACTACAGGTCTTGTGACAGCAGTATCGTCTTCCGCATCAATTCAGGATAGTGGCGATCACAATTATGATATCGTTGCCGGCTCTACCTCGTTTTATGCGGCTGTATCGGTAGGTACCAGTGGAAATCCACTTGAGGCTCACGTCGTCAATCTATCCGGGAATTCCTCTGGTGGTGGTTTCTATGTCAACAATTCGGTGTATAAATGGATTATGGATGATGAGGATCCCGGTTTTTCACTCACCGGACCGAACTGGGTTGATCATAATGTTGGCGGAATACAATATAATCAGGATGATGCTTATTATCTGGATCCTGGAGCCCATGCTGGAGAATCAGCCAGCTGGAACTTTGATAATTTAGTACCCGGAATTTATCGCATTTCCGGGTACTGGGTTCCTCACGCTAACCGGGCAACGAACACCACGGTCACTGTTTCCGGCATTTCCGGTGGTCCGATCTCTCAGACGATTAATCAGCAATACCTGTCGGCCAGTCTCAGTGATGAGGGTAAAAACTGGCAGGACATTGGCTTTTACCATGTCGATGAAAACGGCGCCATCACAGTAACCTTCACAAATGAGAATGCCGATGGTTATGTGATTGCAGATGCGATGCGGATTGAGAGAGTCACACTGGTGACGGTGGGGGATGTTACGGTCGATGAAGATGCTGGCACAGCCACATTTACTGTCACATCACATGGTCCTGCAGGTGGAGCGTTCTCAGTCGATTATGCGACAGCCAACGGAACAGCGATCGCAGGTTCCGACTATACCGCTACCAGCGGGACCTTAAATTTTACGGGATCGACAGCCGGAGAGACTCAGACCGTTACAGTAAACCTGACTGGAGATAATACAGTCGAACTGGATGAGAGTATGTTTCTCAACATTTCGAATATCCAGGCGAGTGGTGTAGCCAATGTCATGATTGTCGACTCCCAGGGGACCGGCATCATCACGAATGATGACACGACAACCATGTCCCTGGTCAATCCGGTCGTGGCAGAATATGAGGGGGACAGCGGGACTACAAACTATACCTTCGAGTTGCAGTTCACCAATCCACTGGATCGGGAAATTTATATCTGGTCGCGGGCGACTGATTCGACGGCTACGGAGGCCGATGGAGATTTTCCATATCCCGCTAGTGGTTATTTCGCCACACTGGCTGCAGGAGCGACTTCGGTAACAATTCCATTTACGATCAATGGCGATACGAAGCTGGAAGATACAGAATTTTTCAATTATGCCTTCCCGCGCAGCAGCATCTTCAGTGATCTGGGGACTCTGACTCAGCTTGAGGCAGGTTATTTAGACAGCATCATCTTTGCGGGGGCCGACCAGGGAACTCTCTGGGGGCAGGGGGCAATTCTGAATGACGACTTCGTGCAGATTATCGATGATGGCGATTCCGGCTTTTCTTTGAATGGTTCTAACTGGGTTTATCATCCAGTACCCAGTAGTCCTTACTATGGTGATGACAGTTATTATCTACCTCCCGCTTCAGCTTCGGGTAATACTGCCAGTTGGCAGTTCAGTAACCTGCCTGCGGGGACGTATCGCATTTCTGGTTACTGGCAGACTGATCCTAACCGGGCAACCAATACGCAGGTGACCGTGTCTGGTATTGTAGGCGGGGACATGACACAGACCGTCAGTCAGCAAACCCTCTCTGCGGATGTCAGTGATGGTGGCGTGGACTGGCAGGATCTGGGCTATTTCACAGTGGACGAGAATGGAACGATTACCGTTACGATGGCTAATGAGAATGCCGACGGGTACGTGATTGCCGATGCGATGCGTATTGAACGTGTCAGCCTGGTGACTGTGTCTGATGTGATAGTGGATGAAGATGCTGGAACGGCTACCGTAACCTTAACGGCAACCAATGTGATGGGTTCTGCTTTCTCCGTTGATTATTCCACCATCGATGGTACCGCTCTCGCCGGTTCGGATTACACCTCGACCAGCGGAACTGTGAATTTCAGTGGGACCATTCCTGACGAAGTTCAGACGGTTACATTCGCGCTGACAGAGGACGCGATTGTTGAAGCAGGCGAAACGGTACTGGTGAACCTGAGTGTCGGCAGTCAGTCTGTTGGGCTTTCACAGTCACAGGTCACGGTGACAATTGCTGATAATGACAGTGCCACACTTACGGTTGAAGACGTCGTCGTCAATGAAGATGCGGGGACAGCGACATTCACGGTTACCCTGGACGAGGCGGTACAAGGAGGTCTACAGGTAGACTGGTTGACCGCCGACGGTACCGCGATCGCAGGCAGTGATTATACGGCTGGTTCCGGCACATTGACCTTCGCCGGTAATGCAGGAGAAACACAGACCATTACCGTGACGTTAACCGATGATCTGATCGTCGAGACAGATGAGACCTTCCTGGTCAATCTGACAAATCTCCAGGCGGCCAGCCCGAACGTTTCATTCATTGAGAATCAGGCGACAGCCACAATCATTGATGAAGATACGGCGGGCCTCTCGATAGCCAACGTGACCGTTGATGAGAATGCGGGAACGGCGACATTGACGGTTACTCTTGATGCCGAAGTGGAGGGGGGCGTGAGTGTCGACTGGTCAACTGCGGATGGAACCGCTCAGGCGGGCACCGATTATACTGCCGGGGCCGGAACGCTTACTTTTACCGGTACAGCTGGTGAAACACAGAGCATTACCATCACGCTGACAGATGACAGTGTCGTCGAGCTTACGGAATCCGTGCTGGTGTCGCTGAGTAATTTAGTTGCCTTCAATGGAGTGGCTGTGGTTCAAGACCAGGCAACTGCTTTCATTCGCAATGATGACAGTCTGGTGATCAATGAGGATTCCCCCGAAAAGTCCGTTTACCTGACAGGGATCGTGGCGAGTGTCAGTGGTGCTCAAGTTCAGACCGTCACTGCTGCGAGTGATAATCATACACTGGTTCCCGACCCTGTGGTCAGTTACGTTGCTGGAAACACGACAGGGATTCTCCGATTCACTCCCCATCCCGATCAGCATGGATCGGCAACGATCACCATTACAGTGACGGATGATTTGAGTGTCGAAAGCACACATACCTTTACACTGGTGGTTAATCCCGTCAACGACGATCCGACGGTGACCGCTCCGGTGCTTTCGATCATTACTGAAAACGATAACAGTTACAGCCTGAATTTACTGTCAGGGGCCGCTGATGTCGATCTGACAGACACACTGAGTGTGGCTGGTTTGACCCTGGTGAGTGGCGACGCCTCCGGGATCACCGATAACGGGACGACCCTGGGCGTAGATCCGAGTGTCTATAACAGTCTGGCTGCCGGTGAAACAGAGGTCATTACATACAATTACAATATCGTAGATGGTAATGGCGGAGTGGTGGCTCAGACGTTGACGATTACCATTATCGGGATTAATGACACTCCCACGGTAAGTGCTGCATTGACTTCAGCGGTTTCAGAGGACGACGGAGCCTACAGCCTGGATCTGTTGACGGGCGCTGCTGATGTGGATCTGTCAGATACCCTGAGTGTCAGTGGTCTGACGCTGGTGAGTGGTGACGCTTCCGGGATCACCGATAACGGGACAAGTCTGGGCATTGATCCGAGTGCGTACAACAGTCTGGCGGTCGGCGAGACGGAAGTTGTTACGTACAGTTACAACGTAATTGATGGTAACGGCGGAGTCGTTGCTCAGAGTGTGACGATCACCGTGACGGGGGTGAATGATGCTCCGACTGTGAGTGCCGCTGTGACTTCTGAAGTGACTGAGGATGCTGGCAGTTTCAGTCTGGATCTGTTGACCGGCGCTGCTGATGTCGATTTGTCTGATATCTTAAGTGTCAGTGGTCTGACACTGGTGAGTGGTGACGCTTCCGGGATCACCGATAACGGGACAAGTCTGGGCGTTGATCCGAGTGCTTATAACAGTCTGGCAGTCGGTGAAACCGAAGTGATCACATTTAGCTACAATGTGGTTGATGGGAATGGAGGTGTGGTCGCTCAGAGTGTGACGATCACCGTGACGGGCGTGAATGATGCTCCGACCGTGAGTGCTGCTGTGACTTCTGAAGTGACTGAAGATGCAGGCGGCTTCAGCCTGAATCTGCTGACGAACGCCTCTGATGTGGATCTGTCAGATACCCTGAGTGTCAGTGAGCTGACACTGGTGAGTGGTGATGCTTCCGGGATTACCGATAACGGGACGAGCCTGGGCATCGATCCGAGTGCCTATAACAGTCTGGCGGTCGGTGAAACCGAAGTGATCACCTTTAGCTACAATGTGGTTGATGGTAACGGCGGAGTCGTTGCTCAGAGTGTGACGATTACCGTGACGGGGGTGAATGATACTCCCATCGTGAGTGCTGCTGTGACTTCTGAAGTGACTGAAGATGCAGGCAGTTTCAGTCTGGATCTATTGACGAACGCCTCTGATGTGGATCTGTCTGATATCTTAAGTGTCAGTGGTCTGACGCTGGTGAGTGGTGATGCCTCCGGGATCACCGATAACGGGACGAGTCTGGGCGTCGATCCGAGTGCCTATAACAGTCTGGCGGTCGGTGAAACTGAAGTGATTACCTATAGCTACAATGTGGTTGATGGGAACGGTGGTGTGGTCGCTCAGAGTGTGACGATCACCGTGACGGGGGTGAATGATGCTCCCATCGTGAGTGCCGCTGTGACTTCCAATGTGACAGAAAATGACAGTGCTTATACGCTTGATCTGTTAACGGGGGCCAGTGACTTTGATGCCAGTGATACATTGACTGTAAGTGGTCTCACACTGCTGAGTGGAGATGCGACGGGTATTACTGTGAATGCAACTTCACTTGACATCGATCCGTCAGCTTACGCAGAGCTGACTCAGGATGAATCTGAAGTGATCACTTACAGTTATAATGTGATCGATGGTCACGGCGGTATTGTGACTCAGACCGCGACGATCACAATTATCGGGATCAATGGAGCTCCTGTGGCAGAACCGGATGAATTCTCCACTACGGAATCTGATTCTGTCGGAGGGAGTCTTCTGGCAGATAACGGAAATGGAGTGGACAGTGATCCTGATCTCTATGACAGCATTGCAGTCACTGCCGTCAATGACAACCAGGCAAATGTTGCGAATACGATCAGTCTGGGCTCTGGTGCTCTGCTCACTGTCAATGCGAATGGAACATTCAGTTATGATCCCAATGGTGCATACGAGTGGCTGGCTGCAGGTGAATCAGCCACGGAAACCTTTACTTATACGATCGCTGATCTTGATGGAGAGACAGCTTCCGCTACGGTTACGATCACCATTACGGGCTTAAACGATACGCCTGTTGTGTCTGGTGCGGTTACGAATGATGCGACGACGGAAGATGACAGCAGTTTCAGTCTGGATCTGTTAACGGAGGCCAGTGATGCGGATGCGAGCGATGTACTCGGCGTGAGTGGCCTGACACTGGTCAGCGGTGATGCCTCCGGGATCACCGATAACGGGACGAGCCTGGGTATTGATCCGAGTGCGTACAACAGTCTGGCCGTCGGTGAAACAGCAGTCATCACCTATAGCTATAGCGTGACAGACGGTAATGGTGGTGTGGTTGCGCAAACCGCGGTGATTACGATTACGGGGGTGAATGATGCCCCAATAGTGACGGCAGCCGGTTTGACTGTGACTGAAGATGATGGCAGCACCAGCCTGGATCTGTTTACTAACGCCAGTGATGTCGATCTGAGCGATACACTCAGTATTACGGATCTGACTTATGTCAGCGGTGACAACTCCGGTATTACTGAGAACGGAACGAGCCTGGGCATCGATCCGAGTGCTTATAACAGTCTGGCAGCCGGGGAAACGGCGGTCATCGTCTACAGCTATAATGTGACCGATGGTAACGGTGGTGTAGTTGCCCAGACGGCGACGATTACCGTGACCGGTGTGAACGATAGTCCCGTTGTGGGAGCGGCGGTAACCAACGACGCGACGACGGAAGATGATGGCAGTTTCAGTCTGGATTTGTTGACGGGGGCCAGTGACGCGGATACGAGCGATGTGCTCGGCGTGAGTGGGCTGACGCTGGTCAGTGGAGATGCCTCCGGGATCACCGATAACGGAACGAGTCTGGGCATCGATCCGAGTGCCTACAACAGTCTGGCCGTCGGTGAAACAGCAGTCATCACCTATAGCTATAGCGTGACAGACGGTAATGGTGGTGTGGTCGCGCAGACCGCGGTGATTACGATTACGGGCGTCAATGATGCACCTGAAGTGACAGCAGCCGGTTTGACTGTGACTGAAGATGATGGCAGCACAAGCCTGGATCTGTTTACTAACGCCAGCGATGTGGATCTGAGTGATTTACTCAGTATTACGGATCTGACTTATGTCAGCGGTAACAACTCCGGTATTACTGAGAACGGAACGAGCCTGGGCATCGATCCGAGTGCTTATAACAGTCTGGCCGCCGGTGAAACAGCAGTCATCATCTACAGCTATAATGTGACGGATGGAAACGGTGGTGTGGTTGCCCAGACGGCGACGATTACCGTGACCGGCGTGAACGACTCACCCGTTGTGGGGGCGGTGGTAACCAACGACGCGACGACGGAAGATGATGGCAGTTTCAGTCTCGATCTGTTGACGGGTGCCAGTGATGCGGATACGAGTGATGTGCTCGGCGTGAGTAGTCTGACGCTGGTCAGTGGAGATACCTCCGGGATTACCGAGAACGGAACAAGTCTGGGTATCGATCCGAGTGCCTACAACAGTCTGGCCGCCGGGGAAACGGCAGTTATCACTTATAACTATAATGTGACAGACGGTAATGGTGGTGTGACGGCGCAGACCGCGGTGATCACGATTACCGGCGTGAATGACGTACCGATCGTGAGTGGGAACGTTATTTCCAATGTAACCGAAGATGACAGCAACTTTAGCCTGGATCTACTGGAAAACGCCAGTGACACTGATCTCTCGGACAATCTGGGGGTCAGCGGTCTGACGCTGGTGAGTGGTGATGATTCCGGGGTTACTGATAACGGAACCAGCCTGGGGATTGATCTGAGTGCCTATCAGAGTCTGGCGGCTGGCGAATCGGCGGTCATTACCTTTAACTACAATGTGATTGATGGTAATGGTGGCGTCGTTGCCCAGACCGCAGTGATTACGATTACCGGCGTCAACGATGCACCGACAGTAAGCTCGGTCAATGCTGAGGCGATGGAGGATGGGGCCGCTGTCTCAATTGATGTGCTGGCAGCCGATATCGACAGTGATGACGATGCGAGTTCGCTGGTCTATGCAGTGTCATCCGATCCAAGTGAAGGCACCGTTGTCTCTGAAGGAAATGGAATCTTCACTTTTGATCCCGGAACCGATTTCCAGGATCTGGCAGCAGGACAGACCCGGCAGGTGCAGTTTACTTACTCGGTCACTGATTCACATAACGCCGTCAGTACTGAAACGGTGACTGTGACCGTGACCGGGATCGATGTTTATCTTTCCATCGATGACATTACCGTGAATGAAGCTGCTGGAGTGGCCGTCTTTACTGTAACGCTGAGCAACAGCGTGAACGGTGGCGTGTCAGTAAACTGGTCAACTTCTGACGATACCGCCTTTGATGTCAGTGACTTCAGTGCTGATGCGGACGTACTCAGTTTTGTTGGCAATGCCGGTGAAACGCAGACGATCACTATTACCTTGACCGAAGATATGACTGTCGAAGCGGTCGAGCAATTCCTGGTTAATCTCAGTAATGCACAGGCGACAGGTCAGAATGTTTTGATTGCGGATGGTCAGGGAGTTGCCACTATTGTGGATAATCTGCCACCTGAAATCGATGAACTGAGCCTGGCTCTCGATACAGGGACACCGGGAGATCTGATTACGGCATATCCGGTACTGACGGGAAGTCTGTCCGATGCTGATCAAACTGAAAGCAGCTATCAGATTCAGATTGATTATAACAATGACGGTATCTCTGATCTTTCACTTACAACCGACGAACTCTTCACGATTGATCTGGGAGACTATCTTCCCGATGGCGAAGTGACTGTGCAGGTGAGAGCGGGTGAGTGGGAACCACTGCTCAATGCAGATATTTATGGTGGCTGGACTGCCCTGACGTTTACGTACGACTCGGTCCTCAATGAAGCGACTCCGTTTATTTCTGGTCTGACGCTTGCCAATGACACTGATACGCCCGGGGATTTGATTTCCTCAGACGCAACGGTTACAGGTCAGATCATCGATGACGGGACAAACAGTGAATATCTGCTGCAGATCGATCTTGATAATGATGGCAGCGTCGATGTCAACGTACCACAAGTCGTGGGGGAACAGTTTACTTATGATCTCGGGGCAAAAATCGGTGCCGGGGTTCACACCATCGGTGTACGAGCCCTCGGTCTCCCTGCAGAAGATTCCGGGTATATCTATGGTGTCTGGTCCACGCTGACGTTCACTTATGATGTGCCGCTTGAGGTCAATGCGAGTATCGACGGTCTCGAACTGGTTGATGATACGGGAATTGATGATGATCAAATCACAATCGATCCGGAATTGACGGGCACTGTTACCACGACTGAAGATTATGCTGATTTTACAGTGGAAATTGATTTTCAGAATGACGGCAGTGTCGAAACAACTACGAGCCTGGATCAAAACGGAAGCTTCTCGTTTAATCCGACCGCTTCCATCTCGGCCGGGCAAAATACCGTTGCTGTCCGACTGGTTGATGATATAACGGGAGCCGTTGGAGACTGGACGACAATTTCCTTTGAACTGTTCGACTTGCCTGTATACACGTTGTCAAATGAGTCAGTCCAGATCTCACAAGATACTCTTGCGGAGATACCGATTGTTGCGACGGCAGAATATCGTGATCATATCTCGGTTGAAATTATCACGCAGCCGCTACATGGGAATGTTACGAATACAACAAATGAAGATCTGACCAGAACATTTACCTATACGCCGGATGAGAATTACACAGGCACAGATACGCTAACATATTCCGTTACGGATGTGCTGGGTAATACGACCACGGCGACGATTACATTTACGATGTTCGCTAACGAAGCTCCGACAACTGTCGCAGATGAAGTAGAGGCGTATGGGGATGAACCGCTCACAATCAATGTATTGGAGAACGATTCTGATGCGGATACCGATACTTTTAGTCTGATTTCTGTCTCTGATCCCCTGTTTGGAACGCTGGAAATCGAGCCGGCAGGTTCCGATCCAGGCACCATCATTTACACCGCGAATGTATACTTTGTGGGACAGGAAACTCTGACATATACCATCGAAGACGAACATGGAAGGACGACAACAGGTACACTGATAATTCATATCACTCAGCGACCCGATCCGGAAATTACGGATTTTGGATTACTGAATGATACCGAATATTCTGGGGATATGATTACCGAAGACGCGAGTGTGCGCGGGCGGGTGACATCAACACGGGACCTGGCATATGTCCGTATTGAAATCGACTATGATGGTGACGAAATCGCGGATGTGACGACTGAGATCAATGTCACAGAAATAGACTCGTTTAGATACGATACAGGGCAGGATCTGGCTTATGGAGAGATTAGTCTCTCGGCCCGTGCTGTTGAAGTCGATGCAAACGGAGAAGTGATCAACACCGGTGTCTGGAATACATTATCCTTTGAATATGTAGAAGAACACGATCCCTATGTTCCGCCGGAAGAAATCGATCCGAATGCTGCCGTCATTACAGAATTCTCAGCTGATGTTGTGACGACAGCTGCCGTCAATCTGATCGGTCAGGTGACGAATACCAATGGAGGTGACGAACCCGAAATCGAATTCGATTTTGATGGTGACCTGCAAGTGGATGCAACCACTACGGTCACTTCTGGTGCATTCAGCCAGCAATACACAACCGAAATTGGATATGGAGAGGTCATCATCCTGGCGCGTACCAAAGACTGGGATAGCGTTAATCTGGAATACATTTATGGTGAATGGGAAGATATCACCATCACACGCGACGCACCGTTGAATGATCCCCCTGTCGTCGCGCAGCTCGCTCTGCTGGAAGATACTGAGATCGATGGTGACGGCATTACATCCAATCCTGCACTGACGGGGACGGTCACGAATTCTGATGGTTCTGTCGATGGCCTGCTGGTGGAGTACGATGTCAATGAAGACCAGTTCGTAGATGGATCATTTTATACTACTGATACCGGAACCGGTTCATTTACGATCCCACTCGCACCAAGCGAAATCTCTGAAGGCGAAAACACGATCGCTGTGCGTGTCAGCGAATGGGATGCTAATATCGGTGATTATGTCTTCAGTAGCTGGGTGACATTGACATTTACCTATGAGCCTCCGGCGGATCCATTGCCCGGTTTTGAGACGATTCAGTTAATCAACGATACCGACACACCCGATGACAAGATTACATCGGATCCGCGTATTTCCGCCATTGTAACCGGCGATCTTTCTGCGTATGAAGAAACGTCGGTCGGGATTGATCTCGACCAGGATGGTGTCGTCGATGTGACTGTGGATACGATTGACCCTCTGACCTCTGAGGTGATTATCGACCTGACAGAGGAACTGACACTGTCTGGGACTTATGTGGTTCTGATGCAGTTCAACGGTTGGGATGAAGATACCGCCACGGAGACGCTGGGAGAGTGGTTTGAATACGAATTTACCTTCGAAGCCGTCGATCCTGGTGTGCCGGAAATTCTGAATCTGGATCTGGCGAACGATACCGGTACTCCCGCTGATAACATCACCACAGATCCGACTCTGTCTGGAACGGTGGCCTATTCGACTGAGCTGATGGATCAGGTTCTGGTTGAGTATGACCTTGACGCAGACGGAGTGGTGGATGGCACCGTCTTCACCAACGATGACGGCAGTGGCTCATTCGAACTGGACTTTACCGGTCAGAGTCTGGAGTACGGCAGTCAGACGATTTCGGTTCGTGCAGGCATCTGGGATCTGAGCATACTCGATTTTGAATATGGCGAGTGGGCCTCGATCACTTTTACCTACGAAGAAGATCAGACTGTCGATGCTCTGCCGGAGGTTACTGCACTGGCTCTGGTTGAGGACACCGGCACAGACGGTGACGGCATCACCAGCAGTGTGATTATTTCCGGAGTTGTGACCGATGCCGACACTGATGTCCTGGCGATGCCTCTCGAGTATGATATCGATGGAGATGGCAATGCCGAGGGGACCACGTATACCGATGCCAGTGGCAACGGAGATTTCCTGGTTAACCTTCAGCCCTATCTGACTGGAAATGACAGCTATACGGTACAGTTCCGAGCCGGACAGTGGAATGAAGCAGAAAGTAACTATAAATTCGGAAGCTGGAGTTCCATTACTTTCACCTACGAGCAGGAGATTTATGAAGACCTGGATGGCAGTGAAGATACCGGGCAGGGAGGAGAGTCTCCTTTCACTCCCGGTGAGCAGGATCATGCCACATTCTATACAGACGATATTGAGCTGGCACACACGTATGAGTCCGAATCTGCCAAAACTGAGGGGACTTACTATGCCGACTATAATCAGACCGGTGCAATGGTTATCGATGCGACGTTACTTGCTTCAATTGGTGATGTAGACACAAACACAACGACTCCTTTCACCGATACTGTGACCACCACAGATGCGGAAGGTAACATTACCGAAGTTGTGACTGAGCTGTTAACTACAACGATTGTCTTTGGAATAGAAACGGTCGATGGGGAATGGTATCGTTTCGAAAGCGTTGTCTCAGAATATGAAGTGTCAACCACTTATACCGCCGTTGATGGGGCAGGATATTACCTCGTGCAGGCAGGTACTTATGGCTATACCATCGAAGCCTATGGTTACAATGGTAACGCGGTCTATCAGGTTGATGAGTTCCGTACGGACGAATTTGTCAACGAACAATGGACGGCTGCTGAACCGGAAACGATCCATACGAATGTCGGAGAACAGGGATATTCGATCAGTTATGATGGTTATCAGAAGGTCAATCAGGATGGCGTAATTAAAGCCGGCAGTACTTTTGTTGATTCACAGCTGTCTGAAGCGAGCCTGTTTGTTTCGGCAGGATTGGCTGCCCCCGTTGTATCCGGCGTGGATTATACCAGTACCGAAACCGGAACACGAACTTACAGTACTTATACAGCGAATGGTTCGACAGGAGATACAGTGGCCGATGACGGTCTGTGGTCTCTCAGCAATTCGGCTTCCAGTTTTACTGATGCGAATGGTGACACAACCACGACGGTGACGTTTGATTATTCAAACTCGGTCATCACGCCAATCTATGAGGCAGTGAATGTCAATGAAACCATCACGAACACGGTTGACGGCGTAACGAAATCAGAAACTGTCAATCATATCAGTATTCTGACGGGTACAAAAACAGATATTTATTCGGCCAGCGGCGCGATGACGACCTATGCAGACGCGACGACATCATCGCAGGTGACGCATACGCAGAGTCATCTCATGTCTGATACTTACATTCTGGATCTGACTCGTTCGAACAGTGTTATCGATAACAGTTCAGCGAACGGTCAGACCACCTTCTCTTCTAATTCGAATGTCAGTGTCAATCGGACCCGCAACTTCCTGGAAACCCTGAGTAGCACAACCAATACAGACCGTTTTGGTGTTGTCGACTTTACCGGCACGATCGGCGGCTACAACAATACAACTACCTTCATTGATGTGACCAGTGGCTCGAACCTGCAAGGTGTTTACAACACGGCTGACACGACATCAAGCTTTGGTGGAACCAGTTCCGGGATGGCACATGAAACCGCAACGATCAATCTGAGCTTCAGTGGGACTTTTGATCCCGGATTTACAAATGTTGATACCGCGCGCACATTGAATGAGGTTCATAATGGGACAATCATGTGGAATACCAGTGCTGACAGTTTCCGGGAGCATGATTCAACCGTAGACGATGTCAATAGCTACTCGCTGTTGGAGAGCAATACCTCCAGTTCCGGAAACAATGATTACTCGACAATGTTGATTGTGCATGAGAGCAGTGTGGACGGCGTGATCACCGGTTCTGGCTCGCTGACCACCACCAGCCTGGGAGGGGGGACATCGACCTACGACCATTCTACCAGTTCCTCGTTCACGACACCGACCAGCATATCGACCGCGAGTAGCTACTCCAATGGGGCTGCCATCTACAAAACAACTGCCAACGGGCAGGGCACTATTACCAATGGAGTTCTCGATTATACCCTGGGGACGACATTCACCATCTCCGTTCAGGATGCGGGCTCGTTCGCCTATGGATCCTCTTCCGGATATACCTATGTCTCTCCTGCAGGAGATCCGGTCAGCCATACCGTAGACCGGGGAAGCAAGAATGATACCACTGGGAAATACACGGTGTCTGTTGTGGGGACGACACATATCGTCGGCGGTTCACAGACCAGTTCCAGTTCAACGGACTATAACGAAGCAGCTGATCTTACCTGGAGCAGTCACACGGATACCAGAACCGAAATCAATGAGCCAGGAGGAGAAGGGGAAACGAACTATTACCTCAATGAGACTGCAATCAGTGATGCTGGAAAAGGTAAATATGAGCTTGAGACCTATTCCACGACGGGAGAAAATGCGACCCCGATTGAAGTGGATTACAGTGAAGATGGCCAGGGAACATCTTCTGCTTTGAGTTATGTTGTTCGCCGCAAGGATTTGAGCCGGACCGACTTCCAGGGAGTGACAACTAATGGAACTTCTGAATCGACAGAAACTCGAACTGTCGGCACCTTCTATACCTATGAGGCGAGCGATAATTATGTGGGTGAAACAGGAACTTACTCACAATCGACAACAGAAGATACCACCATTTATGAGACTGTTGATAAAATTAATAATTCACAAACGACAGGGACGACAGCCACCACTGTGGGTGCGACGGCCGTCGATCAGCAGCAGTATAGTTCGCGGGATTATGTCTCCCATGAATGGACACTGACCTACATACAGCAGTGGGATACGAAATCTGGTTCCTATAATTCTGGTGGTGGAACCAGTACTGCCGAGTCATTCGAGAGTATCGATATCAATTCAGGCTGGTCGAGTACCGATGAAAAAACACAGGAGACCCTGACTTCCAACGGAAACAACTATTACGCGCGTGATTATAACCATTCACTCAGCACACTCGGCGGATCACTCATTTCGAACGATGTGGTGTATAGGTCTGACACGGGTACGATATCCTATGGGACTTCTGATCTGACGAAAACACGCGATTACTATGCCGACGTCGAGAAAGATCTCACCGATGAGCGTAATGCGAATGGCGTGGTATTGTCCGGGACTATTCGTAATTCGAATTCGGTTTCCGGAGAAATCGAGCGTCTTTATTCCGAGTACGAGACTGTCCAGATTATAGGTGGGGCTACGACGAACTGGTCGACAGAGGACTATTCTTTACAGGGCCTCAGTTCTAACCAGAGTATGACTCACAAGTCCAAAGTGCTCGACCCGGATAACGAAGAGGAAACGACGGCCTATCGTACAAACGTAGTGGACTATACGACTACGGCGAACAGCAGGTTCGATCGCTTTGCCAATGGCACTTCCAGTTCCTATTCTAACTATTACTCATCTTATTTTGGTGATGGAGACGAATTCGACGAATCGATTAAAAAATCGAAAGTGACCGTCGATGATCACGGACTCATGACCACTACCGAAAAGAAAACGCATGAGTTTTATGAAAAGAACGATGTCAAAACCAGTGGCTATTATTCACTGGAAACAACAATCTCCGTTGCCGGTGATACCACGAAAAATGTCTATCAGTACGACACCTATTCCAGTGCCGATAACTGGTTCAATAAGAGTTCTACCAAAATCAATAAATCGGGGACTTTGAACAACCCCGCATCGCCGATCAACGGTCTGGAGATTACGGGCTTCCAATCTGAGAGTCGGGATGAAGAAGAGGGTACCGGCAGTGTTTACAATTCGAACACCAGTCAGAATCAGACCACGAACGGGAATACCGTCGGCACCTCAAGCAGTATCGCATACAAGTCCTGGATGGAAGATCGGTTTAAGTACTACGATTCGGAGGTGAATTATAATCAGTCATCTGCTGATCCCCAGGCTGGAGTTGTGCATACAAAAGTGTATGAGAAGAAGCATAATGAAGCCCGGGAATTCGAAACCGGTTCAGAGCAAACCCTGACCGACACCAATGCCCAGGGGCAGACGAAAACTCAGATTTTCGAAGGGTCGGAGCTGCATCCGGGTAGGTTGACTGGGAATTCGCAGCTCTATGAGTATTCCAAGAAGGAAGAAACATATGTCAGAGGTCAGGGGCACAGTGAAAGCAAAATTACTGAAGAGGTCAAGACCGGTACATCTTCCTTTAGTGTGGAAAGCTTCCGTGAGCATGAAACAGACTACGATGGTACCATTACGATTCTGGGAGGAGGTGAGGGGGAATCATCGTCGGATTATACGACGATCTCAGATACAATTTATTCAGATGTGAATTATGATGCCCAGTTCTCAAAAGAAATCGACAATTGGTTAACTCGTACTGTTTCCAAGCATAAGAATGTATTCAGTAACGAAAAAACATCTGCATCAGTCAGTTATCAGTTAGATCAAAACGATCAGAAGGTCTGGGCTGGTTCTAAGACAAACAATATCAAGACCATCATCAATGGTGATACATCGAATCGACTGCATACGCCGGGCAGTAAACTCGTCTCGGGACCGCCTGTTGATACTGATGGCAATGGCTGGGTGGAATATCATACCCTGGAGAAGTCAGATGGAACGGATACCACTTATTTTCGATTATTTACATCTGACGAAACCTACGAGATGCTGGCGGGGGGCAATTTTAATCTGCTGGATGATCAGGAGTATCTGGAAGTAAAGACCACCTCGATGTCCGGGAAATATGAAAAACGGACTTCGAAAGAGACTCAGAATCATTCTAATCGTAAAACCTATGTGAATATTGAGTCGATCAATTCCGATCCGGCAACGGGTAAGGAATCGTCCGAGATCGTGCGGGCCGATGGTACCGTATCCCGCACGAACAGCAATGTGAAACAACCTGCTTCAAACACTTATTCTAAAGAAGTGATTACCAATTACACTTCAGGCATTTCGGAATATCATGACGAGACTTCACGCTCGGTTTACAAAAACTCTGAAATCCTCGATGAGGAATACGATGCGCTGGGCGCACTGGTTTCCGCCAAGATCTCCTTCGAGCATGAGTCTGATTTCTTAAAGTCAGTCGTCGATTACCGAATTGTCCCCTTGATGACTGATAATTACGGGCCCGATTCGAGTAACTATGGCAGTCAGCCTGAATTTTTTGTCGACTCCGAAACTGCTTCTTCCAGCGAGTGGGTTCGATCTTACATACAGCATGATAATTATCGATCGAATCAGGAGTGGGATGACAATGCCCAGATTCTCACCGTAACTACGGAAGAATTACATTCTCTGCTCTATGATTATTATTTCACGTCTGAAGCCTTTTTCATGGTGACCGGAGGCAGCTTCTCTCACAACGGGTACGCAACCGTGGAGCAGGAGGCTGGTGGAATATTTCGTTCGCAGGGAACTGCCGAGTATACCGTCGATGCAAACGGTAACGTTCTGAATTCCACTTTATCGGGTGATGTGAGTGTCGATTTTGTGGAAACGCTGAATGGGGAGGATCATCGAGCCGGTACGTATGACTGGATCTCTTATGACTTCGACGAGAACATGAATCCGGTCCAGGTTCTGACGCCGATGTCCTATACCAGTGAGAATTATTACGAAGCTGAACGGAGCTATCTCGGGGCGTATGACATCACTACCGGAAATACGAACGACCTGATTGAAACGCTGCTCATTCTGGTCAACGAAGGGACGATTGTCCAGAATCCGAATCCTTTCGACCCTGGTCTGAATGTGCCGATTGATTACGGGATCTTTGATATAGTCGGCGTCGGTTATTTTGGTGCGATTGGATTTGGGGATCCAGGTACCGAGACAGAAAATTTCAAGTTTCTCGCCAGCGGCCAGGGAATTACCTCGTTGATGTCAATTCAAATGGCTGCTGACAGCCATTCGAATTTCCCGGAGATCGATGATTATATCAACGACCTGCATCCGACCTGGCAACATGTAATCAACTCGGAAATTGAGAATCTGGTCAACGAATTCAGAGCATTCGGGCAGTCCGTCGCCGACGACTGGGATGCAGGACGGTTTGAAGACTACATTACGGGACGAGTCAATGGGTTCATCAAGGCAGCCTGGCCATTTCCGAACCTGATCCCAGTATCAACCTGGTCGCCTCCGTATGGAAATCAGGATGCATTCGATGAGGGGTATCAGGAAGGATACGTCGATGGCATTATCTTCAGGGTCGGTGCAGAAATCACCCTGGCGGTCGTCTCGGGTGGGCTTTCGACTGCAGGGCGCCTTGCTTATGCATCCTATACGGTGGCCACTGCATCAGACGGACTCTTTGGCGCTTATGAACAATATGAACGGGATGGCGAACTCTCTACTGAATCGATTGTGAATATCGGGTTTTCGCTGCTGGATCTGGGTAGCGTGCGTGGCATTATGAAGGGGGCAGGGAATGTGTCGAAGGTGGCACAGGCACCTAATCCCGGAGGCTGTTTCGTTGCCGACACGCTGGTGGTTGTCCCTGCAGAACTGCAAACAGAACCGGAGTTCGCAGGGATTCTCCCCGATTCCGAACTCAGTGCGGAATGGAATCTCTCCATTGTCTTCCTGGCGGCCCTGTCGATCCCCGTCGGTCTGACCGGTTTCGGACTGCTTGAGAAGAAGAAGCGGAAACAGCAGTTACCCGTCTCACAGCTGGACGAACTGTTTATCGAGAACGATTTCAAAGAACTCTGGCATCCCCAGATCGATTTCACCCGGAAAGCCGGCTCTCCCTATGGTCTGATTCAGCGTGCCACCGACCATGCAGGACGGACAGAACCGGGGCCGCTGCTGGCTGTCCCTCGTGCACAGAGCAGAGATCAGCGGGCCGATGGTTTGCCTCGGCAGAGCGAATCATTGACCTCAGCGACAAAAGTCAAACCATCTGCGAAACGGAAAACGAAATCGCGGCTGTCCGGCGGGTTGAGCCTGGTTGGTCTACTGTGTCTGCTCGGTTCGCTGTTACTTTCCGGCAGCCTGTTCTGGCTGGCAGGTGCGGAAGCACAACAGGAGCAGCCTGTTGCTCTTGCTTCTTCAGTAACCCCATTCCAGGCATCAGAGGAGAAAGCGGTTGGGGATCAGCTCATCAGCCAGCTCAAACTCGGGGAAGGAATCATGAGATCAAATCCGATGCATGAGGAGGCAAAGGCAGAATTGCCAGCTTCTGATGCGGATGTGAATGACAGCATGGAAATGAAATCGTTTAGCAGGTTTCATTTCAAGCAATTTAATCGACTACCGTGAAGAAGTTCATTGAATGAAGTGGCTTTCTATACAAAGTGTAATTGTCACAAGAATGTAATGTGGGAAAGTATGAACATGTTAAGCACAGAATCCCGCAATCAATTCTGAAAACCATACTCAGGCTTCCGGCCTGCATGTGATTATGACTGGAACTCGACAATGAAACGAAAACAATACTCCCATAATCAAGGCGGTATCAGTCTGGCTGGACTGCTTTGTCTGTTTGGTACATTTCTGGTTTCGGGCAGCCTGTTCTGGCTGGCGGCGCCTGATCGATCGACTGTGTCGAAATACAAAGCCGAGTTTATCAGTGCCCCAATTTCACAAGGAGCCGAACAGGAAGTCGGTTATTGTCCCATCAGTCAGATTGAACTGGGACAGCGGACACTGGGAACGAATCCTCTACGCGAAGAAGTGCCGGAGAATCTCCAGAATCCCGATCCGACCTTCTGGCGGGAAGTGCATCTGCAGGTTGCTGATGAATCGCAGGAAGAAGTTACGATTCAGTTGCTGCGCCCGCTGGGGTGGATTTATGCTCAAAATATCTGGGAGGGGAACAGGATCCCCCTGGAACTTACCGAGCTCCACGTGAACGGCGAAGCCGTGGTGACGTATGTCGGCCCCTGTCCTCCGATCCGACCGGGGCCGGGAAATGTCGTCACCGGAAAGTACATTCACAAATCCGCCGACAACCTGATTGACTTAACTATAGAAGGAGACAGTCAGCCAACGGGGGTGACCACCAACCATCCCTACTGGTCCGTGGATCGCCAGTGTTTTCTCAAAGCCGGTGATCTCAACCCCGGAGAACACGTCGACACCCGCTACGGCCCCCGACAGGTGGTCTCGCTCACCCCCCGATCCAATCAACCTGTTTACAATCTGGAAGTCCACGGCGAACACGTCTACCGAGTAGGCAAACTCGGCACCCTTGTGCATAACAAAAATGTGAAGTCTAAATTCGGAACAGAAAATCCGAATGCTCTTGCAGAATTCGATTCTAATACTCTAGAAATCTCTTATAATCGAAAAAATATTAGAGATGATGCAGATTACTTCGAAAGACATTGGCGACATGACTTGCGAGCCGCTGCATATCATGAACACGGCCATAAGCTTTTAAATCCATTGAACAATGCTGTAAAAAAAATATTTAGATTGAAAAATCAACCTTATTTTCAATTTAAGACATGGGAGAATATAGAAGAGTTCGTCGTTGAAGTTTACGGACAAGTTCGAGCAAGAACTCGCCTAAGTGGGAAAGCTAGAGCAAATCTTCGTGCAATTCGCTCAATATTAACAGGCCAATAATGACTATTTCTCTAGATCAAATAAGATTACAATCTTTAAAACCATCTGAAGCTACTTTGCAAGTTGTGAAAGATTATGCTGATCAAGTTTATAACACTAATACAACGACTATTCGTAAAGGCTGGAAAGGTGTTTTAGGATTTAAAATCGGTGACTTTGAATTCATCGGGGTTCAAACAACATCCAAGCCGCCCAGACGCTTTCTAATGGTTGTAGAACGTTCCACATTAAATGTATTTGCGCCGGCTGAATCTCCAGAAGATTTTAGTTCTTTATGTTCTAATTTATGCTTGGAATCTCCTGATGACGTCATCCGACTGTACGAACTTTGCACATTAGATTATGGTGCTGTTGATAAGAATTGCTTCGCAATACCAATAGAGATTCAAGACTTAGGTATTGATGTGCAGATGAGTGAATCTGGAGACCTATTTTGGCAAAAATGGGGGGGTAAGCTTTATCTAGTTAAATGCACTTCTCATGAAGTAATGGTTAACTTGTTGAAGTCTAATTACGGTGATTACATTCATCTTCCAGTGAGACTAAAAAAATAGTGAGACAGAAATAGCTGTCAGCGGAGAGAAAAAGGTGTCAGGAACGAATGGTACTGTCATTTTCCGATTTGTGCGTACGTTGGTCTATGACAGAATCGAATCTTTTGTAAAATCGCTTCTGTCTGGAGTTGAACAGAAAAAGGGGCCTGGACTCTTTTCTCTTTAACACTGCAAAAGTCTGTCACTAGAAAGCACCACCCGACCCCGAGGCAGACCACGCGCCAGAAAAAAGTCCTGACCCCTTTATGGTCCCCTGTTGAATAAAACTAAGTTTTATTTAAATGGAGAAACGATAAAGGGAAGTGATAAGGCTGGATTAAATGATCTCTTACAGAAGCTGATTCATGAGCAAAATGAAGCAATATTCTGAAACAGTTATCAAGGCCGTCTGCCCGTTCAATATAATATTATTTTGTAGAGATTTGCTCTATGGTTGATCTCTTTTCTTTCGGTGAGAACAGACTTGCTGCCTCGGTTACCAGGGAGCCGAATGCGGTAGAGCAGCATCGCATGGTCGAAGTTGAATCGCTGAATGTGACACCTGAGTCAGCAGGAATGAGATTTAAGGCACCCCTGAGATTGCCCAAGTTGCGACAATTAGTGTTACGGAACTGTCAGCAGTCCTTACTGGAAATGCTAACGATAGATTCCCTAAAGCAACTGGATTATTTAATTCTCTATCATTCTCCGGATAATCTAGTGGATGTTGTTAGGATTCAAGATTTTCCAGAGTTAAAGAAACTGACTGTTCGTCAGCAATTCCTGGATGCAGTCTCAAAAGAATGGATATGCCGTCACCAAAATCTTACTCATTTGGCTTTACCGGAGACCAATGCATGCGATGCGACAATTCAAAATTTGAATTGTAAGCAGACGCTCCAGCGACTTGATCTATTTAGATCCGAAGTTGTTTTCGAAGATCAGCAGCGCAGACAATCTGTCTTTCCAGAGCTGTCTTCACTGGATGTCAGTGAAACACGTGTATCTGGGGCTTCAATTGAAATAATTCATTTACTCTTTCCACGCTTGGGGCGTCTGCTGGCAGAACAGACATCTCTTACTGGAGTAGACGTAAGACAGATATCCCTTTGGAAAGGGTTAAAGATTCTGAGTACAGGATACCCAGCAGTGGACTTCGATCATCATCAGCAGACATTCTGGCCGTGAAGTACTTCTCAAATCGTTGATGCGGACAATCAAGATACGCTGCGGTAGTTGCTTTAAGAACAGAAAAAGGGGTCAGGACTCTTAATTCTTTTCATTCTCACTGGTTTCTGCTAAAATTAGGGTATGCCTAGAGCCAAACGAATCTGTCCTGCCGGTGAGGTGTTTCATGTGCTGAACCGGTCTGTTGCGCGGCTGACTCTGTTTGAGAAGCCGGACGATTATGCTGCGTTCATGCGAGTCGTCGAGGAAACGTGGCAGAAGAATCCTCTGCCGATCTTTGCGATGTCCGTGATTCCCAACCACTGGCACTTTGTCGTGCGACCCAAGACGGATACCCAGTTGACGGACTTCTTCCGACGGCTCACCGTGACCCACACGATGCGCTGGCACGCTCATTACGCGACGGGCGGCACCGGGCATCTCTATCAGGGACGCTTCAAATCGTTTCCGATTCAATCGGACGACCATTTACTGACCGTCATGCGTTATGTCGAACGCAACCCATTGCGGGCGAATCTGGTCAAGATAGCAGAAGAGTGGGAGTTTGGCTCCGCCTGGGCCCGGCAGCAGAAACAAGTTAAGCCGGAATGGTTGGCGACACTCAAGAATCCGCAGTTGCCACGGAACTGGCGGGCCCTGGTCAACAAACCCCAGACCGACGCCGAACTGGCCGCCCTGCGAAAATGCATTGTCCGCGGCACTCCCTTCGGCAATGAAAAATGGACCAGCAACACGGCCCAAAGGCTGTCACTGGAAAGCACCACCCGCCCCCGCGGCAGACCACGCACCAGAAAAGAGTCCTGACCCCTTTATTTATCCACAAATGAGAGGTAAACCATGCTAACAAAAAGATTAGTTTTCTCAATCTATTGTCTAATTTGTATTATTAGTACTGCGATAGCAACAGCGTGTATCAATAGTAGCAATAAACCATTCTCCAAAAGGGGGGATCCAGTATTAGACAACTCGGATGTGATTTGGCATGGAACTTTTTTCGGTCTGGAACCACAAATTTCAGAGCGAGCTGACCGGTATTTGAAAGACATTACAAGGGATGATGAAAAATGGCTTTTGAAAAATCTGATGAATAAAGATCGTTTTGCGATCTGTCATGTCATACTGGTATTTCATTGGGGCCCTCCCTTCGAGGTTACAGATAATTACCCTTTATGGTATGGAATGTCAGTTCAATTAGAGTCTTCCAAGAAGACAAAATATAAAATTGAGTATAAAACAACTGAGAGAGAAAAGTTATATGAGATATGGGCAAAAGCTTTGGGAGATCCAAAATCAAGATTAAGGTATGGCAAAGTCGGGCCAACAGATGACCCTTTCAAGGGAAAAAGTGATTGAGAAAACATAGTGATCACTGCGACATGTATTTCTATATCTGAGGATAAAAAGGGGTCAGGACTCTTTTCTGTTTTCATTCTCACTGGTTTCTGCTAGACTTGGGACATGCCTAGAGCCAAACGAATTTGTCCTGCCGGTGAGGTGTTTCATGTGCTGAACCGGTCTGTTGCGCGGCTGACTCTGTTTGAGAAGCCGGACGATTATGCTGCGTTCATGCGAGTCGTCGAGGAGACGTGGCAGAAGAATCCGCTGCCGATCTTTGCGATGTCTGTGATGCCCAACCACTGGCACTTTGTTGTGCGGCCCACGACAGATACCCAGTTGACGGACTTCTTCCGATGGCTCACCGTGACTCACACGATGCGCTGGCACGCTCATTACGCGACGGGCGGCACCGGGCATCTCTATCAGGGACGCTTCAAATCGTTTCCGATTCAATCGGACGACCATTTACTGACCGTCATGCGTTATGTCGAACGAAATCCGTTGCGGGCGAATCTGGTCAAGAAAGCAGAAGAGTGGGAGTTTGGCTCCGCCTGGGCCCGGCAGCAGAAGCAAGTTAAGCCGGAATGGCTGGCGCCACTCAAGAATCCGCCGCTGCCTCGAAACTGGCGGGCCCTGGTTAACAAACCCCAGACCGACGCCGAACTGGCCGCCCTGCGAAAATGCATTGTCCGCGGCACTCCTTTCGGCAACGAAAAATGGGCCAGCAACACCGCCCAAAGGCTGTCACTAGAAAGCACCACCCGACCCCGAGGCAGACCACGCACCAGAAAAGAGTCCTGACCCCTTTATTTGTCCCCAGTTTTCCCAACTGACGGAAGTACTTCAGCCCGGTGATGTCCTGTTCTTCAATCTCGGCGCGCTTTGCTCGTGGCATAACAGATGTCTCAAGCGGTCAACGCGCCTTCCTGTCTGCAGATTGACCAATTTACAAACCACGAACGTCACGAAATACACGAAACCTCTCTATTCGCGGTGAATTTATAAAGGTAGCATTAACTGTGCCGCACAGGATTGTCGCTGACCCCTTTTATCTCTCCAAAAGGAAACGTTATTCACATCTTCCCGGTTGGTCCAGATCACGTGATAAAGAAATGATGACAAAAAACACACTCTGTCTAGTGTTGGATAGTGATAAGGCGTATTCGGTGGAGGTTCACCGTAACGTCGTACCATCAGAAATTCCGAACGCCCTACAGAAACAGGGCATTGAATGGCTTGAGATTCCAGTGCCGGTTGGGAAGGTTCGCATACCAGTTGATGAAGATGCCGAGTTCTTAGTTGAGGGGTATGTAGCTATGGAGTTGCTGCACGCCAGTAAGGAAGATGGGACGGTAGACTGTATTCTTAATGATGGGGGGCTACAAATCACGTGGATTAAGGTCGGGACCTACTTCGAGACGGATCTGTTGATTGTTCCCCATCTAGACGGACGGTTTTCGAAACGCATGACCACCAGCATGGATGCCGAATGCCACATGCAAGAATGGCGCCGGATCGTTGCGCCGATATTCACGGTCGGATGCACTGAATAGGCGATGACAGAAAAGTACATATGCAGTTCGAACCGTATTTGAGAAATGCATTAAAAAATGAGATCAAAGATACAAATACTTCGTGCGACGATAAATACCGATGGAACAGTGGAATGCCCCCAAAAGTTGATCCAGGGTTATGAGAGTTCGGGTTAGGTAATTAACGGGGGGGATAAAAGAGTCCTGACCTGCTCTGTAGAAAAGGTCTAGTTTGGTGCAGGATCATGATGTTATGTGTAATGGTTCTGAGCACGATCTCTCGGCACTGTGGCCAGTAGCATCGGGAACGCAGAGCCGATCCCTGCATCCGTTTGATCACTCGTGGTCAATAACGGTGCCTGGCTCTTTTAAAGATTCCCGCTACGACGTTTGCGGTAGGTGATGTATACCGTGATGAACGTGATAACGCAGACTGCTTTCAGGATGAACAGTGGAAGGGGTTGATACCAGGCGCGGGTTGAGATTTCGATCAGATCGGAGACTCCGAACAGCGCGAATGCGATGCTGCAGGTGATGGCTAAATCTCTGTTTTGCTGCAACCGAGGCAGCCGGACGAGAAACAGACCCGCAATCGAAATCCAGAGAATTGCTTCAGCCAGATTGAGTATCTGATCCAGGTCCAGTGATTGAATAAAGCTCATCCGAAGTCTGATTCCCGTTGCTGTGAGTTACCGGTTCTTCAATTTCCGGTATGGCCCCTACGAAGAGGCACTGATTCATTTTGACGAAGTTTCAATTCGTTTGCGAGAATGAAATCATTATTATACTGGAGCTCAAACAGGTAACATCACTTTTATCGAATGGTCGTCGCGATGAGTAAGTCTTATTATCAAGTTCTCCTGGTTGAATTGAGTACGGGAATTATATTAGATAGACAGCAAGAATATCAGCAGGGAAACGATGATGATTCCCGTTATTATTTTGAAACCTGGCAAGAAGCATTCGTATTTTCTCAAGAGATGACAGCCAAGACACCAGAGATTGAATGCCTGATCCTGAATGAGGATAATGAGTTCGTTCACGTCGAACGCAATCAGCGGGGCTATTCAGAGGGAAAAGAGTCCTGATCTTACCTGTTTCCGTCTTCTGACTGTCGTGCCGGGAGATTATCGGCTGATGATTCAGAGAAAGTCCAGGAGGAAGATTGCTGTGGCTCTGAAGCCAGCGAAGGGGCAGGAGGCAAACCAGTTTACCAGCCCTGTCCGGATTTAAGTGATAGGAATTCCTCTAACATACCTGGAACAGTAACATGGGATCTGAATATTCAATTCATCCTGACGGGACCGGCGACTCACTGACAGATGAAATACTGGAGGATCTACTCTGCCGTCTTCCCGATTATCATGGGAAAACAGTCGCCGGTGGTCAAATCACTTATGAGTTTCGCGGCTCGAATACCAGAGCGGCTCCGGATACGTTTCCCGACGTCAATGTGGGGCTCTCAGAGAATTGCGTGACCCTCTGCCAGTTCGGAGATTATAGGATCGCAGCGCTGGTGTTGGGGGCGCTTGTCATGGAACTGGTTTCCGAGTCCCGTTCCGAACGGATTGAAGTCGTGAAACCTTAGCTCGTGCGGGGTGTCTTTGGGAGAACTGGTGCGAACCAGCAATCGATTTTACTTATCAATTAGTTCGGTAAACGTTATTGTCTGGCTCGCTATGAAACAGGCGGACTGACTTCTGAAGCAGGAATGAAACTGGAGTAATCATGGATCTGGAACAGGGAGCCGGGTTAAAACTCAATCGAGATCTGATACCGGATTCATTACAGGCTTTTATTCCCTGCGCTGAAAAATGGGGGTTTGAGTCTTTGGACGAACAGGATCAGTTTGTGGAGCTGATGTTGCGTGAAAGGCCAGATGAGGTCACAGCTTTTAATGACCTGGTTGACCAGGCACATGCTCAGATTATTGAATGGGGTAAGTCGCTCACTGAATTCGATAAGAACAGAGATGACTTTGAGGAGCGTGACTGGAATCATCCCTATTGGGCTTTCCTGGCTACCCTCAAGGTGAGAGAGGTGACCGGGCAAGCAGGCGCAGCTGAATTTTCTGATGCGCGTGCCAGAATGTCGGCCGAAGCACGATTATATCGATTCAATGAAGCGTTAAGTCAGGCGGTGATGCATTTTCAAAGGCAGGAATACCGGGAGTATGTGACGCTCATGGATTCTTACCAGGACTTAATGTCTCCTGCACAGAAAAAGAAGTATGATTTTGCCAGGCGAAAGATCACATCTGAGACAGGCTAAAGATGGCCGCCGGGAATCCAATCTGTGGCTTATTCTCCCTTCCTGGAACGTCCTGTTCTATGTCTCAATCTTCGCTGAAGTCTGACGCTGCTGTTCGTACTTTTCAGCTGTTGGATTTTCAGCTTGGGTGGTGCGTCCCTTTGACTAAAATGGCTCGTTTGATCTGGCTGTTTCTCAATCTGGGATCTGCGATCGGGAGCGGTTCTTAAATTGAACGGTCTATACCAAAGTCGTTTCATCTGGGGCTGACGCCCTGCGCCTCATTTGGCTGATTGGCTCATCTGCTTTAATGAGATCTGTCGGCTGTCAGGCTTACTCCTTGAGTGCTGGTGAGGATTATGTGGAACGGCGCGGAGGCGTCAAGAGGATTGCCGGGGTTGAGTTCAGTGTGAGGTTCACTGAGTTGCTGGTGAGATGCATTTGAAATGCTCTGAAAGTGCTCCGAAAGTGCTCCGAAATGATTTGAAATTCTACGAGACATTGAGAACCGGTGCTGTCTGTTCCGGTGAAAAACTGGAAAAAACGACGGCGATTCAGGCGATCCTGGGGCGCTGGTTCGCGGTGTTCCCGTGCTCGGATCATCCGCCTCGCGCGCGAAGCACAATTTCACAACTTTATGATTCGGGGAGTGCCGATCAAGGTCAATCTATTCAGTTTTGGAGACAGAAGTGCGCTGGATAAATGGGAGGGGGCTGGTGGGGATCGAAGACCAAATGCAGGAAACCAGTGGGGGCTCGTGGTTTTTTATAAAAACATGTATTCCCATTGATCGGTCAGCAAACTGTTTTTCGGTACTTGAGATGGGCAGAGACAATCGCGCGCTGGTGAAAGTCTTTCAAGCTTAGTGCAGCATGAGACTGGAAAGCTCTGAATGGATAGCCAGTTAAATCTTGTGAGTAAGTTCTTGTTATTCCGACTTAAACATTACATAATGATCTTGAGGTGCAAAAACGTTCACACAAAGGGCCAAAGAAATGTTACGCACACCTGATCAAAGACGTGGATTTACACTGATTGAATTACTGGTATCTATTTCTATTATCGCTGTACTCATTGCACTATTGCTGCCTGCAGTTCAGCAGGCGCGGGAGGCCGCCCGGCGTTCCCAGTGCAAAAACAATCTCAGGCAGGTTGGTCTGGCGCTGCAGAATTATCACAGCGATTACCTGGTATTTCCGTTGGGGGTCCGGAACCAGTACCTTGGTTTCGGGTCGAGCTGGTGGGTGGGGCTGCTGCCTTATCTGGAGTATGGCAACCTTTACAACATGTATAATCACGATATCGCCAGCTGCGGGTTCACGCCTTTGAATCCGGCGCTGGTGGCGGATGTCAGTATGACTGTCATGCTGTGTCCGTCGAGTCCGCTGGATGCCCGTGTCAACGGTGTTCTGATCCCTGGGGTGAATATGACAATGCCCCACTATGCAGGAATTGCCGGAGCGACGAATACCGGCACTGTGATGGGCGATCAACTTCACTTTGCGGATGATCTGTTTCCTTCCACGGATAGCTCACTCTGTTGTCTGCCCCACCTGGATGGGCGGGTTGCTGCGGGGGGCGTGTTGATTCCTAATCGAACCATCGCGATTCGTGATATTACAGATGGTTCATCAAATACGATTGTGGTGGGAGAGATCTCCAGCTCGGTACTGAAGTCGGGGGTCAGTCTGCGTGTCGACGCGGGGAATCCGAGTGGCTGGGCCGCGGGAACGGTGAGTGTCGGGACGCCTCCCCAAATGTTGGGGCCGGGTGGTTTCACGCCGGCGTTTCCGGTGTTCAACCTGACAACGGTGCGTTATCCGATAGGAACGAAGGATGGTGGGCTGCCGGGCATTCATACGGATGGGGGGCCTAATAATCCACTGATTTCAGCTCATAGTGGCGGCACACAGTGTCTGTTGACGGACGGCTCGGTTCGTTTTCTGAGTGAGAATATGAATCTGGAAACATTGAAAAATCTATGTACCCGCAACGACGGGAAGGTTCTCGGAGAATATTAACAGTAAGGGAGGTGATCTTAGGGCGAAAACGGAAGTAGCGATTCAGATTAACTTTGAAGCACACTGTTTTTTAAATTCAGAATCCTGTAGCGTCACATGATTCACAATGAAAGGGCCGACTGTGATGAACCGAATGAAACTGACTTTGTTAATGGGGACTTGTTTCCTGCTCTGCTGTCTGGCGGGAAAGACGAATACGAGTGAGGCTGCAGATAAACAAACAAAGAAAGAGACCCCTCTGCTGACGACCTGTGTATGTAACCAGGTTCCATTGGGGCCTGTGGGAACGAACCTCTGGGCGTGGATGGCTTATCGTTATCAGTATGAAGACGACTGTGCGGCTGCCACTGCTGTCTCGATTATTAATTACGCTCCTTTAGACAGCTACCCGGAAACGTTATGCGTCGGGTCAGGGGCCTGCGGAGCTAGCTGTACACAGGCGAAAAGCAAAAAACAGAAATCAAAAACAGAGCCGACTATCCGGCATTACATGCACCCTTTGCCTGCTCGTCCTTCAGCAAGGCTGGATCTTTATCCTCCTGAAACGGATTTTCATTTCGAAGTTGTTAACACACGTTTTTTGCAGTTTGGAGGAGCAGCACCCGATTTAAAATATGCTAAGCTATTCCTGATCTGCCTGTCACAATCTGAAAAACCAACTGAGCAAGCCGATGCCATTTACTTCTGGTATGGTTTTGAAGTAGATCACATTGAGAAATCTCAGGTGGGCTCAGCGATCCATTTACCGTATGGGTATTGCGAAAAGAAGACTCTCTATCAAATTGAAGATCCGTCAGGAAGATGGACTGAAGGCGAGTGTCGTGAATTTACCCTGTTCAATTATGGAGGTTCGCAATATCTGATTCGTTTCAATCATTAAGAATGAGAACTGAATTCTGTATTTGAGCATCTGTTGTTCGAACAAAAACAGCCCACAATAACGACCTATTTTGTGGGCTGTTTTCTCTTTAACTGCTGTGATGCTGGACGAACAAGACGAAATCCAATCTTTTCCGGTTGTAAATAGCGGATTGCGGTTTGAATAGAGTAGCTTTTCTGATTCTTTAACTCGTAGTTGCCCTCAGCTTGATTATTATTCTGATTTCGGGAGATTGTCAATCCGATAAAATCGGGAGTACGGAACTCGGGATTCAAATCCAATGCTGCTTTTGAAGTTTCTATTTGCTCTGGAGTTGCCAGCGAGGACGTCCATTCTTTGCCTGTATTAAGAAAATTATCTAACGCAGGCTGCAGAGGGAGAGAATCAACGATGTGTTTGAATTCGTCGACTGTCATAAGCCGTCCCCCTGCTTCCTCCGCAAAGTGTATGGCGAAATCCTGTCCTTCCGGGTAATAAGGAGCGTCGAGCGGGGCGTGTCTGGCGGGATCAGCGTCACTTGTGTCTGGACGAAGAGTTAAATAGTCGTGATTTGTGAAGCATCTGGTGGAGATGTAAAGGTCAGGGATATCAATCTGATTACCTTTAATTAATACCATCTCATCCAACACACTTTGCGTAGGAATGATGATTTCAGGCCATTCGAGTGTGTTGGCTTGAGTTTTATTCCAGAATCTGTTTTTGGTACTTCCATAGGGAATCTCCGCTCCCCGGGGAGGCACTTTGCGGAAGACTTGTTGAAACCGGGGCGTTCCTTCGAGCATCGCAACTACGTAGTATTCTCCAGGCGCGAGGCGGAGATCGGTGGGAGTTGTCCCGTCGGCTTCATATTCGATGCTGGAATCGGGTTCGCCGGAGACCGGGTCCCGGGGATAGACGAGGATGCGTGCTCCCGGCGGTTCGGTCTGGACATTTACCTGCCATTTGCCATCATCATGCATGACAATCATGGCGGTTGAACTGCTCAACAACAGTACGCAGGTTGTCAACAGGGACGCGCTCAATAACCGGTTTCGCTTTGCCCAGCGCCACAGTTTCTCATGCAGCGAGAGCCGACGCGCCGTGATGGGTTTTCCTTCGATAAACCGCTGCAGGTCCTCTGCCAGCTCGTCAGCAGTGTCGTAGCGGTCGCCCGGAAGTTTACTTAAGGATTTCAGGCAGATCGTTTCCAGGTCACGGGGGATGCTGGCATTCCATTTGTGGGGGGGGACCGGTTCGGTGTGAAGGATCTGTGAAATCATTTCCTGGCAGGAATTCCCCTTAAAAGGAACCCGGTTCGTCAGCAGTTCGTACAGAATCACGCCCAGGGAGTAGATATCGGCACGTCCATCGACCGTGGATGCCTTGCCATCCGCCTGTTCGGGGCTCATGTAGGCGAAGGTTCCCATGATCGCACCGGTTACGGCGATTGTGGACTCGACATCAGAGCGTTTGGCGAGACCAAAATCGGTGATGCGCAGCTGGTCGTCATCTGTAACCAAGACGTTATTCGGCTTGAGATCCCGGTGGATTACTGACTGCTGGTGCGCGGCATGGAGGGCGATGGCCAGGTCACGACAGATGCTCGCGGCTTTGCTGAAGTCGACCTCGTGGTGTCTGGTCCATTCGCGGAGGGTGGAGCCTTCGACAAATTCCGTGACCAGTACGAGAGTGCCGTCAATTTCCTCGAAGTCGTGGATGGATACAATTCCGGGGTGGGAAAGTCGGGCGGCAGAGCGGGCTTCCCGGGAGAAGCGTTTCCGTTCGACAGCCGAGAGTGACTTTTTTCGAGGAAGCTTGAGGGCGACGGTCCGCTGGAGTTCTTCGTCCCATGCTTTCCAGACCAGACCGAAGGCACCTCGGCCGACGATTTTTTCAAGCCGATAGCGGCCGAGCCGACGTACCTGCCGAAATGAATCTGCGAGCTGGGAGGTGAAGTCCTGCAGGATATCACTGTACTGTGGAAAGCGGGACTGATAGTCATCCAGGGAGAGCAGGTTCCCGTTCATCCTGCGATAGTGGATATCGAGTCGGAGTAATTCGGCGAAGACAATAGACTGGGTCTTACCGGAAGTCTCTTTGAGGAAACTCTCGATTTCGGGAGATTGTCCCTGTTTCCAGGATGATTCGAAGCTGTCACAGATGCGATCAATGGTATAGGCTGCCGCCATGAGATCATCATCTGCAGGATCATAGGGGGGATTATTCATGACTCCATGCTTTTCGGATCAGCCGTACCTTTCTCGTTACAGTGGCGGGGGAGATTTCCAACAGATCACTGATTTCCTCATGTGTGTAACCCTGTATCTTATAAACCGCAATTTTCTTCAAAACATCATCAGAAAGTTTATTTAAGACACGCTGATATTCTTCTTCCATGATGGCAAAGTATTCGGGGGACTGGTCGGTGGACACGTAAGCCTGGAAGTTTTCAATGGAATTGATCGAAACCGGCAGTTTCCCCTCTGGTGAGGTGCGTTTCTGGGCCGTTTCCCGGCGGATATGGCTGACTGCTTTTCGTTGGGTCATGGCAATCAGCAGCCACCATAATTCATCCCGGTTCTGAACTGAATCAAATCGGCCGCGTTGTGAAGCCGCCCATACACTTTCGAAGACGGAAAGCACGATATCTTCGGCGTCCAAGGTCGCAGTCGGGAAGGTATTGACCCTGGTCTGTGCATAGCGAATCAGTTTCTCATAAAACTCGTCCCAGATTTCCTGGACGGCATCCTTCTGATCGTTACCCAGGGTACTCAGCCAGCTGGAGACCGGAGTGTCTTCTTCGTAATCCATGTCAGTTTTCTAAATTGCAGATGGTTTAGAATAACAGGGCCCACTTTAAATGTTAGTCGTCCATGACCGATTCAGTATACCATTATGTTTATGTGTAATCTCCCCAGAACTGAAAGATTCGTCGTTTGCTGAAACCAGTCGGAAATCTATTTCAGAGACGGGAATACATGGCAGGAGAAACTTGGGAAATTTCTGCAAAGTACGAATTAAGTGATTCGCAAAACTACGATTACGCGGTTTCAGGAATAGCGATTATCTGACTCCGATTCGCTGGAATCGGTATGGAGATCAGTCAGTGACTTGGATCAGCCGAATCGGGCCAAATCGGTTGATCATTCGTAGTCAGGCAGGGATGCCATTTTCGCTGGATGCTTTCGATTCCAGCGTAGTTTATCGGGTGAAATCGTTGAGGGGGCAGTTTCTGATTATGAAAGATGTAACGTAATTAAGCTGATCAGGCAAACGCGTTCAGTTTCTCCATCCAGCGTTGTACCTGCATGGCATCCGAATAGGTCGCTCCAGCCGGGACCGCTTCTGTGTTTCGCACGACCCGACAGAAGCAACGTAGCTCTTCAGCCATCATGCCGCTGGGGGGATTGGCGCGTACTTCCAACGCAAGGGGCCAGGCAGCTGCATTGTCCCAGACTGAGATCGGACGTGGATTTGGTTCGATGCGCGCAGACCAGCCCTCACCGAACACTTCAGTTCGATCAAAACCGCGTGGCGGCATTCCCGCAGGCGTTAAATAGGAAGCCACAAACGAGGCCACCGGACCTCCTTTCCACTGGAGTTGTGCGACAGCCAGGTCGATTTCGCCATTTTCTGTCCGATGGAACTGGGCACTGAAGTGATCTGGTTCTGCACAATCGAGAAGTACCTGTGTTGAATACAGGTCATGCACCATCGCAGCCTGTAACGGGTTTTCGCCTGGGAAATCCTGCACGATACTCGCCGGTCGATGGCGTACACAGTCGATGTAGGAAATCGGACCACGTTTGCGGGCTACTTCTCGCAACTCCTGAAATTCGCTGTTGAACAGCAGGATGTGTCCCAGCATCAGATTACTGGAATCGGGGCGGACCAGTGGGGCGAGACTTTCCGCTTCTTCCAGCGTCTCTGAAATCGGCTTTTCCAGCAGTACGACTTTCCCATGTTCGAGCAGTTCTCTGGTGACCGCCACGTGAGATTCTGTCGTGCAGGCGACCACCCAGGCCTCTGCGTCAGACTCTTCAATCGCCTGCGTCAGATTGGTCCACCCTGGCACATCGGGAAGTTCTTTACGCAGGGCATCGAGACTTTCCTGGCGTCGTGCTACCACCGCTGCCAGCTCAGCCTCTGCCAATCCTGCTAATGTCAATGCATGTAATCGTCCAAAACGCCCCAGACCTATGACACCTGTTTTAACGGGTTTAAAACTCTTCGCAGCCATCGGGATTCCTTAACTATTCCAGATCTGTTGTCCGCAGTGAGACGCAGGATTTGCAGAAACATTCATCATATCTGAAGTGGAATTTCCCCATCAAGGCATCAGCCTGAGATGATCATCAGAACGGAAACTTTCGGTTGTCGACAGGAATCCGTGAGCAGAAAATATGAGAAAAAACACCGGACACTGGACTTCAAGGGGGGGAGCGCTGGTACGATAGGAATTGTCTTTTGCCTGAATCGGTTTCGGGCTCAACTCGAACGGGAATTCCCGACTCTAATCAGATTGAGTGACCTGTGCAGAAAATTAAATCCACCCGACTTCTGATCCAGCTGATTCTTTTCCTGCTGCTTGCAGTGTCTCCCGCAGCGGCTGCTGAAAAAACTCAATCTCTTCAGCTGACGCTGCCGCCCATGTTTTATGCGGTACCAGGCGTGGAGATGAGTATCTATTTCGACAATATTGTACTGACCGAAACTCCCAAAAAATATCGGTTTGAAGTGGATTGCGAAATCGGCACTGTTGACCAGAATCGCTGGACCGTGACGCCGACAGATTCGAATGTCGGACAATATTCTCTCTCAGTCAAAGTGACAGACGCCGACGGAGCGAACCTGGGGACTGCGAATACCGTTCTGCAAGTTTCAAAGCCGGATGCGGGAGCCAGTCGTGACACCTGTCGGTTGTTGATTATCGGCGACAGCCTGACAAATGCGACTACCTACTCCAACGAGATCGCCCGACTACTCTCGACCCCCGACAATCCGAAATGGCAAATGCTGGGAACGCACAAACCGAAGTCCGCCGCTGCGGGAGTCGCCCATGAAGGATATGGCGGTTGGACCTGGCAGCGGTTTGTTTCACAGTATGAGCCGAAACCCGATAGAACCAATCGCAAACGCAGCAGTCCGTTCGTTTACCTGGGAAAAGATGGTAAACCTGGTCTCGATTTACCACGTTACTTCAAAGAAGAGTGTAATGATCAAAAGCCAGATTATGTGATCATTATGTTGGGCATCAACGATTGTTTCTCAGCGAAGCAGGATGCTATAGATGAAAAAATCGATGGCATGTTCACACAGGCTGATATTCTCATCAAAGCCCTGCAGACGGCTGCGCCCCAGGCGGAGGTGGGAATCTGCCTGACCACGCCCGGGAACTCTCGGCAGGAAGCGTTTTATGCTAATTATAAAGACCGCTATAGCCGCTGGGGGGGGAAGAAGATTCAACACAGGCTGGTGCAACGTCAAATTGAAAAATTTAAAGGCCGCGAAAACGAGAACCTGTTCATCATTCCGACGGAGCTAAATCTCGATATCGTGGACGGCTACCCGGTTAACAATGGGGTGCACCCCAATAAAGTTGGTTACCAGCAAATCGGGGCGAGCATTTATGCGTGGTTGAAGTATCGAATGGAACAGTGAGGGCATAACCGGTTTGATAAAAACACGGTTAGCCCGTTTCTGTATCATCGAATTCAAACCTTGGGAAACAAGTGAAAGCTGAGTCTTGTTTCGGTTTAACGCGAGCGAAAGATGCGGGAAGTCATGACTTCGATCACGATGGTCTCTAAACCGTAGTCCTCGGCTTTGACACGCTTCAAGATATCTTCGATCTCGTACTGGTCGGACCGTTCCATCTGCCTTCCGGTTGAGTAGGTGAGCAGCTTTTCGATCAGACAGTGGGTAAACTTATCAAGACGGTTTTCGAGCAGTACCTGTTTAAAGCTCTCGAAATCTTTGAATGATTCGCCTGAAGGCAGTTTACCCGTTGGATCGACCTTGGGGCCGCTCCCTTTTCCTCTCGGATGAGGATACTTTTCCCGCCAGCGGCCGATCGGATCAAACGATTCCAGTGCGTGTCCGTGGGGATCGATATTACGATGACAGACGTAACACGTCTGATCCTGGCTGTGTTTGAGCAGCCGCTCACGAATGGTCGTGGCTCCGCTGACATCAGCCTCAATGGCAGGCACTTCATCTGGCGGAGGTGGTGGCGGAGATCCGAGCAGATTTTCAAGGACATACACACCGCGTGTGACCGGCGATGTATCAACGCCATTGGCGCTGACGGTCAGCACGCCAGCCATGCCCAGCAATCCACCACGGTGTTTCGTACCGGAAAGGCTGACACGCTGAAAACCATCTTTCAGTCGCATTTTGTCTTTCTCAGGTAACTGATAGAGGTGGGCCAGTTTCTTATCAACGAAGGTATAGTCTGCATCCAGGAATTTCTCGACCGATCCGTTTTCATCCAGCAGGGAGCGGAAAAACAGACGCGCTTCCTGTTTCATCGATTCCGGCAGGTTCTTAGCATAATATTCCCAGGCGGCTCTGCGTGGTGGAGGCTGGTCGCCCATGGCACGCAGATTAAGCCAGCTGTCCAGAAAGCCATTGACGAATTCATCCGAACGGGGATCTTTCAACAGACGTCGAATCTGTTTCTGTAGTTCTTCTTTGTTCTTCAGTTGACCCGAGGCGGCCGCGGCGAATAATTCTGCATCAGGCGGTGCCGTCCAGAGTGCATAAGAAAGGCGCGACGCCAGATCATACGGGTGTAATTCGAGTTCTTCCTCGGGAGTAATCTCACTGAGGTATAAAAACGAGGGCGAGCAGAGTATTAGCTTGACGGTATCGAGGGCTGCCTGACGTGGGGGCGCCTGCTCGGAAAGTCGTTTTTCGTAAAGAGTTTTGATTCGTTGTTGATCGGATTCGTTCAAAGGACGCCGATAGGCCATTTTCGCAAAGCGATACAGTTGATCCAGGGCATGGGCTTCCTGGAATCCCTCTTTCCCGAATACGGCGAGTTCTTCTTTACTGCCGCCCGGTTCCGGGAGCGGACCATTGATTTTGATTTCGCTGATCCTGATGTGAGGCAGCTCTCCTTCGCGAAGCAGTGCACTTCGTCTGACACCTGTCTCAGGATTCTTAAATTCGTCTTTGTAGCGTTTATTGAGTGTGATGACGGATGCCCGCGACTCATAAGGTCCGTTTGGAAAAATGAATCGGGGTGTCTGCCCGGCTTCCAACCAGACGCGAAACTTTAGCCACTCAGGTTTGTCATCCGGAACCACGGTGCTGGCCAGGATCGGTTCGATGGCCTGGGGGTAATGGATATGCCCTTTCTTCACATCACCGGTCACAACAGCCAGTTGAAACGGTTCCGAAAAGTCGATGCGGAAAATCTTGGGATCGTAATGGGTGTCACGGTGCAGCGCCTGGGCCTGAACCTGGATGTCATACAGACCTGAGACCGGTACGCCATCCAGAAAATCTTCAATGTGTCCATAGCCACCTTGACGTGTGTCGGTATTGGGCTGCTCGTAGAGACAGAGATACCGATATTTGAACACACTGCGGTGTGCCCCCGATAATTCTTCGTACTGTTTGAAATTATCCTTAAAGTGCCAGGACTTCGGTTTCATCTCGGGTTTTCCCAGACGGGCCTCTACCAGCCGAGAGGCTGCCTGGAAATACTGATCCAGCAGAAATCCGGACGTCACCAGCGACTCGCCGATGTTGTCCATGTGCTGGCTGGTCTCTTCTTTCGGAAAGTCCGCTGTTAATCCCAGCGTGTCGACCCGCCGGTCAAACAGAGTTGCAAGGGTGTTTTCATATTCCCGATTGGAAAGGCGACGCATGATGGTGCGTGATCCGGTACTTTCAAACTGGCTCCGTGCTTCCTGAATGCTGTCGCGTAAGGCACCGATTAAAGCGAGTCGCTCTTCGTCGGTTGGCTGGACCGATTCTTCAGGCGGCATTTTTCGCAGCGTGACCTGATCGATGACTCCATCGGCGGTAATCAGCTGCTGCTCCGATTTGAGCGGCAGTGAAAATGTTTCGAATTCGCGCTCACCATCAGCGGTTGCGACGTCATGGCAATCAAGACAGTATTTTTTCAACAGTCGGTTGACGGTCGAGGCATGCCTGTGTTGCGGCTCTGCTGCAGAGCAGGGAACCAGCCATGAAAGACAGAATACGAAACCGCAAACGGCGCGCAATACGCTCATGCTGAAAATCTCATTGAACCGCGTATTCATCTTCAGGAGAACCTTCCGGTGCTCGTTCCGAATGCTTCCTTCTCCACACCCATTCGCTGAGCGATATCCAGGAAGAGATTGCACAAGGGAACTTTACCCGGCCCTTTCGCGGGGGCTTGCTTGAATTCACCAGTCCCATACCCGCCTCCCGCCAGAATGATCGGGAGGTCTGAGTTGGTGTGTGAATTGGCATTGCCCATTCCGCTGCCAAACAGGACCGCGGTTGAATCAAGCAGGGTCTGTTCGCCGTCAGAGATCCCAGCCAGTCGCGTCAGGAATTTACCAAACTGTTCGATCTGATAGAGTTCAAGCGTGACCAGATCTGCGACGGACTCTTCGTTATTGCCATGATGAGAAAGACCATGGTAGGACTTATTGATGCCCAGGTGTTGTGGCAAAAAGCTGCCGCCGATTTCCAGCGTCGCGATCCGTGTGGAATCGGTCTGTAACGCCAGCGCGATTAACTCGTAGAGCATCGGCAGATCTTCCACGGTATTCTTATCAGCCGGTTTGTCAAAGGGGGCTTTCGGTTTGGGCTGATCGGACCAGACCTGACGGAGCTTCAAGCGTTTTTCGACATCGCGAATGGAACTGAAATACTCGTCGAGCTTTGCCTTGTCTTCGCTGTTGACTCGTTTTGAAAGTGAACGGGCTTCGTCGTGAATCGAATCAAGGATCGAGGCCTGCAGCGAGTTCTCTTTCACTTTTCGAGCCTGGACCTGTTTTGAGTCTGCGACAAACAGGCGGTCAAACAACTCGGCAGGCCCTGTGATCGGCGGAACGCGAACGCCTGACTTCGTCCATGAAAGCTGGCAACCACCATGGATGCCACCCTCAGAACCAACCGTGAGTGATGGGAACCGTGTCTGGTTTCCGATTTCATCTGCAATGAATTGATCAATGGTAACGTTGCCGTCGGTACGGTTCTTGGACTCGTGATGGAGCAGACCTGACAGGAAGGTGTGCACGGCGAAGTGACCGCCGCGAAGTCCATGATCGAGTCCGCGATAGATTGTCAGCTGATCGCGATTCGCAGCCAGAGGTTTGAGCAGCTTTGTTTCTTCAAAGTCTTTGCCGGTTTTCTCAGGGAAAAAATGTTTCAGTTGAAAACCGAGTAAATTACCCACCGCGACGAACCGCTGGGCCCCCGCACCGGCTCCCCGGTCCTCAGTAATCGCTGAGTTCCCTGCAAGGGCACTACTCATCAGAGAAGGCAGCCCTGGTAAAGCGATCGATCCGGCCATGGAGCGAATCAAGAATCGACGGCGATTGATTTTATTCTTCATGCTGGGAGTCAATCCAATAGCTAAGGGAGGCAATACGAAGGAAGGCATTCAACTCTCTTGAAAGCCGCCAGGTTCGAAAATGGTTTCGAGGAGCAGCTAAGAGCGTTTTTCATCACACAGAGAGCAGGGCGAGAGGCCTGAACCTGCTCCCTCCATTTTACCCGACAAAGTGACGGAATGCCATGTATCTTTGCCACAAGATCCCCATTAATCTGCCTGGTCCCGGGGATGGAGTTCGGCTCAGTTTAGGGGGATTACCAGTCAGAGAGAATGGTTAAACAGTGTGCCGACAGGGGATTTCGTTTCTTGCCTTGGTAAGAAATCCCGTCAGGATTGCACGTTCATCTTCCGTTCGACGGACCAGAATTCCTCGATCGATTGGATCGGTTGTGTCTCGTATTCCCCGGGTAACAGGATTACCTTGCGACCGGAATGCTGTGAGACAAGCAGGCTGACTTCATCCGGGGAAATCTGATCGGGGGGAATTGAAACCGACTTCAGTTCTACATCCTGGCTATTCTGGTTATCGATACCATACTCATGCGGAGGCAGATAAATGGTTCCGTTGATGAAATCAACAGCGAACGCGATCACCCCGGGGACAAAGAAAAACAGGAGCCCGATGGAATTCAGGCCCACGATTTTCCAGTCGAGCGGCCCTGCAGGCTGTCCTCTGCGTTCGGGGTACAGAATGGTTCCACAACCTGTCAAAGAGCCTGTGAGAGCGAGATTGATTCCGGATAATAGAAAACGGCGTCGAGATGGGCTAAGCAAAGCAAATGGTCTCCGAATGCCGTACTGCCGCTTGGCCCGGTGTGTGCAGACAGCGCATATCTTTAGATTGAATTGTTAGAGTTGAGGGGAAAAACACTAACGAGAAAGGATGATCGGGTGGGGGGCAGGAGAATACTCGATTCCGTGATCGGGGGAAAGATGGATTTTAAAGCAGCGCTTATCAGCGGAATCTGCAGCTCAAATCCCTAACTCAGCAACCTGCTCATGTGAATATCGCACGTTTTGAGCCTCTGACGAAATTGATCAGCTGAAGTACCGTGACATGCAGTCAGTTTGAATTTCCGTCCACTTTTCATCACCAGGTGGTATGACCCGCCTGGTATTGTTTCAGGTCGCACGGCCCGATGGCCTCAATCCAGATACAATTACAGCCAGCGTGTATCAGACCGGAGCAGTGAATTGAACCTGCCCGCCCTTTGGAATCACAGTAACGCGAAATGAGACAGGATCGACTTTCCTGGTATTGCTTCCGAAAATCTGGTAACGCCCTACAACTATTCTTGAATTGAGCATGGATTCGGGTAACATAATTGAATTCATATTCACTCTGAACATTTTTTTCATTCTGCCTTTTATGACATTATCCCGCAACCAATTTCTGTCACTACTGGATGAAAGCGGTATTTTTTCCGCTAAGGATGTCATTGCACTTCAAGAGACACAGGACGACTCCTCAGAAACCGCCCTGGATCTGGCAAAGACACTGGTCAAGAATAAGAAACTCAATGAGTTTCAAATCAAGATGATCCTGCAACACAAAGGTGACCGGCTCGTGTTGGGCGACTATCTGATATTGCGCGAGATTGGTGCGGGGGGGATGGGGAAGGTCTATCTGGCAGAGCATCGCCGGATGAAGCGAAAAGTGGCGCTGAAAACGCTTCCCACTAAAATTGCCCTGGATGAAGAATCGATCGGTCGGTTCCAGCGGGAAGTCCAGGCGGCGGCGAAATTGTCTCACCCCAATATCGTGACCGCGTATGACGCCGGGGAAGCCAAGGGGGTCTCTTATTTTGTGATGGAGTATGTTGATGGAATCAATCTGTCAGACCTCATCAAAGAACATGGCGTCCTGCAGGTTGATGTCGCCGTTAACTATATCATCCAGGCGGCTAAGGGCCTGGGGTTTGCTCACTCCGAGGGAATTATTCATCGAGATATCAAGCCTGCCAACCTGTTGCTGGACCTGAAGGGGACTGTCAAAATCCTGGATATGGGGCTGGCGCGAATCGACAATCTTGAGCCCAGTGAGGTGCCAGCCACGCAGCTGACAGAATCGGGAAGTGTGAAGGGGACACTCGACTATATGTCACCGGAACAGGCTCAGAATACACACGCTGCGGATGCACGCTCTGATATTTATAGCCTTGGTTGTTCCCTCTACTATTTACTGACCAGCAGGGTGATGTATCCGGCTGATTCATTTGTCAAAAAAATACTCGCTCACCTGGAACAGCCGATCCCTTCGATTCAAAAGCAGCGTCCTGAAGTACCTGACGAACTGGAAGCCATCTTTCATAAAATGGTGAGCAAGGAGCCCGTCGAACGATATAACTCAACCGCGGAACTGATTGAAGCACTGGAAAGCATTCCCTTAGATCAATCCTCGCAGACAGACCAGCCACAGCAGGAGCCGATTCAAATTCAGCCAGGCCCACGTACTGCCGTGTTGGATGAAGATCTCTCGACACTTTTTTCACTATACAAGGATGATGAGTGCTTTTCAGAGTATGGTCGTATCTGTCTTGATTCTACAGTCATGCAACCGAAAGCGCGCTACCCATTTATGAGATGGTTGTTGCCCCTCGGCTTTCTGGCGCTGTTGTGGTGGGCAGTCTCCAATCAGCATCTGTTTTTCAGCCCGCTCAAGAATCCGGCTAAAACTGCTACCGGTGCACCTGAAAAAGCCGTTTCAAATCCTGCGGACAAAAAAAGTACCATTCCCGTCAATCCCGCAGATAATGACAGGGCAGCTGCGTCGAGGGCATTGGAATTAGGGGGAGTGGTTGAGATTTCAGTCGATGCAGAGCCGCAGGTCATTGAGAAACTGTCTGAACTTCCCACCGGAGAGTTTCAAACTAGAAAAATCCTTCTGCACGAAAACAAACAGGTTCTCGATGAAGACCTGAAGTGGTTCTGCTATTTGAAGAATCTTGAGACTTTGGATCTCTATGATACGAACATCACCGATGTGGGAATCGCACATCTGAAAGCACTGCCAGCGCTAAGCAAGATTGATCTGTACAATACAAAGACGGGTGATGCGGGCCTGGAACAACTGAGTCAGTTTGGTACGTTGCGGTCAATTACGATGCAACACACAGCAGTAACGAACGAAGGTTTAAAATACCTGTCAGGGCTCTCCAGCCTCGACTCTTTAAATCTGGGGAATACGGGGATAAATGATTCCGGCCTGACCCATCTGAAAAGCCTGGCAGGTCTTCAATGGTTACAATTATCTTTTACCAATGTGACTGATTCTGGTTTGTTGTATCTGCAGGATCTGAAGAGTCTGCGAGAACTGTATCTTACCGAAACCCAGGTTACCGATGACGGAAAAAATCTGCTGATGGAAGCGCTCCCCGAATGCAGCATAATGCAGTGACAGCTGGAAATAAACTGACGCATTAAATTCGATCTCTGAAACATGATTTACCGGCATTGAGAGGAATTGATTTGATGGTGGGCGGGCTGAAATTACCAGGAGAAAAAACGGGCAGGAATCCGAGTTTAGAAAAGTTTGTAAAGAATCATCATTCCCGCAGTCGAGTCAGCATTATTATTGCGGCCCGCAATAACGAAAGATATCTGGCAGAAACGATCGAGTCTGCACTGCAACAATCCATCCCGTGTGAGGTGATTTACTCGGACGACAACAGCATCGACGATTCCCTCGAACTGGCCCGTCAATATCAGTCGCAGGGGTTGACTGTTCTGGAGAGTCCTCGGCACCAGGGAGTCTGTGAAACGCGCAACCGTGGTGCCGCTGCATCTTCGGGGGACTACCTGGTATTTCTGGATGGCGACGACATCATGCCCGCCAATTATATCGAAGAACATTTAAAAGCGATGCGGGATGACACTCCCTTTGTCTATGGGCCGGCTCAGGCGTTTGGTGATTTTTCCATCTTCTGGGATGCACCAGAGTGGGAAGGATCTGACATCTGGCGCAACAATTTTGTCAATACTTCGGCAATGTGGCGTCGAAAAGTCTTTGAAGTGGCGGGACGCTGGCGCGAAGGTATTAAAACCATGTGGGACTGGGATCTGGCGTTGCGAGGATCACGCCTGGGAGTTCCCCGGCGCAGCAATGCGACGCTCAAATACCGCCAGCATGCGGCTTCCTGGTCGGCAAACAATCGAGAGAAAACCCATGATCAGCAGGAAGCGTTCATGCCGGAAGTACGAAAACTGAATGCGCGCGTCGCAGTGGGATCGATCATCAGTGGCCGAATTCCCAAGTTGTTTCCCGCCTGGATGTCTGCTGTTGCCCAGGCAACGCGGCTGCTCGACAACTCCTCAAAACCCGAGCTGGTTCTGCTTGATAACAGCAATGATCCCGATTTCCGTATCACAATTGAAAAAGAGGTGAGCCGCTACTGGTCCACATTCCAGACCATCAAAATTATTCCATTAGAAGAGCGCGTCTCTCACAACTGTCAGAGCGAAGAGGAACGGCGAGACACTGTGTCTCGCTTCATGGCTCATGCCTGTAATCAACTTCGCACGCACATGGGTGGCGAAATTCATTGGATCATTGAAGACGATATCATGGTCCCTATTCAGGCGGGCGCCGATTTGATGCAGGCTCTCGTTTCAGGCTGGACACCTCCCAACGCAGTGTCTGGGTGTTATCACAATCGCCATATTCCCCAGCTGTATGTCGGCGGCTGGTGGAACGACGATGCTCCCCACGAAATTACAGATCTGCCTGCAGATCCGTTTCAAGTCGACTACGCAGGTACTGGGTGTTTAATGTACTGGGATTCCAGAACCCCGCGTTATTGGAGCAGCCATCATGCAGGCATTCCCGCACATGACTGGAACTGGTCAATGGAGTTAACCGGATCGGGAGGGCAGCTGTTGATGTTGCCTCAAGTCTGTTGCCAGCACGCCATTGACGATTCCAGTTTTGTCTGACAGAGGTCGCCAGGGATAGACCAGCTATTCCCGTAGTCAGATTACAAAATGCTTCGCTCCGTTTGAAAGAGTCAGATCAGATTGGAAGCGTAAAGAGCCCCTCTCCTTTTAAATCCTGCATGATGGGCGAAACCTAAGAGAATGGCGACTGCGGTTTAGGGTCTTCGTTGGAACAATCTTCTAAAAGCTCGGTACACGAGGTCGAATGGCTTGAGCAACAGCAGGATCAGGATTAACGACTTGGGCATATAGACAGGAGTGGAGCCAAACTCTTCGAATGCTGGCTTATCACGATAGTCGTAATGCAGTGTTGTTGCTGGAGTCAGCTGCATGCGATACCAGACAGACAAAGAGCCGATAGAAGTCATCGTTGGGAACGTATTCATCAGTCTGGCAAGTTGATCACAATATGGAAACATCTCCACCGGGTAAATGGACTCCAGTCTTAAGTGCTTAAAGCGAACTTTTCTGCTGATCGCATCTGCCCGATGCAGTGCCTCGATATCAGCAGGACGAGGAAATGTTTCGGCGATTAACCCGCAAATATAACGTGCCTGCACCTCACTGATGGATGGGATGTTCCCAATAATCGGACGCGCGAAACCGACAAGGAACAAGTCAGGATAAGTTGCATGTACGCAGCCCAGGTAAAAGTCCGAAAGTTGAATGTGTCCTTCCGACAATTCACTCAGCCTCTCCTGGAACCCCACTGCCGGAACAACAAGCGTCGGCTCGATACGCTCTTCCTGATCGGAATCAAAACTGCGAAACACATTGAACTGATTGTCATCAGGAGGCCCGACAATGGTAATCCTGCCTGCTCCGACAGCATCTAAAAAATCATCGCTCTTGTTATGAAACATATTGAACAAGTCATCTTTAGCCGCTTTCGTAAGTTTAAAAGCCCACTCTTTTCGGATCTCCCGTGCATTCTGATCTATTTCAGAGGGCGATGAATCATCCACTATTTTGGCAGGAAATAGACTGCGGAATGTCTCCTGGTAACGGATTCGCAATTCGACGAAACGTTGGCCGATCCAGTTTCGAATATTTTCGTGAATCGATAGCATCAATCGATTTCTCAAAAAGTCCGATGGCACTCCTCGAATGGGATGATATCTGGGGCTGACTCGAATCCCTGACCTCAATGACAAAAAGACTTTATTATTCAACTCAGGCTGCGCAAGTCGGTTGGCATAATCAACGGCAGACTCTCCACCACCGATGACCACAATACGTTGTTCCGTAATATGCCCCAGCCCGTCGAGATGATTCAGTTCGGAAAGGGGCAACATCTTGATTTGACAGTCTATTTGCACCGGCTGAGCAGTCAGTCCAGTACAGAGGATTACACAATCAAAATATTCTGTGCTTGATTCTGACTGTTCTTCCCTCAGGTCAGTAATCAATAATTCCCAGCCATCTCGATCAACATTGCGAGAAATCCTGTCCACGCGATGTTGTGTGAGGATATTTCCCTGCAGTGAGAACTTTTCTGCAAATTGCTCCAGGTATTGGCCATATTCATCATTCCGAAAAAATTCAGATCGACTGGTTCCACCATCCGGATTCACATTGGCATTAAAGGGGGCAAAGCATGAAAATTGCGTGGTGTATTTGGTGGAAGTCGACACGAATCCCGGGTAGGGATTTCCCCAGCACCCGATGATACGATCCGACTTCTCATAACAGATGATCTCCCATTCGTTGAGAGATTCGAGAGCATTCTTGAGACTGATCAGACCACTACTTCCACCACCAATGATGGCCAGTCTTTTCAGTCGCGTTTTCACCTCTGGTTGTGTTTCGGTGTCAGTCATGGCTGCACCACAGTCAAACTGACAAGCACAAAATTGAATTGGCCCGACTCCGGAATGAACAACAAAATCCGGTCGCCATCTCGCAACTCATTCTGTCTAAGGAACTGGTCCAGCATAATGTAGATGCTAGCAGAACCAGTATTTCCAGCGGTTGCAAGATTGGTCCAATACGGAATCGGATTCTTGGGATTACTGGAATGAGATGCGATGACACGTTCCATTTTACGACGGAAGAAATACGACGACATATGGGGCAAAATCGTAGAATAGGTGTCGAGAGAATCGCGATGTGTTTCGAGGGCGATCTCCAGGAATTTGGTTGCCAGCGGAACCAGGTAGCTCGATAACACTGAAAGATCCTGGCTCAGCAGTGCCGTGCGACCTTCCAGTTTCATGCATAACGGGGCTTCATGAGCAAACGACATGGAGTGGGTCCAGTTGACTCGCAGAGATATCCGATCTGAGTCAGGACGATCTTGCAGCAGAAAAGCCCCAGCGCCGTCGGAAAGCATGAACCGCAAAAATATGGACATAAACCAGCGGCTGTTTCGTAAATTATCGTGCTGAGATCGATCGTCGATTGGTTGAATCACACTGGATTTTAAAATTTCTGATGCGTGCTCTGCACCCACACAAAGAGCGGTACGATGGTGGCCTACAGCGATTGACCGGATTGCAGCAACCATGGCATTAGATGCTGATGAGCATATACCTGCATGCGAACTGATCTCGACGGGATAATTCAGAAAGCCGTCTGCTCCCAGCCGATGGTGCAGGATCGATGCAAATCCGGGAGCTGCAAGTGGCGTGTAAGTCGTTCCGGCAGCCAGATACGTAATGGAATCAGCTGCTTTGTACTCACTCAGGCATTGCAGTGCGGCCCTGGAGCCCAGTCCATAAACATCATGTGTTTTTTGTTGTGAGTGATCCTGTGCATAATGACGGCGAACGATCCCGTTCATCGATAAGATTTTGGCTTTCGTCTCTGCTTCACCATCCAGCGATCCGATAAACCGCTCAATTTCGTCGTTTTCTACTGCAGGGCCCGGGAGGTAAGAGGCTGTCCGTGTAATATAACAGGTCATAGATACTCAAGAATTCTTTGAAACCGCTGGCTGATTCATCAGTATGTCATAGACGACCTCATCAAAGACAATGTGATAGTAGAGATACTGACTGGGATTGGAAAAAAATGCGCTGCTGTTGTAGTGTCCTCGATTACTCACTTCCTGCATAAAGAAATCCAGGTCGATCTGAACCTGCCTGTTTTCGGCATAGATTTGTTTCATGCACCAGAGTAGTACCGAGTCTGAACCAAATGAGTTCAAAGCCGTAATCGTGGTTTTCAGGTCACCAAAGATTGTGATGACAGTAACAATCAATATGACAAGATTGGTGGCCCCTAGAAGCTGAAACGAGTGTTTCCGGTTTTCTTCCAAAACCGCTTTACTGAATAGTTCGTGGTTTTCAGGCTTGATCGATCTAATGTATTCCAGATTCTCCAGGAAGACGGTCTTGTCAAATCGATCAACCAGTTCGTAGGAGAGCAGGTCGTGCCCGATTGTCAGGTTATTATCGACGATGGTTTTCGTATTCTCGACACCGAATTCTCCGTCGATCCCATTCAGCTTTTTCTGATTGTCTTCACTCACGGCATCACGACGTGAAAGCATGTGGCGATAAAGCAGTGGCTCGATCTGCACGTGCCGCATAAATACCTCAGCTGCGTCATGGCGCGCCAGATACTTAATGCCGAATGCCATCCAGAAGTCGATCAGGTACCCTTCAAATCCGAGTGGATTGCGTCGCAGAATAAACTTGATCGGAAAGCTGATGAACCGCAAAAAGAAGTAAAATACGATCAGCAAAGGACGCAGTAGAATAAAGTCCCAATGTGTTTTCTCTTTCGCGAAAACTTCATTCATGTAATCAGTGATATAGGGAAATCGTTGCATCGGACAATACTATACAAAGGGGTTGTCTGTTCGCAAGACACCTATAGCAGAGAGAGTGCTATAAAATTGAGAGGCGATGTTGAAGCGGGCTGATCGTATCTGGAGAAAAGCAAATCACCTTTGTTTTACACCGGGCGGAATCTGAAACCACAGTGCAAAACTGAGATGTTGACACCTTTGAACTCCGTATGCTTTTGGCAGAGAAAACAATCACCGGCAGAGGGAGCACTAAGTCTTCAAGATGTCTGGCCTGAGAATACGGTCCTTTTGACAAGACATTATTCTCGCAGACGAACTTGCTCATAGAAGCGAGTTATTCAATTCCCCTGGATGTGCTGAAGGGGAGCGCAGAATCTGTTCCTGTTGATGACGGTTTCATCGCCAGAATCTTTAAGGGACCCATTGCCACAATCTGTCACGACTGGGAAGCTTTAGAGCGGTCCATAAAAAGCAAAAAGCCGCTGAGTTATTGTATCATAACCCAACGGCAATCATCTAAGCGGAGAGAGGGGGAATCTCGGCCCCCTGTTTTCATCTTACTCTAACATAGTAGCGTTTAGGCGTCAAACCCCTATTTTTGTAGGGGAAGCAGTCTTATGGTTGCTTCTGGTTAGTGTTGGTTGTTTTCTGTTATTTGGCAATCGTTTCAGCACACTTTCAGCACAAATCGATTTTAGCCATGTTCCTGCCCCAGCCGCTGACGAGTCAGCTATTGTTTATGCTCGCAAACGACGGCGCGGCAAAAAGAAGCAGGAATCCCAGGATGTTCCGGAAATAGCTGCTGATTACTCTCGCTTCAGTTCCAATAATCAGCGAGATGAAAGTATTGATCAGCAGCAACAAAAGTGCCGAGAACATGCCTCCCGGTTAGGCCATACTATCCTACCCGCTTACGAATTTGAAGACAGGGCCGTATCAGGCACGAAGCTCGAAAGAGAGGGCCTGAATGCGATGCTGAAGGCAGCTGAACAGGGCAAGTTCAATGTACTTTATTTATATAGCCTGAGCCGACTGGCTCGAGAATCCGTGATTACCTTACCAATCCTCAAGAAGCTGGTCTATGTCTACGGAGTTCGTTGTATCTGTGTGACTGAAGGTATAGACACTGACACAACAGGCTGGGAAGTCATTGCTGCGATTTTTGCTCTGATCCACGAACAGTTTATCAAAGATTTGAGCGCAGCTGTTATCCGGGGTCAGGAAGGTGCCCTGCTCAGTGGTTATTCTGTGGGAGACTGGTGTTTCGGTTATGGCTCTGAGCCGGTGCCGGGATCGGAACAGAAACGCGCTGGCCGGAACAGTAAGCCGCGAAAAATCTATGTGATCAACCAGGAGCACGCAGAGTGTGTCAGTCAGATCTTTACCTGGTATGTCGATGAAGGAATGTCAATCAGCCAGATTGTCAGGAAGCTCAATCATTTAAAGGCTCCCAAAGATCATCGTTCTTCAAGTAATGAGTGGCACCATGACCTTGTCGTGAATCTGCTGTCGAATCCGAAATATGTTGGTGACTGGCCTTGGGGAGAGATGCAAAACGTGCGTGATCCTGAAACGGGTATTGTTTGCCAGAAGCCTCGGTCGGAAGAAGAGTGTGAACAATGGAAACGGGAATTTCCTCACCTGCGTATCATTGATGACAACACTTTTCGGAGAGCACAGGAGATGCTGGATGCCAATGCACAAAAGTGGGAAAAGCACCGCCGTGCGAATGGTAAATTTACCGGCTCATCCTCTGAAACGAATGGACGCCGGAAAGTCAAGCTATTGCATGGGCTGCTGAAGTGTGACCAGTGCGATAGTCCGTTCCATTCCGATGGCAAGCGAGCCCGTTGTCGCGGCGGAAAACGTGGTACCTGTAAATCCATCACCTCTGTGCCAGTAAAGCTGCTGGAATCGATGATCCTCGAAAAAATCGGGACGGTTATCCTGGAGGACAATCTGTGGTTTCAGTGTGTCTTCAATGATTTATTGAAGCTGCATCGGGAATACGAAAATCAGGTCCCTGCGACGATCAGAGAGAAAGAACGAGAGCTATACCAGCTGACTCAAAAGATCGAGCGTCTGGTCGATCTGGTCGAACAGGGGGATGCCCCTGAGGATTTGCAGCGGCGACTGAAATCCAGGAAGGAAGAACAGAAAGAAATCCAGTATGAGCTGAAACAGCTCCGGCTGGAGCGGAACCACGACCTGGGAACACCCTCCGAAGAGTGGCTGAGGGAACGGCTTAAGCAGTTGTTTGATGTTCTGCAGGAATCGTCGCCTGCCGCGAATAAGGCCTTGAGTGCGCTTATTGGCGGGGAAATCATAATGGAAGAGAACGAGATTCCTCTGAGAAAACGGAATTACTTTCGTGGCAAATTCCGACTCAATGTCAGAGGCGTTTCCAGCTTTCTTGCTGGCACCTCATCCTCGATTGAGAGGACTGGGCAGGGTGAGGAATTCGTAATTGACTTCATCCAGCCGGATAAAGCAGATCAGCAGCGAGAGATCGCCAAACGGATGTACGACGCCCAGGAACCGGAATTCAAAATTGCCGAAGCATTAGGCGTCAGCCGGAGTAGGGTTACGAAGCTTATAGATGAAGTATTTGAACTACGGGGCGAGAAAAAGCCGGATGGACGCTCCCGCCGATCGCGACTTGCTGTGAAACACAAAGAACCGCCTCCCTATCAGGCGATCGCAGAGGAGGTCATGAAACTGTTCAGAGAAAAGAAGGAGTATGGTGAGATCGCTGCAGCTCTGAATATCGACCGAAATACGGTGACCAGCTCAGTCAAATACTGGCATGAGCAACGTGGGTTGCCTGTACCCGACGGGCGAACTCGCAGGAAGTTTCTTTGACAGGCTCTGTTACTTTCTCCTGACAATTTCAGTTTGCCGACCACCTTTGCGGGTGGTCGGCCATGTCATTTTTTTAGATATCAGGGCATCTGACCGGCTTCATATATGATTACAGAAACAATCTAAATCAAACACCTTGATGACATGGTTGTTTGATTTACTCTAGGAAGCGATTCGTAACCGCGACCACAGGTCCGACAAAGTGGGTTGGTCACTGACTACGCACTCACTCTATTGCTAAAATCAACAATTCCAAAGAATTCGCTCAATTCTCTGCACGAATCCACCGCAAAGATCCTAATTCATCTGTCAATAGACTTATTTTCCCGTTAAAACTCCTATCAGCTCTGAATCGATTTAATTCCCGTACATGGAAGGTTGCCGGATCTACGAACCTGGGTCTTTTTCTGAGCACTTGACTGCTACTATCTGCGGGTTGTCAATCATCGAAAGATGACCAGATGAGTGTGAAGCTGACTGACTTTTAAGTCCAAGAAAACTCTACAAGGTCGGAATACAAATTCATGTGGCAGGTGTCGTTGATTAAATGGGTTGTTAGCTATCAGAAAACATCAAGCATCTTGAACACTCCCGATTCGAACCACTGAGTATCATAGTCCCGAAAATATGGAGAAATATATCGTGTATAAGATATTGACGATTATGGTTTTGGTCATGATGTCTGAAACAGTTGCTCTTTCAGAGGAATATCCTCATAGTTTTTTTCATGAATCAAAGCTGAGAAATAATACAATCGAGACATATTACATCTTTATTTGGGCAAATCGTAAAGCGACCGAGGGTACTATTTTCAAGGCGACTCGGATGAATGGTAAGGAATGGATGCTGGTAGGAGGAGGCTTGAATGCCAGTAGCCTTGATCAGGGTATTGATCAATTTACGATTGAATGGAATAACGGCGAGAGAGAAGTCGGAAGATACCAATTTGGTAAATACAAAGTTCTATCTCATTCCTCAGATGAATTCGCAGTAGGCACAACACAGAAATGGGAACATCAATCTATACCCTTGGATCTAAACTTAAAAATGAAAATCTGGATGTCAATTCATGAAGCCAAACCACTGCCCAAAACGAAGTCCAGAAAACGAAAAAGTTTCCAGATTTTGCGTTTGCAAGATCCAAGCGTGAAAAAAAACTTGTAGTCTCGCAGAAATTAAGACTGATGTCATTCGTCACTTAAGAAACTCTACTCATAACGACTCTTGTGTGTTCTGACTTAGTCAGTCATGAAATCAATGAGGCCAACAAAAGTTTCTCCCATCCACGTTTACTGAAGGAGCCCCACAGTTTTCAAACTTTTGATTGGCAGGTTAACTCAGATGCGTCTTCGATATTCAAGGTGAACTATGTTAACTCTATAACTTTGTTGCTGATATGCTATTACTTAGAAATCGTGGCGAAGGAATTAGGTCACACTGCCTGCTCCAACATTTCGGGACGCTGATTACCCAGAGGAAAATGGAGTCTTTTACGATTGTAGAACACTTGGAGTTTCACAGAATGGAGTTGAAGTCTGCATAAATTATGCAGTTCAACTCTAAGAAGCCAGATAAATAGAATTGCCCAACGCCGAATTATCCAGCATGCTGAAAATAAAAAAGCCCCTCCAGAGTTCTCTGCGAAGCATCAAACTCCAGAGGGGTGGGCAGGCACCCTACGCCCTACCAAATTCAATTCAAATGAGCAAAGTGCCGTTAGTGAAACGTTCCCGGTGGGATCTCATCTTTGTCCGAACCTTCGCCATGAAACGTGCCGGGTGGAATTTCGTCTTTGTCGATATCTCCACTTACGTGAAAACAACCACGAGGAACATGGTCTTTACCATTCTCAGCGGCAGTCCAACTGCCTGGGCAAACCTGATCCGGGGAAGATTTTCGTTCTTTCATCTGTCCATCCTTCTTGTTGAAACACGATCCGACCTTCTGTTCCATGAGCAGAGCCAACGGTCCAATCTTCATTACCAATAGGACTGGGCTGAGAATTTTTCAGTAACTTTTCGAATCTCGTCAGAAAAAGTCAATTCAGTCTGAAATAAAGCCGCATAATTCCTTATTTGGGTGATGGGAACCTCTGTCGGTTGACATTCTGTTCACGTACAGGCAATGATTGGATTTACACTTTCTTTAGCACTCACAAAAGTCAATTAGAAGACTTCAGCAGTAAGAATGAAGGGAAACCGTTGTGATATTTCAGGTCTCGTGTGAGGTTTGGCAGAATATTGGATTGACTGGCCCTCAAACAGAATTACCCGTCATGTTCGAATAAGAGCTGGATCGCAACGCATCTTAATTGCAAAGTGCAGATCTCACAGTTCAGAGTATATTCTCATACAGATAACTTGAATCATTTCATCTTTTGGAAAGTAGACTCTATGTTACAAATTACTTGTTTAACGGTTCTTCCCAATGAAAAACTGGCTATCGGCTTTTCTGATGGATCGATTTATATCCTCGATTTATCCAAAGTTGATCGAGTTATAAATTTGAACGCGCAAAGTGAGCATGTAGAGCACACCATCCAAGGAGTCCATAACGGAGCGATAAATTGCATCGCGTTTTATTCAGAGCCGGGAGGATTAAGGATCGTCTCTGCAGGCGATGCTGGACGGATCGTGATCAGTGATCCAAAGACTGGATCTGTAATCATGGTTATTGAGGGAGTCCACACAGCTGCGATCCTTGGACTTGCTGCCTATCAAAGCCCGGATGGACCGCGGATTCTCTCGGCTGGCTATGATGGCAGGATTATGATAAGTGATCCACAAACCGGGCAAGTTGAGCGTGCAATCGAAGGGACTCACGCAGACTCAATCCTTGATGTGGCAGTTTATGATAGTCCGGAAGGAATCCGAGTAATCACATCAGGATCGGACGGACGACTCGTAATCACTGATCCCTGGGCCGGCATAGTAGAACGAACTATAGAAGACGCCCATACAGGTCCGATCCAGAGTATTGCGGTGTATGAAGATGGAAGAAGCCTGCGGATTTTCACATCTGGATCTGATGGAAAGATAGTAGTCATAGATCCCCGAACTGGTGCAGTGGAGCAGATCATTACAAAACCAGACTTAGGTCTGGTTAAAAATATGGTCGTGTATGAGTCTTCAAAAGGACCACAGATCATTTTGCAGGCCGAGAGTGGAATCGTGATCGTTGATCCTCAGACAGGAGAAACCAAGCAGCTCTTCATTTTTGATTCTCCTGAAGAGGTTTTACATGTGGTAGTATTTGATGGTCCGAATGGGCCGCAGATTGTCTCTGGAGGTAAAGATAACAAAATCGTATTCTTTGATCCCCACACTCGATAGACTACTTAATCCGCCTTCGAAACCCGATTGGGTTGACGAGCCTCCCTGCCTGGCCGTGATTTAAGGAAAGTAAATTCTTCAACAGTCTATTGAATTACAAAAACAGAGGTGGCCGAACGATTATACGCAAACAGCCTGCACATCTGATTCCACTGGTGCTGTCCTATGGGGAACCAAATTTCTGCAAAGCTCTGCTGAGTCTATGTAAATCACGAAAGCAAACAACATGAGTCGAAAGATTCTTCGTGCCACCTATGCGCCTCAACCTCAGGGGCAATTGACGATGTCAGAACATCGTGCAGCTGTCAAAGCAGTCTGTGTATTCCCAGCGGGTGTCTACTGGGGACAGAGCTATGGCCCACGAATCGTTTCTGGAAGTAATGATGGTTCTCTCCTAATTTGGGATCCAGAAACTGGAGTGACAAACCGCATCGGCCAACATGAAGATCTGGTCAACAGCGTTTGTATCATGCCGGGTGCGAGGGATAGGGCACCACGGATTGTTAGCGCGAATCGGTACCACAGTGTGCGTGTGTGGTGTGAGCGGACGGAGGGCGACTGGGAGTGGGAGCTGGTTGGCCAACATAAACATTTCGTCCTTAGTGTTTGTGTCCTGCCGGCTGCGGATGGCGAGGCACCGCGGATTGTCAGCGGAACTTGGGACAATAAAGTGCTTGTGTGGATCAAGCAGCTGGATGGAGTCTGGAAGTCGGAATTAGTAGGCATACATGAAGAGGATGTCCGTAGTGTTTGTGTTCTGCCGGCTGCGGGGAGCGAGGCACCACGGATTGTCAGCGCGAGCAACGACAAAACAGTGCGTGCGTGGCGTGAGCAGACGGAGGGTGTCTGGGAGTCGGAATTAGTAGGCATACATGAAGAGGATGTCCATAGTGTTTGTGTTCTGCTGGCTGCGGGGAGCGAGGCACCGCGGATTATCAGCGCGAGCAACGACAAAACAGTGCGTGCATGGCGTGAGCGGGGGGATGACGGCTGGGAGTCGGAGTTGGTTGGCCAACATGAAAATTTGGTCCGTAGTGTTTGTGTTCTGCCAGGTGCGGGGGGGGAGGCACCACGGATTGTCAGCGGACACGATGACCACACAGTACGTGTGTGGCGTGAGCGGGGGGAGGACGGCTGGGAGTCGGAGCTGGCTGGCCAACATGAACATTGGATTAACGGTGTTTGTGTTCTGCCTGGTGCGGGGGGGGGCGTTCCGCGGATTGTCAGCGGCAGTGAAGACAAAACAGTGCGTGTGTGGCGTGAGGAGGCGGAAGGCGGCTGGGAGACGGGACTGGCTCGTAAACATGAAGATGTGGTCTTGAGTGTTTGTGTTCTGCCGGCTGTGGGGGATGGGGCACCGTGGATCGTCAGCGGGCACGGTGACCACAGTGTGCGCGTGTGGCGTGAACGGTCGGAGAGCGGCTGGGAGTCGATGCTGGTTGGACAACATGAAGATGTGGTCTCGAGTGTTTGTGTCCTGCCGGCTGCGGATGGCGAGGTACCGCGTATTGTCAGCGGAACTTGGGACAATAAAGTGCTTGTGTGGATCAAGCAGCTGGATAGAGTCTGGAAGTCGGAATTAGTAGGCATACATGAAGAGGATGTCCGTAGTGTTTGTGTTCTGCCGGCTGCGGGGAGCGAGGCACCACGGATTGTCAGCGCGAGTGATGAGGGAATGGTGCTTGTGTGGCGTGCGCAGTCGGAGGGTGTCTGGAAGTCGGAAGTGGCTGGTGAACATGCAAGTAGGGTCTCGAGTGTTTGTGTTCTGCCGGCTGTGGGGGATGGGGCACCGCGGATTATCAGCGCGAGCAACGACGAAACAGTGCGTGCATGGCGTGAGCGGGGGGATGACGGCTGGGAGTCGGAGTTGGTTGGCCAACATGAAAGTTGGGTCCGTAGTGTTTGTGTTCTGCCAGGTGCGGGGGGGGAGGCACCGCGGATTGTCAGCGGGAGTTTAGACAAGACAGTGCGTGTGTGGTGTGAGGAACAGAGAAAAGGTTGGGAGGAGCAAATCTGCCTCCAGCTGGATTCTTCCGTTTCTTCTTTGGCAAGTTACGAGCACTACATCTTAATAGCACAGGGTAATCAGACCGTTCGAGTCTGGCTACCAGATGAAGACCCGGAAGGACAACACATGTTATGGATAAAAGTTCCTGCATCACCCTGCGATGCAATCTGGAACATCGATCCCCAGGCAGGTAAACTACGAAAGCCAGAGATTATTGTCGGCACCAGCCGTGGCTTAGCGACTTTCACAATTGAAGAATTGCCGTTCTGAAACAGTACTTTCATGGTAAAACCACTCGTGATAGTTGCCGATTCCAGGATGCCAAACAGTGACGCACAAGATACACAAGCAATGATCCGATTCTGATGAAACAACAAGAGAGCACGCATGCTTCCTCACAACGCCGCATCAGGGCGGATCCTTCATTAACAGCTCTACGGTCTTTGACTAGCTGGCATTATATTTTTGTGACCATTGCTGACACCACTGTGCAATTTATTTCTGGGTGGCTCCCAGACTTAGAAATCAACGCGGGATTAAACATCCCTGGCAAACTCGCCCATCGAACAATTCACTATCAGCATTTTCAGTCGAATCGGCGAGATGTTCTGGAACGCATCACATTTAACCATAGCGTCTCTCAATCTAATATACTCGGTCTAAAAGGACCTGGAGACGCTACAGTAAAACTGGACACAGTCTAATGAAAAACCGTAATCTTGCTCTCCATTTTTGGTCTGTAATAAATCACGAGGCTTCCTTTTCTGGCGAAAAGCCAATGAGAGAAGTGAGACTGCGCAAACACGCAGCCTCACCATGGAAATGGATTCATCTCACAGGACGTGAAACGTGCCTGGCGGAATTTCGTCCTTATCAGATGAATCGGAGTGATTTTTCTCAGGCTCCGCGGCAGCAAAGATTCCCGGGGGAATCACATCAATCCCCGCATGAGGGGGAGATGCAGAATTCGACATGAGCATTCTCCTTCTAAGAGATCCACCCTGATCTGTTTTGCTACTCAGCAAAACGCAAGAAATCAGGGCTTCACACAGAGAAGGAAAAAGGTCAGAAGATTTCAGTCGGTTTTAACTGAATTCTATGAATCTGTTACGAATTCATAAACTTCCAGATGTTTGTCGACACCACATATCAGATGACTGTTTGATTGATCAATCGCTAGACAATTTGCTTGAACAAAAAGTGTGTTGAATAGGTCTGGATGAATTAATGTCTCTTCGATATTCCAGAGTTTTATTTTTTTATCTTCACCTACCGAGATGATCTGCGAATCATCCAAAGCTGCATACAAAGTCACACTCCTGATCCAGTTTGTATGGGCATCCTTGATGGTTCGCTCGACGGTACCGGTTCGAGGATTACTGATCACGAGCCCTTGATCCTTACCCACAGAGATGATCCGCGGGCCATCGGGACTTTCATAGATCGCCACACTGTTAATCCAGCCCGTATGGGCGCCCTCTATGGTTCGCTCGATGGTTCCAGTATCGGGATTGCTGATCACGATCCGTCGGTCTCTCCCCACAGAAACGATCCGTAGGCCATCGGGACCGGAAAACACGGTCACACAAGTAATCGAGTCTGTATGGGCGCCCTCGATAGTCCACTCGATGGTACCCGTTAGAGGATTGCTGATCACGATCCGTTTGTCCCACCCCGCCGTTACGATCCACGGGCCATCAGGACCGTAATACACGGCCACACTGGTAATCCAGCCGGTATGGGCGCCCTCGATGGTCCACTCGATGGTACCCGTTAGAGGATTGCTGATCACGATCCGTTTGTCGTTCCCCGCCGAGACGATCCGCAGGCCATCTGGACCGGAATACACGGCCACACTCCTTATAGACCCGATATGGGCGTCTATAATAGTCCGATCCACTAAACCCGTTCGGGGATCACTGATTACGATCCGCTTATCTCTCCCTACCGAGGCGATCCACGGGTCATCAGAATCGGAATTCATGGCCACACTCCTAATCCAGTCGGTATGGGCATCCCCTATGGTCCGCTCGATGGTTCCAGTCCGGGGATCAGTGATCACGATTCGTTGGTCTCTCCCCACAGAGACGATCCGCAGGCTATCGGGACCGGAATACACGATCACACTGTTAATCGAGTCTGTATGGGCGCCCTCGATAGTCCACTCGATGGTTCCAGTCCGGGGATTACTGATCACGATCCGTTGATCTCTCCCCACCGAGACGATCCACGGGCCATCAGGACCAGAATACACGGCCACACTGGTAATCCAGTCGGTATGGGCGTCCTCGATAGTCCACTTGATGGTTTCGGTCCAAGGATCTCTTATTACGATCCGTCCATCAAGGCCTGCCGTTACGATCCGTGGGCCATCAGGACTGGCATACACAGCCAGACTGGAAATCGAGCCTGAATGGGCCCCCTGGATAGTACACTTGCCAGTTCCAGTCCGGGGATCTCTGATCACGATCCGACTATCATCACCTGCTGAAACAATCTGTGGCCCCTCTGGATCGTCATATGTTGTCACACTCCTAATCTTGTCTGTATGAGCACCTTCGATGATCCGTTTGACGATTCCGGTATCGGGATCACTGATCACTATTCGTTTGTCGTCACCCACCGAGACAATCCGCGGGCCATCGGGACTTTCATAGATCGCCACACTGTTAATCCAGCCGATATGGGCGCCCACTATGGTTTGCTCGATGGTTCCCGTATCGGGATTGCTGATCACGATCCGTTGGTCCCTACCCACCGAAACGATCCGCGGGCCCTCCGGACCGGCATACACAGTCACACTCCTAATCCAGTCCGTATGGGCACTCTCAATCGTCCGTTCGACAGTACCGATCTGAGGATCGCTGATCACGATCCGTCTATCAGCCCCTGTCGAGACGATTCGCGGTCCATCGGGGCCGGCATACACTGCCACACTGCTAATCCAGTTTGTATGAGCTCCTTCGATGGTCAATGTATCGGGAAGTCGTAATCCCAGCTTTTTCTTCAGCCACTCAGGCCGATTATGTTTTCTAGATGCAGACCCGTCCCCTGTAAACACCTCCAGTTGTCTGGCCCACTGTTCGACCTCATTCCCCGGAGCTCCAAACCAGCAACAGCGGTTTATCACTTCCTGTAGCAGCAGATGAGGATGCTCCCAGGCAAACTGGCTATGATCGTTGGTTGCCTGATAAACCTGACGCAAAAACCGGTCCTGCGGTTGCGTACTACACAGTCGAGAGACCAGTTCGGGCACTGATCGCATGGACTCGATCGCTTCGCCGCGAGGCAAATCAGGCCAGAAGGTAACCAGCCGCGATACCAACTCCCGTAGCAATTCCTGATTATGCCTGCAAATTTCCTCACCCGCTCCCTCATCGCGGGTTTGGACCATTTCTCCCAAGAATTCTGCTACCAGCAGCCAGCGGGCAGGATCGTCCAGAAAGGTTTCTGCAATGACCTGAGGCCAGGCGTCTTCTAACGGCTCGTCTTGTGCAGGGAGTCCAATGCCTTCATACTCGCGCAGAGCACGCGCAGCAAAATAGTAAATCAGTGAGTCATGTGCAAACCCGAGACTGTCGTCTGTTTTTCGCAGCAGCCCCAGTTCAAAGAGTGCGGCCACTTCTTCCTTGGTGAAGACGCGAGAATAAGTGAGTGACTGGGTCAATAATTCTCCTATCGGCATCCAGGCGCGGCGGACTGGAATACGAGGGTTGCCTCCCTGAGGTCGGGTGAGCAGACGTTTTGCCTCTGCTGCAGAAAGACGAGTTTTTCCCTTTTGTGCCAGCATCGCCAGGGCCAGTCGTTGCATGGCGATGAGCAGCTCTTCGGAAGAGAGTCGAGTTCTAGTACGATTTTCATCTGACTCTTCCCGTTGGAGATGCTGTTGGGTGAGTTGAGCATAAATGTCTGCCAAGGTTTTGATCCGATTGAGGACTTCAGGAGGAAACGTGGAGACCCAGTGCATCAGCAACGGAATACTGATAACGGTTTCCTGTTCCCAGAGGTCATCGTCGGCTCCACGCTGGCGAATGGCGGCACGACGTCGAATGCGGAGCAGTCGTTTGAGGTGGGACAGTTCAGTCTCGGGGTCGTGTTCGCTGCGGGGGAACCTCGTATCCGGCTTACCTGACCAGTCTTGCAACCAGCGATCAAGGTGGCCAAACAGGTCGTTTTCCACCTTACGAATTCGCGAGAGATAATCGATGGCCACCTCATCATCCAGAGGTAACAGATCGTACTCCACGAACTGAGTAGCGCGTGTGCCTTGATGAGTCAGGTTGTGCAGAATCTTATCCTCTTGACCGGCGACCCGGTAAATGACGATGCAGCGATGTCCCAGTTGAGGACCATAACGTTTCTGAAACCGGATGAGTGCGTCGGCATAGCGATCACGGGTCTTGGCCGGGGCATGATTGAGGTCAAAAAACAGCAGGAACTTCTGTGATCCCAGTTGCAGATAGCGTTCAAGGAGTCGAAGCTGAGCAGCTTCAGCGAGTTTCAGATGTCCCAGACACTGCCGGGCAATCAGCTTCATAATGAAATCAGCGTCATTGCCTTCAGGCAGCGCGTTGTCGGCGACATCGATCCAGACCGGCATAAAGCCAGCCAGCGGCGCAGCAACTCTGTCTGTTGACGTAGGAGCGAGTCGATGTATCTCGGGCTGGTTCGGATAGGGAATCCAGGTCCGATCACTGAAACAGCGAAACCAGGCGCACCACGACCCCACCGTTTTCCCGCCACCACTGCGGGCACTGATCAGCAGGCCGTGAGAATCACCGTTAGTTTTGAGGAGTAAATCGGTCAGGTCCTCCCAGGTCCGATGACGATCATCGGCCAGGCAGATGGGGACCGGACAATAGAGGTCGGCATCCGACATGCCGGCGAAGAAGCGATCCGCCGAGGTCCAGAAGAACAGTTCGCGGCAAAATTCTCGTAGCGCTGGCTCATACTCTATTGCTATCTCGCTTCCATGTGCCGTCCACCACTTTTGAAAAGCCTGTCTGACACGGTCGCGGAGATCTGTCATTCCCAACAGATCACGCACAGGATCGTCTGCCGTGGAGTAATTGGATGAATCAACGGCAATATCAGAGGTCACCAGTCGACGTGCGATCGCAGTCCGAAAGGCTGTGAAACGGAATGTACCATCAAAGCTGCGTATCGACATCAGATTACTTTCCACGGAAATTTCATTTTAGGAATTCACATTGTTTACTCTGAATATGACCACCGGAGACGTGATTCGCAAGTTCTTTGGTGACTGTTCTTTAGTCTCATTGTGATCTGGTAAGAGATAACAACAAAATACAAATATTTCAGTTGTCAATCTGCCTGACCAGTGTGGCCAGCCGTCGGTGATTTTCATCGGATTGATCTTCCGAATAATCCAGGTATGCCTGTAGTCCCTGTCGAACCAGCGCGGCCAACTCGGTATTTTCATCAGCACGGGCATCTTTAAATAATGTGGAAGCTGATCGCCCGGCAACCACTGGCGGGTTTTGAACTGGCTGTTCTGTTTGAGAAGCAACCTCATTCGACACGACAGGTGTCGGAACCAGATGGGCATAGCCAAATCTGTATAACAACTGTCGTTTCTGTTCCGGATTTTCGACCGATTCCAGAGTGATGGCGGCAGCCAACTGTTGACGGGTGATCGTCTGATTCTCTTCATCTTCCTTGGAGGCAATTTCAAAGGCTCGGACCAGAGCAGCACGCACACGCGGGTGATTGGTCATCGGTTGGCTCTGAACCGGGGACTCTCTGATAATGGAATCGGCTGAAATCAATTCGGTTGGAATCAGGCAACGGTCATTGACCAGTTCTGCAAACTCATTGAGCGCTTCCGCGAGATGCGATATCCGAACCAGTCCGTGTTCCGCCCGGAGCATCGCCAGGCGGAACACGGAATAGGCTTCGTCATTCATCAACGAGTAGATTCGGCTAAGAGTGATCGTCGTTTCCGGCATTAGAACCTCCCTGTTGAGAAGGAATCCTCAGGAAAGAATTCAGCCAAGGTGCAACAGCCTCTTGAAAATATTGGCCAACAAACTGTCGGAGTGCTTCTCTTCCTCAGATTCATTCGGACCAGGATCGACCTGGATCTGTTCCTGCTCCCGCAAAACCTGGACTACTGCTTCATACGTCAACTGGGCTTGCAGTTCCGACAAGCGATTACCCTGCTCAGCAGCGATCCGGCTTTTCAGATCCATCACTCCCATCAGAATCATCGCCGCGGTCAACTTGGGTTCCTGACTGAAATCGTCGTTAAGCTGCTTCAGGGCGCGCTGAATCTGCTGACGACGTTCATCATCCTCGCTCAAACCGGCAACCAGTTCCTCTGCGGTTAAAGAGACGGATTTTGGATGCTTAGCAGGGTCTACAGCTGGCTGTTGATCCTCAACAGTACGACCTTTATAAGGCCGTCGAACCTGTGATTTATTTTTTAAGGTCAGCCGACAATGAATGCCTCTAGCTCCATCATGAGTGCATTCTACCTGGTAGATCACTGAAGGTTGATCTCCCTCAGGCTGAAATTTAAATTCCACCTGTTTGTCTTTTGACGTGAGTTTGCGATGAATTCTCTGAAATTGAGTGGAAAGTTCAGCAAGGTTCGGTGGTTCATTCCCTCGGATTACGGTTAGCACAAACATGCCTCCCTTGCTCCGTGGGGCAAACGTCATTTCTTCTGGGTATCTGATGTTTTGAGTGACAGTCTGCGACATGGGATTCAGCTCCTGTGAGTGAGATTTACTGCAAAATCACGAGCCCCACCACACCGGTGAGACTCGTGATCTGAGAGATTGCTGTGGTGATTGTGATGTTCATTCCGGTGGTTCAAATCAATGAACGCCCTGCTTCTTTAATCGGAATGCACCAGTGGGGCATATGCTCCAGGTCACTGGCCAGCATGTGAACCACGCGGCTGACAGCAGCCTCCTGTTCCGCAGAGGTACGTTCATACTGGACCGGTAAGAGCCCATTCAGAAGAGTCCATAACAGCAGAGGCGTGGTGTTATAAGACTCAGCATAACGATCTTTCAGCCGATACATGGTCGTTGCCCCAGATTCAGATGGGCTTACGATCGGTTCTGCATTTTGCCAGCCAAATGCACTGGTCGGAATGATGGCGGCACTGAAGACCTTCTGAGACTGATTGACCACCTGAACCAGCGGACGCAGCCAACGCATCAACAGCTCATCAGTGAGTTCGTTGCGGGCTTCCTCTTCACTGTCAAACAGAGAATCGAGTTTTGTAACAACAATGCCCACCGAGCAGGACGCACGGTCTCCATGGCGTCGTAGCGCGGTACTCAAATACTTTGCTACCAGGCGATTGTCTTCCATGAAACGCTGCTCATCCTGGCGGCTGCCTCCCAATGGTGGTACCGCTACCATGGGTAACAGGGCATGAGAATTAGAGGCCCGCTCCAGCAGGTTCTCATATTCATGCATTTCCAGGTCTGTACTGCTACTGTTTGTGCCTGTCAACACCTGCCCAATCGCTTCGTTGGTAATCAGCTCGGCAACCGCATCTTCAGCTTCACAGAGTTCGAAACGCATTTCGTAGGCATCCTGACTGGTATTGTACCCCCCAGACTCGGCTTCGTCGCGACGTCGACGCAGGTCCTGCAGAATTTCGTTGGCCATCATGGGATCTTCCGTCCCAAATGTGAGTCCCGATGACAGCGGAATATCCACAGCCTCTTCAAACCAGGCCGTCTGGATCGCCGTTTTACCGGTTGCTCCGGTGGCAATCATTTGCATGATGAACTGAATCTTTTCGATAATTTGTCGCTGCTGCGACTTGAGTGATTTTAAAAACTTCATCTGATTCTCCTTCAGGATGGGATGATTTGACGCGAAAACGGTTCATTCTCATTCAATTGCCGGCATTGCAATGAATGGATTCAAAAACTGGTACGTGAGCACTCATAAGCCAAAAAATAATCCACTCGAAACGAACCATGACAGGGCACAGATTACGAGCGTTTTTTCAGCAGATCAGCCACCTGTAAAGCAGGCTGACGTTCCCGACGGGTCAAGCGGCGTAAATCTTCACGCGAGACAGAGCGATGGTCTCCATTAGAAGTGTGGTTTCCCGTATCAGCGATGGTTCGACGACGGAGCACATTCTTTTTGGGGCGACGCCAGTAAACCAGCAGCATCGTCGCGGAAATGGCAACTCCAATCAGGGCCGGAATCTCGACGGGCAATTGCATTGCCTCTTCCATCAGTTTTTTGCCGAGTTCACTGACAGTGGTGCGAATCCAGGTACTGCGGTCGGGAGTGGCAAACAGAATTGCCAGTCCACTGGCTACAGCACCAATCAACGCACAGACGGCCGGCACTCCCACCAGCCAACGCGCGGTCTTGCTTCCCCATGCCGAGGGGAGAAGCTGGAGCATACAGGTCACAAAGACCCAGGCGACTATCCACTTGATCATTTTGTCTCTCCTTCTGATTGACCGGCTGGTTTACCGGATCAGGCTGATGCAACGCAGGCTGCCAGGCGATCTGGCTTGTTTATCCCTGGTTGCTACACCCTACATAGGAGAGAGGTAGAATAATTTCAGTTAGTTTTATTCGTTTTGATCAATTTGTCACGAATTCATAAACTTCAATATGATTACCCACACCGCAGATCAGAAGTTTATTAGACTGGTCAATCGCCAGGCATCTGGCATTGATATGGAGGGTGTTGATTGGTTGTAGGTTTTCTGATGTGTCTCCATTCCAGGCAAGAAATTCTTCCATCTTCCAGACTTTTATTTTTCCATCTTTGCCTGTCGAAACGATCCACGGACCACCCGGACCGTCATACACGGTCACACTCTGAACCCTTGCTGTGTGGGCGTCTTCGATGGTCAGCTCGACAGTTCCTGACCGGGGATCACTGATCACGATACTTTCAGAGTCTGCTGAGACGATCCGCAGACCCGACGGACCGGCATGTACGGCCACACTGTTAATCAAGCTTGTATGAGCGCCCTCGATAACCTGTTCCACCACTCCAGATTTTGGATTACTAATCACGATCCGACCATCCCACCCCGCCGAGATGATCCGTTGCCCCTCCAGATCTTCATACACGGTCACACTGTTAATCGGGCCTGTATGAGCGCCCTCGATGGTTTGCTCGACGGTTCCGATACGGAGATCACAGATCACAATCCTTCCTTCCCCGTCTCCCAACACAATCCGTGGTCCTTCCGAACTTTCATACACATTAAGGCTACAAAAAACAACTAAATCTGAAAAATCGATGATCTGTTCCACCTCTCTCGTTTTTGGATCACTTCTCATGATCTGTCCAACATAACCCAAAAAGACAAGCTGCGGGCCATCCGAACTTTCATAAACGGCTACCCTGACTTGTCTAGCGAATTTTCTTCCCTCGATAACGTGTTCCACTTTTCCTGTTTTTGGGTCACTGATTTTGATCGTATCTTTGATATCGCGCGAGACAACCCGCGGTCCATCTGGACCTACATATGTCGTCATCTCCTCAATCCGGCCTGGAAAGGTCTTACTGAGAATCCGCTCTGATGCCCCCATCCAGGGATCAATGATCACGATTCTACCATCATCGAAGCCTACCGAAACAATCCGTAGCCCCTCCGAATCAGTATACGTCGTCACGCCGAATACCCAGCCTTGATGGACATCGTCAAGGATCATTTCTACTGCCCCCGTAAGTGGATTCGAGATTACCACTCGTCCATTGGCCTCCGATGCTGAGACGATCCGCGGCCCCTCCGGAGTGTCATACACGGCCACGCTTCTAACATCGTCCCAATTAGTTTGGTCGAGGATCCGGTCCAATGCCCCCGTCCGGGGATCAATGATATTGATCTGCATCCCCACTCCCGCCGAGACGATCCGTGGTCCCTCCGTACTTTCAAAGGCAGTCACACAGTTAATCCTAGATGCATGGGCATCCTCGAGAATCCGCTCGACGGTTCCTGTTTGGGGATTACTGATCACGATCCGACTATCATCACCTGCTGAAACAATCCGTGGCCCCTCCAGAGCGTCATATGTTGTCACACTCATTATCATGTCTGTATGAGCTCCCTCGATGGTCCGTTCGACGGTTCCTGTTTGGGGATTACTGATCACGATCCGACTATCATCACCTGCTGAAACAATCCGTGGCCCCTCCGGAGCGTCATATGTTGTCACACTCATTATCATGTCTGTATGAGCTCCCTCGATGGTCCGTTCGACGGTTCCGGTTTGGGGATCACTGATCACGATCCGTTTGTCGCCCCCTGCCGAAATGATCCGCGGTCCATCCGGGCTTGCATATGTCGTCACACTAAAAATCGAATGTGTGTGGACATCGTCTAGAATCTGTTCGACATCTCCCGTTTTTGGATCACTGATCGCAATAGATCCATCTCTCCCCCCTGAAACAATCCGTGGCCCATCAGACCCTTTAAACACAGCTACACTTCTAACTCCTCCCCAATGAACCCCATTGATGGTCAGCGAATCGAACATCCGTTGCCCCTGTGTTTTCTTCAACCACTCAGGACGGTTGGTGTTTCTTGAAGAGGGCTCCTCTTGAAGAAACTCATCCAGTTGCCTGGCCCACTGTTCCACCTCATTGCCCGGTGCACCGAACCAGCGGCAACGGTTCATCACTTCCTGCAGCAGCAGATGTGGATACTCCCATGCAAACCGGCTGTGATCGTTGATCGCCTGATAGACCTGCTGCAAGACCTTATCGTGAGGTAATGTGCTACAAAGCCGCGAGACCAGTTTCGGCACCGGTTCCATGTACGCAATCGCTGCGTCTTGAGGTAAATTAGGCAAGAAGGCTACCAGTCGCATTACCAGTTCTCTCAGCGCTTGAGAAGGCTGCCCTTTCAGCCTGCCGTTTTCCGGAGGCAGAAGCATTGCCCCTCCCAGAAACTCAGCAGGTAACAACCAGCGACCAGGATTTTGAAGCAGAATATCAGCAATCGTTTCGGACCACTTTTCTGGCAAGATACTGCCGACTCCTGGCTTCCCCGGCTTTTTAAATTCCCTTAATGCCATTCCCGCAAAATAGTAAATCAACGAGTCGTGAGCAAACCGCAGCTGGTCTCCTTCCTGACGGAACAGGCCATGGCGGAGGATGGCCTGCGCTTCTTCCAGTGTGAATTCCTGGTGATTGTAGTCCGACTTCGCTAACGACGGCATTTTAGAACTCTTGAGATGCCAGTCCCGGGAATCATCTTCGGGATACTCGGATGGATCTTCCAGCAGATCACAGGCTTCATCGACTTCAATAGTCGTGCCTACCCCTTGTGCTAGAATCGCCAAGGCAATTCTGGTCATCCCGGTGACCATTTTTCCGGTCACAGGTTTTCTGTTTTTCGCTTCCCCCGTCTGATATATCTTTAAATCAATCAGATACTGATGAAGGCCCATCTGCGGATGTTCGCGTCTCAGATGCTGGCTCACGATCTCTCGATACAGGTGCGTCAGATTGGCAATACGTAACAGGGCCTGCGGTTCCAGCAACGAAACCCAGTGCATCAGCAGGGGAACACTGATCAATGAATCGTTGTCTTCTTGTGTCTGGTCCGAGTCGCTCTCATATGCTTTGGCCATCCGGGACCGACGAATGAGCTGTTGTAGCAGCGTGCGGGTCTGCAGCTCACTGCCATCCAGAACGGGCTGGCAGAGGAGGAAAGCCGAATTTTGATTCTCAAACCGCTCGTTGATCTGATTCGTCAGGCCGGTAATGGGATCCTTCCACAGCCGCTGTTCAAATTCACGGATTTGGCCACAATATTCGATAGCTTTATCATCTTCGATCGACTTCAGATCGTACTCCTGAAATCCGGGCCACTGACGATCGGTATTCGAGAGCAGTCGCTGTATCACGCGGTCGCCTTTGCCGGCGCCACGATACACGACGACGCAGCGGTGTTTTTTTCCCAGCTGGGGGTGCTTCTGGAAGGCAATGATTGCTTCCGCATACAGTTCCCGGTCCAGCTCATTGGCATGGTTGAGATCAAAGAACAGGACCAGCGATGGACCTAAGTGCAGCTGTCTCAGCATCGCCCGCTGGCGTGACTGGAGTTCGTCGTCTGTCGTCGCGGGCTCTTTATGGGTATTGGCCACGAGAAGTTCGATCAAGACATCAGGTGAACCAGCGTTTGTTCCCTCTTCGATCCTCTTGATTTTCTGATGATGTGTTAATCCTGCAAAATCAGACCAGATTCTTTGTTTAAGAGCAGTCTCATGCTGCAACGACACCCAGACAGGAATAATGGAAGGAGATGGTTGCTGTTTCTGTTCCTCTGCAACATGCTGTTGCATCCCTAGAAACAGTAAATCCGCCTGGCGGCAGGCGACGGTCTTTCCGCCGCCGCTGCGGGTGGTAATCAGTACGCCCTGTCGGCTCTGTTCCTGCTGCAATTGAATCAGAAACGCACTCAGCTGGCTGGCCTTTGGGATGATTTCGGTTTCCGAGCCCACTGTTTTGCGCTGGATCACCGGGAGCGGATGATACAGAGGAGCTTTCGTTTCAGAGCCAGCCCAGGTGAAAAATGTGGCGGGTGTGGTCAGAGCCTTGACATGCTCCAGAAACCAGCGTCGATCCTCATCGGAAGGTAACGACTGGAGCTCATCTTTATGCCAATTAAGGAAGACATCATAGGCCCGTTGCCGGAGTTCTACCAGAGCCAGGATATCCAGGGCCGGGTCGTCGGGACTTTGCAGCACTCGAAACTTTTCTTTCAGCTCCCCTTCAGATTCGCCCCAGCGCGGCTGGACACGTCTGGCTCCGGATTGACGAAACAGGGAGAAGCGATATACCGCGCGAGAAGAATACTGCTGGGTGACCATGGTGTCCTTTCTGGGAGATGAACTTTGGTCAATTATCACATGGACCGAGAGAAAAGATCAACCTACGGGCAGAGAAAGGTCAACCGGGGACTTCAACCAGGACGATGCATTCTTTTTATTTTAATAATGAAAGACACGCACGGCGTGCATGAAGGGCTTTCAACCTCCATAGGAAGAGGGACCTCAGATTTCAGTGAGAAATTGGATGTTCTTCTTCTGAAATCTTTCTCACTTTTTCCTCTTGTTAACAGAGGGCGCAATATTGTGTTGTGCCAAAGTGTTTATTCTTTGCAACAAGGACCTACTAATGAAAAGTTTCAACTCACTGCCGCAGTCAGAAGTTGGCGGCACCAAACTGGAGCAGAGCTCCGAAAACACACCTGGCTCTGGAAAAGCTCCCCATCATTCTGAGGGAGGCTGGGATCTGCCCGATGACATCATCCCCTCAGGTGATGCTGCCTGGGATGTTCTCAAACAGCGTGAAAATTCATCTGGAGAATAGGAACCCCAATCAGGGTTGTTGCACACTGAGTGCTGCAACCCTGGTTTTTCTTGGCAATGACAGACATGACATAGCCTGTGTAGTTTTTATCTCACATCCGACATCAGGAGGGAAGTATCATGACCTATGACGCAAACCAACAGCCGCACGATGAGGACGATTTTGATCGAAGACGGGAGCCTCACAAGTCTAAGGAGAAGGCAATCGTTGCGGAGATTCTAGCCGAACATGATGAACCGGAAGCGCGAATTGCCGCCTGGACATTGCAGACCGGAAAATGCAAGCGGACATTCTACCGCCGGCTTAAGGAAATCGAGGAATCGTGATAGCCCTCGGTCGCCCCCCCCATGTGAGTGACATGAGTGACATTATGATTAACTGTCACTCGTGTCACTTTTGTCATTCGTAGATTGAATTCAGTCCCAGAACTATGGAGTTTCCTCTTTTCAAACGATAGAAGTGCACTGCAGTAATTGCATTGACTGCCCCCAGGGTTCTCCGCTGGTAATTGTAAATTGCACTTTTGATCATGCATGCGAAATCAAGTGCGATCACTATTTTTGTAAAAAGTCGTCATACGTTGCTGAAATTTCTGGCTCTTGGCCCTTTCAATAATAGTGGCAGGTGCAATGTGAGCACTGCCTGATTTATTAAATCCCAAATTAGTCGGAGAATTCAGAAATGAAAAAACAGCGTTTGATCAGAATCATGGCAAGTATAGTCGTATTGTTGTGTCTGGCAACCTTTTCAGGTTGTGGGCATGAATCAGTGTCCCTGGCGGACAACGTCGATTCCGAGAGGCACGATGACAAGATTGATCGGAAATATCGAAGCCCGGAAGCCAAAGCCATTCTGAGCGCCCTGCAGGCGGATAACCAAATTTCGTCGAAACTCAACTTGACGGAAAACACAAAAACCGAGGCCATGATCGAGTATCTAGTTGTCAGTATGAAAGACGTTGACGTTTCAGAATGTCCTGCAAAATTTTGTAACGCATACTCCGAGCATATCGCCGCCTGGCAGAGAGTGCTTCGCATTGTACATGAATATTCAGATGATATTCCCACCGTCCAGGAATGGCTCAAAGTTACTGCCCTCCATGGCACTGAGCCTCGTACTGACCTTGAACGTGAAGTATTTGCAGCATTCGATGATGTCGATTCGACTTTCGAAATCTGCAAAAGTATCGCTGCAGAGTACGACATCAAACGCTCTGAATTTGATCCGAAAGACTAATTGGAATTCCCCTGAATGAGAAAATTCAGATCGATCTGGTGCGTCTGCTCCTGTTGAAGGAAGCAGACGTACCTTTTCATAAGTCCTTTTGTCAAGCAAAGGGCGGGATTCTCTGGGGCACGTCACACTCATTGTGCGCATATCGACAATGGACGAAAGAATGCGCTTCTCCACAAGTCGCTTAAACGGCAATTCAAAACCACTCATCAGGAGATTGGATATGGTATCGATTAAACGAAAACGGCATCCCAATCCGGCTGTTGCCACTCAGTATCTTTGGGCATTAATCTCGAATCTGTTGCTGGTAATGATACCGTTGCCGATTGGACCGATGCGCCGCCAAATGGTTGGCACAGAGCGACGTCGAAAATCTGGGCATGATACGATTATCTATTCACACCCAGATATTGTTTGCACAGCACATCTGATCTGGGTCGGCTGGGTTGTTGCTGGAGCTGGTGTGTTCAATATGTATGTCGCCAATCCCAATTGGCAGCTCCCCATTGGATCGCTTTGCTGGCTGTGGCTTGCAACATTAATTCTTACGATCGCCATGATGGGGCTGCGGTTCAGCTCGGTGGCATGCGGATATCTTGCAGCTGCTGTCCTTCTGATATCGGTTCTCACACTGCTGCTACGACAAAACTTTACGGAATCTCCTGGTAAGTTCATCAATGCATTTGATGAGATTCCCGTAGACATTGCCTGGGGAGTTCCGCTCATCGTCTCTACTGTATTAGGCGTGTTGTTTGCAGCCGTTTCAGCATGGCAAACTCTCCATGAAGTCTGGGTCTTGCCTTACGATGAGGATTATTTGGAACAAAGGCAGTTTCTACGGCGAGCCTGGAGCCGGTCTTTGGGAGGATTGCAATTCGAAGCTTCGACTCCATGCGTTCTACGGCGCATGATTCTTTTCGGATATGGAGACATCATTATTCGACTGCTCAATGGGACTGAAGTTGCACGAGTCAGCGGCGTGTTCTTTGCCGAACGTCATGCGGAATTAATGCGTCGCAGGATGATTTCATCAGGCGATGCTGGGAACAGTCACATTAATGATGATCAAGTTGCTTTAGAGGCTGGAGCCTACGATGACGATGATATGGCTTTCGCTTTACACGAAGAGGTAGAGTGATGACTCTGATAGACCTAAAATGTTCCGAGTTCACTTCGGATTGTGCGATTCACGATCAACCCAAGTCCAAATCCGCTCCGCAGCGGAAAGACCTGGCACGTCTCGAACCGTTGATTGAAAGGGCCGTCGCACAAATGTCTCACGAAGGATTGTTTCCCAACAATCGAAAATGGCCTGCGGTTTGTGTTGATAGAGGATGTGGCGCTGACGAGCATGCCACTATCCTTACAGCCGCCTTTGTTCAAGCGATGCAGCAGTGGTCATCAGGTCCTGTACAGGTCATTCATATTGATCGAGCTGCGATCGATTTGAAAAGTCTGGTACGCCACATTAATCGCTTTCGTACAGTGACGGGTCAATATTCTAATCAAACAGAGCAGTCCAGAACTCATGCTGCTTTGCACTGGTTGGACCTGGGATACGTTTCAGCCAAGGATTACCAAAACGACGAGACCTGTCTTAGCGAAATCGCACATACTCAATGGGAGATATTTTTGAAAACGGTATCGCGCGAACTCGTGCCGGGCGGCCGCTTGATTATTTCGCAGATTGCTGTAGCCAGTGCAAGCATGCGAGAGCAGCATGTCCCGGTGCGCCTCGTTCGTCTGGCTGCGGCTCGTATCCGCCGCCAACTCGGTGTTTCCGAGTCTCCCAACTACCCAGACTGGCAGGTGCTTCCCGTCTATCTGAGAACGCGGGACGAAGTGTTACGCCCGCTCTTAGCCGAAGAAAATTTGCTTTCATTGTCCACTGAACTCTGTGAGGCAGAACATGTCGACTGCCCTTATTTTACTGCCTGGCGCCAACATGGTTGTAATCGCAGTTTCGCCGCATCGTTCACCAACTTCATCCGCGCTTTTAGTGAATGGTCGGTCCGCATTTGGCTGAAAAGTCTTGTCAGTCAAACAGGTCACCATGACCAGTTTTCGCAACTGTTACATGAATTTTACCAAACGATTGAGCAGGAAGTACGTCAATCCCCCCAGGATTGGCAGATGCGACGTACTCGAATCGTTCTGGTTGCTCGCCGAATCGACTGACATTGCTGATAGTGGATTGCTCGATTCGCGAGTTCGCAAAGGATGTTTAATCCAGCGTTGATTTATAAGTCTGGCAGACGCCCAGAAACAAATAAAACAGTGGTGTCAACAACGGTCACAAAAACTTATCGCCTGCAGGTCGATAACCGTCGTGTTGTCTGAGACGGATTCGCCATGATTTGGCGTTGTGAGGACGAATGCGTGGTCTCTTGCTATTTCATCAGAAGCGGATTATTGCTTGTGTATTTTGTGTGTCGCCGTTTGGTGTCCTGCAATCGGTAACTTTTATTGGTGGTTTTGCTATAAAAGTACCTTTCAGAATGGCAAGTCTCCAATCGTGAACGTTGCTAAGCCGCGGCTGGTGCCTGCGATGATTTCTGGCTTGTGTAAAGTGCCTGTCTGAGGATCGACATTCCAGATCACACTCTCAATTGATGCAGGAACTTTTATCCATAACATGTGTTGTCCCTCCGGGTCTTCATCTGGTAGCCAGACTCGAACGGTCTGATTATCCTGTGCTATTAAGATGTAGTGCTCGTAACTTGCGAAAGAAGAAACGGAAGAATCCAGCTGGAGGCAGATTTGCTCCTCCCAACCTTTTCTCTGTTCCTCACGCCACACACGCACTGTCCCGTCCCGACTTCCGCTGACAATCCGCGGTGCCCCACCCCCCGCACCCGGCAGAACACAAACACTACGGACCCAATCTTCATGTTCGCCCGCCAGTTCCCACTTCCAGACACCCTCCTCCTGCTCACGCCACACACGCACTGTCTTGTCCCAACTTCCGCTGACAATCCGCGGTGCCCCACCCCCCGTACCCGGCAGAACACAAACACTATTGACCCCATTTTCATGTTCGCCCGCCAGTTCCCACTTCCAGACACCCTCCTCCTGCTCACGCCACACACGCACTGTCTTGTCACCACTCCCGCTGACAATCCGTGGTGCCCCACCACCCGCACCCGGCAGAACACAAACACTACGGACCCAATCTTCATGTTCGCCAATACGGTTCGTCACTCCTGTTTCTGGATCCCAAATAAGGAGAGAACCATCATCACTTCCAGAAACGATTCGTGGGCCATAGCTCTGTTCCCAGTATTTACCCGCTGGAAATACACAGACTGCATTGACAGATGCACGATGTTCCGACATCGTCAATTGCCCCTTAGGTTGAGGCGCATAGAGAGCACGAAGAATCTTTCTATTCATGTCGATTGCTTTCTTGTTTTGCAGAGATTCAGCAGAGCCTTGCGAAACTGCGGTTCTTCGTAGGACAGAACCAGTGGGATTAAATGCGCGGGCTGTTTGCGAATGTCGCTGCCAAATTCATAGAGAATGGCCTGGATTTTCCGGTAGCCTGGAAAATGACTGATGGCCCCGACATAGGATTCGAGCAGCCGGACCATTGCCAGAGGTTCTTTTGTTTCGATTGCTTGGACCATTAATTCGACAAAAACCTGCAACGAAAACCACTGCTCAGGATCATCTATTCCACTTTCCACATCCATGCTAAACAGTTTCATTGCCAGAAAAGCAGCCGGCAGTCTCCAGACTGAGGGATTTAACGCCAGCCGTCTGGCAGTCGCCTGAATCCAGGATTGGGTCAGTCGACTGACAGACCGGGGAAGTTGATACTCGATCAGAGCCACGACACCGGCAAAATAATACAGCATTGAATCGTGAGGAAAACGAACCTGATCGCCATCCCGCATCAGCAGGGTGTATTGTATGGCCTCTTCAGGGGGAACCGTTCCAGGATGTTGCTCTGCAGGCCAGTCCTGTGTGTTGGAATAGATTCCTGATTGTTGCCATAATCGGTCAACGTTAAACCACTGGGGAGTGCGTTTTGTCAGGGGATTGAAATCAGGCGAATCGAGTAAACAGTCCAAGTCATCATATGGACTTTGCGTTGTTGAAGCGTTTGAGAGGGTGTGAAGGGCGAATCGGGTACAAATCACATTTTTAAGATGCTTACCGAATTTGCCCCGATCCTTTCCCAGTGACGACTTCTCATACGCTTCTGGCTCATGATTAGAGGTCACATTTAGATGCGCCTTGTCAATCAATATGCCATATAGATCAGCTAGAGTGTGTACTTTGCTCCAATCACTGTCGGGAAGGACCGTGGCTAAGTGCATGAACAGAGGAGTTGAAACCAACTCGGCTGAAGTATTTCCCTCGAGATAACGGTCGAGCAATTCACGAAAGGCTGCAGTCTGTTTGTTTTGCTCTGAAGTTAATGGAGGTTCCGACCAACCGGGAATATGATCAGAGAGCTCGGCACGAAACTTGTGGAAATTTTCAAAATAGCTTTCTGCCTCAAAAGAGGTTGCATGTTTTATTGAATACAAGCCGATATGTTCTCCACGGTCATCTTTGAGTTTATCTGGGAGTTTATCTGGAGTTTCGGACTTGGATGTTCCGTCCCGGTAGGAAACAACACAGCGATGGCCAAAACAACCGAATACTTTCTGAAACTGAATGATGGCCTTGGCAACGAGTTGCTGATGAGATGAAGAGTAGGCGTTCAGGTCAAGAAAGATCAAAACCGGCGGGCCAAGTTTCAGTTCCCTGACAATCAGGCTGAGCGGTAAGTCCTGTTCGGTATTGGAACAGGCAATACTGGCAAGTCCCTGTAACAGTAAAAGGTGCAGACAGTTTTCATGTTGTTCTCCGTATTGCTCTATATGGTTGTTAATGATGGTTCCCGGGAGTTTGGCCCAGCAGGGAACGTAATTGGCAAGTAACGGCTGTAGACTGCGTGGTGCCATAGTGCAGTCAAGAAAAGCTTTACGTGCTGCGACAGTTTTGCCTGAGCCTGTTGTAGAGACCAGGACAATAGCGCGCGGGTCAGGAGTAAGTTTGACACCGCCATACTGAAAGTCTTTGGTATGCGTGCGTCCCAGCTTGAGAATCAAATCACTCAGATTATCGAAATGCGGACCCGATGTCTGATTGCTGAATGCATCATCGGTTTTATGATCGTTTAAGTGCCCCGCTTTATTAATTCCAAGCTGGCAGTAGAGTGCGTTGCCAGACTCGTCCTGGTAGAAAAAACGCTGATATCCTGCGGCTTTCCAGACCTCAGGATGATGCCGATTAAGCTTACGACCATCACTGTCCTGCATGCCCAGGTCCCCAATCTCCTTCAGGACATGTTCTACTGCGAGGACATCCAGTTGATTGCGTTCCTGTAATTGCTTAGCAACATGATTACGTAGAAAGTGAGTTCGCCAGACCGGAAGATTCAAGCAGACGTCTCCTTAATCAAGTTATCCACATCAAAATCGATTGCAGCCTGGAGTTGTTCACTGTCATCCCAGAATTGGGAGATGATACCATCATCACAAATGGCGATGATCACATGAGATCCTTTATTCGCTTGCAGTAGCTTCATAAGTTCCAGTTTTTGACTGAATCGCTGTTGATCTTCGCCTAAACTCAGCCCGCCTTTCGAATCGTAAACGACGATGATGAGTTTTCGAGGTGTTTGCAATGCAAGGTCAATCGCGGCCGGGGAGATATAATGCTCCGAAACGACACAGTCCGCCAGCTGAGCAGCGCCAGCGTCAGGTGATTCGGGCAGTTGATCGAAGTCGATTTTCATGACGACCGGTTGATCGAGTTTGGCCTGATCATCCCAGCCTTTCTCATTTGCAACTGCTTTCCATTTGGTGACGAGTTGAAACTCGATGAAGTCCGCAATCTCTACGGTTGATTCTCCAAAGGGAATCATGATCTTGTAGAAAGGTCGTTCCGTTTTATTATCGTTCAGATTAAACCATGATCCGAGTATGTTTTCGGAATCTTTCAACTCCTCTGGAATCGTCTGAAGGTCTTCAGTGACAAAGCCGTTAGCAAGATCTTTTGAATCAGTTGGTAGTTTCGGAGTAGAGTCAACTGAAAATGACTCACCAGCATATGACTCGCGAAGGTCATCAAAGCCATCGGTGATTAGTAGACTGTCCGTGATCAACCCCTCAAAATCATCTCCAAAAAAGTCGACTTTCTTTTCGAGTTCTGCAGCTAAATTCCTGGCATCTTGTTTATCTTTCCAAGCGGTCGGCAATAGAACACTGTGCGAATGGTTCCAGCAATTAGAGTATTGAAGGATTGCGGGACATTTCTTTTCTTGTCCTACCACTTCGCAAATTATCAGCTCCTTGTCTGTGTCATCTAGCTTGACTTCACCAGTGGCGATTAATGGCCGGAGAGCACGTTTGTTGGCCACACAATAAATGGCCAGAGCTACTGATAGCGAAAGGGAAGAACCTTTAAAATCAAATAAATACGGAGTAAGATTATAAATCGTCTCATCTGTTGAATTCTTGTTATACTGACTTCGTGTCAAAATGTTAAATTCGATGAGAACACAATGTTTTTGTTTTTTATTCAATCCGTGCTTTTCAATAAGATACTCTGCTATATCGTTAAGCCCCTTAGTATCATCTTTATTCGTAAGTACCAGATGCGACCAGGGGGCATAAATCACATATTGGTCGGTGGAAAGAAACTGAGGACGTTCTATAAGGGTAACGATACAGGAACTTAATGTCCCCTGGGTCCCAGTGAGTGGGAATTTGACTTCAAAGCGTTTTCTTGGTTCTACCTTGTTGGCCAGTGTTGTCAGTTCTTTTGCAGCTTCGAGAATTTTTCCAGGAGTCATCCCTTGATGAAGGGGACGGATATTTTCAGGACCAAGTAAATGGGTACGTGCGACTTCGTCTGCTAATAACTTCTCCAATAAAACCAGGTCTGAATCAGACCAAGTGGCATTTTTATCATGTAGCATTTGTCGTAAACGAAAGCGAATGATTGCTGGTGCAAGTTGGTTTTTGTGGAACTGTTGTCCCTCCTCAAATTTCGGAAACAGTGGTTTTATTGACTCAGATAACCACATTGTCTGGTCGATTGATTTTTCCAAGGAACAGAGTAAGCTGAACGGCCACAAGCGGTGGTTCTCGTCTTTATATAATTCTTGACGAGCTGTCTCCCGTTCGGGAGTATCCTCTGTATTCCAGATCATCAGACTTTCTCGTAAATTCATGGCCGGATCACTTTCCAGTTATATGCTGCGATTTTGATATAAAGTGTCTTCGTTTTACTTAGTCAGGAGAAAACCCCAGAATTTCCCACCGTAGGCTGGGGAAGGGCACGGATGCTCGAGTTCAACCTGATCTGGTCGAAAACGAAATGTTTCCCCGGTTTTGATGATCTGTCCCGTTCGTCCCGGTGCATGTGAGAGAAACTGTGCCAGGTGTCGTGCTTTACGGTCTTCCGGAGTCAGTTCCTGGTCGTCGGGATTTTCTTTAGTCAACGCTTCCAGTAATTCGGCAACAATGGACGAAGCCTGTTCGTCAGTTTGTACTTCAGGTGTCTTAGCTGAAGGAACCAAGGTTTCTTCTAGAGACTTGGAACCGACAAACTTGGGAAAATCTTCGGGCGGTGTGTCGAGCAGTTGCTTGAGTAAGTGTAAATGCTGCGCTGTCAGAATCAAAAACAGACAGGTGGCTCCTTCCTGAGACGAATTCACTGGAATGTTGATAAAGAACGACTCAATTTCATCATAGAGATCTGGACTCGCCCCGTAACCGGAAAACAAATGACTGTCCTGGTCATCTATGACCGTGATGTTAAGCTTACCTTCAGCATCAGCGGCAGCTTTGATCAGATGGCCCCATGATGACATAGATGCTGCATGTTGGGGTTCAGCTCTCTGCCCCTGATTATTAAATTGTAGCAGGTGGGTTTTGTATTCATTAATATCACGGTCTATTTCCGAATCTCCGGTCCAATCCTGAGGATGATCGGGATCCCAATCATAAGTCATTTTTTCCTGCCTTAACCCGTAACAAAAATCACGGACTGTTTCTGCACCTGCCTCAGGTCCCCAGAGACGCAATTGCGTTGAACGGCGGAATGAGTATTTCTGATTGAAGAGCGATGCAGAGATTTGACTGTATTCGCTGTTAGTCGATTCGTGAGTCATTATCAGGTCCTCCTGGAGGATAAAAAGTTTCGTAATTGTGTGTGTGTGTGTGTGTTACTTCTGAGATAAAAAGGTAACCGCAGGATAAATTTCAATGAGTCAAACTATCTGCTGCGTGTTATTCTCGAATACCGAACAGCAGCTTTGGGCAACCTGCTTTGTCATGACATCCTCGAGACCGTAGAAGATCAGCTGTTGATACTGTTCCAGTTACTAATAGAAGATCAAGCATGATTTAATTGGCTCTTACAAATTCGATTTCTTTTTGACGAAGTTCCTCATGGACATCGACCATTTTCCATTTTTTCTTTTTTCTCTTAAATTGGAACCACGTGACCATGAGTCGTTGTAATTCATCAAGCAGAACGGAATAAATTGCCCTTTTGAGAACCTCCGGATACTCTGATACTCCTGTATCATCAATAGCATCCAGCGAAACTTCGATATCCTCCAAGGTCAAAAGACCGCAGTCTAATTTTGGTATCCATTCATAGAAAAGATAAGGCTCGGCTTTTTTGTCATTCAGCCTGTAAGTTACCTTTTGCCAATATTCAAGACGATTAATTACTTTCTCTCTTCGCCTGGAAAAGATCTCATCGTTCAGCAGTTCTGTGTAATCTATGGTTTGATCGAAGAGGGGAAAACAGTCGAGGAATTTGATAGGTGAATTCATCCACGCAGCAAGATACAAATAGCATTTGTAATGCTGAGGGAAATTCGCTTTGAGTGAATTCACGAACTCGTGACGTTCCGTATCACTCCACGCCTGAGTGAGTGGGACTTCATTACCCGGTAGATCCGTTGTAGTCTGATGACTGTATTCTCCACTAAGAATACCAGAGATGAAAAGGCGAAGATCAACACCGTGTTCCATACTGGGGTGGTCCGCGGGGAGAAGCTCATACCACTCTATCAGCAGTTGTATGCGTAGCTCATCAACATCGATTGTTCCCCTAGTAAATCCATCCTCTTGTTGCTGTGTAAGAAAAAGAAATTCGTTGTATGCATCGCTTGTTTTTTCGATTCCAAATTTTTTGATATGCGAAGCGAGTCGCAGTAATTCTCCAGTAAGTAATTGGCCGAAAGAATTGTTGTCTGCCAGTTGATCTTGATTAAAAAAGTTTATCGAATCTAAGTTTGATAATGGTTCCGGCGTCTCTTTCAGTTTTTTGAGGAATTCACCAATGTAAATCAGGGACTGATCATCCAAGGCAGAGATCTCGGAAGCTAAGTCATTTATTCTGTTCGGCCACTGTGTGAAGTTGTTTTGAGGCATGTTACACCAGTCAGTACAGAAGGCTCCTTTCGATCCACGGCCCTTATAAAATGCCTCATAGAGTTGATACAGCCCCGTCGCTCTTCTTCCGAAAATACACCATGTCAATATTAAGGCCTTGTATACAGTTCGCTGTTTCGTGCTTAATTGAACATTCTCTACTGAAGCATTCTCGCGATGGGAATTCTTATTTTCCTGCTCATTCTCTATTTCTATATCAGGATCAACTATATTATCGCGATTAAGCTCTCGACCGTTTTGCTGAATGAGTTCAGGGTTGTAATTTAGATGTGCTATAACGATGTCATTATAATAGGTTCTCTTTACATACTCTTTGTAGACCTGGTTTGCACGGCCACGTTCCAAGTGCCTCTTGAGTATCGTTTTAGTGACTTCATCGCAGTCACTTTGTGATGGGGAATCGTTGGCTAACCAGGTTCGGACGGCAAATGGGAGCAGCATCTCAGACATGAATTTAAAATCCAGCCACTTTTTATTATCCAATTTAAAAAGCCTGTTTAACATCAGAAGTCGGTTGATAATATGATGCAAAAATCACCTCCGAAATAAGTGTGAGAGTTTATTGTCGTCTTAGATAATTAACATAATCGCGGGGGATGCGCTTAATCCCTGATTTCAGGTTTCGAAACTCCGAGTTTAATGTGAGGGTAACACGAGCCGATGTTCATCGACGGCATAAGGGTCAGAGAGCAGGAACAATTCGCAATGCTCGGGATTCTGTACCTGATCCCAGTCAGCCGATAAACCTCTGCTTTCTTGAAACTGTTTTAAGAGGCGTGCTCGTGTTTGGGCACGGGTATGAACTTTGGGAACATAACTCTCAGCTTCTTCTCCCGGTGCTACCAGGTTTGTTACCCGATGTTTGATCCTTTCTCGCTCTTCCATGTAGTCAAAGAGAGAATTTTCTGATGAAACATTATGGTAACTTTGGTTCAGTGCGGTCAACTCACAGGTGAGATATTGATCACTGGTTACGTCTGCCCAGCTGGCACCTTTCATCTTCAAAAATTCTGAATATTGCTTGTGCTTGATCCAGGGATCCAAGCGAACAGAGAGCCAGTCGACATCTCCCTGTTCCATTTTGTTCAATGTGGTTTCCCAGATGGCGGCTACCTGACGTGTCCACTCGGGTGAATCAGGATATTTAGCGATATACTGATCGATCAGTTGAAGGTAGAGGCGTTGCAGTTCGATCACATAAGGATCAACATGGAGACTGTCTTCATCGGAAATCAAAACATTCATCGTTCGTGCTGCCTGCAGCCAGAATTTATGAAACTTTGAGTCTCCTGATCGTTCTGGCAATAGTCTAATACTATCAGGATTGTCGATTACCGCCTTCAGAACCAATGCCGTAATTCCTGACTGTAGTAACTGAGAAAAGTGGGAACGACAGGCATCCTGCCACAGCGTGTGATAACGATACCCGTTGGCAACTGGATCTCGAGTCAGATGTTCGTTACGTGCATATGAGTGCAGCGCGCGTCCTGTCGTAGTTGCTCCCCCTTGTTCTGATTCCAGAAACAGGAGTCGTGTCGAGCCAACCCATTGTCCTGTATCAACAGTCCGACCACCTGAGCCGGTGTAAGAGTGCGAAGCCAGGAAAGGCAGCATTTGATGGGGAAGCTGTTGCGGAGGGACTTCGATCAGGATATTACCGTGGGTCCCCCAGGTTGGTGAATTCTTACTCAGAATGCCTGAGTGATTACAGTTGGCCAGAAACAGTGATGTCCCCTTCATGGCTAATCGTTGGCAGGCCATTTTCAAGATCATTTCACCAGAGTTTCGCATCTGAACCAGACTGAATGGTGAATCTGCTTCAGCGACGGCCAATTCCAAATGCGTACCGTCCAGATAAAAACGACCATAGGGCGTAAAAACACCGTCGGTACAATTTGCGGTAGGAACCAGCTCTTTAATTTCATCAAACAGCTTACGAATTGTTTCCATGAATTGGGACTGGTTCTGGCAATCAGGTACAGCTGTCAGATATTCGATTTCCGTACCTAAAACAAAACGTTGCGGGTCGAGTTGTGGCATGACTGTGTTTACCATTTATAAAGATCAGGGTTGCAGCACTCAGTGTGCAGCAACTCTAATTGAGGTTCCCTATTCTCCAGATGAATATTCACGTTGTTTGAGGGGGGCCAGGTCAGTACTTCTCGAGGGGATGATGTCTGCAGGCAGATTCCAGCTTTCCTTAGAGCGAATGGAATCATTATTGGAGCCAGATTGTTTTTTTGAGCTATCTACTGGCAGTAAGAATGATTTGATGTTTTTCATCGACATGCCCTCGCTGCAATGAACAAACGCTGGACCACAACACCATATTGTGTCTCCAATATTTAGAGGAAAAGCCGTGATAGTTTTCAGTTGAATCACATCTGATTTTTCACTGAACTCTGAGCTTCTTGATTTTCTATTGATTGGAACTCCTTTAATCACAATGAGTTTGGATTTTCCACTTTTTCTAAAGAATTCTTGATTTTACCTCTTCACCGCCATTATTAAGGTGGGGTCAATTTTCCAGTTTTCGCAAATACAAACCCGCCTCAAAATGCCCTGAAGAGCTCAGACATTGAAGTCGCTTTCTCGCCTCTTCAATATCCCGTGGCACGCCGATACCATCCCGATAAAACAGGGCAAGCGTAAGTTGCGAATGAGAAAGTCCTTTTTCAGCTGCACGCGAGACCCAGCAATATGCCTGGTCATAATCAGCGGCCACACTCCATGAATTTAAATAGAAGATACCAACGGCATGCATTGCTGGTGAGAAGCCTTGATTCGCTGATGCAAGATACCACCGAAATGCTGACGAACAATTTTTTCGTCTTAAGAACACACTGGCATGCTCGTATTGCGAATATTGACATCCAGATTCTGCTTCCAGTCGGAATAACGATTTGCTCGCAGCGTTTGCTTCCGACGCTAGTGGTGGAACATAGATGACGGGATTTTCTGGTGCTTTATACTTCCAGGGGGCTTGAGTCTGGCATGCTATCCCCAACAGCCAGTAATAGCCCGAATATCCAGTTTCAGCTAACTGCCTCCATGACTTATGCCGCAATGAGTAATTGGCGTCTATCCAGTCGTAAATAGACATCTCATCTTTCGATCCTTGAAAGTAGTAAGCGTCAGCTAATTCATTAATCTCAGCGATTGTTGATTTTGTCATAACTGATGTCTCCAGCATGAATTTTTTGTATCAGTAACTTAATTCGAGTCTGAAAGCCTCTGAGGGCGAAAAGTATGTGTCGGAAAGATTTCGGAAATCATTGAGTAAATAAAGAGGACAACGTTTACTGTCTCCCGACAGAGTATGCCGCCAGAGGCCATTGGGCCGATGGCGGCATATTCTGATTTACAAGCTTGTTGATCGAAGTAAGGTCTTGACCAGTCGAGTCATTTGTGGCACGAACTCTTCCATGTTGGTGAATTTCAAGACCCATGAATCACCAAAAATCTGCTCTGAGGCGTAGTCTTCAATGGCAACATTCAGCACTCGGATTCCGGACTTACGCAGTTGAATGACTTCATCACGTGTTGCTTTAATGGCTGGTTGTCCTTCGTAGTCTCTACCATTGGGCGCACCATCGCTGACAACGATCATCCAGCGTGGACGCTTACTGCTGGTATTGCTGCGGAATAGTTCACCGGCTGTGCGTATTGCCTGGTGATCGTAGTTGGCCCTCTCTACTGCGTCACTAATACAGGCGACCTCTCGATTACGTCGCCCGTAGCAATAACGAACCAGGCAGTCCCGATCCTGCGGACCGCAGGTTGTATGTGTATAAATCTCGAGTTCAATGTTCGGAACTGCCCCCAAGGCATCAACGAAAAGAGTCGCTACTTCTCTCGCTCTTTTGTGTCTTGAAGGGTTCCCTTCAAACATCGATCCTGACTCATCCAAAAGGAGGCACAATGCTATTCCAGGCTCTGATTTTTCTTCAATTCTCTGGCAGAAAATCCGATCGTCAATGAATCCACGTGCAATCTGACGTGAATTCAGTTTTCCCCGTGTGCGACCTGTGAGTAACGATTGTCGAGGAACCTTGGTTAAACGAATGGTACGTCGGAGGGCTTCTTTGTGTGGACGTACGACTGCTTGATCCAGCACCAACTTTTGCCGTGCCTTTTCCGTTGGCTTAGGGAATTTAATGACCGTCTGGCGATCTCCGTCCCAGACCCAGGGGGCACCAGTCTCGACTTCCTCCTGAACTTCACGATGCTCTGCTTCATCACCCAATTTTTCAACCGCTGTGATTTCCTGCTTTGAGAGTGGACAGCTGATGCCATTGTATGTGTCATCGATCGTTATGACTTCCGGAGAACCAAACCGTCTTCCTGCACGATCATGTCTGCTATCGCCATTCTTCTCGACTTTACATGCATGGTCGAATAGCCGATCTGCAATCGCCAGTAATGGATCGCGGTCTTCTTGCAATGCGATGTCAGCAGCGCGTTCCCAACGTTTGACTTCCTTAAGCAATAGATCGACCACACTGCGGCAGTTTTCGTCTTCAGCAGTCAACAAGGCGCGATCTCGGGAATCAGCTTCCAATTGACACAGAATCCGTTCAACCCTCTTATCATGAATTCTTCCATCTCGTCGCTCCTTAACAAATTTCTCTGGAAGTTCTGGATACAGTTTGCGATATCTCCGCCATAACGCTTCTGTTCGAATTGCGAATTCTTCGACGTCAGATTCACTCACTGGTGCTGATGGAAAGCTTGACCGGAGTAAATCAAAGACACAGTCTTCATTAATTGCTGTCCAATGCTGCATTTCACTCGTGAGCCGATGTGGGCAGCGAATGAAAGCAAAGAGCAGTTTTTCTACTTTGTCCATATCCGGTAAAAATTGCCAACTCCCGGAAAATGTCTCTAATGGCCGTTCAATCAGGGTATGCTTGGTTATCTGCATCAGTGATGCGTAACCAGGGGACTCTTCTCCGGCCAGAGCTTCGATGCGTTCATCCTCCCATAAATTGTTATAGAGACGCTTGTGTTTCGTAGTTCCCGCAGACAACCTCGAATACCCCTCTCGTGTGTGGAGAATGTGACTTGCCTCATGAATCCCAATCCCACAGTACACTGCTAGAACCTCCGAGGTCTCACAAAACTGCATGGGCCCTTTATCCAACAGTATGAAGGGCTTATCAAATGATGTTGGAGCATCTCTGAACCCCGCACCTCCTGCTGCACCATCCGACAATGACGCAAAGGCAATTTTGCAGTGGCGAGGTAATCCGTGATTACGAGTAATGTTGGTTACGACATTAAGAATCTTGCGCAATTGTTTCACAAGATTGTCAGATTCTTTAAATGTGCCGCAATCTGAAATCATGATCGAGCGGCTAAGACGTTTGGCATCAAGTTTCAGGTTCTTCGCGCTGGCGCTGGTATACCAGTCTGAACCTGATGTGTTTACGGTGGCCATGGATGTGGTCATGGTTCTCATCCTCGTTAGACATATTAAGTGGAATATTCCAGGTAGAAGATTCTTGAATTATTCGACAAATCGAGCAAAGAGTTGCTGAAGACGCGCTCGCTCACCAACGTCGCCTCCATCGTCATCCAGGAAAAAGTGATTCAGTATGCAGAACTCAAGTGCATTCACGAGACTGATGCCACCAGCGACTTGTCGACCTGCTGCAAGCAGCAGACGAGTCGAGATTTTTGTCAGAAAATCACCTTCGTCAGCCTGATCGCGTTGTCGCTGTGCGATCCGTAACATCTGCTTGGCATCTTGATCATCCAGACCAGGACAGCCTGAAAGCAGGATGGCCAGCTCTTTATCAAACGGAGGAAAGTCGAGGGGGATGACTGAATGGAATCGACCTGTTAATGCTTTGTCCAACTGTGAAGTACCTGTGTACTCCAAACCAGCGTTTGCAGTGCCGAAAAAGCAGACATTCTCTGCTCTGTGGATGATGGCAGAATCTTCACTTTCATCCAGGCACAGATACCCCTGGTGGTCAAGCAATGTCAGGATAATATTCCAGGGATCGCACCCAGAACGACTGACCTCATCCAGAAGCACACAAGTATTCGGAGACTCAATAGCCGACACAAAATTGGATTTTTTGAATGTTGTTCCCTTGGCCCGACTCAAATGAGTGTTCCCGATGAGGGCCGAGCGCGGATCACTCATCGCGCCAAAATTGAATTTGGCTAATGGGCGTTTAGATCGTTGCGCGAATTTTTCAACGAGCGTTGACTTTCCGCACCCGGAAGGTCCTACCAGTAAAACACATCCACTATGAGCTGCTTCAAAACAGATTTGATCCCAGACTTTCGGCGCAACGTAGAACTCGGACTCATCTGGCCGAGGTAGTCGCCAGTCTATTAAGTCTGAGCTAGAGTCCACGAGTCGTACACTTTTCTTTACTCCAGGTGAAACAACTTGCCCTTTGTGCACTGGCGACTCTTCAAGATGTGACTGAAGTGCGATCATTCTTTGCACACGTTGACGAATCTCACGGAGTGATTCTGTGGTTAGTGCATCAAGCAGGCTGTCACGATTGTCTCTATTGATGACGCGTAATACGGTCGCGGCTTTAGACCACTCGATCGAATTTAATTGCTCGGACGTCAGTTCAAGCTCTCCGAAGACTCTGTGAATACGGATCAACTCCTGTGCTTTGCGGAGACCGAAGGGACATTCGTTGCGGACGAACTCTTTGAACGATGCATACCCACAATCGGCCCAGTGGTATGAATCTCTGATAATGCCGAGCAATGCAGGGCCGTTTCCGCACAACCGATCGATTTCGTCTGATGGTATTTGACGAAATTGTTCAATAACGACATCTCCTCTCTTGGATGAGGTGGATTCTTCCAGTTTGATACATGTGCTACTACATTCAGAATTCATCAGTTTCTCCTGGCTAGTTTCGGGTCGAATAGCGTTTATCGATGCTGTTTGAAGTCCCTTTACCTCACAGAGGACAGCGGCGGTATATCTTCAGCCCAGAGCACAAAAAAATCTGAATTTATTGAATAATTTATTAAAACCAGCCAGAAGTATGGTCACGTGAACACTTCTTTTGTTGAGCGCAGGCGCTTGCATTAAAGAAATCAAGCATTGCTCATATATGACCTGAACTGCTCAGTGGAATGGCGACAGCTACACGATTCGGCGTAGCTTTAGTCAACATGACTCTGTCGCTCAGGGAACTGTGCGCCTTGCAAGATCTGTAATCTCAATACAACCTTTGCTCAGTACCTTTCTCTGCCCGTCGGTTGATCTTTTCTCTGAGTCCATGTGATAATTGACTAAAGTTCATCCATTAGAAAGGACACCATGGTCACCGGTCAGTATTCTCCCCGCGCGGCATATCGTTTCTCCCTGTTCCGTCAATCCGGAGCCAGACGGGTTCAGCCTCGCTGGGAGGATTCTGAATGGGAGCTGAAAGAAAAGTTTCGAGAGCTGCAAAGTCCCGACGACCCGGCCCTGGATATCCTGGCCCTGATAGAACTCAGGCAGCGGGCTGAGGCGGTCTTTGTTAACTGGCACAAAGATCAGTTCAAGTCGTTACCTTCCGATGAGGATCGACGCTGGTTTCTGGAGCAGGTCAAGGCTCTGACCACACCCGCCACATTTTTCACCTGGGCTGGCTCTGAAACGAAAGCTCCTCTGTATCATCCGCTCCCGGTGATCCAGCGCAAAGCAGTGGGCTCGGAAACCAAAATCATCGAAAAGGCCAGCCAGCTGAGTGAGTTTCTGATTCAATTGCAGCAGGAACAGAGTCGACAGGGCGTACTGATTACCACCCGCAGCGGCGGTGGAAAAACCGTGGCCTGCCGCCAGGCGGACTTACTGTTTCTGGGGATGCAGCAACGGGCAGCAGACGAACAGAAACGGCAACCGTCTTCGGCAACGATCCCCGTCTGGATATCGTTGCAGCATGCGACCGGATTCAAACAAGAAATAGCCTCACATATGAAGGGAAAGTCGTATCAGGAGCAAATCGATCTGGATATGATGATCAAACTTCTCGTGGCGAATGCCCATAAAGAGCTCGCGACTACAGACGACGAACTCCTGGCACGCCAGCGGGCCATGCATCGACAGCTGCACTTCGGTCCATCGCTGGTCCTGTTCTTTGATCTCAACCATGCCAATGAGCTGGACCGGGAACTGTATACAGAAGCTATCATTGCCTTCCAGAAGCACCCCCAGCTGGGCAAAAAACACCGCTGCGTCGTGGTGTATCGCGGCGCCGGTAAAGGCGACCGCGTGATACAGCGACTGCTCTCGAATACCGATCATCATTGGCCCGGATTTCAGGAGTACGATCTGAAAACGATCGAAGATAAGCAGGCCATCGATTATTGTGGCCAAATCCGTGAATTTGAACAGCGGCTGTGGAAGGATTCCGAGAACGGGCTGACGAATCAGATCAACGAGCAGTTTAAGAAACAGAAGCCGGACCTGGTCCCCTGTAAGCTGGTTCTGGATGGTAGTGAGCAGCAGACCCGCACGCTGCTGCAACAGCTCATTCGTCGGTCCCGGATGGCCAAATCATATGAGAGCGACTCGAAACAGGCCAGGGAAGAAGATAACGACTCACTGATCAGCGTTCCTCTGCTGATGCACTGGGTTTCGTTGCTGGATCCCCAGGTCCTGTCACGCATCGCCAATCTGACGCACCTGTATCGGGAGATCGTGAGCCAGCATCTGAGACGCGAACATCCGCAAATGGGCCTTCATCAGAATCTGATTGATTTAAAAATATATCAGACGGGTGAAGCGAAAAACAGAAAACCTGTGACCGGAAAAATTGTCACGGGGATGACCAGAATTGCCTTGGCGATTCTAGCACAAGGGGCCGGCACGACTATTGAAGTCGACGAAGCCTGTGAACTGCTGGAAGATCCGTCCGAGTATCCCGAGGATGATTCTCGGGACTGGCATCTCAAGAGTTCTAATATGCCGTCGTTAGCGAAGTCGGACTACAATCACCAGGAATTTACACCGGAAGAAGCGCAGGCCATTCTCCGCCATGGTCTGTTTCGGCAGGAAGGAGACCAGCTACGGTTTGCCCATGATTCGTTGATTTACTATTTCGCAGGAATGGCATTGCGAGAATTTAAAAAACCGGGGAAACCGGGAACCAGCAGTATCTTGCCGGAGACCTGGGCTGCAGCGATTGCTGATATTCTGCTTCAAAATCCTGATCGCTGGGTGCTACCAGCCGAGTTTCTAGGAGGGGCAATGCTTCTGCCCCCGGAAAACGGCAGGCTGAAAGGGCAGCCTTCTCAAGCGCTGAGAGAACTGGTAATGCGACTGGCAGCCTTCTGGCCTGATTTACCTCGTGACGAAGCAATCGCGTTCATGGAGCCGGTGCCGAAACTGGCCTCGCGTCTCTGTAGTACACAACCGCGTGACTGGGTCTTGCAGCAGGTTTATAAGGCAACCAACGATCACAACCGGTTTGCGTGGAAGCATCCTCATCTGCTGTTGCAGGAAGTAATGAACCGTTGTCGCTGGTTTGGTGCTCCAGGTAATGAGGTGGAGCAGTGGGCCAGGCAACTAGATGTGCCTCTTGAAGAAGGCTCATCTTCAAGAAACACCAGAAGGCCTGGGTGGCTGAAGAAAAAGCTGGGATTACGTCTTTCGGATACATTAACCATTGAGGGGGCCCATACAGGCTCAATTGACCGTTTAACAGTGTATGAGGGACTTGATGGCCCGCGAATCGTATCGGTGGGGGGGGACAAACGAATTGTAATCATTGATCCCCTGACCGGTGCCATCGAGCAGACCTTTAATTACGCCCATACAGGATCAATTAAAAGTTTGATTGTGTATGAGGGACCGAATGGGCCTCGGTTTGTCTCGGTGGGGCAAGACAATCGGATCGTGATCATTATTCCTGAAACCGGGGAAGTGGAGCGGCGCCTAACGGTAAATCATAAGGGCTCAGTTGACAGTTTAACCGTATATGAGGGGCCTGATGGCCCGCGGATTGTCTCGGTGAGGTACGACAGCAAAGGGTTCTTTATCGGTGATCCAAAGATCTTGATCAGTGATCTACGGACCGGAACCGTCGAGCGCATCATTGAAGTCGCTCATACCGGCAGGATTAACAGAGTGACTGTGTATGCCGGTCCTGATGGCCCACGGATTATCTCCGAGGGTGACGACAATCGAGTTGTGATCAGTGATCCCCGGACCGGTACGGTGGAGCGGACGATCAAAAATATCCATACAGAAATAATGCACATCGCGTATATCGCCCTTAATGATGCGCGGATCTTCTCGAAGACGAGTGACCAAAGGATCTTTAACATTGATCCATGGACCGGAACCTTCGAACAGATCTCCTGGGAATACATTTCTGCACTTATGGTGAACTATGAAGGTCCGGAGGGGCCCCGAATCGTCACAGTGGATGACGACAAACGGATCGTGATCACTATTCCTGAAACCGGGGAAGTGGAGCGGCGCCTAACGGTAAAACATAAGGGCTCAATTAACAGTTTAACCGTATATGAGGGGCCAGATGGCCCACGGATTGTCTCGGTTGGAAACCACAGTCGGATAGTGATCAGTAATCCCGGTACCGGAATTGTCGAGCGGACCATCAAGGGGGCCCATAAAGGGATGGTAACCACTTTGTCCGTATATGATACTCCTAAGGGGCTGCGAATTGTTTCAACGGGGGGGGACCGACGGATCGTGATCAGCGATCCCCGAACCGGAACCATTGAACGGACCATCAAGGGGGCCCATAAAGGGAGGATAACCCTTGTGACCGTATATGATACTCCTAAGGGGCTGCGAATTGTTTCAACGGGGGAGGACCGACGGATCGTAATCAGCGATCCCCTTACCGGAACCGTTGAGCGAACCATCAAGGAAGCTCATAGAAACTTGATTAACTGCGTAGAGGTCTATGAAGGTCCGGAGGGTCCGCGGATTGTCACAGTGGTTGACGACAAACGGATCGTGATCAGTAATCCCCGTACCGGAATTATCGAGCGGACAATCGAGGGCGCCCATACAGACCAAATTAGCAGTGTAGGGGCCTATGAGGGACCAGATGGCCTGCGGATCGTCTCGGCGGGTGACGACAAACGGATCGTGTTCATTGATCCTCAGACCGGAATCATCGAGCGGACAATCGAGGGCGCCCATACAAACTGGATTAAAAGCATGTTGATGTGCACCGGTCCAGATGGCCTGCAGATCGTCTCGGTGAGTGACGACAAACGGATCGTGATCATTGATCCCCAGACCGGAATCATCGAGCGAACAATCAATGGGGCTCATGCAAGCTCAATTGACCGTTTAACCGTATATCACGGTCCTGATGGCCCACGGATTGTCTCGGTGGGTGACGACAGTCGGATTGTGATCAGTGATCCTCGAACAGGAACTGTCGAGCGGACCATCGAAGGCGTCCATACAAGCTGGATTAGAAGTATGATCATGCACGCAGGTCCTGATGGCCCAAGGATCGTCACAGCAGGGAGTGATAATCGGATTGTGATCAATGACCCACGGACCGGAACGATCAAGCGGACCACTGAGGAAGCCCATACAGATAAGATTAACAGTGTGACTGTGTATATTGGCCCGGAGGGGCCGTGGATCATCTCAGCAGGAAACGACCGACGGATTGTGATCAGTGATCTCCGTACCGGAACCATCGAGCGGACGATTGAGGGGGTTCATACTTACTCGATTAGAAGTGTGATCGTGTTTGCCGGTCCTGATGGCCCACGGATTGTCTCGGTGGGTGACGACAGTCGGATTGTGATCAGTGATCCCCAAACCGGTACAGTCGAACGGATTCTCAAGGGGGCCCACTCAGGTTGGATTAACAGTGTAACCGTGTATGGGGATCCGAAGGACCCGCGGATCGTCTCGGCGGGCAATGATAAACGGATTGTGATCAGTAATCCAAAGATTGGAACCGTCGAACGAACCATTGAGGGCGCCCATACAGGCTTGATTAAGAGTATGATTGTGTATGCCGGTCCTGAGGGCCCGAGGATCGTCTCAGCAGGGACTGACAAACGTATTGTGATAATTAATCCCCGTACCGGAACCATCGAGCGGACTATCGAGGGTGCCCATACAGGCTGGATTAGCAGTTTGGCTGTGTATTCCGGTCCTGATGGCTTGCGGATCATCTCGGTGGGGAGGGATCAACGTATCGTGATCATTGATCCCCAGACCGGAACCATCGAACGGACCATTAAAGGTGTCAATACAGACTGGATTAGCAATGTGCACGTGTATGACTGGCTCGATGGCCCGCTGATTATTTCGGTATGCAATGATGGAAAAACAAAACTTTGGAGTCTTGAATCGATTCTTGCCTCAAGAAAAAATTCTTCGTCTTGCGCACAGCCCATCATAACTCTTTTTGTTCAAGCAAATTATATAGCGATCGACCAAGCCAGCAATAGTCTGATCTGTGGTGTTGGAAAACGTCTGGATGTTTATGAATTCATGACGAATTGACCAGATTCAATCAAATCAGGTTGTTTTTGATTGAATCCTTCTTTATGAGGACTCATCATGCAGAAAATGTACTCTACTTCGAAGAGAGGCTAAAGCTGATGTCGAAACACAGCTTTGATGGCACATTTCGCTTTACAGCCTTTCGGACTGCGATCGCGCGTCGACTGGTGACTTCTGATATCGCCGTTGATTCCCCCAATCATTCTACGGCAGACGATCCCGTGCGTGATCTGTTGGGGATGACAGATCTCCGCGACCGTGTCAGACAGGCTTTTCAAAAGTGGTGGACGGCACATGGAAGCGAGATAGCAATAGAGTATGAGCCAGCGCTACGAGAATTTTGTCGTGAACTGTTCTTCTGGACCTCGGCGGATCGCTTCTTCGCCGGCATGTCGGATGCCGACCTCTATTGCCCGGTCCCCATCTGCCTGGCCCATGATTGTCATCGGACCTGGGAGGATCTGACCGATCTACTCCTTGAAACAGCTGGCGACTCCCACGGCCTGCTGATCAGTGCCCGCAGTGGTGGCGGAAAAACGGTGGGGTCGTGGTGCGCCTGGTTTCGCTGTTTCAGTGATCGGCCCTGAATTCCTTAAGCTGAATTCATCAGCAGGGTCAGGGTATCAATCCGAAGTTTTCTCGTAACTGATTCACTATTTGCCCCGGTGGGGGCAAGTTGGGAACTGCCGTATTGATAGCAGGCCAGTCCTCTAAAGCTTCAGCGAAATATTTCAGGAAGGAGCTTAGGTCACTCGCAAGTGTCTCAGGCAGCTGGTGGCGATCTGCAGGGGCTAATGTTCGATATAAGTTGAATACGTCATTTCGGTGCTTTTTGATCTGCCGACTATCGATCTGTTCGCCGTCCTCCCTGCGATTAACAAGATCGAGGTAAGCACGTGCCTTGAGCGGGATCAGACATTGAACTGGAATCGTGGGGACTCCCTCAATTATCAAACGAGAGGAAAGAATGAAATTGTAGTAGTCGTCACCCAGGATGATCGCGGACAGACTTGAAATGTCATGCTCGGCAGGAACGGGTGTCAGATGGTATTTACTCGGTACTTCCAGATAGTTTCGCGTGAATAACTCTATCATTTTGGGATGACCATCGTGTGATGGGTTCTTGAATCGGTAAAACGATGGACGCGACTCGCTTTGCTCCAGACTCGCATATTGCCCCTCTTCAACAAACTCCCAGAAACGCTGAAAGAACTCTGGTGTCAGAGACTCTGTGACAATCACGATATCGAGGTCTTTTGTCGCCCGAAATTCTAATCCGTTGTCGCCCATCCAGAGGTCGCAGGCCGTTCCTCCTATCAATACAAAATCATCCTGAAGTCCGTCGAAGTGCCTCAGGAAATACATTAAACCATTTACCATTTCACTTCCTCCAGCAGTTCTCTCAAAGATACTTGAACCCGTTCGTCTGGATCGTCTCGAAGCGAAAGATACAGCGAAAGATGATCTACATTGATACCATCGGGTGAGAGTAAGCCTGGCGCGTACTTCCAGCGTTCGATCTGGATCGTATCATCATCCGGGTAGGCAGTAGGTTCTATTCTTCTTTCTTCACAAGCTGCTCTGAACGCCCCAGAAGACATTGCTTTTACTGGCTCACGTGAATCCATCATCATTGTAATGTGTGACAGTGCCGTTAGCCCGGCATCATACAGTTGAATCGTCTCATCAAGGACTCTCACTCGCTCTCGTGTCCGCACGGGACTTTCCAGGAACGGTATCGCTGCTTGCCATAGGTCCTGTGATGTCTCCATGAAGGTGAGTAAAGAGTATCGTCCTTTAGAGGTAGGTGCACAGATCGAGGCTGATGTAAGCTCACGATACACGCGCGTCATCGTACTGCGAGAGTAGCCCAGCACCTCCCCCCACTGATTCAGCGGCCAGGGTTCGTTGCCCTCTTTTTTCTGAATTTTGTAGAGAACAAGTGCCTGGGCTGGAGCAGACAACACGTCTTGTTTTATTTCTACTCTACTGCCGCCTTTCGGACTTTCCCGGAGGTCAATTAAGGCTAATGGCAAGTAGGCCTGTCGTTCGGGCACCAGAAAAGGAATTCTGCGTCTCACAAGCCTTTGACGAAGAAAGGATGGTAGTTCTTGGAACACGAATACCACGGGAGATTCGAGTATCCGCTCAGCTACTGTTAATTGCTTTTCGAGTTCAGAAGGTGTGGGAGGTTCTGCTTGAGTTGAGATGAGCAAGACTAACGTACGACCAAAGACCTTAGCCCGATACACGTCGTAGATTTGGCTGAGGAAGATTGGTAGCGACTCTTTGGCAGCATCGTCTGGCAAAGGGCGCGCAGTTGGGGCACCGAGTTCATCAAGGTATTTCAACAGTTCGTTAACGAGTGAATCCAAGCCGTGAACCTCATGAGTCAAGGTGCCGTATGATCTCAAACATTTTGGCATCGTGCAATGGTCTGCAACATATTGGCTATCAGGCTATAATGTGCCCTGCATCTGCACTATATCATATATTATGGTATAGTGCAATTCTATGACGTACATATCTGCTGTTAGAACAATATATGACCAGTGTTAGAAAGACTGCTTTCGGAAAAAGTGGAGTCAATGAGGATGCGAAATGGTATTGTAAGTGCATATAATAAATTGCTTTATGTAAAATTGATGTGTTGCAGGTTGACTCCCCACCACACCCGAATAAACAGGAGCTTTTCATCTTGATTATCCGAATGACAAAAGTGACACGAGTGACAGTTTGTGAAATTGTCACTCGTGTCATCGGGTGTCATTTTATGGAGCAAGTAGATCCCAATCACGATTCCTCGAGCTCCTTAAGCCGGCGGTAGAATGTCCGCCTGCATTTTCCGGTCTGCAATGTCCAGGCGGCAATTCGTGCTTCTGGTTCATTATGTTCGGCAAGAATCTCAGCGAGAATAGCCTTATCCTGAGCCTTGCGAGCCTCGCGAGAGACAGTGAATTGCTGTTTTTCACTGTATTCTGGTTGATTCACTTCCTGGTCCAGCGTGCTGCGAATCAGATCGCGCCACTCGACTTCGGTATCACCGCTCTCGCAATGGCAGAAGTCCGACAAAGCTTTATCCAGATACAGTCTCAGATCCAGGCGACGACTTCGCTCTCGACATTCGGCGATCAGAAAGTCAGCAACAAGTTGACACTGCTGTGGACGTAAGTAAAAGACATGTTCACCCGTGTTTCTTTCCCATCCCTTTGAAGCCAGATCGCGGATTACCGCTTCCATCTCCAGCTCATTCGGTTCGTAGCGAATGATATGGGTTCGACTGCTGAGTGCATCCAGTACCGGATCATTGTAGCTGTTATTCATATCGAGATTGGAGATGCAGATCAGTCCGCCATGGAATACCGTTTTGCGATCACGTCCCTGGCGTTTGTATTTCACTACTCGAACGCCGTTGACGTGATTACCCAATGCTGCCAGCAGCAACTGCTGGGCGAGTGGCTGCTCGAATAAGAGATGAACATCATCGAGGACCAGTATCTCATTACTGTGTTCTTCGATCAGCTCAAACAGTCCCATGGGAGTCAGATGTCCGCGGTGATAGACGTAGTTTTTTGAGTGCGGACTTTCCCCCTGGATGCGGTTGAGGGTTTCGAGGACTTTGTACGTTTTGCCTGTGCCATGAGGGCCGAAGAGATAGAGGCCAGGATAAACTCCATCCCAGACACCTTCAATCCGTGTGCGCATAATCCCCTCCTTCTTGTCCAGTTGATTCAGGGCAATTTGCAACGACTCCTCAGTTGACTTTTGATAAACTGCTGAGTCGCGGCGCGGCTCCCGTTCTCGATCAAAATCGTCTGCATCGTGCGGCCGATTGTTTGTGTTATAGGTCATGGTAATTCTCTCCTGATGTCGGATGTGAGATAAAAACTGCCACAGGCTGTGGCATGTCTGCCAATGCCAATAAAAAACCAGGGTTGCAGCACTTGGCATGCAACCCTGGTTGGTGTTCCCTATTCTCCAGATGAATTTTCACGCTGTTTGAGGACATCCCAGGCAGAATTACCTGAAGGGATGATGTCATCGGGCAGATCCCAGCCCCCCTCAGAATGATGGGAAGCTTTTCCAGAACCAGGTGTGTTTTCGGAGCTCTGCTCCAATTTGGTGCCACCAACTTCTGACTGCGGCTGTGAGTTGAAATTTTTCATTAGTAGGTCCTTGTTGAAACGAATAAACACTTTGGCACAACACAATACTGCGCCCTCTGTCAACCAGAGGAAAAAGTGTGAAAGATTTCAGAAGAATTACTTCCAATTTTTCACTGAAATCTGAGGTCCCTTTTCCTATGGAGGTTGAAAGCCCTTTATCCACGCCGTGGATGACTTTCATTTATCTATTCAGAAGGGACTGGCACTATGAAAAATATCTGTAATTCCGGCTTCAAAAACGTGATCGTGATTGGTACAGGAGAAGTGGTCGCAAAACGTGTACGCCCGTCGCTACAGTTATTGGTGATCGAGGGACTGATTGAACGGATCTGTTATTGTGATCTTCATCAAAAGTCCCCCTTCAAGGACCACACGGCGGCAGAGTTCTACTGTCCCGTTACTACTAAAGGACTGGACCTCAAAAATTTAAGTCGGCTTGATTTTCTCGGGCAGGAAACATTAGTGCTGGTTTGTACGTCAACCGCCTATCATGCATTTTATGCCAAACAGGCCTACGGGCATGTGGGACGAATTGCCGTAGAGAAGCCGCTGACAGACGATATCACGACTGCGGAAGCACTGCTGCCTCTGGAGGATACCGTCTACCCGATCGGACATCAGCTTTTCAAACAGGAGATGCTGGATCTGACGAAACGGTTTGCCAATAAGACAACCAGCCTGTCGAAGATTGCCAGAGCTGAATTTGATCTTCTGGAAACGCGCGGGATCGATAACCGGCAGGTTGACCCTGCCACCTGGGATGTTGGCTGGCATGGATTGGAGTGTCTGCTGGCTCCCATTCGCAAGCAGGATCGGCTGGCTCTCCTGGAATTGCACCGTACGTTTTCAGGGAGCTATACACGAGGGAACGAACAGGCTGATGTCAGTACGTTAACCCGTATTGAGGGCGCCATCGGTCTCGAAGATCGTCAGATCCCTTTTGTCATCCGTGCAGGGAAAGCGGTCGCTACCGAACAGAAAACTGTGCGGTTTTATGATGATCAGGACAGAATCGTGGATGAGGCCTCTCTGAGTGAGTCCGGCTCAGATGCGCACGAACGTCTGATTCGTGAATTGCTGAGTCCAGGCGAACCGGACATGCAGCTCGACCTCGACCATGTGATTGAGGTCGTCATCGCCTGTGAGTCCTGCACGTTTAATTCCATTGACTGTGGTACTTATGAGTTTGGTTGCACACCGTCCTGGATGAACTCCCCGGTTGACCTTTCTCTGCCCGTCGGTTGATCTTTTCTCTCGGCCCATGTGATAATTGACTAAGGTTCATCTCCCAGAAAGGACACCATGGTCACCCAGCAGTATTCTTCCCACGCGGCGTATCGTTTCTCCCTGTTCCGTCACTCCGGAGCCAGACGGGTTCAGCCGCGCTGGGAGGAATCTGAACGGGAGCTGAAAGAACAGTGTCGACAACTGCAAAACCGATCAGCACAATCTTCCCTGTGGGTCATAAACTAACAACCGATCAACACAAAAATGGTTTGATCTGCTGGAGAAGAAAACACTTGGAAGTCTATGAATTCATGACGAATTGATCAGATTCAATCAAATCAGGTTGTTTTTTGATTTTCTATTTATTTGTGAGAGCTCATCATGCAGAAAATGGACTCAATTTCGAAGAGAGGCATACTCTGATGTCGATACGCAACATTGATGGCACATTCCGTTTCACAGCCTTTCGGACTGCGATCGCGCGTCGACTGGTGACTCCTGATATCGCCGTTGATTCTCCTAATCACTCCACGCCAGACGATCCTGTTCGTGACCTGTTGGGGATGACAGAACTCCGCGACCGTGCCAGGCGGGCATACGAAGAGTGGTGGACGGAGCATGGCAACGAAATCGCAACAGAGTATGAGCCCGCACTACGAGAGTTTTGTCGCGAACTTTTCTTCTGGACCTCGGCGGATCGTTTCTTTGCCAGCATGCCGGATGCCGATCTCTACTACCCGGTCCCCATCTGCCTGGCCAAGGATTGTGATAAGACCTGGGAGGATCTGGCCGATTTACTCCTCAAAACAGCCGGCGACTCCCATGGGCTGCTGATCAGTGCCCGCAGTGGTGGCGGAAAAACTGTGGGATCGTGGTGCGCCTGGTTTCGCTGTTTCAGTGATCGTACCTGGATTCCCTATCCGAACCAGCCCGAGACACATCGACTTGCTCCCGCGTCAGCAGGTAGTGTTGCCGCGCCGCTGGCTGGCTTTCTGCCGGTGTGGATCGATGTCGCCGATAGTACGCTGCTTAAAGGCGATGAAGACGGTTCCATCCTGAAACTGATCGCCAGGCAGTGTCTGGGGCATCTGAATCTCGATGAAGATGCTCGGCTTCGTCTCCTGAATCGCTATCTGCAATTGGGCTCACAGAAGTTCCTCCTGTTTTTTGATCTTAATCATGCCCCGGCAGAGGTACGAGACCGCTATGCAGAAGCACTCATTCGGTTTCAGAATTGTTATGGTCCTGGCCTGGGACATCGCTGCATCGTTATCTACAGTGCAACAGGGCAAAGGGGCGAGTATCCACCCAACATGATTCACAGTGAGACAAGCGCCCCCTGCTTCATTAAGTACCATTTGTCACCTCTGAATGATAGGGTGGCCATCGATTATCTCGCACGGATACGTAATGCGGAAAATGGTCTGTTCGACCATCTTGATCACTGGCTGCAAAACTGGTCTGGAGATCCGGATGCTTCATTACCTCGCAGCAAACATGATCCCAAAACAGAACTGACACACCTCAATAGACTACTCCGTCTTCGGCGTTGGTCCGTCGATTGTGATCTTGCGATAGTCGCTAGTGATATTAGGAAAGATGATACTGAGGAACAGGAAACGTTCATCACCATTCCTTTATTGATGCATTGGTTTTCAGAGTTTCCTCCTGAAGTCCTTGATCGCATCGGAAATTTATCGCACATATACACCATAATGACCTGGCAACACCTTGAGCGGGAAAAATCTGATTGGCGGCGCAATACTTCACAACTCTCCTCCGAGGATATGCTCTCCGCCCTACAGCGGCTGGCCCTGGCGATTCTGGCCCAACAGGGAACGACTCGTCTTCGCATCGAAGAGGCCAAACGACTATTCACTGATCCTCAGTTGGGCAACCGTCGCAATAAGGGCCGTCAATCCTGGATGCCTGTAGGAGATCTACTAACGGGGACATCGACATATTCTCGTGTCTTCACAGAGAATGAACTAAACGTTATCTATGAAATGGGATTGCTGCGAAAAACGCGAGACAGCATCGGTTTTGCGCATGACTCGCTAATTTACTATTTCGCCGCTCGGGCTTTGCGAGAATACGATGGTGCTGTGCTTTCCTCACACGAGGAAAGGTTAGATGCTACATGGCCTCAAGCGATCGCAAATACCTTGCTGGATGACCCTGCCCGCTGGTTACTGGTGGTAGAATTCCTGGGAGAACTGATATGGACTCCCGATTATGGATCCAGTGAGGAAATTCCTCGACATAATCAGAACCTGTTACGGGAGTTGGTATCTCGACTGGTTACCTTCTGGCCTGATTTACCTCGCGATGAAGCGATGGAGTTCATGAAACCGGTACCTGAACTGGTCTGGCGTCTGTGCAGTTCCAAAGCGAATAACATCAACGACGACGTATTGCGTGTAGTTTTCAGACATACCAATCAGAACAGTCAGTTTTTATTCGAAAGTCCTCATCTGCTGTTGCAGGAGGTTCTCAATGAATGTTCCTGGTATGCTGTAGGAGATTCGTATCCTAGTCTCGGTAGGGAAGTGGTGCCGTGGGGTATGCAACTAGATAGATACTCTAAGAAATTTGACTCTGCTAATCCGCACTGCCGCCCGGAATGGTTGAAAAAAATTCAAGGTGTAAGATTGTCAGATGAGGAGATTTATACAGATAAAGGTGTTGATGTGGTTGTCTACACAGCCCCAGTAGGCCTGCGGATTGTCGCGGTGGTGAGGAACTATATCGTGATCTACAATCCATACACTGCGGAGGTGGAGCAAAAAATCAAATTGGCTAACGTGATTTCCATAGATTTTGTGGCCGTGTATGAAAGCACCGAAGGACCACGGGTCGTCGCGGGGGCGGGAAACTATATGAATATCTGCAATCCGTGCACCGGAGAGGTAGAGCAAGAAATCGAGGAGCCATGTGAACACCCTGATGGTGGGCGAAACCGCCGTATAGCATGTATAGTCACGTATTCAGGCATGGAGGGGCCAAGGATTGTCTCGAGTAGTAGCGGATGGATAGTAATTCATGATCCACAAACAGGGAATGTGGTGCAAACCATTGAGACTCCCCTTGGATTTGTAAACAGCATGTCTGTATACCATGGTCAAGAAGGACCACGGATTGTTTTGGTGGGGTCGGAGATCGTGATTTGCGATCCCAAAACAGGGAAGGTGGAGCGAATTCTCGAAGGGGGGCATAGATGGAGTACTAGCGGAGTCACTTTTGACTCGGTTGAGAGTGCGGCAGTATTTGAAAGCCCGGATGGGCTACGACTCGTCTCGGGGGGAATGGATGATCGGCTCCTGATCAGAAACCTGCAAAATGGTAGGGTGGAGCAGGCAATTGCCCATGCAGGCTACATAGATGATTTGATGGTTTGCTCACACCCGGAAGGTCCGCGGATCATTTCAAGTTCTCATAGAGGAATCAAGTTCTGGGACCTTAAACAAATTCTATCCTGGACTGGGGACTCAGCAAATCAACCTCTGCCAATCAGCGAATTCGAGCTTCTTAACGGTTTGATGATGGCGATTGATGAAGCCAATCAGCATCTTTTCGTCGGCACCATAGGTGGTTTTGAAGTTTATGAATTCGTGACAAATTAGTCGGTTTCCATAAAACTAACTGAAATCTTTCTAACTCTCTCCTATGTAGGGTGTGGTGACAAGGGACAAACAAGCCAGATCGCCTGGCAGCCTGCGTTGCATCAGCCTGGTCCGGTTAACCAGCCGGTCAATCAGAAGGAGAGACAAAATGTTAAAATGGATAGTCGCCTGGGTCTTTGTGACCTGTATGCTCCAGCTTCTCCCCTCGTCATGGGGAAGCAAGACCGCGCGCTGGCTGGTGGGAGTGCCGGCGGTCTGTGCCCTGGTGGGTGCCGTTGCCAGTGGACTGGCAATTCTGTTTGCCACTCCCGACCGCAGTACCTGGATTCGCACCACTGTCAGTGAACTCGGCAAAAAACTGATGGAAGAGGCAATGCAATTGCCCGTCGAGATCCCGGCACTGATCGGAGTTGCCATTTCCGCGACGATGATGCTGGTTTACTGGCGTCGCCCCAAAAAGAATGTGCCCCGTCGTCGAACTGTCGCTGATACGGGAAACCACGCTTCTAATGGAGACCATCGCTCTGTCTCGCGAGAAGATTTACGCCGCTTGACCCGCCGGGAACGTCAGCCTGCTTTACAGGTGGCTGATCTGCTGAAAAAACGCTCGTAACCTGTGCCCTGTCACGGCCAGTTTCGAGTGGAGTATTGTTTGGCTTATGAGTGCTCACGTAGCAGTCTTTGAATCCATTCATTGCAGTGCCGGCAATCGAATGAGAATGAACCGTTTTCGCGTCAAATCATCCAATCCTGAAGGAGAATCAGATGAAGTTTTTAAAATCACTCAAGACAAAGCAGCGACAAATTATCGATAAAATTCAGTTTAACATGCAAATGATTGCCACCGGAGCAACCGGTAAAACGGCGATCCAGACAGCCTGGTTTGAACACGCTGTCGATATCCCACTGCCATCGGGACTCACTTTCGGGACGGAAGACCCCATGATGGCCAACGAAATCCTGCAGGATTTGCGTCGACGTCGTATCGAAGCCCATTCAGGTGGCTACATTACCAGCCAGGATGCCTACAAAATGCGTTTTGAGCTCTGTGATGCGGAAAATGTGGTCGCCGAATTGCATACCAATGAAGCCATCGGTCAGGTCCTGACGGGCACAACCAGTGGCAGCAGTGAACAGGAACTCCATGAGTACGATGGTCTGTTAAACCGGGCATCCAATTCTCATGCCCTCTTACCCATGGTGGCGCCCCCGCCGTTAGGGGGCTCGCAGGATGATGAATTGCGTTTCATGGAAGACAATCGTCTGGTGGCAAAGTATCTGAGTACCGCATTAAGGCATCATGGAGATCGTGCCTCATGCTCAGTAGGAATTGTCATGACCAAACTCGACACTCTGTTTGACAGTGAAGAGGAAGCCCGCAGCGAGCTCACTGATGAGCTGTTGATGCGTTGGCTGCGTCCGCTGGTTCAGGTGGTCAATCAGTCTCAGAAGGTCTTTAGTGCCGCCATCATTCCGACCAGTGCATTTGGCTGGCAGAATGCGGAGCCGATCCCCAGCACGATCGAAACCGGGGCAACGACCATGTATCGACTGAAAGACCGTTATGCTGAGCCTTATAACACCACGCCTCTGTTGTTATGGACCCTGCTGAATGGATTGTTACCGGTTCAATTAGAGCATACTTCTGCGGAACAGGAGGCTGCTGTCAGCCGCGTGGTTCACATGCTGGATAGTGACCTGGAGCATATGCCCCACTGGTCCATTCCGATTAAAGAAGCAGGTCGTTCATTGATTTGAACCGCCGGAATGAAGATCACAATCACCACAGCAATCTCTCAGATCACGAGTCTCACCGGTGTGGTGGGGCTCGTGATTTTGCCGTAAATCTCACTCACAGGAGCTGAATCCCATGTCGCAGACTATCACTCATAAAATCAGGTATCCCGAGAAAATGACGTTCGCCCCACAGGGTAAAGGAGGCATGCACGTGCTAACGATCTCCAAAGGGAATAAACCTCCAAACTTCGCAGAACTATCTGCTCAATTTCAGAAATTTTATCGTAAACTCACGACAAAACAGAAAGAGGCAGAATTTGAATTTCGGCCTGAGAGAGGACAACCTCCGGTGATCTACCAGGTGGAATGCATCCATGATGGAGCCAGAGGCATTCATTGTCAGCTGGCCTTAAAAGATAAAACACAGGTTCGACGGCCTTATAAAGGTCGCACTGTTGAGGATCAACAGCCAGCTGTAGACCCTGCTAAGTCCCCGAAACCCGTCTCTTTAACCGCAGAGGAACTGGTTGCCGGTTTGAGCGAGGATGATGAACGCCGCCAGCAGATTCAGCGCGCCCTGAAGCAGCTTAACGACGATTTCAGGCAGGAACCCAAGCTGACCGCGGCGATGATTCTGATGGGAGTGATGGATCTGAAGAGCCGGATCGCTGCTGAGCAGGGAAATCGCTTGTCGGAACTGCAAGCCCAGTTGACTTATGAGGCGGTAGTCCAGGTTTTGCAGGAGCAGGAACAGATCCAGGTCGATCCCGGTCCGAATGAAACTGGGGAAGCGCATCATTCCGACGGTTCATTGGTCAATATTTTCAAGAGGCTGTTGCACCTTGGCTGAAATCTATCCAGCTGTTTCCTTCTCAGCAGGGAGGTTCAGATGCCGGAAACGACGATCACTCTTAGCCGAATCTACTCGTTGATGAATGACGAGGCTTATTCCGTGTTCCGCCTGGCGATGCTCCGGGCGGAACACGGACTGGTTCGGATATCGCATCTCGCGGAAGCGCTCAATGAGTTTGCAGAACTGGTCAATGACCGTTGCCTGATCCCGACCGAATTGATTTCAAGCGATTCCAGTTCCAGAGAGTCTCCGGTTCAGAGTCAACCGATGACCAATCACCCTCGTGTGCGTGCTGCTCTGGTCCGAGCCTTTGAGATTGCCTCCAAGGACAATCAAGAGAGTCAGACGATCACCCGTCAACAGTTGGCTGCCGCCATCACTCTGGAGTCCGTTGATAATCCGGAACAGAAACGACAGTTGTTATACAGATTTGGCTATGCCCATCTGGTTCCGACACCTGTCGTGTCGAATGAGGTTGCCTCTCAAACGGAACTGCCGGTTCAAGACCCTCCAGTGGTTGCCGGGCGATCTGCTTCCACATCATTTAAAGATGCCCGTGCTGATGAAAACACCGAGTTGGCCGCGCTGGTTCGACAGGGACTACAGGCATACCTGGATTATTCGGAAGATCAATCCGATGAGAATCACCGACGGCTGGCCACACTGGTCAGACAGATTGACAACTGAAATATTTCTATTTTGTTGTTATCTCTTACCAGATCATAATGAGATTAAGGAACAGTCACCAAAGAACTTGCGAATCGCGTCGCCGGTGGTCATATTCATAGTAACAATGTGAATCCCTAAAATGATATTCCCGTGGATAATAATCTGATGTCGATACGCAGCTTTGATGGCACATTCCGGTTAACGCCCTTTCGAACTGCCATATCGAAACGACTGGTGACTTCTGATATCGCCGTCGATTCATCTAATTACTCCACGGCAGATGATCCTGTGCGTGATCTGTTGGGAATGACAGATCTCCGCGACCGTGCCAGACAGGCTTTTCAAAAGTGGTGGACGGCACATGGAAGCGAGATAGCAATAGAGTATGAGCCAGCGCTACGAGAATTTTGTCGTGAACTGTTCTTCTGGACCTCGGCGGATCGCTTCTTCGCCGCCATGCCGGATGCCGACCTCTATTGTCCGGTTCCCATCTGCCTGGCCCATGATCGTCATCGAACCTGGGAGGATCTGACTGATTTACTCCTCAAAACAGCCGGCGACTCCCACGGCCTGCTGATCAGTGCCCGCAGTGGTGGCGGGAAAACAGTGGGATCGTGGTGTGCCTGGTTTCGCTGTTTCAGTGATCGGGCCTGGACTCCTTATCCAAACCAGCCCGGGACAAATCGACTTGCTCCCGCGTCCGCAGACAGAATTACTGCCCCGCTGGCAGGCTTTACGCCGGTGTGGATCGATGTCGCCGAGAGCGCGCTGCCTGAAGGCAACGAAAACGACTTTATTTTAAAGCTGATCACCAGGCAGTGTCTGAGACATCTGAATCTTGATGAAGCTGCACAACTGCGACTCCTGGAACGCTACCTGCAACTGGGTTCGCAGAAGTATCTCCTGTTTTTTGACCTCAATCATGCCCCGGCCAAGACCCGTGATTGCTACGCCGAGGCACTCATCCGATTTCAAGAACGTTACGGTCCTCAACTGGGACATCGCTGTATCGTCATTTACCGGGCCGCCGGTCAAGAGGACAAGGTTCTGCACAACCTGACTCATCAAGGCACACGCGCCCCCCAGTTCGTGGAGTACGATCTGTTACCTCTGGATGATGAGGTGGCCATCGATTATCTCTCGCGAATTCGTAAGGTGGAAAACGATCTGTTTGACCACCTCGATCTCTGGCTGCAAGACTGGTCAGGTAAGCCAGACACAAGGCTTCCCCGCAGCGAACACGACCCCGAGACCGAACTGACACATCTCAAACGACTGCTCCGTATTCGGCGTCGTGCCGCCATTCGTCAGCGTGGAACCGACGATGATCTCTGGGAACAGGAGACGGTCATCAGTATTCCGCTGCTAATGCACTGGGTCTCCACGTTTCCTCCTGAAGTCCTCAATCGTATCAAAACCCTGGCAGACATTTATGCTCAACTCACTCAACAGCATCTCCAACGTGAAGAGTCAGATGAAAATCGTACTAAAACTCAAATCTCTCCCGAAGATTTACTCATCGCCATGCAACGACTGGCCCTGGCGATGCTGGCACAACAGGGAGAAACCCGTCTATCTGCAACAGAGGCAAAACGTTTACTCACCCGGCCTCAGGGAGGCAACACTCGCATTCCAGTCCGCCGCGCCTGGATGCCGATAGGAGAATTATTGACGCAGTCACTCACTTATTCTCGTGTCTTCACAGAGGAAGAAGTGGCCGCACTCTTTGAACTGGGGCTGCTGAGAAAAACAGATGACAGTCTCGGGTTTGCGCATGACTCACTGATATACTATTTTGCTGCGCGTGCGCTGCGTGAGTACGAAGGCATTGGTCTCCCTTCACAAGACGAGCCGTTAGACGACGCATGGCCTCAGGCAATATCAGAAACCTTTCTGGACGATCCTGCCCGCTGGCTGCTGGTAGCAGAATTCCTGGGAGAAATGGTCCAAACCCGCGATGAGGGATCAGGTGAGGAAATTTGCAGGCATAATCAGAGTCTACTACGGGAGTTGGTATCACGGCTGGTTGCCTTCTGGCCTGATTTACCCCGTGAAGCAGCGATCGCGTTTATGGAACCAGTACCCGAACTGGTCTCTCGTTTATCCAATAGCCAACCACATGACCGGGTCTTGCAGCAGGTTTATAAGGCGAGCAATGATCACAGCCGGTTTGCTTGGGAACATCCTCATCTCCTGTTGCAGGAAGTGATGAACCGCTGTTGCTGGTTTGGGGCAACAGGGAATGAAGTAGAGCAGTGGGCCAGGCAACTGGATGAATTCACAGGGGACGGCTCTCGTCCAGAGTGGATCAAGAAAATAAAGGGAATACGGGAAGAAAATTCTCTAACAATTGAGAAGGCACATTGTGATGATATTCTTAGTTTAGCAATATATGAGGGAACTGATGGACCACATATAGTCTCAGTGGGTACTGACAAGCGTATTATAAGTTTTGAATTACAGACTGGTATCGTGGACTGGGTTATTAACGATATTGAGTCAGATGAGATGAATAGTGTTGCTGTTTATGAAGGTATTGAGGGGCCACTCATCGTGGTGGCTGGAAGCCATCCCAATGACACTGAAATAATGATCATAGACCCTGAATTAGGTAAGTTAGTGACTAATCTCAAAGGACACCACGGAGAGGATGTTCTTAGTCTAGTAACTTATGAATGTAATAATGAATTTTATATTGTCTCAGCTGGGTATGAAAAGGAAATTGTGATAAGTAATCCACAAACCAAACAGATTGAAAAAATAATAAAAGGAGTTCATACAAAGACAATAAACAGCCTAGCAGTCTATGAAGGGCCAGATGGCCCGCGGGTCGTCTCGGTGGGGGAAGACAAACGGATCGTGATCAGTAATCCCCGGACCGGAACCGTCGAGCGAACCATTGATGATGCCCATGCAGACTCATTTGCATATACAAATGCAATTAATAGTGTGGTAGTCTATGAAGGACCGAATGGCTTACAAATCGTTTCGGCAGGGGAAGACGAATGGATCGTGATCAGTGATCCCCGAACCGGTACTGTCGTGCGGACCATCAAGGGCGCACATCAAAGCTGCATTAACAGCCTAGCGGTCTATGAAGGGCCAGATGGCCCGCGGATCGTCTCGGTGGGCAATGATAGCCAGATCGTGATCAGTGATCCACAAACTGGCCAGCTTGTTAAGAGTCTTGAGGGTTTACATGTTGATGTGATCAACTGTGTGGCAAATTATCAAGGAAGTAATGGTTCTTACATTATCACAGCAGGAAGAGATTGTAGAATCGTAATTACAGATCTTCAGAATATCGAGATGGGGATACACTCAAGCAAGGAAAACACATACGAGTTCAGGTGTGTGACTGTGCATCAGGAGCAAGATGAAGCCCAAATTATCGCACTAGTAAATGATGATGATTTAATGATAATCGATTCAAATAATGGACAGGAAATTAAGAGTTTTAAGGGGGAGCATTCGAATGCTATTACGAGTCTGGCAGCCTATTCGGGAATTGAGGGTTCATGGCTAATTTCTGTTGGATGGGATAGCAAAATTATCATCCATGACATCCATACTGGACAGCTTCAAAGAATTATAACAGGAGCCCACACCAACTGGATTCTTGGTGTGGCAGTATTTGAAAGCTCGAGAGGACCTCTTATAGTATCAGCAGGGTATGATAAACAAATCGTGTTTAGTAACCCTCAGAATGGACAGATAGAACGGTCAATCAAAGGAATTCATAGTAGACCAATTATCTGTGCAGCATTATACGAAGGTCCTGAAGGAATTATGCTCATCTCTTCTACTGAGAATGAGATTAGAATCAGCGACCTCGAAAATGAGCAGCTTATAAAATGTATTTCTAGAACGCACCGAGGAGGATTATTTGGTGTTGATTTATACAAAGGAATCAAAGGCCCACAACTAATTTCTGCAGGTTGGGATGGGCGATTATGCTTTTGGGAATTTGAAGTATTTCTTACTGATGGTGAAACCACGTCAATTCCATCTAAGCCAATAAATACACTTTTCATCGAAGCTAATTCTTTTGCAATTGATAAATTTAATAACCGATTAGTCTGTGTCGTTGACAATAAACTGGAGATCTATGAATTCGTAACAAACTAATTAGATTCAACCGAAACTAACTGAAATCTTTCGACCTTTCTCCTTCTCTGAGTGAAGTCCTGATTATTTTCGTTTTGTAAAGTGGCAAAACAGATCAGGGTAGAACCCTCAGAAGGAGAATGCTCATGTCGACACCTTCGTCTCCCCCTCATGCGGGGATTGATGTGATTCCGCGGGGAATCTTTGCTGCCGGGGAGCCTGAGAAGAATCACTCCGATTCATCTGATAAAGATGAAATCCCTCCCGGCACGTTTCATGGCGAGTCCTCTGATAAGGACGAAATTCCGCCAGGAACGTTTCACGTGCTATGAGATGAGTCCACTTCCATAGTGAGGCTGCGTGTATGCGCAGCCTCACTTCTCTCATTGGCTTTTCGCCAGGAAAGGTAGCCCCGTGATTTATTACAGAACCAAAGATGGAGAGCAAGACTACGGTTTTTCAATAGAACGTCTCCCGGAAGGGATCTGGCGTGCCTACATCGTAAGCCAGCCCGACTACCAGGGCCGTTCTGAATCTCTCCATGATTCACACCGCCTGCAGGAGGGAGATCGATATTATGTCTGCTGGACACCAGAACCAACATCAAAAGAATCGGTTATGCAAATCGCCGCTCTTTGGGCAGATCGGACACAGAGATACATCAAAACAGGAACAGACATTCTCGCCCCGTGAAATGGAAGATGAGACTTTGAAACACTCAGCAAAGTCCTCACTTCCCATTATGAAAATGACAGAAGAAGTCTACGAACAGATTCGCGACTCGATTGGCGTCAAGTCCCCGGAGACCGGGGGACTGCTGGGAGGGGATCGCGAAACCGGTATAGTGACCCACTTCCTGTTTGATGAATGGGCGGCAACCACAGCGGTAACCTATTCGCCAGACACTTCTGTGCTGAATCATGTCCTTTCCGAATGGAATGAACAGGGAATTCGCCTGATGGGATTTGTGCATAGCCATCCTGGTTCGATGGGATATCCCTCTACCGGTGATCGTATCTATGCAGCTCGCATCCTGAACGCGATCCCCTCATTGCCATATCTGTTATTACCCATTGTCTTGCCAGAGACTGCGACTGATGCTTGTGAATTCAATGCGTACGCAGCCTTGCGTGACGATAATGATGCCCGAATTGTGACTATTTCCAAGGAGATTGTAATGTCTACCGAATTCACGACTTCTGAATGTGAAACGGAAAACGAGAGTCTGGAGCCTGTCGAAGTACCTCAGCAGGAGGACCGGGTTTCTGTTCCTGAAACCTTCTGCATGTACGAATCGTTGCCGGAAGATCGGCTGCTCAACAACAAAGGATGGAGAGCTTTGCAAAAAGAGTACAGCAAACAGGAAAAACGGGAATGGACTGACATGGGAGAAACATTTGCGCGTGTGAACACGGCTTATGATATTCCGCACCTGGCAGCTTGTCGCGCAGTGATTGTGGGTACGGGAGGTGCCGCTCAGTTTGCAGAATCTGTGGTGCGAACCGGGATTGGAGAGGTGGTGCTCATTGATCCTGACATGGTAACTGAATCCAACCTGGGGACTCAACAGGTCTATCGGAAGGACCTGGGACGCCCCAAAGTGGAAGTGCTCGCGGAGCGATTACAGGATATCAATCCCAACCTGAAGGTGGAGATGTACCAGAAGGGACTGGAAGAGATTGAAGAGGACGAACTGCGAAAGCTGTTGCGGGAGCCAATCGGCTCTGAATACCGGCTGGGCCCTGATGGCAAAGCGCAATCCCGGCCGTTGTTCCCCAGGACGACCCTGTTGTGTGGATTCACAGACCAGTTTGCTGCTCAGGCGCAGATCAATCGTCTGGCGATCAAGTATCAGGTCCCCAGCCTTTGTGCACAGGTTCACATGGCAGGGATGGCTGCGGAAGTCACCTTTACGCACCCGAAGCGGACCAAAGCCTGTCATCGCTGTATGCTGGCGTCCCGTTACCGGGCATATGAAGAACAGGACTTCGAAAACACGGTGACCTCGGACGCGACGCCTGTATTTGCCACAGAGCGCCTGAATTCCATCAAAGGGATGGTGGCAATGGCATTACTTCACGCTGGAGTCGAGCATCCTCGCTGGTCGGCTATCATGGGTGAAATCGCAGATCGCAACCTGGTCTTGATTCGGATGGCACCTGCCAGCGCGAATTCCGCAGAGATGTCGGTCTTTTCTCGCGTGTTTGCTGAGGCCGACCAGAGCAGGCTTGCCTTTGATGAAACCATCTGGCTTCCCCAGAAGCCGGAAACAGGGGAGGGGGGTAATCCTCGGTGTATTGACTGTCAACAACAGAGTGAATGAAAACCTTGTTCTCAGATAATGAAACAGAGATGGCTGAACATACCCGTTCGGCCACCTCTGTTTTTTATTGATCGTCATGGAGAAATCGAAGCACATATCCATATGTCCACAATCGGGCAGGGACTCTCGGTCATCCATTCGGGTTCTGTGAGAGATTACTCAGCCTGTCCGATGTCGGGATCACTAAGTACAATTTTGTTATCTTTACGTGCGTGTCGCCTCTTCATGCTTGATGGTGGCGATAGTTTTTTCTGCTTAGTGCGTTTCTTTGCCATTTCCTGCCCTATGGTATTGATGTATCTTCTGAAATATTAAGAGGTTGTGATGTCTCGGGATGTCCGGTGTCCGAATATACTTCTCTTTGATATTTGCGAGTATCCGGACGCAATGTCCGCATTTGTGTCCGAATACTCATTAATTAAATTCGATTTCAATTAACCGGACGCAATGTCCGCATTCATGTCCGGTTACTTTTCCAGCGTTCTGTCTTGTAGTACCACATATTCCGTTGCACGAGCTAAGCCTGTTTTCTGCACAAGCCCAAGTTTGATAAAGTGATTCAAATGTCTGCGGGCATTGCGCGAGTCAATTCCAAATTTCTTTGCATAGTCGGTAGAGTTCGTGCGTCCTTGAGTTGTCAGCCACTTCCATCCCTCAAGTTCAAGAGAACTCAATTCGTCTTGAATTTCAGGCGGTAATGATGCGATGCTGGCAGCCACATTTGGAAATAGTGTGAGAACCAGGTATGGATTGGTCCAAGAATACTTTGGTAATGGTAGTCCTGCCAGTTGCGTTTTCTGTTTCAACGATTTGAGACCAAGCCCACGTTCCTCTGCCAGATCCATTTTTGCAAATACATAGTGCAGAATGGGGTTACGACTGAGCATGGGAGCATCGAATGAATTCATTTGTTCGAAGGTGATTGGCTTAATTGGTTTGCCAGGGCTGTGAATTTCTATCTTATTCTGAGAGACGATAAGTTGGCATTTTGCACCGGCAATGGCGTAATCTCGGTGCACGAGAGCATTGACAATTCCTTCGCGAATCAGCTCAAAGAACTGATCATTCTTTTGAGTGCGGACAGCATCAGAGCGATCAATAATGTTCGGCAGTTTGTCCTTCAGCCATTTAATTGTTTCGCCAGGGACAAGAACTTGAGGGCCGTCAAAATCTTTGACTTCTTCTGTGCCATCTGGATAGTGAATTGTTGCCATCAAACCTGATTGTGGAATTGCCGTCCTCGGTTCTTCACCGAATAGAATTGTTCCAAAACCGGTTGGGACTAATTGTTCGCCGACCGACTTTAATAATCCTTGGCGAGACAACCTGCGTTGAAAGTCTTCGGAATTGATGGACTCTTTAATTTTTGCCAGCGAGCGATAGTCTTTCAGAGCTTTTCGAGAAAAATCTTCGATTTGCATATTCTCTGCTGCTGACTCCAAAGGAGAAAGAACTATTTTACAAGGAGCTTCTTCTGCCTCGGCAGCACGTTCAAGAGCTTGCTCAAGAAACTCTTTATTTTCTTCACGAATGATCTCCTGCAAATCACGATCAAACAAATTCACTTTGACATTATTGTCTTGTAGGTATTTGATTCCTTTCTGAGCGACAGTTGGATCGGGGTCTTCGATTCCAATCCATATTTCTTTGATTCTTGCCAATACGATGCGTTCTGCACAACTCATTTTCGGAGGATTACGGGCACCTGGTGCACAGGGTTCGAGAGTGGCGAAGAGTATGCAAGTATCAAGAATTCGATCTCGATTCTTCCGTTCTAGCAGGGTAAACTCTGCGTGATCTCCTTCTCGTAATTCCCCTCGATAGGCTTCCATTATTCTTGGAACTGATGGAACTTCTTCACCAATATCGACGAGAACGGCACCAACTTTGGGAGAAATTTTCCCATCATCACGACGCTCAGGAATGGATTGAGCCATTACTTTGACTGCCCGCTCCATCATTGCACGGGGGTTATATTTAACCATTACTTCCTCCGCACTTAACAATCATCTCGTTGAACTTCTGTTCGACTTTTGTTTCAAAGTCATCTTCCATTTCGTAAACGTCGGTAAACTCAGCGAAATCCCAGCGGCCGTACGTCTTGAGGTTATTGACTCCGGGAACCCATTGAGTTTCCATTGTTGCCTTCTTTTCCTTTGCATCTTCCTTACGATATCCTTTGATTTCAACAACCAGGTGGAGCAAATTATCTTCGCCGTGACCATCGTCAACGAGCACAATGCAGTCAGGACGGTATTTTCGCATTGTCGAACCATACTGGTAAGGAACTTCCAAGCCCAGGTTATGATTCTTTACATACGATTTCATTTTGGGATGTGCCTCAGCAATTCGACATAATTCTCCCTCCCAGTGTCGAGTTGGATAATCGTGCGGGGAATTTAGGATCGGGTGTTCAAAATATTGGTTATACATGAATACTTATTATTTGAGATTGATGTTTCTGTTGTTCGACTGTCACGCCAACCATGTCACCTCCACTTACGCACTTAACTCTATATTTAAGTTGATATTACGGAGTGAAAAAATATTAAACCATTTTGGATCAATTCGACACCCTGAGTGCACAAAAAAATATAGGTGTCATATGTATGTATTCGATAGCCCAGGACTGGTGGACTCCAGAAGAGTGAATTATGCCGCCAGTCCTGGGCTATCGCAATAAGCAGTGCAACAGCATATCGTGAACTTATGGCTAAACATGCTATTAGTATGTGCGCTGCATGATCGAATAAAAATACGTTCTGACAGTTAACTGAGTCCAGTCATGGCTATTAATGCGAGAGCATAATTCATCGAGGGCAATTTATCGGCATCGTTGCTGATACAACCGCGCCGAAAGTGAGTCTGAAGTAAACTTAACGAATGCGTTTTTTAAGCTGATGATATTAAAAGACTTAAAGGTCATTGATTTTGAGATGTCATCTAACAATAGTGCCTTCTGATCATAGTACAGAACGTGTTGTCAGTGTTTCCTGCAGATCTAGGTCAATCAGTTCCCGCACGCGTCGACTGGCACATTCATGCTTCTGTGCGATCAGTTGACTGGCGTAGCAATGCCAGTCTTCGTCCCGGTGGGGGCAGGTAAAGCAATCATGCAGATGCCCGAGGCCGCCGACGGCTTCGGCAAAACCGGTCGGTCCATAGCAGTTGCGTTCAACATCACATTTCGTGCCACAGATGGGACAGTTCAGTTCTGCTTTCTCGCCCGGTTTTGTGTACAGATATTGTTTTCCGCTGAATAACATTGCCCGTATCTCCTTTAAAATCAAAATAGAATTATCACGGGCAACACTGGCGAGCAGTCGTCAGCAGAGAGAGGCCACACTGGGGGCTCAGAGCCATTCTTTGCTTTTTCAGGCCGCATCGTTTTCCTCTCGGAAAGGCTGTGGCACCTTGGTGGCTGAACCAGGTTGCCGGGCGTTTCAAAGGGCCAGATCCCTCAACGCCACTCGTGATGCAATCAGGTGGGAATTCCCACTAACAGGGAAATCATAGAGGACAGCATCTCAAGGTCAAGTCCCGATTTCAAAGCCATCCAGGATAAACGGGCAATCCGTCACCCATGTAACCGTACACCAGTAGATGCCGACATCAAGGCCGGTTTTATTAAATTTATCATCGTTTCACAATTCACCTTCACCATAAACAACTAATGCTTCTAGACGTGTTCTGATAATTCTAAATCAGGAAATCCGAGAGAATGACTCATTGACTGAGCACAATATGAAGCAGAGAAAATACGCCGGAAAAGTGAGAAGAACAATCAGCGATAATTGCTCGACGTAAACCCGATCAATCTGCCACAGATCGTATATACGGCTTGCCTTCGTTGAACTGTCGCAATCTCCGGTTGACAGCATTTTTCTCCATGGTGGGGGCGCGCTCCAGTGTTTCCTTCTGGAATTCAATCGCTTTGTCAAACTCTCCCTGGGCGGCATAAGCGACCGCCAACGCACCGTAAATCACCCAGTACCGGGTCGGTAGCAGGTCATATGCGCGCTGAGCGTGCTGTAGCGAAAGTGCCGAATCACGAATTTTTTCATCTTCGCTCGCTCCGTACGCCATGGCAAGACATTTATGCGGGATCCAGTTTTCCGGATCGAGTTCGATAACCCGCTGATAGTCTGCGATCGCAGACTCGTATCTTCCCAGACGCTCAAATTCCTGGGCTCGGCTGATCAGCACGCCTGTCAGTTCCGGGTGAGATTTCAGAATGTCGTCGTAAGCCTGAATTGCTTCTTCCCGTTTGCCTCGTTGTACGAGGTATGCTGCGTGGCCCGCTTGCTGTTTAACATCATTGAAATCAGCGGTTAATTCCTTGATGCGCCGTGGTTCAATTTTCTTATCCAGAGCCCGTAGATACTGGCTGGCCAGGGCACAGTTATACTTGCTGGTGTCAGGTGACGCGGCAGCCAGTTGGAGGTATGTCTCTGCCAGCTCATCCTGTCCGCGAAGCTTCAGGAATTTTCCAGCGAAGAAGTAGAAATTCGTGGGAGTGCCCACCGGCTGGTGTACCATCAATGACTGAAACCAGTCCGGGTCCCACTTGATGGGATCTTTTTCTTGGAGCATCCGCTGAAAGTAATTGGCCAGTTCGGCAGAAGCATAATCCCGGTTCCACAAACCGGCGATCCCTTTAAGCAGTTCGTCGCGCTCATAGGTCAGTTCCAGCTCATCTGCTAGCAAAGCCGCATGCAGGCCACAGTAGCCGTCATGATGTTTCTGATAAGCGGTTAAAAAGTTTTCGTAGGCTTCCTTCTTCGAACCCTGCATCAAATGTATGACGGCGATTTCTAGAGTACGGGTATAATGATCAGGATAGGGATGCTCGAGAATCATCCGTTCGGCCAGCAGCCGGGCTGTTTTCTGGTCTCCATGGTTGGTGCGAATACACCAGAAGTACCAGCCGGCGGCATTCGCTTCATAACGCTTGGAGCAGTTTTCCATTAACTCTTCGGCTGCATCCAGTTGGCCGACTCCTTCCAGATAGTGGGCGCCACAGATCAGCCCCCAGGCGGAATAGGTTTTGGCTGCATCCATCGCATACGGTTCAGCCTCTTTCCATTTACCCTCGCCCATATAATAGTAGGCGATCTTACTGCGAATCTCTGCGTTCTCCAGGCCAGTGGTAGGAACCCGCAACGACTTTTTCATGATGTCCAGCCACTTCTCCATCTCGCCCCTGCGCATGTAAAGTTCCGCCAGCGAGTTGTAGGTCTGAAAATCCTTAGTGAATTCCAGTCGGCGGAACAGGATCTCTTCTGCTTTCTCATCGTTCAATTCCCGCAGGTGCCGTTTCCCCATCGCGGACAGTATCTCAGGATTGTCGCCGTATTTCTCCACGATCTCAGTATGATGCTGGTCCGCATACCCCTTGTTGGCGTCGATGTTTAGTGAGACCGTCTGAGGCTGATGCGGGCTGATTTCCAGCATCAATCGGGCGATATCACCCAGCAGGTTTCTGCTGTACATCTTCTGTTTGACCAGAAATCGCTGGTATTGAAGCTGATCCTGAAAGATGTGGTCCTGGTTAGCGACAGCGGCGGCCTTGATTTTGTCGTAGTCCTCGTACTTCAGGTAGCCGTAGCTGCCAGTGATCAGTTTTGCTGAAGACAATTCCAGTTCTGTGGGATCGTAATTAGCGAGCAGCTTTCGGTAGGTCTCCTGAACTTCAGCAGGAACGGAGGAATAAATCTTGATGTAGGGGGCATAAGGATGTCCGGCGAGCAGGGACTGGACTTCAGCGATATCATCGTCGGCACTCCTGCTGAGAAATTCGGTCAGAAAATACAGCCGCCGACAGGCTTGCAGATATGAGACTTCCTGTAAAAGTTGCCCCAGAGCATTTATAGAAGGCTCCTGATCATGGGTAATGGTGTTTTGCAGCTGCCTCGTAATCTGGTTACGGAAGGGGAGTTTCGTTTTTACTTTGAAGAGAAACGCCATGTGGTCGTCGAGTGGTTCTTTAATCTCTGCTGGAAGATTCCCTGCCTGTAGTTTTTTATAGAGCTGCTCCCAGATCTGCTTTTGTCGCACTTCTGTAAGTTCACTGAGGTGCTGGAATGACTCAAGATCATTCAGATAATCCAGGGCCCGGATGCAGGCCGGTTCAACTGCCAGCAGTTCTTCGGTACGAGTTCCCGCAGCTTGTCCGTCCAGAACCGGGTCCGTCTGCAGAGCCCTTAAGTAGATCGCCATGTATTGCAGGTTTTCGTCACGCGTTGCTTTCTTCAGCACTTCTGGTTGATACAGACAGTAGGCCTCGATCAGTTCCAGCCAGTCTGGTAATGGGCGTTTTGTATCTTTGTTCTTCTCCGTAGATTCAAGTGTTTTCAAATCGGCGATGGCACTCTGATGCCGGCCGACAAACGTTCGGACGTAAGCGCGATGTGCCAGGGACCAGGGAGAATCCTCACAGCGATCTGTCAGTCGTTCTGCATACAACAGGGCCCGTGCCTTGAAAACTTTATGCGCCGGACTCTGGAACCGCTCCGTCAGACTGCCCAGGTTGGCGTAAGCGCGGGCCAGCATCGCCAGGCGTTCGGGAGATTCACCCTCGGTTGCGATTGCGGCGTGCATGTCCTGGGCGATGGTGTACTGGGAGATAAAACTCCACTCTTTGATCTGCTTCAATGTCTTTTCAGGAATTTCAGACTCTGCTTTCCAGTCGGCAGCTTTACCTGAAAAACCTGCTTCTTTGAGGGCATCAACAAAGCCGTCCCGCGAGAGTGCCTCCGACTGTTCCACCAATGCCTCAAAGGCATTCTCTTCCGGGAGTATGAACGGTTCTGAATTCCAGCGGTAAGGCAGTTCGGTTTTGTACGGCAAAATCAAATCGATCGAGACTTCGCGGTTGCGATTAATATGTGTAATCAGTTGGATGGGGAACCGCTCCGGATTTTCTATCAGCTTGACATCACCTCGCAGTGAGGTGTCGCGGGTTTTTCGTCCGAGTCCATCCCGCCCTCCAATCAGCAGCGCCTGTCGTACGATTTCCCTGGTGAGAATTCCCTGTAACTCATCGACCTGTGAATCGAGCTGATCTGTGGACAGCACGACCTCATCTTTGAGTTCCCGATCCAGTCCTTTGTCAGGTAGTGACAACTGATGCGCTGCGATCGTCGGTGTGTTTGGCTGCGCCTGATTCTGTGGTGCAGCGAGCTGAGGCGGGGCTTCTCCCGAAGGATCGGCTTCTGTTTTCAATGCGAGGATGATATCCTCGTCGTCAGTTGTTAACTGGAGGTCATAATTGCGAAACAGGCTGAACCAGTGATACTGCAGCCGTTTCCCCCGATCTGTCAGCTCTTCTGTTCCCAGCGGAAATCCTGTGACCATTGATTTGGCTTCGTCGAGCCGAAAAGGTTCGCCGTTCGGCTGGTCGGAAAGTTCAATCCGTTTCTGCAGCGCGGCTAATGATTTGCTGTAGCCTGATCGTGCATTCCATTCAATCAGAATCACAACCAATGCGGCAGCAATTAGTCCCCACACAATAGCTCGTTCTTTAGGTGAGCGTTTTGTTTTACCAGTGTCCCCATCCGGTTGCACGGCAGCCTGCCCAGATTTCCTCATTTTAAATACTCCGGAAATGTTGCTCACTTGAAAATGTTGAAGTTTTGGCAGAGAAGGGAGTGCTCGATTGTCTACCAGGCCTGATCGTACCAAGAAAGATCCATGTATTCCAGAATACTAAGTAGAAATCATCATTTAGAAGGAGCAGAGCCAGGGCATCTCGCCCAGGAGAATTCCGCAGACGGCATAGACGACGGTAAGGGCAGCGACAACATAAGTCTTCTTACCGTTGAGGGGGAGTTTATCCAGCATTGATCCGGCTTCCTTGCCTGGGATAGAAATGATATAAAGCGGACTCGCTTCCATGCTCATCCGCTCTTGATTTCACCGAAACTTTCTGATCCCTCATTGGTCTCGGCTCATCCTCGCAGGTATAATTTCGCGTTGACTCACGATCAAAAGTCAAGGGCAATAGATGATCAGAAAGACAAAGCGGGTAACGGTCGACCTGAAGACGATCGAAGAGTGGCGTCCACTAAGCATTTACGCAGCTCGCCAGGGAAAATCACTCCGCGGCCTGGTGAGAGAGATACTGGCTCCCAGGATTCAAGAAATCTGCAAACAGATCCAGATTCCGGAGCCTCCCCAGGTGAAACCCTCAGATAATCGCTGAAATCACCGATTTTGGCAGATTCGCCCGTATGAGGCCCTGTATCGCGTCGCTGGCTGGAAACGTCCGGTAGGCCTTAAATGAAAAGATATCGCGAAATAGGGGCCATCCATTAATGAAAAACGTCCGGGTAAAAGTTGGCACCTTTTTGAGTTATTTTTGATTTTGATGAAATATGTGTATTCTTAACTTCAACTATAATTGAGTCAAACCGGTGCGTATGACCATCGACGCCACGAACAACGTCTTCTGCTGAAATAGAAGTTCCATTTGCAAAAGTCACATGTATAAACAAATTCAAGGACTTCACATCATCACCAATAAATCCGAAAAAAGTACTACTGGGTGAAATAGATGTTTTGATTATTTCAGTACCATTTTCGTTATGGATCACGCAATTCTTAATAAGTCTGTTTGTCTTATTAACGATCATTAAATTTGTTTGTGATGTTTGGATGTTGGGGAGGCTAATAGATCCATACACTATTACTGCAACGCAAATCAAAACAAACGAAAATGCTATCCATACAAAGCTTTTGAAGTTCCTTCGATTAGGAACAACTTTTTCTTTTCCATCATTCATCATCATAATCTTTTAACAAGGAGGTGCCTTAACTCTTATTACCCGGACATTTAATTCGCCAATCGAATCACGATCCTACTCCATCCCAAGGTCGCGATACAGCCATGCATCAAGTGTGACCTCACTCTCCTCAACATGCAGGCATTCGATTATATCCTGCTTAACACTTTCAAATATTTCGAGATTGTATTCCGGATTCTGTTCTGACACCAGAGTTTCTATCAACCCAACAAAATCAGAAACCCGAATATCTGTCCAAGCGTTTGAGGGAGGATCGGATGTATTACCGTTATTGAGAAGCTCATGAGCTTTCTCCCGTGGGATTTTAATGTCAAACCGTTTTTCGGCACGAAAAAGCAGGTCAAGATAATCAATCCCCATCTTTAAATCACCTCAATCATAATCCTCAAAGCATGCCGGACCCCAAATGTGTCCGGGTAATTCACATTACCCGGACATCAGCGGGAATCGCCCCGTTCTGCCGGCCTGAGAGGTAGATCCCAAGAATGAACCGGCTCCCTGGGGGTAATGACGTCCGCTTTCAGCGTCATCCGGAGGATATCAGAATCGGAGAGCTGTTTTCTGAATCGATCGTAATTCTGATTCAACTGTAACCGGACTTCAGGGGGGACAGATCTCGCGAAAGCCAGTTGAGTCTTCTCAATCGCCTTTCTAACGCGATTAATCTTTTCCTGAATTTCAGGAGTGATTTTCATTCTGAATTACCCTGGTGATACCAGTTACCTGCTCATATTAACTTTTTGATTTTATCGACGGCCCTAGATCGACCAATTCGCCGAAGTTCCGTTAAGCTGGTGATAGTACCACAGGAGGTACATCTTCGATCCGAGTTCTCGTTGCCAGGATCGGTTTTAGAGAAGTGGGGACAGTTGCATTTGGGGCACTGAATTACAATTTTGAAATCGAATTTCATTGCGGGGCTCCGAAAAGGAAAACTATTGGTTTAAAAATCACGTGTTCTCTCTCTCCATTCCCGTGATGCCCATTATATAGCTACCCCATTTTCGAGCTATACGATCTGCAGTAATTTCAACATACGGTAGAGTACACCGGTGGACATGATGTCCGGGGAAACATCGTTACCAGGACATCTGAAACCAGGTCCCGCGCAAAATGAAATCCGGGTAACGTGTATTACCCGTGACCTGCCTCAAAAACCTGTACCAAGTCTTTAAGGCAGGTCATAATCATGCTTGCGAGTTTTTGTCTTTAGTTTTTCTAGCTCTAGTATTCGATTCTCTATATCTATCTCAATAATTTTTTTTTCTAAAAGATGAGTTTTTCTCAAAGCATTACCTCCAAAAACAAAACCACATATCGCAAAGATGAATGTGACAAAGGAAGTTGCGTTCTGAAAATCCATATCGATACCGATCGTTTTAAATATACGTCTTATTATTTTTTAAACTTTGAAGAAAGAAAACCGGGTAACGGATATTACCCGGCCATTCTTCTCTGATAGCGATTTCCATTCGAACGTATGTTTAAAATGAGCCAAATCTATCAGAGATTATTTCTGCCCGATCATTACGAAACAGCACAGCGTAGGTAATGTGTTCATACCGTGGCCAACCGAGAACGAAATCTGAAGAATCCTCAAACCGTAAAGAGTGAACTGGTTTACCCAGCAGAGCCTCGATTTCAGGCTGAGTTTGCCCCAATTTGACTTTTTCAAAGCGGGCATGAAATTCAGGATCAGTATGCCAATAAAGTATCAATTCATTTCGATAATAAAACGCTGAAAAGAAAACCCCAATGATCAGAAGAACTGGTACTAGGATTTTCAACTTCATAACGATTTACCTCCGAACGAAAAATGGATGCGACTTTCCTCACTCAGCCTGAGCTTAGAACTCAGTTTATATGACCGGGTAATATACATTACCCGGACATCAACGGGAATCGGATAATTTGTAAGAGAATGTCTCTCACTTAGCACAGTTGGTCAGGGAACATCTTCTTCTATAACTTGTACTCCTGAGGACCATTTAAGAAAAGTGTAAGCGATTATGGTAAAGCTCAGAATGAGTAATACGATGATAAATGCTAAGTATGACTCTTCAGGAAGATTCCAGTAAACTTTGACAAGTACTAAAGCGAATATTACTAGGCCGTACAAAAACAGGTAGAACAGACACGATAACCAATATGAAACTTTTCGAAATGTGTTTTTTAATGAAGGTACCGGAGGAAATATCAGTTTCTGTCGTTTGATTTCCTTCCCATTTTTGCTCAATGTGCATTCGAATGGCCCCCGGATGAGGTCAACTATATTCAATCTGATTGAGTATCTGTCATCAGCAATCGAAAACTCGTGAAGTGCTTCTTTGGAAATATTTATCTTTGACGATACTTGAGCCCCATTCACAAACACTTTTTCCTGACCAGATAAAGAACTGAACCAAGATTCGATTTTTCTTCCCTCATCCTCAAACGAAAATGAATACCCTTTCAGAAAGCTAAATGGTTTCTTATCGCTCATTAGAGTTGGCTTTCCTTTACAGAACAACGGTCTTCAGCCGGTTTACTCGTCGCCGGCCGTGTCGGACTGTTTGTCTCGGGATTTATCATATAGATCATCCTGAACCCCACTGCTCTCACAGCAGATAGTCCAGGAAAACATCGTTACCACGACATCTGAATCCAGGACCAGTGCAGAAAAAACGTCCGGGTAACTCTTATTACCCGGACACTCTTGACCATGAAAATGAATAATAATGAGAAAACCAGATCACACTGAGTGAATTGATAATAGGCAGAAATCCTGATAGGTTTGGACACAATAAAATTCACTCAATCAATCATTAATAGGCAAAAGGTATGGCATCGGTCCCACCCATAGTTCAATCATTCACACTCTGTAAATCGGCTGTCAAAACCAACAATGGTTACAACCTTATTGACGTGTCTTGTACATTCCTCTGTACGAAGCCTATCTGCCTTGATTTGTCCGCGTTCATTGCCATCTCAAGTATTCGCGGCGAGACAAATCTTTTCATTACATTTTCGGACGCCAGGACGGAATACGAAGGAATACGATCAGCGCCACTTACTATATCTGCAGAACATCCACGTGGTCTCCTTCATCTATTGGCACACATCCCGGAAGCTGAATTCCCAGAATATGGCAAATATATTGCCAGGCTCGTCACAGAATCAGGCGACATCCTTTCCCAGATACCATTTTGGCTCGAAGATCAAAATGCCTCTCCGGAGAATTAAGCATATTCTATGTTGCCATAATTGCTCACTCACCCAGCGAGCATTATTCTCCCAGTGATAATAGACGTCCTAAAAAATCCCCACCCAATAGTCAGAAGATGGTTTATTCTCTGCTGTCAAACTGATCCAATCAAACAATTCTATAATCGCTTGAGAAATCACATCATCAGGGGTTCCGTCAATCCAGCTTTGCCAAGCACTCTCGATAGCGAATGGAATAATTGATGGAGCATAGATACTGTCATTGGCGAAGATAGTCATGAGTGAGTTTTTCTCTAACGTATCTTTGTAGCCAGTCCAACTGAAATACCCGAATTCGTCTTTCTTGGCAGAAGTACTAAATGCATTACTTTGATTCGAGATCGAAATTCCTTCACGGTCGAAAGATAAATTATAGGTATCGTTCCGTCCCCACCGAGGTGAATACACATCCAAAGACAGATTCAATTCTTTTTTCATAACAACCCTATTCACAAGATAGACTCATCAATCCAAATATGAGGGTAATTCTCAGACTTTGGACTATTGAGGTTTCGGAGCCCAGCTAATAATTGAACCGCAAGAGCTACAAAATACCAAGACTCCCTGAATCCCTCCATAAGTTACAGTCGTCCAAGAAATACTCTTACTTTTGCAGTTTGCACAACATGGCGCGGCCATTACGTCTCTCCTTTTAAGATTATGAAAGAATTAAATACATGATCCCATCACTCAATGCTCAATCACGATTTTATTGATCGGGACCACTCAGTTCTGTGAGGTCTAAGGTGTACTCGGTTCCATTCCTAACGGCTTGTAGTAAGTCCACACATGCCTGCGAATATTTCTGAGTTACAGAAGTATCAGACGATCCTGTCTTTACGGTAATGTGGTATTTATTATCGAAGCTCTTAATGTCAACACCACGTTCATCCCGTATCTGTTTGATCAATTTATCTGCATGAGACCAATACGAATATCCAAGCTCTTTTGCCACTCCCGAAAGTGTAAATGGATAGACGGCGTTGAATACACTTGGATTATCTAAAGTGGATATTCCGAGCAGCTGGGCGAATTGGCCTTCCACATTTATGGCATGCTCTAATGTCTCAAAATTGATCTGCACTGTCTTCCTCGGAATATCATGACGTACAAGCTCATAATTTCTTGCCAATAATGCCCTGAGTATTTTAGGGTTAATGTGCTCGATCGGTGCTCCAGTTCCCAATGCATTAAATATCCATTCATAGTTACTCGCATCGATATTTCGTACACGAATTGAACGTCCCTCTTGAAGTTCGATCAATTTCTCTGTGGGTAGATTTTCTGCAGCTTCAGCATTCCGATTAAAACGAATGAAAAACAGATTCGATACGAGACCATCTGGCTCTGCAAGGATTTCGTCAATGTCCGACAAAATTGCCCGAATGTTAGCATCAGATCCACTATACCCAAGAAAGACTAGCGGATGCTCAGCAAAGTAAGTAAGAAGCTTTGCACTTAAATACTTCTTTTTACTGGTCCAGTCTTCATAATCTTCAGCTGTGAGTACGAGTGACTGGGGATTTGTTGCACAACCATGGATTTTAAATATTTCTCCGACGCTTACGTAATTTGCCCGAAGTATTTGCTGTCCAATAATGGGCTCATAATCAGGAAATATATGTTCGAGAAATTGATCATAATTTGTTGATATCACAGCGTGGGGCTGAATATTTCTTAATGCTTCTATTTCTTTCCTTACAGCGACTTTCCGAATTTTCGAAAGCGTCGGAGTAATATCATTGAAGTGTTGAGCTACGGCATGCTTCATGTATATATCATTGGGAAGATCCGCACCAAACAATTCTGCTGGGAAGTGTTTTTTTCCAGATTTACTCCATGCCCATTCGCGATAATGTTCTGCGATGATAGACCCTATTTGGGGCATACTTTCATATTTCTGCTTATAGTATCCGTACTCATATTGAATCGCAGGGCACGTTGAGCAGAGATGTTCAAGCAGTTCATCCCAATTCGGGGCGTCGAAAAATCGTTTAGACAGACCAGAACCAACGAATAGAATTGGTTGACATCCGCGATCAGATATCACTTCACGAATGACATTCGAGCATTTTTCCTGGTACTCTGAGTAGTGCGTCATGAATTATTCTCTGATTTAAAGATATATTTTGGTGATCAAGATCGAGAGCATGCATCATTTTTCACAAGAACTTATTAGATCTGATCATAGACGTGGAGGAAGTGAACAATAAGAAATTTGAGTTGCGAATCAGACATCCTAAAAATCATTAAGGTCGATTGAGATTAAGAGACTGAAGAAGTTCTTCATCAGGTATTTCTAATATACAGGCATCTGAATCATCAGAAATCCATTTTGGTACAGACAGGTATTGAGCACAATCATCATAATAGTCGTCCCTCACGCCTCCTTCTTTTTCGACCAAAGATAGAAGCTCAACTCCGATTGCTGAAAAATTAATCCAAGAAAGTATCGAATTATGAATTGGATTAGTACGACCAATAAATCGTTGGCCGAAGTAATCAAATACATAATCCTCTTTTCGCGAATCTAGATAGTGAATCTCATTTTTAAGATCTGATTCCAATAATCCAGCATCAGTTAAAGTTGAAATGTGAGACCAATTGAATGGGCAAGAATCAGACCATTTCCCACTCATATCACTAGGGATTAAAAGAATTGGCCAACCATCAAGATGCCAAATACGAAAGCTAATTAGCATGAATAAAGAAGCTTCGCTTGAACTCATTAACTTCAATGTATTCAATGCTCGCCGAGAATAAGTACCTGGCTCAGTGACTTCCCCAGCGAGTAATTTACCCCAGAGTGACTGTACTTGCTCATTACCAACATCTTTACAGCAATCGAAGAAATCAGCCATCCAGTCTTGATCAACAAGATCTTCAGAACATTCTTCAGGTAAATTATTTGAGGCATTATGAACGATAGATTCTATATTTTCCTGTCGTCGAATTTCAGTATTGGATATTCTGGCGACTGCGCGCTCTCTTAATTCTGATAACGCAATTTGAGTTTCTTCCATAATCAAAAGTTTATCGGACTCTGCTTTTGCAATGCGACGAATGTGGGTAGGTTCATATACCATCCCCACAGCAGATTGAACTGCCCCAATCAATTTACAAAGAGGTTTACTTGCTGATTCACCTAAGCCTTTTGATATTTGGTAGATCTCGTCAGACATTGGATACACTCCTTATCATTTCCTTAGCTCTGTATTTGCGTCTCCTTCACCATATGAACAGATGCTCTGAAATTAATCAATCAACACAGCATGCAATGCCCAGACAGATTGTGATGTTCCAAAATATTTCTGCATAATGTTAAGCGATCAACAGTTTCCAGTAGTAAATGCTTGACCCCAGCGCATAAGAAAAGACCGGGTAACATCATTTACCCGGTCTTTGTTTGATATCCAGATCATAGAATGTCCAGGAAACTGATGTAACTCATCCCAAATGAAGTCGGAGAATCAAAACAAGATGACCGAAACAGAAAAGGCCTGGGCAAGTATTCGTACTTGGTACGAAGCCAATGTCAAAGAGCCCCCCTATGCAGACTTCTTTGATTGGGGATCTCCTGCGAGTGATGCAGCCTTCGAAACGGTGGAGGAGGCAATCATGTGCAAGCTACCCAGCGATCTTCGTGATACCTATCTGATGTTCAACGGTGACAACAAGATGTGGGTATTGCCAGGAGGTTACCTCATGGATCTAGATGAAGTACTCACGACTTGGAATATGTTCAAGGAACCAGTCGACAATGGTCTCTTCGACGACTCAGATGCCAGGCCGGATGGACCGATCAAACAGATATGGTGGAATCCACATTGGATTCCAGTTCTTCATAACGGCGGAGGTGACTACCATTGCGTAGACATGGACCCAGCTGTCGACGGTGTAGTAGGACAATTTATCAAGTTCCAGCATGAGACAGGGCCATCACACGTTCTTGCTCCGAGTTTTGGGGACTTTGTAATCACGTTTGCCAATGACCTGGCGAGTGGCAAATATGAATTTGATATGGAGGAAGGGTCAGTACGGTCAGTTGCAAAATGAAGGAGTTTGTTTCGGAGGAACTTTTCTGATGTCTCATAATGTCCGGGTAATCACCATTACCCGGACATGCTTAATCCAAATGAACTAACTCCCTTCCTTCAGCCGGCACGTTTTGTGATATTCGAACAAAGCACCATCGGCCAGATTCTTGACTAATCGCCAGCTGGGGAACTCATGATTCGTTCCGAGCAATTCAACCTCGTGACCAGTGATCAAGGTCACTTTTTCTCCGACTTTGCAATCACCGAGCGTTCTTGGTTCCTGCACCTCAACTCCCTTCAAACGTAAGTGAATTCGATCCGAGTAACCGGCGTCGCCGGAACGACTTTAAACTTCTTGCAGAAACAGCTCACGAACTCGGGGCCGGACAGTTGCGGCCAGCCTTCGAGCTCCGCTTCCCGTCGGCCGTAATCGGGATCGTGTTCCATTTTGCTCAAGGCCTCCCGGCGAACTGAGACGACGCGAATCACCCGGGTTGTAACGCCCAGGTCGCCCTGGATCCGGACGGCCGCCTTCATGAGCGCACCAGGCTGCAGATCCCGATGACCGAAAGTACGTCGCACATGATTCGTGATCTGTTTCCCTGGAAGAACTGAAACCGTGGAATGGATCCCGATCATGGGGAGCTTCCAGGATTTCTCCATGGATTCGACGCCAGCTTCATCCAGGAACATCGCCCCTTCAACGATCGCCCGACCACGTTGCCGCTGGTTCAACAGGTAATGCGGGATCACGATCCCTTTGACCTTGTAGACGGATCCGGGCAGACTGATCAGCGTCGCAAATTCGTGCAGGACATCGAGCGATGTTTCCGGATCACCAGCATGCCAACAACGCTCCCCTTATGTTCCAACTGCTTACAGAGATTATCTGAAGGGACATAAAATGGCTTAAAGAGCTAAATCCAGCCGCAAAATGTGGCATATAAGATGAGTCCTCTAGCATAACTATCAGAGCTCTGCTTTTTGCTCTTCTCAGCCCGCTGCCGACCGATGATTTCCGCTCTGCAGCGGGCTTTTTCGCTTCAGGTCTCGCCAGTATGACTTTTTCCCTTGTCCGTTTCACAAAGGAGTCCAGTGTGTCACACATCGTGCAGATTCAAACCGAAATCAGAGATCCAGCAGCAATACGCACGGCTTGTCAGCGCCTGCAATTGCCGCCCCCGGTCCAGGGGGAATTCCAGCTCTTCAACAGCACCGCTGCCGGCTGGGCGGTCCAATTACGCAACTGGCGTTACCCCGTTGTCTGCGACGTCAAAACGGCCCAGCTGGCCTATGACAATTTCGAAGGTCGCTGGGGTACTCGCCACGAATTGGACAGATTCCTGCAAGGGTATGCCGTCGAAAAAGCCAAATTGGAAGCCCACAAGCTGGGACACACAGTCCGTGAGCAACCCCTGGAAGATGGTTCAATCAAGCTCACGGTTCAGGTTGGAGGTGCTGCATGAACCAATCAATCGAAATCATCATCGCCCCGGACGGCCAATCCCGCATCGAAACACACGGCTTCACTGGCAACGACTGCCGTGATGCCAGCCGGTTGCTGGAACAAGCCCTTGGCAAAGCAACGTCAGAACAACTCAAATCGGACTTCCATCAGCATGCCTCAGAAGAAGAGCACCTGCAGGAAGGACACTGAGTTGGTTCTTAATTACCAAATCTTTATACGGGAGACTGCTTATGACATTGAAAACAACTTTTATCGAGTACGTTCGTGCCTGCTTCACCGGTATCTGGGTCGTAAGTCACGAACAACAGGAAGCCCTGGTTGAACTGGCTCAGCTCTGTCGCGAGGAATCCTGGCGACTGGCCACCTGGGATATCGATCAGGGACTGCAGGGCACGGACGACACGAGTATCGTGGGTAGCACCGATCCCCTGGCTGCCATCAAAGCCATCAACGCGTTTGCCACACCTGAAGGTACCGCGGTCCTGGTACTGCAGAACTTCCACCGCTTTATCCAGTCCGCCGAGATCGTACAGGCCCTGGCGCAACAGATCTTAACCGGCAAACAGAACCGGACCTTCATCGTTGTGCTTGCTCCAGTCGTTTCGCTACCTGCGGAGCTGGAAAAACTGTTCGTGGTGCTCGAACATGCCCTTCCGGATCGGGACCAGCTGGCTGAAATCGCCCGGGAGATCGCGACCGAACCAGGCGAACTGCCTGAGGACCAGGAACTAGAGTCCGTCTTGGATGCCACCAGCGGACTCAGTCGCTTCGAAGCGGAGGGCGCTTTTTCACTTTCCTTGGTGCGAGAAGGACGGATCAGCCCCGCTGCCATCTGGGAACTGAAAACCCAGACGCTGAAAAAATCAGGACTACTGACTCTGCACCGCGGGGATGAACGGTTCGATAGCCTGGGGGGCCTTGAATCCCTCAAGGAATTCACTCGCTCTGCACTACTCTCACCGCAACGACAAAACCAGCACTTGCGGCCGCGAGGCGTGTTATTACTCTCTCCACCCGGCTGCGGGAAATCCGCGTTCTGTAAAAGCTTGGGCCGGGAGGTCAGCCGCCCAGTACTGATCCTGGATGTGGGAGCCCTGTTGGGTTCCCTCGTTGGGGAATCAGAGAAACGAACACGTCAGGCGTTACAGATCGTGGATGCCATGGCGCCGTGCGTACTCATGATTGATGAGATCGAAAAAGCGTTTGCTGGTGCCGGCAACTCGGGGCAGACTGACAGCGGAGTTGCGTCCCGCCTGTTTGGCCAGTTTCTGACCTGGCTGAATGACCATACTTCCGATGTATTCGTTGTGGCCACCAGCAACGACATCTCCAAACTCCCACCCGAATTCGGTCGCTCGGAACGCTTCGACGGTCTGTTCTTTGTCGATCTGCCGGGACGGGAACAGAAAGACCGGATCTGGAGTCAGTACATCCAGCTGTATGACCTCGATCCGGAGCAATCCCGTCCCGACGATACCGACTGGACCGGGGCAGAGATCCGCAGTTGCTGCCGGCTGGCGGGACTACTACAGATTACCCTGGTCCAAGCCCAGCAGAATGTGGTCCCAGTTGCGGTCACGGCTGCGGAATCCATCCACCGTTTGCGTGAATGGGCCAGCGGTCGCTGTCTGGATGCCGATCGTCCAGGCATTTATCATGCACAGGATCAGAGAAAACCGTCCCGCCGGAACCTCAAACACCTGGCTTCTGTCAACTGACTCATAAGTCCCGGAAAGGAGCAACATGCTGATACAAGCAGATATTACGCTCATCATCGCGGCCCTGCAGTTCTGGGCAGAAGAAATGGATCCTGAGGACGAACAGTGTTTGAGGATCTATGCTGAGACTCCACACTCTGAGCAAATCTGGACGCCAGCGGAAATCCAGCAACTGAGATCGCGTCTGAAAACGGCTCACCTCAAGTACGTTGTTTCCAACGAATCGAGAACCGTGTTGCAAGACAGAGAATTACACTCTTCATTGCAGGGCGCTTTCGAGGCCTGTAACAATCCTACCGATCTGGTCGGCACACTGCTGTTGCCAGAGGCCTCTTCCGAGGTCTGATCAGACCCCGTCCATCAGCTCAGCCACGCTGATTCCCAGCGTAGCGGCAATCCGCTCAATGTTCCGCAGGGCGACATTCCGTTCGCCCCGTTCAATCCCGCCTACATAGGTCCGGTCCAGCTCGCAGGCGTAGGCAAAATTCTCTTGGGAATAGCCTTGTTCCTTGCGGAGTTCCCGCACCCGTTCGCCGAATCGCTTCAAAATGTCTTTGCGTTTTGCCATGCAGACATTTAACACTTGACAGCGACGATAAAACCACGGACTATAAGTATCATCCTAATGGTCCACAATTGACTATGACCGCTGCGTTTTGGATACAGAACTGCAGCCCAGACAGGAGACAAATATGGAAAAAGTCACTCTCAGTGCGATCATTTTCCTGGTGATTCTGATCGCCATACTGTTGATTGCCCCCGAGGACGAGCAAGGCGTCGGTCCCCAGGGGAGTTCCGTTGAGATCAAACGCCACGCGTCTGACCTGCTGAACGTGCACGATGTGAAAATTACTCCGGAAGGGATACTGCAGATGTCCTATCTTGACGAGACAGGCTTTCTGACCTCGCATCACTTCATCAACCTCAAATCCGGGAACGTGATTCTCGTGGAAGACGAAGAATTCACACCGAAACGCGTCATGCTGACTGACACCCTGCATGGGGGCCTGAAAGTCACGGTGGCCAAGTCATTGAACCTGAACCTGCCCCCGTCCACAGCGAAAACTCCACTCAGCCCACCCCCACGCTGACATGCGATCATTTAAAGAGACTCTGGTTCTCCTGTTGATGCCGTTCAGTCCTTTGGGGCTGGGCGGCATTTTTCATTTCCCACTCTTAATAAAGGAGCATTATGAATCACTCTATTCTCGATGAACCACAGCCTGCCGCCTCCAGCGGCAGGCCAGCCGAGCGACTGCGGACCACGATGGCGGCAGCCCGACTCAGTTTCACCTGGCTGGGCGTCCGCAAGTCCCTCACGGCCGTCCAGAAAAACCAGGCCGCGGATTCCTTCGGTGCCGAGGGGAAATTTCTCTCCGCCGGGAAAAAGCTGCTGGATACCACGCATCCCGCCTTCAAAGCCGTGACCGCGGTCCGAGGAAGGGCTGTCGCTTACTGGAAAGGCATCTCCTTGCCCTATCCTGAAGCGGGTATTCGCCTGATCCGGCAGTCAGAGATCACCGACTTTGATCAGCGGATGAGCGAGTTCCAGGTAGAACTGGAAACCGCGGTACGCGAACTGGACCGGCATTTCGAAGAACTCAAGGCGGCCGCGCGCATCCGCCTGGGGGACCTCTATGATCCCGCCGACTATCCCCACTCCCTGGCAGGGCTGTTTGCCATCGAGCATGATTTTCCGGCGGTGGAGCCACCAAACTATCTCAAACAACTGAACCCGGAAGTCTATGTCCAGGAATGCCAGCGGGTACAGCAGCGGTTTGATGAGGCCGTGCAACTGGCCGAACAGGCTTTCCTGGAAGAACTGGGACGACTGGTCGAACACCTGACCGAGCGTTTGAGTGGTCAATCCGATGGCAAACCAAAGGTGTTCCGCGATACCGCGGTTTCCAATCTGTCAGACTTCTTTGAACGATTTCAGCAGCTCAATGTCCGCTCCAATGATCAACTCGATGCACTCGTAGAACGGGCGCAGCAGATTGTGACTGGTGTTGCTCCGCAGCAGTTGCGGGATAACGGCAATCTGCGGCAAAAGGTCGCCTCGCAGCTCTCGGGAGTCCAGTCTTCCCTGGAAGGACTGCTGCTGGATCGCCCCCGCCGTAATATCTTGCGGCGTGCGCAGTGAGGTGACCAGATGGAGCTGCTGATTACCCCGGAAGCAACCATCCGTTGCCTCTATGACGAAACTCTGGAACTGACTGCGCTGGGAACACCACAGATCCAGCGGGGCTCCCATGTGGAACCAACGGCAGACGGACAATGGACGGCTGACCTCAGTCCGGTGAGCGGTCCCCTGCTGGGGCCGTTTCCCCTGAGATCAGAGGCCCTGGCCGCCGAGGTCGCCTGGCTGGAGCAGCACTGGCTGCTCTCGAACACGTAAACGGTACTGCCCTGTGAGCGCGGGGTGGTTGTGTATTTTCTCACGACCACCCGCGTGCCGGTGGTCGTATTCTCTTTTCATGAGGAGTGAACGATGACTCAACAGGACCTGGACCAGGCGGTGGCCGCAGCCACCGGCGAAGATCTGCGGGCCATTCGGCAGCGGGGCTTCAGTCTCGCCAACCCAATGCAAGTGAACTTTGATCCCGAACCAGACCTGCGGCCGCCTCAGTCAGTGGACTGGGATGAGCTCAGTCTGCAGCAGAATGTGGCGTTGTTTGCCCAACGCTGTGGCCGAGTACCAGGGTTGATTTAGACCATGGACTCTCATCCTAAAGATACCCGAGAAGCCCAATTACTGGAGCACACTCTCCATTCGATCAGTTTCTGGACTGTGGCCTGTCTGATTGCCGGCTGTTTTCTGGGCTGGCCTCTCTTGCTGGCTTTGCCCGCCACGCTCTGGGGCATGTGGCAATTCTACTTTCAGACCAACGAAGACTGATCTGGTCATGAATCATCTACTATTTGACAGGGAGTGACTATGGTTCGATCCAATCGTCCCCGGTTTTCGCTGGGCATGATTCTGGCCACACGCAACGCGCTGGAGCAGTTACCACAGCATGAGATGCAGCGCGCCCTGGCCCGCCATCTTGCCGGTGACTGGGGCGACTGCTGTCCCGCGGATGCGGAAGCCAATGATGCCGCTTTACTGAACGGTGATCGACTGCTGTCGGTTTACCACACAGCGGACCAGATCAAGTTCTGGATCATCACCGTGGCAGACCGCTCTGCGACCAACATTCTGTTACCCGAAGACTACTGACCTCTTCGCTGACCACAGCGAATGAATTTTTACTCAAACATCCAGGAGAAATGTATGCAAATTCTATTTATCAACAATGACGGTTCCGGGTTTGCTGACCAGATTGAAATCAGTGCCGGCCTGAGTGTGGCGGCGCTGTTTCAGCAGCGACTGCCCCATGGACGTCCACAAGACTACCTGATCCGTGTCAATCGTCAGCCAACAACTGCCAACTACATCCTGCAGGAAGGAGATCGTGTTTCGATCACTCCCACCAAGATTGAGGGGGCGGCACGATTGCCCCTGTTACCGCTCGTCTGTTTTCTCTTGTCCCGGTTGAAAGGAGCCCTATGGGAGCCCGACAACGACTCAACAGTCTCTATTTCTACATTATCGTGATCGTCTCAGCATCGATCGGCGGGGCCACCGAGTCATGGCTTGTCTTCTGGATCAGTGTCGGCGTCATGGCAGCAAGCATGCTGCATGGGGGTGAGATTCGTCCCCACAGTCGATCCAGTAAGCCGTTTCGCCGACGTCGTTGAACGATCCCCGTCGTTTCGAGTTTTTATTCCATCAAAGAGACCACCTGTGAAACCGGGTGGTCTCTTCATTTTAAGGAGTCTGTTATGCACCAAGATCAGGAGTCGCGGCATTGGCTCCGTGTGGCACGGGAGGTCGCAGTGCGGTATGTCGAAGTTGCATCCCGGCAGGAGCGACTGCCACCGCTTCCCCAAGATGCCTGGCTCAGGGTGAACCGCTGGGAGCGTCTCTATCACAAAGCCTGTTTAAAACAGTATCCGATCGCCAGCCGACGTTGTCGTGAAAGGTTCCAGCAGTCTCTGACTTCAGCCATCCGGGAGTGGGCGGCTTACCGGGACGGACTGCTGCAAAATCAGGTTACCACGACCGTCCCCTCGCTACGCGAGATTGATGCTGAACTCCGTGCACTCTCCTCCGAGTTTGAAGCTGTCGCGATTGACTGGGACGAAAAAGAAATTGTCGTTCAGACGCCGCCCATTGTTCTGGAAGGCATCGATCTGGGCTGTTTCGAGATCCGACTGCGCTGGAGTGAGCTCGGAGAGCCACAACCTTACCGGGTCGTCTCCCTGGCCGAAACCGGAGACGACGATGTCCATCATCCGCACGTGCAGGCGGATACCCTGTGTGAGGGGGAAGGAAAAATCCCCATCAGCAGGGCTCTGGCCGAGGGGCGGATCGGTGATTTCTTTCTGTTGGTCCAGCAGATCCTGCACACGTACAACTCGGGTTCGGCTTACGTCCCGCTGAGTCGCTGGTACAGTCTCGAGTGTGCCGACTGCGGTGACTCTGTTTCGCGCAATGAGAGTCACACCTGCTCGATTTGTGAGCAGACCACCTGCGGTTATTGCAGGCGGGGCTGTGCCCGTTGTGGGGACGCCCTCTGTTCCAGTTGCGCTGACTGTTGCGAATCGTGTAACGAAATCTTCTGTCGCAGCTGCCTGTCGACCTGTGCTTCCTGCAGCGAATGCTGCTGTCACTCCTGTCTCTGTTCTGAAACCTGTCCTGCCTGTCTTAAAGAAAGCGAGGAAGATTCTCATGCCCCATCCGAAGACTCATCCAGTAACACATCGCCTGCTGCATCGTCCGCGTCGGAAGCGTCCCCAGCGCAGGAAACGTCGCCTGTTGAAGTTCAGCCCGTATGCCTGGGCTAAGCTGATCTACCTGCGTGACCGCGGAATGACTGAGGTGGGCGGCTTCGGGATTACCGATCCCGGGCAGCCCCGATTCGTCAAGGACATCGTCCTGGTCAGCCAGTCCTGCACCGAAGTCACCGTCGCTTTCGACGACACAGCGGTTGCCGATTACTTTGACGACCAAATCGACGCGGGGCGGCATCCAGAGCAGTTTGCCCGGATCTGGATTCATACACATCCGGGAAATTCTGCGGAGCCGAGTGGTGTCGATCACGAAACCTTTGCCCGCGTTTTTGGCAACTGTGACTGGGCAGTGATGTTTATTCTGGCTCGAAACGGAGCCAGCTATGCTGAGCTGAAACGCACAGGTCACTCCCAGCCAGAGCCGCTTTCTGTGGGCATTGATTTTCGGGAGGAATTTACCGGCAGCAATCAGGCTGCCTGGGAGGGGGAATTCCAGCAGTGTGTGCAGGAAACCCCCGTGGCTCCCATCTGGGACCTGGATTTCCTGCCCGGTGACGAACCTTATCTTTCCGAACAATGGCCCTGGCTCCCCATCTGAGGGGCCAGGTGCAGCATGTTCTAAATCAATCATTTTTTAAAAGAAAGAGACTTTTATGAATACAACTCTGGATCGTTTTGAACGTCAGTCGGAACTCGTTCCCGCTGAAAAACTGCGCTCCTTAACGGTGACCGTCATCGGAGTAGGGGCCATCGGCAGGCAGGTGGCCCTGCAACTGGCGTCCCTGGGGGTACGTCAGCTCCAGCTGGTGGACTTCGATCGGGTGGAAGCGACAAACATTACCACGCAGGGCTACCTGGAAAGGGATCTGGGGCAGTTTAAGGTGGCAGCAACGGCCCGGGCGCTGCTGGCCATTGATGCCGGGATTGAAGTTGAAATGGTAAATGACCGTTTCCGGCCGGGGCTGGGAACGGGAGAAGTCGTCTTCTGCTGCGTGGACTCAATCAGCAGCCGGGCTGCCATCTGGAGGACGCTCCGTGATCAGTGCGCATTCTGGAGTGACGGACGCATGCGAGGCGAGGTCCTGCGGATCCTGACAGCCGTAGACTCACCATCCCGCACGCACTACGACACTGCGCTGTTTCCCCAGGCAGAAGCGCAGACCGGGACCTGCACTTCCCGCAGTACGATCTATACCGCCGGTATTGCCGCAGGACTGATGCTACATCAGTGCACACGCTGGCTACGCGACCTGTCTGTAGATCGAGATCTGACTTTGAATCTGCTTGCGGGAGAGCTTTGTATTTGAAAACAGGAGCTAATTGTTTATCAGGAAAACCTGTTTTGTTGAAAATCAGCAATGTCAGCAACAGTTTTCCGACACCTAAATGGCAGTTTTATGATCTGGTCAGCCCATATCTCTAAAGTCGTTTAATTTATCATCAGACATTGTAAGGAGAGAAAGAATGCAACCTAAAATACAACGCTCAAATCGATCTGGTAAAAAACAAGCATTAAATACAGGAGCAAAGGAATTTGCACGCGTGATCGCAACTGCACTGGCAAAACGCTGGCATACAGAGCAGAAAATAAAGCACAAGAAAAATCAGTCATCCCAGCCTTGATTATCTTCATCATAGAGCGGTTTGTACTTTCGACGTTTTCCATTGTCTTCCACGGGGCATGACTCATCAAATTCCAAAATTTTTATGGGACGGTTCTGTGATCGGCAGGACACATGAAAATCTTGTATCAGGCGATCTGCCCCGCGACGCGAATCAGACATTTGCGAATAGTAATACAAAAGCTGATGGACAGTACCCGCAAACTCAAAATCGTTTTGGCCGTTGAGAACGGCCAGCATGGGGGCTTTCAAAAAGGGTATTCGTTCATAGAGCAGTAATAGCGGTAAATTTGCCAGATAGCTTTGCTTCTGATAAAGCATCTCATAAATCTGTCGCTCCTGTTTATTCAAAGGATTTAACAGGGCATTCTGAAAGTTACACATCTGCGCGTGAATGCAGTCAGCAACGTAGGTATAAGCTTGCCATCCTAAATCCAGTAGGACCTTACGGACCATGGGATTCGTAACATTTCCGTAAGGACATCGTTTTCTGGCGATTTGCTTCAAGAAGGAGTTTTTGCTTCCCCAAAACCACTCATTGAAATCATCTTGCGAGTCATTCAGATGAGCATCAGTCGCCGCCACTACTTCACCCTCAATCCATTCTCTGGTCTGAAAATCGCAGTCACAAGTATTCTGTTCGTTATACAGGGCAATGCGCAACAGACCTTCGACTTGCTCTGGCTCTTCAATCATGAGAGGGCGCGATCGCGCCGCTGCGAATAATCCGTACTCAATCGTCTGATGCATACTTGGTCGATTGTATCCATACGCCCTGGCCAGTTTCTCTCCCTCTATTCGCAGTTTATTCATCCCCCAAGGGAAGTCGTCGCAATCAGAAATCATACCTAGGGAGTCAGGCAGTACATTGCGTTGGCCTTTATCAGAACGTCCCGGTCTCTTTATATAGAGGTCCTTGATCCCCTGAAACTTTCTTTGCTGACGATTATTCAGCTTTCGCATTTTCTGAAACAGCAGAAACTTCATTCGAGAGTTCCGGGCCTGCTCACCACTGAGTCCATTCTGCTTGATTGAAATGGCCAGCCCACCGGCGAAAAGCATACTGATTAACCCCTCACTGCCCAGTGTCGGATAAAAACGCCGTAAGCCGTCTTTGTCTGTCAGACAGTTAAACCGTAGCTCAAAATCAGCCGGTAACTCACCTCGCAAGGTGTCTGATGGGCCCCACCGGTAGACATGTCTGGCAGTGGCTACTTGACACGCCCTTTCTAACCCTGGGGTTAACTCACTATGACTTTCCGGGAGTTCAATTCTGACAGTGCCGAAATTCGATTCTGCGCAGTTTCCTGAAACCATAATCACTGTAATCCCTTACATAAGAATGACATATGGCAGCCACCTGCTGCCAATTTCTATTTTTTTATAAATTGAACCCGTCCGGAAATCACCTTGCCGAGGGAGGCCCACTTTTGGCGTGGTGTCTTGTCCCCCACTTTTGAACCCCAGAGCAGGAGGTCTGCAATGAGAGACAGGAAAACTCTCAAGGTCACTCAGAAGGAAGTTACTCAGGCTTTTTCAGTCGGGGACTGGGGCATCAGATACCCACCATTGCTGTCCATCGACCAGGCAGCAGATCTGTTACAGGTCCCCAAAGCGACCATCTACCAGTGGAACTCAGAAGGCAAGCTAACGGGCTGTGTTCAGCGGTTAGGCAAGCATCTGCGTTTTCTCCGTGATCGCTTGGTTCTCAAGCTGATGAGTAAAGGAGTATAGAAATTATGAATACGAAAATTAAAAACGTCAATATGAATAATGAACGTGTAGGTGAGGTTGCATCGATATTTAACCGGAACGGTGTCTGGTATCTCAATATGCAATTTCGCGGTAAACAGATTCGCAAATCTCTGAAAACTTCGAATAAGAAGGAAGCGCGTGCCAGGGCACTTGCCCTGGAGCGAGAACTGTTAAAAGGAGAGGCGGTAAAAACGGTTGAATCTGAACCAGCTCTGATTACCGATGCGATAGAAGCACTCATTCAAAGTTGCAAAACGGAAGAGTTGCGTCCGAAGACCATCAGTAAATACAGACAGGTTCTGAAAGGGGTCGCTGATTTTGCTGAATCACGTGATCTTTATAAGCTGGAACAGCTCGACATGCGCTTTGTGGATGCCTACCGGCAATACCGAAAACAGGATGGGGCAAAACCCAAGACGATCTATACCGAAGTGGGAGTGATCCGTCGCCTCTTACTCTTTGCCAAGACGCGTCGCATGCTCAACGAGGATCCGCTGGAAGGTTTGAAGCTCACTGAACCTAAATCAGAACCGCAACCGTTCTGGAGTTGGGAGGAGGTCGAACAGGTCCTTACGTCCAGTTCCAAGGTTCACTGGCCGGTATTTACATTCTTGGCAGAAACCGGACTGCGGATCGGGGAACTCCGGTGGCTGACCTGGGACGATGTTGAGCTGAAGCAGGGACTAATTCATGTCCGGCCTAAGGATGACTGGACGACAAAGACCGGGAACGTACGTTCGATCCCGATCTCTGCTCGTGCTCGTAAGGTTCTGCAGGCACAGCCCCGGCGCAGTCGCTGGGTCTTTACGGCCAGGGCGTCCAAGCGATATCCCCAAGGCGATCATCAGATCTCGGAACGCAGACTGCTGGAGTCTCTCAAACGGACTCTTAAAAAGCTGGGACTGAAAGGGCACCTGCACACGTTCCGGCACAGCTTTATTTCGCGGGCCATTGTGCAGGGCATCCCTGAAGCGATCATCCGCAAGTGGGTGGGTCACGTCGATCATAAGACACTGCAACACTACACGCATATCGCTGACCGGGAGTCACAGGCTGCGATGCAGCGATTGAATCGGTCAGAGCCATAGTTTTCTGCTCCCTTATTTATCTGGCGGTCTGATGGAACAGATCGCAAAAAATTTATGTTACCTCCCGATTTAAATGGAGATCACAAAATGTTACACCGTTTCTTCGACCTGAAGTCAGAAAATGTTTCTAAGTCTTCCACTCCTGTGACCTGTATCCGGCAGACACTGGAATGGATGTCCGTCTTGACAGCAACAATAACCGCGCATGGGAGAACTCCTTTTTCCTTGTCTTCATTCTCTACTGGTACGGCGAAGACCAGCCGCAAGACATATAGCGGGTATCTGAGCCAGATTCTTTTAATGCTTGTTTTGTGCGCGGGAGTTCTCCTGCTCTATGGCCAGTCTTCGGTTTGGGCTTTCATGCGGGCTGATGTAAATCAGTCCTCGCAATCGGTGGAGAACTCATCTGTATATCCCCGCAGGAGAAAACGTGGAAATACAAAGCACAGGAAGGATGAGGCACAGGATAAAGCTGCCAGTTATGCACGTTTCAGTTCTTCGCTTCAGAGAGATGATAGTATTGAAAGGCAACAGGAAAAATGCAGACAAAAGGCAATTTCCAACGGGCATTCTATTTCCCACGATCTGGAATATACAGATAAGGCTGTCTCCGGAACCAAGCTGAAGCGAGAGGGGTTGGACCGGTTGCTTGAGGAAGCCAGTGATGGGAAATTTAACGTTTTATATTTATACAGCCTCAGCCGTCTGGCACGGGAATCTGTGATCACGATGCCACTCCTGAAAAAACTCGTTCACACCTACAAGGTCAGGTGCATATGCGTCATGGAAGGTATTGACACAGAAGTGACTGGCTGGGAAGTGATTGCATCCATTTTCTCCGTCATACATGAACAATTCATCAAGGACCTGAGTGAATCTGTGCATGATGGCCAGGAGCTGGCACTAAGGCAGGGCTACTCCGTGGGGGACTGGTGTTTTGGATATGGCTCTGAACCGGTACCGGGGACGGAGCAAACTCGATCAGGTCGGAACAGTAAGCCGCGGAAGGTGTATGTCATCAATGAGGAACATGCAGAGTGGGTCAGCAAGATTTATACCTGGTATGTAGATGAGGGATACTCTATCGGCCAAATTGTGAGAATGCTGAATCAGCAAAAAGCTCCCAAAGATCATCGATCTACAACTGATGATTGGCATCACAACCTCGTGGTGGGGATCCTCTCAAACAGGAAGTATATCGGTATCTGGCCCTGGGGAGAGTGTCAGAACGATCGGGATCCGGAAACAGGTAAGCTAACTCAGGAAATAAGACCAGAGGAAGAATCTGAAAAATGGACGCGCGAACGTCCAGATCTCCGTATTGTGGATGAACATACATTTCGGAAAGCGCAAGAGAAGCTGGATGCCAACTCTGAAAAATGGGAGCAGCATCGAAAAGCTAAAGGTCGATTGAAGGGATCGTCATCGGAAACCAACGGAAGACGAAAAGTAAGGCTTCTGCACGGTCTCTTGAAATGCGCCAAGTGCGGCAATCCATTTTACAACACTGGGAGAAGGTTTCAGTGTCGCGATGCCAAGCGTGGTATTTGCAATGTGATCACTTCTGTGCAGATAAAAGACGTAGAGAAAATGATCGTGGACCGGATCGGTGAGATTATCCTGAACGATGCAGTCTGGTTCGATTATGCTCTCAAAGAGACAAAACGCTGCTATCATGAGTATGAGAGTAGAGTGCCGGCAGCAATTAGAGAAAAAGAGCGGGCACTGAGTAAGGTGAACCAGAAGATTGAACGTTTACTGGATATTGTTGAGGAGGGAGATCCCCCTCAGGACCTGAACTCACGGCTACAGAGACGAAATGAAGAACGGAAAGCTCTTCAGGAAGAACTCACTGAATTACGTCGTGAATGCATACATGACGGAGAAGCTCCCGATGCTGCATGGCTGAAGGAGCGGCTATTAAACCTTTACGAGGATTTGCAGAAAACGTCGCCCTCCGCAAACCATGCATTACGCAGTCTGATTGATGGTGACATCATTCTTGAAGAGATTGATATCCCCTTGAGGAAACGAAAGGCCTTACGTGGAGCATTCTGCATCTCCGCACACAGTGTTTCGTGTGAGTTAAAAAACTTCGCTCCAGATCGAGACGGATCTGAACATACAAAGCAGATTTCTATCGACTTCATTCAGTCTAGTCGGACAGACCTTCAGCGCGAGACTGCAAAGAAGATGTATGATGCTGGAGAACCTGAAAAGAACATTGCCGTTGCTCTCAAAGTGGGGAGGACGCGAGTAACGACTCTCTTACATGAAGCGTTTGCCCTACTGGGGCTCAAGAAGCCAGATGGGCGCCAGCGGCGGTGGCAACTGGACGATAAACATCAAAAGACTCTGCTTCATCAGAGTGTTGCTGAAAAAGTGATGGAACGCTTCGATCGAAAGATGACTTACGGCAAGATTGCCAAAGAATTGGAAATTGACCGAAACGTAGTTACCGAGTCTGTGAAATACTGGCATGAGCAACGTGGGTTGCCTGTTCCAGACGGGCGAAGCCGCAGGAAAAACCTTTAGCTGAGATTGCAGATAAAGATCCTGTCAGCATGGCCGGCCACCTGTAATGGTGGCCGGCTTTGTGCTTTTTTTAGATATTGAGGGGTTAATTTAGTTGTTTAAGAGCGGCTGAAGAGCACCGATGTCACACTGCTCAAATTCATGCAGGAGCACGATCTGAGTCCGAAACACAGTGACAACGAGTATGGATTTGGGCGGCCTGCCCGCGAGATCTTTGGCGCCCTGGGGTCGCTGACCGGTCAGAATTTTGGTGATCAGCAACTGTTTCACATCTTTTTGAATGAGAGCGATTTCTCCAGTCAGAAACGTGCCAAGGCAGAGCTGTTCCACCAGGTTGCAGCACGTTGGGCACGGTGGTGGCAGAAGCACAGATGGGAATTCACTGATGACCCCGCGTTTTTAAAAGTGAACCTGCCGCCGTTGCCTGCTCCGGCACCCGCCGATTCGGTTTCGTCCTCTGCACCATTGATGACGGAAAGTGGCACGAGCAACTCGGTTCTGCAGTCGCTACGTAGCGCACCGGGAGGGCTCGTGTTTTATGATCTTGATGCGGGGCGGTCGACAGCATTGTCGGAACGCTGGAGTAATCAAAAACTGTTAGACGATCTATTTAATGAAATCCGGAAATGGGCGGCCGGGCAGGGATAAGATATGCTGGGGGACGAAATCAAGGGTGAAGAGGGGCAGATTCAGTTTGTCTTGCGGCCCATCGGTCTCCGTACTTGGGAGTTACCCAAGTCACGGTGGAAAGAATCCTTGAACCAGACTCCCAGCAACGCGCTGCAGGCGGAAAGGAGAGCCACCAACAGGATCTGCTGGTGAGCTTCGATCAGGAAACCAACAAATCCAGACCTCTGGATACCGTCACGTTCTTCTACATCACCCGTGAAGGAACGCCGGGGATTCTGTACGTGGGATTGAAGACCACAACGACAGTCTTAAGCCGGGTGGTGTTATGACTGGCGATAATGAGTTGACCCCGGTTGCCTTCCGGAATGGGCGCCGGTTTGGTTACAGTCGCCTGATTATAAAGTGAGTGACGACTTCAGAATGCCCATGGGGTATGTCGCCGCAAGGTACTATACACATTTCACTGAATTGAGATCTCAGGCTGCGATGTAGTGAGAGTATCAGCCGCATGCATAGATGTTGGCTTTATCAGCCTTCAGGACAGGAACGTGCTTGAGAGGTTGCTTTAAAAAACATCGCAGGCCTCCCGTCATTCTCAGAGTGTCCGCTGCTTTTAGCTCACAGCTTGTTCCTGCAGACTCACTTGTATAACACCAATGTCGAAACCTTATTTTCAGGAATGCTCAGGGTGAACCGGTTTTCTAATCAGCACAAATCTAGCACAAAATCAGAATCTTCAATTCCGGTTGATCGTTTGGTCCTACAAAAAAAGGGTCAAAAGCGGTCTTGTACAAAAATAAGCGGAGAGAGGGGGACTCTCCGCCTGGGTGGTTTCAAAGCTGATTTCAACGCGACGAAAATAAACCTAATGGTGCGTAACTAATTGAAAATAAAACAGTTGCTTACTTCGATGGTTTTTCGGTTCTGCAACCACACACTTGATCCGGCTGTCTGGCGTTTGCACCAGTTGTGCACCAGCGGTGCACCAACCGAATTTAAACATTCTGACCACCTTCAGGTAATGTATCTTGTACTGGATTCGATCGACTTTGGCAAGCACTTATTTCCGACGTTACAAGTTGTTCCGTGCGAGTCTTAATCGCCTCCAGCAGGGGACGAATCTTGTCGTAATATTTAGCGATTTCGTGTTTGGGATTCAGGCCGGAATACACGTTAATAATGTCATTCACAGCGTGCGCAGTTAGGTACCGTAATTCTAAAAATGGTACACCAGCTTCTTTCATCTCCTGTGTTATGGAACCGCGGAAGTCATGTGGTTTACCAGGTTGACCTTTTCCAATTACCTGACGCAGTTGTTTTCCTACATAGTCACTGGTAACGCCACCAGCTTTGCTCAAGAACTTACGGAACGCAGCTTTCCGATCCTGGCTGTTAAGAATAGTACCTTTCGGAGCCTTAGCTAATTCAAGTTGATACTGTTGTTCTAAATCTGACTTCGAGTCGAATGCATATCTTATTGAGGATTTCCCTTGGTAAATCTTCCGATTCAGGAAAAGTGGACCTTCAACCCGCTCTCCCACCGATATACGTAACAAAGGCATCAGCTCTTCAGGTAACGGGAATTGAACTTCCACTTTTCCTTTATTGAAATCTGATCCACCAAATCGACTTCCAAAATGTACCTGTTGCTTTTCGAAGTCTACATCACTGACGAGGAGTCCTTCGACGTCTTCTAAACGAAGAGGCAAAACGAATATTATGCTCAACGTTATGAATTGCCAGTCATCCATGGTATTTAAGAGGGCAAGCCTTCGTTCAAGTGGAAATACACATCGCCGGAGAGGATCTTTATTAAATGATTGATCAAAAAGGTCGGTCGAAACAGGATTGACAAAATCAGGTGGAAGATTGCGTACGTCTGCTCTACAGGCCCATTTTAAAACCATCCTTAACGTGTCCAGACAATTTTGTATCTGACGTGCGGACATCGGTTTCGTGGGAGCATTTGTGCTACCGTTCCTGGTCACCTTTCGGTTGAATAGAAATTCGACTAAGCCGAGAGTAAAGTCTCTGTTGAGTAAATTTGCAGCGGGCCATTTTTTAAGTGATTGAGCTAATTCCGCATAATCCAGGGCAGGTGCAAGCCGATTCATATAGCTTCTGGTAGTTTTTTTTCCCCGGGTTTTGCGTTTTTCGCTCAAGAATCTATCGCAAAGTTGGCGCAGAGTCAGGTTCGGAATTCTTCTGGTTTTTAATATCTGCTTTCGGGCGTCACTCGGAGGAACAAATGTGCCAGAGTCAAGCCTATGCAGCAATTCTCTCAGCTTAGATTTGGCTTCCTGTAGATCTGTTCCTAGTGTTTCTCCAAACGGTCTTCTTTCAAAACGGCCACGCGCCAGATATTTCCCATCTCTTTCGTAGATGTGGACGTTGACACCAACACTCGTTTCATGGGTATGATCTCCCATTAGTTCTGAACGAACCATCTTGCGAGATTTAGAGGGTGACTTTCGGACGGTCTTTAAAGAATCATCACGAGCAGCATCCTGAGATTCTTTTTCCCGATCAGGCTGGTTAGAATTCATCTGCACATCTGTGGACATTAGAAACACCGGAGAGCTAGAAGAAAATATTAGATCCGGCAGAACTATTCCAAGATGGTCGGAAGATATCGAGGTAAGCGTTTTAGAATTCGTTTACCTCAATTGGGGAGTCATTGATTAGATTATATTTATTTGCACCTTTGTATACATCATGGCATGCTGTTGAAGGAGGCTCAGAATGTCGCAGGACTCAAAGATTCAAGAAAAGTACCATACCGCTTGGGACGAGCTGAAGAGGCGATATCCAGATCGATTATGCCTGGATAAAGATGTAATTTATGCCTTGCCAGTTGATTTTATACATGCCCTGAATAAACATCTTCCCGGTCTGTGGAGTAAACAAGAACTTCAGTTTGAGTATGATCTGAATGAGATCGCAGGGATGGGGCTCTTTTTAAAACAGCCTTTTTGGTATCCCCTGCTAAAAGAATATTTTCCTCCTTCTAATGACGGTACCCGCCATTTCCAGGCTGAGCATACTAGAATCAGTCATGATCTTCGTTTAACGATTGAAGATTGCATGAGAAGCAATGGTAGCTCTGAGCTCATGATCAAAAACTATTTCAAGGAGGAAGAGAAATATAAGTTACAGGCCCAGGAACGCCAAATTGGATATGCTGGCTGGTTGGTGACTGATCCTGGGTTTCAGCTTTCCAACACAGTGTTTCTGGGGGAGTGGTGGGGAATGATTCAACAAAGGGGAGAGTTCCCTAGTGTGCCTCCTATGAAGATGCTGAGAGACGCTACCCCGCTGCCCAAAAGTCAGAGACCCTTTTATGCAGGTTATACTCAGTTTTATTACGATTGGAGTCTGGAAAGACTGGCGACACCACATCTTCCAGTTCCGATGCATTCGAATCCAGTCGGGGTTTCCCAATACAGCGAGGAAGTCGATGGAGCAGCTGGACTGACACTGTTCATCCCTTGGTATTTGCTTGCTGATCAGGATCTGAAATTACATGACATCGCAAATCATCATTTGATGTATGGTCATAAAAAACATCTTCAGGGTTGGTTCGGCAACGACAATCGGGGAGAAGATAAACCTGGGTGGGGATACAACAGATTTTCGACCATGCTGAAAATGTTTGTTTTCCTGGAATGTGGTTTGTTTGCCAGATACAGAGAGCGATTGAACCGAAAGGTAAGAAATATCGATGAAGCGTTTACAGAATTCCTGGAGGGTATTGAGCTCGATCCATTAGAGTTGGATAAAAAATTCCAGAGTACTCGAAAAACCAGACAAGAATTACAACGTAGATTGAAAAAATGTCGGGAAGCAATGGGAACATGAAGTCAATAAACAGTCACCAAGTACTAAGATTCTGAGAATTCATAGTCCCATTTAATTGGCTTGGAAAAGCAATAGATAAGCATTTTCCATCCTATTTATTATGACACGTTTTTGGCCAAAATTTAGGTCAAAAGTGCTACTGATAAGGATAAGGCGATCAAGACAGAGACGATGGGGAAAAGATGACTGCCACCAGGTGAGAAATAGCAAAAATATGCCTCACTCAGCTAAATATTACCAGATTTCTGTACCGGAACCTGGATGTGCCTCTAAATACTCAGTTTAGCAAGGCGTTTTTGAGGTTATTTGAAGCAGTGTGATCACTCGGCTCCAGCTGAATCCGGACAGCCGCACTGAAAGTCTATCAATTGAATCATATCCGCTTCGATGTCAGGAATCGGTTCGGCCAACGTGTTTCTTTCAAGTTGAAGTCACGATGTAAGCGGGCCATCAACGCAATTACAAGGGACGCAGGATGGCGACGATGCTTGAGGCGCCGTCGGGACCGGTTGCTTCTTCAGATGTGAACACGGGCAATGCATGAATACGAAAACGTCCGTGAAGTGTCCCAAGATCGAGGTGACAATGTCCGTCCTGAATAGTTTGACTAACTGATGCAGCATGGATTGGACCTACGCTCGGAACCGACTTGTCTTTGGGGATGTGACTGGTGCCGACGCGTTCGAATGCATCGTTCAAGATGGCATAGTCGACTCGCAACATTGGTGACGGCATCCGCAATGCTTCCCCGAACAACGGTTTTTGACGCCGGTTGCGGTTGACGAGCCGTTGTTCGGTGGGTTTCAGTTTCCAGCTGAAAAACACAGCCGCCATCGGTTCGGGATGCAGTTCGACCAAACGTCGAACCGTGGCATCGCGGGAGGCGATATAATAGTTTGCAAGCTCTGCGATGTTTGCTGCTGAGAGTTCGAAGCTATCGATTCGATCACGAAACCAGGGATCGGGAAACATCAGCTCCGAAGCAGCAACATCACACAGCGTTTCGAGCAGGTCTTCTGGGGCTGCCCAGTTGCGTTCGGTCCCCTTTCGACACCGGACGGCCAGTTGGTATTCCGGAAATAGAGTGTGTCCAATTTCGTGGCCGATGCTGAACCGTTGGCGTGATTCCGGCCGCGATTTGCTTACTCGTAATACAACTCGCCCATCAGCTTCCGGAGCAATCTCGGAATCCGGGCTGAATCGCGGATCGTCATCCGACCAGTGTAGTCCGCGTACACTGGCAATGGCCTTGAGGTTGAACGGGGGTTGTTCGCCGAAGAGCGAAACGTAGTCCGTGATGACACGGCGTGCCTTCACCTTGACTGCCTCAAAGGGATCCTCCTCTCCGGTTTCATCGATAATGGCCTGAACGTGTTTATGGTAATTCTGGCGGCCCGGCGACATCGTCTTACCCCTTCGTGATTCTTTTGAGTGTCCTATACAGGTCATCCCAATCATCGCGGGATTTCGGTTGTCCACCACGAAACCGCATCGCTGCGAGATCACGAATCTCTTCTTCGGACAGCTTTCGGTCGGTTTTTTCCATCCATTCACAGAATTCACGTAACGACTTACTGATTTCGATATTCCTGTCGTCGGCCTGGACAGTCGGAAGCCCCAGAAGCTCGGCGATAGTAGTTTTCAGAGCGTTCGCGATGCGAAGCAGGACATCTGCTGACGGTTTCTTTTCACCCTTCTGGTCGTTTTCGAGTTCCCAGATGTAAGTCTTTGATACCTCGGCCTGACTGGCTAATTGCTCCAGAGTGAGGCCGGCTTGTTTACGGGCCATCTGGATTCGATGAGCCAGTGACATCACCGACTCTTCGGAACGTAAATCGTTTTGTTGCGAACTTTTTTCCATTCCAAGAGTCTATCAAACATCATTCGTCTTGGCAAGATTCTTGTTCGCTGGGGTTGAATAAGTTGGTGCATTTGGTATATTCGTTATAGTTGAATATATATTCGTTGCGACGATTCGATTACGAATCTTCGCACAGTCACTCTCATTACTTCGAAAGGCGCGATCATGACGAAGAAGGACTATCACGTTGTTCCACAAGGAGAAGGCTGGGCACTGAAGCGGGAAAATGCTCAAAGAGCATCATCGTTACACTCGACTCAGGCCGACGCCATCACAGCGGGTAAAGAACTTGCAAAGAAACAACAAACCGAACTGGTCATCCACCGGCCGAATGGCCAGATCCGGGATTCAGACAGCTATGGCAACGATCCAGTACCGCCGAAAGACAAAAAACACTGAAACGTCAGTCGTCGCCTTTGCATCTTCTTAGTAGAGAAAATCCTATGTCAGTCACTTACATTCCCGATCCGACTAAGCTGTGCCTATGGGGAAAAGCCGCTGGCCGCTGCCAGTACGACGGCTGTAATCTTGCACTCTACCGAGACGGTTTGACGCAGTTTGAGTTTAATAAGGCATACATTGCCCACATCATTGCTGACAAGCCTGGAGGGCCGCGTGGCGATCCAGTGCTGTCAGAGAAGCTGAAAAGCGATCTGAGCAACCTGATGTTACTCTGCGATGCGCATCATCGATTGGTGGACATTGCAGATGTTGAGGGGCACCCGGTAGATCGTCTCCGACACATGAAGGACGAGCACGAGAAACGTATCGAACTGGTGACATCTATCGCTCCCGACCGGCAGTCACATATCGTCTTGTACGGTGCACGTATCGGTGATCACGACGTGCCGCTCACTTTCCAGAAAGCAGCAGCTGCACTGGTTCCGGAACGTAGTCCCGCGAATCCCAGGCCCATAGAGCTGAGCCTTAACAATCGCAGTATCAGTGATGCTGAAAATCGCTACTGGGAAATGGAATCGGAACATCTGCGGCGGCAGTTCCAGACTGAGGTGAAGTCCCGGCTCAGGCCAGATGATATCCAGCATCTGTCGATCTTCGGGCTGGCGCCGATACCACTGCTGATCGAGCTTGGCAGGTTGCTTTCGGATATTCCAGCAACAGATGTGTTTCAGTTACATCGCGAACCGCCGGACTGGGGCTGGCAGAAAAACCCGGACGCTTTTAAATATGAAGTGGGCTGCGACGGTGATGAGACATCTCAGACGGTTGCCCTCATACTCGGGCTCAGTGCTGACGTCGTGCTGGATCGCGTCCGGCCGATTGTCGGTGAACAAGCGGCCTGCTGGACCATAACGCACAGCAACCCGGGCAACGACTTCCTTAAGTCTCGTGAGCAGCTCCAGCAATTCAGGGAGACGCTACGTTTTGTCTTCAATGAGATCAAGAAAAAACACGGCGAAGAAGCGGAACTTCATCTGTTTCCGGCAGTCCCCGTAGCTTGTGCAATAGAGGTCGGGCGCGTGTGGATGCCCAAAGCAGACCTACCGATCGAAGTCTACGACCAGAATCGGAGCACGGGGGGATTCAGTCGAGCACTTCGTATTTCCAATACCTAACTAAGCGGAGAAATTATGGCTGACAACCGTATCCTCATTGTTAATACGCTCCTGCGGGAGATCGCCGAAGAACTCGACATTCCACCGTCGAAGTACAAGGAAGCGGTGGAACGATACACCAGTGTCGGCAACTGGCTGGAAGACGGCGAGTATCCAGCCGTTGTCGCCACACCGGTCATCTATCCCCAGGGATCGTTTCGGTTGGGGACGGTCGTAAAACCGCTGCGGGGCGGAGTTGAAGCAGAATACGACATCGATCTGGTGTGCAATTTGCCGGTGCGGGCGGGTGATACTTCGGCCCGGCAGGTGAAACATTCGGTGGGCGATCGCCTGAAAGAGCACGGCACCTACAAAAAACTCCTGACTAAGGAAGGACGCCGGTGCTGGACGCTGCTGTACGCCGAGGACGATGGAATCGGATTTCATCTAGATGTCCTGCCTTGTATTCCGAATCCGCACCAGTTGACCGGCACGGAACACGGCCTGAAGGCCGTCAGCCTCACGGACCGAAACGACGATGGAGCAGTATACGGCTGGGGGTCCACTAATCCTGCTGGTTACGCTGACTGGTTCTTCGGACGACAGCGGCCGGTCTTTACCCGGGTGGCTGCGTTGCGGAAAACCGAACTTCAACGCCAGCACTCGCACATCTTCGCCAGCGTCGATGACGTTCCAGATCAGTTGGTGCGGACGCCTCTGCAAAGGGCGATTCAGATCCTGAAGCGACACCGAGACGTGCGTTTTTCGGGAGACGATCTTGAAGGTGACAAGCCGATTTCGATGATCATTACCACGCTGGCAGCCACTTGCTATGCACAAGAAAGCGACGTTTTTTCAACGCTGGCCACATTTCTGGACCGGGTGCAGCGCTACACCGACACGGGAGTGATCAAGTGCATTGACGAGCAATGGTACATACCGAACCCAGTGAATCCGGATGAGAATTTTGCTGATCGCTGGAATGAAACCGGCAGTCGCAAACCTGATGCATTCTTCAAGTGGCTGCACTGGGTCCAGGAAGACATTGATGAGCTTCTCAACGCAGCTACTCCACTGGAACTGAGTGACAGATTGCAGAAGGCATTCGGTGCTTCCGCAGGCAGCCGGGTTGCAAATAAGTATTCAGGAGCGATGCCCGGGGCACACCAACAACCGCAATCTCTATTCGGTCGTGTTACCAGAGGGTTTCTGCGTTTTGATGTTGGGCACCGACAGGCCCCCCAATGGCATGTATCCAGTACGAGATACTCGGCCTCGGTTCAAGCACGCTACACTCGACGGGGCTTCAGACCGATACCATTTGTCAGCAATTCCTCTCCGCTGCCTAAAGGTGTTGATTTGCGTTTCGAGGCGAACACGAATGTGCCGAAGCCATACAAAATGCATTGGCAGGTGGTTAATACTGGCCTAGAGGCTGCCAGAGCTGGCCAGTTGCGAGGCGACTTCTACGAGAGTAACAAGTCCGGGAAGCAGCGAACTGAGTCAACTAAATTCCCAGGGATGCATTGGGTGGAATGTTTCGTTGTCAAGAACGGTGTCTGTGTCGCGAGAAGCGGTGAATTCGTCGTCAATATTGAATGAGACATGCAGTACAGAATGTACAATCTGCTGGCATCAGGGGCAGCGACGTCCACGTTGCTGTGCCTGGATACCGCACAGGCACAGTGGCGGCAGCAGCCATACCGTTCAGGGATTTCGAACTGATCGGCCGTCGAGAGTGGGCCGATTGTGTTCCAAGGCCTGGGATTGGTTGCACCAGCCAAAGGAAACAGGCGGATCACTCCGTTTAAGCTGGATCCGCACAATGCAGGTTCTGGGGCTCATGTCGAGAGTCAAATAATCGCACAGTGATAAATACAGTCAACCATGCTATTAGTAAACCCAGAAACAACGACCGCGCAACGAGAACGTTATAGAGACTATGCAGTCCCATCGAAGCTAATACTGAAACTAGAATCAAAAACGTATATTCAAAGATGTCTGTTGGCGGTTTATGAGAATAATCATCCGGATTTTCTAATAGATAATAAAAACAGGCTGCAGAAATTGTTGTCCAGCAGCCATGCAACATTGCTACTGAGAAGAATCGCAGCAAATAGATCGAGAGCGGCATTTCCTGGGGTTGATACATCTGGGAATGGTACATCACTCCTTCCACAATACCGAAGCCGAGCCCTGACAGGGCTCCCACGAACAAGCCTCTCTGCTTCCAGTCTCCCGCGGTAGATTTTGCCACGTACATTACAGGAATGAATTTCAATACTTCCTCGCATAAAGCGACACTCGAGAACATTGCAACAAAATGGTAAAAGAAAGGTAGGCTCGCTCCCAGATCATCTGGAGAGATCTGGTTGTAGCCATTTCCGATTAACCAGGTTAAACAGAGAAAGATTTTGAAACGCCCTCCGCCGGTCTTCATGACTTCCGAAAATGGAGTACCTGCATATTTGGTAGCCATCTCCTGGAAGAAAAAGAGTAACGGTAACCCAATGATGAATGTAAAGATGAAGGCACCGATCGCGATCCCGTAATCATTTTCCTGGGGTTGAATCAAAACAGAGAAGAGGATGCCACCGAAGATCGTCGCAACGATGGCAATGAACCAGGGACTGCCAGGAGTCGAACCAAAGTTTGGTAGAAAAAACGGAACCATTATCATTAGGTATAAGATCCAACCCGGTTGCACGTATTTTTTTAGATCCAGGATATTCTGGAGATAGGGTTCGAATGTGACATTTGCTCCGTAGGCAATCTTGGGGGGAGATTCAGATGAGGTAATAGGCTGCCCCTCTGTGTTTTCTGCGATTGGTTTCCTTTCTCCACCTGGTTGAAGAGTTAGCTCTTCAGGAGCAGAACTCGCCTGTATACGATCATTTGTGGAATTGAGCGGTGGAGGTGGTGGAAGTCGTGATACAGCAACAGAAATTGCGTCTCCAAATGCTTCCTTCCAGTCTCTAAGTGGTCTCCACTCATCACCGCCGACCGGACAGGCGAGATTATCCGGAAAGAGCTCGAGAGCCTTGATTCGTGCGCGTATAATGTCAATGTCAAATGGGCCGTCTGGTTTGCTACCGTTCGAAATCCACCACTTAGGTTCAACTGTTCGCTCTGGCATCGATGAAGTCCCGCAATAAAAAATATATCTAATCTGTGATTCAGATTTTCTGGTAGCATTCCTGGGACTGAATCAAGAGCGACTGTTTCTCCAATTGTAGGAGAGCACCCCTATGATGATGAGAATAAACACAATACGGCCTCCTGTTTCACCAAAGATGCTTTGGAGAAATGACACAATCAGAGCAGGAAGATTGTTTCTCTTGGTTTCGGTCTTTTTCTTTGCGTCTTTGGGAGCGGGATTGCGCTGTGAGTCTTCTTGCTTCACAGGAGTGGACGGCGGAGAATTGTCTGTCGGTGTGATCCCATAGTTATAAAATGAGTAATCTCGTTTTAGCGGGCTTTTACCTTTTTCGATTGAAGTTTTCTGATCAATCTGTCGCTGCAATTCATCAGTGATACCCTTGAAAAAAGTCAACATCGATGTGGGACCGTTATCCAGAGGCTGATTATTAAATTGTGTAATGATCCAGCTGTCGATTTTCCATTCACCTTTCACTTCTAGTAAATGAAAATAGCCATCCAATGTAAAAGTACCACCATTTTCATCAGGCATCGTAGATTGGTAGCCAACTAAATATCCCCCGACATTGGGAGCAGCTTCAGCTTCGTCAGTCAGTTGAAAGTATTCAATCTCATCTTCGTCTTCCTGTAATTCTGGAAGCTGTTTGGCAAGAGTTTCGAGAAGCTCGAACTGCCGGATAATCGGCATCATGTTAGATGTGACATATTGTTTTGCTTCATCGGGAGTATCAGCGGCTAGAAACTCACTACAGACATCCCGTGGACCAGTTGGAAGAAATGCAACGGCAATCCCAGCCAACTGAAGCAGAGCCAGCGGAGATCCGGCAAGGCAAGGGACTAACCAACTACCGGGGCTCTGGTTGGACGCCGTATTCGATTCAAACTGGTTCAGTTGTTTCTCAAGAAATATGTACCAGCAAGCGAACGCAAATCCCCCCAGCAGCAATACCGAGACAATCAGGGAGCTTACAACGAACTGATCAAAAAAGATGTCAGCGACAAGCCAGCCTATCCCCAATCCCAAGGGACCCCAGATTGATATTTTCAGTCCCAGTCTTTTGCTGTTAATGGCGGTTAGAATTCCCAGCCATAGTGGGCTGAAAAGAAGTCCCAGGTACCAGAGATGAGTCGGGTTCCAGGGAGCTTTGCCAGGTTTTTGTGACGGTAACGGAGGGGGAGGGGGGATCAGTTCAGAGTCATCTATCTTTTCAGCAAATGCGTCCCATTCTCTGAGCGGTTTCCACTCACTGCCTCCGACAGGACACGCCAGTTGATCGTTTCTCAAGTCGGACTGAGCCACCCGAGCAAGTATTTCTTCTACAGAGAACGGCCCCTCATGTTGATCGCTATTCGCCAGCCACCATTTGGAATCAACCTCTTGGAATTCCATATCACTCACTCCCATCAATAGTACTTCTCATTTCTTTTCAGCTAATGAGAAACTGAGGATCGCGAGTGTCGATAACGCTGGTTAGCAAAAAAATAGGACGCTGGACCAGGCCCGCTCCTCAGACCCCGACCAAGGGGCGTACAGAACAGTACCTGGCCAACGCCCCGTACGGGGCGCGGCACAAGCACTGCTTCTGTACATTCAAGAGCTTTTTTGAGCTCAGGTTGGTCGTTTCTGAGGAAGCAGTTCTTGACGCTCGCGCGTCATTTTGGTTGTATCGTTTCGTGGCCATTCTGAACCACGATTATTGAATCTTATACTCCTTCACGAAAAAATGCGGGGTGAGGAACTACCCGCGATTTTCATTCGAAAACTAACAATATGGTCTCAGTCTCCAATTGTATTATGATGCCAAGCACAAAAATACAATAAGCATCGATATTACTTGAGTCAATAGATGTGGGAACAAATGACAATGGCATTTTAATGCGGATGAGGCTTTGGGATTGCTGCTCCCAAGTATAGATATCTCCCTAAGTCGGATGTAGTGGGTGACGCATCAAGTTTGCGAAGCCTGACTGAAAATCGTGTGGCTTCATTCCGTTGAGTCTCGCTTTACCAGGGGCAGCCGGGTAACGCCTAAAACCCCGAGGTTACCGCTAGCGACGTTGATTTCAGACTCTGCCCGAACGAAAACTCCGGAACATTTATTGTTAGCCTAGCCAACTCGTTTCACGAGAAGTCTAGTGAATCGAGATGGTTATTTCGCTCTTGTTCTTCAATGCGTTGTCGTTCTTGTTCACGCGCAACTTGCTGTAAGTGTTTGGCAAGCACTTCCCGGTACTTGCGATTTGTATTTGCAACGTCTTGTTTAAGGTCAGTGAGGTGATGCTTGCCCACCTCATCAATCGGACAATGTATGACGATGTACCTGCCTTCGAGCCATGCACGACGCCACATCGTATGCCGCGGGAACGAACGTTCTTGGGCGAAAAGCTGAACCCAACCACTTGGGGGCAAACTGGAAAGTTCCAAATACACGTTGAACATCGCTTTTCGAGGATCAGGATTATATGTCTGTTCTTTATCAACGCCAATGATGTGAAGATCCGTGAACTTGTCGACTTGTGCCATTGTTGGATTGGCCGGACGGCTGGATTCAGGGCCCCCCACCGCTGCAGTTCTTGGGGTGATGCCCATCGCTTTCAGCAGTTTCACGGTCGACGTCTCAAATTCATTCACGTCACGAAAATCTGCATACAGCTTGTCACGCAGCGGTTCTGGGAGTTCGCAGTCATCTATCATGATCGGTAGTACGACAACTTGACGCCCCTTGATCTCTTTAGACATCGCGAGGCTGAGTTCCTTTTGAACCCATGACGAAGCAATCGAGTTATGCGAGATAATTGCGGCAACGAATTCCATATCTTGAATTCCCTCGCTGATCTTTTCGATAAGCGAATCGCCGATATTAAGGACAGCTTCATCCAGCCAAACAACGACGTCCTCTTCACTCAAGCGTGTTGCAAGCTTGCGGACAAACGGCTTGTCCTTGGTGTTATGGCTAATGAATATGGATGACACTCTTGGAGTTCCACCTTTGTTGGCTAACTAGAGTTATACAGAACTATATCAATTTAACCCATTAAGGGTGGATTTTCAAGAATTCTGTTTAACCAAGGATGATAGAGTCAAGAGGAAATTGCAATGAAGAAAATCGTTAGGGAGAGAGACTCGAATCGGAGAATATTGAATTTCGAACGCGATTCGACATCTCTCAAACGCACTTCGTTTGCATCAATTTCGGCAATTTTAAGGTCAATGTGAACTTGCTCCATTGAACCGACCGTAAGATGTTTTCTCGAAAATGTTCGTTTGGGGTTAGGTGATAGTTTCAGTTCCTCGTGCGTGGAGATCGGCAAAACGCGTCTCTTGCAAGAAAGCGTCGAGGCGAAGATCTGATTTCATCTACCCAAGGGCTATATCGTGCAGTGACTTGAGTTCTGCCTTTATCAATGTGGATACCATCGTTCTATTGGGCACTATGATTGCTCTCGTTTTCGTAGCGACAATCCACAGTCAATAGTTTTTTTCTGTTTAGCGGACCAACTGAGCAAAGGATGAACAAGTGCGAATTGTAAAAGAAGGAAATAACATTGAGAACGAAAAAGCGAGTCAATCCTGGTTCACAGATTTGCTACCTTTTTGATCTCTGTAGGGTTTTGAGGAGTTGAGCAAGTCCAGCATCAAACTCATTGGTGAAATCGGCGTAGTAGACACCAGATAGCGGTTCTGGAATAGCATCAGCATCAAGGACGAGTGGCAAGATTCGTTTGCCCCTTCTTACAGCTTGTTCAATCTCTTTCTTTGCCCAATCAGATTTTGCCGAATTCTTTGAGATGACACATAGAAAGTAATCTGATCTATCGATCATGTCGTCCACGGCAGAGCGGATATCATCGCCAACGTTCAGTTCCAGCCGATCGACAATCGGGTCAACATCCGCATCTTTGAGGGACTTAGCCAGTTTGTCTGTGAAGGCGGTGTCCTGATGTGAATATGAGATGAATACGGATGGAGCTTGGCGCGAGACAGTTTTCATTGCAAGCGCCGCGGCGTATGCGACTGCTGCTCCCGTGATGGACGCGACCACACCAGTTAAAAGCGGAAATGTCGTGGATGATCCAATATCCTTGAGAAAGAACGACATCAATGCAACCAGAGACGCTGATGCTGCGAGCACTGGTATGATCATTGAGACATTGTGAGTCAAGTGTTTGATGAACCATCGATTCATGTTACGAAATCCAATTCACTACTAGCAGCAGCGAGATTATTCCAAAGATGTCTGGGACAGCGATTCCCCAGAGCGGTTTTAGTTGATCTTCGCCATCCCATCCGGCCTTACGAACAAGCGTAGATATTCCCCAAATCCCTATTGTGAATGCCGCAATGATCCACGGCGCTCCCGCGAGCTTGGATTGCAGCGCAGTATCCTGTGGATTCGCGGCAAGTTGTGCCGTCATTTTCGATCCCGCTGCAATGAAAAGCAGCAATGCGGTCACAGATACATCAAGACCAACAGCCAAATCTTCTTTGCGAAAGCTTTTATGCGCATCGTTTCGTGTGACGTACTTCAGGAATACCGAAGCGCCTACTGCGATCAACGGGACGCAGAATTGCAGAAAGTATGGCTGTCCGAAGACGTTCACGTGCTGTACGTCTCTATGGGGTTAAATATTTATTCAATTCCAAGGATTTGTTCAAATAAGATGCTGATATGGAACAAATACGCGCAAATCGACTGTTTTTGTACAGTTATGATGTCCTACGGGTTTCATAACACACATTGATACTGTACATGATAGTTTTGTTGTTATTGATTTCAAGCGATAAATCTCTACTGTATAACGTTTTAAAGATAATTGATTCAAATTATGAAATACAAAATTGAGCAAGGGGTACAACAATGACACTGCTTGAGCAACTAGAAGAAACAATGATACGCAAACAGTTGAAACGGCAGTTTCTTTGCTTCTTCATTTTTTCATAATCAGGCAAAAAATACCTTCGTTTTCGATCGCTTCTCCGTTAGATCGAACTTGATAAGGCGACTCGCCTGCGGCGCACCGAAGACGGTGAACACGAAAATGTGATCGATCTCGATAGTCAATATCTGCCCCAGTGCTTCAAAGCCACCTAACGCCTGAGGTAAACCGGCGGTGGCCAAGTGACTGTGATTTCAAAAAGCCGCGTCATTTACCGCTCGGGTTGACCGGGTTGTAAACAGGCTCATTTCGGGGGCGATGAAACCTGCGATTGTAAATTACTTAGATTGAACTATGTAATCAAATTGTGCAAGCACACATATTTCGCAGTGGTAGTGCTCACTCACTCCGGGGCCGACTGCAACTCTGCGAAAGTAAGATGAGAGACGAATTGAACTTGACCGTTCTTCGTTGTCGCAAATACCACAAGTTCAGAAGTTGGGTCGTACTCCTGGATTAGTTGCTTTAAATATTTGTGATCGGGAAGTCGGGCGGGTGTAACGTAGTCGATACCCATCCGACGATCCTGTGGTGTCACCGCATCTTGGAATTGAAGCGCAATCGCCCCTCGTCCACTGGCTTCATAGAACTCCGAGGCGACCTCAGGCAGACCAGCCTTCATGTCTACAATCAGGTCGGAGATGAAATCGACAAACTCTTCCGGGTTTAATTCGCGATCCATCGGGTATTTGCTCATACCAGCCCCTACATGCTAACTGATTGATAGGCAGAATATATTTCTGTCTAAATCTATCAGAATTTCTGCTTGTTATCAATTGACACAATGTGAATACGCTTTGGTGAATTCACCAATCCACCAGACCGACCGAAAGGTGTTCCGAGAAAATGTATGGCTTCTCAAGACGCTTATAGTGTCCGTTTTATTTTTCGTTAAAAATTACTGTACTGCAAACGATGAGTTTCGCAGACAAAATGAGCAGTCGGACTAGTAATAATCAATTTCAGATCAGATCGAAGTGGTGCGAAACCGTTTTAACTGTCGAATAACCAGACATCCGAAGAAATAATTATCGCCATCACCAAGTAGCGAGAGTTGGCTTAGATCCATGAATTCTGGCCACCACCGCTCCAGTTCATTTGGATTGTTATGCAGCCTTGTTAGACTCCGAGTGATTGCTTTTTCTCAGACCGAAAGGTTTCAAATTCGCTCCAACTCATCGTTGCATTTTCTAGCATGTCACCCAAGACACCTGAGGCAAATGATTGGAGTTCTCGAAACAGTGATCGTCGATCATCGGGGTCTGGAACTATATCAGTAAGAAATCGTCCGTTATGCACTACCAGCGTGCGTAAGCCGATTTGTTTGCCAGTAGCGTCTTCTAAAGATGTTAACTCCCTGAAGCGATACGCAAGTTCGTGATATTCAGTTTTGTTGGACGCGCAGTGGCAGATAATATCTCCCTTGAGTGACTTCCAATTCTTAAACTCATCAGGATTTGCAAGGAACTCAAGCAATGTCATTGCTCGAACGAATTTAATTGTATCGTTGCTTGCAATCATGACGTCTGATAAAAGTGATAGACCATGAATCGCAACGCTTGCCACCTCACCATCATTTACCGTCAGCTGTTTGTCGGGAAGATTCACGTTAAGGTCTAGTCCCAATCCTTTTGCCACAATTGAACAATCAATTGCCTCACCAGCAATTAAATAGCTCTCATTATCGGAAAGGGTGTAGAGCATTGCGCCAAGAAATGTCCCGGAACCAAACCACGAGCCCACCTTGCCCGGCAAGGTGTCCGGCAAATCGAAGCGACAAAAGTGGAATCGTATTAGGTCAAACGCACGCTCAGCAGTTGCCGATAATAGCTTTATGAGTTCAAGGTCGGATATGTGATCCTGACCAAGAAACGTGTTCCAATCGATTTGTGTAGTAAATACGACCAACGGCGTGTTCGCGAGCACGTCACAGTTGAACCCGGTTGCGGATGTCTTTATCTCTCGAAGATCTTGCCCAGCAAAATATGATATGCTTTGTCCTGACGCAGGTAGTTCTTTATTGGGTATGGGACGAAACTTGCCGATATCAATCTCGCCGGGGGGAAGAATACGAATATCTCCGATCGCACAAACGGATCCGACCAGGAGGCGGGAGATTGGCATGAATACAAGTTTGGTGTTCTCGGGATCGGCAATTAATTGAGTGAGGAGGTGATCCAACATTTTACTGCATAACTAATATTTATCAGGATTTTTTCGGGTAGCTTCTTAGGACTCTTGCAGTGTCCGTTTTATTATACGTTTTCGCGAACAGCTAAAAAATCAGTGTCTCATCAATTTAATCTATACGTGCTGAATACTAGCTTGCTATATTCGAAGTCAAAATACTATAAATCGTTTTTAATGACAAAACCGTATTCAAAGCGTATTCAATTAGAACGCTGAAGTTCCCCGGAAATCGTGAATCGTTAAAACAGAAGAAGCCAGGCTGGCCAATTAATGGTTCCGAATCGTAATATTAAAGCCTTTTTACAATATTATCCGCCGATTGGCGTTCTCGTAAGTGGCTGAAATACAAGGGCATGCTGCAATATCACCCAATGAAGGTATATAGTTGGTTCTCTTCAGAGAATGGTTACTAAACCTTCATTGAACTTGAGCACAATCCCCCACACCTTCATGCAAGTGATCACAATCATCATTCCAGATTATTCATAAGTAGTAATCTGCATTGATCGTATCCCAGAGAAGCTCCAGAACCATTTCCTATGAATTTCATACTGCCACCCATTTAATTCCCACTTTGATCCTCCAGACACGATCAGCATTAAAGGGTAATCAACACGCGCAGTGTGACTGTTTGCGATCCGACGTAAAGTCAAAAGGTCACGGTAGCTAAGGTTCCCTGTGCCGCCAGGATGGGAATGCCAGTCGCCTAAATAGCAGAGAGTTCTTTGACTTAATTCGTAAACTCTGGCAATTTCATTTAGCTGATAATCGTGGTCAGGCACAAAACGGCAGGGTTCATGAATTGCAGCAGGCCCGGGTCCAATGACATGGGTAATGACTGGCTCAGCTTTTGGGCTTCCCCAATAACCCATCAACACGCCCCCAGTTTCATTCGGTGTCGTTTTTTCGCATTCAGAGATTAACTCAGTTACGGTTGACGTTTCGATCCAAATTATATCCGGCTTATCTATTAATTGTGACATAGGGAGCACTCTGGATGGCGTTCCAGTCGGTAATCTGTGAACTTTGGGACAATAAGCTGCCCTGAATCGTCCCTGAATGCCATTGTTAAGACATCCCAAGGAGTAGAGGGGTAACCATCCCGATGCTGATTGCAAAGTGTGGAAATTGCAGTACGAACACCAGAAAGCGAAATTTCTGCCATATCAAACCCCGCCCCCGTGAATGTGACTTCACCACAGCCTTGAGGTTGTACATTTCCTTGAGGATCAGACGGCGGTTCTTGGATGGTACCGTCATTGCAGGCATATCGATAGCACATCCAGCAACCTACGGTTTTGTCTGGTATGATTGACAGGACCTTCCCTCCCCACGCACCATATGTTCCTGATACGGCTATGTAGGGAATCTCCAGGTCTCGTGCCAGTGTTGATAAATAATGCTGCACACCTATTTCCGCAGTCGCATCAAAAATTAAGGAGACATCAGATACAAAATTCTGAATGACCGAATTATCGGAGTCTGAGTTAGAACAATCCCGAACACCCCCAATGCGATGGAGAACTGGGGTCACCTGTGTCGATGGGTAATTGCTATTAAGAAACTCGGAAATTGCGTGCACTTTATATCGCCCAGCTTCGATCAACCCAAGGGGCCAACGCCCCATAGTAGCCGGATCTACGAAGTCATGATCCATCAATCTCAAGTTGCCAACGCCAGCGCGAGCAAATTCAAGCACACTAATGGATCCCAGGCACCCTACGCCAAAGACGGCAATCGATTTTTCTCTCATTGTCTGCAACTCCGGTGTCCTTACCATGACATCCATATTGCCGACACGCCCCTGCCGAGAAAAATAAGCTTGATTTGAATCTATCAATTTCGTTTCTTCCGTTTACTATTTCGTTTATTTTTCGGGCCTTTTGGGGACTTCATGGGTTGATCAAATCGGATCAATTTCGTTTGATTTACATTGAACACGCACAGGAAAATCCAGCCTTCCCCCTCAGTTCGCCAGCCAACTTCCTCCGGAAACAGAACTCCCCACAATTTCACGTAGCCACCTTCAATACGATTCGGGGGAGCCGTACGCGCAAAATCATTGCGTGATATCATCTCTTCAAGAAAGAGCTTTTGATGACAGTGTTTAATTGGCTCCTGGACTCTGAGCCAGCAACCATCTAAAGGTTGCTGTTTGGATGAATTAAGAACCGTGACGTCTGAATTTAACAGAGTCTTTCCGTCTCTGGACCGTAGTTCGGACATCAAACCTCGTATGAAACGTTCCGGAACCGTCGTATCATCCGTATGCACAACACTGGATTGCAGAACGCGACTTTTCATCAGATCAGTCAGTGGTTGCAGTAATTCCGCAGTTTCCAGTACCCAGCGGCTCATCGTGCTCCGCGAAAGCTGTACGCCGTTACGGCTGAGAATGGATTCATGACGATACAGGGGGAGATGATCTGAGTATTTCCCCACCAGGATCGTCGAGAGCAGGCCGGGGCCGGCGAAGCCTTTGGCAATCGGCCGGACAGGAGCAGGAGCCAGTGCTACATGCTCTTCACACTTCCGGCACGCATATTTGAAACGCACGTGTTCGATCACTTTAAGGCTGGCAGGAATGAATTCCAGCTGTTCGTGGCTAACCTCTCCGATGCGCTGCCGTGTCTGGTTACAGCAGGGACAACGTTTTTCTAAGTCGGTCAGGTCATGTTCGACCCGTTCCCGAGGCAGATGATCGGGTAGCTTGTTGCGGCCGCCGCCACGACGGCGATGTGCGGAAACCGTCGTGGGAGGAGGTTCATCGTCCTCGGGCTCGGCCGCTTCCTCTGGAGTATCGGGTTCGTCAAACAGGTTCATTTGATTGGGGGCGATCTTTTCAGAACGGGCACCAAAGCGTTGTCGCAGTAGCCGATCAATGAAATGTTTGAGTTGCTCGACTTCCCGCTGTTGCTCTCCCACGGTCTCACCCAACTGGTGAATCATATCATGGCAGGATTGGACGTCGTTCGGCAATGAGGATCGTTTCTGGTTCATGTTCCTCGTCTTAACATAATCGTTGTCAGGCGGGAACTGTTTTTTTATGAAGTCGATACTTTTTCTGAAATCTGATAGCGTTTTCTGCGCTGCACACTGGTCAGGTCGATGCCCTGCAGCAGGAGTGCCAGATCGGTGGAGGAAAGTTGCAGGCCGTGTATGCCTTCCGGGCTGGAGAGACTCTGGTATGTGCCCGCTTCCAGCCGTTTATACCAGATGGCCAGACCATCGTGGTCCCAATACAGCAGCTTGATCCGATCCTGTTTTTTGTTGAGGAACACAAACAGTCCCCCGTCGAGTACGTTTTGCTGCAGGTAGACTTCGGTCATTCGCAGCAGACCGTCGAAACTTTTTCGCATATCGGTGGGGACCGTGCAGAAATAAATGCGGGTCGGCAGATTCAGCATGTGCGCTGCTCCAACGCGGCGAGCACGGTTTCGAGAGTGGTCCGATCACAGCCGTTTCCGACGCGAACTGTGGTGCCCTGTGAGAACACGATTTCAATCGGCGTGGCAGGGAGTTGGACTTCAACGGGAAGAAAGGAAGCTGCAGCGGTTGTCTCGGCATCCCGTTTTTTCAGTTCCCGTCGCCAGTAGTGGTAAGCTGGTTCGCTCAGTCCCTCACGCTGGCAGAAGGCACGGATCGAGAGTCCGGACTGCAGTCGGTCTGAAAGGGTTTGTCGCCAGAACGCTTCACGGTTCGGGTTCCGTCGCTGGTCGGCACGCGGGGTTGGCTGGGATGCGGGCATCGCTTTTGCTCCTGAATATGCTGGTGGTTGAAACACATTCAGAATACTACAGCCGTCAAGGTGTATTTTGTGGGCCGGTTACAGCCTGTGTGGCTCTGGATCAGCCACGTTCCACTCAGCGTTACCAGTCGAGCCCACGCAATGATGAGCCGTCCCTGGTCAAACGCATGTATGAACTGGTGCGGTCACGGCCCCGGTTCGGCTATCGCCGGATCGCCAGGCTACTGCAGCGGGAAGGCTGGCAGGCCAGTTTCACCCGTGTGTACCGTTTATGGCGTCGGGAAGGGCTGAAAGTGCCTCAAAAGAAGAGAAAACGTCGCAGGACCGGTGACTCCCGTAATGGCTGTCACCGGCTGCGGCCAGAACAGAAAGATCATGTCTGGTGCTGGGATTTTGTGTTTGATCGCACCGCCTCGGGCAGTTCCCTGAAGTGGTTTTCCATAGTCGATGAATTTACCCGGGAGTGTCTGGCTTTGAAGGTTGATCGAAGCATTCGCAGCGAGGATGTGATTGATACTCTGGCTGAACTGTTTTCTTCCAGGGGAGTGCCGCAGTGCATCCGGAGTGACAACGGTCCGGAATTTGTCTCCAGAGCAATTCAATGCTGGCTGAATCAACTGGAGATCAACTCGTTTTATATCGAGCCGGGAGCCCCTGGGAAAACGGTTATGCAGAAAGTTTCAACAGTCGATTCCGGGATGAATTCCTGGCAGTCGAAGTGTTTGAGAGTCTGGGAACAGCCCGCAGCCTCACGGCTGCCTGGAAGGAAGATTACAACGGGCAACGCCCACACAGTTCGCTGGGATATGTTACCCCGGCAGAGTTTGCGAGTCGCTGTGCAGTTTACAATCGGGCTGCGCCCTCATTCCAACTGCACAGCGAAATTACCTAACCCAACCTTCATAAGACCTGGTACAGGTTTTTGAGGCAGGTCACCGGCATTACTAGACCTGAAAATGAGGTAATTCGTTTTGTGCTTGAGCTGACGGGGAATCGTAAACTTGAGATGATAATCCAGGAATTCGACATATGTAATCATACGAAATATTTTGAAAGGGGGGCATGAGAATTGACACAGTCGCACTGATGTAGAGCTTTCCAGTCGGTATCAATTTCCGCTGCTTGATCCTGACTAATCTATTGCCAAGGAACAAACTCCGGCATTAAGAGACCGAAGGCAATTTTCATGTTTGTGTTTTATAATTCAATGTTAGTGTTATCTCATCAAGTCAGTTAATTTTAAGAGTCGAGATTATTGTGTCTTATCATTTTACAGCACCTTATCATATGAAACATAAAGTAATACAACTTTGTCTCATAATTACTCTCTGAGTTGGGAATGACGAATTTCGCAATCGGGAAGCATTTTTTGGAACAAGGCTGCTTCTGAATCACTGATTTTTGTTCTAAGTAGACTAAGAACTTTTAAGTTATTATGTTTTTTAATGTATACCAATCCCATAGAAGTCACTTCGGTATAGTCCAGATAGAGTATTTGAAGATTCTGAATCTGGTCGAGATATGCTAGCCCTTTATCAGACACATTAGTATGACTTAACATCAATTTCTCAATTTGGACATGTCGTCCGACCTCTTTCAGACCTATATCCGAAATCTCAGTGAGGTCTAAATAAAGTGTATTCAATTTATTTAAAGGCCGCAAAAAAATAAGACCAGGATCTCTGATGTCTGTATTGGAGAGGTTCAGAAACTTAAGATTTGTTAATTTTTCAAGATGCTGCAATCCTGCATCTGTAATTTTCGTTTGGCTAAGATTGAGGCGTTCAAGTTTGTCGAATGGTTTTAAATATATCAGGTCATTATTTCTGAGATCCGTCTTCCTAAGATACAAGTCCTCGAGCATTGATAGGGTGTTGAGTTTCTGAAGACCCTTACCAGTGATATTCGATCCACTGAGGGATAACGTTTTTAATGTTTGTAGTAAGCCAATAGTATCTAAAGTGCTATCTGTAATCTCTAAATTTCCAAGATCAAGCAGTTCCAGTTTTGTTAAAGATTTAAGATGGCTGATTCCTGTATCACTAATAAGCGTAGCATTTAGATACAGTTGACGCAGTTGGCCTAATTCTCCAATCGATTCTAAACCCTGACCATCAATTCGATTCCAGGTAAGATCTAAGATCTGGAGGCTAGATAGCGATTTCAGCTCGCTTAATCCTGCATCTGAAATTTTCGTTTTAGTCAGATCAAGATATTTTAGCTGAGAAAGGTTTTTGAGAGCTCTTAATCCTTTATCTGAAATTTTGGTATAGGCTAAATCAAGACTCTTCAGGCTAGTTTCATCTTTTAAAAGCATTAGCTGTTCATCGGTGAGATTGGTAGCACTTAGCCCAAGATAATCCAGATCGAAATCGTGAGCCAGAACATCGATATCTCTAGATGTTAATTTGCATTCAAATAGATTCAATCTTTTTAAAGAATTTATTTGACTTAATTGTTGCAGATCTTGAGGTGTGAATGTGGTTTTTTGGAGGATGAGTAATTGCAGGGACGGTAAACCTTTGAGAAGAGATAGAATCTTATTGTCTATCTTTATATTGGAAACATGAATTCCAACAATAGTTTTTCCGGACTGGGCATATTGCACAGTCCCCCCTAGTTCTTCTATTGCCTGGCTAGCCCGTTTGTTAGGGGTAGTAGTTGCCTCTTTCTTCTGCAAGAGAATTTCTTTTCTATTTGGCTGTACTTCTGGACTAGCCATTACAACTAAATGAGTCTCTACCAAACGCGGTGATATTAATAATAGAGATAACCAAAGCTGTAGAATTATCAAAATTTTCATAACAATTCTATTTCTTCCTAAATTGATCCTTAAAAAGATCCAATAGCGACGGCCCTTCAAAAACGTTATCTCCTACGCCCTTAAAGGTTCGCTCCAGAATTTTTTGATTATCTCTAGCATATATCGCAGATACTAAATCAGAAACTAATCCTTCGACTTGTTCATATGTAGGTGTTGGTAAAATTGATTCTAATCTTTTACTTGCTCCTTCAGGATCGTAAAACTTTAATTTTTGGTCTTTATAACCATAATCATTCCAAGCAATACTTCTCATGCCAGATCTTGCTGATTTACCTCCATCATATGATATTTTTAGAGTTGATCGAACTTTATCAAGAAATAGTTTGATTTTATTCTCGGGAACCCTTCCCCCTCTTCGTTTCGCGAGGGCCTCAGCAAGTGCATTCACATATTTAACGTAATTTTCAATGTCGTAAGGAATTATATCTGGGGCATGGCCGTAATCACTTGTGTTTATTGGGCCAGTATTTAGGTGTCCTAATGGAGCACTAAATGCATGACGAGGTGAATCTTTTTCGCTTAGGGGTTGTTTAACTCTGGTTTCTTGATTGTTGCTTACGAAGGTGTGAGCATAAGCATCCCCAAAAGCATGAATGATATAACCAACTTCCCATATTTTTCGTTGTTCACGTTTTGAATCTATAATTAACTTCTTAAGCTTTTCTTTCCGAATCCTGACATCTTTTGGACCTCCTCCATGAAGCGAGTGGATTATCTCAATTACGTTATATGCAAATTGTTCTTCTCGGAGGGCTTGTTGTTTTGTTTTTGATAACCTTGAGGGATTCGCGACACTCTCAATCTCACCAACGGCTTTCTTTGTTTCGATTCTGGGAATATCTAACACGTTTGGCACTGCCTCATGCTCACCAACCTCGTCAGGCAACTGGGAATAATAAGCAAGTTTAAAAGCATCATCAGCTGAGTATCCAACAATTATTGCCACTATATACGTGGTGTAGAAATGTCCCGCTTCATCGTACAGTCCACTCGGATCACTTTCATTAACTACATTATTCTTGACATATCGATACAGGTTCTGCTTATCATCTCGTACCGGGTCTTGAGAGAGGAATCGTCCAGAACCAGGACCAAAATCACGGCGACGAATGTGGTAGCGGTCCAGTTCAGGTTCAGCATAGTAGCCGATTTGGCCTACCCACTGGTAAGGTTGGTCAGTTGTGCCACTGGATGATTTGATTTTTCCAAAGGCGTAATAGACGTAGGTGTCCGTTTCCACTTCAGATGAATCGGTTAACGCCACTGTGCTGCCCAAAGCGTCATAATGGTAAATATCCGAATCTGCGGCTACAACATCGTAGCGGCTGATCAAATTCCCAAACTCTCGGGGATTGAGTGTGTAGACAACTTGGGTGGCGTCCAGATCATCAGTTTCGAGCAGTACGTTTTGCTCGTCGTAGATAAATTTTGTTGTCCCGTTGGGATCTTCGGACTGCACGCGAACCATGTCGCCGTTATAGGTGAATGTGAATAGATCCCCGTTCGGTTTTTCGACCCCTGTGTTCTGGTTATTCAAGTCCCAGGTATAAGTGGTCACACCGTCTGAGTCTTCCACCGTACGCTGATTGCCCGCGGCGTCGAACGAATAGGTGGTCACCACGGTACCATCGTCGGTAGTTTTGGTCCGGTTGGCTTCGTCGTAGACGTAGGTGGTAATGGTGGTTCCATCGTCCGAAGTCAGCCGATTGCCGACAGGATCGTAGGTGTAGGTGACATTATAGGCATCGGTGCCGCTACGGTGTTCTCGGGTGAGCTGGTACGTATCATCGTAGGTCCAGGTCACTCGGTCACCCGTGTCTTCGACCACTTGTGTTCGATTGCCGGTTTTATCATAGGTATAAGTGAACGCCGAGAAAACGTTGTTATCGGACTTGAGATGGAATAGATTCGTTACTTGCCCGGCAGCATCGTAGGTGAATGATGCCCAACAACCGTTCGCCAGATATTTCGTGATCGGCCGGTTAGCATCATCATAGACAAAACTGGTGGAATCGCCTTCCGGATTCTGAATGGTTTCGACTCGATAGAGATTATCGTAACTGTAGGTAAACTGCCCGGCATCGGGATCGACCATTAAGGTGCGATTGCTGACAGCGTCGTAGCTGTAAGTGACGGTCTGACTGTCGGGGTTTGTGACCGACTCAGTGCGATCGAGAGCATCATAAGCATAATTGGTGTCACCGGTTGTGTCCTGTAACTGAATCCGATTGCCGTTCGCATCGTAAGACATCGTGACGCGCGTGCTATCACTATACTGCCTGCCGATCTCCTGGCCATTAGAATTATAGGTATAACTGGTGATTCGTCCCAGGGGATCGACCTGAGCCTTTTTCCGGCTGGCGATATCGTACGACATGGATGTGATTTCACCGAGTGGGTTTTCAATGGATGTCAACAGCCCATCGGGATCGTAGCCATATGTCGTGCGATGATCTTTGGCATCGATTTGTGCCATTTTATAGTTAGCTGCATTATAGACAAAGGATGTGCGGTCATCATTGGCATTGACCGAGGTGATCACGTTGCCGGCCAAGTCATAGATCGTTTCACTGGTATTCCCTTCGGCATCTTCCTGGCTGATTTGCTGATTGATGACATCGTAGGTATTTGAAGTCCGATTTCCCAAAGGATTGATGGTTGTCAACACATTCCCCACGGCATCGTAGATCGTAGTGGTGAGCTCTCCCAGGGGATTTGTTTCAGTTAATTTTCGTCCCAGGGCATCATAGGTAATGGTTGTGCGCAAACCGAGTGGATTAATGGTGACGAGCGGCTGTCGTTGTGCACTGTAAATTGTGGTAATGATATTGCCGAGCGCATCCTGAACAGCGATTTCCTGTCCCACGTTGTCGTAAGCGAAACTGGTGCGATTACTGAGGGCGTCGATCGTTGCAGCGCCCCAGCCATTGGCATCGTAAACAGTAGTTGTGATAAATCCGCGTGGATTTGTTTCTGCGATTTGACGACCAGCCAGATCGAAGGTGTTTGTGGTTCGTTCCAGCATGGGAGAGATGGTGCCTGTTACCGATGATACGGGGGAAATCACCACCTGGACGTACGATGGCATCGATCAGCTGATCTCAGAAAACATTGATACTGATGTGACCACCTTCGCTTACGACCCGGTGGGCAACCGTCTGCTGAAAGAGACTGCGACGGGAGTCACAACATCAGTCTATGATGCCGCGAACGAACTGATTACCAGTGAAGAGACCAGCGGCATCACCACCTACACGTACGATAATAACGGCAACCAGCGTTCCATCGAAACGCCGACGAATGACGTCACGACAAACAGCTGGGAGTACGAAAACCGCCTGTCACAGATCGAACTGCCGGACGACAGCCTGGTAACGTACATCTACGATCCGACGAACAAGCAGGATGAATACGTCGTCCAGAAACAGACGGATGCAGAGACGGTCAAATACATTTGGGACAACCAGAACATTCTGCAGGAATACGATGTCACTACCGAAGCCCAGTTCAACTACCAGCCCGAAGCCTACGGCAACCTGATCAGCCAGTACCGCGACGCGGAATCCAGCTTCTACCACTATGATGGAAATGCTTCCGCCAGTGCTTTGACAGACGCATCCGAAACGGAAACGGACGCATACAAATACGCGGCCTTCGGCGAAACGATCAGCAGCAGCGGCACAACAGTCAACCCCTTCACCTGGAAAGGGGAAATCGGCTACTACCAGGACGAAAACGGCCAGACCCTGATCCGCAACCGGCGTTATTCGGCCGGCCAGGGGAGATTCCTCAGCGAAGACCCACTTGGCTTAGAGAGTGGCGAGAGTAATTTCTTCGCCTATGTCGGGAATAACCCGGTCAATGGGATGGACCCTTCAGGGCTGAAAAAAGCGATCTGGGTACCGTATGGAGGTATATGGGATTATCTTCCTTTTTGTAATGGTACAATTAGCTGGGCATTAGATGATGCAGAAATTGAGAAACTAAAAGTCTTGTCAAAGGTAATTGTTGATGCCAGATTTCAAACTGCTTTTCTTGCTAATAACAAGGATGCATTGAATTGTTTTGGAATCAGTAATAAGGATATTGACTTACTTATTTCGAAGACGCAAGAATTAGAAGAGTTTGCTATGGCTTATGGCAGGGCAATCCAAGCCTATATTCCGCAAGGTTATTCTAATCCGGGTACAGTGAGAACCTTTGATTTCGCTGAATATGAAGGAAGGAAGCCTTGGATAAAAAGACTACTCCAAGCAGGCTTAGAGGGGTTTGTAATAGGTATAGATTGAAGTTCCCCAGAAATAATGGGCGCTCCAAAAAGAGTGTAAACTATTCTGAGGAGGAACAACATGAGCAAGCAGCAGTCGAATTCAAAATCTAAACCCAAACGAACACGACGGTCATTTACCGATGAATTCAAGATCGAAGCAGTCAAGATGGTCACCGAGCAAGGCTTCAAAGCTGCTGAAGTGGCACGCAGCCTGGATGTCAACGAGAACCTGATTCATCGCTGGAAGGCAAAGTTCTCCCAGCCGGAAAGTGATACCGAGAATGAAGAACTCAAACAGCTGCGTGAAGAAGTCAAGCGTCTGCGAATGGAACGAGATATATTAAAAAAAGCGACGGCCTTCTTTGCCAGAGAAAATTAATGAGATTCCGCTTCATCGAAGAATATGAAACCGTCTGGAGTATTTCTCTGATGTGTCAGGTTCTTCAAGTTTCACGTAGCGGCTATTATCGTTGGCGACGAAGGCCTCTCAGCAGTCGTTCACAAATTCGGAATTCTCTCCAGGAGAAAATTAAAGTCATTCACAATACGAAGCACAAAGACAATTATGGTTCGCCTCGCATCCACAGGGAACTCCTTTCTCAAGGCATCCCCTGTAGTGAGAACACCGTTGCCAAAGTGATGCAGGCAGCTGGTATACAGGCCAAATCCAAGAAAAAGTTTCAAGTCACTACCGACTCCAACCATGCTCATCCTGTGGCAGCGAATGTGCTGGATCGCCAGTTCGACAAGTCCACGGAGCCGAACCAGATCTGGGTCTCAGACATTACCTACGTCTGGACCAATCAGGGCTGGTTATATCTGGCCTGCGTTGTGGATCTGTATTCACGCAAAGTGGTCGGCTGGAGCATGTCTTCACAGATGACAAAGGAACTGGTGCTGGATGCGTTGCAGATGGCGATCATTCGACGCTGCCCAAAAGGAAGTCTGTTACATCACTCGGATCGTGGAAGTCAGTATTGCAGCGAAGCGTATCAGCGAGCCCTTAAGGTCAACGGGATTCAATGCAGTATGAGTCGCAAGGGAGACTGTTGGGACAATGCGGTGATGGAGAGCTTCTTTGCGACGCTCAAGAAAGAGCTGGTTCATCGCCAGAAATACGAAACACGGGCATTAGCCCGGCACAGCATCTTTGAGTACATCGAAGTGTTCTACAATCGTGAGAGGCTTCATTCGTCTCTGGGATACCAAAGCCCCGAAATGTTTGAACAAGCAGTATAACCTAAACCCAGCGCCCACTATTTCTGGGGAACTTCATAGTAACCGTGCTGGATATTGCGTAAATATCTCACTAATTGGCCTACGAGTTAATCTTGACTATGGAAATAAAGTTCGAGGGTGGGGAGAGGAAGAGTGGGATACATTTTTTGAGAATAAGGGAACTATAGTTGATGCCGGCGATTTTTTACCGGACAACGTAACAAACGCAGGGCAACTGAAGACGCTTTGTTACGAAGATGCGACCAGTGAGCAAATGCTTCCAGCGGGAGAAGCATTCTGCCTGGCGGGAGAGATGATAGTTGCAGTGCAACCTGGCCCAAGTGGACCAGGAAAAATACCATCTAAGCTTCCTGGAACACGAAAATGCCCCACCCCAGTCGGATCAGGTGCCGCTGGTTCACGCAAGTTTCACTCACATGGACACGGGCACTCATTACGAGAGATAAATGTCGTTGGTGGAAACAAAAATTGTGGAAGTTGCGCTATAGCGACAGATCTATCATTAGGTGGTAAGGCTGCATCAGCTATAAATATACGAAATGTTCGAAAAATTCGATGGCAGGACTTTCCTAAGTTTACAGGGCGTAATTGGTATGGGGCAAAACCTGGTAGGATAGGGCAGGTACTATCAATTAATCAGATTAAGAGATTAGTTCAAAAACCTGGTGCTCGTGGTATAGTGGGAGGGCTTCGAGTTGGTAAGACGGGGCATTACTTTAATGTTGTGAATCAAAATGGTACTATTCGTTTTATTGATGGTCAAACTGGTAAAGCAGCCAATCTTAATGGATATATTGGATTTTTATTTATGAGCACGAGGTAGATCATGAAAATAATTAATGCAAATGGAGAAGGCCCTGAACTGATTCATCAGTTATCAATGAAATACCTGTTGATTTGGCTTGCTATAGTTGATACTGAAGATTGGCAGCAGACGACACTTGGAAAACAGCTCTTAAATCTTGACTCAGTTGATATTCCTAGTTGTATTATCGTCGCAAATATACAATGTAATGATTGGGTCAAAGAAGAAGTAAATGATTATGCTGGCGGTATATTATTAGTTCCATACTGTGGTGGGTTAGGAATAAACACAATCTCCGAAGAATTGGAATTCGATAATAATTCAGCTTTAGCTATTGATTTTGCTAGACAGGCTAAATTAGGTTGGGAAGAGGTAACCGATGAAGGGATAGGTTGAATCCTGTGACCTCTACTAACTCTGTACCAGCTGGAATGCGAGTGAACAAGTGTTTTCAGGCCGGGCGTACCTGGTCTGAAAACTTCGCAAACTCCTGAGGTGTTCTGTTGCTCAATGCACTGTGGGGACGACACTCATTGTAATCCGTCCTCCAGGAATCCAGTTTTTCCTGTGCGTCTTCGAGTGACAGGAACCTGTGCTGGTTCAGACATTCCTGTCGCAGTCGACCGTTGAAGGATTCAATAAACGCATTGTCTGTATGCTTTCCCGGACGACTGAGGTCAAGCTTCACCCGGTTCCAGTAAGCCCACCAGTCCAAACTCTTCGAAATAAATTCAGGGTCGTTGTCGACTCGAATCTTTTCTGAATGAGCACCACGCTGCTGCGTGACCTGCTCCAGAATCTGAACAACATCATTACCGGTCACACGCTGGTCGGCCTGGATCGCCAGACTCTCACGGATAAAGTTATCAACTAACGTCAGTAGTCGAAATCTCCGTCCAGAATACAGCTGATCGTGACCTGCCTCAAATACCTGTACCAGGTCTTATGAAGGTTGGTTTAGGTAATTTCGCTGTGCAGTTGGAATGAGGGCGCAGCCCGGTTGGAAACTGCACAGCGACTCGCAAACTCTGCCGGGGTAACGTATCCCAGCGAACTGTGTGGGCATTGCCCGTTGTAATCTTCCTTCCAGACAACTGTGAGCCTGCGGGCTGTTCCCAGGTTCTCAAACACTTCGACTGCCAGGAATTCATCGCGGAATCGACTGTTGAAACTTTCCGCATAACCGTTTTCCCATGGAGCGCCCGGCTCGATATACAACGAGTTGATCTTCAGTTGACTCAGCCAGTGTCGAATCGCTTTCGAGACAAATTCCGGACCGTTGTCACTTCGGATGCACTGCGGGACTCCTCTGGAAGCAAACAGCTCTGCCAGAGTTCCAAAAGAAACAGAGTGCCAAATGTTGAATTATCTTGAGGCATTCCGTGAGTGCCTCAGGAATAAGTCAATAATACAAGTTAGAGAGGATTATAATGACAATACCGAGATATGGGCAACTGACGCCGTTGCAATCGCAACTATTACGACTAGGTGGTGCTGATTTAAGCCCATTTCAGAATGAAGGGCAGGTGCAGGACCGAGTGAACTCAATGAGACGAACCCTAAGTAAACTGAAAAACAGAACTGGACGAGACTTTGGTTACGATTTAGAAGAATGGCATCATTTTCTAGAGTCTTCAGATGAATTCAGCGCGGAATATACTTGCGCTATCGCTTGGGATGCAGTATTTAAAAACGTGAATGAATTAATTGATAACCCAGAACGATTACAACTAGTTGAGCTAGCCCAGAAATTGGATGAGGATGAGAACATCTCTTGAGATGTTTTAGTCCATCCATTTTATTTATTGCCAAAAATAATCCATAAATAAGAGGGTCGGTAGTGATTCTCACGTAGCCGATAAGCGATACTGGCATTGAATTCGGATGGAGTCATCACGGCTTGGACCTAACCGATTGTAGAGCTTGGCCGTTTGTTTCCCTTTTTCTCAAAGTGTTTATCACACATGTCTCTTCACTTCACTCTATCCCCATCAAAATGCCATTGCCATTTCAATGTATTTTTAAAATTCCGATGCGTTCCATCCAGAATCACTCTCGCTATTCTGGACAATTGTGCAAACTCTGTGAGATGCATTTTATTGATAAGGAAATCGGAATGCTGGAAGTGAATGACAAAATATTATTAACTAGTGTTTACTAGTCGATAACTTTAACCTTGAGTGTCTTGCGATCCAGGCCGGCTATCGTCTAACCGGTGATGATGTTGTTCAGATTCTGGAACAGGTCACGCGGCAGCATGGTATTCATCCAAAAACGATTCGAGTCGACATCAACCCTGAATTTATTTCGAAGAGTCTGGACTGGTTGGCTTACTGAAGCTGGGTAAAGCTAGACTTTAGTCGTGCGGGAAATCGTACAAATAATGCGTTTATTGAATCCTTCAACGGTCAACTGCAACAGGAATGACTGAACCAGCACTGGCTCCTGTCACTGGAAGACGCCTAGGAAAAACTGGATTCCTGGCGAAAGGATTACAACGAGCGGCGTCCCACAGTGCATTGGGTAACAGGACGCCTCAGGAGTTTGCGAAGTTTTCAGACCAGGCATACCTGGTCTGAAAACCCTTGTTCACTCGCATTCCAACTGGTACAGAGTTGGGGACGAGTTAAATGATACCTGGTGCAACTGTTTAGATGACATCATGGATTATAGTAAAAAAGAAAAATTGAACAAACAGGACTATGGTAGATATTCATTCAGGATTGAGGTAGAAGATGAGGACATATGGTCTTGGTCGAATGAGAAGTTTGCAAATGTACGTCTTGAATTTGGGAGGTGCACTTTGCGGGGTGCCAAGCGACATAGCTAAGGAAGAAGATCGAATTGATGCTATGAGAAGAGCATTGCATTATCTTCAAGAATTGACGGGGGAAGATTTTGGGTACGATTTAGAAAAATGGCATCGCTATCTTCAATCATCAGATGAATTTAAAAAAGATTACACAAATCGGTACGGTTGGACTGCAGTATGCGTTGGTATAAAAGAATTAATTGCTGATAAAGACCATTCACGACGAGTTGAATTAGCCCAGCAAACTACTGATGAATACAACTAGAAGTACCAGATAGTTATCCAATCATAAATAGAAGTAGGATGTCGTTACCTGCCGACAGACTCTTGAGCACTTTGAATTAAACTATCTATAACTCTTTGTTGAAAAGACCTTCAGTGGTTCAAAGGTGGCAACTTTTTCTGTACCTTATCTGTAGCCAGAAGGATGTGTATCATCGTCAGAATTATTTCTGACTACGTCGGGTCAAAATAAGCTACAGGCTTAACTGGATCCTGAAGCTTATGACGCTGCTCGAGTTTCATGATTCAAGCACAATGCAATTCAAACGATGCCGAGGACTCCACTTTTGAAGTCCAGTTTCAATTATTGGATAGTTAGAGAGTTACGAATTAAATGGATAGAGAAGACTAAAATTACAAGGCCTATTTCTTCGTTCTGACACAAAACATATTCTGAATTTTCTGATAGATAAAAAAATGGAAGCAGACCACCAGCTAAGGTGGCCTGCCTGTTCTAGGTATTCCTTTTTAACGACGATGGATAATATCGAATAGCAAGTGGTCAGCTAACTACAGTTTCGCCTGCCAATAGATTTAGAGAAATATCGTGATCTATGGATATCCCACGCAGCCAGCGACAAAACTGATGCACCATGAATCCCCCTGCAATGCTGGCTGCATACACAGTACTTCGTGAGGTACAACTTCCTATTTGTGCCTGGGCTTGAGGAAAGAGAGTCTCTGAATACTGATTTATTCCTGAATCCTTTGTGGCAGTCAGCACCCGGATCGTTTCTCCCAGCATCCTTCCATCTGTCCAGAACTCACATTTTCTGCTGATGGATCGCCAGATCGCCGCACGGGCCGAGATGGAATCCACACAGCAGAAGACAGCCTCTCCTGTACTAATGGATGCACGAAACCGATCTGAAATCATCTCCACCTGAACCGAAACATCGAGCTCCAGGATCGCCTGAGTTGTTGCTTCGACTTTAGCTAACCCCAGATCCTGTCTCCGATATCCCTGTGTCGTGATATTGGTCAATTCGACCAAATCAAAATCAACAAGCTGAATCCGCGGTATCCCGATCGCCGTCAGCTGTAGGGCCACCTGTCGTCCGATGGCTCCCACACCGATGACAGTCACCGAAATCTGTGAAAGCCGTTCAGCGGGTACCAGACTACTTTGCCTCTGAAAACGATCTATCGTTGTATTTGTCACTTCAAGTCTCCTTCCACATTAGATTCATTGAAAAACCAATCCGCATTGCAGTCAAAACCGTCGAACGCCGATAACCGCCTGCCAGGTTGGAGTTGTTCGGGATGCACGTTCGTTAAATATTCCTCTTCCCAGTTTTCGGGTTGACAGCCCGGGAAAGGTTCTGAATATTCCCGCCTGACCGGGATCTCACACTCAAACGTGGGGCCGGTATTCATCCGCAATCGCGCATAGGACCGACCCTGTCGAGCCAGAATGAACATCACGGCCCAGTCGGATCGACCGAAGACACGTTCAAACGTCGCCTCATCAGTGGGGCTGGGTTCCGGACAGGCTCCCGGATGGGTGTGGATCCAGATCCGACCAAACTGCTCCGGGCGGAGTCCAGCATCCACCTGATCGTCAAAGAAATTCGCCACCGCTTCATCATCGAAGGCAACATGGACCAGCGAGCAGGTCTGTTTCACGAGTTGCAGGTCCTGGACCAGCAGCAAATCCGTCGAGGCTGCGATTCCAAAGCCGCCAACTTCCGTATCACCATAATCACGTAGGAACAGCAGTTTGGCCCAGGCGGTTGGGCTAAAGCGGATCGCCGGCAGGGGGGACCGTCTCCGGCGATATGGTTTCCTGGTCCGGCTCGTATGTTTCTTCGTCTTCCTGTGTTTCACAGATCGGGCACCTTTCTTCATTATCGAGGCAATTTGAACAACAGTTGGAACCACAGAGCGCGCACTCTTTCAGGCAAGATTCACAACAGTCATCACGGCAGATTTCACAGCGAGTCGCACAGTCGTGGCAAAATGAGGAACTACAGTCGGTACAGCTATTCGCACATTGCCGACACAAGCGGTTTTCGCAACTGGTGCAGTGAGTCTGCTCATCGGTGGTCACGACATCCGCACAATCACTGCATTCTGCACTGTGCCAGTCGCTGAGGGCGACATAGGGACTTTCCGGGTTGTAGGTGCGTAACAGACGGGACACCAGCACGAAAAAATCCAGCAGTCGTCCCTGTTCCAGTGCGCGTCTGATGGGCATACGGGCGTCTCCTTCACAGACGTTGTCAGACTGCACGTGCGGATGCGTGACTGCATCATCGGTGATCGGCGACTGCGGGTCTTGAGCAAATACCTGGTAGTGAAAGGGCGAGTCTGAATTCAGGTCCGTAAACTCCAGCCGAATCTCAAACGCCCCCAGATAGACACCTTCCAGCACAATTGGCTCTGTGACCACCGAAATCGTCTTGTTCTTCAGGTCAATGCTGTAATCACCGAACTCCTCTTCCAGAGCCAGCAGGTCTTCGTAGATGGTGCGTATTGCAGAGACAGGATTTGCATCAGTAGCTGATTCCAGTTCCTGCTGCAACGTCATCAGTTGCCGCGTCAGCTGAAACACCTCTCTGGTAAGTTCTCGCTCCAGCTTGGTGGCCGCACGAAACCAACCTCGTTCCTGAGCCTGCTGTCGCCTGCGGATCAACCGCAGACAGCTTAACCAGGCCGCTTCTGGCAGCCCGGTGTATGTATCACTGCCCAGTGAGCTGAGTTGTTGCTCAACGAGACTGGCCATCCGCCAGACCGTTTTCGGACTCTGATTCATAGTCGTTCACTCCTGTTAATAGAAAACAGGCTGCCGGGACGAAGATCCCGGCAGCCTGTCAGAGACAATATAATTCACTTCAACAAAGGCTAGCTTTTCGCACCTTCGATTTTTGTCGGAGTGATCGAAATCCGGTCCCCGTCCTGTAACGTCTGATCGGGAGGACAGGGTTGGCGATTGACCCGGATCAGGTAATCCGAGGCGTTCGCATTCGCCATGCGTTGTTCGAACAATTGAGAGACCGTGGTCCCCGTGGCGACTTCGATGTAGTCCGCAAATCCACCACCATCGTTGTTGATCAATAAAACTTTCATAGCATTCCTTTCTGGAATTGAATTGGAGATGTAAAAGGAGTAATGCTTTAACCAAGCAACTTTCGTTTGCGACGCCTTTTTCGACGTTGACTTTTAACGGCGCGTCGTCCCCGTTGCCGCCCACTACGGAGCAACTGCAGTCGATTTGAGTGGAAGGGAGCATCTGCCTGACTGAGACAGTGAAATCCCTTGAGATCGGAATCACACCCATGAAGGAACATGATTCAATCCCTCTGTCTGTGGAGCCATTCGCAGGTTGTCCAGTTCGTCCCAGTCGATCACCAGTGGGCCCGACATCTCCGAATCCGGATCAACGGTTTCCTGGGGCTCCGCTAATAAAAAGCCCAGGCGTTTGACGGTGGCGATTGTCTCGCCGGTGGCCAGGGCGACAGCCCGATTCAAGTCTGTCTGTTTCATCTGTCGTTTCCTAATTACAAGGGTTCAATAAAAAAGCCCCGGCCCTGCAGAGACAATTCTGCAAGACCGGGGCACGGTGTGGGTACATTCCATTCTCAGTGGTCGGAAGAAAGCCAGTGCAGTTCCAGCCAGTCGATTTCTGACTGCAGGGCCGCACTCCGCTGTGCGAACGGCCCCAGCCGTGGCCCCCTTACGGGGGACAGATCCACGATCCATTGACCAGCCGCATTCGGTTCAACAAACGAGCCGCGTGAGATCTGCAGTCGACCGATGGTGGCCAGTACAATGGCTTCCGCGTAAATGCAGCGGACTTGTCCCTCAGGTGTGATAATGAGTTGCATGAGACCTCCTTACTTCGGAGTTCGTATGATCTGACGCCGCGGCCGGTCGACCAGCAGACCATCCAGGGCGGCCTGGACGCCCGACAGATCGGAAGCCACCTGCTGCCGGAGGGCGTCCCGCTTCCTCAGTTCTTGGGGTTGAATTCCCTCCACAATGTGCTGGCACTGGGAGACAAGCGCATCCAACTGTTCGTTGGAGCGGACATTCAGCGACCGGAAGCGTTCAAAGAACTCGTGCAGGTTCCCGATGGCCGAATCCCGGAAGACCTTGGGACGGCCATCGGCCTGTCCACTCAAACGATCCGTGAGATGCGACACCAGTTTAGACAGTTCATCCAGAAAAGCGTCTTCCGCCAACCTGACCGCCTCCTCAAATCGCGACTGCACTCGCTGGCACTCCTGTTCGTAGAGTTCGGGATTGAGCTGTCTGAGATAATTCGGCGGTTCGATACTGGGGAACTCCCAGGTCACTTCGAATAGCCCGACCAGCGTTGTGGGGTAATCATCGTCATTGAACAGACTTCCCAGACGCTCCCGGGCCGCCGATTTCAAGGACAGGTATTGTTCATCCAGTTCCGCAACCGAGTCGGCCAGTTCTTCCGTAAACTGGTGCATCTGATTCTGAAACGCGGTTAGCGCATCCTGCCGCAATAAGCGGATACCCGGTTCCGGGAAAGGGAGACTGACCGAGGTCCAGTATTTCCGCACCTGGTTACGAACCGCACTCACGGCTCGAAAACGGGGATGTCCCGTATCCAGCAGCTTCTTACCGGCACTCAGGAACTCCCCTTCCGCCCCAAACGATTCGGCGGCCTGGGCCTTCTGGTCACGTGTGAGCGACTTCCGGGTACCGAACCATTCAAAACTGACCCGCGTCGCACACATCGTCGCCCTGAGTAAGTCGATCGGATCGTGGCGGGTTTCCACTTCTTCTTCTATTGTAGCCATAGTGATTGTTACTCCTTGATAAGAGTCAGGTTTAGTTTCTACGGGGATCACGGGAGAGTTTGCGCTGCGCTCGGCCTTTCGACCGCTCTCCGTGAACAAAGACGCCTGGCTGCTCTGCAGACAGGCAACGGTTGCTGGCCCAGCGTCTGAGTCGGGCCACTGATTCTGCGGCTGTGACGGCCACGGGCACCACGTTTTCAGAAGCCTGGGTTAACGGGACATCCAGTAGGGCCGCCAGACGGCAGCAGGCCCGGATCTCCGATCCGGTCCAGTGCCGGTCTTCGGGCAACTTCTGCTCCTCTGTGAGTCCATACTGTTCCCGGTAGATGTTCCAGATCACCTGCTTCTGTGAATCTCCGGGCAGATCCAGAAAGAAGAGACCGTCAAAGCGTTCGGCACGGATCAGCTCGGGAGGAAGTTTTGAAATGTCGTTGGCAGTACAGACCACGAACACGTCTGAAGTATGGTCGTTCAGCCAGCTTAAAAGTGTCCCCAGCATGCGTGTGGAAACACCGCTGTCGGACTGTCCGGACGAGGTGGCCCCGCTCAGCCCCTTTTCGACCTCATCGATAAACAGGACTGCTGGTTGCATTGCATCGACAATACGGAGCGCCTGTCTGGTTCGCTCCTCTGTCTGACCGACCAGCGCGCCCATCAGGGCTCCCACGTCAAGAGTCAGTGTGGCCCGTCCGGTCTCCCTGCCCAGGGCTTTGGCGAAGGCACTTTTCCCGGTCCCGGGAACTCCCAACAGCAGAACGCCCCGAGGACGCACATGGGATGATTCCTGTGATCTGGGACGCAGCGCACGCCGGCAAAAGGCTTTTAAAGATTCCAGGCCGCCCAGGTCGTCAAATGACTCAGAACCGCTATGGAGCGTTAACAGCCCGCTTTTCAGCAGCGTCTGGGCCTTCAGCTCCAATACGACGGAGACGTCGATGCGTCCATGACGTACCAGGGAGAGACTAAAGGCTCCCTCTGCTTCATAGCGGGTCAGTCCACAGGCGGCGTCCAAGACACGCTCCAGTTCCATTCCCTCCGGCAATTCGCCGGGTTCCGTGGCAATGCTGCGAGCGATCTCCTCCAGCTGGCTCCGGTCGGGAAGATCGTGTTCCAGGCAGACGAACAGTTTTTCCAGTTCCGGGGGAATCTGGATCAGGCTGGCTAGAATGATCACGAAGGCCCGGGTCTGCTTTCCCAGACCGATCTGTTGCGTCAGGGCCTGGATGATTTCAGGGGAATTGATGAACCGGTGGAAATTCTTGAGGACCAGCAGCGTGGGCCGGTCTGAATCGGCCTGGCTGTTAAGACTGTGTATGGCTGCCAGGGGATCAGGGTACGATGCATCACTCTCTCCAATGGCTTGCGTTCCCTGCAGCCCCCGGTCAATGTCCCAGGAGAGCAGGCCCCAGTCTTCACTGTGGCAGAGTCGGGTAATTTCCAACAACGCCTCGTCATGTTCGTGGCTCTGAATCCAGATGCCGGTAAAGCAGGCACGTACGTTCTCCGCTAGTCGTTCGGTTAGTAACATAAGTGTTCCTCTCAGGTTGAAAGAAATAGGTGTGTGAAGTGTGCTTAAGCGGTCTCAGCCAGTTGACGGATCGTCTCCAGCCAGAAGATGATTTCCCCGTCTGGATCGCGTTCCTGCAGCAGGGAAACCGTCATCTCCTCAACGGCACTGGTGTTGAGCCAGTGCTTGGCCCGATTCGTTAGTCGCACCCGAGCACGACGAGTGAGCCGTTGCCAGGTGGATTTTCCATGACTGCTCTCAAAAACTTGTTGTGCTGCCAGAGTTGCCACACAAGCATGGTCATCGAATTCCAGTGGAACATTAGTGATAACCTGAATCGAGTGGGGATGCAGATAGTTCTCCAGACTCCGTTTCTGCGTCAACATGCCGCGGCAACGAGAGCGTTGGTTGATCCTGTCGACGGTCTCCAGACGTTGTTCCGTAACCGGTGACTGCTCGCGATCGTACAAATGAAACTCTGGCAGATTGAGGGGCGACAGTCGTCTAATCCAAGCTTGAGGATGTCCACTGATCGGCAGGAAGATAAGTTCTCTATTACGTTCCATTGCGGCCAGATCAGGCAGTGCGGGATGCGCAGAATGGAGGAGTGCCGAGATGCGTCTCAGGAACTTGATGTCGTGTGTCCCTTCGACGACCACCAGCACACGCACCCGTGAGGGGGCTTCGTCAATTCGTTCAGGTAATTCCTGTATGTGTTGTGAATTGAAAGCTAATTCTCCTGTTTGAGTTGGTTGGGTTGGTGTTGAATGGATTGGTGGTATTCGGCAGTCAGCTGTTCCGAGGAGACTTTTCCCAAAGCTCCTTCCAGAAACCGACTGGCATCCCGACAATGGGAACCGGTAAAGCCGCGGGTTTCGAGCCGGGACTGACCGTTGGTTGAAATGATGATTTCAATGGTTTTCACTGGCCCTCTCCGATCTGAATAGTGAGTTTGATGGAACCATCGCTGAGCCGGTTTTCTAGGACGGAATGTCCCTTGCGGCGCGCTTCCAGACGACATTTTTCCACGCAGTACGATTGCAGCAGACGATTGAGGTGAGTCGGCCTACCCCAGCGGCCTTCAAAGTTGTCGTAGCGGACCTGGCCCTGTTCGACGTCAAAGACGACAGGATACCGCCAGTCGGGGAGTCGGACCGCGTAACCAGTAACTTCTCTACTAAACAGCGGGACGGTTTCATGAACGGGCTCTCCCAGTTCGAGACGACGGCAGGCCAGCCCTAGGGCTTCCGCGTCGCGGACCTCTGTCTGAATCGTGACAATATGTGACATATCATGTGCTCCTTTCTGTGGGATCTTCAGGATCGGGGGGCTGCGGGAAATCCGGCAACCGCGGTTTGTCTGGATTTGTGTTGGCCGGTGGCATCAGCCGGGGTTCCACTGAGACCAGATCTTCCAGCAGCAGCTCTGTCATTTGCTGTTCGTCTGCGGGTTCGATTTTCTGACTGAGTAGCAACCAGCAGATGAGTAAGGGCAGCAGGCTAACCACCACCATGGTCACCCTGGATATCGCCGCCGCAATGATCGGGTCACGATTTCTGCTGTCAGCAATTTCACGGCGTTCCGCTTCCAGCTGGTCCCGCTGGTATCCGATATCGTTTCGCTCGGTATGCATCTCACGCTGCAGCGAGACCAGCTCCTGCCGGGATCTGGCGTCTGCTTCTACCAGTTTCCGTGATCCGGAGGCAACTTCCTGCTGGAGTTCCGTCATCCGTTGGTTCTGTTCGGCCTGGCGCTCCAATTGCCGCGTGGCCAGTTCGGCCACACGGCTGTTTTCGTCGGAACTACATCCGGCTCCGGTCAGCAGGATCAGTGTTAGTGTGATTGGTAGAGTCGGTTTTTCCATGTGCCCTCCAGCGTTGAATCAGGTGTCTGAGAATTCCCTGCAGCGCCAGCCGCAACCGCCGTTCCTTGATGAAAGAGACGACAGTCAGCAACAGGGCGACAGAGACGAACGTTAAAACCATGTATTCCAAGCAAGGCTCCTTTCTATTGGGGATGTGTAAACACAAAACGCCCCGCATTCCTGTGGCATGCGGGGCGTTTTTACTGACGATGAATTTGTTTTGGAGATCGACTACCATCGTACAATAGGTAATCTATCCCCTATGTATTATGACACGTTTTAGGCCAAAATTAAGATATGGGGACTCGTCCAATAGTGTGGCAAGAATCACCGCGCGTACCTGATATCTAATTTTTCCAGCTTGTTATTTCTCCTGGCTCTTTCTCTCTTCTTCCATCTATTATGACGCGTTTTTCGTCATAATTTAGGTTCGGTGGATACAAATAGCCGAAGCGACTCTCTGAGCAACGGCTCCAGTTATTTACCTACGGGTATAAAGAAGCTGACTCCACCACCGATCAGGTAAACACCAATGAGAATTACAAACAGCCCTGCAATTCTGTTGGCCACCGGTCTATGTTCCGGGTTCCCTCCGGAATCATGGGCTGTTCCGGTCAGCATCGTGTAACAGCCAATCAATAGCACAGCGCAGCCCCCAATGATCATCGAATAGGGTTTCACTCCGTGGAACCAGTGACCACCTGGGATCAACGCCAGTGCGTTGACTGTAATCCATGACAAGAATGCCACTCCCGCCAGAAAATTCCAGCCAGGCAAAGGGGGGACTTTTTTGTGCTCGTCGGCAGGCTCTGGAATTACAGGGACAAAGCCGGGAAATAATCCGATTTCAAATGCCTGATATTTCCGACCGTCCTCGTGAATGATCTCCGTATCAGGCTGGATGTAATCCAACTCAACATATTCTATCAGTTCGTTATAAGAGTAAGGGCCTGCAAGCAGGCCCTGGTCATCAAACCGCCATTCAGTGGTTTTCCTGTTTTCAGGAATCATATTATCACTCATAAGAGCCTTTCTTTGTTACCAGATTGAAACAACATAATTCTCTGTCCTGTTTGTACCGCTTACTCAGGTTAAGGGGAGAGACCGTTCATTGCGTCGCAGCCAGAGAAGTGCAGTGACCATAAAGGCTGCTTCACACAACCCGACAATCACAGCTAAGAAATCGATCAATTCGACTGCCACTGTTTTAGTGGCATAGTGAATCGGATCAGACATGGCGAGAAGTAGCATCACCCCGAAAAGCATCAGAACCTGGACCGCAACGGCCACGACGATACTGAGAATAATGATCGTAGTTCCTGAACGACGTAATGCTCGAAGTCGCATCCCACCGATGAACAGGGCAACGGTGATAATCAGTGATGTGAGCATATCGACGAACATTACTAGTGCATCCACGCCCGCCAGGGGAGCGTTTTCTACAAACGTGAGACCACTAGTCAGAGCTGATACTACATAGAACCACCATAACCAGGGAGACACCAGGAGAGTGTAGATACAGATCCAGTTTGCCATGGTGGGCAGCCTGGGATTCGTGATCAGAGGGTCGGTGGGATAGCTCTCCAGAGGGGGAGCTGGAGGAGATTGCAGAGCGGCATCTACAGTATCAGGCTCGAAGTTATTCCAGTCAGACAGTGGCTTCCATTCTTTCGAATCTGATGAGTAAACATAATCAGCCAGACTGATTTTGTTTGACTATAAGGAATCTCTAATTTGCTGGTGAGATAGAGGACCTTCAGCCACACCATTCTTTGCCAGCCACCACTGGCTCTGGGGACTTTCCATTGTTTTGTTATTTTCTTCGTGCATAAAACCTACCAATCTTATCTAGCTGAAATATTTTGTTTTTACGTTTGCTTGGGGACTGCTTGTTCTGCTGCATTCCCACTGAATCCTGGAGGACTCTCCTGGTGAGATTTGGACAGCGGGTCCGTGAACTGCGCAAAGAGCAAGGTTACTCGCAGGAGAATTTTGCTTGCGTATGTGAGCTGGACCGGACCTACTTCGGCGGGATCGAACGGGGGGAGAGAAACTGTCCCTGCGAAATATTGAGCGGATCGCAAAGACACTTGAGATCAGCCTAGCCGAACGGATGGAAGGGATTTGAGGGAGCTCAGACCGCTGGGGCGACCTGAACGACTCCCAGGCGGTCAGACGCGTCTGCCATCGCCTGTCTGGCAGCCTCCGGAGAGGTAAAGGGACGGGGAGTCTTTACGCTGGCTGCGTCAGGATGGGACACAGCATAGCGCAGCCGTGCTGCCAGCAACTGCTGGCGAAGTTGTTGAATATCTTCTTATTGCCAGGATGGCTTGATTCTGCGGCCACCTGAATAGATCGCGAACACGTCTGCGTCCTTGAGATCCATCTATTCGTACCAGAACTGCAGGGCCGCTCGGATCAACATGAAATCTTGTTTCTGTATCATTGTTCTCCTTTCTGTCGAAGGGACTTTTTATCAGGGCATAAACTCCATCGTCAATCAAGCACACTGCCGATACAGAGCAGCTCAACGATTTCAATAGCTAAGTATTCCCTGTTTATTGAACTAAACCGCTTCGCGGTAGGCCTGGGATCGGCAACTGTGATTGATCCCTCCGCTGAGGGCTCGTCCCACCGGACTGCAAAGTACACGTAGCACCCCGGTCCGTCTGTACGGACTGTTCCGAATATTCCGATTTGCGCTTCCGCCATTTGTGAGGCATAGTTTCAGTACCTTCCCGGTCTCTGAAATCTCTGTTTCACGAAAGGTCCAGTGATGACTCCACTGCGGCAGCGCATGATCGAGGACATGGAACTGCGGAACCTGTCCCCGAAAACGATCAAGCTTTACGTCAACAACGTGTCCCGCTTTGCCCGGCACTTCGGTAAAAGCCCGGAAGTCCTGGGACCGGAGGCCATCCGGACTTATCTGCTGTATCTGGTCCAGGACCGGCAAGTCGCCTGGGGAACCTACAATCAGGCACTGGCGGCACTGCGGTTTCTGTATCGGAATACACTTCAGCGCGGCGAGATCGTGCAGGACATTCGCTGCCCCCGGCCCGAACGGCATTTACCGGAAGTGCTGAGTCTTGACGAGGTCCGTCGCTTCTTTCAGGCGGTGCACTCCTTCAAGCACCGCACCATCCTGATGACGGCCTACGCGTCGGGATTGCGGATTTCCGAGGCAGTGCGTCTGCGGGTGTGCGACATTGACAGCCAGCGGATGGTGATCCGCATCGTGCAGGGCAAGGGAAACAAAGATCGCTATACACTGCTCTCACCCCTGTTGCTGCAAACGCTGCGGCACTACTGGTGGGCCGCCCGTCCGGCCGACTGGCTGTTTCTCGGTCCCTCACGGATCAAGCCGATCGCTGTGGGGTCGGTGCAACGGGTCTGCCGGGACGCCTGTAGTGAGGCCGGCCTGGACAAAGCCGTCACGCCACACATGCTGCGTCACAGTTTCGCCACGCATCTACTCGAAGCCGGCACGGAACTGCGGGTCATCCAGGAACTCCTGGGCCATGCCAGCCTGCGGACCACCTCGATCTACACGCACGTTTCCAAGCACCTGATCGGCGGCACCCGCAGTCCCCTGGAACTGCTCCATGAGCAAGACCAGCCAGACACGCCACAGGAGGACTCATGACGCGTCCCCGGTGGGAACTCGCTGACGTCGTGCGGCAGTACGGTGCGGAATACCTGAAGCGCTATCCCACGTCCGTTGCCCAGCGCCGCGTCATGCGGGCGTTGCAGAACTGCCGGACTGCGGTCCTGGGCGGGCATGTAGAAACGTGCCGCTCCTGCGACCATCGACAGATCAGTTACAATTCCTGCCGGAATCGCCACTGCCCCAAGTGTCAGGGGTCCGCCTGTGCGCAGTGGATGCAGCGCCGGGCGACCGAACTGTTGCCCGTGCCCTACTTCCACGTGGTGTTCACACTGCCGAACGTGCTGGTGGATCTGACACTTGCCAACCCGCGGCTGATGTACGGGATGCTGTTCCGCGCGGCCAGCCAGACGCTGCTGGAAGTCGCCGCCGATCCCAGGCACCTGGGGGCGGAAATCGGGTTTCTGGCCGTGCTGCATACCTGGGGACAGACCCTGATGCCGCATCCCCACCTGCATTGCGTGGTCCCTTCCGGCGGACTGGCGCCCGACCGCACACGCTGGGTCGCGGGACGGGCCGATTTCTTCCTGCCCGTGCGCGTACTCAGCCGGCTGTTTCGCGGCAAGTTTCTGGACCTGCTCAAGCAGACGTATGTCGCGGGAAAACTGGAATTCCCCGGGCGGCTGGCTTCCGTCGCCGATCCCCAGGGCTTCAAGCGTCTTCTCAACCAGTCCGTGCGGACCGAATGGGTCGTGTATGCCCGGCCGCCTTTCGGCGGCCCCGAGTCGGTACTGAAATACCTGGCACGCTACACGCACCGCGTGGCGATCTCGAACAGCCGGCTGTTGAACGTCGCAGACGGCCAGGTCACGTTCCGCTATAAAGACTACGCCCAAGGCAGTCGGAAGCGGACCATGACGCTCGCCGCCACGGAGTTTCTCCGCAGGTTCCTGCAGCATGTGCTTCCAGATGGGCTGATGCGGATTCGGCATTATGGCTTTCTGGCCAATCGCTTCCGGGCAGAGAAGATCGCGCTGTGCCGCGGACTGCTGGAAGGAGCGGGGCCTCTGAGCGAAAAACGTCCTCGGGCAGCGTCTCCGGTTCCCGGGGAATCGTCTGCCATCTGTCCCTCCTGCGGACAGGCCGCGCTCCAGAGGTCGCAGGAATTGCACTCCCGCTGGGAGCGACTTCCTGCTCCATATTTGGTTCGTGCCTCGCTTCCGGCTTCCGAACTCTGGGAGGTCTGTGATACCTCATGAGTCTTCTGCAAGAGAACCGGCCCCTCGTTTTGATCTCCCTTTATAGAGTGTTCCGGTCGGGGTCTGCGCCGGTGACGGATTCCGCCTCCGGGACGCCCCGCACAACCGTCTTGGCAATTACAACCCGCCACAGCGGCCTGCCTCGACACTTGAGCGAACGATCCCGTCGGACAATTATGCCCGCAATCGCAGAGAAAACAGAACGCTGTTTTCACCCTGCGGGCATTCAATCCCCATAGTCGAAAACGCCCCTGCGGTTCAGTCCAATAGATCATATGCAGCGTGTTGAGCACCCCGAAAAACCGCTCCACCTGAATGCTAACACGCTGCATATAATCCTACTTATTATGACACGTTTTGGGCCAATATTTAGTTTTTACGGGAATCCCGTTCTGCGTCGTCCGGTTCATACTTTTTGACAATTGATCTGGCAATCAGCTGTAACAGCCGATGGACGGGGCTTCCCGGAATGACGGGGCCGGTTGGCTTCACGTTTTTCTTTTTGGTTTTGGAGTGTCTGGCTTTCAAAATAGCTCCTTTCAGATAGCGCATTAAAAAACCCCGGCAACTTGCCGGGGTCGGATCAGGAATCAATGGGGGTGTTCAATTTCAGAGCGGAGGACGCTGATAACCGGCCTTCGCCTGAAAAGAATACTTTTTGTTCTTGTGCCTGCGCAGTTTTTTATAGTCATCAGGCGGTTCATCCAAAAATATGTAGGGACTTGTCAGTCCCTGTTCCAGCATCTGCTGATGCAGCTTCAAGGCATTCGAGACTGCCGTCTGGGTGGGGTTTGGCTCTATCCGACGGGCGATCTCTCGCTGTTCCAAACCGGCAGCAGCCAGTTTGACGGCTTCCGGTCGGATCAATTCACGTTGAGGGGGCTCAAAGAGATCCAGAGTCAGTTCCCTGGACAGTAACTGCTGTAACTCAGTAGACGCAGCTGCATCCGGAATGCTCCCTGCAAGATTAAGGCAGATCTTGGCACGAGGCAGTAGATGACCACCGTCAATCAGCCGTACTAGGTAGACATGAATTTCCGGGACCAATTCCCGGATCAAATCACCGAATTCATGAGAGTGGATATCGACATCTTCGAGGTGATGCTGCAAAATCCCCTTGAGCTCTAATGTGGATTTCGGAAGATCGAGTTGACGAGATCTTGCATGCTCTAATGCCCTCCGGTCAAGTAATAACTGTTTTTCTCGACCCTTTAACTCGGCAAGCATCTCAGAAAGAAATTCACCATCGATATCATCGATCTCCTTGAAAAACTTTTTGAGCTTAGCGCGTTCACGTTCAATGACTTCCTCTTCCCGATTTAATTGATTTTCACGGGCAAGAAGTTTTTCAGGACCACCGGCATGCGTCTGCTGCACAATCTCTCGAAACTGAGAATCAATTTCATCCAGAGTCGCAACGCTATCCAGAACCACCTCCAGAAGTTTCTGTGCGGCTTCAGGCCCGTTAAACCCAACAGAGTTCCAGCAGTGCCACTCGCGGGAATTGGAGCACATCAGGTTGTTCGTCATGCCGTTCCCTCCCCACACGTAATGAAAACCGCAATAGAAGCAGGTGGCATGCTGACCAAAGGCCCGGGTCCGTTTCTTGGGGACCCGATGCCGTGAGTCAGTGCCATTCTGATTTTTCTTACGTTTATAATTCGCATTTTTCTCAGCTAACGCTTTGAGAACGGGATCAATTTCATCAGGAGAGAAAAATGCCAGGTGAGGTTCTTCCCGATACCGGGGACCATTCGGATTACGGACTGAGATTCTTCTGCCGGTTTCATGATGTTTGATGGAATGCTTATCTCCACGTTGCGGAAATCCTTTAAGTGTCGGATTACGGTAGAAGCGTAGCACCATACGTCCGTCCCATTGATCCTTACTACAATAGGGACCTGGTGAAAATCCATTTTCGTTAAAGTATTCCGCAACGGCTTCGCCATTGAGAGTCCGTTTGAGGATTTGAAGACCTTCGCGTATGAATATAGTTGCATCTTCCTTCTTGACCCAATCTGAGTACGACTTGGCATTCTCAGGTTTGATATATCCAGCGATGGGGCAAGGGGTGGCACCTCCATATTTTTCAAACCGATTCATTAACTTTTGTTTCAATCGAAGAGAGGCATGCGTATTGTGTTTTAGGTGCTCTTTACATGCATCAAGCACATCGTCTTCCCAGTTCTCATTATTAGTGTCAATAAAATCATTGGGAGAAATGACTCTGGTTCCATGGTCGACCGCAATGCCACACAGACGATGAGCTGCTGGGCCACGTACCAGGCGACCAAGATCTTCGACAATTAATAAATCCAATTCATCTGAGTTGAGCCAGTTCTCAATCTCAAGAAGTTCCGGACGGTCAAGTCGCTCACCTTTTCCTTTGGTTGTGATTGTCCTGAAGTCGATCTCTCCATCGTACATTTCATAGACAACTTGTTTTCCATGATCTACTTGATCTTCCAGACTGAGTTCTTTTTGGTTTACACAACCGGAAATACGTCCTAGAATCCCAACGACCAGTGTATGACCATTCCGTGGTTTGAGTTCATTTTCTTCTCTATAGCTCATGCTTAAAACTCCCTTTTAAATAGATATATATTTATTAATGCGTTCAAAGCGAGTCAGTATGTTGAGACTCAGGCTTTGTTAGAATTGGTCCATTGCCTCGCATAAGCGAGAGACTGGGGCCAGAAGCGAAGAGCACGTTCGATCTCTCGCTTCTGCGTGGTGGCGCGAGTGTGCGTATACACGCCTGTCATCCCCAGACCGCCACTGCGGGCGTCCTCGCTCGGTTTATGCCCCAGTGTGACCTGACGAATGAGTGGATCGACGTTGGCATCCTGAAGCAGTGTGGCAAAAGAGTGCCGCCAGCTTTTGGGGCAGGAAGACTGTTTCAGATCTGCAGACTTGGCGGTACGGATAAACGATGTCCGCACACGCTCCGAGCGAATCACGCCGGCTTCACGCCAGACGGCTCGGGCGAGCTTCTCCTCCATGGTTTGCGAAAGAGTCAGCACACTTCCTGAGTCAGCATGCGAGATGCGTTGCCGAAGTTCTTCCTGGAGTGCCATCTGGTCCAGGTTTCCCAAAGGCGAGTTGAGGGGATCAAACTGGTGCCGGATAAAGACAGGACCCGCTGTTCGATTACCAATCACCCTGCGTAAGACGGCGACCGCTTCCTCAATCAAGGGGACAGAGCGTTCGCGTCTGGTTTTGATTTTCCAGTGCAACTCTGGCTTGTTGCGAACATGCAGCCATCCGTTTTCCAGGTCGACGTCTTCGATCAGCAGATGGATCAGTTCGCCCGACCTTAATCCTGTCTTGGCAAGAATAAAGTGGATGGGAAAAGTCCAGTCATCCGCTTTCTGGAAGAATCTCAGTTCATCCTCCGCATCGAAGACAAAGATGGGTTTGGCATCTTCGATTCTCATCCGCTCCAGGTTGAGCTTGGAGAAAGGATTTTCGAAGTAGGGGGGAAGAAATCGTTGCTGGGCGGCATAGATATATACCGACCGACAGACTTCCAAAACGAAGCGCAGGCCTTTATCACGAAGTACCCGTTTGGCCGTGTTGGGATGGCCGTTTGGGGAAACTTTCTGCTTCCTCAGCCAGGCTACAAAATGGTCTGTACGTATCGCATGCGCCAGGTCAGATGGACGGCATTCATTGAAATAATTCTCAAGATGCTGGGTCGCCGATCGATAGCGCCTGATCGTGGCCGGAGAGGATGGAGCCACGGTTTCGTGATGATTGAGGAAGGCCTGTCGCAGTTCTGAAAAACTGACAGACGTGAAGGAAAACAGAGTAGGGCTGGACGAAGCCAGCTGCGCGTTTACTTGCGCCGCGATCTGCTCGGCTTCACCCTCTGTGTCAGCGACTCGCAACCGGACTGGCCGGTCTCCATCACGGTAGTAAAGATACCAGGCACCGTGATGCAGATAGTACGAAACGCGACCAACGCGTTTGCGTTGCGCAGACTTTTTGCGTCGTCTCATCAAAACCTCCTGTGCACGCTGTGTGCACCAACTGTGCACCAGGGGGTTTATTACGACGCGCAAAAAACAACGCTAAGCTATTGAATTCAATAACTTAGCGCGTTTGGTCAGTTTGATAAGCGGAGAGAGGGGGATTCGAACCCCCGGTCCCGTTTCCGGGACACAGCATTTCCAGTGCTGCACAATCGGCCACTCTGCCACCTCTCCGGTTGAGTTGCACTCGTAATGAGGCGACTCAGGTATTTTGATTCACTTCGAAATGGGGCAGCTTATTCATCTGCAGTTTCTGCGGAAGCGCCTGCTTTGATCGCAGCTTCCCGGTCTTCAATCTTCTTCAGGGATTTAAGCCGGTTTTTAACCTGAGTTTTCTGAGCGTTGATCTGCCGCCATTTGGGGTGTTTCTTACGCGCTTCTGCAGGAATGTTCTGCTCATCCAGGACTTTGGCGTAGTCTGAAATAGCGGCTTCTGCATTCTGTAACTGACGTTCTAACTGTTCTCTGCGTAAAGACATTGTCTTCCCATGTCCCTTTTGATGTAGTTATTGACCGTTTATCTCTGGAAGGGGTTCGGCCCCTTACTATGCGCAAAATGATTGACTTCCCAAGGCCGGCAGCCGAAGGAACGAGAATTCTAACAAGATCAGCCCGGATTTGACAACGGTCAGGGGACGTAACCTGATGTATTGTCCCGTTTTTTGCTCAAAATGTTGCAATTGAACATGTTAGCAGGATTGCTCGGGGCTGGATTCAGGGGATATCCACGCTGAGAGCCGCTCGGGAGGCTGGTTCCACATTGAGGCTGTTGTGGACCTGTCTGACCCCCTGGATGCGGCTGACTGACTCCTGAGCCAGCTGTTTCTCATAATAGCTGCTGACAATTCCGGTCAAATAGACCTGTTCCTGTTCGACTCGATATTTCACATTCTGACGAGAAGCCAGACTGGTTTGCGAAATGGCATGGCTGATCAGCTCATGCAACTGATGGGCGCGGTCAATGCTGATGTGTTGCGTCATGGGAGACCAATACTTTAAGGATTTTAAAAATTTCACCTTATCCTTATACATGCTTCTCATCCTGAGGTTAGAAATGGGTGCAATCAGTTCATGCACTCTTTGACTGTTCGGCTGATTGATTTTTCCCCAATCAGGAAAAAGATGAGGAATGCAAGGGTTCCGTAAAGCTGGTCAGGAATCAGGATTAGAATCAGAAAAAAAGGTACGAAAGGACCTGATCAGGAGGGAGATCTCCCCCACGCTCCGGTTGCGTACATGTGATCACCCGACGGTCCAGGCTTTTCTGACAGTGAGGTGTTCCTGTGTTTTGTTGTCATGTACAATCAGGGAGTATCAATCAGTCAGGGGTTCTGTGGGTTTAGACATCACGGTTGCCCTGCCAAGTCAGGTTCGAGATTCTGAGAAGGAAACAACCTTGGTAATCATCAGTGATCAGGAGCTTTTGCAGCGATCAGCAGAACCTGCTCATGATTTATTTCCCGTGATGCGTCGTGCTTCCGTAATGTCGCCCCTGGTGGCGTTGCTGGCGCTGGGACCGGGGTTACTGGCCTTCCATTCCTACCGGATTGATGAACTGTCTGCCTGGTTTGGATTACAGTGCCTTGGGAAGTCGCATCTGCTGGGGGACAGCGGCAATGCGCTGATTTCTCAGCCCCCCCTGGTCGGCTGGATCTTCTCTGGTCTGTTGTCGATCATCGGGCACTGGTCTTCTTCGCTGGTTCTGTTTTCCTACTTCTCCACAGCGGCCATGTTGTATGTCGCGTATCGACTGACGCGTAAAGTCTGTAATCCGCGGTATGCGCTGGTCTATTGCTTCTTACTTGCATTCCATCCGGTGGTGCTCAAGCAGATTCAACTGATAGAGGCGCCTGCGTTCCCCATTCTGTTTGCCCTGCTGACGATCTGGGGCTTCATCACGCACTTGCAGTCTGAATCGGGTGTGGTCTCGTACAAACTCATGTGCGGAGGGATATCGTTGGGGCTCTGTCTGTTGTCGGGAGGAGTCCTGGCACTGGGAGTGTTACTGATGCTCGGGGTGTTTATTATCAACCCCCTGTATCTGCCTCGCGGTCGGTCCCTGGCAGATCAACAGAAGCTGCCCGGGGTGAAGCAGGTATTGAGAGTCTGGAAATCACTCCTGGTTCTGGCCTTCACGGGTTTTGCAGTCGGGGGCTGGTGGGAACTGATGGCGGCTTCTCAGGTCGAAGGCTTCTGGTCCAACTGGTTTGCAGGCACCGGTCAGCCCACGATCAGCTTTTACTGGAAGGCGGAATTTTACCCGTCGTATCTGGCCCGGGATATCATTTCTTCCATGGGCTTCCTGTTGGGGTTTGCCATTTTCGGCCTGTTTCACGGTATCAAACGAGTACTGAACCCACAGGGAGGAAATCTGCAGGAGATCGCCTGGTTGCGTCTGGTCGTAATCTGGGCATTGTGTGGTGCCTTATTCTGGTGGGGCGTGCAATACCTGCCGCAGATGAATACCAGTACGCGGGCCATGTGGAAGCTGTTCTTCATCATTCCCATGATGGCAGTTGTTGCCTGGGAATTCCAGCAGATCGCTCTACGACGAGTCGGCTATCCGACTGTGCTGGCGGTATTTACCCTGGGTGTCTTGGCGGTGATTTTCATCAACGCTTCTAATACGGATACGCTCAGTCCATTGATCAGCGCGCGTTTTCTGCGGCAGTTGATCATTCTGGGATTATCACTGGTGATGGTGCTCTGGTACAGTCATCGATTCAAGAAAGAGCATGCCCACAGGATTGTCGAAGTCGCGCTGGTGCTGGCGTTGTCTGTGCTGCATGTGGTCTATGGTGTCTTTTCCATTCCTAAACCTCACCCAGCTGGCGAACGGCTGCTGCAGTTTGAGAATCAACTGCGATTGACTGAAAATGTGGGAGACTGTTTTCTGGTCAGCAAGAGTGACCAGGTGCCTCTGGAACTGAAATTTCTGGTGTTCTATCTGTGGGGGGATATCGAACTCAAACAGATCCAGGGGGCGGTGTTGCCCCAGGATCTCCAGATTCCTGATCGCACTCATGCAGATGAACCTGGTGAGAAGCAGGTGATCATTCGCTGGGGGGCATCTCCTGTTGCGTTACGTAATATCCTGAACGCGGATTTTGTCTTAAAGCCTGTTGCACAACCCGATGTTTACAAAAATCAGGAACTGCAGGCGGATCTCGTCAGTAAAGCACCACCTGGTTTCTGAATTAGTTATCTCAATCATTTCGTGATTTTTTGCTTTGGAGTCAGCTACATGAAACTTCTGAATCTTTTCGCTTATTCTTCACGAGCCCGGCAGGCCGTGGTTTGCTTTTCTTTACTTTCGCTGTTCGTGGTTGGATTGAGCTCGATGACTCTCGCAGCTGACCCGGTCGTGCTGGAAGAGACTGAGCAGCAGAAATGGTACAAAGGTAATCTGCATACGCATTCATTATGGAGCGATGGCGATGATTACCTGGAAATGATTGCTGACTGGTATAAGTCACATGGGTACGACTTCCTGTCATTCACGGACCATAACGTGCTCTCAACCAGTGAACGGTGGACCGTTCCCGAAAAAAACAAAGGCAAACTGCACGCATACGAAGAATTGAAGAAACGTTTTCCCGACTGGATTGAAGAGCGGAAAAATAAAGAAGGGCAGATCGAAGTTCGGATGCGGACTTTCGAAGAGGTATCGGAAAAACTGGGAGAGCCCGGGAAATTCCTGCTGATTCTGAGCGAAGAGGTAACGGACCGTTACAAGAACATGCCCGTGCATATGAATGCGACCAATGTGCATTCCCTGTTGACGCCACGCGGAGGGCAGAGCGTGTATGAGGTGATGCAGAACAATACCAACGCACTACTGGCCCAGCGGGAGCGTTCGGGGAAGACGATGATGATTCACCTGAACCATCCGAATTTTCATTATGGGGTCACCGCAGAAGAGCTGATGAAGGTGATCGGCGACAATTTCTTTGAAGTCTATAACGGCCATCCTGGTGTGAATGACTCAGGGGATGAATCTCATGCCAGCACTGAGCGAATCTGGGATATTATTCTCACGAAGCGGCTGGCTGAACTGGACCTGCCCATGATGTATGGCCTGGGGACCGATGACGGACATAACTATCACAAGATTCCCAGTCGCGCCAGCGAACCGGGGCGGGGTTGGGTCGTCGTACTTTCCGAAACTCTGGAGCCGGAAGCCCTGGTGAAGGCACTGGAAGCCGGGAAGTTCTATGCATCCTCCGGTGTGAAATTGAAATCAGTCCGGCATTCTGACAAAGGAATGCAGGTGGAAGTAGATCCCGAGAAGGGGGTCGAGTACACGATCGAATTCGTCGGGACACGAGAAGGCTATCCTAAACGAGGGATTCCCGTGCTGGACAGCAAGGGCCAGGAAATGCATGCCACCAAACGCTACAGCAAGAAGATTGGGGAATCGTTTAAATCGGTGAAGGGGACTTCCGCCAGCTATGATTTTGATGGAAGTGAGATTTATGTGCGGGCAGTTGTGCATTCGTCAAAGCTGCATCCCAATCCATCAGAGGTGGGAGAAGTCGAGCGTGCCTGGGTGCAGCCGATTACCGGTCCCGGAGCACCAAAAAAGTAGGTTCATTGAACTTACTCTGTAGTCTCTGCTGACTGTCCGCTGGCACTGGTGACAATCAGTGTCTGGCGGCTGAGCAGCTGTCCTTTGGAACCATCATACACCGAAGTTTCGAACTGCGCGACTCCAAATGGAATCTGGTCAGTCAGCCAGAGATCCGTGCGGTAGCGCAGTTTTTTTTCTGCCTGGGTATCAGCGGCGATGGTAACCGCGACTTGTGAGGCTGCCAGTTGACAGCGATAGGCGTCTTGCCGGAGCGGTGTAAACAGATGCCTGGTCTTGCCGGGGTTATATGCCCGACGACGTGGCATGCCATAGAAGAAACGATAGGCAGCATACTTCTCTGCGTCCGAGACATTTTCATTGGGCCATTGGAGAAATTCTTCCGGCCACTTTCCCGCATTAAACTTAGCGACATCGATGGAGTAGCGACTGGACTGAACGAGGTCACTTCCCAGATGACGAGTGACCTGAATCGTGCGAAGGTTCGGTGCTTTGCTCTGTTGTTCTTCCGACTTGACGACGCTGATCCTGAGACGGATCAATCGTCCGTCGTTGGCGGGACCGGTGAATTCGACAAACGGTTCAGGCACCTCCGGTGTTGATTCCGGAATCGATGCCAGCCAACTGGAATGGGGGCGTTTGAATGCTGTGGGACGCTGTTCATATTGAATCCAGCCAGCCTCTTTGAACCAGGAAAAAATCCAGGGGGCGCGCCAGGGGTTATGTAGCGGATGATGTGCGGAGAAGACCGAAAGCAGCAGGCAAAGGACTCCCACACACTGTAACCAGCGCCTGTTTGCGAACTGATCGAGCAGCGGGATCATGCTGATCAACCAGAAGGGAGTGAGCCAGAGCATCCAGCGAAGGGCGGCACTGTTTCCACCATAGTTGTAGTTGCCGGTCCGAGTCATGTAGAAACCAAAAACGATGACCGTCAAACCAAGACTGATCCAGAGCAGGGGACGTAGAGTGTGTTGGGCAGCCTGTCTGATGCGCACCCATGAGAAGAGTGTTAAGAGGTAAATGGGCGACAACGAAAAGATTCCATGATGTCCCAGCGTGCAATGAAAGAAATAAACCAGCGGGGAATCGAGATTCTGGTCCAGGCCCTGCGGGTTGTTCCAGTAGCTGGGGATGCCTTTATGTTCGTAGAGATATTTCTCGGTTCCGTAATACATATAGAAGGGCTTCCAGCCGCCGGTAGCTGCGTAGTTGGTGACGAAAAAACCGATCAGTGGAATCAGGGCTGCGGGAGAAAATACCAGCAGCGTCAGTCGTGGATTGGCTTTGAACAGCAGACCGAAAGTGACCAGACCAAACAGGGCCGCCGGCAGTTCATTGCAGCAGGTAAACATGGCAAAGAAACCGGCAAGGACAAAGTAGCGTTTCTTCTGGTCTCCGTCGAGGATGATTCTCATCAGGGGATAGAGCGTACAGACAGCGCAACTGGCGGCGATGGAATGATTGTTCAAAGTCAGCAGAAACGGAGTCAGTAATGTAGCGAAGCAGGAAGCGATGACTACAAAGAAACGTGTGAAATCGGTCTGGGCATACTTTTCGACCATGCGACAGATAAGTGCCAGCGCAATGAGCATCGGAATCAGGTTCACGAGTATTAAAATCAGGTGGGCTACATCATAGAGATTTTGATTCAGGTTCAGCCCGGTGATTGTTTTGATAAGCCAGTACAGGCCCGCTACCATCGTAGGAAACAGGGGCGGCTTGGATGAATAAAAATGATCCTGGTGACGGACCTTGTCGATGCTGGACCAGCCGGAACGATCGTTGATCGTATCGATCTGATAGGTGCCTTCTTCGACCAGTGACCAGACAGTGCACCAGCGAGAACGGTCATTCGCACTCTGCAGAGGTACGCTGTTCATGATCGCAGCCAGATTCTGGCCTGCGGTGACTGTCAGGAGCAGAATGTAGATACACCAGCGAAGTCTGGTGTTGTGAACGATCTGATCTGATGTGGGAAGATCTGTCGCGAGGGCTGTATTGGTCATGAGCACAAAACGGTTTCTGAAAGAACGCAGTGTGAATTGTCAGTTCAAGTGAGGTCATCCAGCAGGAGCACAGCGGGACTGGACTCTGTCTGCAGCATGCAGATTATCGCATGGCACTCGAAATGCAAACGGGGAACTGGGGTCCGTTCAGGCGGTTTTTCAGAAAATCAGCGACTCCACGGCGAAACCGAAGTAAGCTACGAAACACGCGAATCAGAACAATTCGTGAATCGGAGCACCATTTTCGATTACGGGGATCGGACGTCCTTTGTCATCGACATAGTGCGTATCCAGTGGGACGCCCATGTAGCGGTAAATGGTAGCAGCCAGATCGCCCGGACGAACAGGCCGATGCTTGATGTTACTGCCATCATTTTCGCTGGCTCCGATCACCTGACCATGATTCAGACCTCCGCCTGCCATGCACATGGACATGACGACCGGCCAGTGGTTACGCCCATCGGTGCTGCCCTGAGTTCCCGACATGGGGGATCGTCCGAACTCGCCCATGGCGATCACCAGGGTATCATCCAATCGGCCTCGTTCTTCGAGATCGAGAACAAGGGTGGTCAACAGATGGTCGAACAGGGGGAGCAGTGGCCCCAGTCCGTTCTTAATGCCCCCGTACGGAGGAATGTTGTCACCGTGGTTATCCCAGGTTCCGGAAGCGGTATGATAGCTCAGGTCGAGGGTGACGAACGAACTGCCGGCTTCCACCAACCGTCGTGCGAGCAACGCCTGCTGGCACCACAGGTGCTTGCCGTAACGGTCGCGTGTTTCAGCCGACTCTTGTGACAGATCAAATGCCTGTTGAACCCGCTTTCCGAGGACCATGTTGTAGGCACGCTGACTGTAACTGTCGATGGCGTTCATGGATCCCGCCTGATCGATATCACTGCGGAGATTATCGAACTGCAGCATCAGATCGCGTCGACTTTTCATACGCTCAAAGGACAGACCGGGAGCGAACTGAAACATTTTGCCGCCACTCATTCCGCCGGTGTCTTTACCCACCATGTCGTACACAGGCAGGTCGGCGGCATCGTTGGCGATGAAGGGATCATATTGTTTGCCGAGATAGCCTCCCCAGGCAATATGGGAATCGTGTTTCATGAAGGCGACGTAAGGGGGCATCCCGGGATGATTCGAGCCATGATGCTTGGCGACGATAGAAGCCATCGCTGGGTATTTATCACCTTTGCGATTTGTACGCGGGGTTGCCAGCAGATTGGCGGTCTGCATGACCTGGTTGGGTTGATGGCTGCTCATCTTGGGATCGACGGAGCGGATCAGCGTAAAGCGATCCATCATGGCTGCCTGTTTAGGGAGCCGATCGGTAATCGTAATACCCGGGACATTGGTCTGAGTGACACCAAACGGTCCCCGGTTCTGAATCGGACGATCCGGTTTGGGATCCCAGGTATCAATGTGGCTGGGCCCGCCCGTCATCCAGAGCAGGATGATACTCTTCTTGGGGAGTGAAGATTTACCTTCTGAGAGCAGAGAATCAGAAGCACGCAACAAGTTCGGTACAGTCAGACCTGCCAGGCCTGCCAGCGAGGCTTTGAGCATATTCCGCCGACTTTGAACAACCAGACCTTCCGGTACCAGCGGGTTAAAAGCGGTAAATGCATGCTGTGAATGTGTGCGCGAATGTAGATTGAACTTCATTATCAATTCCACTTCCCATATCGGGGTTGCAAAGCGCGAGCGAACTTGCAGTTAGAATTTCATAAATATTTAATCTTATTTAATATATCGTCTGTCTCTGATGTGTTCAATATGATTCTCTGTCGCAGCAGACAATTTCAGACAAATTATGGCTCTCAAAATCTGATATTTCTGTCTGAAAGGGTTGGCAACTGATCAGAGTGGCTCTTCTGATAAGCGTCTTTTAGGGGGCTGGTTCGAGCACAATCCAGTTCAGGCAGGTGTTTGTTGTTGAGCCAGTCTTTCCGATTTCGATTGTCAGTCGGCCATCGGAAACATCGACAGTTGTGCTTTGCTCATGAAATGCGCCACTGACTGTGGCCTGGTCCTCAATGAGCGTGTTGCCTTCTACTGTCACCCATTGCCCGACCTGTTCGTGGCCGGCATCTCCGACACAAACAGTAACGCGATAACTGCCTCGAGGGAGTACGCATTCCCAGGTGGCATGACTCCGTGTGAAAATAAATGTGTCTCGATAGGCTTCCGGAACCTGCTTTCGTTCGCGCACATTCCTGCTCAGATCCTGTTGCCAACCAAAACCCCGGGACTCTTTGAAAGACAACCCATGATCGGCTTCAAATCCGGAGATGGCAGGAGTTTTGCTGCCAGCGAAGTTAAATTTTCGGGCCCGGTTTGAAATGTTTTTTTCCAGTAGGCCATCCTGGTCGGCGGTCAGTTTTTCAGGCATCCATTGCAGTGGTTCGCCCGGAGTGAAAAGGGAGGGATCATCGGCATCCGCGATACCGTCCCCATCGGCGTCGTCTGGTGTAAGCCGTTGGTAGGGACGGATGGGAACTCCTTGAATGGCAGACCAGAGTTTTTGACAGAATTCTCCTCGTGAAAGGTTGTCTGGAAGTGATAGAATCAGGTCGGGGTCCTGCAGTGTCTTCATCGTCAGCTCCATCGTGGCTGCACGCCACTCGGGAGTTGCGGGTTGGTCTGGTCGGAAATCGACTTCACGGACCTTGAGTGGGAGAGCCCCGCGGGCAGCGAGTCGATTGACGGCCACAAAAGCCGGATGTTCCGGAGCCAGGTCGCGGAACGGCCAGATTAAAACTGCCAAACCGGTCTCCGATTCCCCACAAAGTGCATGCCGCACCTGTTCCAACTGTCGACGGTTGTAGGGGATTTCGCGTGGCTCGACCTGCTCTTTCAATGAGACAGCAGCAGTCGCCCCTGCCGCCTGACCGATGGTGATACACTGATCGTGCAGACGAATCGCGGCACTTACAATACTGCTGTAGCCGACATTTTTCTGTGCGCCGAGCAAGCCGTCCATTTCTACAGGAACCAGACTCCGCAGGGGAAACAGGCTGCGATCGCTGACCAGGCTCGTGTTCCGGCCCGGTTTCTCATAGTCGATCCAGGGGCCTCGGTTACCCTCAGATTTCAAGTAGGTACGTCCGGTACGGTGGAAGTCATAATGGAACTGCCAGGCGAACAGCCCATCCGGATACATGACCCGGGAGAACCGTTCGCGAGCGAATTTCTTGGTCGGGCCGTCCATGTTACGGCCATCTTGCTCACGCATCATGTACATGGCTTTCAGACGCAGTGATTCGCGTATATAAGGTTTGGGGGGCAGCTGGTCGGGCGTACCGAACTCCTTGCTCAAGTGGAAGTGCCGGAAACTGTTGGTCTGGTCATCAGCTCGATCGTGCACGAAATTCTGCAAGTGATACAGCAGGCAGAGCGAATGCCGTTTCGCGTCATTAAAAATAATCTCTCTCTGGCGACGGTTCATCAGCACAATGTTCTTCATGGAAGCCCCTGGTTCGGTTGCTTCCAGAGCTTCACAGACCTGGTACGGAAGTCGTTCGAGGGGGTAGTCCTGGCCCAGCATATAATTCAGGAGAATACTGGTTTTATGATCTTTACTGGTATAGCCGTCCACGATTCGTCGGACCGTGAAGACAGAGAGCTGGCGGGGGGAAGCCTGTCCGGCCGGCGGCCAGTGAGGGATAGAGCCCATTTTTTTGAGGGGGCGATCCCATTCCAAGTGCTTCATCTCGGCGAAACTCAGTTTGGATGTTCTTACGAAACAGCGATCATCGTAGCGTTCGGGTTTGGGAATGGGGGTATCGCCGTCCGATTCTTCTACGATCATGGCCCAGGTGATCGGATTCATTTCATTGGGTGGGTAATCCTTCAGGCTCAGAGGTGCACTCGGTTCTCCGTACCGCGAACGCGGGTCGGCTCCAATTTCGAATGCGGCACCGGCAACCTGGATTGCTTCTCCCCAGTCAGAAGCGTCAATCGTCAGGCTGGCCCGTACGTGCAGGTCAGGTATTTCCGACCCGGCCGGTGCAAACCAGAGACCTGTCAGCCGGGGATGAGTTCCACTCCGGTCGATGTCTGCTTTGACGGGATAATGGCGGGTGATCAGTCGAATCTGGCCACTCTGGATGTAGGGCTGGAGCAGTTCACGAAAGATGGCTTCGGCTTCGGCGGGGCGAAATGTGGAAGGTCCATGGAACGGGCGTCCCGGCATGGGAGAGCCGTATTTTTGTGTATTGAAAGCTTCGATCCGATCCATCAGTTCTTTGAACAGGCCACTGCGGTGGAAGGAGCGTTTCATCGGATGCCAGTCAACGCCCCAGCCAACTTTACCCGGCCCCTTGTTCTCGTCGACACAGGCGAGCGCCTGTTCTGTGTACTGTCCGCCCAGCCAGTCTCCATCCAGCACAAGGGTAATGGATTCCACCCCGAGTCGAGCCGCCTGAATGGCTGCGGCCCATCCTGATTCCGTTCCACCGACAATCAATAAATCGGTTTGCTCTTCGGCCTGTTGAGCGAACAGGAAATTTTCTGAAAAAAAACTTAGTAACCAGCAGAGGAGCGCGATCTTCTTTTTCATGAGCTGTGTTTACTTATTCAATTGTTAACAATGATTTGATTTTCCCTGGCAGATGACAAAGCCTGAAAGAACGGGTTAGCTGCATCATACGACACGATTCCCTGAGTTGTCATCTCTCTTCCTGATTCTGGCAGCATTTCTTGAGTCGTACCATACGCCTGGCGATCGCACGATCTGAGTGTTCTTTTCGTCAACAGCATGGTCTGGCACTGATTTTGCATGAGTAAAGCGTCGTTAACAAATCCTTGATCAATCAACCAGTTGAGCCTGAAAAAACAGCATACCCTGCAGGTTCAGTAGGCAGACAAAGACAGGGGTGAGTTCATTTCAGTTCTGATTTAAATTTTTTCAGGAGTTCTTTTAATGTCTAAGATGCAAAGGCCAAAACGGGGTTTTACCTTGATCGAATTGCTGGTGGTAATCGCCATTATCGCAATTCTGATTGCCCTTTTGTTACCTGCTGTACAGCAGGCCCGTGAGGCAGCCAGAAGATCCCAGTGTAAAAACAACTTGAAGCAGCTTGGACTGGCACTCCACAATTACCATGAAACGTTTTCGGTTCTGCCACCAGCTCACATCGGACGTTGTACGACTCCCCGGCTCATGGCTACCGGTCTGACCATGTTGCTGCCTTATCTGGATCAGGCTCCTTTGTACAATATGTACAACTCCAGCGGTTCTGCTACGACTCACTCCAGTATTTCTACTGGTGGGGGCGCACTTTCCGCAGGTGATGACCCCGTGACCAACGGAAATGCTGCTGTGGTCAAAACACTGGTCACCGTCTTCCTGTGCCCATCCGATGACGGGACTTACTTCATTCCTTCCGCCACCAGCAGCTACGGTATTTCTGCTACGAATACGGGAACAGGGGGCGCTAAGACCAACTACGATTTCATTACCATTACCCCTTACAATTCCTGCGAAAACTGGACTCTGACTGCACCAACCAGTCGCTGCATGTTTGGCGACAACAGCAAGTGCCGGCTGGATGACGTCAAAGACGGGACAAGTAACACCCTGATGATGGGCGAAACCACCCGCACTGTATACAACGGCGGGACCAACGCCTGGGGGTATCGTGGACACGTGATGGTCGGTCTGAATCTGGTTTCTTACCCGATCAACCGCTTCTATTATTCATCCGCCTCACCTCCGGAACAGCCGCGTGGAAAACTGGGGAGCTGGGCATACTCCGGAAGTCTGCACACCGGTGGTGCTCACTTCCTGCTGGCAGATGGTTCGGTTCACTTTCTCAGTGAGAACATCGACACCACTACCCGTCAGAATCTGGCACGTATGTCTGATGGCAAAGTCATAGGAGAATGGTAAGGTCGACTGAAAACTCAAATCGGATTTTCAGGCCTCTCTATTCAGACGTTTTTAAGAGGAAACTCCAAACGATGTTACAACGAATCAGCTTATGTCTGGCAGTCTGCGGTCTCCTGGTGGGGCTGTCGGGCTGTGGTGGCGGTGCTGAAGAAAAGCCGCTACCGAACACTGTGCCTGTTACTGGCGCAGTAACTATGAAGGGCAAACCACTGGTCTCAGCAACTGTTACTTTCGTCCCGCAGGGTGAGACCAAGGGCGTGGAATGCGTTGGCTTTACTGATGAAGCCGGTAAGTACCAGCTGAAACAGATTCGAGGTGGCGAAGGAGCTCCTCCGGGCAGCTATAAAGTGGTTATCAATCACTTCGTGAAGGGGGATGGTTCTCCTATCAAGATTGATGGCTCTGAGCCCCCGGCGAACCTCGGTGCTGTTGAATCACTGCCGATTCAATACAGCAGCTTTCTTGACTCAAAACTGACTGCTCAGGTGAGCGATGCAGGAGGCGAGTTTAATTTTGATCTGAAGTAGCAGCGTCTGATGTCGACTTTGTTCGACGGCAGTAAAGACGAGCTCTAAATACTCAACGGCCTTCGGTTTTATTTCACCCTGGAAATAGAACCGGGGCCGTTTTTTGTTGAGGCAGGGACCCTATATTAATTTCCCTGGATCAGACACCGCATAATAACAAAATTAATTTTACTGTAGCTCCTGCAGGATGCCAGTTACGCACAAGACAACTATCCAACAGCCAGTGATAATCATGGTTACGATTTATGTAGTCGTCATGGCCAGGAGAACTCAAACGAAAATTTTGCTTCCTCCTGGCTCTTCGATGATACAACCGGCGCAGTATACATGACTCAAATGCGACCACAGAATGTTACCCACAGATCCAGTAACACAATTATCTTTTCTGAGTATTCTACAGGCCTGAATTATGGGCGGCTTACTTCCTGCAAGAATCTGATGGAGAGAAGCAGGAGTGATTCTGCAGTGAATTACGGCAATATTGGTTTCTCTACCAGGAATGATGCGACTCCTGACAGTCAAAACATTACTTACAGCACAACAAGCTTTGGAACATTAGGTAGTGCTGATGTTGAAGGAGTGCATTCTAGATTCATGGATGGCGCCGTTCGGTTTATCAGCAACAATATTGACGGTAGTTAATGTCAGGCCCTCTGTACTCCACGCGGTGGCGAAGTAGTAATAGTCCCCTGAGACTTCTGTCTGATCGCAATTGAATATTTAATCCATGCTGGGTTCGGTCCCAGAGAGGATTAAGCTTCTTTTTCATTTAGCCAGATCAGACTGTGACATAAACTTACGTAGTTACTGCCTGATACTATTGAACATTGTGATTAGTGGTTGTGGCAAAGAATCTGTGGTAGATGAAAGCGAATCAGTGGCGTTCACCAAATGGGAAACTGTTAAGTAATGCAGAGGTTACTTTTTTACCAGCAGATGAAGATCCACTAGTAGGCCCCGCCCTGGTCATCACTGACAATAAGTGGAGTTAGGTGAAGTCAGTCAATGCTGCTCGCGATAACTTTGCTTAGCAAAACAAAACGCTGCTCTCATTATCCGACAGCAGCGTTTTTTGCTATAGAGATCCGAATCAAATATCCCCTCGTCAGGGGGCCTTCGTACTGTTAAACAGATAAAAGTTCTGTTATATTAAATTCGTTCCATTCGTTCTTTTTTTGCCTCTGTGTGTTGAGAGGAGTTTTGATGAACGCCCGATTCTCAGCATGGAATATGATGCTCAACTGGTTGTTCGGCTTCGGGTTTCTCAGTGCCAGCATCTACCCGGAGTTCGCGCTGGCAGAATCTGAGACTGCTAAGAAAGTATCGTTTTCGAGAGACATTCTCCCAATTCTGAAAACTCATTGTCTGGAATGTCATTCGGGAGAAGAACCCGAAAGCAGCTTTTCCCTCTCAACCAGGCAGACCACTCTGGCTGGCGGGAATTATGGGAAAGCTGTTATTCCCCAGCAGCCGGCCCGCAGCCTGTTGTTTCAGATGATCTCGGGGACTCATCCTGACAAGATAGTCATGCCTCCCGAGGGAGAACGGTTGCCTGCACGGGAGATTGCTTTGATTCGGGAGTGGATTCAACAGGGGGCCCCCTGGCCTGAAAAACTTGTCTTAGGCAATGAATCAGAACCGAACCCCCAGAAGTCACATTGGGCTTTTCAAACAATTTCTAATCCAGAGCTGCCAACAGTCAGAAAAAGTGACTGGTGTCGGAACGAAATAGACTATTTCATTTTGCATCGCCTGGAAAAAGAACAGTTCACTCCCTCAGCTGAAGCAGACAAAACAACGCTCATTCGTCGTGTCACTTTGGACCTGACCGGTCTGCCTCCCTCGCCAGAAGAAGTAATGGCTTTTTTGCAGGATAAGCGGCCGGATGCTTATGAGCGACTTGTAGATCGTCTCCTGCAGTCACCGCATTTCGGTGAGAAATGGGCTCGGCCCTGGCTCGACTTGTGTCATTACGCAGACAGTGATGGATACCTGACCGATGCCGTCCGACCGCATGCCTGGCGGTTTCGCGACTGGGTAGTGCAATCACTCAACCAGAACAAACCTTTCGATCAGTTTACGATTGAGCAGATTGCCGGCGATCTGTTGCCTGAAAGTTCGACTGAAGCACACGCTGGTACTGGTTTCCTGCGCCAGACCTTGAGTAACCGAGAAGGAGGCGCCGACCTGGAAGAGTTCCGGGTCAATAAAGTAGTCGATCGTACCAAGCTGATGGGAACGATTTGGCTGGGGCTTACGCTGGACTGCTGCCGCTGCCATAACCACAAGTACGATCCTATCAGCCAGAAAGAATTCTATCAGCTCTACGCCTTTTTTAATTCAGCCTATGAAGTCAACATTGATGCTCCCTTGCTACAAGACCAGGAACTGGTCGCGCAACAGACGCTCTATCAACAGAAACGACAAGCACTCATCGATCCCATTCGCGAACCGCTCGAACATTTGCAGCGAGAGTGGGAGCAGAAAATGCTACATGCCTCTGAGCACCCTGCGGAAGATCATCACTGGGCTCGGGCCTGGGAAGTGATGGGGTTGGTCTGGGGCGTCAAATCCGGGGAGGGGCAACAGGAAGGCCTGGAGATCCTTAAGCTGGATCCCTCAGAGCGTTCACAGAGGCAGCGCGACGATCTGCTGGATTACTTTCTGGCCCGTGGGCATCTGGTAGACAGTGCCCGTTTTAAAGAACTCAAACTGGGTGAACTTGCTCGAAACTTGACTGCTTTGCGAAACGAGTTTCCGGCGGTTTCGCGTGCTCCCGCGATGCATGAGATGCAGACGCCGAATCAGGCGTTTGTGCATCTACGCGGTTCCCATCTTTCTCCCGGAATCCCTGTGGCACCAGGGACGCCCCGTTCCTTACCGACTTTCCAACCTTCAGGGAAGCCGGATCGACTTGATCTGGCACGTTGGCTGGTTTCGGACTCAAATCCGCTCACAGCCCGGGTGACTGTGAATCGTGTCTGGCAGGAATATTTCGGTCAAGGAATTGTGATATCGTCGGATGACTTCGGTACCCAGGGGGATCGTCCTTCACATCCGCGACTGCTGGACCGGCTGGCACGGCGATTTCAGGAGAGTGGCTGGGATGTCAAAGCCCTGCATCGCCTGATCGTGACTTCTGCGACGTACAGACAGTCATCAAAGACACGACCGGACATGCAGGAAAAAGATCCCGCGAATCGACTTCTGAGCCATCAGGCGAATCTGAGGCTCTCTGCCGAACTCGTGCGCGATCAGGCACTCGCGGTCAGTGGTTTGCTGACTCGAGAGCTGGGGGGACCCTGCGTGCGGCCTCCCCAGCCGGACAGCGTCGTGATGGAAGCCTTTGGTTCCAATACATGGGATGTCAGTACGGGGAGCGATCGCTATCGCAGGGGGCTTTATACGTTGATTCTCAGGACTTCGCCTTATGCTCAGTCAGTGATCTTCGATGCTCCGAATCCGAGTCAGACCTGTACCAGACGCGATCGGTCTAATACACCGCTGCAGGCTTTAACTCTGTTGAACGATCCTGTCTTTTACGAAGCAGCACAACATCTGGGACGACGTGTTACCCGGGAGAGTTCGGGGGACCTCGATCAACAGATGAGCTATGCGTTCCGTCTCTGCCTGGCACGAGAACCGCTGGAAATGGAACGGGAACGCCTGAAGGAGCTTTATCGGAAGCAGATTGCTCAACAGCCAGCTGACAGAACGCCTGCTGAAAAACAGGACGTGGCCTGGACGCTTGTGGCGAGTGTCTTACTCAACCTGCATGAATTCATAACACGGGACTGACAGCGATGCTATCACCTGATCCCTGGCTTAATTTGAAACGACGACACTTTCTGCAGTCCACGGCTTGTGGACTGGGGGGAGTGGCGCTCAACAGCCTGCTGGCTCGCGATGGTCTGGCAGAATCCGGTGCCCTGAATGCGGTGAATCCTCTTGCGGTTAAGACGCCGCATTTCAAGCCTCGTGCCAAAAACGTGATTTTCATTTTCATGTCAGGCGGTCCAAGCCAGCTGGATCTCTTCGATCCGAAACCACAGTTACAGAAACTGCACGGTCAGCCGGTGCCTGAGTCCTTTCTGAAAGGAATTCAGGATGCTCTGATCAAAACGACGGCCCAGGTGATGGCGTCACCTCGGAAATTCAAAAAGTATGGGGCAGCGGGACTCGATTTTTCAGATAACCTGCCACACCTGGGAACATGCGCCGATGATCTGTGCATGATTCGGACGGTTCAGACTGACGTCAGCAACCACCACCCCGCCCAGATGCTGATGAACAGCGGCTCGACCATGTTCGACCGTCCCAGTATGGGCTCCTGGGTGACCTATGGGCTGGGGAGTGAATCTGAAAACCTGCCCGGCTATGTTGTGCTGCTTTCGAATTCGGGCAAGGGCGTAGACGGCGGTTCTTCGTTGTGGACCAATGGAATTCTACCTTCCACTTACCGGGGGGTGACCTTCCGCAGTCGGGGCGAGGCCATTTTGTATCTCTCCAATCCGGAAGGGGTTTCACAGGCCATGCAGCAGGCTCGAATCAACGCGATTCGGGATCTGAACGCACAACGGTTCGATCAGGTCGGGGATCCGGAAATTGCATCCCGGATTGCTGCGTACGAACTGGCGTATCGCATGCAGACGGCTGCACCGGATCTGCTGGATTTCAGTGATGAGTCTAAAGCGACGCTGGACATGTACGGCATTGAAAATGAGACGACCAACTGGTTTGGCAGCAATGCACTGCTGGCCCGCCGAATGGTTGAACGTGGCGTCCGCTTTGTGCAGTTGTATCATTCAACATGGGACGATCATTCCAATCTGGATAAGAATCTGAAGACGAACTGCGAGATGACTGATCAGCCCTGTGCGGCACTGATCAAAGACCTCAAGCAGCGGGGTCTGCTGGATGACACACTGGTGATCTGGGGAGCGGAATTTGGCAGGACACCGATGACCGAAGTCCGTCGGGGCTCATCGCCGGGGCGGGAAGGACGGGATCACCATCCCTTCAGCTTTACGATGCTCATGGCAGGTGGCGGCGTAAAGGCAGGAACGGTTATCGGGAAAACAGACGATCTTGGCTTCCATCCGGTCGAGCAGCCCGTGCACCTGCATAATCTGCATGCGACGATTCTCCATCAGCTGGGCTTTGACCACACAAAGCTGATCGTCAAACACAAGGGGCTGGATTACCGACTCACCGGAGTGGAAGGCGAAGTTCTTGATATGCTGCTGGCTTGAGTGTCAGTCGACTGCTGCCAGTTCACGATGCTTTCGAGGCCTGAGCCTGCTCAATGATGTCGACGCCGACCAGATCGCTCCAGGCTGCAATCAACTGTTTTGTGATCGGTCCCACTTTTCCGTCACCAATTTCAAGCCCGTTAAATTTGGTTGCCGGCATGATGCAATAGGGGGTGCTGGTGAAAAAGGCTTCATCCGCAGTCGTGACATCATAAGGCAGCAGCTGACATTCTTCGACCGGGATATTCAGTTTTTCTCCCAGGGTAAAGATAGACTGTCGGCTGATGCCGTCCAGGCAGTTGATCGTACTGGGCGTTCGAATGCGATTATTTGAAACCAGGAAGAAGTTCCCCCCTTTGTTTTCGGAAAGATAACCGTCGGTGTCGAGCAGCAGACTTTGTGCTTTAGGATCGACCAGTTTCACTTCAGATTCAGCCAGTGTGTAGATGAAGCGGCTGCGGTTCTTAATGCGGGCATCCAGCGACTGCGCGGGTTGAATGCGGGTGAAGGGAGTCACTGCGTGGCAGCCTGTCTGATAGAAGTCGGCCCAGTAACTCAGGTCGAGGGGCAGGGTGATGATCATTACCGTTGATGCGGAATCAGCGGGCTTCTGACCGCTGGAGGGAACCCATTGTCCCGGTGTGATGTTATGGATGATCCAGGCATCAGTTCCAGCGTCATAATTGGGTTTATTCTTTTCCCAGACTTCGAGAGTTAATTTTTCGAGTTCGTCTTGTGTCATGCCGGCATCGAACCGCGCTGCCTTGAGGCTGAGGTACAAACGGTCGATGTGATCCCGCAGACGATACGGTTGATGACCGAACGTGCGCGTCGATTCCGTCACTGTCATTCCCAGGCTGATCGCACCATCAAAGATGGAGATTTTGGCTTGATCCGCGGGAACGTATTCTCCATTCAAGTAAACCAGGTTCTGTGTCATGGATGTCCTTTCAGGGGGCGGTCTGGGATGCTTCAAAGCAGGAGAAACAGGGAGATTCGTATGACTTTAACTGATCCTGTTCATGTCTCAGAATCAGGCAGGCCGTGCCCGGTTTCTGACTTAACAGCGCAATTCCTTTTTCCGGTCCGAGGACGCTGATCGCGGATGCCAGGCTGTCGGCTGTGATTCCATCAGGGGCGATCACAGTCACGCGACTATGATCGTTCAGACCGAGGCCGGTATGGGGATTCACAATATGCGAATAGCGAGTGCCATTGATGACCACGTGCTGAAACGCGTCACCCGAAGTGGCGACTGCGCAGTCTCTCAACATGAGGTAACGATCAATTTTGGCATCCGGGGCATCTGTCGAAGAGATGCCGATCTTCCAGCCACAACTTCCAGGAGGGGGAGCCCCCAGTGACAGATCGCCGCTGGCGTCAATCATCACCCGGTCAATTCCCTGTTCTTGCAAAACCCGAATCGCGACGTCTGCCGCATAGCCTTTGGCGATTCCCCCGAGATCTAATCGCATGCCCGGCTTGAGGAGTTCCACGGTCTGGTTCTGTTCAGATAGTCGCATCAATTCATAACCGACCAGATCCCGGGCGGCCTGCAGTCGTTCACTGTCAGGCAACTCTTTACGTCGACGGGCTCTGCGCCAGAGGCGGACTACGGGACTGATGGTGACGTCGAACGCGCCAGCGGTCTCACGGGAAAGTGCTTGACTTCTTTTCAGTACCTGGAACAGGTCGGGACTGACTTTGACTGGCTTTCCCGGCCCGGATAACTGACACAACTGGTTTAACTCGCTGTTGGGATCGTAATCGCTGAGGACTTTGTTAAGTTCCTTTACACGGCGAAAAGCAATTTGAGAGGCATTGTTTGCGATTGGTTTGTCCGTTGCATATAATACGATTCTCCACTGCACTCCCATATGTACTTCCTGAAATTCATACCGATGCAGAATTTCGCTTTCCGTGCACTGTTGATTGCCTGACAATGTGGAGAGCAACAGGCATGTGTGATATAGGTAAGACATCTTCCATCCAGATCTAAAGTCTGATTTCCGCTTAAAGTTACGGAGTAAACTAATATGCTTAGCGTATGTCGTTCCAGTCTCATAATGCAAGCCAAAACTGCATTACTCGCCATTCTCTGTTGCTCGTCTTCCGTGGCGTTCGCTGCCGATCCCTCGGAAGCAAAAACAGAAAAAGAGATGAAACCTTACACGCAGAAAATTACCAACACCGATGTCAGTTTTGATATGGTGCCGATCCCCGGTGGTGAATACGTCATGGGCAGCCCTGCCGATGAAAAGAACCGGGAAGAAGATGAAGGTCCTCAGGTCAAAGTCAAAATTGAGCCTTTCTGGATGGGCAAGCATGAAGTGACCTGGAACGAATATGATATCTGGAGCTTCAATCTGGATATTCAGCGTCGTAAGCTGATGCGTCTCAAATCGGATGACAAAGAAAAAGCAGCAGATGCTGTAACCCGTCCTACCAAGCCTTATACCGACATGACCTTCGACATGGGGCACGATGGGTACCCGGCGATTTGCATGACCCAGCTGGCAGCAAAAACCTACTGCAAATGGCTGAGTGAAAAAACCGGTCACTACTATCGTCTGCCTACCGAAGCGGAGTGGGAATACGCGTGCCGTGCCGGCACCACGACGGCTTACTCATTCGGTGACAACCCTGCCAAAATGGATGATTACGCCTGGCACTACGCAAACTGTAACGATACCTACCAGAAGGTCGGTCAGAAAAAGCCGAACCCGTTCGGTCTGTACGATATGCACGGTAACGTTTCGGAGTGGGTCCTCGATCAGTACATTCCTGATGCCTACAAAAAGTGGAGTGGCAAAGGAACCGTGGAGTTCCCCGTCAGTCCTACGACTCCCGAAAAACTTTATCCGCGTGTTGTGCGTGGCGGTTCCTGGGATGATGATCCCGAAGCACTGCGAAGTGCGAATCGGATCGCCTCCAGTGCCGACTGGAAAATTCAGGATCCCCAGATTCCACAGAGTATCTGGTACCACACCGATGCCATCTTTGTGGGCTTCCGTGTCGTACGGCCTCTGAAAGTGCCTACGGCTGAAGAACGCAAGAAATACAACCTGGATCCGGTCATTCCGGCCGATGAAGGGCGTTAAATCCCGCCAGCTGCTGATAGTTTATTGAAAACAGATGCCTTCGTCGGATTCCTGCAAACATAAAGTCCGGCGAAGGGCATATGTATCTTAGAAACGTACCACTGACCAAATCGTCCTGCAGATTAGGAAAGGCCTCTGATGACTCAATCTAATAATCAATCTTCTTCCCGACGTGACTTCCTTAAGGTAACCACAGCCACCGCTGTGGGAACCAGCATCCTGTCTACTCTGGGATCGTCGGCTCATGTTTACGCCAATGGCGACGATAAAATCAAAGTCGGTCTGGTCGGTTGTGGTGGTCGTGGAACAGGGGCTGCATCTCAGGCTTTGTCGACCAAAGGCAACATTAAACTCGAAGCCATGGCTGATGCCTACCGTGATCGGATGGACAAAAGCCTCAGCAACCTGCAGAAGCAGTTTTCGGGTGAACCTGAAAAGGTTGACGTGGCCGAAGAGAAAAAGTTCGTCGGTTTTGACGCCTATCAGAAACTGCTCGACAGTGGAATCGATGTTGTGATCTTGGCGACTCCTCCCGGATTCCGACCGATTCACTTCGAAGCAGCTGTCGAAAAAGGCAAGCACGTCTTCATGGAAAAACCGGTTGCCACCGATGTACCCGGCGTTCGCAAGGTGCTCGAAGCAGCTGAGAAAGCCAAGGAAAAGAAACTGGCCGTCGGCGTTGGTCTGCAGCGTCACCACCAGGCTAATTACATTGAAACCATCAAACGTCTGAAAGATGGCGCGATCGGCGACATTACTTCCCTGCGTTGCTACTGGAACAGTGGTGGGGTCTGGGAGCCTCGTCTGTCTCGTGAGGAAGCCAAGAGCGAGATGGACTACCAGATGCGTAACTGGTACTACTACAACTGGCTCTGTGGTGACCACATCAACGAGCAGCACATCCACAACATCGACGTCTGTAACTGGGTGAAAGATGCTTTCCCCGTTCAGGCATACGGGATGGGTGGTCGCCAGGTTCGTACCGACAAGAAGTACGGTGAAATTTATGACCACTTCGCTGTTGAGTTTGTTTACGAAGACGGAACCCGGATGTACAGCCAGTGCCGTCATATCCGCAACTGCTGGAACAGCGTGACTGAGCATGCTCAGGGGACCAAAGGGTTCTGCGACATCAGCGGTGCAAAATACGAAACCACAGGCGGCTACAAGTGGCGCTACCGTGGTAAGAAAACCAACCCCTACCAGGTTGAGCACGATGACCTCTTCGCTGCAATCCGTCAGGGAACTCCCTACAACGAAGCCGAATACGGTGCCAAGTCCACCATGACTTCGATCCTGGGACGTCTGGCGACCTACAGCGGTAAGCCTGTTACCTGGGACGAAGCAATGGCATCTAATGTCAGCCTGATGCCCAAAGAGTTCTCCTGGGAAGGTCAGCCGGTTACGGTTCCCGATGAGAACGGGTACTACCCGATTCCGATGCCCGGTATCACCAAAGTACTCTAAACTCTGATATCCAAACTGATTGGCCGATTCGCTTCCTTGAAGCGGATCGGCTTTTTTTAATCTCCATCACTTCAAGCCTGTTTTATTTCGTCCATGTCTTCACCGTTTCAAGTCTCCCCGCTAATGCCCGCTGATCATGGCCGGGTCCTGATTGTCTGGGAAGCCGCGGTCCGCGCGACTCACCATTTTCTCTCTGAAGACGAAATCGAGACTCTCAAACCGTTGGTCAGGCAGGCCTGCTTTGAAGGAATGCCGCTGTTTGGTGTGCGCGATTCTGAGGGAGAAGTGATTGCTTTTTCGGGAGTTGATTCTCCCAAACTGGAAGCGCTGTTCGTCCATCCGGACTGGTCTGGCAAAGGGCTGGGACGTTTGCTGGTAGAGCACGCCATCCGGGAACAGGATGTCTGTCTCGTCGATGTGAACGAGCAGAATCCTGCAGCCGTTGACTTCTATCTGCATCTCGGTTTTGAGGTCGCCCATCGCTCGGATGTGGATGGCTTTGGAAAGCCGTATCCTCTGCTGCACCTGAAACTGCCGGATCAGACAATCTGAAGTTTCTGATGCATTCCACATCCGCTTCTGGTATTGTGAAAGCTCCCTCATACTCAACCAGGAGCCTACACTATGTCTACATGCGTCATCCGTTTTGCGTTGATCTGTTTACTGTCTGTGTTGTGGATTGACTTGCTACCCGCAACAGAACCGCTGTCGATCGGGACACGTCGGGAACTGTTTGTCGATGACGCACTGGTCGATCATCTTTCTGGGGAAGCCGAGATCCGGTTACAGCATCCTGTGCCCCGCGAAGTGGTCATTCGATTCGATCAACCCTGGGAGGGGAGCAGTTCCGGCTATCATACGATCATCCAGGATGGAGACATCTATCGGCTTTATTACCGCGGTACGCACATCGAGGTGTCCCAGGGACGCATCAACACGGGCAGTCATAAGCCGTACTACTGTTATGCTGAAAGTAAGGATGGAATTCACTGGACGCGTCCCGAGCTGGGGATTGTTGAGTTTCAGGGATCGAAACAGAACAACATCATTCTGGAAGGTCTGGGAACGCATAACTTTGCTCCATTCAAAGATGAAAATCCGGAATGCAAACCTGAGGCACGCTTCAAAGCACTGGCGGGACTGCAGAATGAAGGAGGCCTGCATGCCTTCCAGTCAGCAGATGGGATTCACTGGAAGCGAATGCAGGAGAAAGCTGTGATTACCAAAGGGGCCTTCGACTCTCAGAACCTGGCCTTCTGGGATGAGGATCATAAAACGTATCGCACATACTTTCGTGTTTTTACAGGAGGAGTTACCAACTCCAAGACCTGGAAGCCGGAGGGGATCCGTGCGATTCAGACGGCGACTTCTGATGATTTTCTAAACTGGAGTGATGGCATCGATCTGGTCTACGCTGATTCACCCGACGAGGAACTATATACCAACCAGGTGAAGCCTTACCTGCGGGCCCCACATATTCGTATTGGTTTTCCTGCACGCTACGTTGAGCGTGGCTGGTCTGAGTCGATGCGGGCACTACCCGATCCGGAGCGTCGTCAATTGAGAGCTTCTTCGGTAGAACGCTACGGCACCGCGATCAGTGAAGGGCTGCTGATGGCCAGTCGGGATGGTGTCCATTTTAAACGCTGGAACGAAGCCTTTCTGCGACCGGGCATTGAACGCACGGGAACCTGGCAGTACGGGCATCAGTTTATTGCAGAACATCTGGTCGAAACCGCTTCGGATCTGCCCGGTGCTCCGAATGAACTGTCACTCTATGCCGCTGAAGATTACTGGCATGGAAAAGGGGGCGCTCTCAGGCGTTATTCTTTGAGAATGGACGGCTTCACCTCGGTGCATGCCTCTCTTAAGGGAGGGGAACTGATTACACAACCATTTGTGATTGCGGGGAAGACACTGTCAGTCAACTTCGCGACTTCTGCGGCTGGAAGTATATGGGTGGAGCTGCAAACCGCTGACGGAAAGCCGATTGAGGGCTTTTCCCTGGCTGATTCCGTCGAACTCTTCGGCGATACACTGGATCGCAAAGTCACCTGGAAACAGGGGGCAGACCTCAGTGCGCTGGCTGGAAAACCGGTTCGTCTGCGATTCAAGCTGAAAGATGCGGACCTGTACTCGTTTCAGTTTCAGAAGTAGATCGCCCAATCACTGTGATATGATGCATCAGCAGGATCGCTGACAGGGGTCAGGAGTCAGGTTGACCTGCAAGTGCCTGATCGCTCATAATCTGCAGGCAGATCAGTTATTGATGCCCACTGAAGTAATCCTGAAATATCCTCGTTAAAACGAACCATCACCTCTTATGAATGAGCCTCAACCTGCTCCCCGAACCAAACCAGAACACTGGCGCGATCGCTGGTACGAGATCATTTTTGAAGCGGATACACCTGCAGGGAAACTGTTTGATGTCGTGCTGCTGGTTGCCATTCTATTAAGTGTGCTGGTCATCATGCTCGAGAGTGTTCCTTCTCTGGATGAACACTATGGTCAGGAATTCGGCTATGCCGAGTGGTTTTTTACCATTCTATTTACGATTGAATATGCGGCCCGCATCAGCTGTGCCCGGCATCCTTTGCGGTACATCGTCAGCTTTTACGGCATCGTCGACCTGCTCTCGATTCTGCCAACCTACCTGATGTTCTTCGCTCCGCTGGAAATGCAGAGTCTGGGCGTGATCCGTGCACTGCGGTTGTTACGTGCGTTCCGAATTTTCAAGCTCGCCCACATGCTGACAGAAGCTTCGGAATTGCGGCGAGCGATCTGGGCCAGCCGTTCCAAAATCACAGTCTTCCTGGCAACTGTCGTAATTGCTGTTGTGATTGAAGGGACTGCCCTGTATCTGATCGAGGGGGATCAGGACAGCGGATTTACTTCGATTCCTCAGAGCATGTACTGGGCAATCGTGACCATGACGACGGTCGGATATGGTGATATCGCGCCAGTGACGCCTCTCGGAAAGTTTCTGGCAGCGATCATCATGATTCTGGGTTACAGCCTGATCATCGTTCCGACCGGGATCGTCTCAGCAGAACTGGCCCATCCCGGCGGTAAGAAAACCCCTCACTGGGTTACTACGCAGGTCTGTCCGGAATGCATGAAGGAAGGACACGATTCCGATGCCACATTCTGTAAATACTGCGGCGCGCAACTCTGAAGTCTTAGCTAACTCGCGGCTTCCGGTTCCGCAGCAGGCTCCTCGTCCTTAAACAATGTCGGAGGATGAGCTGACCAGACGGCCAGGGCTGCCATCAGCGGGAGCGCCATGAACAGATAGAGCACCGGGTTGTAAGATCCGAAGTAGTCAATCGACATGGCGACCGGCAAGGGCCCCAAAGCAGAAGCAAGGATCATCATTGACCAGGCCACGCCACGTACGGCGCCCTGATTCATGCGGCCATAATAGTTGATCCAGACGACCGTGGCTGTGCTGCGAAAGATACTCCCGGTGATCCCCAGCAGGAAGGTGTAGACAACAACCATCCAGATCGCAGGCATAGTCAACACGATGAGATTCGCCAGTGCCATGCAGAGCATGGAAAAGCAGAGGATGTAGCGGCTGGGGAAGCGGTCGGTCAACCAGCCAGCCGGGAACATCAGCAGAGTGGCACACACGGCCTGAAAGGCCATCATGCGGATCGCCCAATTTTCGGGAACTCCATGACTGCCCAGCAAGGCGATCTGGTGAAAGACCAGTCCGGTACCGACCAGGGCGTGGGTGGTGATCACCGAGAGCAGTTTCCAGAATGTCGGGTCGCGAAGGACCTGGCGGACCGTCCAGGATTCAATCGTGGCTGTGATCAGGGGACGCTTCGACTTCTCTTCTGGTTGGGGCTCCGGTTCCTGTGCGGGATCGATGCCATCCGGGTGCAGGCCGAGATCCTCGGGCCGGTTCCTGACGATAAAAATACCCGGCAGAATTAAACAGACCGCTACGGTAACCGCGTGGAAGATCCAGCCTGTTTTCCAGCCATACTCACTGATCAACCAGCTATTAATAAAGGGGACAGTCATCACAGAAAAGGCACTGCCGAAACCGGCGAGGGCTGTGGCGCGTCCCCGTTTCTTTTCAAACCATTCGCCCACCATCCAGACCGAGATGAGTGTCAGTGCGCCCTGTCCCAGGCTGCGGACAAGGCTGAAGCCCAGATACAGGCTGCCCAGGGTATGGATCTGCGACATGAAGAAACAGGAGATCGCCAGTCCCGTCGCCACGATCGGCAGGATGATGCGGGCGCCCCAGTGATCCAGCATGCGACCGATGAAGGGGAGCAGACAGGCACTGACAATCGTGGCGAATCCATAGGCGAGTGAGTATTGGGTTTCCGAAAGCCCCAGGCTCATCCGCATGGGATCTTTGAAGACAGCGACAGAGAAAGACTGACCAGGTGCGGACAGAAACTGGGCCAGTGCCGCGATTCCCAGAATGGACCAGCCGGGGAAAAATTTATAGGTGGGGAGTGCGATCTCTTCGAGACCACCCTTCAGTTCCACTTCTGCACAAGAGGACTGTGAATTCATTTCTAATCAGTTTCTTCCCTGGATATTTTTTCAGGATCGACCCGGGGCGGGCAACCGGTGGGAATTTCACTATAGCAGATCAGGAAATGGACAGGTAACCTCTGTCGCCGCGGCTTTTGATAAAAAAACGGCTTCTTCATGTTTTTTTATCAATCAAAATATCAGCAGTCGCACACCGTGGCTGTATTATCTTCTGCTCAAAACAAAACTTAGAGACCGATTCCCAGCCAGTTGTGGAACAGGAAGTCCAGTCGACCACTGAGCAGTGCAATGCGTCCCATCACGGTGTAAGCGAAGCTGGCACCGAAAGTGACCATCAAAAACCAGACGCCGAGACGGGAGACGTACTTCACGAAGCCTTCATGCTCAATGGAGAAGAAGAAGTAAACCATACAGGAGACCACACCCACAATGATGATTGTGTTCTTGAGCGATTCTACGATCTGCCAGCTGCCATCAGAGCCGAAGACCACGAAGGGCATGATCGTATTCTGCAACTGGCCGACGAAGTCTGCTTCCAGGTAACTGATGAGCCGAATCCCGGCCGTGGCTCCGATGAAGAATGCCAGTGGCCAGCGGGCGAGCCAGCTTCCTTTGGGGGAGAGACGCAGCAGCAGCAAGACGCTCATGGCCAGTGGAATCAGGTACCAGAGGTTGGCATTCATCTCACTATCTTTAATGTCGAGAAAGAAGATGTCCTTCGCTTCTACCGGAAACAGCTTGCCGAACAGATTGGGGATGATTTCTGACCAGAACGCGACCACCATCGCATAGCCTGCTGAAACCCCCACGAAGACGGATTCCGTGAATTTATAAACCGGATTATCACCATAGAGAAACGAGAAGATCGCCAGCGTACAGAACGCAGCTACCCAGAGGCCAATCGTGCGGGAGAGTCCCAGCCTCACTCCCGGTTGATCTTTTTCTGCTTCGGGGACGACTTGCTCTTTGGTCCACTCTATAGCCTGTTCCGCTCCCTCAACTGAGGACTTCGCTTCTACGGGTACTTCACGTACATAGACGCGGCCACTTTTTTTGTCGATCGTCTGAAAGAGCAGGAACCCGCCACCAGCGACCATCAAGATTGTCCAGATGAGTGTAGATTGTTTCATCGATACAGTCCCAGCTTACGTTCCCAGAAGTAAATCACATTTCCCAGTACAATCAATCCGATCAGGAGAACATGGGCCACCAGCTGAGGGCCCATGCGTTTGAGTCCCTCTTTCGCTGCCGGATTGTCCTCCAGTTGGGGGTAGGCGTTGATGATGGCCTGTTCGTACTCCGCAGCCCCTTTGATCGCAGCGATCATGCCAATCAACTGCTTGGGGATGTAAGGCAGCATGATCGGAGCCTGAACCCCGGTGCAACCAACGACCGTGGGAATATCGAAAGGGGCAGACCCATAGAGCACCCATTCCTTGGAACCCGGGTAGCCGGCACTCACATTGACCAGCAGATCGACCTGCTGGATGTTCTTCAGGTTTTTCGTGAGTGGGAGATTATCGAGGCTGGTGCTGTTGATGTCGGTCGAATACGTTTTTTTCAAATCTTCTACAACCAGTTTGATGACCCCTTCATTCCCGGTACGAAAACCAAGGTTCACGTATTTGGTGCCGTACTTGCCTTTGTAGGTGTCGGGGAATTCATTTTCCAGAATATCAACCGATCGCTGAATCATGGGAACACCCTGTGGCCAGAGTGTCATGAAGTAAATATTGTGTTTTTTCAAAGCACAGTGTCGGGTGAATGCAGAAGCCATCGGCTGAAGTTCACCTTCACTGGCCGGATCGTAATCGAGGGCAATAAAAATATTGGAACCATCGGGCAGATCGTCGACCGCGTGAAAGACGGACATCACCTGGTCAGAAGGTTTTTCCGGAAAGGTTGTCCCCATAATGAGGGGAATTGCGACCGCAAACAGCATCAGCAGAAATATCCAGCGGCGGTCCAGGTTTTGTAGAAAATGTAACATGGGTTATGCCTCCTGATCCGAGCCGAGGTAAGAACGATCGACGCCCAGCAGGACTTTCAATGAGGTCGAAGCCACTCCCAATGCGATTCCAATCGTGATGGCCCGCATGCCGGGAGTGGTGAAAACGTCCATAATGATTTGCGAAAGATGCGGTAATCTGAAGTCACTGTAATAAACTTCCTTGAAACCCATGATGGGTTCTTCGGGAAGCCAACTGCCGGTGAGCCATTCGCCGGCATAGGTTCGTCCCAGCAGGACAATCACGGCGATGACCAGCAGAATCGTTGCTTCCGTATTTTTGGCCCGGAAGGCACGAAATGCAGCGGATGAAATATAAAAGGCGAGCAGGGCAAACATGGTCGCTGAGAGTGGATAGAAGATATACTCGAACAGCCACCAGAATGCGCTGCCTTCTTCCAGAAAGTCTCCCGACCAGGGCAGCTCTGCGGCATTGAGATTGGGGTGCACGCCGACCTTGAATAACCCGACGAACAGGGTGATGAAAAACGCGATCAGCGTGACCGCGGCATAACCCCAGCCCGGCTGTTGCGCTGAAATCTTCTGTAACTGCATTTTGAGCAGGTTTCCGCCACCGAGAATGAACGCGAAGGCTGCCAGGATATTAAACCAGGCCATCGCGGTGTTTCCCCAGTCCACGAACTTGGGGATGAAGGCCGTGCCGATCAGCACGAAACCTGTCACCGCAGAGATCAACAGGGGGATTGTCCGTTTCATTATTAAAAACCTCCCTTACCGAGGATGTTCTCTTTGATGTAGGTCTGAGCTGACTCCAGGGAAGTCGGTTCGTCCTGTTCTGCAGGAGCTGCTTTTGCTTCAAAGGCAGCAAGAGTGGCAATCACGCAGCCAACGACCAGCACGATGCCTCCCACCAGCTTGCCGAAGTCCTGTCCCTTGAGACTCCCCAACTGCTGAGGTTCCCGTGACAGGTAAGCGGAAGCGGCGAAGAACTCTTCGCCGATCAAAGTGAAGTCACAGGCAGCGACGAAGAAGGGGAGCTGAGTCGGCATGGCTGTGCCGGCGACCTGAATCGCGCCGACCGAGTTTCCGGTTTCTGCCAGAATCAGGGACTCGGCGTAAAACGCACCCATATAGAAACAGGCAGCAGGTTTGTCGCGCACCATTTTGCCAGTCACGCTGGCGACATAACCAAACTGTTCGTCGGTGATGTAGTAGATATCGTCTTCGTTGTATTCATCAGGACGACCTGCGGCGAGGTATGCGGCTTCCACGGTATCGCGGGCGGTGGTCATTACCAGGGATCGTGAAGTGGGGACTTCCAGAGTCGCCCGGTAGTCGGCGGTTGTTTCTGCGACCTGGGCGAGTACGGTGATGCCGGCGACGGTCTGGATATCGTTAATGTCCTGAATACCGGGGACGAACAGGCAGGAACGTCCCATTTCGGTCGCGCGGCCCACAGCATCGGTGATCGCTTCCAGACCAGCGATTTTGCGGACCTTGAGTTTCTTTCCCCGGCGAGCCATTTCAATGAACATGATGACTGACCCGCAGATCAGGAGCACAAACATGGCAAACCAACCTCGTTGGAGATTGAACCATTGCAGCTGCGCTACCACTGGTTGTTCGAGAACGACTGGCCTCGATGCCAGTCCCTCCTGTCCGATGGCTTGAATCTGATACAGGTAAGGGACATCCGTTTCACAATTGGAATCGCGGAATTTATTAACACTATAGGTGGTCTCGCCGACAAGCTGATACTCGTTCATATTCTTGACGACTTCGACAGTCATTTCTTTTCCGCCGACTTCGACCGTGAGCGTTGTTCCCGGTGTCAATGTTTTGGCATCACCGGTGAAAACCTTTCGCGAAATGACATATCTCAGGACTTTGCGCGGTTTGGTCTGTTCCTCATCATCAGGAGAAAGAGTCCAGCTCAAATCAATGGCGGTCCCTGCATCTCCGGGGACATCCTGAGCCAGGAAGTTGGCAGGCGGAGCAGGAGCCTCGGCTCCCAACGCCGGCGACAGCAGCAGGCAGAGCGTCAGCAGCGGAAGCAGCGTCTGTTTCAGCATATGATTAAATGAACTGATCATGGTTTATCCTTCGATGAGTTCTACGTTGGCACGCGGGACAATCACTTTCTCACCCGAATCAAGAATGACTTCGAGTACCCGGGACTGGGAACCTGATTCCAGTGTTCTCAGCTCGGTGGGCATCTCGCCGACTTCTCCCAGCAGACCAAAATAGGGATCGCGAATGATTCGGACCGGGACGCCGGTTTCCAGTAGACCGGAAGTGACTTCAACGTCTTCCGTGGAAGAACCAGAGGTCATGCTTTTATCCAATGGGATAACGATTTCAGGCCGGAGCACACCTGCCCGAATCTGAGTTGTCCCGTTTACGGCGGCTTCCGCTCCCTCTCGCTCTTTGAGTAAATTAAACGTCCGCTCGGCCATCGCGATGTCCCCGAAACCCTCGGTAATGATCAATGTGGTTCCGAGGTGCTCAGAACCGGTGACCGCGACGCCCAGGTCATAGCCCAGGATCTCTTTGAGGTCTTCGTCATCGATCCCACCCGAAACAATGGCTGCAGCCCCGAGTTCGATGCCACGTTTTACTGCGGTGCCGGTCATGCGGGCTCCGCCAATCACGACTTTACCTTTGATTGTTTCGTCGAGCAGCTCTTCTGTCAGTGGCTGGTCCTTGGTCTGACAGGCAAACTGAATCGTGCCGTAGGCTTCTCCGCCGATTCCGAGGATTCCCTGTAGGAAGGTAACTTCGGATTCAATGACGACGCCCTGTTCAGGAATCACCTCTTTGACGACGCCTGCCTGATAGGCTCGTACTTGAATCGGCAGCGGTGCACCGCGGAGGATCACCTGACCGGTGACATGCGATATTGATTCGATGGTCCCTGCCGTTTTGGCTTTCGTTTCCGATTTGAAGAATCCGAAGATACCCTTACTTCGAGCCAGGAGGTCACCCACCTGGACTTCGTCTCCTTCCTTGAAGAGCATGCAGCCGGGAACTTCAGCGGGAGCGACCGAGATCTGGTTGGCAACGTTGATCGGTGTGACATCGCCGGGCATGAAGGTCTGAGCGACAATCTGCTGTGCGGAAACCTGTTCGCCAACCTTAACGAGCACATCGCCGGGGATTGGAAGAATCCGTCGACTGGAATGCAGCGTTTGCCTGCGTACCTGTAATCCTGGAGAATAAGCCTGTGTCATGGTGTGAGTTCTCTAAGTGACTTCCGGGTAAAGTTTTAGTTCTTCAACCCAGCTGTTAAGTTCAGCCAGATGTCGCGATTCATCTGCGGGGACCATGAGCGGTCTGCCGCGGGCATCCAGAATCAGGCCTACAGTTCCGCCCCGTGCTTTGAATTCAACGCGTTTGCCGGACCCTTCTCCAAAATCATAACCACGGCGGGGTTCTACGGTCACGGTGGCCCATTCATCATCGCCTAGGGGGAACAGCCGCATGTCGCCGCAAACCATCTCCCCCGATTCATTCAATGTTTTGCCAGTGATCTTATATGCGAAACAGGTTTTACCAGCCTTGTAAAAACCGCGGGGAGCAATGCAGGTTCCCAGATAAATCAGGCAGTCTCGTTCAAAGACCTGCAGTGCCGCAGCCGGATGAACCTGGGCCAGCACACCCAGATGAGGCATCATGAAAATACTGTCCTTGGCCAGTACGGTCATGCCTTCCGGTTCAAAGGCATCGATCATCATGGCAGCCGTCTGTTGCATGTTGGGGGCATGTGAGAGTACGCCACCGGAACCCACGAGCAGATTCAGTTTCATGTTATCGACGATGGACTGACCGCTGGTTTCCTGGCTGAAGGTGTCACCTACGGTCCGCTGCTGCTGCACCCCTTTGAGTGTTGTCGCGAATTCCTTATGCTGGATGTAAGCCAGCCTGAGTGCTTCCCGGGCTACGGCCTGCTCGAATACCAGAGCTTCCCTGGTCTGGGGAATGGTCGTGGGGCGAATCATTTTGTTCTTAATGTGATTCTGTAAGGCACGGGGATCCATATTCAGATGCACCCAGCGGAGAATCATGGGGAGCGTCGCGGAGGCACAAACATTGGAGATGGAATAGCTCATGCCCAGGTTGGCGCTCACAGTGCGGTTGAAAGTGCCATCAAAGACACTGAAGACATCGGTCGTGGCACCACCGATGTCGACCCCCAATGCGTTGATGCCCTGTCGTTCCGCGATGGTTTGCAGGATATTTCCGACAGCTCCGGGAGTGGGCATGATGGGGGCATCGGCCCAGGAGATGAGTTTGTTATACCCCGGGGCATGGGCCATCACGTGTTCGAGGAAGAGATCGTGAATCGCATCGCGGGCAGGGGCCAGATTTTCCAGTTCCAGCACCGGACGCACGTTGGCGACGGTTGTCAGCTTGACGTCTTCGTCAAAGGCCTCTTCGACCAGTTCGGTTGCTTCCTGGTTGCCGGCGTAGATGATGGGCATCTTATAGGTGCCACCAAAGCGGGGCTGCGGCTTGGCGGGTGCGATCAGTTCTGCCAGCTGTACCACATGTTTCTGAGTACCGCCATCGGTCCCTCCTGCGAGCAGAATCATATCGGGACGCAGTTCCCGGATTCGCTGAATCTGTTCGTGGGGCAGCCGTTTGTCGTTGGAACAGATTGTGTCCATTACAATGGCACCCGCCCCCAACGCGGCTCGTTTGGCACTGGCGGCTGACATTTCCCGCACGACGCCAGCAACCATCATCTGCAGTCCGCCTCCTGCACTGGAAGTCGAGATATAGATGTCACAGCCGACATCTCCCTGGGCAGGGCGAATGATTTCGCCGTTTTCGTCTATCAGTTTGCGACCCGCGAGTTCCCCGACTTCGGTTACAGCATTGACGACTCCTACGGTTACATCCGCGGCCGGCTCTTCGACCGTAGTCGGTGCTTCACCACGATAGGTCTGACGATATTCGCCATTTACTTTTTCGATCAGAATGGCTTTGGTCGTGGTACTGCCGCAGTCTGTGGCGAGAATCACATTGATTTGATCAGGATCAAGTTTTTTTTCTGTTGCGGAGTTCATTCTGTGACTCACCATCCATGTAAGCGGGAAAGCAGGGGACGCTGTGATCGCGCTGATTTGTCTCGGTCAGGAACCGTCCTCGGGATTATGGGTGGAACCAACGGGGGGCGGTTTCTGTGAAGTTGCAGCAGTTGTGGGTTCGGTCGTCGCCTGACTGAGGGTTTCCAGCCGCTGGCACATCCATTCAATCGAACCGCGTTTCTCCAGGAATTCTGCAAAGAGTTTTTGTGAGCGGGGCTCAATCAGGATGGAGAGAAACGGAGTGAAAAAATGCAGGGCCTGCGCGCCGACGTAATTAAGAGGGCGACAGGTTTCCAGTGAGAGGATGGCGAGGGTGACCATGTCCCTGCGGACAATCTCACGGCAGATGTGGTCAGCGACTTTCTGCTGCTCGGCAGTCGGAGCGAAATCTTCCGGTCGTTCGATCGCGAAGGCGTTCGCGAGCCACTGTTTGATCATGACCATCCTAGCCCGAATCCCGGGTTCAGCGAAACGACGGGCGGAGATGCTCAGGGAAGAGCAGTCCGTTGCTGCCGTGACTTTGAACGCGTTCTTATGATACCTGTTGTGGTGATTGATTGACGCAAGTTATTTGTCTATTTGAGCTAAGTGTAACAATAGCAGGATGAAGCTCAAATGAAAATATTCTCTCGTCAGAAAAACGGATTCTGACTGAATCCTGATTCAGAACGGAAGATGAGATTCGCTGGGCTGCGAGCGCTAGTTTAACTGGAAGAGTGTTCTGGCATTCTGCGCGGTGATCTCAGCCATCTCCTCGGGCGTCTTATCGTGAAGCTCTGCCAGGCAGGCACAGGTGTGTTTCACGAACGCGGGTTCGTTCCGTTTGCCCCGTTGCGGTACCGGTGCCAGATAGGGGGCATCGGTTTCGACGAGCAGGCGGTCGAGGGGAATCAGCCGCGCGGTTTCGCGGAGTTCGTCGTTCTTCTTGAAGGTCAGCATCCCGGCAAAGGAGATGTACATTCCCAGTTCCAGACAGGCAGCAGCTGTTTCCGGAGTCCCACAGAAAGAATGCATCAGACCTTTGAATGGGGCCTGTTCTGCTTCGCGTTGCAGCAGATCGACGACATCGGCTTCCGCTTCCCGGCAGTGCACCACGAAAGGGAGATCACGTTCGCGGGAGAGCTGAATGTGTTTGCTGAAGTAGTCCTGCTGCAGTTCAATAGGAGCGTAGTCCCAGTAACGGTCCAGACCGGTTTCTCCGATGCCGACCACTTTGTCTGCGGTGGAGAGAGTCAGGATCCGCTCCCAGTCACCCGGTTTCATCTGTGCGACATAATTGGGTTGAATGCCTACGACCGCATAGACCTGGGGAAAAGTGGCTGCCAGATCGACGGCCCGCTGACTGCTGTCAGCTGTGGTTCCGATGGTGAGAATGGTCTGTACGCCCGCCTCCAGGGCACGTTCCACAGTTTCATTGCGGTCAGGGTGAAAGGCTTCCTCGTCGAGGTGGGCGTGGGTATCAAACAGAATCATGGCTGGTTCGGAATTCAGTTGGGAGCGGTAATCGGTTTCTTCGGGGGAGCGACTTTGCTGGCGTCCGTGGCAAAATTGATTGACTGAAAACCGGCTGCCAGGCAGGTGTCGTAAGTGCGAATCATTTCACCCAGTGGGACATCTTCGTTGATATCGAGGATCACCGGAATTTCAGGAGCCAGTTCTGCCAGTTCGGTCAACGTCTGTTTCAACTGGTCGAACTGAGCATACTCGCGATCATTTAATTCTACAATGGTCTGGTCATCACGGTATTTGAGTTTTAACCAGACTTCTCCCAATGGTTTTTCCTGCGGCACCGTTTCCGTGGATTCAATGCTGCCCGTGGCCAGTTCGGTGGGCAGCAGGAATTCCCGGATCTGATTGGCCGAGGCGCTGATGAAGAAAATCAGCAGCAGAAACACCACGTCGATCATCGGCGTCATGGTGGCCTGATCCTGGATATCAGAGCGACTGTGGTGATGTGAGGGTATTTTCATAATGCTGTAAATCAGTCATTCAGTACGGCAAACTGTACGTTGGAGATCCCGGCGCGGGCACAACTGATTAAGACCCGTTCGACAATGCGATAAGGAATATGTCGATCGCCGCGAATTCGGATTTCTGTCTCTTTCCGTTTATCTTCATCGAGTGAAATTAACTGCGCGTCCAGTTCTTCCGGTGAAATATCATTCCCCCTCAGATGCAGTTTTTCATCTGGGGTGATGGTGATGATGATACGTCGCGGGGCTTCCTCCGGTTCGGTTTCATTCTGAGACGCTTCCGGGAGTTCAACCGCTTCCAACTTTTCATTTTGAGTTAAGTGCGTCGCAGCCAGAAAGAAGACTATCAGCAGAAAGACGATGTCAATCAGCGGAGTGATATTGAATCGAATGCCGGCCTGGCGGGGACGCGTGGGAATTCTCACGTTTCCTGGCCTCCGGGAGGGGGAGCCGGATGGGCCGTCTGTTGATTGGCCATCCGTTGTGCCAGTTCTTCTTCCGCGCGCTTACGGGGTTGCTTGGGGACCGGTCGGTTGCCGAGAACCGTAGCGTGCTTGAAGTCTGCGAAAACATGTTCGGCCAGCAGTGAGGACTGGGCGACCAGTTCGTCGATCCGGTTGCGGAAGAAGGCGAAACTGGCCAGCGCGGGAACCGTGACACTCAGACCGAACAGGGTTGTAATCAGTGCCTTGGAGATCCCGGGTGCGAGTTCAGCGACATCAGGATTTGCTTTCGCTGTGAATTCTGAGAACGCGAGGATCATCCCCCAGACGGTACCCAGCAGACCCAGCATCGGGGAGAGGGTGCCAATTACAGACAGGTATTCGATTTTACGATTCAGACGGGCAGACTGCTGCATCGCGGCGTCTTCCATCGCTTTCTCGACCGCACCGTATCCCATCTGAACTTCAGAGAGGCCGGCGGAAAGGATATAGGACAGGAAGCTGGGGTTCGATTTACAGACCGAGTCGGCACTGCGATACTGCTGCTGTGCGATCAGGGAGTGGACTTCTTCTGCGAGTCCGGGGGGCATCAGGGCGTTGCTGCGAATGCTGATGAGATGCTCGACAATCAGTGCGACCATCGCGATGCTGAGTACGGCGATAATGATACCGATGGTTCCCGCATCATCGACCAGTTGACGCAGATCGACTTTCGAAATTTCAGAAGCACCAGTGTCCCCAGAATCATCAGCTGCCAGGCAGAGAGCTGGCGTCAACAGGCTCAGGCAGCAGAGCAGGCAACAGAGTGCGAATCTCTTCAGTGGTGATTTACTGCGATCCATCAAAATATTCTTTTCCAGTGTGTTCGTGAATTCAAAGAGTTGTTTTCCCGAGATCAGTTTTTCTGACCCGCTTCCTGCATCAGTTGATTGATCATCTGTTCGGCCATCTGTCGCGCTGCGGTTGTTGGATAACGAGCGACGGTTTCCTGGTAGAGCCGCAGGGCATTGGCTGACTGTCCCATGGCCTTGAGTGAATCGGCGGCCTTGAGGCTGGCGTCGGCGGACAGCTGCGGATTGGCAGCATAACCCAGGGGGACCCAGAGATACCAGGCTGCTGCCTGGCCGTGACGGTCGAGTTGAGCGTAGCCCGCACCAAGCAGATAACAGGGGCCTCCCCGGAGATGTTCCGGGATCAGTTTCAGATTCCGTTCCCAGCGCTGTAATTCCAGCAGGCTGATGTCGCCTGCTCGCAGTCGGAGTCTCCAGAGTTGGGCGCGTGCCAGTTGCTGGATATTCCGATTGGTGCTGGTGGCCAGGGACCGCAGGGTTGCTTCCGACTGGGCCGCAAAATCCGGGGCTGTCAGCAGAATGCTGGCTCCGAGCAGTTGTCTGACTTCGTTGGGATCCGTCAACCAGCTTCGCGCTGCACTGCGAGCTGGAGAGAGGCTTTCTCTGATCGACCAGTCGAGGGGAATCAGTTCAAAGTAGCGGGCGTCCGGCTCATGCTCAACCATTGTCTGGAAGCGAAGTGCCGCCTTCAGGATGTCCCCCTGAAACAGGGCTGCTTTAATCAGCTGAGCGAGAATCTCGCGTCGGACCCAGGTGCGGTTTTCGATATTCAACGCTTCACTGAAGGACTGAGTGGCTTTGTCATATTTGCCCTGGTGCATCTGTTCCAGACCGCGCTGGTGTGATTCCGTCTGCGGCGTATGCACCTTGACGATTTCCGAGCCGGGATAGGTGCGGACCGTTCCGCTGGGCAGCAACTTGACTTTGATTTCTGACTGGGTGAAATCGAGAATCGTGCAGGGGAGTGTTGCCTGGCCCACATGATGATCGGGGCGGACTTCGATCTTATCCTGCGCAGCGGCTGAGCTGGTGAACCCGCTCAAGGTTGCCACAGTCAGGATCATGATCAAAAAAGTACACTTCATCAATTCCGGGTTTCCAAATCTCGGGGCAGGTTACTCCGCAGCCGTGGGGGCCGCCTGATCCGGGGGAGTCGTTTGTGGATCGGAATTCTGCTGCTTCGGCTCCTTGGTAAAGAGCCAGGAGATCAGCATCAGAATCGCACCGCCGGTAATTGCCATGTCGGCTACATTAAATATGCCAGTGCGCAATGGACCGAGACCAATATTCAAGAAGTCGATGACGATTCCATTGAGAAAGACTCGGTCAATCAGGTTGCCGATGCCTCCTGCCAGCAACAGCGAGAGGGCAATAAACTGAACCAGGGGCATCTGCCAGCGGAAGATCAGCATACCAGCGACAATCAATAGAAAGGCGGCGTTAGCTACGACCAGCAGGAAGAAGCGGACCGGTTTAGAGAGACCACTGCCGACACTCAGGAAGGCCCCGGTGTTCTCGGCATATTCCATGCGGAGTGTGTTGTTGAAATAGGTAAGGGGGCGTTTGTTCTGCAGATTCTCGACCGCAATCTTCTTCGTGTACTGATCACAGCCTACGCAGAAGATCAGACAGATCAGCAGCAGGGTATAGCGGGTCGCTTTAGAAACCGTGGCGGACATGCAGCAGCAACTTTCTCAGAGGTTAGATGAATCCAGAGAAGATCAGCAGAGTCAGTGGTGCTGACCTTCTAGCGTTTGATAATAAATTTACGGACATTGTAATAGCGGTAACTGCCTCGATTCTGTCGCGCGAGCTTATCGAGGGAGTTCCCCTCTTTTACCGGAAAGCCCTCGCCGAATTCGATGCAGTGAATCTTCGCTTTACCAGCATTCAGACGGCGAATTTCATTCAGATCTGCACTGGAGAGCTGGGGATGTTTCGCGTCCGTGAGAAAGAATATGACATCTGGATGAAAACTTAAAGCTCTCTTTAAGGCGGGCAGGTGATCAGTGCCGCCATCGGGCTCGACACTCTGGATAAACTGACGCGCCAGCGTGCGGTTGATGTCCGAAGCATAGGGCATTTCGGAGTCGTTTCCGCGATGTTTCATCGCCCGGGTGGTTGTATTGTAGAAGATGATCTGGAACTGCTGATGATGATTGAGCCCGGACAGACTGGCGATGAGCTCGGAACGAGCCTTACGGATCGGGGCGCCCTGGGGGGCAGCCATACTGCCTGAGCAGTCCATGACGAACACGAACCGTTTGCCGGAATCGACGGCGTCGAAAAAGTTGACTTTCCCGGAACCCATCACAGGTGGGGCCAGGGCTGCTGCAGGTGACATCACCAGATCACTGGTGGGGTCTGAATTGGGTGAGTTCGGGAGATTCGGCGACTGCACCGGACCTGCTCCCAGCAGCTTGGTATTGAGTTCGGGTAATTGTGGATCCACGGGCGGTTTCTGGTCCATGACCTCCGTGACCTGTGGTTGCGCCAGCGGAGTCGGCTGGTTTTCAAGCGTTTCCTGTGGTTCCTGATCCGCGTCTTCCGGTTGATCGGCATCGGGGGACTGTTTGACGTAGATGCCTACACTACGGAGTTCCCCTTCATCGCCGCCGGTTTGGCCACTGTCACAGCGGTTGAGGCTGGAGATCAGAATCAGCAGAATCAGCGAATGAATGGCCAGTGAGGCAGCCCAGCTCGGAACCACCAGCAGAGGCGAGTTTTTCTGCCAGCGGGAGGTTCGCTGTTCAAGTTTTGTTAATGCTGCCGGCATGAGGAGTGGTCCGCAGGTCTAACTGGCTTCCGGAAAGGATCAAACGCAGGTCCAAGTTCATTAAGTGTATGATATTTCAGAGTTTAATGTGAGACCAGATTGCCAGGCCTCCCTCGATTCCACCCGAAAGCGTGACAGAACGGGAGCCCGGCTACGTTTCATACGTGTTTATTGGCTTAACTGTTTAAGGTATTGATGAGTGATATCCACCGGAAACACACCATCGGGTGGTTCATACGCGAATTGCGTCGCGGCAATAGGTGCATTCAGGGTCACCTTGCTGAAATTCAGGGTCACCATACTCTCCATGGTTTCCTGGTTCTTTTTCAGATAGACAATCCGGCGTGGAAACAGGGTGTCCGGATCGAGATAAATTCTGACTCCATCCGGGACATAAGCGGGTAACTGGGCCGGGGCATTGGGATCTCCCCCTTTAAACTGAGCGAGAAAGCCTTCTTTCCAGCTTCCATTCAGAACGGTCAGGGTTTTACCGCTGATGGTTCGTTCGGCGACGCTTTCGAACTGCATATTCTTCTGAATCGCCGCTAACAGCCCAGGCAGACCACCCAGACCGAGTTCTGCCACCAGCAGATTTGGTTGGGAATTGGGATTCATCTGGGCCTGTTTCAGGATCGCCTGTACATCACGGCGGGTGACTCGTGAATTCCCTTTTATATTGTGTTCGGTCCAGAGAACCTGTCCATCACAGATTTCGAGCAGGGTTCCGACCGGTTTTCCGTCCTCTTTACGACTTTGAACTTCGAATTCCAGTCTGAGTTTCAGATCCTTTCCCTGCAGATACTTCCCTTTTATGTGAAACGGTTTGGGACCGATCTGCACCGTTTCCGTGATTTCCGCCTGGATTGAGCTGTAAGCCAGCAGTTTCTCCCTCGATTTTTTGAGGAGTGCCTCTGCATAACCCGGATTTTTTTTCAGATTCTTTTCGCCTGAAGAATCACCTTCCGGGACCTCCGCGGGACTGCTTTCCGGATCAGCCAGGGCCAGACTCGCCCGGGGAGCTGTCGCTGTATCCTTATTAGCAGCAGCAGCTTGTGATAACTGATCCCAGGGAAAAAAGTTGTAGAGTCCTGCCAGTAACAGGAAGCCGACCATAAAAGTTAAATTGCGTAACATGTTCTAATTGTTCGGAAAAAAACGAATTTATCAAAGAATCAGACCACTTCGGTCCGAAAACAGATGTATGAGGTCATCCATGTACCTCTAGCTGGCTGGAGTATGCAGTCAGCAGGCCGTACAGCTCAGAGTGTTGCGTTGAAATTCAGGGTCTTTGCATTTTAACGGATATTTGGGTTTGGGGTCGACCTGAAAACTGAGTCTTTTTTGAACCGTACGTCGACTGTTCCCAATTCCCAGGAATCGACGTCTGTGTTTGTGATGGGCGGTTCTTCACTTAACTAGTCGCATTATTCGTCGTGGGGTATTCGAACAAGGGGTCATGATGAAGTACTACTTCCTGGCTTTAGGTACATTGGTTGTTGTCTGTGTTGGCTGTGCAGCCGACGGACAGCAAGTTATTAAAAAGGGTGAGTATGTTGCTCCACCCGCTGCCATGATGCAGCGGCCGGGGCCAATGGTGGATGGACCCGGTCCCGGCGTAATGTCGATGCTGGCACCACCACCAGCCAGTGCATTCGCTGCACGGACATCACAGATTCGGTTTGTGGGTCCCGCTGGCATGAAAGTGGGCTGGCAGGTTGCGGAAGGTTATGCCGAAAACCAGATCACCGCTCCTGGACGTTACAACTTTAACCAGGGGGCAACCTACCGGTTAAAGCTGTCACACATTCCGGGCCGCTCAATTCCGGCACTGTATCCTTCACTGCAGGTTTATCCGTCGCATCCGACGACCGATGCTTACCTGTCACACAACAGTATTCCTCTGGAAATCACTCCGGAAGACCTGGATCAGGTTGAAAGTAACAACTTTGTTACCAAGGTCATCTACCTGCCGGATGAAAAATTCCAGGAACTGGCAATCGCCGGTGTCGAAACTCTGGTTTCTACCCGTCTTGATCCCGGTGTAGACCCTGTCGCAGAAGCAGATCGTCGTGGTACGATCATGGCTGTCCTGCGGATGGGTAACATGGATCTGGAGATGCCCTCCGGTGACGGTGGAAACGAAACAGTATCACAGGTCTCTTACGATGGTGACGCAGGAGCTCACATGGCTCCCATGCCGATCCCCGGAGATACCATTGGTGTGACTTCCGGTGTCCCGGTTCCGACCATGGTCGGCGGAATGGGAGCACCTGGTCAGCCGGCTTACAACCCGATTGCAGGCATGGGACCAACTCCCGCCTGGGGTATGCCGATGACCGGTACACCGATCGGATTGCCCGGACCTCCTCACATTCCGCTGGGGGGACCTGCCAGTCTGAAATCACACACCATTCGGAACGTCTCCAAGACCAATCTTCCGAAACCGGTTGATCACTTCCTGATCGATGTCAAACAGGATCCGGCTCCAAGCCTGCCGAAACCTGTCAAGTACATCCAGTACTCAGAAAGCCATCCGGTACACTCTCCAGGTCAGGTATCGTATCCTCGTACGATGGCTCCCGGCCCGGGATATTAAAAGACTCAGGACCCACGCAGCACTCCCTGTCGCCTTCAGGGAGTGCTGCCCCTTGTCTTTTCGATTGCACTTCTGCTCTACCTGTATCCTCTCCTGCTTCGCAACCGTCTTGATTTTTCTCCTGTCATCCTTTCGGACAACTGATTGTAGAAAATTTCTGTTATGACAAGTTTCATTCGACAAAACCGATCACGCTTATTAGCCATGCTGTTAATGACCATGATCGTTTTTGTCATGGATCTGCAGACCGCCTGGTCGCAGCAGATGGTTGGCGGACGGCAATACAATGTGGGGAACCGGTTCTACCATCCCCTCAATCAGCGGACTCCTCCGGGAGTCGCCGGCCAGTGGGCCGCTCTCTCCGGTCAGGTTCAGGAAGGCTATATTCAGCCAATGCGTGTTTCGCTGCCCTCCAAGGGAACCGTCACTTTCTATGTGAATGGTCCCGAGCAGACGATTCAGAAAGCATCACCTGCTCCGATCGGCTTTGCCGTAGGTTATGTCTATCGCGTCAAAATCAGCGACATGCCTGAATTTCCGGGTGTCGAGCTGTATCCGTCGATTGAACTCATCGATCGCCTGCATCCACCAGCGGGACTGGCAGAACAGTATCCCGTGCCGGTGAGCATTACCGAAGAAGATATCGAACTGGTCATGTCTGGCAGAATGGTTTCCAAGGTTGTGTACCTGGAACGTCCCCAGACTGCGGTTCCAGCGACTTATCAGAAACAGCCGACACAATCGATCTCAGCACAGAAGAATCTGATCGCCGAGGCCGATCTGTTAGGGCGTCCGATGTTGATCTTACGAATTGGCGGCCGACTGCCTTCAACGCGTGGCGAAGATCCCGCGTTTTATGGTGGTGCTCCTGTAGTCGAATTACAGGCTCCGGCTGACCAGAACTGAGTATGGTGTAAGTGAAGGAAATCCCGTGTTGAATCTGTCGTACCGAAAATTGAGAGGAGCATCGCGAGTGCAGCGTGTCTGCTCTGCGGCTGCGATGATACTGCTGAGTGTCAGTAGCGGGTGTTCCAGTCTGTCGCCTGTTACAGGATCACTTCCCTGGGGCAAACAGACCGCCTCACCCGTCGATCAGCAGCCTCCTGCTATTCAGCATGCCGACTTTGATGCCAATGTCGGGGCGGCTCGTCTCTCCGCTCCTGCGAAACAGCCTGCAGCTGCCTCACCGATTCAACAGGTCGCTTATCAGCAACCGATGCCGGCTGCCTGTCCTCCGCGTCCTGCATACTGCGAGTTTTCGCCTGCGGTTCAGCGAGATTACACACTGCCCGCCGGCAGCGATCCTGAAATGGTCAGAATGTACCCCGACGAATATCTGTTCGACGGCGGCGATCGCGAAAACCCCGTCCATTATGATGACTACAGCCGCCTGGGACTGGATACCGAAGATACCATCGTGGAATACCAGACCCACAAAGGCAATCACGAAGTCAAGAAATCAAACCGGGTCGCCGTCTACGCACCCCGTTTCGCTGCGATCCGCACCGCCAGCACTCCTCTGTCCGGAACATCGATCGATGCTCTGGCCACCACGGAAGATACCGTTAAAGGCGTCGGCATCGATGCTCGAACTGTGATCTCTCAACACAAGCAGCGTGAACAGCTCGAAGGCATCCGCATGCGTTCCCGCGCCAGTGGCGTCGAGACCGAACAACAGCAGGGCGCCGTGGGACAGACAGCTCTTTTGGGCGGTCATACCAAGCTGACCAACCTCTACCAGGATACCGGCACCGAAACCACCGGACAGTTCGAACAGTCGGACGAAGCACGCATCGCTTACCAGGTTCAGGCCGCAGCCATCTGGTCTCGAGCTCAGTTTCCAGTCATCGCGATTCGCTCCCAGTCGGCTCACTCTTCGAAGAGTGCCGTCAAACCGGAAGAATACGTCGGCATCGAAGACAAGCGTAAAACCGAAGGTAATCTGCAACTCATCAAAATGGCTGACAAGAAAAATGCCAAGCCGGGTGACGAGATCCTGTTTACCATCAAATATGAAAACGTGGGTGACTTCGATGTCGAAGGCATCAAGATCGTCGACAACCTGACACCGCGTCTGGAATACATCGAAGACAGTGCCACCTCAGACAGAGCAGGGCGACTCATCGTCGAAGACAATCAGGAAGGCAGCCTGATCCTGACCTTCGAAGTCGATGAAACCGTCAAAGGACATACCGGAGGTGTCGTCACCTTCAAGGCTCGGGTTCGCTAAACCCGGACCGGTAACAATACCCTTAGTGGATTCCCGCGAATCCAAAGCCCGCTAGGCAAATTGTCGAGCGGGCTTTTTCTTTGGTTTCAGCGACAACCCTCTGCTGCCGCTTATCAGGGCAGAGCGTGCGCCCACCACGGGCAGAGTGTCATCGGCCGTGTGTTTCAATTTACTACAGGGTGAGGTATTTTACTGCACCTTTTTACGACTCCTGAATTTAACAGTTACTTTAAATAAGTGATTCACAAGTTGCTAAGTGACATTGTGTCAGTATCTTATGGCCAGTGCTCTTTATGTGGCGATCCGATCACTTCGCCGGGATTTCGGGGCTCGCTGATTGGCACATGAATTGCCAGAGTATGTTTGCGTCAAGCATCTGAAACGTAATGCAGCACCCGGGACTTTGTTGTTCTCTTATATATTTTTTTCTTCTGCTGCTGCGTTTCCTGTCCCTTTCATAAGGATGAGTACAAGATGACGGTTCAACAGGGAGGCATACTCCAGGTTTACCATGCCGGTCCACTCTGTGTGGCAGGGTTTGGCGGGAAGGATATCCTTGATACGTTCAGCGTCAAAGATATTCGAGATGAATTGCTGGAACTGGTCAAAGATAATCAGTGTGAAACACTGGCTCTCGACCTCACCGGCGTCACATTGATTCCGAGCGGCATGCTCGGGCTGCTGGCTTCCATGCGAGATCTCAACATCGACATCCATTTGTATAACCCCTCGGAAGATATCCGCGAGGTCCTGGAAATCACCAGGCTGAACCAGTTCATGCATCTGCATGATGTCGAAATCCCTTACTGATTTTTTCTACCATTCGAAGTCATTAGCGAAGGTCAACTCCGGTTGGCCTTCGCTTTTTTTTGTCACCATCACTACTGACGCGAAACGTCCCTCCCGTGACACAGACGACACATTCAGACCCGCCTGTCGATCTGCTTCCCTGAATATCACCTGCACGCAACTGAACGGACTGGACTTGATCGACGCTCTCCGAATCGTATTCTTGTGCAATTGTGCTTCGCGCGCGAGGCGGACGATGCGTGCACCGGAACACAACGCACTGATAACACAACAGCACCTGAATCACCGTCGATTTTCACCTCATCTGCACTGGAATAAAAATCACCGGTTCGCCATGTCTCGTAAAATTTCAAATCATTTCGGAGCAACTTCAGAGCATTTCGCAGCACATTCGCCAGCAACTCACACAATTTCACAGTCCCCCCACAGCACAATCTCCGCTTGACCCAGCGACGCCCTTTCTCAAAATACAATCCAAACATAACGGTCCCACAAAAAAAACTGAGCGGCAAGGCGCTAGCCGCCGGTAATCAGTGCTGACGAGTAATAGAATCAGGTATCATTATTTATCCACTCACAAAAAGTAGGGGAGGACCCATGTGTCCTCCCGCCTGACGATGCTGAATCCAGTTCCGAATCTGATGGCCATCATCTGATCGGGTTACCCGGAGCAGTTGCCCCAACAATCTTACGAATCGCCACCCACCACGCGACCTGAAAACCGAACACATGGTGCACAACCACACGAACTCCCTTTATCAGGGACAATTCGTAACAAACCGGATATATTAGGCATTGTGTGTCTCCCGAACTCCGTTTCAGACACACTCCCGCACCAACCCATACAGCAGGAAATAAAATCCAGATGTCCCGCATTCATCCCGCACGTTGGCAGACCGTCGAACAACTCGTCGACCAGTATTGTGAATCCGGTCAGGTTCCCGCAATCGCCTTACAGGTCATCACCGGTGAAACCACGTGCCACTATCGCCAGGGGCGGCAGTCCGTCGAAGATGACAACGGCACCCTGCGTGACGATGCAATCTTCCTGGTGGCCTCCATCACCAAACCCATCGTCGTGCTCGGCGTGCTCAAGCTGCTCGAACAGGGGGAACTGCTGCTCAACGACCGCGTGAAACAATACATTCCTGAATTTGGTTGTGCCGGCAAACACGGAATTACGATCCGTCATCTGATGACACACACTTCAGGCCTGCCCGACATGTTGCCCAATAACCGGGAACTGAGATCAGCGCAGGCCTCGCTGTCCGAATTCGTCAGACAGATCTGTGAACTGACGCCCGATGAACCACCCGGCCGGATCGTGCAGTATCAAAGCACCGGCATCGCGATTCTCGGCGAACTGATTCAGCGCATCACAGGCAAGTCGGCTCCCCAGTATCTGCGGGACGAACTCTTCCAGCCGCTGGAGATGCAAGACACATCCCTGGGCGTTCCCCCTGAATGGTCTAAAGGAGGCGCGGCCCGCCTGGAGCGCCTCGTCGAAATCCACGTGCCCCCGGAATTGAATGTAGAGCCTCACTGGGACTGGAACAGTCCCTACTGGCGCGGCTTTGGTGCTCCCTGGGGCGGACTCTTCACTACTCCCGCAGACCTGGGGAAGCTGGTCGGCATGCTGCAGCAGCAGGGACTGGTTTTGGATCAGCGCCTCTTCTCCGCGCAGACGATTCGCCAGGCAACCCGCGACCAGCTGCCTGAAATTCCCGGCCTCTCGGAAACCGCCCGCCAGGGAAAAGGCTGGGGACTGGGCTGGCAGATCGTGACCCGGGCCAAAAGCGAATACTACGGCGATCTCCTCTCTGACCAGGCATATGGACACGGCGGCGCAACGGGAACAGTCCTCTGGATCGACCCCCAACTCGATGCCGCCGCCATCATCCTGACGACCGAACCCCAGGAACCACACGGCCGGTACCTGGCCCGCTTGAGCAACGCCATCGTAGCCGCCATCGAAGTGTAGTTGTTCGCCCTGGTAACGTTGCTCATTAGCCGTGGCATTAGCCCCGATTGAAACGAGTTTGGTATATAACATCCGAATTAAGAAACACTGCCTGACTCCGGTTTCGCTCTGACGTCCAAATATTACCCCCGTTGATTATTGATCTTTGAAGAACATGACTTTGCTGATGCGACTCCATCCGTATTATTGTTGATTTGCCGATTTTATTCGCGGTATAATCAGGCTCCTCAAAGCTGATAACGTATCTGAACTTCCTGCACCCCTTTTCAATTTCTAATTCGCAATGAGCCCAGAAGCAGCCGGTGTATTGACACTGGTCATTTATCTGTTGATTCTCCTGGTGGTGATCATCTACCAGGCAGTAAACCTTCCCGACGGCTGGCGTGCCTGGATTCTATTCGCGATTACCCGCGTGTATGCACCAGGGCTCTGGAAGATTAAACGCAATCAGCGCTGCCCCTTTCCCGGCGATTCCGCAGGCATCATCATAGCCAATCATCGCAGTCCCGCCGACCCGATCATTCTCTGGTACAATTCACACCTCGGGAATCCACAGAAAAAAATGCGCTGCATCAGCTTCCTGATGGCGCGGGAGTATTACGAACGACCAGGCCTGGTCGGCTGGATCTCACGAGCCATGCATTCGATTCCCGTGGAACGTAATGGGAAGGATGTGGCTCCCGTCCGGGAGGCCTTGCGCAAGCTCAAACAGGGCGATCTGATTGGCGTCTTCCCCGAAGGGGGCATTCAGGAGGGGCGATCGATCAAACATGCGAATTCCGGCATCGCTTTCCTGGCGCTCCGTTCCCAGGCGCCCGTCTACCCGGTGTATATCAACAATTCACCTGGCGGTAAAAATATGGTGGAACCCTTTTATTCTCCCGCAGAGACGTCAATCGTTTACGGCGAACCGATCGATCTGTCCGCGTACTATGACCTTAAGCATACGAAAGAAATCCTGGAAGAAGTGACCACGCTCATGATGTGGAAACTGGCAGAACTCGGAGACACCGAATATCTCGGTGCCCCGCGTCCCGACGAGCAGGCAGGGCTCATCCCCATGTCAGAAGATCATCGTCGAACGGCGAACTGAAATACCCGTCGATCTCCTGCAGTTTCCTCTCCCCTTGTCGCACTTCGGTTTCCCACCACGGCGCAGCGGGACCAGGGGTGGATTGCCAGACACCCGCTCCGCTCAGTTCGGATTCCCTGTTTTGCTGATCCAGAATTGGAGTGAGTCCGCGGTCATGCATGAATAACGGATCAATGTCTGCAGCAGCAAACGGAGAAAGACTACGAGGCGTAGCAGCCTCCCACTGTATTGAGGCGATCATTATCGGCAGGCTAGTCTGAACCGGTTCCTCAACCGTCTGAACATGAACTGGGTTCTGTTCCTGGGATTCAACTATCGAGTCGACCGGTTCTTCTCCCTGCAGCCCGGCAGAGTCCTGCATCACTGCGGTCGAATAGGAAAACGGTGGAACCGCTGATTGCGTTTCCGCTGCACTGAAAGAACTGACCAGCGGAGCCGCGATCCAGGCGTGGGGATAGCTGGCAGGCAAATACAGCTCAGGATCTTCGAGCTTTGTACGACCATAGTTGGCCGCCAGCAGCAGCAGGTCGTGGAAGTCAACCCTGCCGGACTGGTTGAAGTCCACAGCCCAAGTGTAAGGCAGCGGCGAATCGGCGACATCATGCTGGTAGGCAGTCGCGAACAGCACCAGATCCTGGAAATTGATAGCACCATCATCGTTAACGTCATAAGGCACCGCCCAGAACTGCGTCGCGGATATGTCACTGTTTTCCAGCTGATGCGGCGCCTGTTCGACCAGTTCGAGAGACACGTTTTCCAGTGAGAGGCCTGAGTCAAAAGGGCCAATGGACTGCGACCCCAAATCCAGATCAACCCGGTCGGCGACGGTCGGGGCAAAATGAATCCGGGCGAGCAGCACACTCTGATCATCGCCCACATTGATCGCCAGCGTGCTGGCACTGATACCCTGAACCAGGCCGCTGGCATCATTGATCAGGGCCGACTGATTCTGCGTAAACGCGGGACCGAATTCCACGACTGACGCAGTGGTGTACGCCGTCGCATAGGTCAGATCAAAACTGAACGACACGATGCCGACTTCAGTCAGATTACTGACCTGTCCCCAGACTTCAACCTGAAACGATTCCCACTCCTGCAGGTCTTCCGTGTGTGCAGGCAGTGCCAGGCTTTCACCATTGGCGGCGACCGATGTCGCTGACTTCACCACACGCAACTGCAACTGAGTCCGCGGCAGCGGTGCGACCGTCAACTGGAAGAGCACGCTGCCGGTCAAGCCTCCCAGGTCGGCAGCAGTGACTTCAATTTCAATACTGCCAACATCAGCGAATGCGGGAACACCCGTAAAGACACCCGTCACCACGTTGAAAATCAGCCATCCCGGCAACGGATCACCGTTTGACAATGCTGCAGTCAGCGTGAGCTGATCGCCGTCCGGCACATTGGCATCCGTCAAATAAGGACTGACATCCAGGTTGAATGCGTCCCCTTCCGTCAGATCCTGGTCGACAATCGGACTGGCTACGGGCGCGACATTCGTATAATCGTTATCCAGAATCGTACCGCTGGCAAACGTCGTCTCTCCCAGCAGATAATCATTGCCTGCCAGCAACTGGATGGCCAGGCTTTCATCCGGTTCATCGAGGAAATCTTCGAGTATGTCAACCACCAGCGTAGCCGTTGCTGTATCGGCAGCAAATGTGATTTCCCCACTCAGACTTTGAAAGTCCAGCCCCGGTGTGGCACTGCCTGAGATCTGATATGCCACCGTCAGAGGCTGATCGATCTGCGCTGCACTCCGCTGGAACACGAATTCCAACTGGCTGCTGCTGAGTTCTTCAACCGGTAACACGGACGCTTCCAGCGTCACGGTGGGCAGATCCGGCCCATTGACATTCTCTCCCAGGAAAGACAGCATTTCCTGATCGCTGGCCTGCGTTCGCAGATCAAGTCCCTGTAAGGCGACGGGGATCTCAGGGCGATCAAACTGCACGAATTCATAACCGGCAACCAGGTCGGGCTGAAACGCTTCGGCAGGCGTCGGATCGTAGCCGCCCGGCTGCAGAGTGTTGTTGTTCTGGTAGAACGGGTCATAGTCGTTGGCCTTCGTCCAGTCGGTGTAAGTTACCATACCCACCTGCAGCGTTTCAGGCAGATCGGGTCGATGATAGCGACTGTTTAACACCCAGTCCTGGCCGGGAATCTGGTACAGCGTATAAGCCGAGTCACCGATGCGGGCAATCTGCAACTGGATCACCGCATTGTTGCCCATGCTCTGCAGCACGAGTGATGAATTGCTGTTGCGGGTGGTCTTGGTCTCCATCTGGAACTGACTGCCGGCATTCCCCCAGCCCAGGGAGAGAAAGATATAGTTTTCCCCGTTATTGGTCCCGTCGTTCTGATGCGAACCCGGGCTCCAGTCGACTGCCGGATCAGTGATATCGCGGGGCGTGCGGATCATCAGTCCGCCCAGTGAGTACTGGGAGCCGTTGGGAACATCATCCAGGTCGCTGTCGCCCACATCGTCGCGGTCGGTAATATGCACCTGAGTTGTGATCACAAAATCGCCGGTGATTTCCTTGTAAACCATGGGGCCGCGATAATCCTGGTACCAGACGGTCGTGTGCGGGATCATAACCATCCGGCCCGACTGTGTTCCATTCACATCCCAGGTCTGCAACTGGTCGCCAGCCCAACCTTCGGTCTGATACAACCGCTGCCAGTTGGACTGAGTGGCTGCATCCTCAAAATCATCACTGAGTGCCGTCAGATCATCGGCGGCCAGCATTTGTCGGGTTTCCAGGCACTCCGTCTGTGCCAGGATCGGAGCAGACCTCACTTTCCACCGTCGTCGAGATCCGCGAACGGATCGTCGGGTAGCATTCGCGAAAATGTGTACGAGCCAGCGGGGAAAAAACTGCTTGTATTCTGGAAACCACATATGTTCTGACCTGTTGTGTAGGGACGAAAGTCTGCCGTCAGCGGGAAACAGTGCCTGCTTCCAGAAGAGATTCGTCAACAAAACAGGAATGCGACAAAAGATCAGGGTTTTCTTTGAAATTGACCTGATTGCCGAAGTTTCTGCCGGGCCGATTCTGGAACTGAGAGGAAAAAGCAATAAGATAAGGGAGATTCTTGAGTGAACGCCGAGAACTTTTCTCCGGCCTCGATTGTCGATTTAAGGAACGTTCCGGGGATAGAGTTTCTTCCCGACCTCGCCAATCTGACTTTATTTGAACAGAAAGCATGTAATGCCCGCTTTAGGTGTAAACATTGACCACGTCGCCACCGTCCGTCAGGCTCGTTTAACCTTTGAACCAGATCCCGTCTGGGCGGCCGTGCTGGCGGAACTGGGAGGCGCGGATGGCATTACTCTGCACCTGCGTGAGGATCGGCGGCACATTCAGGATCACGATCTCTACACCATGAAAAAGACGGTTCAGGTCAAACTGAATCTCGAGATGGCGGCGGAAGAAGAAATGACGGCAATCGCCCTGGAAGTCCGCCCCGATCAGGTTTCCCTGGTCCCCGAAAAGCGGGAAGAGCTGACGACCGAAGGGGGCCTGGATGTGGTCGCCAATCTGGAGCGGGTTGAGCAATGTGTACACCAGCTGCAACAGGCAGGGATCGAAGTCAGCCTGTTTATCGATCCCGATGTCGAACAGATCGCCGCTGCAAAACAGGTGGGAGTACACGCTGTCGAATTGCACACCGGCCGCTATGCCGATGCGACCTCCGCCGACGAACAGCAGAAAGAATATGACGTCATTGTCAAGGCCTCCGAGTTTACTGTCGCGCAGGGACTGAAGCTGCACATGGGGCACGGATTGACGTATCGTAATGTTTCGAAGATCGCCGCCATTCCCGATGTCTGTGAGCTGAATATCGGTCACAGTATCGTCTCGCGGGCGGTGCTGGTCGGCATGGAACAGGCGGTTCGCGAGATGAAAGCACTGGTGACCGTTTAGTCGTTATACAGGCGTCTTAAATATCTAAAGATCCTTAAGAATACCGCTGCTCTGCGGGACCATTGCGCGCCCGTCTTTCGCCTGTCTGGCTAATCGATACAGGCTGTTGATTTTATTTGATTGTCATGATTTAAGCACTCCTGCAGGCAAGCCGGATTTCATGAGAGAAGTCTTGTCACACAGTAGATTTCTCGGTCCTGATTCGTTAAGGTGAATTTCAAACTGGCAACCTGCGCCGACTGAAGTTTCCGTCAACATCAGACCCGGTCGCAGGTTGTGCCTGAGGGTTTCGGTATGGTTGCGAGCTCCTGCAATCGCTATCTGTCCAGCCGATCTACTTTGATGTCAGGAAGATAAGAAGTAGCCCGAAAAAGTGGGTCGCCAGACACTCCGTTGATGAGCAGTGGAGACCGTCTGACTCACGGCGAAAACGAGTAAAGATAAAAGCGTTCTAAGATCTGAATCGTTCTGGTTTTGCTTGAGTAGCTTTTGGATCAGTCCGCAGTGTTTTCTGTGAACTGTCGTCTTTGCTTGAACTATTTTTTGGAAATGATCGGTTTTACGCAGGACAGGGTAAGGCGGACCTCTTCACCTGCAGTATCACTCAGAATTTTAGAGGAGCAAATTTACGATGACTCCCAAGGACTTTTTTGCCTTCGCAGAAAAAAATGGCGCCAAGATGGTAGACTTAAAGTTTACCGACATCTTTGGTACCTGGCAGCATTGCTCGTACCCCCTCAGCACCTGGGACGAAGGTACTTTTGAAGACGGCGTCGGCTTCGACGGCTCTTCAATCCGTGGCTGGCAGACAATCGACAGCTCAGACATGCTGGCTGTTCCCGATCCTGCTACCGTGAAAATGGATCCCTTCTTCAAATCGCCGACCGTCAGCGTTCTGGCTGACATCGTCGATCCGATTACCAAAGAAGATTACAACAAAGACCCGCGTGGCGTTGCCAAAAAAGGTCTGGCTTACCTGCAGCAGACCGGCCTGGCCGATGCCTGCTTCATCGGTCCCGAGCCTGAATTCTTCGTCTTCGACGACGTACGTTACCTCTCCAACCAGCGGGGAGCCATGTACGAAATCGACTCTTCTGAAGCTGCCTGGAACACAGGTCGTTCTGAAGAAGGCAACCTGGGCCACAAAGTGGGTTATAAAGGCGGTTACTTCCCCGTAGCTCCCACAGATACCTACGGCGACCTGCGTGCCGAAATGGTTGAAGAACTGCAGAAGGTCGGCATCGTTGTCGAAGCCCACCACCACGAAGTGGCAACTGCCGGTCAGTGTGAAATCGACATGGAATTCTCACCACTGCTGCAGATGGCTGACCAGTTCATGTGGTACAAGTACATCATCAAGAACGTCGCCAAGCGGAACGGCAAAACCGTGACCTTCATGCCGAAACCGGTCTTTGACGACAACGGTTCCGGGATGCACACTCACATTTCACTCTGGAAAGATGGCAACACCCTCATGTACGGTGATGGCTATGCCGGACTGAGTGAATTCGCGATTCATGCTATCGGCGGGATCATCAAGCACGGTCGTGCTCTGATCGCGCTCTCCAACCCGACTGCCAACAGCTTCCACCGTCTGGTGCCTGGCTTCGAAGCACCCGTGACTCTGGCCATGAGCCAGCGGAACCGTTCTGCTTCCTGCCGTATCCCGATGTACTCCGGCAGCCCCAAGGCAAAGCGTGTTGAATTCCGTTGCCCCGATCCGACCGCCAATGGTTACCTGAGCTTCACCGCTCTGATGATGGCGATGATCGACGGCGTGCAGAACAAGATCGATCCGGGTGAACCCCTCGATCGTGACATCTACGACATGACTCCGGAAGAGCTGGCTGAAACCAATGTCGCTCCCAAGAGCCTGGACGAAGCTCTGATCGCTCTCGAAGAAGATCACGACTTCCTGACAGCCGGCGACGTCTTCAGTGAAGACCTGATCAACTCCTTCATCAACTACAAGCGGACTGAAGAGTTGGATCCGATTCGTTTACGCCCTCATCCTTATGAGTTCGATCTCTACTACAACGCGTAAGCGTTTCGTTCAGAGTACCGAAATCGGTAATATTCTCGCAGCAGGCCCCCGGGTTTGCTGCGAGTTTTTTTATGCGCTGAGACACTCCGGTGCCAAAATGGCATTTGCTTCAGGGGTGTTAATGGTGCCGTAATGGCATGATTGGTGTGTGTTTCTGTAAATCTATTTTGGTTCTTATGGAAAAATTTATGATTGTAAGTGTTTGATAATAAATGAATTGTGGTGATATGAGTTGTTCTGTGTGACTAATTGGCATGCTGGATGCATATTGGGGAACTGTCAATCAGCTGGTCAGTCCCACCTGTCAGGGATTACTGTTAATACAATTTCGTTTCTTATTTGATAAGGAGCAATGCCATGTTAAGCACACGCAATCACAAACTCGGATTTCCTTTTTCTGCTAACCTGCGTTCCGATCTGGATGATGCCTTCACCCAGTTCTTCGGCAAGTCATTTAACGGCTTCGAAGGCGCTTATTCGCCGCTTTCCGTCTGGGAAGAAGACAGCAAATTCCATGTGGCCCTGGATGTTCCCGGTATGACTAAAGAAGATCTGTCTCTGGATATTCAGGATGGAAACCTGGTTCTTACCGGCGAACGCAAGTCGGTCGAAAACCGGGAACATCTCCACAACGAACGGAGCTTCGGCAAATTCAAACGACTGGTTCGCCTGCCGGAATGGGCCGATCCCGCCTCTGTTTCCGCGACTCTCGATGCAGGCGTCCTGACCGTGGTCATGGATAAAAAAGCCGAGATGCAGCCCCGCCGGATTGAGATTCAGGATATTTCCAAATCTGAATAACCGGCTGGAGTGGAGATCTCCCTGAGAAAATGATTCGTTGCGACACCCCGATTGGCTTTGCGAAGTCGATCGGGGTTTTTTGTTAATGGCAGCCACTCTTTCACCAGTGGGCGACGCTTTGTGATCACACCCGTACTGTCTATTTCCTGAGCAGACCCGCTTAATTGCTAAGTGGCTCGTCCGCGGTCTGTGTGAGTTCCTTGTAAAGATTCAGCGGTTTTCTAATCAATCCTCTGAAAGACTTATCTGAAAAAGGTGATATCTCACAAGGGGTTATGACTATGGATCTGCAGGTCGACAATCGAGACACCCTCTTGACCGGCACAGCAATTGCGAAGTTCGTCAATCATGTTTGTTACGAAATGCGCTACTACTCTTCAGCAGATGCCACATAGATGAATTGTTCTGATGGTCAAATTGGAGTCGAAAAATAGAACTCAATTAGTTCTGTAAAATCACAGAGCTTTCCCCAAGACCCGATTCACACACTGACATTTTTCAGTGAGCGCGCGCCCGGCATCTGAAGATTTCCCACGTGAGATTTGACTCACTCAAGTTCTAAATTCAAGGACCGAACACAATGTTACCAGGATATTTGATTGACATGGATGGTGTAGTTTACAGAGGGACCGAGCTGATCCCCGGTGCCACCGATTTTATCAATGAACTCAAGAAGCGCGATCTGCCGTTCATTTTCCTGACCAATAACAGCCAGCGGACCCGCCGCGACGTCGTTACCAAACTCGGCCGGATGGGAATTACCGTCGGCGAAGAGCATATCTTTACCTGTGCCATGGCCACCGCACGGTTCCTGGCGCAAAGTAAACCCCACGGCACCGCCTTCGTCATCGGCGAAGGTGGCCTGTTGCATGCATTGCATCGCAACGGGTACTCGATCGTCGATCACGATCCCGACTATGTCGTCGTCGGCGAAGGTCGGATGGTCAACTTTGAAATGATTGAAGCTGCCGTCCGCATGATCGAAAACGGTGCCAAGCTGATTGCCACCAATATGGATCCCAACTGCCCGACCCAGAATGGCCTGCGTCCCGGTTGCGGGGCGATCGTCGCCATGCTGGAAGCAGCCACCAAGAAGAAAGCCTTCAGCGTGGGTAAGCCCAGCCCCGTCATGATGCGGAGTGCCCGTCAGGAACTGGGGATCTCTTCTGCCCAGACAACCATGATCGGTGACACAATGGAGACCGACATTCTCGGGGGAGTCGAAATGGGCTATCGTTCCGTGCTGGTACTTTCCGGCGGAACAGCCCTCTCGGACCTGAGCCAGTATGCGTATCAGCCCGATCTGGTGGTCGACAGCATTGCCGATCTGAACAAAGAAGAATTCTTTCAGCTCGAGAGTCACCGGATTCCCGAGCGGGAACGCCTGCTGGCCTGAATTTCTGACTGTCTAACGCGGTTTTGCCGCCAAACAGGGAAAAATCGCCCTGTTTGGCGGGCAGCCGTCCAGGAGCGCATTGAGGTATTTCTGACTGTTCGCTACAATTCCTGAAATTGTCCGCTCACAGGCGGTTTTTCCCTTATTTCAGGACTTTTTACTGGCATCGCTTATCTGCCTTTTCGCGTCAGTACGTGGAAAACGCAGCAGGAATACTTGAATGGCACGTCTGACTCAGGCTGATTTATCAGATCTTAACGAGTCGTTTGAAGAACGAACTCCCCTGGAGCTGATTCATTGGGCACAGGAAATGTTTGGCACACGACTGGCAGCTTTATCATCGATGCAGCGTGCAGGTTGCGTGGTAGCCCACATGCTGAGCCAGTTAAAGGCCGACATCCCGATTCTGTTCGTCGATACCGGCGTGCTGTTTCAGGAGACCCTGGATACCCGGGACCGCCTGATTGAAGAGTATAACCTGAACATCGTCACGCTGATGCCGGCCAAAACGATGCAGGAGCAGACCGAAGAACTGGGCGTTCTGTATCTGTCGGTCGAAGGTCAGGAAAAGTGCTGCGATCTGCGTAAGACGGAACCACTCATTCAGGTGGCCGATCAGTACGATGCCCTCATCGGCAGTCTCCGCCGGGCCGACGGCGGTCAACGCGCCAATGTACCTATCCTGGCGATTGACCCCGCCATGAACTGCCTGCGGGTGAATATCCTGGCCAGCCTGACCAAGGACGAGTTCCAGGCGTACCTCAAAGATAACCAGGTCATCACCAATCCGCTGCATCAGCAGGGCTACCCGACCATCGGCTGTAATCGCTGCACCACCCCCGTGATGGAAAGCGAACCGAATCGAGCCGGACGTTGGCGGCACCTCGGACCCTGGTCGCAGTACTGCGGCATCAATCCCACCGATGTAGCCGGTAAGCACGCCCCGTCGATCGAGCTGCCTCAGGATCTGGTCGACCGCATCCTGGGACGCGAAACCGACTTCATGATCTGAGCCGGTTCACTTGCCCGGCGGTTGTTGTGTCAGCTCCAGGTGCAGTTTCGTCGTGGAACTGGCCCAGCCGGGAATGAATCCGTCTGCTTTGCTCTTACGGAAAAACGTGTCTTCACTCACGCTGGTATCGCTGTATCCCAGTGTGAAGACCGTTGTGAATCCGTTCTTCTGAATGCGGATCATCTCCCGCTCTTTGCTTTCAATCCAGTCGCCTGAATGCGCGAAGGCCGACTCCCAGAGCAGCCCGTCCGGATTGCCCGGATGCTGGTGCGCCAGGTCCAGAGCCAGCACGACGATCTGGCTCTTATCGCCCACAATCGCCGTTTTCCCAATCAGGTTCAAGCCCCGATTCTGCATGATAAACTTCTCAGGATCGAATCGCTTAATATCGCGAATCAGGCCGATCATCGCTGCCACGCTCTTGGCGCGACGCGGTATCGACCATTCCTTTCTGTTGAAGTACAGGTCGGCGGTGTCGACAGTGTCCAGAAACAGACCATCAATCTTCTGGGCATACATCTGCTTGATCCGCTCCATCAGAAAGCCCCTCCACTCGCCATAGCTCACATCGACATACCACGATTCAAACGTCTGGTTTTTGCCGAACACGATTTCGCTGAGAGGATACCCGTTGGGCGACCGTTTGAGGTACTTCTCAAAGTTTGCTTTTTCCAGTTGTCCCAATTCGCCAATACTCAGGTAAGCGATGACTTTCGCCTGCTTCTGATGCGCGAAATTCACGAGGTCAGCGACTTGATCAGGCTGCAGACCACGCAGTTCGATCACGATCACCTGGCCCGGCCGGATCCGGTCCCGCAACTGTTTCAACAGGCGGGGCTCACTCCCGTAGTAGAGCTGGTAGCTGGTCGGGACAAAAGCAGGCTTGTCCGCACTTTCGACGCGGGCCGTTCCCGTCAGCAGGAGGGACAGTAGCAGTAAAACAATCGAGTAGCAGCGGACGTGCATCGTCTTGATTCCTGTTGCAGGGGTTTGAGTTTTCCCGGGCGCATCTGTTATCCTGAACGGGTTACTCCTATGCTATGAACCTCGAACGTTAGATGTAAAGTGAAAACCACCTATGGCTCGTCATCCGCTCACAGCCCATGTGCTGAAATCATCTGCTCTTGTCCTCCTGCTCTGTCTGATCGGAACGCTGCACATCGCTTCGCTAGAAGCCGCAGACACACCACCCAACATCGTCATGATTGTCAGCGATGACCAGGGCTATCACGACTTGAAAAGTTTCGGCAGCCAGCAGGTCATCGCCCCCAACCTCGATCGCCTGGCAGAGGAAGGCGTCAAACTGACCAATTTCTATGTGACCTGGCCGGCATGCACCCCCAGTCGAGGCAGTCTGCTCACTGGACGCTATCCGCAGCGAAACGGGATCTATGACATGATCCGCAACGAGGCCCCCGATTACGGCCACAAGTACAAGCCGTCCGAGTATGACGTCACCTTCGAACGCATCGGCGGGATGGATGTCCGCGAACAACTCTTGCCCGCCCTGCTGAAGCCGGCCGGTTACGTGAGTGGCATCTATGGAAAATGGGACTTGGGCGTGCATCGTCGCTTCCTGCCGCTTGCCCGCGGCTTTGATGACTTTTACGGCTTCACCAACACCGGCATCGATTACTTCACCCACGAACGGTACGGCGTGCCTTCCATGTATCGCAATAATCAGCCCACCGAAGCAGACAAGGGCACCTATTGCACGTATCTCTTCCAGCGGGAAGCAGTGCGGTTCGTGAAGGAGAATCACGACAAACCGTTCTTTCTCTACCTCCCCTTTAACGCTCCTCACAGCGCCTCAAACCTCGATCCCCGCATTCGTGGCGTTGCCCAGGCACCGAAAAAATATAAAGCCATGTATCCCGAACTGAAGGATGACTTCGACACGAAGAAAAAGACCGGCCGCTATGAATACCGGGAAACCGCCAAAGGCCCCGTCATTCACCAGAAACCTTCTGCCGACAGGCGTCGCCTGGAGTACGTCGCTTCCATTACCTGCATGGACGCCGCCATCGGCGAAGTGCTGGATCTGCTCGATGAATACAAAATCGCCGACAACACGATCGTGGTCTTCTTCTCCGACAACGGGGGCGGCGGTGGTGCCGATAACAGTCCCCTGAAAGGCAAGAAGGGAATGATGTTCGAAGGGGGGATTCGCGTCCCCTGCCTGATCCGTTATCCGAAAAAAATCAAGCCGGGAACGGTCAACGAAGGCCTGCTCACATCGTTAGAACTCGTCCCGACGTTCCTCAAAGAGGCAGGCATTCCCCAGCCGCAGGAGGTTGTCATCGATGGATACGATATGCTGCCCACGCTGATGGGGCAGGCCGATTCACCTCGCTCAGAAATGTTCTGGCAGCGTCGTGCGGATAAAGCGGCTCGCGTCGGAAACTGGAAGTGGGTTGAATCCGAAAAAGGGAACGGCCTGTTTGATCTTTCCACAGATGTGGGTGAAAAGCACGATCTCTCCCAGACGCATCCCGAAAAACTCAAACAGCTGCAAGCCCGCTTTGCCAACTGGAAAAAAGAGATGGCCGAAGCCGAACCCCGGGGACCCTTCCGCGATTATTAACAGATCGGGAAAACTATTTCGTCAGCAGTTCCTGTTTCTGTTCGGGCAGGGTGACAATCTCATCCAGGGGGAGCCCCTGCCGCACCAGTTCCACACCGCAGATCAGGGCTGTTCCCGTCTGAGTCGTGAAGTCCAGTCGGGCAGACTCCGCCAGCGAAACATCTTTGAATTCCCGTACCAGAATTCGTTGTCGCGATCCGGTTTCCCCGGCGATGTCGAGGTTCTGGATCAGCGGCTGTCCATTGAGTTGAACCGAGAAGACCCGTTTTCCAGCAGTCGCAAAGTCCGGATCCCTGAAATAAAGTCGCAGCGTGTATTCGCCCGGCTCCAGATCATTTAAAGTGATCTGTTCCACGCCCGTAATTCCGGAGGCACCCACCCAGGGCCAGCCCTGACCACCCTCGATCCAGAGGGAGTGCTCGTAGAACGGTTTGACGCTCGCGGGCTGAATCTCAAGCTTGAGTTCCGGCGAAGGTCCTCCCACGCTGGGCGTGTCCAGCCAGAGTGTGCCCTTATCGGTCATTCGGTCGCCGGGGGCACCGAAGTTAAGCCCGACCCGTTGAATGTCCTGGACCTGACCTTTGCCCCAGACCATCCACTGCTCATGCGTCTCAGGCAGGGAAATCAGCGACAACCCGACCGGAAGTGGATAGCTGCAGGTACATCCCTGGAAGTAATAGGGCACGTTAAGCAGACCATTCGCAGGCACAATGCTGTTCGTGCAGCCGGAACGAGGGCCGCTGATGTGAATCGTACCGCTCTCCACTCGCTTATCATAAAAAGCGGCGGTCCCGGAACGCATCGTATAGACGTAACTGTAATCAACGCCGCCGTCGCAGCCATAACTTTTGGGAAAGGCCCGCGGTTCGGTTTTGCCATTCAGTGGATTCGTCCGCTCGCCAATTACCGGGGGCGGGGGACTCCAGGCGTTCGTCTGATAAGGTGGCCGATACTGGTTCGGCTGCTTCTCTTCCTGGTTGAGTGTGGGCAGCTCGGTCGTCAAAACTTCAGCCTGGGTCGCATTCAGTTTGCGGCCCGTGTAGACATCGGAAAACTGGGGGTTGAGTAATTTGTAGGGGGGCCGGATTCCCGCCGGGTATCCCTGCCAGAATTTTGAATGCGAGATCATCACTCCATCAACGAACAGCGGCTGCGGTGCCCGTTTGAAGTTCCCGACACTGTCATCATACCAGAGCACGCCCACCGGTGCTTTGACCAGTTCGTCAGGGCTCGACCAGCCACCCGTGTAATTGGAGGAACCGGGAATGGGGCCTACTTTTTCAAAGACCGAGTAGTCACCGACACGCGAGATTTTCACTTGTGAGAGCGATTTGAACTCCGCCGCCAGTCGACTGTGATCACTGTCCGACGTCTTTACCAGCAATCGGCCGCCATAGGGTCTGAGTGAAGGATAGAGCAGGCGAACCTGTTCTGCGTACGATTTCATGCCGGCAAAAACGGGTTCGGCTGTGATTATTGTCTGTGCAAAGTAAGCCGGGGAGCTGAACTTATTGAGTGGTCCCGGGAGAAAAGCCAGTTGGGAACTGGCATATCCCCGCTCGTGAAACAACGTTCGCAACTGTGTGAGCTGTCCCGGATCATTGATCAGAGAAATGAGCTGCAGGTCATGCCGAGTCAGGAGTGTGTTGAGCAGTTCCGCATCGGGAACGCCTGCGAGGAAGACATAACCGCCCGCCTGCAGTGCGTCTCCAAACATTGCCGGTAACGGAGCCTGAGACGTTTGACCGGTTGACTTCGTTTGCTTTGCCAGCAGGGGAGACTCATACGTGACCGGTGTCGTTTCTTCTGGTCCCAGACAGTAAATGCTGCCTGCTTCCGTCACCACAAACAGGCGATCCGCGGCAGCTACCAGGCTGTGGATCACTCCTGGAACGCCGGGAATTCCGTTTTTGTATGTCAGCTTGCGATCCGCAGTCTGAATCTGCTGTCGGATTCCCCGTTTGCCGTCCGGACCATAATTCTGTCCATTCTCGTGCCGGGCGGAGTTCACATCCCGGTCAAACTGCAGTTCCGGCTGAGCGGCTGTCGTCTGCGGAAGTTTCGTCTCACCCCGTCGGGCTGCTTTACCCGCAGCCGCGAACCAGCCACCCGGGGTGCGTCCCGGTTTAGGCAGTTCGAATTCGATGAGTTTGCCCGTCTGTTTATTGATCCGCGCCGGAAATGCGGTGCCGCAGGGAACAATCAGTTCCTCCCCGGCGATGACCAGGTAACCCTGGGGGGTAATGCCACCAAAGGCTTCCGCCGCATGCGGATGCTGTCCGTAAATGTAACCCAGCCGATCGTTGACCCATTTCACTGCCCCCGTTTCCGCATTCAGGGCATAGATGAAGACACCTTCAAACGGCCAGACACCGGCGGCGAAGTAGAGTGTATCCTCTTCGACCACCGGGCCACCGCGAACCGGCCAGACGGAGATCAGACGGCGGTTACCCAGAATCAGTCGCTGGGAAGGGACCGCCCGGTATTTCCAACGCAGTGCACCGGTCTCAGCTGCCACCGCATAAACGCAGCCGTCATCCGAACCGAAGATCACCAGATCCTGCCAGGCGACCGGAGCCAGACGAACCGGGCCATCGGTGGTGAAACGCCAGAGTTCCTTACCGGTGGCCACATCAATGGCGGTAACGGAATCCGTTTGAGAGGAACCGTAAAACAGCCGCTGATCTTTCACGATCGGCTCATAGCCTGCGTCGAACTGCAGTCGCTCATTATTGAAAGCGGGATCAAGCGCTGGCAGCTTGTGAACCCATTGGACAAACAGACTCTCAGGCAGCGATTGTTCGGTCTCGGCCGAGCGTTGGGGATCGTGTCGCCACATGGGCCAGTCCGCTGCGGAAGCGGAATTCATGGCAAGAGTCAGAACGAACAGGAAGAGGGCCAGAATACGCAAGCGTAATGGGAGCATGGGGTCGAACCTTTGTCAGGTTGGGGACAGCTGATCGCAGGAAGGCAGTCGTTTTTCTCTCTATCAAAGTAGCACGACGCGGGACGAGGTTCAACTCTCTGTCGATTCGTGGTCTGTCTGAGCGGTCTCTATTGGCTCAGAGTCAAGAGCTGCAGGTTGGGTGACCTGACGGCTGGCCCAGACCGCAGCCACACAGCACAGCGTCAGTTCCACCAGCCAGAAGAGCAGGGGCCAGGGGGCATGCAGTTGCGCCACTGGGGAAATCCGATGTTCGAGATACGAGGAGATTTTGAGCAGATGCTCCTTCTTCTCCTGGCGTTCCTTCTTCGCCGCCTGGAACTGTTCCAAGACCTGGTCATACTCTTTACGGGCCTGCGGATCTTCGGGAGGTTCTCCCGTCGCGAACATCCGGTCAATGACCAGCGTCGTCTGGTCCAGTTTGAACTGTCGGAGAGTCGCTGCCTGGTATCGCTGATGAGACAGATAGAGCACCAGACCCTGTCCGGCGATGGTCAGGATCACGATCGTCAGCAATATCCCGCGTGTCACGGTCAGTCCCGTTTTCACGGCGAGGGTCGAGAGCATCGCGCCCGCCACCAGTCCATAGACGACGGCGTAGACCAGAATCAGTTTGAGCCGTTCGGGCAGATGGACGGCCAGCAGCGAAAGTGCTGTCATCAAAATCAGGCCGATGATCAACCAGGAAAGGAAGCCCGATCTGGACCCCGGCGATTCAGATTGTACTTCTGAAGTTGGATCCGACATGCGACTCTTTTCATTTCGACAGGTGACTGGTTCCCAGGCCGCAGGCAGACTGTACCCGCTCCAGAACTTCTTTCCCTTTTTCCCGCGCTTTCCGGGCCCCATCCGCGAGAATATCGTGGACGGTATCCAGGTCGGCGGCCAGCTGCTCGCGGCGTTCCCGTGCTTCCCCGAAGTATTCCAGGGCCGCATCGTGGACTGCCTGCTTGGCTTCGCCATAACCCATGCCGCCGGCACGATAGCGGGCTGCCAGCTCTGCCTGCTGAGTTTCGTCAGCAAACAGCTGATACAGGGCAAACACGGCACAGTTGTCCGGATCTTTGGGATCTTCCAGGGCTGCAGAGTCCGTTTTGATCGACATGACTTTCTTACGCTGTTTCTTGGGCGTCTCGAAGATCTCGATCACGTTGCCGTAACTCTTGGACATCTTCTCTCCGTCCGTACCTGGCACTTTGGCCGAGGTGTCCAGCGTGCGGGAGTTCGGCAGTGTCAGGGTTTCGCCAAACAGCATGTTGAATCGCTGGGCCAGGTCGCGGGTGACTTCGATGTGCTGAATCTGATCCTGGCCTACCGGAACCAGGTCGCTGTCATACAGCAGAATATCCGCAGCCATCAGCACCGGGTAAGTAAACAGCCCGGCGTCCGCAGCGATGCCCTTGGCCTTTTTGTCTTTGTAGGCGTGACATTTTTCCAGCAGACTCATCTGTGTGATGGTCATCAGGATCCAGGTCAGACTGGTCACTTCAGGAATGTCCGACTGCCGGAACAGAGTCGCCTGTTTGGGATCCAGTCCTAATGCCAGCAGGTCCAGGGCCGCATCAAGGGTGTTCTGTCCCAGTTGTTCGGCGTCGCGAATGGTCGTCAGGGCGTGCAGGTCGGCAATAAAGTAGAATGCCTGGTCGTTGTCCTGCAGGTCAATATACTGCTTGATGGCCCCGAAATAATTCCCCCAGTGGAAGCGGCCCGTGGGTTGAATTCCCGATAACACTCGCATGAGTTTATTCTCTTTGTCGCTTTAAAATTCGATTGTGGATGGTCAGGCTACGGTGTGTGAGACAGTGCCAATACTATGGATACACCAGCGTGCCCACGAGTTCGCTGACCTGTGAGCAGTTTTCCGTGATCAGATTCTGTTCCAGTTCCGTGACCAGCTGAGTTGCGAGCCCTGGATTGTAGAAGTTGGCGGTTCCAATCTGGACGGCAGAGGCACCCGCGACGATGAACTCCATCACATCGTCGATATTAGAGATTCCACCCACGCCGATGATGGGGATCTCCACGGCCCGGGCCACCTGGCAGACGACGCGTAAGGCCACCGGTTTGATGGCAGGGCCACTTAAGCCCCCGAAGACGCCCCCCAGAATCGGTTTGCGGCGACGCCAGTCGATGGCGGTTCCCTGGACGGTATTGATCAGCGAGACCGCATCAGCGCCCCCTGCTTTCGCCGCCTGGGCAATGTCGACCACGCTGGTAACGTTGGGGGTCAGCTTGGCAATCACGGGTAACTCACAGCTCTCGGTGACCTGTTTGAGCATCTGCTCGGTCAGCTCGGGCTGTGTACCGAAATCGACACCGCCACTCACGTTGGGGCAGGAAATGTTCAGTTCCAGGGCCGTGATCTGATCCGGAAAGGCATTCAGCCGTTCTGCCATCCGGGCCATTTCGTCGATCGAGCGACCGGCGATGTTCACAATCAGCGCGGTTTCCAGCGATGCAAGGTAGTTAAGATGTTTCTCGAGGAAGAGATCGATGCCGTCGTTATCCAGCCCGATTGAGTTCAGCAGGCCGGCACTCGTTTCAACGGTGCGGGGGGGAGCATTTCCAATCCGCGGCTCCGTCGTGATGGTTTTGGGGATGATGCCTCCCAGTCGGGAGAAATCAAGGAAGGGTTGCATTTCACGTGCATACCCGAATGTACCAGAGGCGACCAGGATCGGGTTTTTGAGCTGGAGACGGTTCAGCGTAACTGATAACAGATCCGTTTGGGTCGGGGCGTTCATCGAGTCGTTATCCGGGACAGCCGGGGGCTGTCTCATCTATTGAAGTCTGGATTGAAATAGAGCGTGCCCCGTCAATTGCCGGGCATGAAAGTCGGCTGGTATTACCAGGGCACTCGAGACGCAGATCAACGTGGATCTGCTGAGTCACATCTTAGCGTTACCGACGGGAGAGAACCAGTTAGAGCGAGGCGTAAATAGCGAACTGGTAAAAGCGAAACAGCTGCCGAAATGAGAATTACGGCAGCTGCAATTATGTCTGAAGCGTCAACTGTTCAACGGATCCGTTTGCGCCCGGGCAAGCGGAATGACCCCGGGAGGATGCGTTAAATGACACCACCATGTGTTCGGTATGGCGTGGCTACGTCAGGCATATCCAGTCCCCAGATACGTTCCCAGATCTTTGGGATGTGCCGCATACTTTCAGACTGGAAGATTAATTGACGAGTACGGTCATCACGTGAAGATGAGTAGATAGGAACCACACATCCGACCTGAGTGAGCGATACTGCAATTAACATGCTGGCCAAAAGGAACTTACGCATTTTCTTCTCCATGATATGGTCGTGCCATATTTGCTGGTATTGATCCCAGGCAGAGATCCCTTAATTCAATCCATTGAAATCAAGGCATCAAACCGATATCGAAGGGGTTAAAGTGCTGAAATGTGAAGGGAGGAGAGTGGAGAGATATGATTATAAATACCGCTTTTATTCTCCTCTAGATCGTTTTATCGACAACCGGATCAGGTGACTTTGGTAAAAAATGCGGATTATTCCAATTATTTTGGTAATCGGGCCATTGAGGGCTGAAAAGGGCCTCTGATACGGAATAACCGTTCATCAGACGCTGAGAGAGGTGAGATCAGGTAGAAAAGGGCATAAAAAAACCGGTCTGTTGATGTACCATCAAATCAGACCGGTTATGAGAAAACTCATACCAGTACTTTCCACAATAAGGTCTTTAAGAAAAAGGCTTAAGGTGTATGCTGCGTACCCGACGGGTAGGAATTATTGTAGCTTCCTACTTGAGGGGACCCTGGTGTCGTACCGGGACTGGGTGGTGCCGACGACGGTGGATGAGTCTGCTGCGGTGGTGTTGACGCCGCAGGTGGACTGCTTACCGGTGGTTGGGAGGCAGCGGCCGCTTTGAGCTTGGCTGCTTCTTCTTCCAGGTCGCGTACACGTTTTTCCATTTCCTTACCAGGCTTGAATGTGACGACGTACTTCTCTTCCACGTCGACGCGTTCGCCTGTTCTTGGATTTCTGGCTTTACGGGCCGCCCGCTTTTTGACTTCGAAAACGCCAAAATTGCGGAGCTCGATTCGTTTGTCGGTGACGAGTGTATCGACAATCGCATCGAACGTTTTTTGCACAATCTCTTTTGTCTTGAGTTGTGTCAGACCAATCTCTTCCGAAATCACTTTGACAATCTCTTTTTTCGTCACGACTGGGTTCTCCCAATTTTGAGAAGCCGTCGGACAGCTACGCCCTTCCGCTGGGCACTCGAGAGCCGTCTCAACTGTAATGGGTTACACGACTTAGTGTCACAATAGATTATTTCCCACAATTGAACAGTAAGTCAAGACCGATCTTTCAGCGCAGGGGTTTCGCGCCTGGTTCTTGGACAGGGAGACACTGTTCAAATGTCAAAAGCCAAAACCGCATATGCAGGGGATTTTGACGGAAAATGAGCTATGGTGACGGTCTTAAGTGTAATCTGGAAAACAGGATAGGAGTAGAGTCGCTTTCAGCTCAGAAGCCCGCAACCAGGATTCGTAACTTCGTTATAGTCCCTATATCCAGACTGTAAGATTTTTTGACAAACTTCGAAGTTAAATGAAAAAAAATGCCCTCTGTGAGCAGAACAAGTCGTTTTCGACGTTCCAAAGTCTTGCTCAACCGTTACTTATTGAAGCGATAAAAATTGGAATTCATCAGACGATCGAGAGTCAGACGGTATAGAAATGCATTACAAGTCAGAGCGTTGTCGTTGTGAAAACAGTGCGCAGAACAAACGGAAAGTTCTCAACAGACTTACAACACGCTGCTGAATCACAAGTCGATTTGCTCAGACCGTTTTTGAATTTCTTCGAAGCTGACGAAGGCACCTTTACCTGCACCAGGGCAGTCGGGAGAGAGAGAGTCCCAACTTGCTTTGTCTTTCAGATTCGAATTCCAGAAAGGCCAGGTGCGACATTGCACCGGACGTGCTTCATAAATTGTGCAGCCACGTTTTTCGGGATCAAAGAAAGTGCAATCCCCGTTTGCATATTCCGTTAAGGTGCGTCGACCTGCGTAAAGCCGAGTATGCATTAACATAATTTCTCCCGTCGATTTTCCCGTTAAGTCTGCTATCGCTTTGATTTCTGCATCATCGACCCAGACCACTCCCGGCGCACCCGTGCAACAGTTTCCACATTGTGTACAGGTGAAATTCAGGCCATCGCGATACCATGGTTCCTGTTCAGAATTCTGATCACTCATGATTTCGGATCGCTTCTTGAGAGGAGAAGTTGTTAAACTGTGACTTTCATTTTTGTTTGTAAATTACTTGAGCTGAGATGTCAAACTCAAACGCGGAATTGAAGGTCGGCGGAATCGTACTCTGTGGTGGTGCCAGTTCGCGGATGAATTATCCTAAAGCCCTGCTGCCTCTGGGCCAGGAGGTGATGCTGCAGCGCGTGGTGAGAATTATTGGCTCCTGTGTCAGTCCGCTAGCGGTGATGGCCTCCCCGGATCAACAACTTCCCACACTGCCTGCCGATGTCCCCGTTTATTTCGATCGAGAGCCGCTGGAAGGGCCTCTCGCGGCGATTGGGCAGGGACTTGAAGCATTGCACGGGAAATGCGAAGCCGTGTTTATATCGGGCTGTGATACGCCTCTGATAGAGACTGCAATGATCGAATGTCTCTGCTCCCGTCTGGGAAACAACCAACTGGCGATGGTTCGCGAAGGAGACCGCCTGCACCCGCTGGCGGCCATCTATCGCGTCTCGCTGCTCGAGACAATTCAACAACTGTTGTCACAGGGAAAACGACGCCCGATTGACCTCGTTGCGCAGGTGGATTCAGTCTTTCTGGAAACGACGGAACTGCAGGAAATTGATCCGGGTCTGCGGAGCCTGCGAAATATCAATACGCGTGCTCAGTACCAGGCTCTGCTCAACGAACTGGAAATCACGGATTCAACAGTACTTCCGTTTTCTGACTGAGCATTCCGGCAGACAGTCGGTTTTAATTAGAAGGCATGAGCCCCATGCGCGCCTGGTTGACCGCATTCTGCCAGCGGTAAACGTCTTCGGGTGTCAACTCATACACGTTGATGGAGTATCCCAGCCGTTGCTTGGGTTCAAAAAAGCGGAAATAGCCGAGGGCATCGGTACCGAGATTGTGCCGGCTGCCATCCTCTTTACGCACCGAATAGGGGCGCCCCTGCAGCAGGCTGGCACTGATCGCATACGTTCCCGGTTGCGGCTGCAGTTCCGGCGGGATGCGGTAGGGAGTCCCCAAAGTGGAAGGGGGAATCGTACCGAAATACGCCAGTCCCAGGTTGTCTGTCGGATGCTGTTCCAGATACGCTTTGAGGCGATAGAAATCCTGTCCCCAGTCGATGTTGGAATCGATGAGATGATAGCTGCCGTTTTCGGGACCGCCGGAGAACTCATTGAAGTATGCCAGGTGATCCGGTGCATAACGGAGCGAGAAGGGGAGGCTCACGCAGGCGACGATCACAGCCAGTGCCAGGGTCTTCCGTTTTTCCAGATCAATCAGTTCTCCCAGGGGGGCGATCAACAGAAACAGAAAGGGAATCACAGGCAGAATGTACCGCAGACCGAGCTGATTATTCGACAGACTGGCAATGCCGACCAGCAGTACAACCGGGCTTAACAGCATGCCCAGAACCCGGGGAGACATGAGCGTCGTGCGCCGTTGTTGAAACCACTGCCAGGCCGCCAGGAGCAACAGCAACTGAATGCCGTGGGGAAGTTTATACAGCAGGGTAAAAATGTAATAGCTGCGAAAGCCGGTAAGCCGCCATTCCAGATCGAGAAACGTGGGATGTGACTGCTGCATGATGTGCCGCTGCAGGTCGAACCCCAAAAGGTAATCCCGCGGCAGCGGCAGGGGGAGGCTCTGCAACAAGGCAGGCAGCTGGTTCAGAAGTTTCAATTCCGAACTCTGAAACTGATACGTACTTGCGGACTGAAAGCTACCCTGAAACAGGTAGCCAGCGTTCATGATCAGACAGCACATGAGCAGCAAGGCAACCCAGCGTCCGAGTATGACTTTCGCGGGAGTCTCCGTTTTGATTTCCGGGTTTTTGACTCGCAGCAGGAACCACTGCATGATCAACAGAGGCACCAGCAGGATGGCCGTGTATTTCGTGATTTGAGCCAGCCCCAGTACGGCGCCGGTAATCAGCGCCCACTTCCACGATCCCGCTAACGCGAATTTCCAACCGCAATACAAGGTTGCCAGGAAGCAACCCGCAATCGCCAGGTCCTGCGTTCCCAGAGCGGCATTCGCCAGAACGTTGGGGCTCATACTCCACAGAAAAACTGCCAGACAGGCTGCAGAGGGACCGAACAGTTCGCGGGCCCAGACTGCCAGTAGCAGTCCCGAAGCCACTGCCAGAATGAGAATCATCACGCGTCCCTGGACGTAATAGTGGTGATAATCTTCCGGATTCGCTTTGAGAAACGCGTCTCCGTAGTCGGCAGGATCGGAGGAGTGCTCCGGATCGCCGGTCTGGGCCGACGTGAATAACAGGGGCAGGGTCGCCCAGTTGCGAATCAGGGGCGGGTTGAGTCGATCAAAGTCGGTCCGTCCCGTTTTCCAGGTGAGCAGGCCGACCGGCAGATGCCAGTATTCGTCGTGCGTGACACTCAGCTTTTGGGCTGAGTACAGGCCGAGACAGAATTGGAACAGCAGGAGGATGCTGATGACCAGCCAGAAGCTTCTGGAGTTCTGGAGTTGCTGTTGCAGTGAAGTCATGACCGCTCAGGTTGAAACAGGAATTTCCTCGTCACTTACGATACGTTCGATGATAGCCGGAGCCTGGATCTTTCGGAAGGGAAGCGATGCGAACGGGGATATTCACAATGGAGCAGGCCATAAATGGTTAACCCTCCAGCCAATAAAGACGGGCGTCATCACACAGGCTGGAGGGTAACCATTATTTTCGTGTTTCCGGAAAAGTGAATGAGATGACTCATACTTCTCGACGGAAATGCTTAGCAGGCAGCAGGTAGACAGGCAATGTTTATGCCAATACGCGGGATTTCTCGGGGAATCCTGGAAAAGCGTTTTTCCGCGGTATTCAGGCTGTTTTTCGTAAGCGGTGACGGACAACCATCACTCGGCAGGAGCCGGGACGTGTCGGTTGGTTCGACAGGCCTGTCTGTTGCGTGGGCGCTGGTCTCAGGGACGCGTCAATGCTGTTTCTGCCAGTCGGCCAGATCGATTTCGAGATCCCGCATCAGAATCTGCTGTTCGGGGATCGGCTGATAGAAGTGCAGTTCGGCGACTTCGTACTCGTTGAGGTTGAGATGCTCGCGGGCGACCAGCAGCACCTGATCCGCCAGTTCGTCGATGCGGCCCTGGTTCTCATTGGGATTGAAGTCGACCGCAAGCGTCACCCGGAAGGTGAGCGGGTTGATCTCTTTTCCCTTGAGCCGTCCCCCTTCAACGCGGGGACGGGACTTCGGGAACTTCTGAGCCAGTGCCTGCTGAGTTTCAGCGAAGGGGTAGGTGTTGATAGCCTGAAACACATACAAAGATCCTGACATCACCAGCCCGAAGATCAACAGGCTGATCACAATCGTTCTGCCTTTGATGCGACGGGATGATGGTTCAGGATCGTGCATGGTCATTACTGACTCAGTTCGAATTCAGGTCGGTTTTCAGTTTTCCCCACGACCAACGGCTTTGTTGATCGCCTGCAGGTATGCTTTCGCACTGGACTCGATGATATCAGTGCTGACGCTGCGCCCGTTAAACATCTCGCCGTTAATGCGAACTTCGACACGAACCTCGCCCTGTGCGTCCTTACCGCTGGAAACACTGCCGACGTGATACTGTTCCAGTACAGCCGAGATGCCGGTAATGCGTTCCAAAGCACGGAACACGGCATCGACGGGGCCGTCGCCGGTAGCGGCATCACAGTGGATTTTACCGTCTTCGTCAGCGAGTTCGATCGTCGCCGTCGCGATGGTACCGGTGCCCGCTGAGGTATGAAAACGGGCAATCGACCATTTTTCCGGTGCATCGGAGACCTGGTTTTCGATCAGGGCGACGATGTCTGAGTCGTAGATCTCTTTCTTCTTATCGGCCAGGGTAATGAACTCATTGAAGATCCGCTCAAACGTCGCGTCATCGAGGGTATGTCCCAGCGATTGCACACGATCCCGGAAAGCGTGCCGGCCGCTGTGTTTGCCGAGCACGAGGTTCGTTCCCACGTAACCCACGTCTTCGGGAGACATGATTTCGTAGGTGGTCCGTTCCTGCAGCACGCCATGCTGGTGGATTCCCGCTTCGTGAGCGAATGCGTTCTTGCCCACAATCGCTTTGTTCCGCTGGACAGCCATGCCGGTGACGGTAGAGACGAGATGGCTGATGGGGTAGAGGCGTTTTGTATTGATGTTCGTATTCACGCCATAGTAGTCGGCACGGGTTTTCAACGCCATGACGACTTCTTCGAGAGCACAGTTACCGGCCCGTTCACCCAGGCCGTTGATCGTGCATTCGATCTGTCGCGCGCCGGCTTCTACTGCGGCCAGACTGTTGGCGACGGCGAGTCCCAGGTCGTTATGACAGTGGGTGCTGATAATCGCCTGGTCGATGTTGGAGACATTCTTCTTCAACGTGGTGATCACATCATGGAAATGCGCGGGAGTCGCATAGCCGACCGTATCGGGAATGTTTACCGTCGATGCGCCCGCTTCGATGGCTCGCTCGACCACTTCGCAGAGGAAGTCTTTCTCAGTTCGGGCGGCATCTTCCGGAGAGAATTCGATATCCGGACAGTAATCGCGGGCCCGTTTGACCATCTCCACCGCGGTTTCGATGATCTGTTCCTTGCTCATCTTGAGCTTGTGTTCGCGATGAATCGAACTGGTGGCTAAAAAGACGTGGATCCGGGAGTTTTTGGCTTCTTTCAACGCTTCCCAGGCCCGGTCAATGTCTTCCTTACGACAGCGGGCGAGGCCGCAGATGGTGGTCTGATCGCCGAACTGGGTGGCAATCTTACGGACCGCGTCGAAATCGCCGGGTGAAGCGATGGGAAAACCGGCTTCAATGATATCGACGCCCAGCGCGACCAGCTCTTTGGCCACTTTCAACTTTTCCGAGGTTGTCATACTGCAACCGGGCGACTGTTCACCGTCTCTCAAGGTGGTGTCAAAGATTTTTACTGTGTCATTGGACATTGGTTTGCTCCATGAATCGGTTGACGCCCCGCTGAGGGACGCTGTTGAGAGACCAGAATAGTACCAGTGGGGAAAATAAAAAACCCTGAGGCCGATCTGGTCTCAGGGTTTCACTGTATTTTGATTTACAATCGTACAAAGAACCTAAGACCTGGCTGGTAGCAGCAGGCTTCGTAGCAGGTTCAGGTTTAGGAGATTGTAATTTCGCATTGGTCGTTAATACTCGTAATTTCCGGTTCTCAGCAGCCTTAGAGGCTGTCTGTTGCAGATAATCTACCCGCGCGATCAGACAGGGTCAACCCGTTACGGATTGATTTTGTCAAAATGAAAGACAGCCTGCCTGCCGGAAGGTTCATATTCAAACAGACAATTCCGGCAGAATTATTTGGCTGCCAGGCCCGCTTTTTCCTGCAGGGTTTCTTTACCCATCCGATGGCAGAAATCACCAAAGGCTTCGCCGGGCTGACGTTCTTCCTTGAAGAATTCCAGCACGGGTGACAGGCGGCTGGTGACTTCTTCCAGTGGAACGAGGTCATCATAAATGAAGGCCAGCCGGTTCCCCAGCGAGTTTCCACCCAGGAAAACCGTATACTTGCCGACGGCTTTACCGACCAGTCCGATATCCGGAACATAAGGACGGGCACAGCCATTCGGGCAGCCGGTCATGTTGACCGAAATCCGCTCATCCTGCAGGCCGAGGCGCGCCAGCTCTTCTTCGAATTCGGTAATCAGATCGGGCAGGACCCGTTCGGATTCTGTAATCGAAAGGCCACACATAGGCAGTGCCGGGCAGGCCATTGAGAAGCGACGGATGAGGGTCAGTTCCTCAGCCCGCTTCATGCCGTGATCGGCCAGGATCTGCTCGATTCCCTGCTTGTCAGCGGGGTCAATATCACAGAAGATGACACTCTGCTTGGCAGTGATCCGGGCATCCAGTTTGTAGGTTTCGAGGATCTTCCGCAGGCCGGATTTAATCCGCAGGTCGCCATCGTCTTTGATACGACCGTTTTCGATGTTCACGCCGAGGAACAGCTTGCCATCCCCCTGCTCATGCCAGCCCATGTGATCGTCAATGCCGGTCACTTCCACGTCGCGTGGAGCGGCTATTTCAGAACCGAAGTACTCAGCAACCTTTTCGCGGAATTTCTCAATTCCCAGATCGTCCACCAGATACTTCATACGGGCCCGTTTCCGGTCTTCCCGGTTTCCGAAGTCACGCTGGACTTTCACGACCGCTTCGGCGACCGCCAGAACCTGATCGTTGGGCACAAAGCCGAGCAGCTTGCCCAGCGCGGGATAGGTGTCTTTCTTACTGGGAGTGACTCCCATTCCGCCGCCAACGTAGAAGTTGTAGCCGACGATTTCGTCACTTTCGACAATTCCCAGCAGGCCGATATCCTGGGTGAAGATGTCAACGCAGTTATCTTCCGGCAGAGCGATGCCGATCTTGAACTTACGGGGCAGGTAGGTCTTGCCGTAAATCGGCTCTTCTACCGGCTGGAATTCCGCTTCGTTGGTTTTGTTGCCATCTTCGTCGGTAATCCACAGATCGAAGTAGGCCGTTGTTTTGGGACGCAGATGTTCGGCGATGGCATACGCCATGTTCTGCATCGCGTCGAAGACCTGGTTGTTCTTGTAAGGAGCCGGGCAGGCCATCACGTTACGGTTCACGTCCCCACAGGCGGCCAGGGTCGTCAGTTTGGTCTCGTTGATCCCCTTGATGGCGGCCCGCAGGTTGCCTTTGATCACGCCGTGCAGCTGGAAGCCCTGACGTGTGGTCAGACGCACGGTTCCGTCGCCGTATTTGTCACACAGGTCCAGCTCGGCCAGGAACTGATCTGAGGTGACTTTACCACCCGGCACGCGGGTTCGGATCATGCAGCTGTATGACTTGCCTTTGGGAGTCCCGTCCGGATTTTTGGCTTTTCTCAGGTCACGATCGTCCTGCTGGTAGGTACCGTGATGCTTCAGGAGTTGCAGCGAATCGCCGGAAAACTGGTCGCTTTCGTTAAGCAGTTCTTCAGCAATGGTTCCGCGCAGCTGATGGCTGCCTTCTTTGAGAGATTCGAGCTTGGAAAGCTTGGGGCCTTCGGGGGATGTCATATTGATCAATCCTGATTGATGTAATCGAGGAGCCATCCCGAATCGTTCTTCACGAGAAGCGACTCAAAATGGCAGGGTAGGTTTCGTTGAGTCTTACTGGAAATTTTCGGCTGTCAGGGTACGATCAATATAGGAAATGACGGGCTGCCTTCGAGTTACGAAATGCACCCGCTTTGGAATCAACGCATTGGTTTGTGTTGACTGTCTATATGTACCCCGGGAAAATCACTCCTGTTTAAAGTATAAACGCTTTAGATTATCTTGAATAGTGACATTTTTCCGATTACGCAACACAGAGAATCGGCTGCCTGGTCAATTACCATAAATGAGAAATTTCAAAAACGTTACGATTTTGCTCCTCGCACGGGGACTGGGTACAGGGCTCGCTCCCAAAGCTCCCGGAACATTCGGAAGTCTGCTGGGACCGGTTCTGGTTCTGGGACTGTTCTGGCTGCAATTGTCATTACCCGTCTATCTGGTGGTCTCTCTGCTGATTTTCCTGCTCGGCGTCTATCTCTGTGAGCAGGGTTCACGACTCCTGGGAAAGGATGATCCGGGAGAGATCGTCATTGATGAGATCGGGGCCTTCACAATCGTCATGCTGCCCGTCTTTCACCGACCGTTATCTGCTGACTTTCTCTGGGTTTCCCTGTTTGCCTTTCTCTGGTTCCGTCTGTTTGACATCTGGAAGCCCTGGCCGGTTCGATATTTTGACCGCATCCACGGAGGCTGGGGAATCATGATGGACGACTATGTCGCAGCCATCTACGCCGCGATTTGCCTTTACGTCACATTAATTCTTTTGGGGTGGTTTTAGATTATCAGACGATTCGTTATGTTGTGAGCGGATGGAAATTAACCCTCTTGAACAAGGAATTGACAGGGTGTCAGCAGAAATTATTGACGGCAAAGCACTGGCGGCGACATTTCGAGAACAGATCGCACAGGAAGTCGCAGAGCTGAAATCAGCAACGCAGGTCGTCCCGCACCTCACAGCGGTACTGGTAGGCGATGATCCGGCCAGCGCCGTGTATGTCCGTAATAAACAGCGGGCCTGTGAAAAAGCCGGTATCGAAAGCACCTTGAAACGGCTGCATGCCGAAACCACCGAAGCAGAATTGCTGACCCTGGTTAAAGAGCTCAATGCTGATCCCGGAGTACACGGCATCCTGGTGCAGCTGCCGTTGCCGAAGCACATCAATGAGACAGCCATTCTGGATGTGGTCGATCCGCTCAAGGATGTGGACGCCTTTCACCCCGAAAATGTGGGGCTGATCGTGCAGGGGCGTCCCCGTTATCTGCCCTGTACGCCTTACGGCATTCAGCAGATGATCCTCTCGACGAAGATGGAGACCGCAGGCAAACATGCGGTCATTCTGGGGCGGAGTGAAATCGTCGGGAAGCCGATGGCGATGCTGTTGATTCAGCGGGGCATGGGCGCCGATGCCACGGTGACGATCTGTCACAGCCGCACACAGAATCTGAAAGAGATCGTGAAGTCGGCAGATATTATCATTGCCGCCATCGGTCAGCCTGAATTCGTAACCGCCGACATGGTCAAGCCGGGGGCGATTGTCATTGATGTGGGCATTAACCGCGTGGATGATAAACTGGTAGGCGATGTGGAATTTGAAGGTGTCAAAGAGGTCGCGTCTGCGATTACCCCGGTTCCAGGGGGCGTCGGACCGATGACCATTGCCATGCTGCTGAAAAATACGCTGACCGCAGCCCGCATTCTGAGTGGCAACGCATCTGCAAAGTAAACTGAGTTCAACAACCAAAACAAAAAGCTCTCCTGACAGATCAGGAGAGCTTTTTTTGTGTCGTCATCATGCATGACATGCCAGAGCTTAGGGTTTCTTTTCTTCTGGCTTGGCTTCTGGTTTAGCTTCTTCTGGCTTAGCAGCAGCTTCCTCTGGTTTAGCGGCAGCTTCTTCTGGCTTAGCGGCTTCCCCTTCTGGTGCAGCAGCTTCCCCTTCAGGAGCAGCAGGAGTTTCAGCAGGTGTTTCTGCGGGAGCAGGAGTTTCGCTGGGAGCTGGTGTTTCAGTTTTGCCACAACCAACAAAGAACAGGGTCAGGGCCAGCATGGTGAAAAGTGTCGACAGTGATTTCATCTCAGTTCTCCAAATTCTCGATTCAATAACAGATCCGCAGGGATGAGAGGCCTGCAGACCGGGGCCAGTTCCATGATAGGAAAGAAACCCGGTAATGTGTCTCGTGCGTCAGACAGGGCCCAATCGGTCCCTGCTGTCTGTAAGAGGCCCGTTGCTTCCCGTTTATTCCAAAGAAATGATGAATTTTTTAAAAACGTGAATATTTGCTTCTGGAACAGCCCTGGAACGCATGAAATTAAGAGCGATTCCGGACCCATGCACTCTGGTTGATGCCTGACGATAGATCTGTTACAGACAGGCAGTTATTGACTTTTAGAACCCCGATTCCTATTGTGACAGATATACGGGCCATTGAGATTCGGCAGCATTCCAGCAGGATGCGAAGTCGCTGAGTCAGTTGAAAACAGTAATTTGTGCTGTCTGCGCTGCTATTAAAATTTATCTCTGCTTCCTACCCCACCTGAACACCAGAGATAATTACCATAGACGGTTACAGTCTAAGTACGTCTGTCTGGATACTGACGGCGAGATATCTGCCTGATCAGTTTTTTCTCTCTCTTATGCTTAACGGGCTCGGATGTCAGGTAGGAAACCTGTCCGCTTTTTCGCATAGAAGTACTATCAGGACGATGCATGGGGGCTCTCACCTTCGTGGTCGGTCAGGTGAACTCAATGAAAAAGATATCAATCACGTTCTTAGTGTTGCTGACGATGTTATGCGTCAGCGAAGTCGATAGTTTCGCCCAACGGGGTGGTCGCGGCGGCGGAGGCGGCGGCAGTCGAAGTGGCGGAGGCGGTGGCGGACACCGGGGGGGATTCTCCGGAGGGGGAAGCCAGCGCGGCAGCATGTCCCGCGGTAGTAGTTCGCGAGGGAGCATTTCCCGAGGGAGTATTTCCCGGGGCAGCATCTCTCGGGGGAGTAGCCAGCGTAGCGGATCGTCCCGCTCAATGTCTCCCGGGCGTTCATTCTCACGTCCGAACTCAAGTTCCTTTCGCGGTTCAGGCAGCAGTCGACAGAGTGCTCCTTCGCGATCGTTCAATCAGTCATTCGGCAGTTCTTCGGGACGCTCCAGTCATACCACGATGCGTCCCGGACATTCCGGTTCCTCTGCTTCCGGCAGATCGCAGAATTCTCCCCGTAATTCCATTTCGCGGGGACAGCGTAGTGTGACCGGTAATCCGGGGCTGCATTCCGGCAGTCGTAACCGATCCGGTTCTTCCGCTTCCAACCGTTCCCGCTCGTCAGTTCAGGATTTCGGATCCCGCCGGGGAAGCAACATCAGCGGATTAAGCTCGGGGGGAAGTCGTCACGGCAGAACCGATCAATATTACCGGGGAGCCACCGGTTATCGTCCCGGGGGAATTCAGTCTGGCTTTGGCAGTCAGCATCGACACAGTAATCCTGGTTTAAGCTCCGGAGGACATCATCATGCTGGACGTGGCGGTACCGGATTAAGATCAGGCCGAAACTACAATCGTGGCCGAGGTCATACCGGCTATGCCAGCAGATCCTATCATTATAATCCCGGTTACTGGTCCGGTTACCGGACAGGCTACGGATTCGGAATCGGCTATGGATACGGTTCCGGCTATAGTCGTTATCGCCGCGGTTACGGATACTATCCTTACTACCATTATCGCAGATACGGTTACCGTCCCTGGATCTGGGCTACTTACGGTGGTCTGGCTTCCTGGTGCGGTTACAATAATCTGACACCCGTCGTCTATAACTATTCCATCAATGACGGCTACATCTACAATGATGGGACGCCCATTGCACCTGTTAACGATTACGCATCCCAGGCCAATCAGATTGCCGAAAGCGTGACTCCTCCTGAAGAGTCAGCAGAGTGGATGCCGGTCGGGTTATTCGCGATCGTTCCTCAGGGAACCCAGGATGTGAATGTCACAGTCCAGCTGGCGGTCGGTAAGAATGGTGCGATCGCCGGGACTTACTTCAATAAAGAAGGTAATATCACTCTGCCTCTGCAGGGGGCGATTGATAAAACCAAACAACGTGCGGTCTGGAAGGTGGGGGAAGAAGAAGCCGTCACCATGGAGACCGGCCTGGACAGTCTGACCAAAGATAAATCGACGGTCATCCTGTTTTTCAGTGATGGAGTTTCTGAAGTCTGGGATATGGTTCGCATCGAGCAGGATGTCGCTCATCTGGCACAGCAGGAGCTTCAAAGTGACGAACTGAAGTATCAGTTGCTGGGAGCACACCAGTCACTGACCGATGTCGTGGATGCTGCCTGGAAAGACTACCTGGCACTTCCTGAAGGACTGGAATCCAGTTCCACCCCTCCCGATCCGGCTGAACTGGAAGCAGTGATTGCCAACTATCAGCAGGTTCAGGTCGATTCACAATATCACATGATTACGAATCGTCAGGAGTTTCAGAATACCTATCGTCTGCTGCAGGATTATCTCAAAGAGGTTCAGCAGCAGCAGAGTCTGGAAAAACAGGTCAAGCAGGCGGCACCTAAGGAGCAGCCCGCCCAGGTGAAGCTGCCGGCACCACCCCCGGCTGAAGAGCCGGAGCTGGTAGCACCGCGTCCTGTCATGCCGAAGCTGCCGGACTCAAAATAGGGTTTTGGTATAAACTGATTCTTCTGCGGGTGACAGAGGACAACGGGAAGCTGACTGTCAGTCTTTTGTCTGCTGTTGCAGACGATGGGCGACCTGCTCGGCTTCCCGCATGACCCGCAGGAGGTTCAGTCCCATGATCTGTTTGATCTGCTGATCGGTATAACCCCGGTCGAGCAGAGCCTGAGTGATCAGGGGATAGGTTGAGACATCTTCCAGTTGACTGGGAAGCGTCGAGACGCCGTCAAAGTCCGAACCAATGCCCACATGTTCCACTCCGGCGACTTTAGCAATGTGGTCAATATGATCGACCACATCATGAATAGTGCCGGGCTGCATTTTGTGGCTGCTCTTCCAGCGATTGTATTCCCGATTGAACTCTGTTTCATCGGGATATTTCTTTTTCAGCTCCCGACGGACATGGAACATTTCTGTCATCTGGCGGGCTGATTCCGGTACGACGAATCCGGAGAAATAATTCACCATCACCACGCCTCCGTTCTCTTTGACTTTCACCAGGATCTCATCGGGTACATTCCGCACATGATCCGCAACGGCCCGGGCTGAAGAATGCGAGGCGATGATGGGCGCCTGGCTGACCCGCAGCACATCCTCCATGGTTGCCTGCGAGACGTGGGAAATATCGACCAGCATCCCCAGTTCGTTCATGGTGCGAACAACCTCCTCACCGAACGGGGAAAGGCCGTCATGTTTGGCTGTATCGGTTGCAGAGTCAGCCCAGTCTAGTGTGTCGGAGTGCGTGAGTGTCATGTAACGGACTCCCAGACCGTAGAAGACCCGCAGCAATGAAAGTGAGTTTTCAATGGAGTGCCCCCCTTCGACACCGATCATGGAGGCGATCTTCCCCGATTTGTGTATCCGTTCGATATCATCAGCCGTGGATGCCATTTCGAATACGTCAGGATAACGCTTGATCATCCGGTGAATCAGGTCGATCTGTTCCAGGGTGTAATGAGCGGCCCTGCGTTCCTGGCTGGTCTCAGCAGGAACATAAGCAGACCAGAACTGGGCTCCCACATTTCCCTCACGCAACCGGGGAATATCGGTATGGAACTTCGGTTGTGGTTGGGCGATGTCAGCCTGTTTAAAGGAAGAGGCCGCTTTTTCCCGCATCGTCCAGGGAAGGTCGTTGTGACCATCGACCACCAGACATTGCCGATGCAACTCACGGGCCCGGTCCGTCAGGACCACAGGTTTCTTTGCAGAGGGCTCCGCTTGAGTCGAGCAGGGAATCAGGCCGCCTGTGATCAGCAGGGGAGTCAGGAGATGCAGGCAAAGACTTCGGAGTGACAGGCGGTTCATGGGGAGAGATCCCTTGTTAGATGGCGATGATAATCAGAGCACCCTTACAGAATAGCAGGCGGTGACCCTGAGATTCAATTCCATTCACCCTGCTGATGAATTCCAGCCGACCATCGGCGATCTGAAGCGTATCCTGTGTATTTAATATTGATGTTAACACTGAATCAGGTTAGCCTTACAGGGTACGAGACCATTATTTGACTGACTGTGAAGCGCTCCATGATGAGTTCACTCTTCAGGGACGGTTTGTCTAAGGAACACAATACCATGAGTGATAGTCTGGAAACTGTCTATTCAACGACGAATGTGATGGAAGCGGAATTCATCAAGATGACGCTGGAAGGGGAAGGCATTCGCTGTCTGCTCGAGAATGAAAATCAGGCTGCGATGACCGGTATTTTTGAGATTAAGGTCGATGTGGTCTCCTCGAACGTGGATCGGGCCCGTCAGATCATTGACGAAATCCGTGAGTCTTCGCAATCGCACGAGGATTCCTCTGAAGAGGAATAATTCTGTCTCAGGATTCCTGCCTGGTGACAATCAACAGACGCGGTGCGGTGGGCGCAGACGAACGCGCCAGGATCGTTTCCGTTTTGAATTCGCTGGCAGGTAGCTGGTTCATCCATTCTACAATGGCACCGGTTTCTGCTTCCCCGCCAGGATGTCCCGGATACGCGAGGATCGTCAGAATTCCTCCGGGACGCAGGTAATCGATCGCCGCGTCCAGCGCTTTTACTGTAGTCGCCTCCTGCGTAATCAGGCTGTGATCACCCCCGGGCAGGTAGCCCAGGTTAAACATGATCGCCCCCGTTGCGCCCTGGTGTTCAGCCGGAACGATCTCTGCCAGTAGACTGTGATCACAGCAGATCAGCTCACAATGAAAGCAGTCCGCCTCCGCGAGTTGTGCGGCTGTCTGCTCCAGTGCCGACTCTTGAATGTCGATTGCATACACGTGCCCCGTGGGACCAACGGTCTGACAGAGAAAACAGGTGTCGTGCCCGTTCCCCGCAGTGGCGTCGATGGCGGTTTCACCGGCGCGGAGAATATCAGAGATGCGTGCGTGTGCCTGGTCGGTTAAACGTGTCATGATTTTGGTTTGAGCTTACGGCTGAGGTCCAGTTGTTTTTCCAGAGTCGCTTTGTCTTCCAGTACATCGGCAAAATGGGCTGCCATCCAGGGGGTTTGCAGACTCCCTTTCGAGGCAAAACCGTTGAAGAATCCGACGCACGGGTTTTCCGGATGCAGTCCCAAGACAGGCAGTCGTCCGTGAATGACCGGACGGACCGCGGCCCGATGCTCGACAACTTCAAACGGAACTTTCAGAAATTCGGTCAGACGCTGCATGATTTCTTTTCGGCCGGCAACCGTGGGTTCGCAGTCGAGGTGTTCCCGATCATAAGTTGAGCCGGCACGATACAGGTCGTCCTGCCAGTGCGCGAGCCAGACTCCCCGGTTGACCACGCGTCGCTCTGTCAGGCCTGGAATTTTCAAAGTCAGGATTTCTCCTTTGACGCCCTCAAAAGGCACTTTTTCAAACCAGGGATTGCGCCGCGCCTGGATCCCCTGGCAGAAAATGATTTTGTCGGCACTCACTCCCAGACGGTTGATCTGGAGCTGGTCTGCTTCCCATTCCAGATCCTGGCGAGGATCGATGTCTGCTTTCAAAAAACAGTTTTGTTTTTGAAACCACTCTCGTGAAGCTTCCAGGTAAGTGGGGACATCCAGTTTTCCTCCACTCTGCATTTCAAATCCCCCCTGTGACACATCGAATTCAGCTTCGTTCGCCAGGGGCTCGGGAATGGAAACCAGTTCCGGAAAATGTGTCTGGGATCGTTGCTGGTACTGTTCCTGCTCCTGTTCAGAAGCGAATAGTCTCAGCATCGGTTTCAGTTCGAGAAAACGGGAATCGGTGAGTGATTCAATCTCTCGATAGAAGCGGATTGCGCAAGGCAGGAATTCTTCCAGTCGCCAGGAGACCACCAGTCGCAGTCCCGTTATGGGCGTGATCAAACCGGCTGCAATTTTCGAGGACGTGATCTCTTCACCACGATCAATGATCAAGGTTTGATAGCCGCGTTGCTGCAGCGTCCAGCCGAGCGCTGTGCCTGCGAGCCCCTGGCCAACGATGATGAAGTCATAATGATTGAGTGGTGACATGAAGCGCGATTCGTTGGTGAGTTACTGTTAAAACAGTAAAGAGTTCGGAAGTAATGTCATTCATAATGTTATGCAGCGGGTATTTCTAACGATGCAGGAATTCTACAGGTCTCAGTCTCACATCTGTATCGCCACAACTGCGTAGGGCCTTGTCAATTTACCTTAGAAATCCTGTTTATTATTAAGGATTCTTACTTATTTCGAAATGTCGTAACATCGAAATATCTTGTTTGACAATTTTATAAAACTACGATTAAAATCGGATCGGAGAGTGTTGATTTATTTAATTTCCATTAATAATCCGTTTGGATTTTCGCATCTCCTCCCCGTTTTCAGGGGTTCCATTCATTTAAATTTCCGGTAACGGAATCTAACTCAATTCTAACTACGAGCGACATCAGTTTTGAACTGATGTTAACCGAGCGTACTGAGCAACGATTTATACTCTCATTCAATCAGATGTCCTTTCATTTCCATCTGAGAGAGAAACGATACTGCGTGTTGTGAGAGAGACTGATTTTATCATCTCAATAATCACTATTCTTATTCTTAAAGGAGAGTCAGTATGGAGTTGAAACGCTCAAAGAAGAGAGGCTTTACGTTGATTGAGTTGCTGGTGGTCATCGCGATCATCGCAATTTTGATCGCCTTGCTACTACCCGCTGTGCAGCAGGCACGCGAAGCAGCCCGTCGAAGTACCTGCAAGAACAACCTCAAGCAGATCGGGTTGGCACTGCACAACTATCATGAAACACACTCGATGTTTCCCAACGATGTCTGGACGAACGCTCCAGGCGGTTCCTCACCTGGAGCTCGTAACTACAGTTGGATTACTCTGATTTTACCATTCCTGGAACAGGCGCCCCTGTATAATCAGATTAACTTCTCTGCACCGCTGCTGGGCCAGACCGGAACGGCAGGACCAATTCAGGCGACTAAAGTTCCTGTCCTGCATTGTCCGTCGGACCAGGACCATGATCCCAGCGCCCGTGATGGTTTCGCAACCACCAACTATGCCGGATCCCAGGGATTTGACTGGTGGGATCGACCCAACCAGGTTCATACAGGCGTCTTCACGCTGAAATCAAAAGTCCGGATTCGTGACATCACCGATGGAACCACCACGACCATTGCCGTGGGTGAAGTTCCGCAAAATGGTTTTGCCAGTGGCGGACGAACCTGTGGTGCCGGCCGACTCCGCGACGGTGGTGGAGAAGCGGTCTACCGCATGGCATTTATTGCTTCGACACACATCGTGGTCATGAACGATCCCCGTAATCAGCTGTTGTTACCGGACGGTACTTCCACCGGTGAAGATGCCACATTCTTTAAAACTTCTCCTTATGCCTGGGGGCCAGTTTATATCGCCGCTCACTGTCTCAACTCAGAATGGCCAGGGCCGGGTTCTGTGCATCAGGGTGGTGCTCACTTCCTGATGGCCGATGGTTCCGTGCGATTCATCAGTGAAAACATCGATTACCACGGTGATCACAACCAGTCTCCTGGTGCACCCAGCCTCTGGATGTCGCTCAACACGATTGCCGGCGGTCGCTTCGATAGTATCGTTGGTGAGTTTTAATCAGCCATTTTCAGTTTCCTCTCCCGGAGATCCGGGAGAGGAAATCGTGCTGATGACCTGAAGTTCATTTGTCATTTTGGAATAGGAAACAAGCATACGATGATGCGCTCAGCGAACGTACTGTTGGCAACCCTGATGATCTGTCTGACAGGCTGTGGAGGCGGGGATGCAGCAGGGAGTAAACGGACAGTTCAGACCGTGCCGGCTGCGGGAACATTAACACTGGATGATCAACCGTTCGGACCGATTCACATTGATCTCTTACCACTCACGAGTGGAGAAAATGTGCGGACCGCCCGGGCGAATGTGAATGAAGACGGTACCTTTGTGCTGGGAACCTATGAAGAAGAAGATGGGGCTGCCCCCGGCAGTTACCGCGTGGTTCTCGGCAACATGGGAGAAAACCTGATGGATCCTCCACCTGCAGTACAGGATACTCAGGTAATGATTCCGGAAGGGGGCGGAGACTCAATCAAAATCATTTTGAAGTCTGCCAAAGGGGATGCCGCAGCTGACAGTCTGCTGAATCCCAATATCAAAAAAGCAAAGTAGCGATTTCCTTTCAATGGAATGGAAAACGGCAGTCCTGAAAACAGGGCTGCCGTTTTTTTATGCGCGAAATACAGCGGTATCCAACCGGGACAGTAATAATAGGCATTCTTAAATAATCGCCCGTTTAGCAAACTTTATATTTGATCACTGATTGTGTGTTCATACAATGAGTTCACGTTGAACTGAATCTGTCTCGAATAAGGAACTCGTCATGATGCGCCGGAGAATCACATTTCTCAGTAGTTTTGCAGCGGTTTTACTCTGTTGTGTCGTTGTGCAGATCGTTGCCGGGGAACAAGAGGAGGCGGCCAATGATTCCAAAATCGATACGATGCGGGAGTTGCTCAATGCCTGGTCGATTCGTACCAGGGAAGAACGCAGTGCGCCGCTGGCTTTCGTTCAGGAACCGGTCATGAAATATCATGATCCCAAATATAAAGTGACCAAAGGTGCGATCTGGCGTTTAGGAACAACGGGGCGTCCCTGGGCATATATCGCTGTGGAAATGGATCATCCGGAAGGAACTGCAGGACGCGCCACTTATGAATTCCTCTCGTTGACCGAAAAACCGTTTCGCATTGAAGGGCCCAGTGTGACCTGGCAACCCTGGGAGGTCGGGATCGAATTCAAACCGCTGCCCGATGCACCCGAACCGGCGGCGACCGCGGAAGAACGACTGGACCAGATGCAGCAGCTGGCAATTCGATTTTCAGCCGAGGAGATGCTGGGACGGGAGCAGATCTTTCTGAATCTGCATCCCACTCCTTTCGACCAGTATCAACCGACCGATGCAGAGAATTCGGATGCTGCGGCATTCTATTTTGAACGCGGGTTCAATCCCGAGGTCATCCTGATTCTGGAAACCGATGGCAAGACCTGGTCTTATGGTTGCGCACGGTTGTCTGCAGCAGCGACGACAGTTCAACTCGACAAGCAAGAAGTCTGGACCAGTCCCAAAATGAGCGTCCGTCCCAAAGAAGGGCAGGTCCGTTATCAATGGACGAACGCGTACACCGCCAACCGTTTCTATTTTCGAGTACCCCAGGAGATGCGCGGCTTTCGAGCCTTTGGTCAGCCGGTTCCGGCAAATCAACAGGTGCCACCACCTCAGAAAGCAGCCGAGCCCGCCAAGGCAGAATAGAGTCTGACCGGAGACTATTTGCCGATGCAGTAAAGCACGTCCTGACGTTTTCCCGAGGCACGTCCGGCCGCGCGATGAAAGATCTGACTGCCGCAGATTGCCGGCGAAGCAAAACCTTCGTCGCCGAGCTGGTTTTCTGCCAGCAGTTCAAATTTCTGAGGATTCGAACGGAAGACAAACGTAGTCCCCCGTTCGTTCGTCAAATACAGATTGCCGTTCGCGAGGACCAGTGAGGAAGAGACTTTCCCGCCCAGGCGATGCTTCCACATCTCTTTTCCGGTCTGTGCATCCCAGCAGTAGGCGATGCCGTTGTCATCGACCGCGTAGAGATATCCATTCGCAGCCAGCATCGATTGCTCATAGCATTTAACGCGGTTCGTCCAGGCGACCTTGTCCGAACCATCTGCTTTCACTGCAATAGTTCCCTTGGTTGGGAAACCACCACTGGCGAAGACGAGTTCCTGATCCCAGACCATGGTGCCACAGCTGACAATCCAGGGAGCAGGGACCGACCAGATTTCGCGACCAGTTCGCGGATCGAAACTCGCAACCCGCGAATTGCCGCTGTGCAGCAGCTGGTCCCGACCAGCGATGCGAGCAACAATGGGCGTCGAGAAATTGATTTTATCGGGGCGATCGAGACGCCAGACCTCTTTGCCCGTCTGTTGATCGAAGGCAGCCAGGTAACCGTTCTTCTCATATTCGGCTGCCACGATCACCGTATTCTCATACAAAATGGGAGAAGGACCATAGCCGAACTGATACGCCCTGGGCAGAAAGCCCCCCGCCCGGATCTGCCAGCGCTGTTTCCCGTCCAGATCGAGCGCCGTGAGCTGAATACTTTCATGATGCGGAAAGGCCGCGAAAACCAGTTCGCCATTGGAAGCGAGTGTGGGAGAAGCGTGTGTATTCTTCTGGTGAATTTTGGGAGCGAAGCCACCCCGGTTGACGTCGGTCTTCCAGAGTATTTTTCCCGAGTCCCGGGCGAGACAAACCACCGACTGAATTTCCTGTGACTCATCAGCGGTCGCGATCAGTACTCGATCGTTGACCACAATCGGCGAGGCATGGCCCCGTCCGGGGAGTGGGGTTTTCCAGTGAATGTTTTCCGTTTCCGACCATTTGACCGGTGGTGTTTGTCCGGCAGCAGCCACCCCGTTTCCCGTGGGCCCGCGCCACACGCGCCAGTCATCAGCGGCAAACAGGCTGGACGCAAACAGGCAGAACAGAAGTGTCAGCACGATCTGGCGGGGGAAGCATCTCATTACGGAAACGGCTTTCAAACGGGAATGGAATGATACGGATAATCTGAGCAGCTTGAAGTAAGTATTTCGGTTCTATTGTGTGTTTGATGGGAACGCTCTGCAAGCAGAGTCTGGCTTCAAAGTTTTGTTTACTAAAATACCCGGTGGTAGATATTCAAATATTCATAGAAGAGGATGCATTCCCGTCTTCCGTTCAGGAAACCTGTTTTCACAGGTGACAGATTCGCTTTTGGTTTGTTAAGATGAATCAGTTCCGAATCAGGTTATTTATGCGCCAGCATTTCTATTCGCACTTCCAGTGAATTCAACATGATTCAGGCAGGCCAGCTCTTCCAATCTGAAGTTTCAAGTGTTTCTGGTTCTAATGAATTCAAGCGATGATCCGCCTTTGAATTCTCATTGATACCTCTGGTGCGCTCCCGGGGTTCTTTTAGAATCAGGACTAAGGGCCGTTATGATCCGCGTTCAAAACCTCACACGTATTTTCGAAGCCGGAAAACAGGATGTTCTGGCCGTCGATCATATTTCGTTCGCAGTCGAAACAGGCGAAGTCTATGGTTTGCTGGGACCCAATGGTGCCGGTAAAACTACGACGCTCCGCATGATTCTCGGCCTGCTCAAACCGACCAGTGGCGATGCTGAAGTCGAAGGCTTTCGCGTCTCGACGCATCCCGACGAAATCAAACGGCGGGTCGGCCTCGTCTCAACCAGTGCCGGGCTGTACCAGTGGTTGACACCCCGCGAGATCCTCTCTTTTTTCGCCGACGTCTATGGCGTCTCCGCAGCGCAGGCGGAAGACCGCATCCAGCGACTGTCGGATTTGTTTCGGCTCTCTGAATTCCTCGATCGTCGTTCTGCCACTTTAAGTACCGGTCAGAAGCAACGCGTGAATCTGGCCCGTTCCCTGATCCACGATCCTCCTGTGATGCTGATGGATGAACCAACCCGCGGACTGGATGTGGTCGGCAGCAAGGTCATCTTCGATTACATCGATCATCTCCGCGATGAAGGCAAGGCCGTCATCGTCTGCACACACCGCCTGGATGAAGCCGAGCAGCTCTGCGATCGGTTCGGGCTCCTGTACCAGGGTAAGAAAAGCTATGAGGGCACACTGGAAGAGCTGCAGCAATGCACTTCGTGTCAGACATTAACCCAGATCTTCCTGCAACTGCTGGATGCGCCTGTGACAAAAACAGAAACAGTCGCCGCGGCACAGGGGGAACTGCTTTAATGGTGTCACCCTACGATCAGGACTCGGATCACCGGATCTACACTCCCACGACCGGTTTTCGCTTTTCGGGTCTCTTGAAGAAAGAACTGCGCGAAATTCTCCGCGACCGTCGCACTGTGATCACCCTGATCCTGATGCCCCTGCTGGTCTATCCGCTGCTCGGATTGCTGTTGCAGAAGTTCTTTTTGAGCCAGATGAGCCAGCTCGGCAAAGTGGAATACCGGATTATTCTCTCCAACGAATCAGAGGGGCAGCTGTTTCGCGCCCTGCTCACCAAGGGGAACCGTCTGCTGGCAACCAATCCCGGCATGTCGCCTGTCCAACAGAAATCAGCTGACGACGAGCAGCCCCTGGCCCGCTTTCAAAAGGTCGACCCGGTCATCAAGTTTCTGATCGCCGACAGTTCCGGTGAAAATCAAAACATTTCGAAACTGGTCCGCGATGGTCAGGTTGACGTGGGAGTACGCTATATTCCCATCGACACGGCGCAGGCAGATCAGACCCGCGAAAGACATAGTGGCCGTTTTCAGATTACCTACGGCGCACAGTCTCCCCACAGTCGACGGGCCGCGGAATATGTCGAGAAACGTCTGCAGGCCGTACGTTGGAATTACCGCGACCAGCTGCTGACAGAAATGGGAAAAAGCGACACCGTTCCGTTCATCGCGACGTTTGAACCGGTAAAGTCCGAGATGCGACAGGGGGCTTCCCTGGTGACGTTCGTCCCCATGATTCTGCTGCTGATGACGATGACCGGCGCCGTCTATCCCGCAATCGATCTGACAGCCGGCGAACGCGAACGCGGAACACTGGAAACCTTAATGGCCGCGCCGTTACCCCGCATGTGGATTCTGTGTTCCAAGTTTTTTGCCGTCCTGGCGGTGGCGACGCTGACTGCCATCGTGAATATGGTGGCGATGCTCGCGACCGCATACGCAAACGGTCTAGAGGGGATGCTGTTCGGCGAGGGGCTGACGCCAGTCGTCTTAATGCAGATTCTGTTACTTCTGTTGATCTTCGCCGCCTTCTTCTCTGCGGTCCTGCTCTGTATCACCAGCTTTGCCCGCAGCTTCAAAGAAGCACAGGCCTACCTGATTCCGCTGATGCTGATCTCGATGGCCCCCGGAGTCATCGGCCTGGTGCCCGACCTCAAAATGACGCTTTTCTGGGCGGTGATTCCCCTGGCGAATATCGTGCTGCTCAGTCGCGATTTTTTACTGCACCAGGCGCAGCCCTCCCTGTTTTTTGTTTCGGTCTTTTCCACGGTCTTCTACGGTGTGGTTGCCCTGAGTCTGGCCGCCCGGATTTTCGGAACCGATACGATTCTGTATCAGAGCGAAGCTTCCTGGAGCGATTTTTTCAAGCGTGCCACCAAAACCCATGCTGCTCCCGCGCTGAATAATGCGGTGCTCTGTCTGGCGGTCTTATTTCCGGTGTTCATCCTGTCGGCTGCATTTATCAGTCGGCTGCAGGAACTTTCCATGGCAATGCGGCTGCTGGCATCAGGCACGCTCACCTTCTGTCTGTTCCTGCTGATCCCGCTGTTGTTTGCCTGGCTGGGAGGTGTGAATCTGAAGTCCGGCTTTCGCTGGAATCGCCCCCGACCGCTGGCCTGCGTGGGCGCGGTCCTGCTGGGGGTCACGCTCTGGCCGATGGCTTACGAGATTGAGATCTTCGCCCTGACCGACTATCGCATTGAAGTTCTGACGAAACTATTTGATTCGATGAAGCTGGAACTGGAGCTGGTACCACTCTGGATCAAGTTGATCAGCCTCGCGGTACTCCCCGCGATCTGCGAAGAGCTCTTCTTCCGCGGTTACCTGTTGAGCGGGCTGTTGAACCGCTTTTCGAGTACCAAATCGATCTTCATTTCGGCGTTTTTGTTCGCACTGTTCCACGTCATCGTGCGTGATTCCCTGTTTATCGAGCGGTTTTTTCCCAGCTTCTTCATGGGCCTCTCACTGGGATATGTCAACATCCTCTCGCGGAGTGTGATTCCCGGGATCGTGCTGCACATGCTACACAACGGTTTGTTGATCACCTTCGCCAGCTATCAGCATTACTTCTCACAATGGGACATGAACCTGCAGGACCAGAAGCATCTGCCCCTTTTCTGGTTGATCGTTTCCCTCTGTTCCATCGTGGTTGGGTTCGCGCTGGTTCATTTCAGTAGCCGGAGCCAGAAGACAGACGAGTCACTGGTCGGCGTCACTCCCCCGACAGCTGGTTAACGCTTTTCTGCCAGTCCTGCTTTCACTGTCGTTTTAGAACCGGTAGGATAGATGATAGAAATACTGTCAGCTTCACAACGAGTTGCAGTTGGCAATCTCCTGCTTCATTGTCCTGGATCGTCTTGAGGAGTCTAACATGTTGCGCCCGCTTGTCTGTTGTCTCTTGTTGTGTCTGAGCCCCGGATTGCTTTCGGCGGCTGAACAGCAGCAACCGAACATTGTGGTCATCCTGGCCGATGATTTCGGGGTGGGTGATATCCAGGCACACTATCCGGAGAACAAAATTCCAACGCCGTATTTAGACCGCCTGGTAAAGCAGGGGATGAGCTTTACCGACGCCCACAGTGGTTCGGCGGTCTGTACTCCCACCCGCTATGGACTCCTCACGGGCCGCTATGCATGGCGGACACGCCTGCAGGAATGGGTCATCGCCGCTTACGAACCTCCACTGATCGCTGCCGACCGACTCACATTTCCCGGGTTTCTCAAGTCGCAGGGTTACACCACCGCCTGCATCGGAAAGTGGCATCTGGGCTGGAACTGGCCGGGACCGCAGCCCAGTCAGATGACGGAGAAACGTAACGGCCAGTGGCAACTGAACTGGGACTTTACCAAACCGATTTCAGGGGGACCGGTTGACCGGGGCTTCGATTATTTCTTCGGAGTCGATCTGCCGAATCTGCCTCCGTTTACCTTCATTGAAAACAGCCGGGTCTTTCCACAGCCCACGGCCAAATTTCAACCCGATCCCGCAGAGGGAATTGTCCTGCCCAAAGCGTTCACGGGCGCTCCGGCGGCACCCGACTGGAAAATGCAGGAAATTCTTCCCGAATTAACCCGACGGGCAGTCAAGTACATCGAACAGCAAGCGGCACAGCAGGAACCATTCTTTCTTTATTTTTCGATGACCTCTCCGCACGAGCCGGTGGTTCCCTCGCCCCCTTTCCGCGGAAAAAGCGGCATCGCCCCCGTGGCTGATTTTGTGATGGAAACCGACTGGTCTGCAGGTCAGGTCATTCAGGCCATTGACCAGGCGGGACTGGGCGAGAATACCGTGGTAATCTTCACTGCAGACAATGGCCATTCGCATTACACGGGCTGGAAGGATCTGATCAAAGCCGGTCATCTCCCCAGCGGTCCTTATCGCGGACATAAAGGCGATGTCTGGGAGGGGGGACACCGCGTTCCGCTGGTCGTCCGCTGGCCCGGAAAAGTACAGGCGGGCAGCAGCAGTGACCAACTGATCTGCCTGACGGATCTGCTGGCAACCAGTGCCGATCTGTTGGGAACAAAGTTACCCGCAACCGGCGCAGAAGACAGCCTCAGCTTTTTCCCCGCACTGCAGGGCAAAGCGTCAGACGGCTCACGCACGTCAGTGGTCAATCACTCGAACTTTGGTGAATTTGCCTTCCGGGATGGTCCCTGGAAACTGGTGTATAAACTGGGCGAACGCAATCTGGAAAAATCGCGCGGCAAGCCGACCATCGCAGAGCTCTACCACCTGCAGTCTGACATTGCGGAAGAGCAGGATCTGTCACAGAAACATCCGGAACGGGTCAGACAGATGACAGCCGACCTGCAGGCATTGATCGACCGTGGCAGTAGTCGCCCGGACCAGCAAAGTCAAAATGACGGACAAGTCGAATTCAAGACAACTCAAAAGTTGCGCTGGGCACCAGTCAAAGATTGAAGAAAAAACGGAATTCGAGCTCAGTCTGCTTCCGCTGATTCATCTCGCGCATCATTTATAATGCGATTGCCGCGTTTCAGCGAATCCATTCCGAAACGGTCGGCGATCTGATCTTTGATCTGGTCCAGTCGGGAGTGTTTCTGTTGATCCTCTTCGTCAAACAGACTGCGCTGCTGAACGGCGCTCTGATCGAAACCGGAAACGCCGACCCCGATCAGTCGGATTGACAACCGGCGGGCCGGCAGCCGGTGTTCCAGCATCTGCAGAGCGGCACCCTGGATATCGCGGGTGATGTCCGTCGGTTGCGCAATGGTCGATGCCCGCGTAAAGGTCGAGAAGTCATCATACCTGATTTTGAGCTGAATCGTTTTTCCGCGCAACTGGTTTTTACGGAGCCGACGAGCCACGTCTTCTACCAGTTCAATCAAAACGGACTTGAGGATTTCCAGATCGGTCACATCGCGGGAAAAAGTGGTTTCGCGCGAAATGGATTTGGCCTGGCGTTCCGGCACCACGGGTCGCTCATCGAGCCCCTGTGCCAGCTTCCAGAGATGCGCACCCTGTTCGCCGAACAGTTCCGTGAGTAATTTCGGTTCGAGGGCCCGTAATTGAGCGACGGTTTGAATTCCCAGTTGGTTAAAGCGGCGGGTGGCGACCTTCCCAATGCCCCAGATGCGCGAAATGGGCAGTGGATCGAGAAAATCATGAATGCGGTCAGGCGCGACAATCACCAGACCATCCGGTTTGTCCGCATCGCTGGCAATTTTCGCGAGGAATTTATTTGGCGCGACCCCGACGGAAGCGATCAGATGTAACGTTTCCTGAACTTCGCGCTTGATCGTGCGCGCTATTTCTGCACCCGTGCCGAAGAGCAGTTCGCTTCCCGTCACATCCAGGAATGCTTCATCCAGGGACAACGGCTCGACCAGGGGGGTAAAACGCTGGAAGATCTGCTGCAGTGTATGGGAGACGGCTGCGTAATCTTTCATCCGGACCGGAAAATAGTGTGCGTGGGGGCAGAGTGAGCGGGCGGTTTTCATCGGCATGGCACTGTGAACGCCGAATTTGCGCGCGGCATAGTTGGCAGCCGAAACGACACCCCGTGACTCGGCCCGACCGCCGACAATGATCGGCTGCCCTTTGAGTTCCGGGTGGTCCCGTTCTTCGATGGACGCGTAAAAGGCGTCCATATCCACGTGCAGAATGGTGCGCATGCTACCGTTTCAGGCAAGAAAATATGTTAGGGTCTTTTATAAAACCGGGATCGCCACGTTCGATCAGTAAAAGCGAGGTGACGGCACTTTTTGATACTTTCATTCTATCAGTAATCCCGGACAAGTCGTATGAAGAAAACAGACATAAAGCAGTCTTGATCTTTGCATTGCCGATTCCGAGTTCCTTATAATGGATCTATTGATCAATCATCCTGCACCTGCGTGATTCCATTCCTGAAATCGGCGCGCACCCTTCCATGTAGATAAGGAGTCTTCAGTGAGTAATTCCAAGCAGAATCGTCGCGACTTTTTGAAAACCTCAGCAGCCGCAGTCGCGGGAAGCAGCGTTCCCTTCTGGTTCAGTGTTGATCCTGCCAGCGCCTACAAATTCAAAGCGGCCAATGATCGCCCCGTTGTAGGCTGTATCGGTACCGGAAGCCGCTGGAACGCCGTTGGTCCGAATGCGATGAAGTACGGCGATGTGATTGCCGTCTGCGACGTGGATGCAGCACACGCTGGTAAAGCACACGACAAGGTCAAAGAAATTCAGGGAAAAAAAGGCAACAACAAAGAAGTCGCGGTCTTCGAAGACTACCAGAAAGTTCTGGAAAATCCCGAGATCGATATCGTGACGATCGTAACGACCGACCACTGGCACACCAAAATTGCCATTGAAGCAATGAAAGCCGGCAAGGACGTTTATTGTGAAAAGCCGCTGACTCTGACGATTGATGAAGGCAAGCAGATCATCAAAGTGCTCAAGGAAACAGGCCGGGTCTTCCAGGTCGGCACCCAGCAGCGGAGCGAAATGAATCAGCGGTTCCTGAATGCACTGGCAATCATCAAGGAAGGGCGCCTGGGTGACATCACCGAAGTGGAATGTGTGATTGGTGGCATCGACCCCAGCGGTTCCATTCCCGTGGCCGAGGTTCCCAAAACTCTGAACTGGGACAAATGGCTGGGCCAGGCACCCATGACCGATTACCGCTGGAAATCAGCCGACGGACGTCCTAAAACCCGTTGCCATTACGAATTCCGCTGGTGGTATGAGTATTCCGGCGGAAAAATGACCGACTGGGGCGCGCATCATGTGGATATCGCCCAGTGGGGGATCGGCATGGATCATTCCGGACCGACCCAGGTCGTGCCGATTTCCGCAGTGCATCCGGTTCCTCTCAAAGACGGTATGCCGACCAAGGATGATGAATACAATGTGGCTTCCAAGTTTGAAGTGCAGGCGACCTTCCCGAATGATGTGAAGATGACGATCAAAAGCGATGGCCGCAACGGAATTCTGTTTAGCGGAACCAAGGGGCGGATGTTTGTCAGCCGCGGCGATCTGACCGGAAAGCCGGTGGAAGACCTGAAAGACAATCCACTTTCCAGCGATACCATCAAGGAACTCTACAAAGGACGCCAGCCCGGCGACCATATGCGGAACTTCTATGAATGTGTCGATGCCCGTGAGCAGCCAATCTCAGATGTGATGACGCACCATCGCGCGATCACCACCTGTCACCTGGCCAATATTGCGATTCGCCTGAATCGATCTCTGAAATGGGATCCCCAGACGGAACAGATCATTGGTGATGATGAAGCCAACCAGTGGCAGAGCCGTGAGCAGCGGAAAGGCTACGAAATCAATGCATAATCGTTGACTACACAGAAAAAGCCTGGAGGGGCGATCCCTTCCAGGCTTTTTTTACAGATCTGCTGTCAGAGTCTCACAGTCAATTGAGGCCGGGTAAATTACAGCCAGAGATGGATGCGCTCGAGTAAATCCTCGGGAACCCGTTTTTTGACCGCGTTGAGCACCTGATTATCGTGGTAGCGCGTACTGAAATGCGCGAGAATCAGTAACTCGTTCTTAAAACGGTCGGCGCGTTCGATGATATCATCCAGGTGCATGTGCCCGAACTTATGAATTCGTTCCCGCCGATGTTCCGGACGGTGGAACGTCATCTCGGTGATCAGGACTTTTGATTCATAAGCGGTTTCGAAGTGGTCCAGTCCCGCGGGAGCGGTATCGCCCGTGTAGCAGACCAGGGGTACCCGGATTTCTTCACTGACTTCGACTCCCGCCATCCGCGCATCGCGAATTTCGGTTTCCGGTTTACCCATGAATTCCGGCTTGAGCTTTTTACGACAGTCCCAGACCTGGAATCCGATCGAAGGGACCGTGTGCTTGGTCTGAAATGCAGTGACTGCATGTTCGCGGGTCAGCTGAATGTCTTCGCCGTCTTTCATGCCGATGAGTTCACAGTCCATGCGGCCCCGGTCCAGTTTGTGCCAGCTGCGGAGCATTTTCCAGACGGGATCGACAACTTCTTCGGGCATATAGATCGTGGGCGGACTCATTTTCATCATCCGCCGCCGGGCCACGTATGCGGGGAGCGCTGCCATGTGATCCAGGTGCGCATGAGAAATGAAATACACCGACGTTCCCATAAACGACCAGGGGCTGGCCCCCAGGTCAAAGCCAAGTTTCAGCTCGGGAATCCTCCAGTAACTCTGTACTGCAGCGCGAGAATACCCCTCGATGGTGAGTCCTTTATATTTTACTGATTGGAGAGGTAGATTTTCGAGCATGAGCTTAGCTTATCGGAGACTGGGCAGAGCCGTTTTTCAGAACCGGACCGATTATTGTTACCGGTTCAGGTCGGAGTGATTAAAGATTCGGGCTGAATTGCCCGGGAATCAGGCTCAGGTTACTTCATTTTCAGCAGTATACCAAGAAATACACCGCCGGTTTTCGAGAACGATTCGAGAATCGGCGGTGTGAATATCATAATGTGTACTTCAACAGCTGAAGTGACACTTATTTGACAGGAATGGATCGCCCTGTCTGAATACTTTTTGCTTCCGCGTAGCAGATTTTCAGAGCATCGCGGGCCAGGGCGCCGGAGAGTGCCTCGGGTTCTTCACCCGACTGAATCGCATTGACGGCTGCCTGCAGTTCCAGCGTGAAGGCGGCACACCATTCGTTGCCCCCTTTGAGTTTTGGATGTTTCAGCTGACCGGATTTGGTGATCAATGTCAGTGGCTGGCTGACAACCCATTCCTTATTTTTGCCGACACCCATGGTTCCGGCTCCGAAGAGAACGGTGGCTTCTTCGAAGTAGAGTTCAAAGCCGTGGGCGAATTCGAGGCCGCGCGTCGCAATGCCACCGCTGACACAACTGATTGCCAGGTTCGGGTCTTCATAGTCATAAACGGTATGCACGTGGTTGATGTATCCCTTGTTTTCGATACCGCGAGAGGTCACTTTCTGGGGAACGCCACACATCAGGCTGATCAGGTGGTTGTCATGAATGTGCAGGTCGATGCCCCAGCCACCCAGTTTCTGGAAGTCTTCAATATTCTCTGACCATTTGGGAGGAGCCATCACACGGCGGAAGTGTGCGGCCAGCAGTTTTCCATATTTCTGGCTGCGAACACATTCAACGGCAAACTGAAATTCCGGGAAGAAGGGAAGAACCTGGGCGACCATGAACTGTACGCCCGCTTTTTCGGCAGCCTTCACCATCCGGTTGGCGGCCTTGAGGTCGATGGCTATCGGCTTTTCTACCAGTGTGTGTTTGCCGGCCTGGATGGAATCCATGGCGACTTTTTCATGCATTTCGGTGGGAAGACAGATATCGACCAGATCAATATCGGGGTCTGCCAGCAGTTCATGGTAATCACTGTACTGTTTTACCTTAGAGAGATCGACCTGACCTCCGCGGGGACCGAAGTTGCCTTCGATACTGCTCCAGTCGCCAGACAGTTTCTTGGGATCGCGCGTTGAGATCGCAGTGACCTTGGCTCCTTTGAGCTTTTTGGCTCCTTCGTAGTGAGCCATTCCCATAAAACCGACGCCGATTATTCCGATACGAACCATGATGTTCCCCTGATAGCGAGGCAGAAATTCTGAGTTAGTTAATACTGTTGCTAAAGACTGACGATCAAAGTGGGAATCGTCAAGCGGGTCCCCGCTGCTTTTCCGTCTTCTTTTGCATCTGCATTCACCGCCGCCATCCGGTAACCGGCTGAGAGGAGAGAAAGAAATTATGAAATTCTTTACCAGCGCGCGGACCGGTTTTCAGTAGAATCTGCGGCGTCCACTATATTGGAAATTGACTGCGGGCTGGGCACCGGTCAGCGGGCTGAGAGGAAATTGTCTGGTTATGAGAGCTCTGACGATGGCAGTGGTTGTGCCTGTTTATTGTGCAGGGGTGGCTGTGCCTGGTTTTCGGGCACGATTTTGGGTAAAATGAGTGGTTTTGGGGCGGTTTTTGGCGGTTGTGCGGGTCGTGACGTTATTTTTCAGTCTGGGCTGGACATGATAATTCAAAAGCTGTTATCATACTGATGTCGACATCGTAGTGATGGCAGTTTGCTGGCTGGTTTCAGTGAATTGTCGAGATGAGTACTCTTGAACTACCCTCATCCTGCACAATGCTTTCGACCTTCCTGGAAGGTTACAGGGAAGTATGAGGGAACAGAAAACGAAGGATTCGAAAAGAAATGCTTGTATTATCACGTAAGCCCGGCGAGCGGATTCGGATTGGCGATGACGTAACCCTGACGATTGTTCGAATTGGTCCCAATTCCGTGCGATTAGGAATTGATGCTCCGCGCAGCATGAGCATTGTTCGCGAAGAATTGTGTATCGACTTTTCAGACTTGCCGGAATCAGGCCAGCTGACTGAAGAGCCTTCTTCGCATTAAAACAGTACGACCGAAGTCTCTATTCATTTCTCAGGGCTAAAAGTCCCTTCTGATCGTACTGTCTCCGATCAATGTTTTTCGCTCATTAATTACGGTCTCTTGATAGAGAGGATATCGGCCATGTGTGCTGATCCTCATCAATCCGGTTCATCGACGGACTTGATCTGTCTGCGCGTGATCTATGCGGGGCGGGTGCAGGGCGTCGGGTTTCGATATCGCACAACTCAACTGGCGGAGCGTTACCCTGTTACCGGATTCGTCAAAAATCTGTCTGATGGAACAGTGGAACTGGTCGCGCAGGCCCATGATCAGTCAGTACTCGATCGGTTTTTCGATGATATGATGCTGACATTCGCAACGAATGTGACGGATGTATCGATTCAAGGGGCCCCGGCCGATTCTGATCGTCAAAGTTTCACCATCGAATATTGAGCGCTCCGATCCCTGCTGGATCACCAACACGCCAGGTTTCGATCAGTCAAAACCCGCTTTGCTGTTCAACAGGAGCAGACTCCCCCTCACCATTTGCCGTGAGCATGGCAGCAATTTGGCAAGTTATAGCGAAGCTGCCTGTCAGATTGGGGAAAACGCGGGGCGTTTGGGTCTGTTTTCTTTACTTTCGCCACCGGTTCTCGGTAAAGTAGCTGTTGCTTTCCGACGATGGTCTGCGAATTCTGAATTCTCTTTCTTTTTTCAGAAGTTCAAAAATAAAACCAACATCGGAGCAGACTTCATTCGTATGATGCAAGTGTAGTTGCGCACTCAGGTGTCAGCTGCGGGCACTGACTTTTTGATGCATTATTTTAAAGACGGTACATAAACAATGGGAAACCTGCTGGTATTGGCTGCTGAGACGACAAATCTGACAGTGCAATGGTGGATTACCGGAATCGGAGTGGCAATCTATTTTGTACTCCTGTTCGGTGTGACTTCGATGACCCAGGCGGGTGTAATCGCCAGGGCGACCACGAAGGAAGCCATTCGCCAGCCCGTGTTCCTCTTGCTGATGGCTCTCGGTTTAATTCTGCTGCTGTTAAATACGTTTCTCCCGTTCTTTTCGATGGGGGATGACGTCAAGATGCTGATGGACTGTGGTCTGGCCACGATCCTGATCTGCAGTCTGTTGCTGGCCGTGTGGTCGGCAAGTACCAGTATCGCTGATGAAATTGAAGGTAAGACGGCCATGACGCTGTTGTCGAAGCCGATCAATCGCCGTCAGTTTATCGTCGGGAAATACCTGGGAATTCTGAAGGCCGTCGTCTGGCTGATGTTGCCCATGGTGATCACCTTCCTGCTGCTGGTTTACTTCAAAGTCGGCTATGATGCCCGCGAAGCGGCCCAGGAACCGCCAACGCACGCCGAGCGGATGGCTGCGGTCTGGCTGATTCTGCCCGGGATTCTGCTGATCTATATGGAAGTCGCCATTCTGGCCGCCATCAGCGTGGCGATCTCGACGCGTCTGCCCATGATGGTCAACATGATTATCTGTTTCGGCGTCTATATCATTGGCCACCTCACTCCCAATCTGGTTCAGGCCAAGGCAGAGGGGCTGGAATTCGTGAAGTTTACCGGGCAGCTGATTGCTACGATTCTGCCCAACCTGGATAACTTCAATATGTCACCTGCGGTTGCAACGGGAACCGTGGTTCCACCAGTCTATATCGGTCATTCCGCATTAAGCTGTCTGCTCTATTCCGGAATTGCGATTCTGGTTGCCTTCATCCTTTTCGAAGACCGGGACCTTGCCTGACAGACAGGGGACAGGCCTTTTAATTTAATCACTTAAAACAGATTCGGTGGGTCCTGTGTCAAATCGTCAGCCCAACGCATTCCATCGCGCGTTCCCCGCGCGGGAGTTTTTTCGTGGGTCTGCCAGATCCGTTGTGTTCTGGTCGTTCATCAATGGCCTCTTGCTGGCGTTTCTGCTCATCCTGTTTTTTCTGATCCTGGATCTGCTGGATCATCGTGGGCGGATTTCGGTGCAGGGGGTAGAGCGGGTTCAGCAACTGCAGGAAATCCTGGCCAGTCCCGAACCCGAAGCATCTGTTGAAACCGCAGAACCATCCGAAGAACCGGCTGAGCCGAAAGCCGATACCGACGAAGTTGCTGCCGCGGAAGAAAAGCCCGCGCCTGAACCGGAGCCGAAAGCGGCTCCCGCGGCCGAAAAATCAACGACGACCCCAGATCGTTTGGTCCTTTCTGATACGGGGATTCTGCCCTCTGTCTGGTGGACGCATTCCAAATACCATCTGGGGATCATGAAAAGCGTGTATCAGCGCGTCCCCTTGCTGCAGCAGAATCAGTCCGCGTTATTCACACTGATTTTAGTCGCGCTGGTCGTGGCCAGCATTCGTGTATTGATCCGCTGGCGATGCAGATTGCGGAGCCTGAAGGTTTCCCATCATATTTCGACAACGTTACGCAATATGATTCATCGCCAGGCGCTCCGCCTGGGTCCCGGCGATCTGTCAGGGAAAGAGACCGATCAGGCGTTTCACCTGTTCATTCAGGATGTGGGAACCGTCCAGAACGGCGTCTTCCACTGGGTCTACGGTCTGACGCGTCATACTGTGACGCTGGCGATTCTGCTGTTGATTGCCGTTTCCATCGACTGGCGATTAACGTTGCAGTGCATCATTCCACTGGCCGCAGCCTGGTATTTTCTGATGCAGCATCGCAAGGATTACGATTTACAGCATGCCAGAACACTGGTCACCATCGACACCGAACTTTCCCTGCTGGCTGAAAATCTGCGGAGCACACGCCTGGTCCGTGGCTATGGAATGGAAAACCCGGAGCATGAACAGTTTCAGAAGCACCTGGCGAAATACACCGAAAACCTGGAGAAGCTGAAACGCGTTGAAGGCTGGGGACATCGTATCGCCCGGGGCCTGGCCGTCTTCTGTTCGTGCCTGGTTGTCTTTCTGGTGGGGTATAAAGTCCTCGTAAACCCGGATAGCCTGCCGCTCTCTGCTGCGGTGCTGGTGGTGGGAATCTTCGGCTTCTTCTACCTGCCGGTCAATGGTTTGCATGAACTGTTCCGTGTGCGCGAAGAATCCACTGTGGCTGCCAGTTCAATTTATCGTTATCTGAACCTGATCCCCGAAGTCGGACAGGCCGTCGGAGCGAAATTTCTGGAGCCGATGTCGACGGCACTGCAGTTCGAAAACGTCACTTACAGTCTCACGCCTGGTTCGCCTCCGATTTTGAAGGGCTTTGATCTGAAAATTCCCGCGGGTACGACAACCGCACTGGTCTCACTGGAGAAGCTCGCCCCGCGCGCTGTCAGTTTCCTGGTACCTCGCTTTATTGAGCCCCGCTCGGGCCGGGTCCTGATCGACGGCGAAGACACAGCGTGGGTGACCCTGGAGTCTCTGCGGGCGGAAGCGATTTTTGTGAGCGGGAACGATCCCTGTCTCACCGGAACCGTCAAGGACAACATCCGCTGTGGCGATGAACGGTATTCGCTGCAGGAAGTCATTGCGGCTTCAAAAGAATCACACGCACATCAGTTTATCCAGGGGCTGCCTCAGGGTTACGAAACCGTGCTGGGGCAGCACGGGGAAGATCTGACAACGGGTGAGTGTTTCCGGTTAGGTCTGGCCCGCGCCCTGTTGCGAAAGCCGGCTCTGATGATCATCGAAGAACCGGAAGGGCCGCTCGACGAAGATACCAAAACGCTGCTCGAAGATGCCTACTCCCGGATTTTCCAGAACCGGACCGTACTGGTCATCCCTTCCCGCATCACGACCCTGCGACGCGTTGATCAGGTTGTCGTGATTCACGAAGGCAAAGTGGAAGCGGTCGACAGTCAATCGAACCTGTTGAAGAAATCCGCCCTGTATCGTCACTGGGAGTACACGCGATTTAACCAGTTCCGGCACTCACAGGATACTCCGATCGAACAACGTTAAACCAGAGTTTGCAGCATGGATACACTTCACTCTCCGGTAGTCGAGAACGCCATTCGAGTTGCCGCGGAAGCACATAAATCTCAAAAACGCAAGTCCTCCGGAATTCCTTACATCGCGCATCCGATGGGGGTCTGTCTGATCCTGGTGAAAGCCGGATTTCATGAGGAATCCATCCTGGCAGCTGCCGCCCTGCATGATGTGGTCGAAGACACTGCGCTGACTTTTGAGGATCTGGAGGGAACCTTTTCAGATGAGGTCCTGCAGTACGTCAGGGAGATGACCGAAGAGAAAGAGACTCTGGAAGGCGCAAAGCGGAGCTGGCGCGATCGTAAGCGGGATCATATTGAAGTAATGCAGCAGGCATCACTCGGCGCGCGGGCGATTGAACTCGCGGACAAGCTGCATAATCTGGAAGCGATGCTGTTCGATCTGCAGACGGAAGACCGCGCTGAATTCTGGGGGCACTTCGGCGCCCCGCCGGAAGAGATTGTGCAGTATTATCATTCCATGATCGAGGCCGCCGGTCAGTCGGATGAACGACTGGTCCCGCTGGTAAAAAACTGCCTGTCTCGCCTGGATGAGTTACAGAAACATATGCCATAGTCGACACGGTCAGTCGGGGTGACTTTTCATGCTGACTGAGGTAGTGTTTAATACATCAGCCGACAGGAAGTGTCTCAATCCGTCTGAACCATATTTTTCAGGCGCGCTGCCGGAAATGAAATAATAATTGTCACAGGGGAAGCGTGTGCGATGGGAAATAAAGGCGAATATCCCGACTGGTTTTTGTGGTTGTGGGACAAATGGTTCGTCCTGTTTCTCTTGCTGGGAGTCGTGACCTTAGTGCTGATCGCGGGGGCAGTGTACCTCGATACCCGCTTCGAACGCTTTGAACACGAATTGAAGTTCATACCGCCGCCTAGCTATGAACCGCCTGATCTCGCGGAATACCAGGCGGGCGAAATCGACTCAGAAAAAATGACGCGCAGCGGTTCGATCTATGCCCCCTGTTATTCTCACATCTATTATCATGGCGGTTCGCCGTTGCTTCTGGAAACGACTCTGAGTATCCGGAACATCAATCAGGATCAGCCGGTCTACCTCACCGGAGTCAAGTATGTCGATACTGACGGGGAGTCGATTAAGGTCTATCTGGACCAGCCTATCAAGCTTGCTCCGTTTCAGACGATTGAATTCCTGGTGGAAGAAAAAGACAGCACGGGAGGCTCCGGTGCGAATTTTCTCGTGAACTGGATGGCCGAGGAGCAGGTTGCACCGCCGCTGGTTGAATCCGTCATGGTGGGGGCTTCCGGTTCGCGGGCAATCGCCTTCACGCGGAGTGGTGTGCCGATTCCTGCTGCTCAAACGGGAGAATAAAACCGCCCCAAATCCCGGATTCATTTTTAATTCACTGTCATTGAAAGTGCTCTCATGTCATTTCGAATCTTCTCACTGCTGACGCTGTTCCTGGTTTGCCTCCTGCACGGTCATTCTCAGCTCCGGGCCGAAAAACCTAATGTGATCGTAATCATGGCCGATGACCTCGGGTACGGGGATGTTTCCTGTTATGGCGCGACAGCACTGAAGACACCTCACATCGATCAACTGGCAGCCGACGGACAGCGGTTTACCAGCGGATACTGTTCCGCTTCGACATGCACGCCGACCCGCTATTCGTTCCTGACCGGGACCTATGCCTTTCGGGGAAAGCGGACCGGGATTGCGCCACCAAATGCACCGGCCATCATTAAGCCGGGAACAGAGACCGTCGCTTCTTTGTTGAAACGTGCCGGCTATACCACGGCCGTTATCGGTAAGTGGCACCTCGGGCTTGGGGGAGAAGCAGGACCAGACTGGAACGGAGATTTGAAACCGGGGCCACTGGAGATCGGTTTTGATACCTGCTTCCTGTTGCCGACAACCAATGACCGGGTTCCCCAGGTTTATGTGAAAGATCACCGGGTTCTCAATCTCGATCCGGCAGATCCTCTCTGGGTGGGAAATAAGAAGCCGAGCCCCGATCATCCGACCGGCCTCACACACCGTGATACGCTCAAGATGGACTGGTCTCACGGGCATAACTCAACGATTCACAATGGAATCAGCCGCATCGGCTTTTATACAGGCGGGCATGCGGCTCGTTTCCGCGATGAGGATCTGGCTGATAAGTGGGTTGAGAAATCGGTCGAATTTATCGAAGCTAACAAAGATCAGCCTTTCTTCCTGTTCTTCGCCTCGCACGATATTCACGTCCCGCGCATGCCTCATGAACGTTTTCAGGGAAAAACATCACTCGGATATCGCGGCGATTCGATTATTCAGCTCGACTGGTGTGTGGGTGAGCTGATGAAAACACTCGATCGTCTCCAGCTGGCTGAGAACACGCTCGTCGTATTCTGTTCCGATAACGGCCCTGTGATGGATGATGGTTACAAAGATGGCGCGTTGGAGAAAGTCGGAGATCACCGCGCGGCCGGACCATATTCCGGGGGCAAGTACAGCGTCTATGAAGGGGGAACCCGAACACCCTTTATTACCCGCTGGAAAGGGCATATCCCGCCTGGTGTCAGTGATGAGCTGGTCTGTACCATCGATTTGCCAGCCAGCCTGGCAACATTGACCGGACAGAAACTGCCCCAGGATGCCTGTCGCGACAGCTTCAATGTGCTGGATGCGTTGCTGGGGAAAGCGGATGCTGCAGGACGCGCGCATCTCGTGCAACAGAACAACGGGAACAACGGCACGTATGCTTTGCGGGTCGGGAAATGGAAATTACAACGGTACGACAAACAGACCGCCCGCAATATCATCGTCGAGCAGCAGCTGTCAAACACCAAAGTCCCCCAATATCAGTTGTTTGATCTGGAGCAGGATCCTGCGGAAAAGCAGAACGTCATCCAGGCACATCCGGAACTTGCACAGCGGTTGAAAAAACAGCTGGCCGATCTGATTGAGCAGGGGAGCAGCCGACCCGGTGCCGTTGCACCTGTAGAGAAATAATCAAAACAGGGCCGGCTTCATCTGCGAATTCAGTTCGTTCCAGCGGGTGAGCAGTTCCTGCAGTTTGTCCTGCCGCTCACTGGCGAGATTGGTCTGTTCCGACAGATCCTCTGTGATGTGGTACAGCTCCCAGTCTTTGATGTCGGCTTTGCCCCGCATTTTGACAATTTTCCAGTCCCCCAGTCGGAGTGCAGCTCGCTTGCCCTGACGCCAGAAAAACGCGTGATGCGGCGTGCCCTCTTTTTCTTTCAACAGGTACGGCATCAGGTTTTCACCATCCAGGTCGTCCGGCAGCGGTGCGCCAGAGAGAACTGCCGACGTGCTGAAAAGATCCATACTGCTGACTGGCTGCGAATAGGTTTGGCCAGCAGGCAGCTTGCCTGTCCAGCGCATCAGAAAGGGAACCCGCAGTCCTCCTTCATACATGGATCCCTTCTCGCCCCTCAGAGGCAGATTACTGGAAGTGAGTTCGCGCGTCGGACCTCCGTTGTCACTCAGAAAGACAATCAACGTGTTGCGATCCAGTTTGGCTTTTCGGACCTGCTTCAGAATCTGACCGACACTTTGATCCAGGGAAGCAAGCATGGCGGCAAAGATGCGTCGGTGGACATCATCAATGTTTTGAAAACTCTGCATGTCCGCCTGTTTCCCCTGCAGAGGACTGTGAACCGCGTTATACGCCAGGTAGAGAAAAAAGGGTTTGTCCTGGTGGCGATCGATAAAGCTGACCGCTTCCCGCGTAAACGCATCGGTCAGGTATTCCGGTTCCACAACCGGTTGTCCGCCGCGAATGATGGGGTTGTTAGCGTCGTAATCGGGTTCATCGTATCCCATGTGCGTTGAGTAAATCAGCTGACCTCCGATCCAGCGGCCCTTGCTTCCACCGGGAAGTGTCTTGCGACGCAGCATGGTGGTCACACCCTGATACGGCGGCGGGACGAAGTAGTGTCCTTCGTGCATGAAGCCGAAGAATTCGTCGAATCCATGGCGGTAGGGATGATAGTCGGCAGCGCCCCCCAGATGCCATTTTCCGATCAGGCCGGTCGTGTAACCCTGGTCGTGCAGAAGTTCGGCCAGCGTCTGCTCTGCAGGAGGCAGGCCCGTACCTGGATCTTCATTGCGGGCACCGATGGGATTGAATTCATAACCGAAGCGAGTCGGTATTTTACCCGTCAGCAGGCCGGCCCGTGACGGACTACAGTTGGGCGCGGTGACATAAGCCTGTGTAAAACGAATTCCTTCTTGCGCCAGTGAGTCGATATGAGGCGTGGGAATCTGCGGATTTCCCTGGCAACCCAGTTCTCCGTAACCCAGGTCATCGGCGAGTAGGATGATGATGTTGGGCTGTTCTGCAGCTCGCAGGGAGGAAATTTTTGCCAGGGGGGACAGGATGAAACAGAGCAGAAACAGGGAGACGATCAGACGCATGCTGGTTTCCTCTTCGATGAGCGAATCGATTTGAATACACAGGGCCGTTTCCGGGACCGGAGTGAAACAGCGGCTCATCGATTGTAACGCTTCGGGAAACTGCTGCCCATGAAATCCTGATTGAATTGGTGAAATACGAGTGTGAATGGGGCATCGCTGGAAGGGATCGCTTCGAACGCCTATACTGCAGGTTCGCTGATGAAAGCGATCCCGTCCGCAAGCGAGACCGGGCGCAGCGAAGAATATCACCATAATCCGGAAAGAGAATCATGCCATTACTGGGAGCACATCAGTCGATTGCTGGTGGATATTATAAAGCCGTGGATCTGGCTGCTGAATTTGAAATGGACTGCGTGCAGATCTTCACCAAGAACAACAACCAGTGGCGGGCCAAGCCTCTGACGGATAAAGATGTGGCTCTGTTCCAAGAGCATCTGGAGTCGACGGGCGTGAGTCGTCCCTGCTCGCATATGAGCTATCTGATTAATCTCGCCAGTCCCAAAGATGAACTCTGGAACAAATCGATCGATGCCGTCGTTGTGGAACTGGAACGAGCGGAAGCCCTCGGACTGGAAGGGGCCGTGATGCATCCCGGCAGTTTCGTGACTTCCAGCGAAGAAGAGGGTCTGGACCGGATCGTGGCTGCCATCGATCAGATTCATGAGAAGACCGATGGCTTCCAGACCCAGATCTGGCTGGAGACCACCGCTGGCCAGGGATCGAATCTGGGACATCGCTTCGAACAACTGGCGTATCTGCTGGAGCAGGTCAAGGAAGGGGAGCGACTGGGGATCTGTGTTGATACCTGTCATATCTTTGCCGCCGGCTATCCTCTGATCGAAGCGGACGAATACCAGTCAACCATGCAGGAACTGGATAATGTGATCGGTTACGATCGCGTGCGGGCCTTCCATCTGAATGACAGCAAGTGTGAGTTTGGCAGTCGTAAAGACCGTCATGAAAACATCGGTAAAGGCTTCCTCGGACTGGAACCGTTTCGGCATCTGCTCAATGATCCGAATTTCCAGGACCGTCCGATGTATCTGGAAACTCCCAAGGATGAGGAAGACGGCGTGCCGCTGGATCAGATTAACATGCAGACCCTGCGTGGGTTATGCGAAGACTGAACGATTTTCTCAAAGACTGCTAAAATCCGAAATACCCTCTCATGCCATCAATTTCGCCCAGTCGATAAAGGGTAACAGGCGAAGTGTCGGGTGCTGTTGCGCGCCTGTGTCATGTCTCGCCTGCACCTCAACGCCCCATTGAGGCTGCTCCCCGCGACCCAGGCAGAGATCTCGTTCCCGTAACGATATCTGCATGCAGAAACAGGATTTTTCGTTGTGAAGATCGGTCTGTTAACACGAAAACTGACAACGGTTTATTTATTGCTGGCACTCTTCGGTTATCTGACCGTGGGATGTCTGCGCCAGCCTGCGGACGTGATCTCCCAGTCGAATCAGAAATCAGACAACCCGCTGATCACTGCCAGTAACAGCTCCAGCTTTAACTTTTTTGAGCAGAAAAAGAAAGTTTCTGTTCAAGAGAAGCCGGGCCGTGTGAAGCTGGGGGCGCCGACCTCAGTGCCGGAAGAGCAGATTGCTCAAGCGGAACACAAATCAGAGGCGATGCAACCGGGGCCAGTGAAAATCAGCCAGGCTGCCTTTGAGGATGCGGAACGCCAGCGACAGGAAGCAGAAGCAGCAGCTCAAAACAAACCAGTCAAACGCAGCCCTGCCGATACTGACGACTGGCGCTCGAAATCACTGATCGCTTCGGCCAGGAAATATCCCTCAAAGCTGATGGACGCCTGTCAGCAGAACTCCGAACGGATTCAACAGGCTTCCGGTTCGATCAGCAGGGAATTTTCTCAAGGGATTCGACGTCTGGCGGGAACCGCGCAGCCGGAATCCACTTTGCAGGAAAAAGCTGTCACACCGCAGGAACCTCCCCAGGAGGAACCAAATTTCGAACAAACGGCAGATGATGTTTTTCGATCGGACGAGCTCAGTCGCTATTTAGATCAGGCCGATCAGCAGCAGTCAGCTGATCCTCAGCTGAAACAACTTGGTCAGGAATTAGAGCGGGATCTGCAGCAGACGAATCCCGTCTTCGAAGATGTGTCACAGGAAATGCGAAGACTGCAGATCAGTTCGATCATGGAACGAGCCCGGCGTGAATTGAAACAGAAGAACTATGAATACGCCCAGTTCCTGGCGGAACAGGCCCTGGAAACCAGCTATCGCGGGCATGTCGCCTTTGGTCTGGATGAAGTCTCTCCACAGATGCTGTTGCAGCAGATCAAAGAAGAACTGGCAGCCCAGCAGCCGTCCGATTTAAAGCAGACAGGTCATTCCGAACCGCAGGTACAGTCTAACGGCGGTCAGAGAGTTCCTAACTTCCGTCCCTCAAGGGTTCATCCCTTGAAACGACGTGCTACACCTCCTCAGCAACCCGAACCAGTGAAAACGCGTCCTGTTCAACCGACTTCACCCGGTTCTGCGAGTGATGAGTTACCTCTGATCGTACCTCGTAACATGGGGACGACTCCTGTTCAGCCACAGCAGCCCGTCAGGCAGAAAAGTTCCGCAGGCAGTCTCTCTCTCGAACCTCCGAGTTTCGAACCAACTCTCGAGGCTCCCGAAGAATTGCCGCCGATCGAACAGCCGATTCAGCGCCGGGAACAGCCCGTACCGCAGGAACCGTCTGTCAAACTGGAACTGGAAGAAGTACCAGCCGAAGCGCCTGCTCGGATTGATTTGAAAGGGCCGGACCCCCAGGCTGCTCCTGTGCAGCCGTCTCAGACTGTTGAAAAACAGGACCAGAAGCCTGCTGCTGGGCCGGGGCCTCAGCTGATGCTGCCGAAACTGCCTTCTGTTCCCGGTGATCAGACGTCACAGACGGGGCGCCACCGCAGTACGCAGACGGCACCCGTAAAGTTTCGATCGCGGATTCAGGATCGTGGCGCGGAGCCATCTCCCTTTGTCGAGCAGAAACTGGAAGACGTTCAAGCGGAAGCAGGTCAGGCAGGCACGAGTCTGCAACTGGATGAGATTGAGTGGGACCTGGCAGAGCAGAAGCGTCCCGAAGTGAAAAGTGGCTGGGGAAGTCTGACAACCCTGTTACTGGTCGCAGGTGGGGTGATCATCTTTCTGCTGTCCGGGATCATTATCGTTCTGCTGCGGCGTGGAACCTCTGCTTCCTGATGGACTGATCACGTACTTCAGGTTTGGGTGAGAAAGCAGGCAGCAGTCGACCGCTCCTGCGAGCGGTCTCTTCTGATTGGATCAGGAATCAGCGTCTGCTTAGTTTTCCGGTTTGGTGAGAAACTCACCACCGCTGATGAACATACCGTTATCGCAAGGCGTGCACCACATGATCTTGACGCGGTATTCAAATTCACGCGTTTCGCTGGCCAGTTTGACGGTTACTTCGCCCGGATTGATCATCCCTTTGTGCAGCAGTCCAAGCCCCTGACGACTGATTTCACGAGTCATGGCTGAAATGGTATTCCCCCGTGAGGTTTTGATCTCTGCGGGTACGGAGAGTTCCAGGCGATCCACGTCACGGACATTGACGGCATCCTGATTACCGAAGCTGGCCAGTACGTGTTTCAGGTCCTCCATTGAAGGACGGCTCCATGGCGTTTCTTCCATTGAATTACTCCCGGGTTAGAAGTCTGTATTTTGATTTTGTATGTGGGTTCAGTTCTGACTGATATAGAAATATAGAATACAAATCACGAACAGTGCCTGATTTCATGCCAGATTAGAGAGTTTGCTCGAACAGAGAATCTGTAATTTGAGGGGAATGACTGAGCTCACCACAGTCGATCCTTGCGAACGGGGTAACCGCTGACTCTTGTGTGAGTCAGATCGATGACACCGGCTGTTTTGAATCTACCGGTTGTGACGGTATTTCACCCCTTGAAGGTACGAGTTATACCAGTCGTACGAAAGAAATCAGCTGATTCTGCTATACCGGCTGCCGTTTGGAAAAACCGTTTGACGCATTGTTTCAAGTCGGTTCGATATGAAATTGGGGTGGTCTCAGTAATCGATCATTTGACTGATGACTCAGCCGGGCCTGGATCCTGAGTTCAGAATAATGTTGATTACCAGGGGTGTGAGTACTTGAAATGGCTCGAGCAAGCGAAAGCAGATTGATCTACCAAATCTTATGATCTCATCTTTCTATCAAAAATACAGTCGTTGCCTGATCTGGGGTGTGTTCTGCACGCTGCCGATTCTGGCCTTCATGGCAGAGCTGCTGCCTTCCAACAATGATATCGAAACCTGGTTGCCCAAGGATTCGGATGTTCGCATTGTTTACGATCGCTTCAAGGCGGAGTTCGGTGCAGAAGAAGTCATTCTGGTGGCGGTAGAGAAGGGTTTGGATCAGCCGGCACTGATTGAAGGCACCGCAGGGCGGATCGAAACCTTAGCTTCCGTCAGAGAGTGCTGGACCCCCGATCGACTGAAAAATATTCTGAATGAGTTCCAGGTAGAACCAGCAGAGGTCAACCGTCGTCTGGACGGCCTGTTGATGAACAAGCAGCATAACATGGCCGGAATTCTGGTATTACTATCAGATGAGGGGATTAAAGACCGGGCAGGAACGGTCGCCGGGATTCGTGAAAAGCTGGAGTACAACCAGTTAACCGGACGTGAGGTCAAGCTGGCGGGAGCGCCGGTGGTGATTGCAGAACTGGATCGTCTGGGCAGTCAGAAATCCAATAAAAAGTTTTTCATCATCACGCTGCTGATCAGCCTGTGTCTCCTGTATTACTCCTTCCGCGAATGGAAGAAAACACTGGCCACACTGGGGCTGACGATCTGGGCCATCAACCTGACCACCGCTCTGATCTACCTGGGCGGCGGTGAGATGAACTTCATTCTTGGTGCCCTGTCGGTGATGGTGCTGGTATTCACGCTCGCCATTTCGATTCACGTGCATCATTATGTCGCCAGCTGTATCGATCAACCCGATCCCCTGTCTGCTGCACTCAAAATCGCCTGGAAACCCTGTTTTCTGGCGACCCTGACAACCACGATCGGCCTGTACTCGCTGACGATCAGCGAAATCGGACCAGTCACCCAGTTCGGCTATGCCGCCTCACTGGGAACGTTCGTCTCCCTGATTACCGGACTCGGGCTCACTCCCGCGGTGTTGACCATCTGGCCCATTGATCCGAAAACCATCCACGCCGCGGAATCCCGCTGGAACTTCCAGAAATGTGCCAACTGGTTGATCGATCATTCCGGACGCGTGTCGCTGGCGACAATCGTATTGGTGATGATTACCGGCGTAGGCTTGTTCAGTCTTAAAACGAAAATTGATCCACTCGATTTTCTGCCCGCGGAAGGACGAGTGATTCAGGATGTGAGATCCGTTCAGGAGAATCTGACCGAACTCGATTCCGTCGAAGCGATTGTCGATTTTGGCGATGACGACAAGCCATTTATCGAAAAAGTAGAGCGTGTTCGCGAGCTGGAAAAAGTGATCCAGCAGCATCCTGCTGTCAGGCACACCATGTCGCTGGCGAGCTTTTTCCCGAATCAGTTTCCCGAAAGTCCGTTTGAAACAGCCCGGCTGTTGTCAAAGGCGCAGTCGAAGCACGGAGAGAATGACTTTGTTTCTGATGGGGAACGGCTGTGGCGGATTTCCGCTCGCATCAGCAGCGATGCAGAGCTGCCTCAGGATCAGATTTACGATGAACTGTCGGCGATGATCAATGACCCGCAGGTCGTTCTGACCGGCGTGGCTCCGTTGTTAAGACGTGCTCAGAACCAGATCTTTACCGGCTTCTGGGAAAGCTTTTCGATGGCCTTTGTGATCATTACGATCGTGATGATTGTCTCACTGCGTTCCATCAAGGCGGGACTGGTGGCCATGGTTCCCAACCTGACGCCGATCTGCATCGTGTTCGGCATCCTGGGCTGGTACCAGATTCCGATCGACATCGGGATCATGATGACCGCCAGTATCGCGCTGGGCATCGCCGTCGACGGGACGTTCCACTTCCTGGTGCGATACCAGGAGCAGTTCCGTCTTTCCCGTAATTCGGCTCAGGCTTCCCGCGATTCCCTGCTGATGACCGGTGAACCGATCTTTACGGCTGCGGTGATTACCGGGGCCGGTATGCTGGCGTTAACGCTCAGCAACTTCGTGCCGACCGCGCGGTTTGGCTATATGATGACTTCACTGCTGGTGGCAGCACTGGTGGGAGATTTGATCCTGCTGCCCTGTCTGCTGGCCCTGCGACCACGGAATGTCGATCAGCCGGATGGATCTGATCACAAAGACAGTGGTGCCGAGACGGATGAGTCCCGGCCACGGAGTCCGCATTTTCTCAAGCAGTCGCAACAGGGAGCGAAAGATCAGTCAGACAAAGCAGTTGCATAGTTGATTTTAGTGCAATTGCCTGAATTCGTCGGTCAATCTCTTCGCTTTTCCGTACCCGTTGATTGATATATGAAGCCAGTTCATTATCATTGACTTTCCCCTGAAAAACAGCTTTTTTCTGTGTCGGCGGGGGACCGGTCTGCAGCGTTTCTGTGCTGCAGCGATGCCAGCTGGATAGGACCGGCCAGAAAACTGAGATAACAAACAGAGCTATTCAGCACTCTTTTTTTCAACTACAGGTTCATAGCGGAAATCAAAATGGGATACCATCTGATCACAGGTGCCACCGGCTTACTGGGAAGATACTTAATTCGAGATTTGTCCATGGCGGGAGTCCCGCTGGCGGTGCTGGTGCGACCTACCCGACGGATGACAGCAGACCAGCGGATCGACATGATCATGGGCTTCTGGGATGATCAGCTGGGCCGTGAACTGCCGCGACCTGTCGTGCTGGAAGGCAACATCAATGAAGAGAATCTGGGGTTAAGTGAAGAGGACCTGAAGTGGGCCACTGAGAATGTGGACTACATGATTCATTCCGCCGCCAGCCTCTCATTCTACAGCACCAGCCATGAAAGTGAGCCCTGGCGTTCCAATGTGGGCGGTGCAAAAAAAGTGCTGGAGTTCTGTAAAACCGCGGAAATCAAAAAGTTTGCTCACGTTTCGACTGCGTATGTCTGTGGTTTACGAACCGGTCGGATCATGGAATCCGACGTCGATGTGGGACAGGAATCAGGAAATGACTACGAGCGGAGCAAACTCGAAGCAGAACTGATGGTTCGCGGCTCCGATCAGTTTGAATCGCTGACCGTCTTCCGTCCGGCGATCATTATTGGCGATTCCAAAACCGGATTCACGAACACCTTCCACGGATTCTATGCCGCTCTGCAGCTGGGACACACCCTGATGCAGATGCAGTCCCGTGATGAAACGGGCCTGTTGTATGCCAGCTCCCGGTTCACTCTGAACGGTGATGAATCCAAGAACCTGATTCCCGTCGACTGGGTTTCCGCAGTGATGTCATACATCATTACGCATCCCAAGCATCATGGCAAAACGTACCATCTGACTCCGCTGCATCCGGTCCAGTCCCGCCTGGTGCACGATGTGCTTTCGACGGCCTGCAAGTTCTATGGTTCCCGGTTTGCAGGGGCTGGCGTGGAATTGACTGACCCCAATGAAGGGGAACGCTTGTTCTACGATCACATCCGGGTGTACAACTCTTACTGGCGCGATGACCCGGTCTTCGACAGTTCCAACACGCAAGAGGCGGCACCGCATCTGCCTTGTCCGCACGTGGATCGCGATCTGCTGCTGCATCTGTCGCAGGTGGCGATTGATATGAACTTCAGCTGGAACGATCGTACGCCCCACCGGTTCGGCGTTAAGTAGCCCAGGGGCTGCCCGGCTTTAGTGGAGGATCTTCCTCTTCGGGATCTTCTTCCACCGGTGGTTGAGGAGCGGGCTCAGTTGGCAGAGGAGGGGCGGCACGATTTTCGTCGTGTCGTCCGGGGACGAGCTTATCCAGGATCCCGTTAACGAACTGGGATGACTGAGCACTGCCGAATTCACGAGCCAGTTCGACGGCTTCATCGATAATGACTGCAGACGGTGTGTCGGTGTGCAGCAACTCGTAGGTTCCCAGTCGCAGGATGTTACGATCGGTGACTGCCATCCGCTTCAGGGACCAGTTCTCTGCGACGTGGACAATTTCCGCATCGATCTGCTGTTTGAATTCCATCACTCCGGTAAACAGTTCCCAGGCGAAAGCGCGAACTGTTTTGCTGCGACCATGCTCATCGATCATTGCGCGAATCTCTTCCGCAGTGATATCAGAGTTGAGGTCGATCTGGTAAAGCATTTGCACGACCAGCTGGCGTGCCTGTTTTCGGAGAGACATAGGGGTATCACAACTACAGTCTGGAGACAGAAAAATCCGGTTTGTCCGGGGAAGCGGATCAGGGCCTGAATATCAGGCGGATGGCTGATCCTGATCAATCGAGTCTAACAGATTGACCATCTCAATCGCGGCCAGAGCGGCTTCACTCCCTTTATTGCCGACTTTTCCACCGGCCCGATCCATGGCCTGTTCCATTGTTTCACAGGTTAAAACACCAAACAGAACGGGAATCCCGCTCTCCTGGCTGCTGCGCATGATGCCTGCAGCCACCTGATGATTGATGTAATCGTGGTGCATGGTGCTGCCCTGAATGACGGCACCGAGGCAGCAGACTGCCTGAAAGCGTCCACTTTTGGCCAGTTTATCAGCGACGAGCGGCAGCTCGAAGGAACCAGGCACCCAGTAGACAGAAATTTTCTCTTCGGAACCCCCGTGACGACGGAATGTTTCCAGTGCGCCATCCAGCAGACGGCGGGTAATCAGTTCATTCCAGCGGGATACAACAATTGCATAGTTCGCATCGCGGGCCAGCAGGTTGCCTTCAATCAGTTTGTGGTTCATCGAGGTCGTTATTTCAAATAGCCAGGTGGATAAAAATGACAGTTCCGGGAGAGTCAGCAGTCTGTTTTGAGACTACTTTAGATTGCTGATTATCCCAGGTTCATGCTCAGCAGAAATTCTTCGTTCGTTTTAGAACGTCGCATCCGGTTGGTCAACAGTTCCATCGCATCAACTGGATTCATATCGTTGAGAACCCGTCTGAGGATCCAGACGCGACGGAGTTCTTCTTCGTCCATCAGCAGTTCTTCGCGACGGGTACCCGACTTGTTGACATCGATGGCGGGCCAGATACGCTTTTCGACCATTCTACGGTCGAGGTGCAGTTCGGTGTTACCGGTCCCTTTGAATTCTTCGAAGATCACTTCATCCATGCGGCTGCCGGTATCGACAAGGGCGGTTGCAACGATTGTCAGGCTGCCCCCTTCTTCCACGTTACGGGCAGCACCGAAGAACCGTTTGGGGTGCTGCAGCGCGTTTGCGTCTACACCACCGGAGAGGATCTTACCAGAGTGCGGGACTTCGGTGTTCCAGGCACGGGCCAGGCGGGTGATGGAATCCAGGAAGATGACAACGTCTTCACCGTATTCCACCATGCGTTTGGCTTTTTCAATGACCATTTCCGAAACCTGAATGTGTCGGCTCGGCGGCTCGTCGAATGTACTGGAGACGACTTCGCAGCGGTCGCCGCCGACCTGTCGTTCCATGTCGGTGACCTCTTCCGGCCGCTCGTCAATCAGCAGGATGAACACGTACGCGCTGGGATGGCTGGCGAGAACGCACTTGGCCATCTCCTGCAGCATGACCGTTTTACCGGCACGTGGAGGTGATACGATCAAACCACGCTGTCCCATACCGACGGGGGCCACGAGATCGACAATGCGCGTGCTCAGGTTGCCGGCAGGTGAAGAGAGGCGGAGCCGTTCTTTAGGGTGCAGCGGGGTCAGGTCATCGAAGAAGACTTTGGTCGTGAGGATTTCGGGATCACAACCGTTGACCGCTTCGACTCGCAGCAGTGCGAAGTAACGTTCGTTTTCTTTGGGCGGACGAATCTGCCCCGCCACGATCGCACCGGTGCGTAATCCGAAGCGTCGGATCTGGCTGGGCGAGACGTAAATGTCGTCCGGGCAGGGGAGGTAGTGGTAATCGGGGCTGCGGAGGAAGCCGAAGCCGTCCGGCAGGATCTCGAGAGTTCCTTCGCCGAACATGAGACCGTTGACCTTGGTTCGTTCTTTCAGGATCTTGAAGATCAGGTCCTGTTTTTTGAGCCCGGTGTATTCCGTGAGGTTTTCTTCCTTGGCAAGCTGCATGAGTTCTTTCATGGTCAGCCGCTGCAGATCGGCGATGTGAATTTCGCTCTGCTTGATTTTTTCGTAGCGTTCATCTGCCGCTTTGGAGATGGCATCCGCGCGCTGATCGCGCGTCGCGGTTTTGCCCGCTTTACCGTTCGAGTCTAACCCGTCTATATTTTCTGAAGCCACAAGCCCGTCATTTTCAGAGGTCTGAAGTTTTATGGATTTGGCCATGATCAAATACTTTCCGAATTGCTAAATAGTGAGATGAAATCGAGTGGAGTTTCTGGGAGTAAAGCAGATGGGTTGAACGCGAAGAATTTTGAACCTCTGGAAAGGTCAGGTTACATTTGAAAAGGCATCAACTGGTTTCGGTTGAATCAGCGGCGAGTCAGCTGTCTCAGGTTGAAGACGAAATTATTATATGTGTCAGACTGAGGATGTGAATGGGATATCCTCAAATCATTGAATTGTCTCTTTTTCTGTTGGCAGTATTGAATCGATGAATCTGGATAATTGAAGACCTGCTGATTCCAGGTCCTGATCATTGTGAATCACGCTGGTTGCCAGTTTACGCTTTTCTGAGAGAGGCAACTGTTGATTCTCCCGTTTGCTTAATTCTGCTGCTGACCACCCTCGATTTTCAGTCACTCTGTGCAGGCGTTGCTCAAAGGGACACTCAATAAAAACGATGTGATCACACAGCTTTTGCCATCCCGCTTCCAGAATCACGGCGGCGTCTACCAGGATGGCATCAACCTGTCCTTCAGACCGGGCTGCCACAATTTCCTGTTCCAACCTCCGATGAATCTCGGGATGGACAATCTTTTCAAGTGCGTCTAATGCTTCCTGGTGTTGCTTTGTTTCTCCAAAAACGAGTCTGGCGAGTTCTTTACGTATTATTATCCCCTGTTCATTGAACACCACAGACCCGAAACGGGCTCGTATTTTCTGTTGAACTTCGGGGAAATCAAGTACTTCGTGTCCGATCTTGTCGGCATCGATGACTCTGATCGGTCGAAATGAATTTACTGTTTTGGCTACTGCACTTTTACCTGATCCGATTCCTCCAATCAGAGAAATCGTAGGGATGGCTTTATGACAAGACACAAGGTGGTTGTGCTAACTTGCAATGGTGGAAAATGGTTTTCTTACACATTCCTTTGCAACAGAAACGTACCACACAGGAGGCTTATGATTGCTGAATCCCTTAGCAACAGGTAGATGAGACACATAGGCGTGCATTAATATCGTTACCAATACCTGACTGGTTGTCAACAAAAAAAAGGAAAGTTCACTGTTTTCAGCTTAAAATTTATCCTTTCTTTACAAGACTGTTGAACTGCCGGATCAGCCCTTTTTGATGGGTGACAGTTTGTCGGGCCTATGCTCCGGAAAATGCTGGATTTTGCGAAGAATCAAGCCTCAGTCACTTCCCAGAGACGTCTGTTCCAGCCAGTTCAACCCGGACGACATATCGACGATCAGAGGCACCTCCAGATCCATGGCTGATTCCATCTCGCACTGTACAATTTCTCCCAGCGATTCCAGTTCGCCGACGGGTACTTCAAAGACCAGTTCGTCATGAATCTGCATCAGCATCCGGCCGGGATGTGCTTCGTCTTTGAGTCGCTGGCTGACGTTGATCATTGCCTGCTTGATCAGGTCGGCGGCTGATCCCTGAATAACGGTATTGATGGCGGTCCGTTCGGGCATATTCAACTGTTTCTGGACGCCGCCCCGCACGCCCTGGATCTCACGTTTTCTGCCACAGATGGTCGTGACATAATTCTTGCTCGCACAATCCTCCAGGATCTGATCCAGGAATTCCCGGACACCCTGGTAACGATCAAAGTAATCGTCGATGAAGCCGGCTGCTTCATTCTGAGGGATGCCGATCGCTTCGGATAGACCGAAGGGACTCTGGCCGTAAATCACACCGAAGTTCACCGCTTTGGCGGTCCGCCGCATGTCACTGTCGACGTCATCCAGGGTGACACGGAAGATGTCGGCGGCAACCGCGGTATGAATGTCAGCTCCTTCCCGGAAGGCCTGGCTGAGGGCCTCGTCCTGGCTGAGATGAGCCAGCACGCGGAGTTCGATCTGCGAATAGTCCGCACAGAGCAGCCGCCAGGTTTCGTCCTGCGGAATGAAGGCTTTACGGATCAGACGCCCTTCCGGTGTGCGGATCGGGATGTTCTGCAGGTTCGGGTCACTGGAACTCAGACGTCCGGTGGCGGCGACCACCTGGTTGAAGCTGGCGTGAATGCGTCCAGTTTCCGGATTGACCAGCCCGGGCAGGGCATCGAGGTAGGTACTCTTCAACTTGGAGAGGTGCCGGTGTTCGGTGATTTTCGCAGGCAGCTCGTGTAACGGGGCCAGCTTCTCCAATACACTCTGATCGGTACTGGGGCCGGTTTTGGTTTTCTTGATGACGGGCAGATTCAGCTCTTCGAACAGCACCGTGCGGAGCTGCAGCGGAGAGGCGATGTTGAATTCATGGCCGGCCAGTGAGTGGATCTCTTCGATGAGCGTTGTCAGTCTTACATCCAGCGCCTGGCTCTGCTGCTTGAGTTCATCGATGTCGACGCGAATGCCGGTGAATTCCATCTCGGCGAGAATCGGAATCAGCGGACGTTCCAGGTCCCAGTACAGGTCCCACAGGTTATGTTGCTGCAGTTCATCCTTGAGAATCCGGGAGAGTTGCCAGGCGATCTCGGCATCTTCGACCGCGTATTCAGCGACCTTGTCGATTTCGACTTCGAACATCTTTTTCTGCTGTTTTCCGGAGCCAATCAGTTCCGAAATGGGAATCATGGTGTGTTGCAGATAGCGTTCGGACAGCTTGTCCAGGCTGTGTCCCCGTTCGCCGGCATTGAGCAGGTAGGAAGCGACCATCGGGTCAATACTGACGCCCTGCAGAAAGACGCCGGCCCGCATCAGCACGACCATATCGTACTTGATGTTCTGATTCGTAATCTGAATCTCGGGGTCTTCCAGTAGTGGTTTGAGTTGGCTGAGTACCAGTTGAGGATCAAGGGCCGGCTGTCCTGGAGGACCTTCGACGGGAATGTAATAGCCGCTGTGCTTTTCCCAGCTGATGGCCCAGCCGACGATTTCCGCTTCGGCGGGTTTCAGTCCGGTGGTTTCCAGGTCGACGCAGAATTCGTCCTGTTCCTTGAGCAGTGCCACGAATTTCTCGAAGGCGGCTTTGGTATCAACAGTTTCCCGGATGCGTTCCTGCGGTTCGACTTCCTCTGGTTTGGTGAAGTCTTCTTTCATCTCCTCGGCGAAGCGACGGAAGCCGAAATCCATGAACAGCTCGCGCAGTCGTTCCCGGTCGGGATGTGTCAGGCGGGAGGCTTCCCAGTCAACGCTGAGGTCCAGGTTCTGATTCAGCGTCACCAGCTCGCGGGACATGCGGGCCTGGTCGGCGAATTCTTTCAGGTTCTGCTGCAGTTTGGGGCCTTTGGCTTTATCCGCATTGGCGAGCACCTCTTCCAGGGAACCGAACTGCTCGATCAGGGTTTGTGCCTTCTTGGGACCGACGAGGGGGACGCCGGGGATATTGTCGACGCTGTCTCCCACGAGTGACTGAAAATCGATGACCTGATCCGGTCGCACGCCCCAGTCGTCTTCGACGGCCTGGGCGTCCATGAACTTGTCTTTGCGAATGTTATAGAGTCGTACGGCTTCGTTAATCAGCTGGCGAGCATCCTTATCGTTGGTGACGATCACGGTATCGATGCCTTTTTCCCGGGCCTGGCGGGCAACGGTGGCAAAAACGTCATCAGCTTCCCAACCCGGACATTCGATAATCGGAACCTGAAATCCCCGTACGACATCCATGATGTGCGGAATCTGGGGCCGGAGGTCTTCCGGCATCTCGGTGCGATTCGCTTTGTATTCGGGATAAACATCATTCCGGGTGCCCGGTCCGCTGGAATCCATGGCGAAGATCAGGTAGTCGGGAGCCTGGCTCTTGATGATGTTCAAAATGTCCCGCGTAATGCCAAAGATGGCGTTAGTCGGTTGACCCGCAGGACTGGTCATGGCCGGCACAGCATGAAAAACCTGAAATACCAGAGAAAACGTATCAATGATGTAAAGTGTTTCTTTCATAAAGATTTAGCTTTACCTGAAATTTTGAAATGAGATAGCCGAAACTGGAAACATGAGGAGATTTTACGGGCCCCGCATGAGGACCTGCTGTTCGCGAATCTGCAGGAAATCGACTCGTGAGAGTCTCATTATTGGGGAGACAGTCGCGAATCGCCATGTACAGGCGGGCCGAAGTCGGAACTCAATGAAATCTTTTGTCAGTCAGACTGCGGGAACGCAGTTTACTGATACTTTGTGTAGCCTGGCAGGTGGGGCAAGCCTGCCGGTATATCGGAAACTGTTTATCGACAGAGGGGAGAGGTTCAGAGAAGCCGCTTGACACTGCTATTCCTGAACTTAGAATAATAGATAGCAGGACGCTGTTCTTCAGAATTCTCAGAACCACCTCTTCTGGTCTTCCTGCAGGCTGTCATGGCAGACGGCCGGGCATTGCTGAAGATAGTTTGACATATCGACCATCACCGCCACGGTGCTTCGTTAACCACGATTGTCACTTGAAAATCCTTAAGGTTAGAAAAAATGGCTGCCAGTAAACCAACTGCTGTTCACTTCTCGTTAATCTTTTTCGTCATGCTCACACTGATCTGTGGCGTAATGGCTTATCTGAACTACAAAGATCTTGCAGAAGCCAACGCCAAGCTGAATCAGGCTGAGTCAAACGCTCGTACCAGCGATGCCGCGGTACGCAAGCTCGACGAAGAACTGCAGGCTTTGAAAAAGCTGATCGGGAACGAGCAGGATGAAATCGGTCTTGATAACAAGACTCCGAACACCGTCATTGGTGCGACCGAGCAGGATATCAAAACCCATGCTGACGTTCTGGCAGAGCCCACGATTAAAAACACTCTGATCAAGCTCTCCACCCAGCTGAACCAGACCAAGAATCAGCTGGCACAGGAACAGGCCGACAAAAACAAACTCGAAGCCCAGTTCCTGGCTCTCAAAGGCGAGCTGGATAAAGTCGTTGACCAGCACCGGACTGCCCGCGACGGAGCAGAAAAGGATCTGGCTGACACCCAGAAAGTCAAAGAAGAAGAAGTTTCCGCCAAAGATCAGCAGATCGCTGCCCTGCAGAAGGAAAACGAAGAAATCCTGATCGAGCTGGACCAGCTGCGTGAAACCAACGCGAAAACAATTAAAGACCTCGAAAACAAAAACAATACCTACGCCAGCCTGATCGACACCCTGCGTAGCCGATTGACTGAAGTTCAAAAGGTCAGCTTTGAAAAACCGGATGGCGTAATTCGAACTGTTGATAACAGCACTGGCGTGGTCTGGATCAACCTGGGTGAAGCAGACCGTCTGCCCAAGCAGATGACATTCAGCGTCTATCGTAAAGCCCACCAGGGAATCGGTCGTGGTGAAGAAGACATCATTGGTGCCATCGAAGTCACCAAGATCCTCGGACCACACCTCTCTGAAGCACGCATTGTTTCTGATGACATCTACCAGCCAATCAGCCCCGGCGATCCGATTTACACACCGCTCTGGGGTGTCGGACGTCCTGAAACCTTCGCGATTTCAGGTATCATCGACCTGGATGGTGACGGCAAGTCCGATATGGATCTGCTGCAGCGGATCATCGAGAACGCAAACGCCAAGATCGACAACATCGTAACCGAAAATGGCGAGCGGACCGGTAACGGTCTGACCGTACACACCAAGTTCCTCGTGATTGGTGAATCTCCCAATGTGGATTCTGCCAAGACCGACGAACAGCGCGACAAGATGCAGCAGGTTCTCGCGAAGATGAAGGAAATTCGTGAAGAAGCCCGTCTGAAAGCAGTCCGCGTGATCGGTATCAACGACTTCCTGAGCTACATCGGCTACAAGCCACAGCGTCGCCTGCATACTCCCGGTTCTGGGATTGCCTCTCCGATCAAAGCGGGAGCCAAGAAAACCGGCGTGAGTGCCACGTCTTCCGGACAGGTTTCCGGAGTCTTCACCCGCAGCAAGCGACTGAAGCAGCAGACCTCTTCCGGTCAGACTTCGAATGTCTTTGGTGGAGCCGGCAAATAAGCGGCTGACACACTGATCTCAAAATAAAAAACCGCTGTCCCGATTACTCAGGACAGCGGTTTTTTTGTATCCGCAGCTTAGGCTTTCTGTTGCTTGTGTTTCAGTTTGCCTTTGAAGCGTTTCTTCTTACCGGCGAAGGTTTCAGGAGATTCCCAGCGGGAAATCCGTAACTGCTGACCAGCCACCCAGACGTTCTTCAAGGCACGGAAGATATTCCGGGGCATCCCTTCGGGAAGATCGACCGTACTGAATTCATCAAAGATATTGATGCGGCCGATGTACTGACTGTCCAGGTTGGCTTCGTTAGCGATGGCACCAACGATGTTGCCTGGTTTGACGCCATGGTTGTGACCCACCTGCAGCTTGTAGCGTTCCATACCCTCTTCCGGTGAATCGCTGAATTCCCGTTTGCGAGGGCGCTCCGGACGGTCTTTGTCTTTGTTGAAACGACGTTCGCCTTGAGGTGGTTTGTGACCTTCGGTCTCGCGCGGTTTGCGTGTTTCCTGCCGGGTTGTTTCCTGAAGAAACAGAGGGCGTTTGCCCTGATGCAGGCAGGCCAGGGCAGCGGCGATTTCGATTTCCGAACAGCTGGTGTCAGCCTGGTATTCGCTGAGCAGCTTGCGGAACATGCCAAAATCGGGAGCACTCATGGCGCTGGTGATGGATTCCTTGAAACGAGCGGTGCGACGTTCATTGATCGCCTCGATCGTGGGCAGGTCCATGCGTTCCAGTTTGTGTTTGATGGCCCGTTCAATGTTGGACAATGAGCGGGTTTCACGCGGGGAAACGAAAGTGATCGCGTGGCCGGTTCGGCCGGCACGTCCCGTTCGTCCGATGCGGTGTACGTAGGCTTCGGAGTCCCCTGGCAGATCGTAGTTGATCACGTGACTGATACGGTCCACGTCCAGTCCGCGGGCAGCGACATCAGTCGCGATGACAATGTTGACATGGCCGGCTTTCAGTCTGCCGACAGTGAGTTCACGCTGCCTTTGAGGGATATCACCATTCAACGGAGCCGACAGGAAGCCGCGGGCTTCCAGTTTTTCAGCCAGCTCAGTGGTGATGCTCTTGGTGCGGACAAAGATGATCACGCCGTCGGTTTCTTCCACTTCCAGGATGCGGGTCAGAGCATCCATTTTGTGGTGCCCTTTCGCGAGCCAGAATCGCTGATGAATTGTATCGGCGGTGCGTGTTTTGACTTTAACGGTAATCTCTTCCGGCGACTGCAGGTAGTTGACTGCGATGCGACGGATGGCATCGGGCATCGTGGCGGAAAAGAGTGTGGTCTGATGGTTCTCGGGGGTCTGTTCCAGAATCCATTCCACGTCGTCAATGAAGCCCATACGCAGCATTTCGTCTGCTTCATCGAGTACGAGGCAGCGGAGCTGGTCCATTTTCAGAGTGCCACGACGCATGTGGTCCATGACGCGTCCGGGAGTTCCCACCACGACATGCACGCCCCGTTTCAGGGGTTGCAGCTGGTCGCGGAAGCTGGCGCCTCCGTAGATGGGGAGTACCTGCAGTCCCTGCAGTTCCGCACCGTAATCTTTGAACGACTCAGAGACCTGGATCGCCAGTTCCCGGGTGGGAGCCAGTACCAGAACCTGGGGAGCTTTGACTTCCAGATCGATATTTGAGAGCAGGGGAAGGGCGAATGCGGCTGTTTTGCCGGTTCCCGTCTGTGCCTGACCTACCAGGTCACGGCCTTCCAGCAAATGCGGGATCGTCTGTGCCTGAATCGGAGTGGGTGTCTGATAGCCCAGCGTCTCAAGTGCAGCGAGAATGGGTTGTGAAAGCGCAAAATCAGTGAATTTTGTCTGCTCAGAGACATCAGTTGACATAAAATCAGCCTTTTGACGCACCTTCATCCCGCAGGTGAGGCTTGCGTCGCGTAAAAAAGAACATGGTGTGAGAGTCGATCCCTATCGACTCAGGGGGCATGAACAGACGACGGTCTGGACAGCGCTCTCCTCGAAGCTCTGCTTCGTATCACCCCACTGCTACGGTCAGAAGCGAAACCCCTGTCTCAGGATTTCGGCAATATGTAGCAAAAACAACACGAAAAGAGGGCAAACAGCCGGCTCTTTATGAAAGAGATTCTGGAGATCAGCTCAGAGCGGGTCGGTCACCGTACCGGTAGACGGACCATCTGGCTCCTCATCGGAGTGGAATTGTATCAGCGGTCCCCGCTAAATACAGCCCCTGAATCGGGATTTTCAGAGAATATCTCATTTCAGAGGTCCGTTGCCGAAAAAGCTGACAAATCGAACCAGATGACTTAAGTCAGGCTCAAGTATTCCTCTACAATAGTTCTCAAACCGACCAGTGCCGTTATTTCAGGAGCAAGCAGGATGGATGCAGCAGATAATTCCGATCAGCAGGATTCAGAGCACAAGGCTGAACAGTCGCTGCTCTGGCTCGAAGAAATTGAAGGAGAGCAAGCCCTGGACTGGGTGAAGCGACAGAATGCCGAGACCCTGCAGGTGCTGACCAGCGACCCCCGTTATCAGCAGTATGAACGGGAAGCCCTGGAAATTCTGACTGCCGCCGACCGGATTACTTATGGGACCCTGCGGGGAGATTTCGTCTATAACTTCTGGCGCGACCCGCAGCACGTGCGGGGTATCTGGCGTCGCATGCCCCGGGCGCAGTATCAGCAGAAATCGAAAGAGTGGGAACTGCTGCTCGACGTGGATCAGCTGGCCAAAGAAGAAGCGGAAAACTGGATCTACAAAGGCGTCGACTGTCTGGCCCCGGATCACGACCGCTGCCTGGTGGAACTGGCACCGGGCGGAACGGACTCGGCCGTCTATCGTGAATTCGATCTTCCTTCGCGGTCGTTCGTGCAGGGGGGCTTTTCTGTACCACAGGCGAAGAGTAATCTCTGCTGGGAAGACCGCGATCATCTGCTGATTGCAACCGACTGGGGTCCAGGCAGCCTGAACTCATCCGGATATGCCCGCATTCTGAAACGCTGGCAGCGGGGGACGCCACTCTCGGCAGCGGAGACCGTGCTGGAAACGGGCGAAGACGAGACCTTCGTGTATCCCGTCAATCTGAAACACAACGGCCGACAGAGCTGTTTCGTAATGCGGGGACATGATTTTTATCACTTTACGTTTTACCTGGTGACTGCGGAGGGAACACTGCAGCAGCTCCCGCTGCCACAGAAATGCAGTCTGTCGAGCCTGTTCCAGGATCAGTTGCTGGTGGAACTGAAAGAGGACTGGCGCGACTTCTCAGCAGGAGCCCTGGTGAGTTTCTCCCTGTCCGAGTTTGCCAGGACGGGGGAGATTGCAAACATCTTATCCGTGTATGATCCTGGCCAGAGTGGCACGATTTCTCAGGTCCGCTCTGCGCGGGATGCGGTTTATGTAACCGGAATCGAACATGTATCCAGTCAGATCCGCGAATTCAAACTTACAGACAACGCCTGGCAGGGGCGTCTGCTTCCCTGGGGAGAGGGAGATGTAATCTCCATCAGTTCTTCTGACAGCAGCAGTAATGATCTCCTGATGTCACGCGACGGATTTCTGCAGCCGGGCAGCCTGTATTACGTTAATTTTCAGGAGGGGACCGAAACGCTGTTGCAGTCAACGCCGGCCCGCTTTGATACGAACGGTCTGACGGTGAAAAAATCATTTGCCGTCAGTCGCGACGGAACGAAGGTGCCTTATTTCCTGGTGCATCGCGAAGAGATCCCGCTGGATCATTCCACGCCGGTCTTACAGTACGGCTATGGTGGATTCGAGATTTCGATCCTACCGCACTACAGTCCTTTGATGGGAAAACTCTGGCTGGAGAAGGGGGGCGCGTATGTGCTGGCCAACATTCGCGGCGGTGGCGAATACGGTCCCCGCTGGCACGAAGCGGCCCTGCAGGAGAACCGACAGCGTGCCTACGATGACTTTTTCGCGGTTGCCGAAGCGGTGCAGCATCAGGGAGTGAGTTCGCCCAAACATTATGGGGCGATGGGTCGGAGTAACGGCGGGCTCTTGATGGGAGTGACGCTGACGCAACGCCCGGATCTGTTCAATGCCATCGTCTGCGGCGTACCGCTGCTGGATATGAAACGCTTCAACAAGCTGCTGGCAGGCGCCAGCTGGATGGCGGAGTATGGAAATCCCGATCTTCCCGAGCAGTGGGAGTTCATCAGCCAGTATTCGCCGCTGCAGAATCTGAAGCCGGGTCAGGCTTATCCCCGGGTTTACTTCTTTACCTCGACCAAGGATGACCGCGTCCATCCCGGGCATGCGCGAAAGATGGCGGCCCGCATGGATCAACTGGGGTACGACTACTTTTATTATGAGAATATCGAAGGGGGCCACAAAGGGACGGCGAACCAGCAGCAGGAGGCGATGCACAGCGCCCTGGAATATCTGTATCTGATCCGGCAACTCAGTTAACGGCCCTCGATTGACAGGCGGCGCTTAACATGTTGTGATGGAACCGGGGCCTGGCACAGGTCTCAGCGCTACGCAAAGTTACCGAGCTAACCACCTGTTGAGAGTGATCTGGAGAAGCCGTGATGATTCGCCGTCTGTTCTGTCTGTTGAGTTTCTGTTTCATAGGTCTGTGTCTAGTGTCGCGTCCGGTGGCAGCACAGCAGGAAAAACAGCAGCGGCCGAACATCCTGTTGATCACGGCAGACAATCTGGGCTACGGTGATCTGGGCTGCTACGGAAACAAAGTCATGCAGACTCCCCGCCTGGATCAACTGGCGCGGGAAGGGGCGCGGCTGACCGATTTTTATACGGCTTCCCCCACCTGTACGGTTTCGCGGGCGACACTGCTGACGGGTCGTTATCCGCAGCGGATCGGCCTGAATCACCAGTTGAGTGCAGATGAAAATTACGCAGATGGCCTGCGACAGAGTGAGCGACTGATTCCTCAGTATCTCAAGCCGCAAGGATACCGGACGGCCTGCTTTGGCAAATGGAATGTCGGTTTTTCAAAAGGCAGCCGACCGACGGAGCGGGGCTTTGACGAGTTCTTTGGATTCGCAGCCGGCAACATCGACTATTATCACCACTACTACGCCGGGCGGCACGATCTGTGGCGTGGCCTCAATGAAGTCTTCGAGAAAGGTTATTCTACAGAGCTGTTTGCGGATGAGGCGTGTCGTTTCATCACCGAGAATCAAAAGCGTCCGTTTTTCATCTATCTGCCTTTTAATGCACCGCATTTTCCCAGTAAACGCAACAAGCAACCGGGGCAGGGCAATGAATGGCAGGCGCCGGACAGTGCCTTTGCCGCGTATGGCTACTCACCCGAGACCAAAGATCCCCGCAAACGCTATCGCGCCGTTGTGACCGCGCTGGATACGGCGATCGGCCGCGTGCTGGATCAACTGGACGCCTGCGGATTGCGGGATAACACATTGGTGATCTGGTATTCGGACAACGGTGCGTTCATGCTCAAGGACCGCGGACTGGAAGTCGCTTCCAACAAACCCCTGCGGGATGGCGGCGTCACTTTATGGGAGGGGGGCATCCGCGTGCCGGCGATTGTGCGTTATCCCGGTCGGATTGAAGCAGGCTCTGTTAACAGCAGTCCGCTGATCAGCCTGGATATCCTGCCGACCCTGATTGCGGTATCCGGAGGAGAGCGTCCTGCAGATCGAACGCTGGACGGAAAGAACATGCTGCCGGTACTGGAGCATCCGGAAACGGCAGAGCCGCGGACGTTCTTTTTCCAGTACCGGAAATACGCAGCAGTGAGGCATGCAAATTATAAGCTGCTGCGGACGAATCCCGACAAGCCCTTCATGCTGTTTGATCTGGATCAGGATCTGAGCGAGACAACCGATCTCGCAGACCAGAAGCCGAAGATTGCTAAACAGATGAAAGCAGCGTACGCAGCGTGGGAACAACGGGTACAGGCTGAGTAAGCATTGAGCTTACATCAGCATGTCGTTGTGGTCATCGTTGTCGATGGACTCTTCGAGCAGCGAACGGCGATCTGAGTAGGTTTCGTCGAGGGAGTGCCAGTGGCCGACTTCCTCTTCACCCAGTCTCCAGCAGAGGTAAACTTCTTTGCCTTCGCGGAGGGTCGGGAAGTTGACGACACCCAGAGCAGGATCTTCCAGCTCGACACCCAGTTCGAGCAGTTCATCTTCGTAGGTTTTCAGCTGCTCTTTATCGTTCTCGATATCCAGCTCGGCCTGCAGCAGCTCTTCGCTGTAGACGGAGTCTTCATCGCGCGTGGTGGAACCGGGGAGATTCTTGATCTCTTCGATCCGTTCCTGGCGGTCATGCAGATTTTCGTACAGCGCGATAATGTCTTTGACGATGGCCCGTACGAGCGGTAAACGGAGATTGGCCTCATCCGGATTGAAAATCAGTTTGCGTTGTGCTTCAGCATTCATAATGGTGAGACCTTTATTTTTGCCAGAAACCACTGAACATGGTCTCCGGTCGGGGTGACATTGTTTTGAGGAATTATAAGAGTCAGTCCAGATTCGGCAAGTCAACCTGACGAAAGCATTCGTTTTTTATTAGACCCGCGTGGAATTTCGTCTTATTTATTCTCCACTTCTACTACTGCTAAAGTCGATGAGTTGTTGGAGTTTTTCGCGTACTTTTCCCTCATCGATCAGTTGAGCGACCTTTTGAACAGCCTGCATCAGATTGGAAGCCTGTTCAGCAGCCAGTAAAGCAGCTGAAGCATTGGCGACGACCATGTTACGGGCCGGGCCCTGTTCACCATTCAGGATCTCGCGGATGATGTTGGCACTTTGCTCGGAGGATTCGACTGTCAACTGACTTACGTCGCATTCGGGTAACCCGAAGTCGGCAGCCGTCCATTCGAAGCGATTCAGGTTGGACCCCGTCACTTCGAAAACGGTCGTTTTTCCCCAGAGGCTGACCTCATCCAGTTCTCCGTTGCCACAGACAACCAATGCATGTTTTCGACCTAATTTTAACAGGGCTTGAGCAATTTTTTCCGCGGCCTCTATCGAATTGGCCCCCAGCAACTGGTACTCGGCGCTGGCCGGATTCGTTAAAGGCCCAAGGTAATTGAAGATGGTGCGAATGCCGAGTTCCCGCCGGACCGGGGCAACATATTTCATCGCGGAATGGAGCAGGGGAGCGAAGCAGAATCCGATGCCGGTGGTCTCCAGGCACTGGCCGATTTGTTCAGGTGTCAGGTCGAGTCGGACGCCGAGTGCTTCGAGAACATCTGACGACCCGCTGGAACTGGAGACGCTGCGGTTGCCATGCTTGGCGACAGGGATGCCGGCTGCAGCCGCGACCAGGGCGACTGTCGTGCTGATGTTGAAGGTGTGCAGCTGGTCGCCGCCGGTGCCACAGGTATCCAGCAGGCCTTGCCTGTTCGTGGGGATCGCGAGTGCCTTGGCGTGCATTGCCTGGGCGGCGCCGACGAGTTCGTCTGACGTTTCGCCTTTCATGCGGAGTGCTGTGAGCAACGCGGCAATCTGGGCATCGCTGCATTCTCCCTGCATGATCGAGGAGATGACCTGGCGGGTCGCTTCACTCTCCAGATTCTCTCCCTCGAGCAGTCGATTCAGAGTCTGGCTGAGAATTAAAGACATACGAGAAGTTCCTGGGGCTCAAAAGTAGTCAATCTGATTCGTACGGGAATTATATCACAGGCAAGACTCAGATTCAGCCCAGCTCATTTAGGAAAAAGCCAAGATATCTAGACTAAATGTAGAAACGAGAGATCATTTTTGTGAAACTGGCTGTCCAGGGCATGGCGAAATATGAATACGCTGTGACAGGAATAGGAATATAGGGAATGCTTAGTTAAACAGTGACATCAAGATAGAAGAATTGGAAATCTGATGACAGATCAGCCTGCCATTGATGAACAGGGAGCAATCATCCCGCGCTACCCGATTCAGGTCTGGCTTTCACGTGGTGGTTTATTGCTGACGGGGATACTCTTTGTTCTGCTTCAGTTTCTGGGACCAGGTAAGATTTCAGTTGAAACAATCGGCGACAGTACCGTTTATCGATCCGAATCCTACCTCCTGTATTTCTTACCCTTTGTTGCCTTGATTTTACTGACGCTGTCTGTGGTCTACTGGTTGCAGAAGGGGATTTTTTATTTTTTCAGCGTCTGTCTTTTTTTAATGGGGGGCAGTGTTCTCTTTTTCTTTTTTACTTTTGACACAAAGAATCAACACGTCACAGTAACACCAGACGGGTTTGTCCGCGAAGTCGGTTTTTCACTGATGCCAATCCACCAGGAAATGGAATTCTCTAAAATATCCATGCTTTATGTAGAGGAACTGACCGGAGAGGATGACAGTCTTCGCTTTGAACTGCTGGGGATTCCCCGCTCAGAGGACGCTCCCATTCGTGTTCCAATCAACGAGTTAATGAAACCAGCATTACTGAAAATTCTGGCGAATGCTCGCAAGGCAGGAACAGAAGTGCTGCCGTCCGTGAATGGGACTCCTGTTCCCGACGGACTGGTGAAACAGGTGCTCCACTAAAGTTCCCGTTAGATTTTCTGTGCCTCCAGGGAGTTTCACCGTGAAATTTCCCTGCATACTTGTTGGTGCGGGAAGGAAACTGGTACAATCGCAGGCACTTGACTCTACTCATCGACGCGATCTCCAGGCAGCGGAGATTGCTGATTCAGAACAATTTTGAAAGTCGGGAGATTCTCATGCAGCGAAGTCGTTTTCTTTTCTGCTGTTTGTGTCTGTTCAGCGTACTGAGCAGCGTGCGGGCGGATGATGTGGAACAACAGATCGCCAGAATCAAACAGGTTCAAAAAGAGGGGCAGGGAAATCAGGCTGCCTCCCAGGCGGTTCAATCGCTTTCCCAGGCAGATGCGTCGGCACTGATTCCGATTCTGTCCAGTTTCAAGGGGGCGAATCCTCTGGCGGTCAACTGGCTGTGCGGGGCATTTGAAGCAGTCGCGTCGAACGCGATTCAGCAGGGCAAGCTGCCTAAAGCAGAACTCGAAAAGTTCATTCTGGACAAATCCAACAATCCCCGGGCACGACGACTGGCTTACGAAACACTCATCAAAGTGGACGCGGGTGCCAGCGAACGCATCATTCCCGGAATGATCAACGACCCGAGTGTGACTCTCAGACGCGATGCCGTGCAGCGACTGATTGATGAGGCAAAAAAACTGGAAAAAGACGGCAAGAAAGACGCAGCCAAACAGGCCTACGAGCAGGCGCTGAGCGGCGCGACCGATGACGACCAGGTGAAAGCGATTGTCAAACCGCTGCGCAGCCTGGGCGAGAAGATTGATCTGCAGAAGCACTTCGGCTTCCTGTCGGACTGGAAGATTATCGGACCCTTCGATAACCGGGAACTGAAGGGATACGATACGGCCTACCCGCCCGAGAAAAATCTGGACTTCTCCTCGGCCCTGAAAGGCAAGGAAGGGGAAGTGAACTGGAAGTCGGTGAATACAGAAGACGATTACGGCATCTTCGACATCGCGAAAGAGATTTCTCCCTACAAAGGGGCCGTGATGTATTGTGCGGCTGACTTCTATAGCCCGGGGGAACAGGAACTGGAGATTCGCCTGGGAACTCCCAATGCCTGGAAAATCTGGGTGAATGGCAAGCTGCTGTTTGCCCGTAATGAATATCACCGTGGGATGATCATGGATCAATACAGTGTGCCCGTGACATTCAAACCGGGAAAAAATGTGATTCTGCTCAAACTCTGTCAAAACGAGCAGACCGAAAGCTGGGCACAACGCTACCAGTTTCAATTACGTATCGCCCGCCCTTCCGGGACTGGTGTACTTTCCGAAAAACCAGAGGCAACGACGCAGTTAACGCCGTAACTGTCGATCTGCAGTTTCTCCTCGAATTCAAACATACTTTCCTGACAGGTTAAAATTATGAATAAGAGTGCCTTTCAACTTGTGATGCCTCTGATTGCCATCGGTCTGTGTTGTGGAGCCGACTGGCCGCAGTTCCGGGGACCGCTGACCAACAATGTGGCGACTTCGGATACACCGCCGACCCTGGTCGATCAGGATAGCATTGCCTGGACCGCCGATCTGGAGGGGCGGGGAGCCTCGGGACCGATTATTGTGGGTGACAAGGTCTTTCTGACCAGCACCACCGGCTTCAAACAGGATCAGTTGCACGTGCTCTGTTTCGATGCGAAGACCGGCAAGCAGCTCTGGGACCGTCAGTTCTGGGCAACGGGACGGACACAGTGTCACAACAAAATGTGCGTGGCAACGCCGACTCCCGCCAGTGATGGCAAGCGGGTGTTCGCCACATTCTCGAGTAATGATGTCGTCTGTCTGGACCTGGACGGAAACCTGCTCTGGATCCGTGGGCTGTCACACGATTTCCCCAATGCGAGTAACAGCCTGGGAATGGCCTCTTCGCCCATCGTGGTGGGTGAGACACTGATCGTACCTGTCGAGAATGACGACGATTCTTTCACCACCGGCCTGGATGTGAAAACCGGCATCTCCCGCTGGAAAATCAAACGTCCCCGGGTTGCTAACTGGACCTCGCCCGCGATTCTGAAAGCCTCTGACAGCGCGGAAACCCTGGTGCTGTTGCAGTCGAGTGAAGGCGTAGATGCGGTTTATCCCGAAACGGGAGATACCGCGTGGAGCTACGAGCAGGGAGCCGGCCGTATTCCTTCGACCACGGTCGGAGACAATATGCTGTATATTCCTTCCAACGGTCTCACCGCACTGGCACCCGGGTCCAGCAGTGAACCTCCCAAGGTTCTCTGGCAGGAACAGAAGCTCTCTCCCGCGACGGCCAGTCCCCTGGTGTATGAGAAGAAAGTCTTCACTGTGAACCGGGCAGGCGTATTGACCTCTGCGAATCCGGAAGACGGGGAAGTGATCTGGCGTCTGCGTTTAAAAGGTCCTTTCAGTGCAACCCCGATCGCCGCCGGCAATCATCTGTATCTGGTCAACGAAAAAGGACTGTTACAGGTGGTGCAGGTGGGGGCAGACGAAGGCAAAGAGACGGGCGAAATCGATCTGAAAGAGACGATTCTTGCCACGCCCGCGATTGCGGATAACGCTCTGTTCCTGCGCAGCGACAAGCACCTGTGGAAAATCTCTTCCAAGTAGTCTTTCGAAAACTCTAACCGATTCGTACGCCTGTGTCAGCAGGCTGAGCAGACTGAAAAAAGGGATAACAGGTGTCACAACTGCTGGCCGTTGGACTGGGGGGATTTTTCGGAGCGATTGCGCGCTACAGCATCACGGAATTCATGTCACGAAAGTACCCCGGATTTCCCGCGGGTACCTTCGTGGTGAATGCGACAGGCTGCCTGTTGATCGGCATTCTGATGGCGATCGTCTCACATAAGCAGATTCACTCTTCAGTGTGGGTGCATAAACATGTGAGCCTGTTTCTGATTACGGGCATGCTGGGCTCACTGACCACCTTTTCCACGTTCGGCCATGAGACTGTCAGTCTGCTGCGGAATGCAGAGATGCATCATGCGTTGATCAACATCGCCGGAAACCTGCTGGTCGGCCTGTTCGCCGTCTGGCTGGGCTGGTCGCTCGTCATGCTCTGGATGCAGAAGTAATCTGGGCCGGTATATGGGGGAAATCCTGGACTCCCCAGCCGTTCTGATACCATTTCGAGCTCTTCGACCACCTCAACTCAGTAGTGATACTGATAATATCTCCGCGAATGTTAAGAATTTCTGATTATAACGATTAAGACGCGCGACGCTTTCAGCCGATATTAAGGCTTAACAGGGGGGATTCTGCCTGACCTTCTTACGCAGGCAGGCAGAATTTTTATTCCTTTTAACTCCAATGATATAACGGAGTTCACCCCGAAATGTCTTACTGGCTTCGCTCTCTGCGATTTCTGGCCAGCGCCTTCAGTGGCGTTTCCTCACCACGTCAACTGGCCCTCGGGTTCAGTATGGGCATGGTGATCGGTCTGGTTCCCAAAGATAATCTGATCGCCTTGATGCTGCTGTTCATTCTGGCAAGTTCCAAGGTCAATCTCTGCTCCGCTTCTCTGGCGACCCTCGTCTTTTCCTGGCTGGGTGTTTTGCTCGATCCGTTGAGTCATCTGCTGGGGAAAAAGGTTCTCAGCGCGCCGTCGTTACAGGGGTTCTGGCAAAACGTCTACGAACTCCCGCTGGCTCCCTGGACTGATTTCAATAATACCGTCGTGATGGGCAGCCTGTTGCTGGGGCTGTGTCTGTTCTATCCGGCTTATCGACTGACGCGCCCTCTCTTCGAAAAATACACGCCGATCGTGGCTGAGCGGCTGAAAAAGTACTGGATTGTCAAACTGCTTTGGGGAACCGAAGTCGGTACCGTGATGGGAGAGGTTTCATGAAGTGGAATTACCTGCTCCCTCGCCTGACCCTGGCAGCGATTATCTGGGTCTTTTTTGCCTTCGCCTTCGATCCGCTCGTGCGCTCCGGACTGATTCAAATGAGTCAATCCGTGACGGGAACGCAGGTGGAAATTTACGATCTCAAAACCGGCTTCTTTCCCCCGGCGATCAAGACCGGTCCGGTGGCAATCGCCAGTCCTGCCAAGGACAAGAGCTACATCGCCACGTTTTCTGAGATGGAACTGAAACTCGCGGGACGCCCGTTGCTACAGCGGAACCTGATTGTCGAAGAGGCGGCCATTCTGGGAATGGAATTCAATCCGCCACGTTCTACTGGTGCGACTGCGGAAGAGAATTCGGAGCCGGGCAGTCACTTTCATTTGAACTTCGACCCCTTTCGAAAAAAGTCAAAACAACTAGGGAAGAGCTGGCTGGATGTTTTGAAGCAGTCAGCTGTCGAGCAGCTGGATCCCGATCGTCTGGCAACCGTAAGGGTTTCAAAGCAGGTCCAACAGGAGTGGAAGCAGCGTTTCGCACAGTATGAATCCAGGGTAGACCAGGTGAAGCTGGAGCTGGATTCGGTTCAGGATTCGGTCAAAACCGCCGAGGGTAAGACCCTGGAGCGAATCAAAACCTATGCGGAGTCGGCTGAACGTGTCGATCTGCTGGTCAAGGAAGGCAAGCAGATGCGGGAGGAACTCAATAACCTTCCTCAACTGGCACAACGCGATTTCCAGCGGATCGAAGACGCCAAAGATCAGGATCTGGCCCAACTCGATTCGCTGATGGACTCCGTCTCGCCCGATCCAGAGAAAATTCTGCACGCGCTGATTGGTGAAGAACTCACAAAACAGCTGGAAGAGATGACCGGCTGGTCGAGTATGATCTTTCAGACTGTCAGAACGATGCGCGACGAACAGGAGCCGGAGCGGATGCAGGGGGAATGGATCGACTTCCGACCCGCGGATGCACTGCCGAATGTGTTATTTAAGCAGATCAAAGTGAGTGGAAACGCACGTGTGAATCAACAGAAATATCCGTTTCAGGCACTCGTGCGGGAACTCTCCTCTGAGCCGACGGCGTATCGCCGTCCGATTCAGCTACAGGCACGCGTCGAGGCGGAAGGAGAAGTCAGGCTTGCGGGAGAACTCAAATTTTATGAGCAGCAGCCGACACACGACTTCCTCGTCAAGTTTGACCTGCCGAAACAGAAAACGATTCAACTGGAGAATTCCGATAAGTTATCACTGGCACTGATCGCGGATCAGACCGAGTGCGAGTCGCGGATTTCGTTTCGGGAAAATGATTTCACGTGCCGGGTGGAATTTAAACAGACTCCCGTGCGGTTTCAGTTCGATTCCGAGCAGGCAGGCATCAAGCCTCTGACCCAAGTCGTCGCCCAGGCGCTCTCCACCATCGATTCCATCTCAGCGACCCTGGAGGGATCGGGAAGTTACAGCCAGCCTGTCTGGCGGCTGGAATCGGAAACCGGCGAGCAGATTGCCCGTGGGTTGAAGCTGGCCTGCCAGGCGGAAATCGGTCGTCAGAAGCAGGCACTGGCTCAACAGATTGAACAGCTGGCCCAGCAGGAGCGGGATCAGCTGATAGAAAAGCTGAATCGCCAGTACTCGGAAGTGATCGCTGATCTGGAAAAAGAAGAGACCCGGGTGCAGTCGGTCATTCAGAAAGTCTCTGGACGGTCACTGAACATCCGCAGCCTGTTGCGTTGATGTCAGGGCGACAGTTTGTCGTATTTTCGGGCATTAGAAGGGCGTGCCCCTGGCTGCTGATCGAAAATGCCCTTGATTTCTTTCATATCCTGATATGATTAATGGCAGGAACGGAGTGCGTTGCAGGATGCGTTTATTCTCTTTATCTGCCTTTTCTGGCTGCACCCTCCTGTCCTCAATTAGTCATCTCTGTCTATCTGCAGCGGTAGAACCGGTGCTGAAAAATCCGTTAATCGTTTCTATGAAGATAAAACCTGTATTTCGCCGTTGAGATCAGCGGGAAATGCTTGACTTCAGCTATTTTAAATACAAAACTCATTTATTGACACTGACTTCAAATCAGACAAATTTCAGAGGGTCACAATCGTGTGTTGGGAAGATTGTTTGTTGTAGTACCAGCGGGGAGTCCTCTATGACGATCGTAGCAGTGAATGCTCATGCACCAATCTCTTCCGGAGAAATTCCCACGACAGACCCCCGGCGTGCCACCGATGTGGAATACAAGCAGCAACAGGTGATCTCGCTGCTGGAGGCTCATAACCTCGATGCGCTGCTGCTGCAGTCCCCCGAAAATATGGCCTGGTTCACCGCGGGAGCCGAGCTGACCCGAACCGGATCGAACGATCCCTGTGCTGCGGTCTTCATTACCCCGGATGCCCGTTTGATTGCCTGCAGCAATGTCGACGCGAATCAGATTTTTGACCGTGCGATTCCGGGACTGGGCTTCCAGATCAAAACCCGCCCCTGGCACGAACCGTTGTCGCAACTGGTGCGGGACCTGTGCAAAGGACGCAATGTCGCCAGCGACACCGGAGTTGAGGGGACGCTGAATCTCTCCGACGAATTAAGGACCCTGCGGTTCCCGTTCACCGAACTCGAAGGAGAGCGCATCCGCGAACTGGGAAAGCTGGTTTCGCATGCGGTCGAAGCGACTGCCCGCCGGGTTGAACGGGGAAACACCGAACAGGAGATCGCCGGTTGCCTTTCACATCGTCTGTTGAAACATGGCGTCAACCCCCGACGGTTACAAGTGATGGCAGACGGACAGAGTATCCGTTATCGACACTGGGGCTATGGTGAAGACCGCCTCGAGCGTTACTGTGTAATCTCTGCCGTCGGTTCCCAAAATGGTCTGCATGCGGCTGCGACACGCACCGTATCTCTGGGAAAACCTCCTTCCACTATCATCAAATCTCATCATCTGGCACTGCTCATGCAGGCGACGGGAATGTATTTTTCCAAGCCGGACTGGGCTCTGTTTGATACGTGGAACCGGGTGAAACGCATCTACGAGAAATACGATTGCCCCGATGAATGGCAGCACGCCGACCAGGCGGACATCATGGGATATCAGTCGGCTGAGACTTCGATTCTGATCAACAGTGAGTTCAAGTTTCAGCCCGGCATGGCTGCCTTCTGGCATCCCTCCGTTGGCCCTGCAATGACCGGGGATACCATTCTGATCGAAGAGAATGAGACCATCTTGATTACGCCGATGGAGCAATGGCCTGCGGCCAAGATCATGGTGAAGGAAAACCAGCTGAGCCTGCCTGATATTCTGATTCTGCCTGACGCAGACTGAGGCCTGCACCGGCTGCGATAAACTGCTCTCAAATCGGTTCCCGATCATGCTTTGGCTCGTTTCGCTCTTGTCAAACTGCCTCAATCCAATCAAGATGCGGTGATGATGGTGTTCACTGTAAACCTGCAGCGGACTACTCTCCTACAATCCTGATCCTCATTGATGTGTGTTGACTGGTATGGCAGCTGCTGACAGTGCTGGTAATTCGAATGAGCCTTCCCCGGCTCCTCTGCTGGAGGAATTTCCGGAACCGCTGGAATTGTCGGAAGATGTCACGCGGATTCGTCGCCGCAGAACTTCCCGGCTCATGAAAGTGGCCTGGGTCGGAATCAATGTCCGCCTGTTCGTGATCGTGATGGAGCTGGTCGGACTCTGGTTTCTGGGGCATTCAGTACTGCTGGTCGATGCCCTGGCGAGCTGTGCCGATGTGTTTACTTCACTGGCAATTCTGTTCGCGATTCGCCTGGCAGAACAGCCTCCCGACGAAGACCATCCTTTCGGACATGGTCGTTATGAGCCGCTGGCAGGGTTCCAGCTGGGCATCTTGATTCTGGTGGTCGGGACCGGTACGTTCTTCTATCAGCTGGTAGCGGCATTCAGCCACGTTCAGTATGAAGTGATCGGCTGGGTGAGCTGGACGATTCCCCTGTTTGCTGCCGTTTTGCTGGAAGTGACCTGCCGTGTGGTACTCCGTATGGCCCGTCAGGAGAAGAGCTCCGCGATGATAGCCGAGGCTTATCATTATCGAACCGATGCCCTGACCAGCTTTCTGGCGGCCCTCGGGCTGCTGATTGCGAGTTGGATCCCCGGTTACGGTCATCTGATCGATCACATCACAGCGATGCTGCTGGCGTTAATCATGATCTACCTGGGCTGGGTCGCTGCCCGGGAGAACCTGCACGAGCTGACCGATAAGATCCCCGATCAGAAGTATTTTGATCAGGTGCGGGCATCAGCCCTGAAGGTAACAGGGGTGCTGGACGTGGAAAAGGTCCGGATTCAGACAGCTGGGCCTGACGCGCATGTGAATATCGACATTGAAGTCAACCCGAACGAAACCGTCGATCAGGCCCATCTGACGGCTCAGCAGGTCCGCCAGCAGATTCAGCACGACTGGCCTTCCGTGCGGGAGGTTGTGGTGCACGTCGAGCCGTACTACGAAGATGACCATTAACGGGTCTTCGGTTACTTGCCTCTCATCCGCTTCCCGTATTAGAAGCGGATGATTACGTCGCCACCCAGCAGGACCTGGTAATCAGACTGAAAGTTGCGGTAAGGTCCCTGAACGTTGAGCAGCGGAGCCCGGGTATCGGACCAGTCGAACCGCAGTTCCGGTCGAACGGTGACGCAGGGATGTGGTCGCCAGTTGGCACCCACGGTCAGCCCGTAATAGTTTCCGCCGGTGGCCAGGAACTCAGGTACCTGCAGTACCCGTGAAAAGTTCTGGTCCCGGAAGTATTCGAAGCGGGCACCCACAGCAAATTTATCGGTGATGTCGTAGAACAGGTATTGATTAAAGGAGTACCATTTGGCAGGAACGACCTGGAACTGGTTGTTGATGGTTCCGTTGTCCTGAATCCCGAAATCGCTCTGGAAGACATAAGTCAGGCAATCGGTGAAGTCGTGTGACAACACGAAGCTGATCAGGGTCCGGTTGGCGGCATTACTGAATCCATTGTCCTGATCGCCCGAAGTCAGGGTCAGGTTAATGCTGGTGTCTTCATTGGCGCTGTTCCAGCCGATACCTGCCAGCAGTTCCCCATCGTCATTCGGATCTTCCCAGGCATCCCAGCCCCGAGCAACACCGGCCAGTACCTGCAGTTGATCATTGATCTGGACTGTGCCCAGGACACCGGTATGAGTGAAGGGCTCACCATACTGCATGGTATAAGAGTGCGAGTAGAAGAAGTTCTTCGGGGCCATCACGCTTTCATAACCGATGGGCGTATAAAAGTGACCGGCTTTGAAGCTGACGCCAGACAGGAAGGGCAGATAGAATTCTGCGTATAACTGAGGCATCGCCAGGCCGTACATGGCATAATTATATCCGCCGCTGCTCCGAGGTCCGTTGGAGCTGTTCCAGTGAGGGGCTCCATCAGAGCGGGTTTCCAGACCGAGGGCGGTTGTATAGAAGTAGTCAGTACCGTAGAGCAGGTCTCCCCGGAAACCCCAGTCGAACTCATCGCCGCCGAAGTCAACGGGACGCTCGACGAACAGGTACAGCTGGTTCATCTGGTATTCGTTGGAGCGGTCGTTGAATGTAACAGGCAGGTTGAAGTTGTTCGATGGTTTCTGGAAGTTGCCTGTAAAACCCTGGTCCAACCAGCCGCCAACGCGAACCCGCTGAGAGTTCATGGAAGGGTAGATCGGCGAATGACGCATCAGAAACTGCTCCAGGAAATTGCAGCACTGGCATTCGGGCAGGCAGATCTGATTCACGCAGTCCTGAGCGGCCATGGTATCAGGGGCGCAAACTGCTTCCTCTGCTACGTTTAGCGAGATCGGCTGGTACAGGCTCTCTTCCGTGGCCGGAGCCGATTCGTCAAGGTAGCCGGGCTCCGGGTAGGTTTCACCACCAAAAACGATACCATGAGTACTGATCGCGAGAGCAACCACAATCCATTGTGAAAATTTATTCATTCGCATGTTTTCCAACTCGTGCGATCACCAGATTGTTTATCTGCAGACCTGTCGTTGATTATTCCCTGAATCCAGCTGCAGGATGTCAGGACGAACTGATTCAGCTCAAACAATGTATATCTGTTTTAGAGTGACCTGATCCAGGAGATTCAGGCCTCGGTCGAGGTAGAAATCCCGCGGGAGAGTCATAATCACTCTTCTTCACTCTAGTTCGGTATGTCAGATCAGCTCTGGCGAATCAATTTTGTGCTGAACAGGTCTCTTCATACTGATTTTCGGTTGTAAACGTTAAGTTCCCCTCTGGATTGCCTAATTTACGGGGAGCGGGCGTGCCTGAGTGTGCTCGTGTGGCACATATCGGAATCCGTTGATTTCTTTTTGGGTTTTGTTCAGGTTTCTTAACAAGCGTGTTGCCTAAATGAAACTTTATTGTTGAGTTAAGGCATCAGCTTGTCCTATCCCCCCTACTGAACATGAAACTCATTTTTGCGCTGATCTTTACGAAGGTCCTACAACCTGAACTAGATTTCCTAAACATTCCAGATTGCCTTTTTATTAATTGCAATTCCTTCAAGCGTAGGCAAAGATATTTCATAAATTGCATTATTAGCTGAAAACTTGAGCTAAAAATGCGTACTCAAAAAGAAAAAAACGTATTTCGAACAAGTGGCTGACTGTTAGGTTTAATTCGCTTAATCGTCAAAGTATGTGTCTATTTCGACAGTAAATATCCTCATCTGCCATACCTGTATATTCTTTGACCACTATCCAATCCAATACGAGTAAAAACACTATGAAGAGCCTCAAGAGATTATTTGGCCGCAACTCTACTCGCAAATTCAAGCGTCGTTTACCTTTTCGGATGTCTCGTCCGATTGGATATGCCAGCCACGTAGAGCGTCTGGAAGACCGGACCCTGCTGGCGAGCAACATCCTGGCGTCGCTGGAGAGTTCAGTAAACCAGCCAAATGATTCGACTGAACTGCTGCTGACGGTTGGTGCTGGCAGCTCGCCCACTTTGGGATTTGAGGTTCATGCCTCTCCCGGCTCTGCATTCAATCCGGCTGCGGTCCAGATTCTGGATGCGAACACCAATGCCGTGGTGCCGTTGCAACTGGCTGAACACGATCATGCTGGCACGTCCAGCTCACTGGTCCTGGCCACACTGGCTCCTGGTGACTACTCGATCTTCGTCCAGGGACAGACAGCAGCCACTGGTAATTTCACTATCGACATCTTCATGCCGGGTGACTCTGACGGCAGTGGCTCTGTCAGTGATACAGAATATCAGCAGGCGCTGGCTGCCTCTTACCAGCATCTGTTTGGGTTCAATCATTTCACCTCTCAGATGATTATGTCAATGGGTCTGGATCCTACCCAGAATTATTACTCTGAAGAGCAGGACGGTGACAAAGATGGTGACATCGACAACTACGACCTGCAGATGATGAACAACAACCGCAACGTACCTGCGGTGCAACTGGAACTGATTGGGGACCAGGATGCGCCGGCTGTAGTAGCCGGCCTGCAGACGGATTCCGGAGTTTCCAATTCGGACGGCATCACCAACGATCTGACGATTGTCGGTACCGTTTCTGACGAAAGCCTGATTACCCAGTTCAAAGTCGCCCTGGATGGGGGCAGCTTTGTGGATATCTTCGGGCAACTCTCCGGCGGTGCCAATGGGGGAACCTTCACGTTAACCCGTGGCTGGCTGGAAGCCAACCTGAATGGTGGTGGTTCGCTGGAAGGGGGCACGCACACGCTGCACTTCATGACTGTGGATGAACATGCCAATGTCAGTCCGGCTGGTGCCTTCGATGTCAATTTTGAACTGGATACGATTGCACCTACCACAGCGACTCCGATCGGGAACCAGACACTCAACGAAGATTTCGGCAGCTTCAACCTGGGCCCCTTCACTGATTTCTTTAATCAGAACGGTGGAACCCCGCTCAGCTACAGTGTTGATTCCATTACCAATGCCATTGTCAATTTTGATTTCGCCACAAACGAACTCATTTTGACTTCCCGGCAGGATGTAAGTGGGTCGGCGGATATTGTGATTCGAGCTATTGACGTCGCCGGGAATACCGTGCTGTCGAATACCTTTACTGTCACGGTCAACGCAGTGAACGATGCCCCGGTTGCCGTAGACGACAGTTTCAGCACCGATGAAGATACCCTGCTTAATGGTGCCAGCAATGTACTGGTTGCAAATCCTGCAACTGCTGATTCCGATGTCGAGAATGATACGCTGACCGTAACAGAAGTGAACGGTTCCTCTGTAGATATTGGAAATGAGATTACGATCGGCGCAGGTGGAAAACTGACACTCGAGTCAGATGGCAGTTTCTCGTTTGATCCAGCCGGAGTCTACAATTATCTGGCTGTCGGTGAGACTGCGACCGAAACCTTTACCTACAAGATCAGCGATGGTAACGGCGGCACGGATACGGCATCGGTGACCATTACCATTCATGGCGTGAACGATGCACCCGTTGCTCAGGATGATGACTTTACGATCACTCAAAACGAAACACTGAATATGAATCACCACAGTGTGATCAACAGTAACGGCAATGGTGCGGACTACGATCCTGATACGAGCGACAGTATTGAGGTAACGGCCGTCAATGGTAGCGCAGCCAATGTGGGTAATGAGGTTGTGCTGGCTTCCGGTGCATCGTTGACACTGTTCAGCGGTGGGTTTATTTCTTATCAACCCAATGGGGTGTTTGACTATCTGGCTCTAGGTGAGACCGCGACCGAAACCTTTACCTACACCCTCAGCGATGGAAACGGCGGCACCGATACCGCGACCGTGACAATCACCATTACCGGTGTGAATGATGATCCTGTCGCCAATCCCAATACAATTCTGACGGCAGGCGCAGATGAAGATAATCCTGTAAGCGCTCCCGCCGGGGCGATTTTTGAATTTGCCACTGATGCGGAAGACGATTCCCTGCTGATAACGGAAATTAATGGCGCTGTCGGGAATGTGGGGGCTACAATTTCCATCGGACTCGGAGGGTTGCTGACTGCGAATGCAGACGGCAGTTTCACCTTTGACCCGAACGATAGCTATGACTTTCTAGCCGTTGGTGAATCTTACGACGAAGCATTTACGTATAAAATCTCCGATGGCAACGGTGGTACGGATGGAGGCACCTACACCATCAGGATTCATGGCATTAACGACGCCCCGATCGCAGAAGATGATGGATTTACGACAAATGAAGACACTCCGACCAGCGGTGATCTGTTCGCCGATAATGGCAGTGGTGTGGACAGCGACGTTGAAGGCCAGATTTTCACTGTGACCAGCGTCAATGACGCGGGGACGATCGGAATCGTCTCGGTTAATCCAGACGGTACCTTCACCTACAACCCGGACGGCCAGTTCGAATACCTGGCCGACGGCGAATCCGCGACCGATACGTTTACCTATACGATCGAGGATTCTCAGGGGGGTACGGATACTGCGACCGTGACAGTCACAATCACCGGTGTGAATGATGCTCCTGTCTCTGTTGATGATGACGTGACCACCGATGAGGATACGGCACTGAACGGCGATGTGTTCGCTGATAATGGAAACGGTGTTGACAGTGATGTTGAAAGTCAGGCCTTCACTGTGACCAGTTTCGATGATTCGTTGACTACCGGTAGTGTGGTGGTTAATGCGAACGGAACATTTACCTATGATCCGAATGGCCAGTTCGATTATCTGGCTGTTGGAGAATCTGCAAGTGACAGCTTTACCTACACAATCGAGGATGCCCAGGGAGGCACAAGTACTGCAACCGTCAACATCACCATTACCGGTGTGAACGATGATCCGACTGTCAGTGCCGCAGTCTCAACGACCGCGACTGAAGACGATGTCAGCTTCAGCCTGAATCTGCTGACGAATGCCAGCGATGTCGATACGACCGATGTGCTCAACGTGAGTAACCTGGTACTGGACAGCGGCGACGACAGTGGCATCACGGTTAACGGTAACTCACTGGACATTGATCCGAGTGCCTACAACTACCTGGCCGTCGGTGAATCTGCCGTGATTACTTACACCTATAACGTAATCGATGGTGAAGGGGGCTCCGTTGCCCAGACTGCCACTATTACAATTACGGGTGTGAACGATGCTCCTGCCGTGAGTGCCGCCGTCACGACAACTGCCACAGAAGACGAGGGTAGCTTCAGCCTGAATCTACTGACGAACGCCAGTGATCCAGATACGACCGATGTGTTGAACGTCAGTGGTCTTTCATTGGATAGCGGCGACGACAGTGGCATCACGATCAACGGGAATTCACTGGACATTGATCCGAGTGCCTACAACTATCTGGCCGTCGGTGAATCTGCCGTGATTGTCTACTCCTATGACATTATTGATGGCGAAGGAGGCACGGTTCCTCAGACCGCCACGATTACAATTACGGGTGTGAACGATGCTCCTGCAGTCAGTGCAGCCGTCTCAACGACCGCAACGGAAGACGACGGTACCTTTAGCCTGGACCTGCTGACGAACGCCAGTGATCCAGATACGACCGATGTGTTGAATGTCAGTGGTCTTACACTGGACAGCGGTGATGACAGCGGAATCACGGTTAACGGTAACTCTCTGGACATTGATCCGAGTGCCTACAACTATCTGGCCGTTGGTGAATCTGCCGTGATTACTTACAGCTACAACGTAATCGATGGTGAAGGGGGCTCCGTTGCCCAGACTGCCACGATTACAATTACCGGTGTGAACGACGCTCCTGCAGTGAGTGCCGCGGTCACGACAACTGCGACAGAGGACGATCTCAGCTTCAGCCTGGATCTGCTGACGAACGCCAGTGATCCAGATACGACCGATGTGTTGAACGTCAGTGGTCTTTCATTGGATAGCGGCGACGATAGTGGCATTACGATCAACGGGAATTCACTGGACATTGATCCGAGTGCCTACAACTACCTGGCCGTCGGTGAATCTGCCGTGATTACTTACAGCTACAACGTCATTGATGGTGAAGGGGGCTCCGTTGCCCAGACTGCCACGATTACAATTACCGGTGTGAACGACGCTCCTGCCGTGAGTGCCGCCGTCACGACAACTGCGACGGAAGACGACGGTACCTCCAGCCTGGATCTACTGACGAATGCCAGCGATCCGGATACGACCGATGTGTTGAACGTCAGTGGTCTTACTCTGGACAGTGGCGATGCCAGCGGCATCACGGTTAACGGTAACTCTCTGGACATTGATCCGAGTGCCTACAACTATCTGGCCGTTGGTGAATCTGCCGTGATTACTTACAGCTACAACGTAATCGATGGCGAAGGGGGCTCAGTAGCTCAGACCGCTACAGTGACAATTACCGGTGTGAACGACGCTCCTGTTGCTCAAGATGACGCTGTGGATGTCAACAAAGAGCAGGTCTTTAGTGGTAATGTCTTCGCGAACAACGGCAGTGGCGTCGATAGCGATCCTGATACCAGTGACACCTTTGATGTCAGTGAGGTCAATGGCGAGTCAACGGATGTTGGTACGGAAGTGACGCTGGGATCTGGTGCTCTGTTGACTTTGAATGCTGATGGTACCTTTACCTATGATCCGAACGGTCAGTTCGATTATCTGACTGGCTTGGCCACCGCGACCGATTCTTTCGATTACAAAATTGACGACGGTAACGGCGGTGTCGATGTCGCTACGGTGACACTGACCATTTCAGCCAACCAGGCCCCAATCGCCAATATTGATCTCGTGGCAACCAACGAAGATACCGAACTCCTGAACATCGACGTTCTGGCTAACGACACAGACCCGGATGGTGACGACAGTAACCTGACTGTTTTCGGTCTGCCCAGCATGACCTCCAATGGTGGTGCGGCACTGACTCTGAACCTCGATGGTACCATCAACTACGATCCTTCGGTCGCCTACAATTATCTGTCCGTGGGGCAGCTAGCCGTTGATACTTTCACCTACACTGTAGAGGATGAACGTGGCGGCTTCGCTACCGGAACCGTACAGGTAACCGTGACCGGTGTGAACGATGCTCCTACAGTGAGTGCTCCTGTCGTCTCGACCAGTAACGAAGATGCTGGCGGTTTCAGTGTTAACCTGCTGGACAATGCCAATGATGTCGATACGAACGATACGCTGGCGATCCAGAATCTGGTACAGACCAATGCAGGCAATGTCGGCGGGATTACCCCCAGCGGTACATCGCTGAGTGTTGACCCGAGCTTCTACAGCTACCTGTCTGTCGGTGAATCCGAAGTAATTACTTATAGTTATGAGGTGATCGATGGCAACGGCGGTATAGTATCACAGACCGTCTCGATAACCATTGACGGAAGGAATGATGCTCCGATCGTTTCGATGGGAGTTGAGTCTATTCCGACAGAAGATGATGGTGTCTATGCACTCAACCTGCTGTCGCATGCGAGTGATATCGATCAGAGCGATACGCTGGTGGTCGCTAATCTGACTAAGACCAGCGGTGATGACAGCGGAATTGTTGTCAACGGAAACCTGCTCCAGATTACCCCCAATGCCTACAACAGCCTGGCAGCCGGGGAAACCGCCGTCATCGAGTACTCTTATAATGTGATCGACGGCAACGGTGGTTCAGTCGCTCAGACTGCTACCATCACCGTCCTGGGTGTGAATGATGATCCGACTGCAACGATTCTGACCATCACCTCAGCGGTGACTGAAGATGACGGTAGCTACAGCATTGATCTGCTGCAGAATGTCAGCGATGACGATACTACAGACGTCCTGTCGGCTACTAACATAGTCAAGTTCAGCGGTAACAATGTTGGTATCACCGTGAACGGTAACTCGCTCGACATCGATCCGAGTGCTTACGGCTATCTGGCTGCTGGTGAAGATGCCGTCATTGTGTACCATTACGATGTGACAGATAGTAATGGCGGCACGGTTCAACTGATTGCCTCTATTACCATCTCTGGTGCGAACGATGCTCCGGTAGCCGCTCCTGATGCCTTTGGCACAAATGAGGATACTGTCCTCAATGGGGGAAATGTCCTGGATGATAACGGCAGTGGAGCCGACAGTGACATCGATGCAAGCAACACAATCTCCGTAACGGGGATCAGTGATGGTGGTGGAACCGGTTCTGTGGGCAGTGCGTTTACGCTCGTCTCTGGTGCCGTGGTCACACTGCAGTCAGACGGAACCTTTAGCTATGATCCCAATAATTCCTTTGAAGATCTGGCAGTAGATGAAACCGTTACGGATTCATTCACCTACACCCTCAGCGATGGAACGGCAACTGATACGGCAACTGTGACAATCACTATTACAGGTGTGAATGATCCTCCAGTGGCTGCTGCTGACGAATTTTCCACAACTCAGGATTTCGCTCTCACTGGCGAAAATCTCTTCGATGACAACTCAAACGGTGAAGATACTGATATCGATTTCAGCGATGTATTGACCGTAATTGGCATCGGCCAGGGTGTGAATACGGGGACTGTGGGCAGCGGGTTCACGCTTGCCTCAGGTGCGGTTGTGACAGTGCTGGCTGACGGTACTTTCGACTACGATCCGAATGGAGCCTTCGATTACCTGGGGGCCACCGAGTCTGCCAGCGATACATTCACTTATATCATCAGCGACGGTAACGGCGGGACCGATTCCGCGACCGTAACGGTATTCATCTATGGTCTGAATGATCCACCGGAAGCGGTCGCTGATGCTGTGACTACCAACGAAGATACAACTCTGCCGGATGGCGATGTTTTCATCGACAATGGTAGTGGCGTAGACAGCGATGTAGATACAAACGACACACTGACTGTTGTCGGTGTCAGTGAAGGCGGTAATACCGGCAGCATCGGCAGCGGATTTACGCTTGCTTCCGGAGCCATCGTCACGATGCAGGCAGATGGGAAGTTCAGTTACAATCCCAATAATTCATTCGAATATCTGGCTGATGGCGAATCGACAACCGATTCCTTCACCTACACCATCAGCGATGGGACTGTAACCGATACCGCTACGGTCACCATTACCATCGATGGTGTTAATGATGATCCTGTTGCCGTTCACGACAGAGTGACCACCGATGAAGATACAACTCTCGTCGGAGCCGATGTCTTTGTCGATAATAACTTCGGTGTGGACAGTGACGTTGATGGAAGTGATATCCTGACTGTAATTGGCGTCAGCCAGGGGATGACAACCGGCAGCATTGGCAGCGGATTTACGCTTGCTTCCGGAGCCATCGTGACCATGCAGTCGAATGGTACGTTTACTTACAATCCGAATGGGGCATTTGAGTCCCTGGCGGTCGGTGAAACAGCAACCGATTCCTTTACCTACACGATCAGTGACGGCAATGGCGGGACCGATTCCGCCTCGGTCGATATTCAGATCGATGGCGTGAATGATGCTCCCGTTATCAGTGCAGCGGTAACTTCTACCAGCACGGAAGATGATGGCAGCGTGAACGTGGATCTGCTGACCAATACCACCGATGTGGATACAAGCGATACGCTCTCTGTGATCAACCTGTTGAAAACCAACGCCGGAAACGATGGCGGCATTACAATGACCACGGCTTCGAGCTGGGACATTGATACAAGCTTCTACGGCTATCTGGCTGCCGGGGAATCTGAAGTGATTACCTACAGCTACGATATCACCGACAACAACGGGGAAACGGTTTCCCAGACGCTGACCATCACCATCAATGGTGTCAATGATGATCCCGTTGCCCAGAATGATGCGTTCCAGACAGATGAGGAAACGACCCTGACTGGCGTGAACGTCTTCTCTGATAATGGTAGTGGTGTCGATGCCGATGGCGATGCTAGTGACTCGTTCACCGTGACCGGCGTCAATCAGGGAGGCAGTGTCGGAAGCGTCGGCGGTGCCTTCATGCTCTCTTCAGGTGCGGCTGTTACGATTCAATCGACCGGTGCCTTAGAGTACGATCCGAATGGTGCGTTCAATTATCTCGCGGACGGTGAGTCAGCCACTGAAACATTCACTTATACCATCACTGATGAAGAAGGTGGTACCAGCACGGCAACGGTTACGGTGACCATTACTGGTGTGAATGACCCGGTCGTTGCAGAAGACGACGCGGTTTCGACCACCAAAAATAATTCATTGAACTTTGATGTGCGTGTTGATAACGGATCGGGAGCCGATTCTGATCCCGATACCAGCGATATCCTGACCGTAACAGAACTGGATAACCTGGATGGAACCCAGGCAACTACGATCACGACCACCAAAGGGGCGATCGTCACCATCGAAGCCAATGGAACGATTACTTATGATCCGAACAATGCCTTTAATCACCTGACGACACCTCAGATGAGTGAAACGGATACGTTCTCTTATACCATCGACGATGGAAACGGTTCGACAGATACCGCCACGGTGACCGTAACCGTGACCGGTTCGAATGAACCATTGGTTCTGTCAACGCCTCTTCCAGACCTGATTCGCGATGGTTTGACCGAAGAAATTATCAACCTGGATAATTTCTTCAGTGATGGAGACGCCGGTGACACGATCAGCTACAGTGTCAGCGCATCACTCGAAAACGATGATCCGTTGCCCAGTGGTTTCTGGACTAACAACGGTCTCATCTTTATCTCTGGAAATGAGCTGCACATCCAATACACGACCTACAGTGTCTCTCAGGTGCGTCAGCCCGTGAAGATTACTGTGACAGCGACTTCCAGCGATGGCGTTTCAGCTCAGGTTGTAGACGACTTCCTCGTCACACCTGATCCTGCCGGAACGGCTGAGATCCGTCTGATCGCCCGTCCGACGGCTTCTGAAGGACGTGACTTTACCTACTTCCGTGCGTCTCAGACATTAGAGACATTGGACTCAGGTAAAGGGGCTGGTGTCTTTAACCTGACCAATGGTTTGCAGGATCTGAACTATACCATTTCGCTAAGCGACTATAACAATGCCGTTGGTCCTGATCCGATCGTCAACGTGGACACCGATCTGACTGCCGTACGAGTTATTGATACGTCGAATTCGGATGCGGTTCTGTTTACGATTTATCATGCAACTTTAGCGGATGATAATCCTGATTTCGACCTGACAGAAGACATTCTGACGGGGACCTGGGCTGCCAGTGATCCAATTGGGTTGACCAGTGCTATCATCGATAAGTTGTACAATGGTGATTTGGCGATTCAGGTAGAGCTGACTGGCGGAGTGAAAAGCAAACTCTCCGGCAACAATATTCAGGTCTCACCTGAGGTCGACAATGTAGGAGCCTTACCGTCCGAGCAGACGAGCTACTACACCGGACAGGATTACGTTGTGGAAATCTGGGTCAGCGACCAGTTGAGCCAGCTGCTGTCAGGTGCGGACGCTCCCGGCTTCCTGGGGGTCGATGTGACCCTGAACTGGGAAGGTGCCGGCAATATTCCTGAAGGTTTACGCGGCGTCGCTACCGATGGTGCCAGTGCTTTCACCTTCGTGCCAGGTGTCGGTCTGACCGATAACGAAAACAATGTGATTCTGGATTTCAATGGTATCGGTTTCACACTGGGGGTTGGTGCCGAAGGCAGCTACTCACGTGTCGGTTACGGGGAATTCAAGGCCTTTGATGTGACCGATGGAACCCCGATCAACTATTCGATCACGCTGTCTGAGAACTCGCTGTCCAGCAGCGGCGGTATCATCCATCCGAGTCAGATTTCTGTTGTAGAAACGAATGTGACTCAGGATCAGTCGTATCAGTTCAATGTGCAGACTGACCAGAGTAACATTTCCATTTCCGGATCTGTTACCAGTGGTGGTGAAACAACCAACCTGACCCCGCAGAATGTGGGGCTGGATGGCACCAGTCTGAGCGGTCGAGTCAATGTTGTGCTGGATGACCTCGATAATCCGACCAACGTTCAGATCGTGGATTCCTATGCTGAAGTCAATCCGTCGGGACTGGCAAATCCAGCACGGGGAGCGACTGGCGATCTGACGAATTTCGATCTGGCGGACTTTGGTCTGCAAGGCAGCCTGTTTGGTGGTGAACTGAATCTGGCTATCCGGGATGCCATCGCATCGATGTTCTCCAGCCAGCAGGCTCTGTCAGGTGGATTATTCAACATCACCGATACATGGACCCTGGATTACGGCCAGATTGATTCCTACATTGCTTTTGCTGGTGGGGCCTTCATCACCGGGCGTAATTCGGAATCGACAACTGGTCTGGATATGGTCTTCTTTAATCCAGGGGGAACGCCTCCCGCAGGCTTGAGTTCCTGGACCAATGCCGAACTGACTGAAAGCGGTGGCGTTTACACGCTGGTCGTACCTATCAGCCGGACGATGACATTTGTTGATTCGACGGGGGCAGAGATTACGCTGAACTTCACTGGTTCGATCACCTCCACATTCGAGAAAGATCAATCCGACAAGTTCGGTGATACGATCGGAACCGCGGAAGAAACAGGTCTGTCATCTGCCAGCCAGGGAACTGTGGTTTACCAGGGAGCAATTAACGAAGTCGCTGCCAACCTGGATAATCCGCTGGCTGATCCGGATGGACCCAATGTCGATAAGGACCTGTTTGCCGACGTGGATATGTTCCATGTGCAGTTGAATGCAGGTGACACGGTAACCGTTGATATCGACGGCGGCATGTTCTTCACCGGGCTGGACAGCGTGATCCGCATCTTTGATGCAACAGGTACACAGGTGGCTTTCTCGGACAACGATCTCGCTCCGGATGAGTTCCTGGTCAAATATGGGGAGAAAGACTCCTATGTGACCTTCACCAACAATACCGGTAGTGCGGGCGAATTCTATATCGGCGTCAGTGCTTTCAACGCCGCCTATAATGCCGTGACATCCTACGATCCGACCACCACGGCCGGTCGGGATTCGGCCAGCAATTCGAGTGTCGACATTGATGTCTTCGATGGCGGGAGCTACGACCTGACGATTACCGTCAGTGCGGGAGCACCTCCGTTACACGGGACTCAATCGATCTCGACCGATCAGACTCTGACGGAAGGATCCACGGTTGATATGGTCGTCGTGCGGAATCAGACAGACATCGATTCCACCGGCCATGTCAGTTCGTTGCCCGCCAGCGATACCTGGATCGACGAGTGGAGCTCTTTCTGGGTTGAAATCTATGTGGAAACAGCCGATGCGGATGCAATTCTGAACGCGGTTGCGGATCTGAATTACAACACCAACTTCTTTACGGCAACCGAAATTGAATTTGGTAGTGCCTTCGCAGGCGACGGTGGAGCGATCATCGACGATGCCAACGGTGTCGTAACCGGCATCAACGGGACCTCCACTCAGGAACGTGTAGGGAGCATGAAGAAAGCTCTGCTGGCCCGGGTTAAATTTGAATCGCTCGAACAGGATGATGTCTCGATCGACTTCGAAGATAAATTCATCGGCCCGCATGCACTGGGACTTTCGTTAACCAATGTTGGCGTCGGATTGTCAGAGGGTGCTGAAACCAATGTGGTTATCGGAGATGCACCGGAAACGGATCTGTGGGCGATCGCCTACGATGTCAACGACGATGACATCATCAATTTCCGTGACCTGATGATTCTGGCCTCCGTCTACGGTGACAACGTTCTGGATACGAATTCACCTTATGTCTGGGCTCTCGATGCCGACAAGAGTGGTACCGTTAACTACAAAGACCTCACGTTCTTTGCCACTAACTACGGTGTCTCGAAGGGGGGAAATCGCGATGTGATCTACCCGTCGAACTTCCTGCAACGCTGGTATGGTAAGACCACCAACATCAGTGGTGACTCTTCGATCGATCAGGTAATGGATACGGCACTGAGCATCTGGCAGGACGCTTTGGGAATGGATGAGCCTCTGGATATCCAGCTGGTGATCACCGACCTGGGCGGCACTCAACTGGGTGAAGGCCAGATCACCGCTGTCGACGAGCAGGGCCGACCTGTCGCGGGGATTGTGACACTGGACGACGATGCCGCCGGCCTGGGCTGGTACTCTGACATCTCGACAACTGCCTTTGGTGGTGGCGAGCTGGAAGGGGGCGTGTCTTACACGGCTGACATCAATTCCGATGCGGCGGGTCATTACGACCTGTTAACCGTGCTGTTGCATGAAATCGGTCACGTTGCCGGCTTCACAGATACTTATGCACCATTCGAAAGCCACATTCAGGTGGGCGTAGGTGGTACGCTGAGCTTCGTCGGCAACGGATTTGAAGCAACGCTGACAGACGATGGCCTGCACCTGGATGATTCGGTACATGACGGCGACGTCATGAACGCGACACTGGATCCGGGTGTGCGGAAACTGCCTTCGATTCTGGATGCATTGATTCTGCAGACCGCTCATGAGACGGCTGCGTCTGGCGACTTCGAGATTCTGGTGGGCGTCAACGCTCCGCTGATGGCAAATCTGCCTCTGACAGGCAGCGATGAAACTGTTCTGCCTGAAGCAATCCAGCCGCTGGCTCCCCTGGTAGAACTGGCTCAGGTCAGCTTCGACGCCACTGGAAGCCAGAGTGACCCTGCAGGCTCGAATCTGCCTGTGATCTGGAATCAGGTCTGGAACACTCTGAATCAGCTCTCCCAGGGAGCAGATCCAGCTGAACTGGATCTGACACTGCTGGAAGGTCTGAATGAAGAATTCGTTCAGTCGCTGCGGGAACACGGCCTGTCGATTATCGAGTCCGGCGAGATTCTGGGTCACGAATTGAGTGAGCTGGATCCTGCCGACTGGCAGCTGACAGGACTGGACCAGAATGGAGATGGCGACTTTGATGCAGTCTTCTCAAACTGGGCAGGTCCCATACTTTAAATCGCTAATTCACTGAATTTAAATTCAGCAGGCTCTGATATGTGACGTATGATGACATATCAGGGCCTTTTTTCTTAAGTGCAACGACAACTGGCTGTTGTAGGGAAGATAGGTGATTGAGTTGCTTTTTGACAACATACAGTAATTTTCGTCAGGGTCGATGCCCTGTCTCGTAAGAGTTTGAAAGACTTAGGTTTCTGTTCTTGAATAGTGAACAGGCCGATGTTATGTTTCAGGTGTCTTGAGGGAACTCGGGACGAACTGATCTTTTTTTACCGGGATGAACTGCCTGTTACCGCAGGCGCTCTTCGTCTCCGGTCCGTACAGGTCCCATATCCGGAACCAATAACTTCTTCAGATTTTGTAACATTGAGGAGAAATCAAGCGTGAGTGCTAAGAAAGATGACAAACCAGCTGAAGCAACACCAGAACCAGCTGCAGAACAGGCTCAGGCCCCGGCTCAGCAGCAGCAGCAGGTCAAGGTTAATGATGCAAATGTCATTGCCAGCTATGCCAATTTCTGTCGCGTTTCCAGTACTCCAGAAGAGTTGATTCTGGACCTGGGACTGAACCCGCAGCCACTGGATCCCGCCAACACTGAAATCACCGTGGGACAGCGGATCATTCTGAATCACTACACAGCCAAGCGTCTGTTGAGTGCTCTCTCAATGGCTCTGCAGCGGCATGAGCAGGCCTTCGGTGTTCTGGAAACAGACATCCGGAAACGCGTCGTGCGTCAGCAGCAGACCTAGTCTCTTGATGACAGCCTGAGTTTCTCAGGCCGCGATCTTCTGAACCGGCCCGTTACCTGGTGTAACGGAGCCGGTTTTTTACTGCAATGTCGGGCCGCAGGGGCGGGGCTTTGCATCCATTCGTCAGGTGACTGATATTCTGGTTTTTCCTGAAAAATTGAATAAAAGACTGGCAGCGGTTGAGTAGGAAAGCGTATGGCAGTTTGCTAACTTTATTTATGATACTGCAAGAGGTCTGGAGTGAGGCGCTTTCAATCTCAGATCTTATAGGATATCGTAGAAGTAGTATCTTTTCGAAACCGTAACTGCGACAGAACTCCTGCTCTTTCAGGTTTCCTGAGATGCAGGAGGCGTATGTCGGTTGTTCTTAATTACAGCCCGGAGAGGGCAGAATGTTAGATAAACCAGATCCCGCTTCGTCTTACCATGACGGCAACGGGCAGAGCGACGTTTCGCTGCCCGACGATTTAATTAACGAATTAAGCTCGGAATCGTTAACCTTCGTAGAAGACCTCTACACGAGCTATCTGGAGTCACCCAGTTCGGTGAGCGAGGAATGGCGAAATTATTTTGCCAGGTTCCCCCAGAAGTCAGCCCGTAAACGCAAGCCGGGTTTCGGTCCCACATTCAAACGTCATTCGATGTTCAATCCGCCGTCACCCGTCCGGAATGAGGCCGTCGATCGCCAGACAATGAAGATCGCCGACCGGCAGGAACGTCTGGACCAGTTGATCCGTAACTATCGCGTGCGGGGACACATTCTGGCGTCGCTCGATCCGTTGGGGAAAAAGCGGGCAACACCGGCTGAACTGATGCCCGAGTTTTACGATTTCTCCGAGCGGGATTACGACCGGGTCTTTTCGACCTCCACTTTTGGTGGTCCGAAACAGCGAACGCTGCGGGAAATGATTCAGTGGCTGAAAAACACCTACTGCCGGTCGATCGGTGCGCAGTTCATGCACATCGACAGTCTGCGGGTTCGTGAGTGGTTGCAGACCCGAATGGAAAGTACAGCGAACTTCCTCAAGTTCGAGCGTCCCGAAGCGCTGCGGATTCTGCGTCGACTGACCGACGCCGTCGGCTTTGAAGAATTCATTCAGAAAAAGTATGTCGGCCTGAAGAGCTTCTCGCTGGAAGGGGCAGAAAGTCTGATTCCACTGCTCGACCTGGCGATTGAAAAAGCAGGTGAGCAGGGGGTCGATGAAATCGTATTCGGTATGGCCCACCGCGGTCGTTTGAACGTGCTGACCAATATCATGGGCAAAAAGCCTCGTGAGATTTTCCGCGAATACGAAGATTCGGTTCCAGAAATGAGCGTGGGACGCGGCGACGTGAAATACCACCTGGGTTACAGCTCGGACTGGATGACCGAATCCGGACACAACGTCCACCTGACGCTCTGTTTCAACCCGAGCCACCTGGAATTCGTGAACCCGGTTGCCATGGGACGTATGCGGGCCAAACAGGATCGCTGGCACAACATTGACCGGACCAAGGGGATGGTGCTGCTGATTCACGGTGACGCCGCGTTTGCCGGCGAAGGCGTGGTGCAGGAAAGCCTGAACCTGAGCGAACTGCGGGGTTACCGCACGGGGGGAACGATTCACGTTGTCGTGAATAACCAGATCGGTTTCACCACCGACCCCGCTCAGAGCCGCTCTTCGACCTACGCGACCGATGTGGCCAAGATGCTGCAGATTCCAATCTTCCACGTCAACGGTGAAGATCCGGAAGCAGTCGCCCAGGTTGTCCGTCTGGCGATGGACTTCCGCAAAGAATTCCATCGGGATGTGGTCATCGACATGTACTGCTATCGTCGTCGTGGGCATAACGAAGGGGATGAGCCTTCATTCACTCAGCCTCTGATGTATGATGTGATCGACAAGCGGCCGTCTGTCCGCGACAGCTTCCTGCAGCGGATGCTGGAACGAAAGTCGGTCACCGAGGAAGATGCCGACCGGTTACAGGAAGAAAGTGTTTCCCATCTGGAAGCCGAACTGGCGGCAGCCCGGGTCGAGAATTATCCTCATAAGGTCGAACTGCCCGGCGGGATCTGGACCGGTTATCGGGGCGGAAAAGAACTGCCCGCGGATCAGATCGATACCGGAGTTCCCGAGGAGAGTCTCTCTAATTTGCTGTTGAAGCAGACCGAACTGCCCGATGGTTTTACGCCGCACAAGAAAATCAAACGCTTGCTGCAGATCCGAAAGGATATGGCCGCAGGAGAGCGGAAGCTGGACTGGGGAACGGCAGAAGCCCTGGCATTCGCGTCATTGCTGACCGAAGGTTACCGGATTCGCGTCAGCGGTCAGGATGCACAGCGTGGTACTTTCAGCCATCGTCATGCCGTACTGCACGACGTGAAGACCGGTAAAAAGTACACACCGCTCAAGCACCTGGTTTCAGGGCAGGGCACCGTCGAGATTGTGAACAGCCCGCTTTCCGAAGCAGGGGTTTTAGGTTTCGACTATGGCTACAGCCTGGACTGTCCCGATGGTCTGATTATCTGGGAAGCCCAGTTTGGCGATTTCGTCAACGCGGCTCAGGTCATCATCGACCAGTTTATTGTCAGTGCAGAAGACAAGTGGCAACGCTACAGCGGCATGGTCATGCTGCTGCCTCACGGGTTTGAAGGTCAGGGACCGGAACATTCCAGTGCCCGCTTCGAGCGTTTCCTGCAACTGGCGGCGGAAAGTAATATTCAGATTGCGGTACCGACTACGCCGGACCAGTTCTTCCATCTGCTCAGACGTCAGGTCATCCGCAAGTGGCGTAAGCCTCTGATCGTAATGACTCCCAAGAGTCTGCTCCGACATCGCGATGCGGTTTCCAGTTTCAGTTCGCTGACCTCTGGTTCCTACATGAAGGTGATCGGCGATACGAGCGATCTGAATCCGCAGAAAGTAAAACGGATTCTGCTGTGTACCGGGAAGATCTATTATGATCTGAACGAACGCCGTCGTCAGACCGAACGTGACGATGTGGCCATCGTGCGAATCGAGCAGCTTTATCCAGTGCCTCATGAAGATCTGGAAGCAGCCCTGGCACCCTATCCGGAAGGAACCCCGGTTTACTGGGTTCAGGAAGAACCGGAAAACATGGGCGCCTGGCGATTCATTTACTGCCGATTCAAAGGAAACCTGTTTGGGCGCCATCCGCTGCACGGGGTTTATCGTCCCGCGAGTGCCAGCCCGGCAACAGGCTCCGGTCGCAGCCATCAGTTCGAACAGGAAATGCTGCTTACAGAAAGTTTCCGGGACGACTCTTAGTCCCGGAGACTATCTCCGTTTGAGTTCAGCGATGACTTCCGCCAGGTGAAAATGGTGTTTGCCCAGTTTGCCGCCGTAGTTACCCGCTGTGATCTGCAGCAGTCCCGGTAACTGGGTGGCTGCCTGCAGCCCGTCGCACATCGCCTGTTGAACGTCGTCGAACGTTTCGCCGTCGATGACGATTTCATAGACGCAGCCTGTACCTTCGGGGAGATCAGAGTTGGTCTCGGCGCGGAGGGTCGGGCAGTAGGCGTCGTTCGTACTGGCTTTGAGCGCAGAATATTTCGAACCGACCTTACTGCCGCTGCGGACAATGCCTCCCGGGAAAGGGAGGATGACATTGTCAACGGCTTGCATGGCGGTAACAGCCGCTTCGGTTGCGAGCAGACCCGCAGACTGGTTCGTCGCGCAGATCAGCAGGTTGCCCCCGGCGACTCCTTTGAAGGAGCCGACGCGATCTTCGCAGACGAATTCGCCATCCATGACGGGAATTCTCCAGAGGCGGCGATCCTCCCATTTCTTTGAAATCTGAAACCCATCCCCAAAGAAGCGGAGCTGTTTTCCTAAAGCCAGAGCTTTTTCGGGATCTGTTACCGGGATGCCGGCGTAGCAGGCAGTGGTGGGACAGGTCAGGATGCACTGACCCACGCGATTGGTGACTGCTTTCTCAAGTGCAGAGCGGCTGAAGGCGAAGAACATCAGGCTGACGCCGGGACGTCCATCGGGGCTCTCTTCAGGGGAGAGGAACTTTTCGACACCGGCTTCGGCATCACAGGCGATGACACTGGTGGCGTAACCGGTGACTTCGGTTGCCGCGATCCGGACCCAGGATTCGGAGATCGCGGTCACAATAATGCGGGTTCCGACCGTGGTGAATGCTTCTGCAAATGTGTCGCAGACGGGAACGTCGTTCCATGCCAGTTCTGGTTGAGTATTCAAGTTCGTGCCCGGACGCTGATAAAAACTGTGTTGTCCAATAAATCCTGCCCCTGATTATGGCGGATCGGGCGCAAAATTCAAAGGCTCAGCGTTCCTGAGTCGGAGTCGGGCTTCCCTGGATCTGCAGTTCCATCTGAATCAGCTTGGGAACACTTTTCGCCTGCATTTTTTTCATGATCTTGGCGCGGTGGGCTTCGACCGTCTTAAAGCTGACATTCAACTTCTCTGCAATTTCGCGGCTGGAGAAACCCGAGACGACATATTTCATAACTTCATTTTCGCGCCGGGTAAGTGTCGCTTTGCGTTCCACGAGTTCTTTGTTCTGCTCTCGATTCGCCTTGTTTTGGATATCGCGTTCAATGCCTTTCTGGATGTAATCCAGCAGAACCTGGTCGCTGACCGGCTTTTCCAGGAAATCAACGGCTCCCGCTTTCATGGCACGGACAGCCATGGGAACATCTCCGTAACCGGAGACGATGATGACAGGAATGTCGTAGCCCCGTTCCCTGAGTTTCTCCTGCAGTTCGAGACCACTCATACCGGGGATGCGGACATCGAGCACCAGGCAGCCGGGGTGATCGGGAGAATAACTTTCCAGAAATTCGCTGGCGAGTTCATGGGTTTGAACTTTGAGCCCGACCGATTCAATCAGCCAGCGGAGTGATTTGCGAATTGCCGGGTCGTCATCGACGACAAATACGGTTGCTTCCTGTTGGATTGTCATAGCTTCAGCCACCACCACTGTTATCTCCATTTACTAAGGGAAGCTCGATGAAAAAGCTCGTACCCTGTTTATTGCGACGGGGGTAAAGTTTCCCCCCGTGAGCTTCGACAATGGTCTGGCTGATGGACAAACCAACGCCGAGGCCTTTTTGTTTAGTTGTGTAGAATGTTTCGAAGATAGAATTTTCTTCGCCTTTTTTCAAACCTATTCCGCTGTCGGTCACGCAAATAACAAGATTATCGTTGATGTGAAGATCCGATTCTATCAGCAGTTTCCGTTGTTCGGGCGGCAGTTCGGACATGGCTTCTATCGCATTCAGCAGCAGATTCACGAGTACCTGTTCCAGCTGGATCGCATCACCGACGGTTCGCAGTGGTTTGGGGCTCAATTCCAGTTGCAGGCTGATAAAGTTCCGCTGAATCTCATGCTGGAGCAGGGCGATCGAATTTTCGATGACCAGGTTGATATCGAGGATCTTCTGCTCGACTTCACTTTTCTGCACGTGACGCCGCAGGCGTTTGATGGTTTCGCTGGCCCGCTGGGCCTGACGCGACATTTCCTCGAGTGGTTCGATCAGATCATCGAGTGAAGTAATGCCCGAACGAATCCGGCGGATGCAGCCGTTGGTATAATTATTGATGGCGGCCAGCGGCTGGTTGAGTTCATGCGACAGTTCGGCAGCGAGTTCGCCCATCGTCGACAGACGAGAGAGGTGTGCCAGTTCTGCGCGGCGACGGACCAGCTCCTGTTCGGCCAGTTTCTGGTGTGTAATGTCGGTGGCGATGACCATGGCTGCGATGGTAATCCCGCCACTGACCATTGCTCCGATACGACAGGAATAGATGTATTTCTGGCCTGAGGATGAGACGCCTTCGGTTTCCATCTCCTGTGGTTTTCCGGTCTGGAACACCTGTTTGAGTATCGTTCTGGCTTTCTGGATGTCCCCGGCAGGCAGAAATTGATAGATGGAGGATCCGATGATTTCTTCCATGGCCCGGTCAGCGAGCGGATGGTTGAGATACAGGATTGTGCCATCGATGTCGAGGGTGAGGATGGTGTCCGGGGCGTTGGTTACGAGCGAACGCCAGCGGGCCTCGGTCTGTTGCAATGCCCGATAGAGGCGATTGCGTTTGGTGTATTCTTCATTGAGACTGGCGTGAGCCTGCTGCAGCTCTGCTGTGCGTGCAGCGACGCGGGCTTCCAGGTTTTCGTTGAGTTTTTCGAGTTCATCAAGGGCCGCCCGTTCGCGGGTTACATCTTTCACGCAGGAGAGCAGAAAGGTTTCGCCGCGGAAATAAATCTGGACCGCTGAGAGCATGGTGCAGAGCCGGGTTCCGTTGGGAATGATAAAATCGAAGTACAGCTCGCGGGCGGTTCCTTCGCTTTTGACCTGCTCAATCATTTCACGACGCGTTTCTTTACTGGGCCAGAAACCGATATCGAACGCGCTTTTTCCCAGGATTTCTTCCCGCGTGCATTGCAGGGCCGTCAAAAAGTTCTCGTTGACTTCGATAAAGATACCGGTGTCGATTTCCGTAATACACATCGCGATCGGATTGACCTGGAAGATGGTACTGAAACGTTCCTCGGAACGCCGCAGCTCTTCCTGTGAGGCTATTTTTTCGGAGATATCGACGGCGACCGAGAGAAAACCGGCGATCTCCTGCTGGTCGTTGTAGAGAGGCGTGTATTCTACGTCGAGGGTCTGCTCACCGACTGTTCTGACATGGCGCTGTTTTTCGCCGTGCAAGGTCCGCTGGAACAGATCGATCAGTTCCGGGTCGTCTGCAAATTCAGCGAAGATTGATTTCCCGACCCATTCGCCGGGTTCAAAACCGAGCCTGGTGAGTCCGCCTCCTTCGGAGAGGGTGACGATTCCCTGGCTATCGACGGCTGAAATGATAAAAGGGGTGATCGAGAGGATTTTACGGAGCAACTGATGGCTGTCGTCCGAAAGTTTTTCCAGGAAATCGGGAGTCTGAATTTCGGGGAATGTCTCTGACAGCAGACGAGAGGTCAGACTGGTTTGATCCTGAGGTCTGGTTTGATCCACGATTCACCTCTCACTTCCCCTTTTCTGATCTCAGCGGCGGCGGAGCGCGAACGGGGCGTCTGGATATCGTTTTGGAAGTGATTTCAACAGTACCGGCGAAACAGGAATTCAGCAGCACAGCAGCGGAACTCAGACAGATTCACCAACGACAATGTTACCCTGACAGGGGATCGACTGTCAAACTGCGGTCGCTGTCCCCCTGACGAGACCTGTGTTTCCGCGGTTAAGTGGGGGGAAGATCGAAATTCTGTCCCGGTGTATTATCGGAACTGTTAAGCCGTTCATGGTCGGTAATATCATATTTGAGCGGCGTCACCGTCACATAACCTTCCGAGAGCTCTTTAATATCGGTACCTGCTTCGAGCTGGTGGTTGATAATGGGATCAAGGCCACTCCAGAAGTAGGGACGCCCGCGGGGATCGATGCGTTTTTCCATCACATCAAAGTGGCGTTTGACGCCCAGGGAGGTCCATTTGACGCCGCAGGGCCATTCGGGTCTGGTTTCGGGAAAGTTGATGTTCCATAGACGGTCAGCGGATGTCTCCTGCTGCGCCATTAACTGACGGATGATGGGGATGCTCTGTTCGGCCCAGCGATCGTAATCCGGTTTGACATCATTCGAGAAGCTGCTTGCAGCGGAGACGGCAATCGAGGGGATCCCTGCGAAGGCACCTTCGATGGCGCCCGCGACCGTCCCGGAGTAAAGTACATTGATGCCGACATTCGAACCGGAGTTGATGCCGCTGACGATCAGATCTGGTTTTTGTGAGCAGAACTCGAGTATGCCGAGTTTGACGCAGTCCGCGGGACTGCCGGCGACTGCCCAGCCCCAATGCTTTTCTCCCTCGAATTCCTGATGTATCATCAAGGGGTGCAGATAAGTGATGCTCAAGCCGACGCCACTCTGTTCAGCGAGGGGGGCGACGACTTCCACGTCTCCCAGTTGTGTGAGTGCGGCTCTCAGGCTCCGCAGACCCGGGGCATGAATACCATCGTCATTGGTTAACAGGATTTGCACGAAACTACCTCGACTCTCTATGAAAACAGGTTTGACGGCTCCCCGAGAGGAAGCCGTTCCCTTGAATGTTTGCGTCAGACACGTCGAATTTTATTTTAGCCGAAGGGACGATTTTATGACACCACGCAGACTGTTTGCGGTCATTCCTGCCGCAGGACACAGCCGGCGGATGGGTACGCATAAGCTGCTGCTTTCCCTGGGCGGAAAGACGGTCATTCAGCGGCTGATCCACGGTTTGGCGACTCCCTGGATCACCCGCACGGTCATCGTGGCCCGCGGTGGAGATGAGGCGTTGGCGGCGCACCTTGCAGGAGAGAATGTGGAACTGGTGCAACCGGAGGTCGATCCGCCTGATATGAAAGCCAGTGTGCAGGCGGGACTGCAGTGGATTGAAACGCACTATGCACCCACCGAAGAGGACAGCTGGCTGCTCATTCCCGCCGACCATCCGGTGCTTAAACGGACGCTGATTGAGCGGCTGTGCGAAGTCTGGTCGCAGAGTGATGCGCGGATTCTGATTCCTTCCTTTGAAGGGAAGAAAGGGCACCCCGCATTTTTTCGCTGGTCGGTCGCGCAAGAGGTCTTTCAACTGGGAGCCGCGCAGGGAATCAATGCACTCTGGAAAGAGGGGAGTGCCGCGCCGGTGCTCTGGGAATGCGACGATCCGGAGATATTAATTGACCTGGATACCCCCGCCGATCTGGAAGCGGTTCGCGCGCGTTATGCGTCCGATTTTGAATGATCAACGCGTTTTGATATCTACATGTGATGGGGTGTAAGGCGTCTTAAGCTGGTTTGGCGTGTGGTTTTCATGACACATGTTGAGTGATGGCAGTCGTTTAAGCAGCGCTGATGTTGCATTTGTGAAACTTTGCAGGTGATAACGATTATAAACAGCGCTGCCAATCGACCTCTTGACTAAAGGGCGATATCACCCTTTTTTCCTCAAGTTGCCAAAGCTATTTGTTCTATGCTTGAGTGCTAAATAGAACAACCCGCTGTGATTTTGGTTTTTCCATACGGGACGTCAGCTTTTGATTTGCATCTTTTTTCAGGTGATGTCAATAATGCAGGCAGTCATGTATGAAATGAAAAATCGGAAAACGCACGCTTTCATCATGTGACGAACTTTTTTGGAGGGGGAAATAATGAGAAAAACACTGGCCCTGGCATTCGCCGCTGTGGCGATGCTGGCTGTCAACGATTCCGCACAAGCCTGCAGGTATTTTGGCGCAGCGAGCTACAACTGCTGTCCGACCACTGCCTGCCAGCCGACTGCCTGTTACACTGCTTGCCGAGTCGAGCGGAAAACATGCTATCGGACCGAGTACGATCAGGTTATGGAACCTCAACAGTACACGGCTTATCGTACGGAATACGAGACAGTTTACGAAGACAAACAGCAAACCTGTTATCGTATGGTCAACGAAACGGTCTATCGCGATGTCGAATATACGGTCCAGAAGCCCGTATACGAGACTGCAGAACGCGAAGAGCGTTACACCGTGCGACGTCCCATCGTTGAAACTGCGTACCGTGACTGCAGCTACCAGGTGCAGAAACCGGTCTGGGAAACACATGAGCGAGAGTGCCGTCGGACTGTAATGCGTCCGGTTGTCGAAACCATCGAACAGGAATGCCGCCAGACGGTCATGCGTCCTGTGACGGAGACGATCAACCAGGAGCGTTGCTACACCGTCATGAAGCCTGTGACCACCTACCGGACGGTGCATCGTATGCAGGGAGTCTGGGAAACCCGTCAGGTTCAGAAACCAGGACGTTGTCGTCCCTGCTGGACCACCGACGCCTGTGGTATTCCCCGGATGACCATGGTTCAGGTTCCCGGCAAAACTCATTGCCGCAAGGTCTGGAGACTGCGCCGCGTTGCCTGTCAGGTACCCTGCACACAGTATGTGCCTCAGGTTGTCCGTCAGAACTGCCCGGTTCAGGTTACCCGTTACGTTCCCGAAGTGGTCGTCAACAAGGTACCTGTGAAGGTCTGCAAAATGGTTCCTGAAGTCGTTGTGACCAAGGTACCTTACCGGACCTGCCGCTGGGTAACGGAAACCGTTGCTCAGAAGGTTCCGTACAAAACCTGCCGCTGGGTCTGTGAAGAAAAAGTACGTAAAGTACCCGTACAGACCTGCCGCATGGTATCGGAAAAATGCACCCGCAAAGTGGCTGAATGCGTCACTCGCAAAGTGCCTTACACTGTAAACCACCGTGTTGCCCGCTGCGTACCCAAACAGGTACCAGTCACCTGCACACGTTATGTTGCCAAGTGTGTGGCCCGCAAGGTGCCTTACGAAGTCTGCACGATGGTGCCTACCACCGTCTGCCCGACCACTTCGGCCTGCTCGACCGGAAACTGCGACCTGTCTCCTGCTCCCCAGACCCGGGGGTCAAACAAGCCGCTCGCTCCGACTCCCGAGCCGGAACCCGAAGCAAATCCGAAATCCGCTCCTGCTAAACCACAGGTTTCAGCTTAAGTGGTCTGACGATTCCCAAGTGTTGTGAACGCACAAAGGCAGGTTTCATCCGAAACCTGCCTTTTTTCATTGCTGCAGACTGCTGCTGCCCCGTTTCATTAAATTCCTGTCCTCTTCAGGCGGTACCGCTCTCTCGATCTTTGCTTGACAATATGTTCACTGCAAGATAGTATGGTAATGGCCCTGACATAAAGGGGACTGCAGAAATCATTCAGTCGACTTCAAGACCAGCAAGTGGGAGCAGAACATGGCCATGGCGTCTTATTTCTTCGTTGGTTCCGCTGATGAGGCTAAACGCAATGATGGTCTGGAGGAGGGACCAGCAGACCGGCGCGCCGAGTTCTACCGCGTACATGGTACCGCTTTGAAGCCCTTGCATGAGCAGCTTACGGGGCAGGCCTGCCCAAGCTTCGAACCAGCGGCTATGAGCGAGGATTACGATCAGCTTACATTCATCTTTCCCGAGTCTTTGGTGAAAGCGCTGGCCAACGTAGAAGCACACGACATGACGGCGGTGATTGAGACTTGGAAGGAAACCAGCGAAGTTCCCTATGATAACGACCAGGATCTTCAGGATCTGCTTGCAGCTCTGTGCCGGCTCTCAAAGCTTGCCCTGGAGCGTGAAGAAGATCTCTATCTCTGGAATTGTCTTTGAAAGAGCGAGCCGGTGGTTTCCATCTCATTGAGATTCGAATCAGGCACGAATGTCAGTGTGATTCTCTCTGAGTTCAAATAATAAAACAGAGGCAGGTCTCTTTCGAAACCTGCCTCTGTTTTTGTTGGTATTCGGCGTGTGTGACTGGAGGACTGTTTTGCTTACCAGCCTTCAGTTCCCACATAGGCGGTACCGGTGACCAGGTCACAGGTGGTATTCAGGTCGCAGTCATCATACGAATCCTGAAATGAGCTGCCAGCCACATAGCTTTTGGTTTTACCGTCGCAGCTGGCTTTGAAACCGGTGAAGCAGTAGGACTGGTTCAAAGCTCCAATCGCATTCGATACGTCATTGAGCTCTGTGTTTACAGCCACAGCGACTTCGCTCAGTCCAACAATCATCGCCAGGACGGCAATGGTTAAGACCAAGACTAATTCGGCTGAAATGATGAAACCGGCTTCATCATTGTACAAACGGTGCATTACGCGCAACATGAGAGAGTCCCCTTAACTTTGGTAGTGTGCGCTGTCCCGACTTGCGATCATGAACAGCTATGTGAGAGAGATTGATTGTGAGAGAGTATTTTCTTTCAGCAGAGGGCTTGAGTGATTTAACTCAAACTGCTCTGCCTGCCTCGCATTAATGCAGAAGACGTGCCAGTTTGCCGGAAAGTGCCAGTGAAGGGCGGGGGATGTGAAGGAGTATCTGTCTATACAGAAATGATTTAGGACGAAGTGACTCGTCGTCAGGCGCGGTCAGGCCACGCAGGACGGATTTCGAAATCTGTTAACAGGGTTGAACAGAAAGTTTAAACAAAGTGTAAGCAGGACGAAGCGTAAAAAAAGAACCGCTGGACGTTCCATCGGTTCTGAGTGTCTGAATTTCATGTTCGCTCGATAGCAGAACAGATCAGGGTGTGACGCTTTCGGAAGCCGTCACTGCATTGGTGCCGGTCACCAGATCACAGGTCGTATTCAAGTCGCAGTCATCTGCATTGTCATTGAACAGGGAGCCTGCAACATAGTTTTTGTGTTTACCGTCACAAGTGGCAGTCGCCGCATAACCGGTATAAGCATAACTCTGATTCAGAGCGCCAATCGCATTGGAAACATCGTTGAGTTCCGTGTTGACCGCGACCGCGACTTCACTCAATCCCACAATCATTGCCAGGACAGCGATGGTCAGCACGAGTACCAGTTCCGCTGAGATGACAAATCCACGCTCATCTTTCCATAAGGCCCGCAACATGGTTTATCCCCTTGTCGAAAAAAAACTCTGCCCGGACGAATCCGGGCAGAGCGTGTAATTTTGATGAGAGATCAAATTACGGAGTTACGCCTTCTGAAGCAGTAACACCAGTTGTACCGGTAACCAGGTCACAAGTTGTGTTCAGGTCACAGTCATCAACAGCGTCGTTGAACATAGAACCAGCGTAGTGGCTTTTGTTCTTTCCGCCAGTTCCAGCGAAGCCGGTGTAGGCGTAGCTCTGGTTCAGAGATCCGATTGCGTTTGAAATGTCGTTCAGTTCAGTGTTGACAGCAACAGCGACTTCGCTCAGGCCGACGATCATAGCCAGAACGGCGATGGTCAGTACGAGTACCAGTTCGGCTGAGATTACGAAACCTGCTTCATCGTTCCAAAGTTGATTTAACATTCTAGTGAGTTCCTTGGTTTTAAACTTTTTAATGAGAGACTGATTTGCAGAAGGGGCTCCCTGGGGAAAACCTTCCGCGACTAATTGCTGGCTAAAGCGGACGCGATAACCAGGTCGTGACCCAATTCGGAGACAACGCTCCACTCAGGCACAGTTGTGGAATGCACTGGCCGGTGCATTTCACGGCACAAACTGCAGATTTGTAGACTTAAAATATTGTTAAAACGCACGTTATGACCCGCGGAGCAAAGGAAGCCCAGTCATGATGTCGTGGACACCATACGCATTGAATGCTCTCTCACCTTCATGCAATGCAGTTGCTTCTCTTCTTCTCTCGGGGACAAGTCGCAAGAAATTGAAGAAGCCTCAACACGGGTCACAACGCTGCGAATCGATTGTTTCTTTTCAGTTATGAATTTTGTTTTCGTTTCGGTTACGTGAAGTACTCAACGCAGCAGGTGTGCCAGAATCGGACGGACGGGGATGTTGCCAGACGGCAGCAGGGGCGGTGGTGGGAAGGAAACGCGAATGCGTAATCGCTATAACAGTAGTTCAAATGGCCGTTTAGGGAAATCGGCCACAAAATGAGATCCGGATCGGGAAAAGTTCGATTGGTTGTTTTCCGGCAACAGAATTTATCAATGGATCTGAACACTCTGTAAAACCAGGGGGCTACACGATGAGTTTTTTTTTAAACATCGGGCCCCTGCAGTCGATGTAAATGCTGCAGGGCCCCGAGTTTAGGGGTAATGCTGGCTGTACCAGTTATTCAGCTTGTCTCGCTGCGACTATCGGTCACCGGCAGATTCTGAAGTGGTGAGTCTGGTCGCGACCAGATCACAAGTGGTATTCAGATCGCAATCATCAGTCGCATCGGTGAAACGGGATCCGGTGTACCCGCTTTTGATTTTACCGCCACTTCCCAGAAACCCGGTGTAGGCGTAGCTCTGGTTCAGTGACCCGATGGCATTCGAGACATCGTTTAACTCGGTGTTAACTGCGACCGCGACTTCGCTGAGTCCGACGATCATGGCCAGTACGGCAATGGTCATCACCAGTACCAGTTCCGCGGAAATTACAAATCCATGCTCATCATTCCATAACGCTTTCATTGTTCAGCCCTTTCAAAAATTAAATAGAAATGGATCCCAGACTGGATCCGAAAACTCTCGAACTATTCCCGGCTACTACCTTCAGAGCCGATGAGACTTGTCGCAACCAGATCACAAGTCGTGTTCAGGTCACAGTCATCCGTGGAATCACTGAAGCGGGAGCCCAGGTAGTAACTTTTCTCCTTCTCAGAAGCAGCATCGAAACTGCTGAATCCAGAGTAGACATAGCTCTGGTTCAGTGACCCGATGGCATTGGAGATGTCATTCAGTTCTGTGTTGACCGCGACAGCGACTTCACTGAGTCCGACGATCATGGCCAGCACGGCGATGGTCATCACCAGTACCAGTTCCGCAGAAATTACGAATCCTTGTTCGTCCTTCCATAACGCTTTCATTATTCAGCCCTTTAAATAAGAATGTTTAAAGTGGACCCGGCGCGAGGTCCGGGAAAGCGACTCTCCAGGAACTACTTGGGAGAAGCACCACTTTCCGGTGTCGCGCTGCGCAGGCCTCCCACCAGATCACAGGTGGTATTCAGGTCGCAGTCATCCGTGGCATCCGTGAAGCTGGATCCGGTATAACCACTTTTGGTTTTACCGCCACTTCCCAGGAATCCGGTGTAGGCGTAACTCTGGTTCAGAGATCCGATGGCATTGGAGATGTCATTCAGTTCTGTGTTGACCGCGACCGCGACTTCACTGAGTCCGACGATCATGGCCAGCACGGCGATGGTCATCACCAGTACCAGTTCCGCAGAAATTACAAATCCGTGTTCCTCATTCCATAACGCTTTCATCTTTCAGCCCTTTCAAAAAAACAGTTCAGCATGGACTCCGCGCGGAGTCCTGAAAAAAACGCACACTCTCTCGATCTCTCACTCTCAAGGTTTCAGTGCGCAGTCGCATGACTCCATGGGAGCGGACTGCGAAATTTGCAGTTGCAGAACCACGCTGAATTTTCAGCATGGCCAAATAAAAAAGGCTCTAATCAGGATGGTCCCGCGCGGTGTCGGGGCTATCCCAAATAGAGCCAGAGTCAGTTGTGTCTGTTGTACAATCTGAAACTGCGATCTTTGCAGAATCAGCAATGGAAACGGCAGTGCTGCGCGTTACCAGTTCACTCATTTAATAAAGGTCAAAATCACAATTACATCTGAAAAGCGGGGATCCGATTCGCAGCATCGATTTCGCTTTTCCAGCAACGGGCAGCACGATTTCTCATGCAGCGCTGGTTTCCGTTCGGAGAACCGCAGCTTTCAGAGAAAGCATGGGATCGGGTTGTAGACCGTGACGACGACTTGAACATGGCCCACGCTGATCGCCCGGGCCTCGCGGGTCTGTACCAGTTTCCCCTGATTTCAACTACCGGTTTGTCTAATATTCATTTCATGTATCAATCCACTATCCATAAAAAAAGGCTCTGTTCGGGGAATGTCCCGTACGGAGCCAGGATCATCCCAAACAGAGCCAGAATCAGTTGTAGAAATCTAATCTGAAATTACGGTGTCGTAGCTTCAGAAGCAGTGACGGCTGTAACGCCTGTCACCAGGTCACATGTCGTATTGAGGTCACAATCATCGACAGCATCTATGAAGCTGGAACCAGAGTAAGAGCTTTTCTGTTTTTCACTGATAGGTGAAACACTGTCAAAGCCGGTATAAGCATAGCTCTGATTCAGAGCGCCGATCGCATTGGAAATGTCATTCAATTCCGTGTTCACGGCAACCGCGACTTCACTCAGTCCGACGATCATGGCCAGTACTGCGATGGTCAGCACGAGAACGAGTTCCGCAGAGATTACGAAACCAGCTTCGTCATTCCAGACGTTTTTCATATTTGACAGGCCCTTTATGAAAAAAGCTCTGCCCAGGAGTGTCCCGAACAGAGCCTGGATTTACTGATGTAACCGAATCCGAATTACGGAGTGGTTGATTCAGAAGCGGAAACAGCACCAGCACCAGTTACGAGATCGCAAGTGGTGTTCAGGTCGCAGTCATCGGTAGCGTCTGAGAAAGTAGAACCGGCGTAGTAGCTCTTAGATTTTCCACCGCCAGAACCAGTTCCTGCGAAACCAGTGTAGGCATAGCTCTGGTTCAGAGCGCCGATTGCATTTGAAATATCGTTCAGTTCAGTGTTAACAGCAACAGCAACTTCGCTCAGACCAACGATCATGGCCAGCACAGCGATGGTGAGAACGAGAACGAGTTCCGCAGAAATTACGAAACCAGCTTCGTCATTCCAGAATTGATTCATCATGTCAGAGTTCCTTGTTTTTACTTGAGAGTAAAGAGATTGTTTCGATCCTGATCGAGAAATCATGATCGTGAGAGACAACAGTCACGCCGTGTGCGTAACCACTTCTGCACAAGCCCAATGGGAATCAATACAGCCCGAGTGGCTGTACCAAACCGTTGATGGCCAGGAACTGGTTGTCATGCATGTTGAAATTCAGAGAACCGGTTCACTCTGAACTCACTAGATGACTCAAACCTCTATTGCTAAAGGTCCGATTACACAATTTCCTGTATGCAGGGTTATGATGTTTGCACAGGACATGCCGAAGGCAGAATCTTTATAAACAGTAGAACTCGTAAACAAGGAGTCTTGTTACTAACACGTTTTATTGTTGCAGTTTATCGCTGAAAACTGCGGATGGCATGACAATGTTCAGCAGGAAGGGAGGGCAAGAAGTGTAAGGAATCTGAAACACGGCTTTACAAATGGTGTTTCAAAAAAACAACAAATGTGCCGTTCCAGAAAATTCGGTCTGTGGAATCAAACACCGGAAGAGAAGGTTCTCTCCCGGTGTCCGTCTCGATCAGCTCTCAAGCTTAACGTACTCAGTCAGATTTATCTGATGGTTGCTTCGCTGGCGGTTACAAACTGAACTCCCGTAACCAGGTCACAGGTCGTGTTTAAGTCGCAGTCATCGACAGCATCTTCAAATCGCGAACCCGCGTAATAGCTCTTTGATTTTCCGCCGTTCCCCAGGAAACCTGTGTAGGCATAGCTTTGATTAAGGGCTCCGATTGCGTTTGAAATATCGTTCAGTTCAGTGTTCACGGCGACGGCAACTTCGCTCAGGCCGACAATCATGGCCAGAACAGCGATGGTCAGTACCAGTACCAGTTCCGCAGAGATCACGAAACCAGCTTCGTCATTTAAAAATTGTTTCCACATTGTTTGAGTTCCTCTGTTGAGATAGAGAGTATTGTTTTTGATTCCTTTCGGAATCGGGAGAGACATCGAAGTCGGCTCGGAATGCCCCGGGGGCTGAAGCCGGGGTGACAGCAGCGAATCGATTGAGGGTCGAATCGCATCTGCTGACAGGAACTGTCTGCATCCCAGGACTGGATTGTTACCGGTTCGTTCTAAATCCAGATACAGGGAAGAAAACAGTTATTCTGAACTTGACCTCTTTACCGGTTGTAACGATTGCAGAGATCGTGCCAGATCTTTCAGATTTGAGGATCGCAAGGGGCATCCGTCAGTGGGGAGGCTGTAATCAGTTAGAGATACGTAGTTTAGGGGACGAGCTACAGGACGGGATTGAGCAGGCGAAGTGTTGAGGTCAGCGATTTTTGTAAAGAGATCTGAACACGGCTTTACAAAGCGTGTTTCAGAATTCCGACAAAACCGTAAATTGAATATGATTTCAGGAGCAACAGGACGTTTTTAAGTCAGGCTTTGATAAATCGCGGTGGGCAGGATCTCTGTGGGATACATTTAAGATGGTATTCCAACGATTTAAATCGGAGTCTGAAAGAACCGGGAATTCAGGAAAGCAGTTAGAGTCATGCAAGTTACTATCACAGCCGTCGGGCCGGACAATCGCGGATTAGCAGATCCCATCGTGCACTATGTGACCGGTGTGGGGGCCAATATTCATGAAATCCAGATGTATGACCATGATTCAGAACGTCTGTTTGCCATGCTGCTGCGTATCGACTGGCCCGTTGATGTGGAGCCGATCGCGGTGCTTCGGGAACGGATCATGCAGATCGGTGCGCAGAAGGGGCTGACCTTACGCGTCTGGGCGCGGGACGAGCACGATCGTCCTCCCCGAATCGCGATCTGTACGACTTATCGCAGTGAACCTGCTGCAGCGGTTCTGGATGCGATCAAGTCCGGCGTCATCCAGGCAGAGCCGGCGGTGATCATCGGCAACCGGGATCGTTGCCAGTCGCTGGCGGCTGAGCATGGACTGGACTTTCATAACATCGGCGACGAGCGGGGGAACCCGGACTACGATCAGATGGTGTCGCTGTTCGATTCATACGAAGTTGATTACGTGCTCCTGGCCCGGTACATGCGAGTGCTGCCCCCCGGGATCTGCTGGAGTTTCGCCGGCGGCCGCATCATCAATCTGCACCATGGTCTGCTGCCGTCCTATCCCGGTTTCCAGCCTTATGAAGATGCATTCAGCCATCACATGCTGACCTTCGGGGCCACGATTCACTTCATCATTCCGGAACTGGATGCGGGCAATCAGATCATTCATCAGAACGCGTTTACGGTGGCACCGGGAACTTCGCTGAAAGAGATCAAGCGGATCGGGGAGACCGAACATGAGCCCGAGTGCCTGGTCGAAGGAGTTCGCCGGGTCGTGGATCGCGAGGTGGAACTGCACTTCCATCGCGTTGTAGGGATGGCATGCAAAGACTGAGCAGGGGACGTTCAGTCTTTCAGTTTTGATTTGACCAGTTCAAATACGTCGTCGAACATCGGCTCTGTCAGACGGCCGGTAAACGTATTCTGCTGGCTGGGATGATAACTGCCGACGAGCCAGTGACCATCGGGAAACTGATACGCGGCTCCGTGCCCGAATGCAGGTCGTTTGCCCGGCAGCCTGTCCTGGCGTTTTTTGAAGTCGAGGACCGCTTTCCAGCCGATCTGTCCCAGAGCGAGAAAGACTTTGACGGGAAGCATGTCGACCGTCTGTTCCAGCCAGGGGTGACAGTTTTCAATCTCTTCGCGCGTCGGTTTATTCGCGGGCGGCGCACAGTGGCAGGTGGCGGTGATCGCGCAGTTGATCAGTTCCAGTCCGTCATCACTGCTGACCGCTTCGGGCTGCGTCGCAAAGCCTGCTTTATGCAGGGCGCGGTACAGCCAGTCCCCACTGCGATCGCCGGTAAACATGCGGCCGGTCCGGTTGGCACCATGGGCTGCGGGGGCCAGGCCGACAATCAGCAGTTCGGCCTGTGAATCACCAAAATTAGGGACCGGTTTGCCCCAGTAGTCCCAGTCGAGAAAAGCTTTCCGTTTTTCAGCCGCGATTTTCAGACAATGGGTCCGCAGGCGATCGCAGAGGTCGCAATTGGTGATGTTCCGGTTTAACTGGTTCCACTTGGTTTTCGACATCCGGCTTCTCGTCTGACTGCTGATCAATGGTTCGGGTACAGGTTAGGGGGATCGTACTGATTATTCCCGCCGCAACGATCAAATGCGGCAGCGATAGATCATCAATAGCAGTAAACGGGTAATGCCGTCAAACGGGACTCTATATTTAAAGAGAACATTTTAAAATCGAGGCTTGAAAAACCGTCGAAAGCCTCTTTACGATAGTATCACAGTGCGGTGCCTGCCTGTCTCAGACAGTGGCGGGTACGGCGCGTTTGATTTTCTGCATTTGAATATGCCCCTTTCAGGAACAGCGATTGTGTCGAAACTTCAACTCCCTTTGATGTCATTGATAGCCGCAATTCCCGGTGCCTTGTTAACGTACATGCTGGTGATGGCATTTCTGAATCATGCGGAAGCCATGTCGACGACACTGCTGGGAGTGGCCGGCCTGACACTGCTGATGAGTGCCATGCTGACGCTGATGCCCGTTGGTGCCCTGATCTTCGGACCCAAGGGGGCAGGCAAGTCGAAGAGTAAGGCGAAGGACGAGCCAGAGTCGGATCTGGTTGATGAAGAGGAAGACGACGAAGAGCTGGTATCTGATTCCGGAGCCGAAATCTCAGACGAGTTTGAAGAAGACGAATTCGCTGATGACGACGACGACCTGATGGCCTCCGGCGATGATATGGAAGTCGACGAAATGGACGACTTCAGTGACAGTGAATTCGACGATGCGGCTGACAGCGAGTTCGACTTTGCCGACGATGAGTATGAATTCGACGAAGACGATGAAGAAGAGAACAAATAACGTTTACCTGTTCTCTCCTTCTATTCGCTCGAACTGATTACTGCTGCAGATGCTGCTGGAAGAACTGGTCCATATCGGCGACCATGTCATTGAACCAGGGAAGCTGGTTCCAGCAGCCGTGCTTACCCTTGGGGTAGACCTTAATGCCCGTCGGTACCCCGGCTGTTTTGAGCTTTTCCCGTGAGGGAGCGTTGCGCTCGGGGTTGTCAAACTCCCCGGTCATAAACAGCAGTGGTGGTGTCTGCCGGGAAAGATGCAGGTAGGCATCGCTGAGTTCGTAAAGCTCAGGCGCTTCATCAATCGTTTTGCCCAGCCACTGATTAGAATTGGATTTCTTTGGGTCCTTGCGCGAACGTTCGGCGACCGAACCGGAGGCCATCATCATCGGCCCTGCCATCACGATGGCGGCCTGTAATTGAGAAGACCGGTCAGCATAGCCGGCATCGCCCTGGAGCGCTTTGACGTGCGGTGCCGCTGCCATCAGCCCGACCAGATGTCCGCCTGCGGAACCGCCGACGGCACCGATCTGCTGAGGATTGACGTGGTACTTAGCTGCTTCCGCTCTGAGAAAACGGACGGCAGCGTTACAGTCCTGAATTCCAGCGGGGAACTTTGCTTCATGTCCCAGTCGATAACCCACGGCCATCGTGACATAACCCCGTTCAGCCAGGGCGATCGCCAGGGCCCGGAACTTGGTTTTATCTCCGTTGAGCCAGCCACCCCCGTGTACGACAACGACTGCGGGAAAAGGACCTTTACCGGTCTGGGGCACAAAAATATCTGCGAGCAGCTTCCGCGGTCCGGCCTGACCGTAGACCACATTCAGGTGTGGCGTGACTGAATCCGGTACGACCGTGGAGGGGCGGTTACCGCTATTGGCTGAAACTTCCGGTTCGGGCATGCAGCCATAGGCGTTCATGCGCTGACGATAGAGTCCACCAAAGCCGGTGATATAGAGCGACCGCATGTCCTGATCGCCGAAAGTGCAGTTGATGGGGCGGGTGGGCGTATGGATTTTTCCCAGCAGTTTACCTTCAGGATTCCAGATCCAGATGTCGGCAGCACCGGCACAGTAGACGTTTCCGGCGCGGTCGATGGTCATCCCGTCGGCACCTTTGTCGGGGCCATCATCCATTTTGGCAAACAGGCGTCCGTTTTTGACTTCGCCCGGCTTCGTTACATCGTAAGCCCAGATCTCTTTGGGGACGTATGCAGCGACATAGAGTGTCTGACCATCGGGGGAAAGGGTGATTCCGTTGGGCGTTTTGATTTCCTTAATGGCGACCGACTGTTTGCCTTCCGGTGAAATCCAGATGACTTCACCCGAGCCGGTGAGTGTGTAGTAGATGCCACCGGTCTGATCCACGACCAGATCGTTCGGGCGACGGGGCGGCTTGACATCATTCGGCTGTCCATTGATGCGTTTCTTCTGTTTGCCTTCCAGAACTGAGATCTGGCTGTTGCCGTTATCTGAGAGGTAAAGCTTGCCATGATCATAAAAGCTGGCGCTGATCCGGCCGGCGTCGTTCAGGAAGACCTGGACTTTACCGGTGCGGGGCTGATAGCGATACAACTTGCCTGCTTTAACATCAGGGAAGTACAGTGTGCCGCGTCCATCCCAGGCGGGACCATCGGCGAGTTCGAATTCGGTCGCAATCGTCTCCAGCGGGGACGACGTATCGATGACAGATTCTTCAGCAAAGAGCGTGATCTGCACGAAAAGTACAGAGAGCAGGGCAAGGGCGAGCTGTTTCATTGATGTTTCCTGATCGAAAGTGAAACGGATTGAGGTTCCTGGCTGGCGGAAGTGGATCGATGGTCAGTCGAGACGCAATGGTCACCAGTCCCTGTCAGCGATGCGCTGCGGGACCAGGCTTCCTGTTCCGATCAGCCCCGGGTTGCGGGACTGTGGAAAAAAGCGGGCGCGACTCCTACAATCGAGAGCACACACGGCCGGGACAGGGAAGCGAACCTTTGTCGTCTGTTGAGCATCAAACAGGTACCTCGGGATTGGTATACTGGAATCAACGTGAGTCTGTTCATTCTCAGAAATTTGAGGAAACAGATCAATCGTTATCCATGAGAATGCTCGGGTTCCCCTCAAGAAACCCGCGCGTGTTCACAGAGATTCAGGCTGGAGAGCAGAAAGAACAAATCAGTATGAGTGAGACCGACCAGACTTTGATCGAAACCCGTTTTTTGAGGTTGATCAAGCGGGGACGCTGGGAATTTGTGCAACGTGCCAATGCGACAGGAGTGGTCTGCCTGTTCCCGTTGACCCGGGATTACCGGGTGATTCTGATCGAACAGTTTCGTCCCCCCGTAAATTCGCCAGTGATTGAATTCCCGGCGGGACTGGCGGGTGACATCGCAGGTCAGGAGGACGAACTGCTGGAAACCGCGGCACTCCGGGAACTGGAAGAAGAGACCGGTTATGCAGCGGGGCGAATCATTTCACTCGGATCGACGGTCTCATCGGCCGGCTTGACCGACGAAGCGGTTCATTTTTTCCTGGCCCTCGATCTGGAGCAGGTCGCAGAGGGAGGCGGCGATGAATCGGAGAATATCACCGTGCATTCCGTGCCGTTTGCAGAAGTCGAAGACTGGCTTAAAGCGGCCGAAGCACGCGGCTGCCTGCTCGATGCCCGAATTTATGCAGGCCTGTATTTTCTCTCCAAACATGTGCCGACGACTTCCTGAGCCGTTTGCTATATTCTCAAGACAAATGAGCTATAATGGCGACGGACCAACATTTCAGATCCTCTTGAATCTGCTTTTTTAATCATAGAATGAGACTCCCATGAGTGAAGAATGGATAGCCGACCGGATGCACCTGATTGACGCCTCCGGAATTCGCAAGGTGTTTGACCTGGCGGCGAACATGAAAAATCCGATCAACCTGAGCATCGGACAGCCCCACTTTGATACTCCTGATGAGATCAAAGACGCGCTCTGTCAGGCAGTCCGGGATGGGAAAAACGCATACAGCCAGACACAGGGGATCGCTCCGCTGATCGAAAAGATCCAGACGCGGGTGGATGAGATGTATCATCACGAGGATCGCCAGGTCTTTATTTCCAGCGGCACTAGTGGTGCATTGATGCTGGTGTTGAATGCCCTGGTCAACCCGGGCGATGAAGTCATCGTGTTCGATCCTTACTTCGTAATGTATACGCACCTGACCCGCGTGGTGGGGGGCAAACCGGTGTTTGTCGAGACTTACCCGGATTTCAAGATCGACGTGGAAAAAGTCCGGGCCGCGATCACCGACAAGACGAAGCTGATCCTGTTCAACAGTCCGAGCAATCCGACCGGACACGTTGCCTCGGAAGAGGAAGTGCGGGCCCTGGCGGAACTGGCGGCGGAAAAAAACATCGCGCTGGTCAGCGACGAGATCTATCGTTCCTTCTGTTACGACGATCCGTTTGTGAGCCCGGCTGCTTATAACGAGAAGGTGATCGTAATCGACGGGATGAGTAAGTCGCATTCGATGACCGGCCATCGGCTGGGCTTCGTGCATGGTCCCAAAGCCGTGACGCAGCAGATGATCAAGCTGCAGCAGTACACGTTCGTCTGTGCCCCGCATCCGGTGCAGTGGGCTGGTCTGGCGGCGCTGGACTACGATATCTCGGGACGCGTGGAAGAATACAAGGAAAAGCGGGACCTGATGCGGGATCTGCTCTCGGACCGGTTCGAAATCGCCGGTGCCCAGGGGGCGTTCTACATGTTCGTCAAAGCTCCATGGGGAACGGGGACCGAATTCTGCACCGAAGCGATCAAGAACAACCTGCTGATCATACCGGGCAATGTGTTCAGTAATCAGGATACGCATTTCCGGATCTCCTATGCCCAGGAAAATCCGGTTCTGGAGGCCGGGGCGGAAATTCTGAATCGTCTGGCAGACAGTAAGGGCTGAATCATCCGACCGGAAACAGGTCGTTATCAGGGGTGGGGGAAGTTTTTTTGTACAAATAAAAACTTTCTCTATACCTGAAAGGGTATCACCTCTATCATGGAGAGAGTGTGAGACTCTCATTCCCTTCCGAATAGACTTACGATACTGCCTGACAACGACTTATGCCTTCCGATCAACCGCAGAAAAACGGTCCTGGGGCTCCCGCCGGATCCGCACGCGAAAAGTCTTCTCCACGCTCTGCTGAACTGCAGGGAGGGGAATCCACTCCGCTTGCGCACCTGGACGACTCCGATCTGAGTGAGGACACGGTTTATCAACCGGGGACGACGCCTCAAACGGGGAAAAACCAAACTGCTTCGGTCAATCTTGTCGGCAGGCAACTGGGGGATTTCAAAATCCTGCGTCGTCTCGGACAGGGGGGAATGGCCACCGTGTATCTGGCTGAACAGGTCTCTCTGAAACGCGAAGCCGCCATCAAGGTGATGCACAGCGAACTGATGAGTGATGAGACCCACATCAGGCGTTTCGAACGCGAGGCGAAAGCGGCCGCGGGGCTCACCCACCCGAATATCGTCCAGGTTTATATGACGGGCGATTTCGAGGGAACGCATTATATTGCCCAGGAATACGTGCGGGGGATCAATCTCAAGGAATACCTGGCCCGCAACGCACCCCCCGATTGTGCGCTGATCCTCAAAATCATGCGACAGGTGACCGCGGCCCTGCATGCTGCTGCGGAGAAGGGGATTGTGCATCGGGACATCAAACCCGAGAACATCATGATCACGTCCCGCAAGCTGATCAAGGTGGCCGATTTCGGACTGGCCCAGATTGCCCAGTCTGATGAGCGGGTCCATCTGACCCAGGTCGGCACCACGATGGGGACGCCGCTGTATATGAGTCCGGAGCAGGTCAACGGCAAGGCACTCGACCAGCGGAGCGATATCTATTCGCTGGGTGTGACCTGTTACCATTTGATCTGTGGTCGGCCCCCCTTTCACGGGGAAACCGCCCTTTCGATCGCCGTGAAGCATCTGAATGAAGCAGCTCCATCCCTGAAGAAGCGCCGACCCGACCTGCCGGAAGAGCTCTGCGATCTCGTGCATCGCATGATGGAGAAAGATCCGAACAAACGTCCTGGCAATGCTACCGAGCTGATGCAGGAGATCCGCAAGATACCGGAGCAGTCCTCCAGCAGCGAAGCAAGCGACTGGCGGTCCCGATTGCCGTTCCAGGGAAATCAGGGGTTACAGAAACAAATTGCCGCGTTTGTGCTGGCTTCACTCTGTCTGGGAGGCGTTGCCGCCGCCGTGGGCTGGGTGAATCGACCCGGGAATCCCCTGGACGCGCCGGTTGTTAGTGCTGAGGGCCAGGCCAATGGTTCTGCGGTGGCGATTGGTAAAGAGTCTTCCGCCATGCTGCAGTATCTACGGGCCATGCGGATGAACGATAACATCAACAGCGAAGATGGCTGGAAAGCGGTGATTGAGTATTACCCGGAGAATGAAATCTACAAGCCTCTGGCACAGATCCGACTGGGGCTGTTAATGCTCAAGGGGGGGCGGTATGCCGAAGCCCGGCCGATTTTTGAGGAACTGATGGCATCCGGTCAGGCCCGTTATCAGACGAATGGCTACGCCGGGCTGATGGCTCTGGAAAGTCTGGAAGGGAACCCCATCAACTCACAAAACACCTGGGAAAATCACGTTCGCGATCATCTGGATGATCTGGACCGGGAAATGTTTGAGATTGCTTATCTGACCGTGACCCGCAACCAGAGTGCTCCCGGCGTTACCCAGAATGATGATTACCGGAAACTGTTCGAACAGATGAATAACGAAGGTGAAGAACTGCTCAATCCCTGAGTCAGACTCGTTGCGCTCGCCCATTTCGGAAAGGATCTTAAATTACCGGATGATCCGGTTTCCCGTAGAGATGTCATTTCTGGACAGATACTCTATAATGCAGCTCAACCAACGTTTGAGCACGAATCCGGTTCGGATTTCCTGCTCCAACCAACCCAGAATACCAGTTCTATTTCAGCAGAGTCGGGCACAGCTGTGGCGATTTTACAGATACTCAAAGGGAAAGTTCCCGAACAGATCATCGAGCTGAGCGGAGAACGGGTGATAATGGGGCGACATCCCAATTGTGAGATCGTCCTCGATAATGTCGCCGTCAGCCGCTACCACGCCCAGATTCTGGAAAGCCACGGTTTCTATTACCTGGAAGACCTGCACAGCCGCAACGGCACTCTGCTCAACGGCACGGTCATCGAAGGTCGGACCGAACTGCACGAGAACGATACGATCAGCATCTGCGATATCCAGATGCAGTTCCTCGTCGATTATGAACCGTCCCCCGATTTTATCGATTCGGCGATCCAGCAGACGCTGGAAGTCACCAATCGGTCGCTGAAAGAAAACCAGCAGCTGGCCCTCGATGATGGCACGACGGAAGGTGTTCTCGATGGGTCCTCGATCATCAGTCAGCTGGATCTGAATACGAGTAGCCAGCTGCGGATCAGCGTCAAACCCGAAGTCAAACTGCACGCGGTACTGGAGATCAGCCAGATTCTCAGCCGGGCTTTGAAACTGGACGACGTACTGCCGCGTATCCTGGACGGTCTGTTCAAGATATTTGCCCAGGCGGACCAGGGCTTCATCATGCTGCAGAGTCCGGAACGCAAAAAGCTGATCGTCAAAGCAACGAAGGCCCGTCGTCGCGAAGACGAAGATTCGATTCGCATCAGCACGACGATCGTCCGCCAGGCGATCATGAGCGGTTCGGCCATCCTGAGTGCCGACGCGGTCGAAGACGATCGTTTCAAGATGAGCGAGAGCATCACGTCGCTTCGCATCCGTTCCATGATGTGCGTGCCGTTGATGTCGCAGGCCGGGGATGTGCTCGGCGTGATTCAGATCGCGACCCGCGATATCGGTCAGCAGTTCAACAAGGACGATCTGGACGTCATGGTGGCGATTGCCCAGCAGGCGAGCCTCGCCGTCGACAATGCGAAGCTGCACGAAGACCTGGTTCGGCAGCGGGACATCGAGCGGGACCTGGAGTTTGCCCACCAGATTCAGCTGGGGTTGCTGCCGCACAACCGACCGAAGTACAAGGAATACGAGTTCTTTGATTTTTACGAATCAGCCCAGAGTGTCGGCGGCGATTACTTCGACTACATCGAACTGCCCGGCGGAAAGCTGGCGGTGACGCTGGGGGATGTCGCAGGTAAGGGGGTTCCGGCAGCTATTCTGATGGCCCGCCTGTATGCCTCGGCCCGCTATCATGTGCTTTCCCGAAATGCAGCGGACAAGGCACTGGCCGAACTGAATGCAGAAATCGCTTCCAGTGGTGTGGGCCTGCGGTTCATTACATTCATTTTGGCGGTGCTGGATCCGAAGAAGCATACGGTTTCAATTGTCAACGCCGGTCATATGGCGCCGTTGTTGCGACGGACGTCTGACGGAACCGTGAAGCAGGTGGCTCAGGAAAAGTCAGGCATGCCGCTCGGCGTGATGAAGACGCAGACGTTCCATGTGGAAACGATCACGCTGGAAAAAGGGGATACACTCTTGCTGTATACCGATGGTGTGACCGAGGCCATGGACCAGAAGAACCGACTCTATCACCGGGATCGACTGGTCAAGTATCTCAAATCGGCGCCTGAAGAAGTCGAGCCCCTCGTCAAGGGACTGCTCTCGGATGTGGAGTCGTTCCGCAAGGATTCGATGCAGAAGGACGACATGTGCGTTGTCTGCTTCCGCCGCAAATCATAAAACAGAGACAGAGCCACGCACCAACAGGATGTTCCGCTCTCACGTTCAACCACTCACCGGATGAGGTCCGCTTTGACTACTGATGTATTATCCATTCTCGGCAAGGACGGCAAAGTTGCCCGGCGGCTCGACCATTACGAGGAACGCCCCGAGCAACTGGAGATGGCCGAAGCCGTCGTACGGGCGATGGAAGAGAAGCATCACCTGCTGGTGGAAGCGGGAACCGGGGTGGGCAAAAGTTTCGCATACCTCGTACCGGCGATCCTGGAGACCTGCAGACAGAACGAGACCCGTACGGGCAAAGACCGTAAACGGCTGATTGTCTCCACCAATACGATCAGTCTGCAGGAACAGTTGATCAATCGCGATATCCCGTTCCTGAACGCCGTGCTCCCGGTAGAGTTCTCTGCGGTGCTGGTAAAGGGGCGGTCGAATTACATCAGCCTGCGTCGACTGAAAGGGACCGTCGAGCGGGCCGGGAATACGTTCTCGAATGAAGAAGAACTGAGTCAGCTCGATCAGATCGCGCAGTGGTCACGCAAGACAAGCGATGGCAGCCGGTCCGATCTGGATTTTCGTCCGCATCCCAAAATCTGGGACGAGATTCAGAGCGAACACGGTAACTGCCTGGGCAAACGGTGTGCGACTTACAATGAATGCTTTTATTACCGGGCCCGCCGCCGCGTCTGGAATGCAGATGTGCTGGTAGTGAATCATGCCCTGTTTTTCTCAGACCTGGCGATCCGCCGGGAGGGGAGCAGTATTCTCCCCGATTACGATACGGTGATTCTGGACGAAGCGCACACCATTGAAGCGGTCGCGGGGGACCACCTGGGGCTTTCAATTACCAACAGTCAGTTCGATTACCTGTTTAACAAGCTGTATAACGACCGGACCCAGAAGGGGCTGTTGATGCATCACAACCTGGTCGACTGCCAGCAGCATGTGATGCGGCTGCGGTTCATGGTCGAGGACCTGTTCGATCATCTGCTGGAGTGGCAGTCCCGACAGGGGCTGGCCAACCGTCGCATTCGTCAGTTGCCGCCGGTCGAAAATACGGTTACCCACGAAATGAAGCTGTTGGCTGCCCAGATTTCAGAATACGCATTCCGTTTGAACAGCGAAGAAGAAAAGATCGAATTGCAGTCGGCCGCCGAGCGCTGTTCCGCACTGGGTGATGGCTTACAGAGCTGGCTCACGCAGCAGGCCGATGCCGATTCGGTCTACTGGGTGGAAGTCTCTCGCGGACGCAACCAGCGTATCAAGATGGTCAATGCGCCCATCGACGTGGGACCGGTGTTGCGGGATGAACTGTTTAACCAGGCGCAGACAGTGATTCTGACGAGTGCCACCCTGGCGGTCGGCGATCAGGATTTCAGTTTTACGCGATCGCGGCTGGGCCTCAATCAATGTGAAGAACTGAAGCTGGGGAGTCCCTTCGATTATCGGGAGCAGGTGCGACTGATCCTGCCCGATCCGATGCCGGATCCCGGGGAAGCACCGGCGGAGTATGAGCGTGCGGTGACCGAGAAACTGAAACAGTATCTCGAACAGACCGACGGCCATGCCTTTGCGTTGTTTACCAGCTACAAGATGATGAAGAATTGTGCCGACCAGATTTCAGGCTGGCTGCAGGATCATAACCTGGCTTTGTATCTGCAAGGGGAAGGATTGCCCCGTTCCCTGATGCTGGAGCGGTTCCGCAATAATCCCCGCGGCGTGCTGTTCGGGACCGACAGTTTCTGGCAGGGGATCGACGTGCCCGGCGATGCGTTGACCAATGTGATTATCACCAAGCTGCCCTTCAGCGTGCCCGATCATCCTCTATTGGAAGCCCGAGTCGAAGCGATTCGGAATCGGGGAGGCAATCCGTTCATGGATTATCAGATTCCGGAGGCGATCATTAAGCTGAAGCAGGGATTCGGTCGTCTGATTCGGACTGCCAACGATCAGGGGCAGGTCGTAATTCTGGACCCGCGGGTGCGGACCAAGCGTTATGGTCAGAAGTTTCTGGAGAGCCTCCCGGATTGCACCGTGATTATCGACCGGGATGACTGAACGCGGTGGCGGTTTGTTATTCTGAGCCGAAGACGATATCGCTGCTGCAGAAGGAACCGCCGAAGTTATTGGCAAGTGTGACCACCTGGTCCAGTCCATCCATAAACAGGTTGCGACTCAGGTCGGTCAGAGGGTGCAGGAACAGGGACCAGAGCACGCCGTCGCCGATGGCGTAACGCGCGTCGAGGGAACGGTCGAAATTGGCTTCCATTACGTCCCAGAGGTCCTCTTCGTCCAGATCCTCTTCTTTGATAATCGGCGTCATGATGCGGACCCGGTCGTGGATCTCATCGACGATTAAAAACAGGATGCGTTTGTGGTACTCCACTTTCCAGCATCCGTCACCGGTCTCCAGGGGAGTGCTGACATCATCAATGATTTGAGAAATCGATTGCGGGGTTAAGGAATTTTTTATGGTTGCAATCATTGTCCTGCTCCTTGAACAATTCTTAAAACGGTTGAAATCGAGAACCGGTTTCAGCAGTAGTTTGAACCCGGTCGTGGGTTTCCTGTCAGTCACAAAGTTCAATCAGAGATTGATGCGTCATGCGCGGCGACAGTACCGAAACCAACTGATTTCAATGTTCCCTGCACCTCTATTGTTTATCAGTTCGAATCTAAAAAGCAACATTTTTTTTATTCCTCGTCAGAAAACTAATTTTTGGCGATATCAAATAATCAGTGACCGACTACAATCAGGGTTTAGTTCACTGTGGACGTTTTCCCTCATCAAGAGGAAACGGGAAAGCCCTCCTTTCTCTGACTATCTGGATTTCCATTGACCGATCACGATTCTGCAAAATCCGCAACGATCTCTGAACTGGAGAAACAGTATCGACAGTTACTCGACAATAATTGTCTCGAGTGGCGGAACCAGCGCCAGTTTTCACGCTGCCTGGGGATTGGAGGACAGGGTGTCGTTTACCTGAGCGCGCGAGAAGGTGCAGACGGGTTCAGCATTCCGGTAGCACTCAAGCTCTTCTCCCCTAAGCGGTATGCCGACTGTACTGCCTATCAGAGCGAAATGGCGCGACTGTCGCAGGTCGCCGCACGCGTGGCACGCGTTCAGGAAAATCACCTGGTTGCCGTGCAGAATTTCGTGAAGCGGAACGAAATTTATATCATGGAGATGGAGTGGGTCGATGGCTACGACTTGCGGAGCCTGCTCACTCCCGCCACGTTCAAACAGATTCGGGAACAGGTTACCCGCCGTCGCTGGAGGACATTGAATAACAATGTCTTCACCCGTGGTGTGCAGCAGCCGCGGCTTAAGCCGGGTGTCGCGGTGGCTATTCTCCGCGAGTGTCTGGCTGCACTCGCTGCCCTGCATCGCAATGAAATTATTCACTGCGATATGAAACCGGCGAACATCATGCTTAAACGCAGCGGAAACGCCAAGATCATCGATATCGGATCCGCCATCGATTTAAATAACCTCCCGGAGAACCATGCCTGTACGCCTACGTATGCGGCTCCTGAAGTACTCTCCGGCAGTCGGGCGACCGCCCAATCCGATCTGGCCAGCCTGGGTTACATTCTGATTGAAGTCATCACCGGTTTTCAGCCGTTTGCGAATCTCAAGTACGCTCAACTGGTCAAAGCGAAACAGAATATTCTGCAGCAGTTGCCCCAATGGTTTCCTGCGGAGGAGTTCGCGTTGAGTGAACCTTTGATGAAGCTCATTCACCGCCTCGTGCACCCCGATCCTGCAGAACGCTTTCCCAGTGCGGAAGCAGCAGAACTGGGAGAAGATGGTGCCGCGGAATTTCATCGATTGCTGGTGAAAAGTGATCTGCCGAGTGATTATGAAAATGAATTGCGGCTCTGGATCGAAGAAGTTGAAACCGACTATTTCGAGTCGACCCAACCTGCCGGCGATCCCGGTACGACTGTGTTCACCACTCGCGCCTGGGATGGCGACGATGATCCGGATTTTTCACTCAAATCCTGAATGCAGAATTGCTGCTGATAATTTACAAAGCTAATAAAAGATCCCTCTCTCAGCTGCTCTGAGATTGAAGAATCCCGTTTAAAATTCGAGATTCCTGATTTGCCGTACCCCGCGGATGCTGCTATTTTAACGTAATAAATATATTGACCCCTTAGCATCGATCGAGGTACTCCGTGAAACAGCGACTCATTCCCTGCCTGCTCCTCTGTATCTGCCTGATAACACAAGTGGCTGATGCAGCCCCGCCCCCACTCAAATTGAAATCAGGTGATCGCGTGATCTTCCTGGGCAATACGATGATCGAGCGGGCCCAGAAATTCGGCCGCTGGGAAAGCGTGTTTTTACGCAGCTTTCCGGAAGCGAAACTCTCTTTCCGGAACCTGGGCTGGAGTGGTGACACGGTCTGGGCCGATTCGCGCGGCATCTTTGATCCCCCGGCTGTCGGTTACCAGCGGATGATCAAGCAGATTGAAGAACTCAAACCAACATTGATCGTGCTGGGTTATGGCGGCAATGAAGCGTTCGCTGGCGAAAAGGGGCTGCCCGCTTTTGAGAATCAGCTGCATAAACTGTTGACCGATCTGAAGTCCACCGAAGCGAAGATTCTCATCGTCTCTCCCCATCGTTACGAAAACCAGGGAGCACCTCTGCCCGATCCCGCGGAACACAATCGGGATCTCAAGGTTTATGCTGATTCGTTGCAGCAGATCGCCCACAAAGGCAATTATTATTTTGTCGATCTATACAATCAGTTGATTCCCGAACCAGCTGGAGACCCGGGACTGAAGTGGACGACGAACAGTATCCACCTGACAGATGCGGGTTACCAGAAGGCAGCCGAGATTATCGCGGCCGACCTGGGATTACAGCCTATCACACTCACGCGTGACGTCGATCAGCAGGTGCGTGATTTAACCTTTGAGAAGAACCGCCAGTATTTCTACAACTGGCGCCCGCAGAACATTACTTATCTGTTGGGGTTCCGCAAACATGAGCAGGGGCAGAATGCCAAAGAACTGCCGCAGTTCATTCCTCTGATTGAAAAGAACGAAGCGGAGATACACAGTCTGGTCTCCAAGTAGCTGCTTGAGCTCTCTGTCTTCAGTTTTTTCTTATTTGATTCATCTGATCTCTAAAGGATCGTTTCTGTGATAAAATCAGCCGTACTATTTCTGCCTCGCATTGTCGTCTGTTTTGCCTGTCTGCTGACTCTGTTGACTGGTACCCGTGCCTGGGCGCAACGGGACCTGACCGATATCCCGCCTCCCGATCCGGAACTGGAACGTAAGTCGTTCAAAGTCGCGGAAGGTTTCGAAGTGAACCTGTATGCCGCCGATCCGCAGATCGCCAAACCGATTCAGATGAACTTTGACCCACAGGGACGGCTCTGGATTGCTTCATCGGAAATTTATCCGCATATCAAACCGGGTGAAAAGGCCAACGACAAGATTCTGGTCGTCGAAGATAAAGATGGAGACGGCGTTGCAGATAAGACGACGGTATTCGCCGACGGTCTGCTGATTCCCACGGCCGTGATGCCGGGCGACGGCGGTGCTTATGTCGGCAACAGCACTGAACTGCTGCATCTGAAAGACACGGACGGAGATGGTAAGGCGGATGTCCGCAAAACTGAGCTGACCGGTTTCGGTACCGAGGATACACACCATATTGTGCACACCCTTCGCTATGGGCCGGGCGGGCACCTGTATTTCAATCAGTCAATTTATATTCACAGTCACATTGAAACTCCTTACGGTGTGCGTCGCCTCAATGGTGGTGGCATCTGGAAGTACCGCCCCGAGTCGATGGATCTGGAAGTGGTCATGCGGGGGATGGTCAACAGCTGGGGACATCACTTTGATCGCTGGGGGCAGTCGTTCTGTACCGACGGTGCTTATGGTGAAGGGATCAACTACACGTTTCCCGGCGCTGCGTTCGTGACGGCGGTCGGCATGGATCGAATTCTGAAAGGTCTCAATCCCGGAAGTCCCAAACATTGTGGCCTGGAAATTCTGAGTGGGCGCCACCTCCCCGAGGACTGGCAGGGGAATATGATCACCAACGACTTCCGCGGACATCGCGTCTGCCGGTTTGTCGTGACCGAAAGTGAATCAGGTTATGTTTCGCGCGAACAGGTCGAGCTGATTAAAACCGATCACGTCGCCTTTCGTCCGATTGACGTCAAGATGGGACCCGACGGTGCGATCTACATTGCCGACTGGTACAACCCGATCATTCAACATGGTGAAGTCGACTTCCGCGATCCACGTCGCGATCATACACATGGTCGTATCTGGCGCGTGACTTACAAAGGCAAACCGACACTGCCCCGTCCGAACCTGGTAGGCGCCTCGACTGAGGAACTGCTCGAGTATCTCAAAGCACCGGAAGCGTGGACCCGTCAGAATGCCAAGAATGTGCTGCGGGAACGGGGCCGCGCGAAAGTCGAAGGGGAACTGAAAACCTGGCTGAGCAAGCTCGATCCACAGGACTCTCAGTATGAACACAATCGTCTGGAAGGTCTCTGGGTAGCCGAGTGCATCAGCAGCCCGCAGCCCGAGTTGCTCAAGGCCTGTCTGCAGGCGAAAGACGGACGTGCCCGGGCAGCCGCCGTTCGTGTAGCGAAGGAATGGAAAGACGAAGTGCCTGACACCTACGCCTTGATCGCACCCCTGGCGAATGACAAGCATCCCCGGGTCAGGCTGGAAGCGATACGGGCACTCTCGGCCTACAATCAGCCTGGTGTGCTCAACGATGCGTACCAGGCACTCAATCATCCCGTGGATGAGTTTCTGGATTATGCACTCTGGCTGACCACCCGTGAAACCCGTGAGATCTGGCTGCCGCAGGTGCTGGAAGGGAAATCCGATCTGCAGAAAGATCCACGGAAGCTGACCTTTGCCCTGACAGCGATCAATTCTCCCGAAGTGACTCCGGTGATCACAAAGCTGATTAAAGCGGGACAGATGCCGGACAGTCAGCTGCAGAGCGGTCTGAACCTGATGGCGAAGTTCGGGAATGACAAGGACCTGCAGCAGTTATTTGCCCACGCCCTGGATGCGAAAACGAAACCGGCTCAGCAGGCAGCGATCTTGCGGGCACTGGCCCAGGCATTTCAGACACGGAAAGTCCGCCCCGCGGGGAACCTCGGAAAACTCCAGCAGCTGTTCGGTTCGAAAGATCCTGCCGTGCAGCAGGCCGCCATCGATTGTGCCGGTCTGTGGAAGATCGAATCATTGCAGTCGCCGATTCGCGAACTGGCTGAATCGGGGAAAACACAGGCCGGACTCCGCAACACGAGTCTGTTCGCACTGGCACGCCTGGGAGGCAAGGAAAACCAGACGCTGTTACTTAATCTGAGCCAGAACGATCCCTCGGTGGATCTGCGGATTGCTGCCATCGCGGCGCTGGCCGAAGTGAACGTCAAACAGGCTGCAGCGCAGGCAGTGAGCCTGATGAACGGTGATGCTGCTCCCGCGCAGCTGTCGGCTGTGGCGAATATCTTCCTGCAGCGGAAGGGAGGCGTGGGCGTTCTGGTGAATGCTCTGAAAGGGAAAACGATCTCCAAGGATGCTGCGATTCAGCTGAGCCGCCTGGTGCAGTCGTCCGGTCGGGGGAACCCGAATCTGGAGAAAGCGATTGCTACTGCAGGGGGGCTGTCCAGCAGCGGAGCACCGCAGCCAGTCAAGCTCTCTCCGCAAGAGATGGCGCAACTCATCAAGGAAATACGGACAAGTGGAAATCCACAGCGCGGGGAAGCGATCTTCCGCCGCGAGAACCTGTCTTGTCTGAAATGTCACGCGATTGGTGGTGCCGGCGGTAAGGTCGGTCCCGATATTATCAGCCTGGGGGGAAGCTCTCAGCCGGATTACATTGTCGATTCACTGCTCGATCCGAATAAAGCGGTCAAAGAGAATTACAATGCGGTGACGGTCGTCACCGTGCAGGGGAAGGTCCATTCGGGCGTTCTGGTGCGACGGACCGACAGCCAACTGGTCCTGCGGGATGCCAACGACAACCTGATGAACGTTCCCCTGGATCAGATCGATGATGAAACGCCGGCGGCGTCATTGATGCCCGTGGGGCTTCTGGACAAGCTGACGCGTCAGGAACTGGTTGACCTGGTTCGTTTCCTGTCTGAACTGGGTAAAACAGACGCATATACGATTGGTAAAGATCGCGTGGTGCGTCGCTGGCGGGTGATGAAGAATACTCCCGAAGCAATGAACGCGATCCGCAGAACGCGGCATGCTACCGCGGCGACCGACCACCCGGCGTTTGTCTGGGAGCCGGCTTACAGTCGCGTGGATGGGAATCTGCCCCTCGACCAGCTGGAAGAGATCGGCCGACTGCACGTTTCGAAGCGAGCCCGCGGCGCTGCGTTTCTACGCTGCGAGCTCGATGCCACAACGGCCGGCAAAGCGGTTCTGAAGTTCAACTCGGTCGATGGATTAAAGCTGTGGATCGGTGAAAAGCCGGTTGCCCTCCAGCCGAAAACCGAAGTCGAACTCCAGAAGGGCATCAACACTCTGACGTTTGCAGTGGAACTGCTGCCCGAACGGGATGTACTGCGACTGGAGGTCGAGGACGCGAAAGACTCTCCGGCACAGGTACAGATTGTGGGCGGGAAGTGAGATCTGGTTGTGTGATTAAAGTGTGAATTGAATCAACGTGGATCATTTCAATGATTGACGAGAGGTAACGGGCGTATATACTGAGGGTGCGCCAACATGTCACTTTCAGTTCATAGTTCCTCCTGATGTCAGGTTACCTGCCGTGAGTACCCAGCCCCCTCGCCGTCGTCGTCGCCGTCCCCAGAGCACCTCCGAATCAGATCCCCAGATGCCCCGCCGGCGCAAGAAGCGTTCGGGTTCGAGTGGAAAAAAGAAAAAATCTTCGAAGAAGAATCAGATTTTGCTGCTGAGGATCGGACTGTTCGCCGCGGCGGGGATCGTGCTACTGATCGGGATCTTCATGATGGACTGGAAGGGGATCGGTAAGTCATTGGGGCTACCGAGTGCCCAGGAGCGGCTGCTGAATCGTGTGATCGCGATCAAAGAGGAGCAGGCTGATCTGCTGGCCTCGATCAGAGACGAAGCCAGTGCCCGATCAGCCGGAGAAAGCATGAAGGACCTGACTGTGCAGATAGCCGAAACCATGCAGGAAGCCAATGACCTTAGAAAGGATAAAAGCCAGAAAGTCACCCCGGAAGAAGACAGGGAATTGAGAGATCGGTTCATGTCATTGAATAAGGATCTCGATGCTCGTATCAAACAGGAGACGGAGCGGATCATGAAAAATCCGAGCCTGCGTCCGATTATGGCTGAGGTATTCCAGGATGCCCGGTTTGCTTTGATGGAAGCCCAGTCAGAGATGCGGAAAAAGTCCCTGCAGGCCGGGGCCAGTTCCCCCGGTTATTCTGCAGTCACCAGTTGGACGAGTCTGTCTCCCGGGGATGACATACAGGCGCTGCATATGAACGTCAACTGGCAACCTGGTAAAGTGGTGGAAGTGGCCGACGACGGCAAGGTGAAAGTCCACCTGAATATCCATAGTGGCATCAACAGTTTCGACCAGTTTTATGAACGCGACAAATTGCGGATTAAAGATTGATGTCTGACAACCTTCCTGATCCAGAAGCCGGTTAAGCGCCCTCGCGTGAACTGTAAAACGCGAGTGCGTTTTACATTTTCATTTCAGTGTGATTGCGGTTATGATGAACCGAGGCAGCAGGAGGCCGTCGGGGATTTATTAACGCAAGAGAACGGCGCCGGTTTCAGTCTATTAAGACAGGGAAAGCCGGGCTGACGCAATCGATTCTTCATCACATTGAACAGGAGCGCGCGATGTCAACCACAACAGCCAGTGAACTGTATCCCGAAGTCAAAGCCTTTCTGGAAGAGGGGACGCTGAAGGGAGTCGTCGGGGGGAAAGAGGTCGAATCTGCGGGCGGCGAAACGTTCGTGACGTCAGATCCGGGATCGGGCAAACAGCTGGCAGAAGTCTTCAGCTTTCAGCCGGGCGACATCGACATGGCCGTGGATGTGGCTGATGCCGCTTTCCGCAAGACCGGCTGGGCCGAAATGCCTCAGAACGAACGCAGCGCTCTGCTGCATCGCCTGGCAGACGCCGTCGAAAAACACAAGCCGATGATTGCCCAGCTCGAAGCGCTGGACGCCGGTAAGATTGAAGCCCAGGCCCAGGGGGATGTGCAGAACTTCGTCGATACGATGCGGTACTTCGCCGACCTGGCGCAGCACGTGCAGCGACGATCGGTTCTGGCCGTTCCTCAGCACGAAGCCTGGACCGTGCGTCAGCCTTACGGGGCCTGCGGATTTATCTTCCCGTGGAACTTCCCCTTCCTGCTGATCGGCTGGGGGATTGCTCCGGCACTGGCAGCGGGGAATACCGTGGTCATCAAACCGGCGGAAGATACGCCGATGTCGGCCATCTACCTGGCTCGCCTGGCGAAAGAAGCCGGTATTCCGGATGGCGTGATCAACGTTGTGCCCGGTTACGGGGCGGTCGCCGGAGCGGCGCTGTCGGGGAATCCCAAACTGAAGCGGATGTCGTTTACCGGATCGCCCGAAGTCGGTCGCCTGGTGGCGGAGTCCTGCGGTGCGAATCTGGTGCCCGTCAAACTGGAGCTGGGCGGCAAAGGGGCTGCGGTGGTCTTCAGTGACGTCGATGTTCCCGATACGGCTCAGAAGCTGGTGAATGCGATCACCTTCCACACCGGTCAGGTCTGCTGTGATGCGACCCGCTGGTTGATTGACGAAAACATTTACGATCACTTTGTGAGTGAATGTGTTGATCGTCTGAAGAAGGTGCAGGTTGGTTATCAGCTGAATGAAGACAGCCAGATGGGTCCAGTGGTCAATGCGAAGCAGCATCAGCGGGTGCTGTCTTACCTGGAGAAGGGGCAGGCCGAGGGAGCTGAATGCGTGCTCGAAGGGGGCGCTGCTGAGGTGCCCGGTTATGAAGGTTACTATGTGAAGCCCGCGTTGATGGCCGGTTCGCTGGATAACGTGGCGGCTCGCGAAGAGATCTTCGGGCCTGTGGCCTACCTGGCTCCGTTCAAGACCGAAGAGCAGGCGATTCAGATGACCAACTCGACCGACTACGGTCTGGCGAACAGCGTCTGGACTTCTGACCTGAGCCGGGCGTCACGTGTGGCGGAAGCGATGTGTGCCGGCAACAGCTGGATCAACGCTCATAATGTGTTCGCACATGGCGTGCCTTACGCCGGGATCAACAAGAGTGGCATGGGGGGCGGAGTGCTCTCCGTGGAAACGCTGTTTGATTACTGGCGAAGCCTATCGGTGGTTCGTCCGCTGTAAGGCGATGTGTAACTGAACTGAAACGCCCTGCAGGTCGATTCTCCGGGTGAGATCTGTGGGGCGTTTTTTATTGCGCAGCTTGACTGTTTTTCGCCTGAAATAGCGGATTTAACTGCAGGCCGGCTAATTAGTTGGCGTTCACGCGAACATTGCTTGACAGGCCTTATCCGGCGCCTCTAAGATCAATATTAGCGATGCACTCGCTGGGACCCACCTGTTCTCCCGGACCATGATGGCATGGTTCGGCTTCTGAGAGACGCACCAGCATCGCTGTAAGATGATCATCTACGGGGCATGAAGTATGCGTTCCCTTTTGCTGCGAAGCGGGCTGCTCGTACTGGCGGTCGGCGTTACCTGTCTGTCACTGTTTGCCGAGGCAGATCCGAAGTCGAAACCGACGACGACGGTCGAAGCCGGTGCGGCCGATGTGGGCATCGATTTCAATCGCGATATCCGTCCGATTCTATCCAACAACTGTTTCTTCTGTCACGGTCCCGATGAAAAGCATCGCGAGGCCGATCTGCGACTGGATACCAAAGCGGGGGCGTTTGCCTCTGCGATTGTGCCGGGCAAGCTGAATGAGAGTGCCCTGATCGAGCGGATTATCTCGACAGACGATGATATCAAAATGCCGCCTGCGGATTCGGGCAAGTCACTCAAGCCGGAAGAGATCGAATTGATCAAACGCTGGGTGCAGTCGGGAGCCGCGTGGCAGGAGCACTGGGCCTACGTAAAACCGGAACGGGCAAAGCTGCCGAAAGTCAAACAGGCCGACTGGCCGCGGAATGCGATTGATTACTTCGTCCTGTCGCGACTGGAAAAGGAAGGGCTCAAACCCTCCCCGGAAGCGGACCGCCGGACCCTGGTGCGTCGGCTCTACCTGGATCTGCTGGGGCTGCCACCCACGGCTGAGGAAGTCGACGCGTTTGTGAATTCAAAGGACCCCCAGGCTTACGAGAAACTGATTGATCGTCTGCTGGAGACTCCCGAGTATGCAGAGCGGATGACGCTGAAGTGGCTCGACCTGGCCCGCTATGCGGATACGAACGGTTACTCGATTGATGGGGGCCGCCACATGTGGCTCTGGCGGGACTGGGTGATCGATGCATTCCACAAGAATAAACCGTACAACGAATTCATTACCGAACAGATTGCCGGTGACCTGTTACCGAATGCGACCCCCTGGCAGCAAGTGGCGACGGGCTTCAACCGCAATCACATGATTACGCACGAAGGGGGGACGATTCCCGAAGAGAACCTGGTCAACTACACCGTCGACCGGGTGAAGACGACGTCGGAAGTCTTCCTGGGACTCACGATGGGATGTGCCCAGTGTCATAATCATAAATACGACCCGATTACGATGAAGGACTTCTACCAGTTCTACGCCTATTTCAATCGCCTCGACGATCGCGGGCTGGATGGGAACAGCGGAATCAACGCTGGTCCCAAGCTGGCGGTGAAGACGCAGCTGTCCTTCGCGGCGGAAGAACTGAAGTCGTTGGATCAGGAACTGGCGCAGGTCGAACAGGCTCTTGCGCATCCGGATGAAACACAACTGGCTGCCTGGGTCGCCCAGACGAAACAGGAACTTGAACAGCGGGGCAAAGACCTGAAGCTGCACGAACTGAGTGTGGTCAAGGTGTCTGATCCCAATACGCGGAGTGCCTTTGAGGTCAGCGACGAGGGGCATGTGCTGGCGCTGGCAGCCAGTGGTCGGTCGCCTTCGATTTCGCTGAAAGTCGGCGCAGACGTCGACCAACTGGATGGCTTGCGGATCGTGTTTTACCCGAACGAGAAACTGCCCGAAGGGGGCATTGGTCACGGTAAGAAAGAGTCGTTTCCGGGAGGCTTCATTCTGACCAGCTTTGCTGCATCGGGAACCGCGATTCCCTCGGATCAGCTCGATCTGTATGCGATGTTGAATGTCTCGAAGATCACCGCGAGCCGATCTCACCCCGATTACCCGGCAGCTGACTGTCTCGATCCGCGGGATCACAACGGCTGGTCACCCGCACCGGAAAACAAGCAGCAGCAACATCTGACAGTGACCTTCGATCAGCCTTACGATACGAAGGATTCGAAGTATATTACGGTCATGCTGGTCTGGGGTGGCGGTCAGTTTGGCGGACGCGAGGCGTTGATGGCCGGTGATTACCAGGTTTTCGGGATGACCGGGACCGATGACGGGACCATCATTCCCGAAGCGATTCAGCAGATCCTGGCGACGGATGCGACGGACCGCGATGAGAAACAGACGGCGGCCCTGAAAGCTTACTATAGTGGGATCGCTCCCGAGCTCGAGAATCTGCGCTATCAGCGGGAGAATCTCAAAGAACGCCGCAAGATGCTGACCGATTCGTTTGAGACGATGGTTATGAACACGGCCAAAAAGCCGCGGGAAACCTTCATTCTGAATCGGGGGCAGTACGATCAACCGACCGAAAAAGTGTCGATGGGCGTGCCTGGCTTCCTGCCGGGGGCGGCTCAACAGGAATCGGAGGACCGCCTGGCACTGGCAAAATGGCTGACCTCGCGTGAGAATCCGCTGGTAACCCGGGTCGCTGTGAACCGGTTCTGGGAAATGCTGTTTGGCCAGGGAATTGTCTCGACGTCCGCTGACTTCGGTTCGCAGGGAGATCCGCCGACACATCCGCGGCTGCTGGACTGGCTGGCGGTGGAGCTTTATGAATCGGGCTGGAATGTGAAACACATCATGAAGCAGATTCTGATGTCGGCGACCTATCGTCAGTCCTCAGCGGGAACACCCGAGCTCTGGAAAGAGGATCCACAGAACCGACTGCTGGCCCGAGGTGCCCGGTTCCGGCTGCAGGCGGAAGCAATTCGGGATGCGACATTGAAAGTCTCCGGGCTGCTGGTCGAGCGTGTGGGCGGGGCGAGTGTGAACCCCTATCAGCCGGAAGGGTTGTGGCGGGAAGTGAGCCATTACGGCAGTTCGCCGGCGACTGCGCAGGTCTTTGTGCAGGATCACGGCGAAAAACTGTATCGCCGAAGCATGTATACATACTGGAAGCGGACGGTGCCGCCGCCAAATATGCAGACCTTCGATGCCCCGAACCGCGAAGTCTGCCTGGTGAGTCGGGCCCGTACGAATACGCCGCTGCAGTCACTGGTGCTGTTGAATGATGTGCAGTTCGTGGAAGCGTCTCGCAAGTTCGCGGAGCGCATCATGCTGGAAGGGGGGACCTCACCCGAGGAACGAATCACGTTTGCGTTCCGCGAAGCCCTGGGACGACCGCCGGCGGAGTGGGAGTTAGAGACCACGCTGGCTGCTTATCAGCGCGAGCTGAAAAACTACCAGGCGGCACCTGCAGCGGCGCGATCGCTGTTGTCGCAGGGGGAATCGACGAGCGATGCGAGTCTGAACCCGGCGGAAGTCGCGGCATGGACGACCGTGGGGAGTATGCTGTTCAACACTTATGAATTTATGACGCGAGGGTAAGCATGGACCCGGTATTTGAATACGAACGTAATCTGACACGACGGACACTGCTGGGACGCTCAGCCCGCGGCATTGGCGGGGCGGCATTAGCGAGCCTGCTCTATCCGGAACTGTTCAACCAGAGTGCTTCCGCAGAGGCGATTCCGGCTGCGGTCCAACAGGTCGCACCCCGGGCGAAGCGGATCATTTACCTGTTTCAGTCGGGCGGTCCTTCGCATGTGGACCTTTTCGATTACAAGCCTGTATTGCGGAAGCTGCACGGTTCGGATCTACCCGATTCCGTAAAGGGGACCCAACGTGTGACCGGCATGACGGCCCGACAGAAGTCGTTTCCCGTCGTCGCGCCGTTCTGGGAGATGAAACAGTGTGGAGAGCATCAGACGTGGATCAGCGAACAGCTGCCGCACACTCAGACGATTGCCGATGATATTACGATTGTCAAATCGGTAAATACCGAGGCCATCAATCACGATCCGGCGATCACCTATATCAATACGGGATCACAGCAGATCGGCCATGCGAGCATGGGCGCCTGGTTGAGTTACGGACTCGGAAGTGAAAACGAAAATCTGCCCGCTTACATGGTGATGCTGTCACAGGGGACGGGGAAAAATCCGGGGCAGCCGCTGTTTGACCGGTTGTGGGGTTCGGGATATCTGCCCCCCAGTCACCAGGGAGTGAAGCTGCGGCCCGGTTCGAGTCCGGTGCTATACCTCTCCAACCCGGCGGGCATCGACCGTAAACAGCGGAGGAAGCTGCTGGACGACCTGGCGACTTTGAACCGGGGACAGGCGGAAGAGATTGGCGATCCGGAAATCCAGGCCCGCATCAACTCGTACGAAATGGCTTATCGGATGCAGACCTCGGTCCCCGATCTGATGGACCTCTCGAGTGAGACGCAGAAAACGTTTGAAATGTACGGACCCGAATCTCGGAAGCCAGGGAGCTTCGCAGCGAATTGCCTGCTGGCCCGCCGGATGACTGAACGTGGTGTGCGGTTTGTGCAACTGTTCCACCGGGGCTGGGATCAGCACGTGTCGCTGAAGAGCCAGCTGCCGAACCAGTGCCTGGACGTGGATCAGCCCTCCGCGGCGTTGATCAAGGATCTCAAACAGAGGGGGCTGCTGGATGAGACGCTGGTGATCTGGGGAGGCGAATTCGGCCGGACCGTTTACAGCCAGGGTGCCATCGGCAGCCCGAGTGCCGGCCGGGACCATCATGGACGCTGCTTCTCGATCTGGATGGCGGGTGGCGGGATTAAGCGTGGTTTCGAATACGGGAAGACCGATGACTTCTGTTATAACGTCGTCGAGAACCCGTTGCATATTCGGGACATGAACGCGACGATCCTGCACTGCATGGGGATCGACCATCGCCGACTGACGTTTAAGTATCGCGGCCTGGATGCGCGGTTGACCGGGGTGGAAGAGGCGCATGTGAAACATGACCTGTTGAGTTGAACCTCGAAATACGCGAATGGTTTTGCTACCACGAAAAGCACGAAATTCACGAAAAAAGTGCTGGTGGATTGCGCGTGTTCGCTGGGCCCGGCTGACGGGAGAGAGCGAGTTATGCTTCGCCAGGCGGGCGGCCACATAGGGCCGCCCCTACGTCGAAAGTTGAGTACTCAAGGGGAGATCTGGATGTAATCCGGGGTTGTCGGAGACAACGGGAAACTGTCAGGGGAACCTGTGCGGGTTCTTTCGAATACCATTCTTTTGTGTCTGTAATGACCTCGATGGTTTTCGATTAAGCTACCACGAAAGGCACGAAAGACACGAAAGTGTTGGGGTGGGCAGAGGCCTTCTGGCTGGGGAGAATGAGCTGTCGGTTTCCTGCTCGCTGCGCTCGGCCCGGATTTTATTCTGGCCCACCCAGACTGTCTTATGTCGCACTTCAGGTTAGTTACATCCGTTTGAGTTCGAGGCTGAGTGCTTCGTTTGATCCGTTTGGATCTACTTTGACGGTCAGGGGGGACTGGTTCGGATCTGAGTAGACGCGCGGGATCTGGGCGTCCTTGGCGACGGTTTGGGTTGGTTCGGAACGGGAAGCCGCCGCTTTACCGTCTGCATCGGGAGTGGTTTCCGGTTCCTGCATTGTTGACTGGTGGATCATGACCCGAAACTCGCCGGCGATGGATCCATCTCCCTCTTCATACGTCGACATGACAAAGGTGCCATCTTCTTTGATGACGCCCCCTGCAGCCTTACCTTCCAGGGCCGTGAGGGGGACAAAGGTAATGGCCCCGCCTCCGGCCATCGGCTTGCCTTCGAAGAGCACGACCCCTTTAGTGGGATAGACGGTCACTCTGTCGCCGTTACCACATCCCACGAGTGAGGCGGCCAGACAGAGGGAGAGGCAGACGGCGCTTCTGAGTGACAGAAAAGAGATCATGCTGAGCCTTTCATGAGAACGGTGGAACTGTGATCCAACTCTTCAGAGTAGCGAAACGCTGAGAGTGAGTTTACAGGTCTTCGATGACTTCGCGCCCGCCGCGTGTGCTGATGGCCTGCCAGATCAGGAGGTCGATGTTGTCGGAAAAGAATCGTACCGAACCATCGGCCATCGCTCCCTGAACGCCCCCGGTATGGTAGCTGCGGGCTGCGGAGTACATTTCGGTATAAGGGGAACCGATCTGGACGCAGGGCATGCCTTCTTCGGGATAGCTGCGACACCCCCAGATTCCATCGGGTGCAGAACTGTTGGGGCTGGTCTGAGTACTGAAAATATTCGCTCCCATGACGCCGTAGGGCCAGGTGCCGCGGGTGTCCTGACTGGATGGTCCCGTTGAACTCTGCAGTCGAAACTTCAGTTCGCTGAGTGCCAGAGTATTGGAGGTGCCGTCAATGATATCCCGCATGGCGAGGCTGGAATTATTGCCGAAGACGCCGCCGACTTTGCCGTCGTTGGTATGGACACGTCCGTAACCCGCTTTACCGTAATTGGCGCAGTAATTGCCTCGGGCCAGATTTTCCAGTCCTGTTCCATTGGCAAACTCTTCGGTGTTTTTCGGGTGCGAAGGACAGAGCATGAAGTTAACCTGTTTGCTGCCGACCAACATACCCTGAGAGGTATAGGTTCCGTTCCCCAGCCAGTCCTGAACTTCGTTGCGTTCGTTGGCGATCGTCATTACATCGTCGAACATCGCTGACTGTTCCATGTCCGGCAGGATCAACAGAGCCCAGGAGGCACCGATGGCGACTGCTCCGGAACCGTGGGCGCCATTGGGATTGTCGCCGGCACCGTTCACACTGCCGGGAGGAAACAGATTGTGAGTTGAGTGATAATTATGTAACGCCAGTGCCAGTTGCTTGAGGTTGTTCTTGCAGGTTGATCGTCGGGCGGCTTCGCGTGCCTGCTGGACTGCGGGGAGGAGCAGGGCAATCAGGATGGCGATGATGGCAATGACGACCAGCAGTTCAATCAAAGTAAATGCATGACGTTGATGAGAGCCGGAAAGAAAACGGCTGAAGCTACGGTTTCGCATCGCGTGTTCCTTGTTTGACAGAAGGGATGTGAAAGATAAATAACGCCGACCTGAGGTCGGATGTATCTGCTGAAGCAATCATCAGGATTGCGGGGAATCACCTTCAGAGAGATACGCTATCGAGGCTGGATTTGACGTTCAATATCATTGTGACCTGAGCAGCGTTTATTCATCGATCATTAACCGGTTGTTAATGTGGAGGTCTGGTGAGCGAGCCTTGACCACTAAGGAGGAGGGAAGGGGCTACCACGAAAGTCACGAAAAGCACGAAAAAAGAGTGGCTGGTGAATTGCGCGTGTTCGCTGGACCCGGCTGATGGGAGAGAGCAAGTGATGCATCGCCAGGCGGGCGGCCACATGGGGCCGCCCCTACGTTGAATGTTGAGTACTCAAGGGGGATCTGGATGTAAGCTGGGGTTGTTGAAGACAACTGGAAACTGTCAGGGGAAAACTGTGCAGGTTCTTTTGAATACCATTCTATTTTTCTGTAAAGACCTCGACGGTTTTCGATTCAGCTACCACGAAAGGCACGAAAGACATGAAAAAAGAGGGGCTGCTGAATTGTACGTGTTTGCTGGACCCAGCAGACGGGAGAGAGCGAGTTGTGTGTCTCCAGGCGGGCGGCCACATAGGGCCGCCCCTACTTCTGCGCAAATTCTGCGGGAAATGAATCGTCTTGCGGTAACACAGGGTTCTGGTTTACATTACGCGCGGAGGGGGTTACTGCTGCCGGTTGCCTACAGGAAATGTTTCTGCTGTAACATGTTGTCCTGATTGGGATTAGGTGGAAATGTTCCGGGGCTGCGGTCGAACAAGGATTGTGATGTGATGCTGAATTTGTCTTTCCGCCTGCTGTCGGGTGGGCTATTGCTGATGTGTTGTCTTTCAGCGTGCATCCCCGTTCCGATGCCCAAGCCTGAGCTCTATCGGCCGTTGACCGACTTTACGCCCCAGGATGGCGTTTACGATTTTGAGTCGCAGCAGGCCCGCTTCAATGTGGCGATTGATGATAACCCCCGCGACGCGGATGCCCGGTTTGCGCGTGCGCTGCTTTACATGGGGGTCGGCCGGTACGCATCTGCAGAAGAAGACCTGACGATAGCGATTCAGGTGGCCGAAAAGCAGTCCGGTTACGATGCAGAGCGCCTGGCGACGATTTATGTGCATCGAGGGCTGATCCGCTGGAGCGATGAAAAGGTCGAACTGGCCATCGACGATTACTCGCGGGCGATCGAACTCGCGCCGAAGAACTGGGAAGGCTATTTCCATCGCTGGCTGGCGTATCACTTCGAAGGTGAAGAAGAGAAGGCTGAGCAGGATCGTCAGCGTGGTATGAAGCTGGAGCCGGATGTGTTCGACAGGGAATACGTGCTGCGGTATGACGGCATTGTGTTGTAGACCGCGAAGGGCTCGAAATTTAAGCTACCACGAAAAGCACGAAAAGGGGTGAGTGCTGTTGTGTGTTTTCTGGGACCACTTGGCGGTTATGCGTGATTTGAGATTCGCCAGGCGGGCGGCCACACAGGGCCGCCCCTATGTTGAATGTTGAGTACTTAAGGGTGGCTCCGGATGTAATCCGGGGGTGTTGCAGACAACGGGAAACTGTCAGGGGGAAACTGTGCAGGTTCTTTTGAATACCCTTCTGTTGTTTCTGTAATCATCTCGATGGTTTTCGATTTAGCTACCACGAAAGACACGAAAAGCACGAAAAAGGGTGAGTGCAGTTGTGTATTTTTTCTGGGACCACTTGGCGGTTATGCGTGATTTGCGATTCGCCAGGCGGGCGGCCACGTAGGGCCGCCCCTACGTTGAATGTTGAGTACTTAAGGGTGGCTCCGGATGTAATCCGGGGTTGTCGCAGACAACAGGAAACTGTCAGGGGAAAACTGTGCAGGTTCTTTTGAATACCTTCTGTTGTGTCTGTAATGATCTCGATGTTTTCGATTTAGCTACCACGAAAAGCACGAAAAGGGGTGAGTGCTGCTGTGTGTTATTTCTGGGACCACTTGGCGGTTATGCGTGATTTGCGATTCGCCAGGCGGGCGGCCACACAGGGCCGCCCCTACGTTGAATGTTGAGTACTTAAGGGTGGCCCTGGATGTAATCCGGGGTTGTCGGAGACAACGGGAAACTGTCAGGGGAAGATTGTGCAGGTTCTTTTGAATACCATTCTGTTGTGTCTGTAATGATCTTGACGGTTTTTGATTTAGCTACCACGAAATGCACGAAAGACACGAAAGACACGAAAAAGGTATTCTTGCGAGATGCTGAATTGTAGTGGGAACCGGGCTTTATTATTTGAGGGCCTGAGCTGTCAGTTTCCTGCTCGCTGCGCTCGGCCCGAATTGCATTCGGGCTTACCCGGTTTCAGGATTTTTGTCTTGATTGCTTTGGATGGATCAGTATTGCTTCCATTTTCCGCGGTAGATCACAAAACGGGTGATGCCCTGGTTGGTGACTACCAGCAGGCGCTTGCCGTTTTTCATGTCATAGTAGTCCTGGTAGTTATCGTCGTAGAGGATCAGGGCTTTGAGGGGGGCTGTGGGGGTGAGCGGGAGATCGACTTTCTTACCGGTTTCAATGTCCGCCTCGGGGATCTTGACGTTCAGTGGGGGGACCTGCTTTGCCATGGTGGTTGATCTCTTGAGCGCATCCCCCTTTTTCACGAAGGCACAATACCTACCGGCGTTGATGAACTTTTTCATTTCCTCGCGCCAGTTTTCATTGTACTTGAGGCCAATCTTCAATCGCTGCCAGTCGTAGTCTTCATTGTAAAAGAAGATGCTCAGGCCATTGGTCTCGTAGAAGTTGTCCAGATTCGGTGTCCCCTGATTTTTCTGCGGAAGCTTTGCGTTCTTTTTGGGTCTGAGTCTGATCGGCTGGCTTTTGCGAATGTGTAAATAAGCTTCACGGATATTTGCCGCCAGTTGCTCATTCTGTTTATCCAGCTTGAGCTGCGAATAGCCGGCATAGCCACAGAAAGCGAGTTCGCAGATGTAGTTGTAGTAATAGACGGGCTCGGCTTCCTGTTCCTGTCTTTGCAGATTTTCGTAAAGAACTTTGGAGGGAAAGAAGGAGTCGCCGGGCAGAAAGTTGTCATTGGTGGCGTGGGCTGGCGAAAGCAGCGTGAGTAGACTGAATAGCACAGCCAGGCCTGCGAGAGGGAGACGTTGCATGAGCGAGTCCTTCTGAAACGGCGTGAAGTGGGAGATGGTTTCATTTTGGAATGTTTCGGGGAGAGATGCAAAACATTTCTGGTTGGGTTGGTAAACCTTGAATGATATGAATCTGTATTTACCACGAAATACACGAAAGACACGAAAAATGAGGAACAGGAGCCGAGATGGTCACTGGTTCTGAATGATCATCTTTTCTGGATGGAGCCGGCTTGTATGATTTCTGTTTGTTGCTGTCTTCTGGCTTGCCTACAGTGCTACATCGATGCGTGGAGGTGGGGATGAAGATGAATCATTGGCGATGTTTCTCTGACCGTTTTCTGCTCGCTGCGTTTGGGCCGAATTTTATTCGGGTGCCGCATCATTCTTTGTTGAATGGCGTCTTGTGGCAGTAATTTACTCCGCATCTATTCTGGTTACCGGCGGCTAGGTAGCGTTTCTTAATTCGGATGGTATATACCAAAGACGTTTCAACCGGGGCTAACGCCCTGCGGCTAATTTTCTTTTCTGCTGTTGAAGTCCAGAAAACAAGTGTAACAGCATACCCTCGGCCACGGTGGATACTTACATAGCTAACGCTGTCGACCTTATGATCACGTAGAAAACTATTAAATAAACGCTACCTAGCGACTTGCCGCTCAGGTTTTTTTAGCTGGATTGGGGGATTCATGGGGGCGTTGGTCTTTTTCAAATGGGAGTTGGTCGTGAATGAATTGCTGTTCTGTTTCTATGTTGAATTCTGTGGAAGGGCGCGGGGGCGTCAAGACAGAATTTTGTCCCGATGTGGCCGGATTTTGTCACCCTTTGTCCCGGATTTTGTCCGCGTCTGGCCGGAATGTGTCCTGGTGTGCCATGAACAATGGAAGGGGACAAGGCGAACCGGTTGGGGAGAGACAGGTGGACTCGTAGTGAAAAAGGGGGTGAGTTCAGCTGCTGATTCGTCAGTGGTGCCGACTGTTCTGGTGGATGTGAACGTGCCTCGCGCGCGAGCCAGAAGAGACCAGCATACGCATCGGGAGGGGCGGTTCAAGTCCTGTTTATTCAGTATTTCATCAGTGAAAATCCTGCAGTGCGGGAGGGGGAAATGAGATGACTTTCGAGACGGGCTGTGTTAGTCTGAATTGAGACACAAACCTGTAGCGCTGCACTTCTCTGAGGAACAGAATGATCATGCATGTAAAAAATAACTGGTGGACTGGTTCGATCGTGGGTTTGCTGCTGGCGAGCAGCAGTCTGATGCTGAGTGCGGCTGAGAAAGAGCAGCGCACGTTGAGTACGGCCCAGCAGACCGCGGTGCAGGATGTGCAGCAGCGGGCGGAAGATCTGAAAGCGGTGAACCAGTCGATCTGGAATTATGCGGAAGTCGGCCTGCAGGAAACGAAGTCATCTCAACTGCTGATTGAAAAGCTGGAAGCGGAAGGCTTCAAGGTCAAAAGCGGAGTGGCGGATATGCCGACCGCGTTTGTCGCCAGTTATGGGAGCGGAAAGCCAATCATCGGGATCCTGGCAGAGTACGATGCGCTGCCGGGGCTGTCTCAGAAAACAGTTCCCTATCGTGAGAGTCAGACAGAAGGGGGAGCCGGTCATGCCTGCGGACACAGTGGTCTGGGAACCGCGGCGTTGGGGGCGGCGCTGGCAGTCAAGGAAGCGGTGGACAAACATGGTCTGAAGGGGACAGTGCGACTTTATGGAACGCCGGCTGAGGAGACCGGACTAGGAAAAGTTTATATGCTGCTGGATGGTCAGTTCGAGGATCTGGATATCTGTCTGCACTGGCATCCCGGAAATAATACCAATGTGCATCTGGGAAGTTCGAAGGCGCTTGTTTCAGTCAAGTTTACGTTTACTGGTCTGCCTTCGCATGCGTCGGTGAGTCCGGAGAGTGGCGTGAGTGCCCTGGACGCGGTGGAGCTGATGAATACGGGCGTGAATTATATGCGGGAGCATGTTAAAGAAGACGCCCGGATGCATTACGTGATCATTGATGGCGGGGGACAGCCCAACGTGGTGCCTGCGAAAGCGACCGTCTGGTATTATGTGCGTGCGAACGCACATGAAGACCTGGAACGGTATTATCGCTGGGTCGTTGATATCGCCAAAGGGGCGGCACTGATGACGCGCACAAAGCTTTCGATTCAGGTGGATACCGACAATCATGAGCTGATTCCCAATACGCCGTTGTCGGAGTTGATTCATGAGAAGCTGACGGTGATTGGACCTCCCGAGTTTTCAGCAGAGGAGAAAGCGTTTGCCCGCCGGATTCAACAGCCGCTGATTGAAGAGTTCGGGCAGACATTCCCCGTAGCGATCGACAGCAGGGTGCATACGCTGCTGGAATCGAAAACTTCTTCCAAGGGTTCAACGGATGTGGGGGACATCAGCTGGCACATTCCCACGGGTGGTCTGCGGACGACCTGTTTTGCAGCGGGAAATCCCGGGCACAGCTGGCAGAACGTAGCCTGCATCGGTTCTTCCATCGGCGAGAAAGGGATTCTCTATGCAGCGGAAGCCCTGGCGGCAACGACGGTGGCGCTGTTGGAGAATCCGGTACTGGTTAAAGAAGCGCAAGCGGACTTTGATCAACGAATGAAGGACCGGAAATACATTACACTGATTCCCAAGGGGCAGAAACCGCCGGTGAAAATCAGATAATCGGGAAACAGTGCGAGCGATAACAGGTGTTTTTCGTAAAGACCCGCCTACGATCAATTCAGAAGCAGAGTATCAGACAACCTGGAGCAGGAGGACCGAGAGATGAATTTGATTGATGGCGTTCAGGCATTGAAATCGCCCTGGATGATAGCAGTCTGGCCCGGGATGGGTAATGTGGGGCTGACCGCGGGATACTACCTGATGGCTAAATTGGGGATGGAATTGCTTTCCGAGTATTCCCCGCCTGAGCTGTTCGACATCGATTATGTCGAAGTCGAACGGGGAGTGATTCACACCGGGATTCGACCACGGAGTCGCTTTTTTCTGTGGAAAGATCCCGAGGAACAACATGACCTGGTGGTGCTGATCGGAGAGGCCCAGCCTCAGTTCGGCAAATATTCCTACTGTAAGAAGATGATCTCTTATGCGCAGGACCTGGGGATCGAGCGGGTCTTCACGTTCGCGGCGATGGCCACCGGGATGCATCCGGAACATGAGTCGCGCGTGTTCGCAGCCGTGACGGATGCGGAAGATCTCAAGGAGATGCGGGTGAATAATCTGGAGATTCTGCAGGAAGGAAATATCAGCGGACTGAACGGGATTCTGCTGGGGGCCGCAGCCGATAAGGGATTGAATGGAACGTGTCTGCTGGGAGAGATGCCGCATATTTTTTCGCAGTTACCTTTCCCGAAAGCGTCGCTGGCCGTATTGAAAGCGTTTCGGTTGATCTCAGGAATTGAGATTGAAACCAGTGAACTGGTCGAGCAGGCCGAGACGATGGAGAAGAAACTGGGTGAATTGCTCTCTCAAGTCGAAAAGTCGATAGGGGAGAAGGCGGAACAGCCGGAATCGTTCGAGGAGTCGTTGCAGCCTGAAATGCCTGAGCAGCCGAGACTGACTCCGGGAGAGGAACAGCGGATCGAGCAACTGTTTGAAGAAGCGAAGCAGAACCGTTCGAAAGCGTATGTGCTCAAACAGGAATTGGATCGCCTGGAGGTCTTTGCAGACTATGAAGATCGTTTTCTGGATCTATTTAAAAATCGTGGCTGAGCCTGTTCAGGCAGGGAAGCACGTCAAAGGGAGTCCATTTTCTGATGGAACATTTTCACCTGGAATCGCTGGGACCACTTACGACCGCTGAGAAAGCGGTGGAAATCGTCGAGCGAAAAGGGATCGGTCATCCGGATACGATCTGTGATGGCATTGCGGAAGCGATTTCGATCTCGCTGTCGCAGAGTTATCTGCAGTGGGCGGGACGGATATTGCATCACAATATCGATAAAGGGTTGCTGGTGGCGGGACACACGGAGCCCGAACTGGGGGGCGGAGTCGTCCATACGCCGATGCGACTGGTGATTGGAGATCGCGCAACCTCTGAGTGGGAAGGGCATCGAATTTCCGTGGAAGAGATTGCGCTGGAAAGTGCCCGGGAGTGGATTAAAACGCACTTACCTCTAGTCAATACCGAGACGCATGTGGTGTTTCAGAATGAGCTGCGCGTCGGTTCCGCAGAGCTCACAGACATCTTCTCGCGGGCACGGTTGTTATCGAATGACACTTCAGCGGCGGTCGGTTTTGCACCGCTCACCGAGACTGAGCAACTGGTACTGGAGTCGGAGCGGTTCATCAATACCGAGGAATTCAAGCTGAAGTATCCGGAGACGGGACAGGATGTGAAGGTGATGGGAGTGCGCAGAGAGAAACATCTGCAGCTGACCCTGGCGGTAGCGATCGTCGACCGCTATATCGAAGAAGTGCAGTATTACTTCGACCGGAAAAAGGAACTGGCGGACGAGTTAACAGCATTTCTGGAACCGCAGCTCAAAACACTGGACGGCGTGGATCTGGCGATCAACACCCTGGATAATCCGGAGCGGGGCATGGACGGCATGTATCTGACCGTGCTGGGAACCTCAGCCGAGGGGGCTGATGGCGGCCAGGTGGGGCGTGGCAACCGGGTGAATGGTTTGATTACGCTGAATCGTCCGATGAGTGCAGAAGCGGCGGCCGGGAAGAATCCATTCAGCCATGTAGGGAAGATTTATAATGTGTTGTGTCATCAACTGGCGCAGCAGATTCATGAGGAACTGGAGCCGGTCAAGGAAGTGATCGTGAGGATGTGCAGCCAGATTGGTCACGAGATCAGCGAGCCGTGGATGGTGAGCACAGAGGTGGTGCTGAGCGAGGGAGTCGAACTCAAGGAGGTGGAAGAGCCGATTCAGGAGATTATCGATCGGCAACTGAGAAACATGGAAGACTTTGTCAGACGACTAGCGAGCGGAGAATTTCCGGTTTACTGATGACGCTTCAACGGTCCCAGCCGAATTCACCGATGAGGGGGACAAAGGCGAAGCCGCCGAGGTTTTCTTCGTCGAGGTGTCCCTGGCGGAGCGTAAAGCGGCACATGGTCTGCCCGGTGTATTCGCCTCCAATGGGAATGATGATGCGACCGCCTTCGTTCAGTTGATCGACGTAGGGTTGAGGGAGTTCTTTGGCGCCTGCGGTGACGATAATGGCATCGAAGGGGGCCGCTTGTGGGACGCCGAGAGTGCCATCGTCGGTATAGACGTGGACATTGTGGTAACCGAGACGGTTCAGTTTTACGCGGGCCTGTTCGGCCAATTCAGGGATGCGTTCAATGGTGTGGACCTCGCGCGCGAGGAGCGACAGGACTGCGGCGCCGTAACCGGATCCGCAACCGATTTCGAGGACTTTTTCATTGCCTGTCAATTGAGCGGCCTGACACATGAAGGCGACGGTATAGGGTTGCGAGATGGTCTGCTGACAGTCGATGGGCAGGGCACAGTCATTGTAGGCGTAGCGTTTGTTGTCGGGCGTGACGAACTCTTCCCGGGGAACGCGGCGCATGGCGTGGAACACGCGGGGATCGGTAATTCCCCGTTCCCGCAGATGCTCCCGCAGCATGCGCTCGCGTGCGTGCTCATAGATGTCGGTCTCGGAATGCTGATCAGAGTTGGTCATGTTCGACGGTTAATTCTCCGTTTGAGGAGTGATACTGCCTGGTCAGAGTTGGGCCAGGCTGGCCGGGCTTTCTTTCTGGATGAGCTTTCCGATCTCGGTGAATTCCTCACAGAGCAGTTCGAGGATGTCATCGAGGGTCAGGACGCCAAGCAGCTTGCCCTCCCGATCAACGACGGGCAGTCGTCGGAATCCGCCGGATCTCATTTTCGTGAGGGCGGCTTCGATGGACGTGTCCTCACTGATGTTATAGGGGAATCGCGTCATGATATCACAGACGGTCGTTTCGATGGCGTCGCGTCCCTTGCCGACCACGCGGAGTGCGAGGTCCCGATCGGTGAGCATGCCGATGGGGTGGGATTCTTCATCGAGGACGATGAGCGTGCCCACATTGCGGGAGTTCATGCGCTCGGCGGCGACTTGAACGGATTCGTTTTGATCAACCAAATCGACTTCTCTTGTGCAAATTCGACCTGCAGTCATGACTTTCTCCTTTGCAAAAATGTGATGTCGTGTTTCTGATTGAAAACAATAACGATAGAGAAACGAGCCCAGAGAGTGGCAAACCGTCTCTCTATTCCAGCATAACGAATCTTAGCGATGTGTAAACAGGTTCTGGATAGTCTGAAAACCGATCGTTGTGGTGGGGGAATTCCCCAGGCTTGTTTTGGTATACCATCTTTGAAGTTTATAGGGAGCGGATTAGAGACAGGTGGATCTTACTGGCGGTTTTCCAGGACCCATTGAATCGCATGACGGGTGAGTTCTGTCGCGTTGGACAAATTCAGTTTATGCTTGATGTTCTCGCGGTAGGTTTCGATTGTTTTCGCGCTGAGATTCAACTTGGAAGCGATCTGGCGGGTGGTTTCTCCCTGGCCGATCTGCTCAAAGACTTCCAGTTCGCGGTCGGAGAGTTTTTCGATGGGGGAGAGGTTTTCATCTTCCAGGGCTCCAATGGAACGGGAAATCATACGTTCGGTGACGTCCTGGCTGAGATAGATTTTTCCGGAGAGAACACGTTCGATGGCGTTGATTAACTGTTCGGGAGCCTGTTGTTTATTGACGAACCCCTGGGCGCCCGCACGAATACAGCGTTCCGCGAAGAGACTTTCATCATGCATGGAGACGGCGAGCAGTTTGACTTGTGGGAACTGGGACTTGACGTCTTTGATTAATTCCAGCCCGGAGCCATCGGAGAGGGAGATGTCCACGATGACCAGATGAGGCGCTGTCTCTCGGATCTGCTGGAGGGCTTCAACTTTGCTGCCAGCCTGAGCGCAGACCTCTAGATGATCTCGTCGCTGGATGAGATGGACGTAGCCTTCCCGGACGATGGGATGATCGTCAACAATCATAATACGGGTGCAGGAATGACTATGTGAATCGTCTCTGGAGTGTTCTTCCATCACTGGCCCACGTGAAGTCAGGTTCTGATCGAGGATTCGGATAGCAGAACCATTCTATACCGCGGGAGTGATGGAGAACATCGTCCAGTTTTGAGTTTTTTTACTTTAAATTACAAATACCATTACCAGCGTAAATATGCGGCGACCGGTTTGTCTTCGGGCATATCAGATTCCGCAACGACGTAAGGGATACCACCATGTTTATAGGTGTTACGGATCGCTCTGTTGAGTAGGGCGATATCACCATTCACGGGTTGATCGTGGGTTTTGACCAGTTCGCCGTCGCCGGGGGGCTGACCCCAGAGTTCAGAGCCGAGCGGTGCGAACAGGGCTTCAATCCGGCCTTCATCAGCTGCCTGAAGTATCGCTTCCAGCTGGTGCGTAATACGGGAGGTTCCCAGATGTTTCTGATACTGCTCGCGGGCCTTACGCAGCGGTTTGCTGGTGATCTGTTCGATGACCGGTAACGCCGCCTCGTACAATTCCTGTTCGTTCAGATGATCGGGCGAGGTGGAAATCCCCTGTTCGAGCAGGTTATTAGCATGATAATGTTTGCGGAACATGCTCTGTTGTTTTTCGGAGGCAATCAGAATCATGGGAGGGCCGTCGTTGTCCAGATACTTCTCCAACTGCTTGGCCAGGATCTGAAAGTAATCGGTCATGAGGGTCTCATTGAGTTCTTTCGTCAATCCATGGCCGTGCAGCATGGAGGCATTATCGCTCCCCGGGCCGACATGGGAAGTCGTATGATGCTGCAGGGATTCCTCGAACTGGGTTTTCGAGGAAATCGCTTCAATATTTTCGGGGATATTTTCCGGAAGCTCCAGCTGTTTGAGTTCTCCATTCTGGTGGCGGATCAACCGGACTGATTTGGGACAGACCGCGAGGAGGTCAAAATGATCATTTTCGTAGACCTTGTAGAAGAGAGGGTTCACGTAGAAGCTGTCTTCAACGGTCAGACTCTGCGGGCACTGGTAAAACAGGTCGTATTGCTGAAACATGCCGGGAGCCAGCAGGATACAAATCCCCTGGGCGGGGCCGCGTCCCCAGAAATTGCCGTCATTCTGGATTTTCCGAGCCGGTTCGAGCAGCGTTTTGATTTCGCCCGTGCCCATTCCCCGTTCCTGTAAGGCTGTCTCTGCCTGATCGAGCATGTTTCGTAGATGAATGGGGTCTTCACGGTAGTCGGATAAGGCCTGATGTCGAGGTAAATAGATTGATATGCAGGGGCCTTGTTCCCATTCCGTAAGAGACTTCAATTCGTCATGCGCGAGAGTCTTCATAGATCGCTCCTTGAGTATTAAAAACGTAGATGCTGGTTGATAAATCGCCGATGCTTCTGATCGCAAACTCAAGTTGACCCGCACTGTCTGTTCAGCAACTGCGACAGTCAATGCTGTAACATCTATTGTACGAAATTAAATGAGTGATGCGAATAAAATCAGAATGCTGGCACCGGTTCTCAAAAATCAGGCTTTCAAAAAGGGGCTGGTGTCAGAGCCCGATAGGTTAAGACGCAACATGCATGCCAATGCGGGATGGTTCCTGTCTGAAGGTTCGAAGTCGAATCAGGAAGCGTCTTTATTTTATCAAAGGCGATTTTTCATCTGGTATGGGACAAATAGCTTCTTTGCTGATAGGGAGATTCCCGATACTACAACGGATCCGTTTTTCGTTTCTCTTCCGCGGTTGGCACTATAGACGCTGCCGGTGCTGCGGGATAAAATCCGATACAGAGATCCAGACTGACTTCCTTGTGAGTTCAACGAAAGCAGAGGCTGCGATGGAGGCAAATCCGCTTCTGGAAATTCTGATGCAACTGCGGTTCACTGCAGGCCTGTCAGAAGAAGATCAACACAAACTGGCTGCGATAGCACAAAAAAGGAAATTCAGAGCTGGGGAAACTCTGTTCACAGAGGGCAGCGATCACAAAGATCTGTATGTGATCTGCAGTGGTCGAGTCGAAATATGCATGACGATTCCCGCCCGTGGCTGTCTGCCGGTGCTGACTCTGGAAGCAGGTGACCTGGTCGGCTGGTCGACGATATTGCAACAGGGGGAAATGACTGCCACTGTTGCCGCGATCGACGAAACCGAAGTCATTGCCATCAATGCCGAAGCGTTAAGGGCGCTGTGTGATGCAGATCATGATATCGGGTATCAGATCATGCAGCGGATCGCACGGGCCCTGTCACAACGATTGGTCGCCTGTCGACTGCAGGTGCTGGATATGTATGGCGAGCATCCCGGTCAGACATTTCAGAGCGAGAAGGGGGCCGTGGAATGACGGAAGCCCCGCAGGCCAACGACCGGCGTTCCTGTTTTCTCGCGCTCGATCAGTTTGCCAGATTGTTTGAAGTACTGCACTCGCGGGGGTATGAAATCATTGGCCCCACGATTGATCAGGAAGCTATTGTTTACGATCGCCTCCATTCAATTGACGATCTGCCCCGCGGCTGGACCGACATCCAGGAGCCGGGAAAGTATCGACTTGAAGAACGCGATGATCAGGCGCTGTTTGGATATAATGTCGGACCCCAGTCCTGGAAAAAGAATCTGTTTCCCCCGTTCAGCACACTTTCCATTGCGACGAAGTCGGACCAGGGTTGGAATTTCAGCGAGCCTGAAGAACCAACTCCCCAATACGCGTTTCTGGGCGTGCGGGCCTGTGAACTGGCTGCTATCGGAATTCAGGACAAGGTCTTTGTGGGAGGCCCTTATGTCGATCCCCAGTATCAGCGACGTCGTGCTGCTGCGCTGGTGATTGCGGTGAACTGCACGCAGGCAGCTTCGACCTGTTTCTGTACTTCAATGAATACGGGCCCCCGTTGTCAGCAGGGATTCGACCTGGCGTTGACCGAGTTATCGGACGGATTCCTGGTAGAGGTCGGATCCGAACCGGGCGAAGAGATTCTGCACGAACTGGAGACGGTCGAAGTCTCTGTTGAGCAGGAATCACAGGCCACCGCTGCCCGGCAACAGGCCGTCGATCAGATCGAACGCGAATTCGATACGACTGATATTAAGGACCTGCTGCTCTCGAATCTGGAGCATCCCCAGTGGGATGATGTGGCGGAACGCTGCCTGTCCTGTACGAACTGTACGATGGTCTGCCCCACCTGTTTCTGCAGTTCGGTAGAAGAGGTCAGCGATCTGGCGGGCGAACAGGTCGAACGCCAGCGGGTCTGGGATTCCTGTTTCAATGTCGAATTCAGTTATATGAACGGGGGGCTGGTCCGAAATGGGGTTCGCAGTCGCTACCGACAATGGCTGACGCATAAGCTGGCGAGCTGGATAGATCAGTTCGGAACTTCCGGCTGTGTCGGCTGTGGTCGCTGCATTACCTGGTGTCCGGTGGGCATTGATTTAACTGCTGAAGTGGCCGCGATCCGGGAGTCTTCAACATGAATGAATCTGCTTCCGCTGCTGCCAGCCACTTCAGTCCCCAGGCGAATGCATGGGTCCCTCAGACCGCGGTGATTCGCGAGATCAGACCCGAAGTGAGTGGTGTGACCACTTATCAGCTGGCGCTCATCGATTCCGTCGCTGCCGAGACGTATCGCTTCGCCCCGGGACAGTTCAATATGCTGTATGTTCCCGGAGCAGGGGAAGCTGCGATTTCCATGAGTGGTGATCCGGATGCCACAGAGACATTAACACATACGATCCGTAAAGCAGGAAACGTGACGGGGCGGATTGCAGCCATGCAGGTCGGCGACACTCTAGGCTTGCGAGGACCCTTTGGAACCAGCTGGCCCGTGGACCTGTGCAGGGGCAAAGATGTGATTCTGGTGGCGGGAGGCATTGGGTTGCCACCGCTCAGACCGGTGATTTATCGCATGTTGTCTGAGCGCGAAAACTATGGACAACTGACTTTGCTTTACGGCTCCCGCACGCCGGAGATGCGACTCTACACAAACGAGTATCAGCGCTGGCAGGGACAGGGATTCGATGTCCGCCAGACCGTGGACCGGTCAGCACCGGGCTGGCAGGGAAATGTCGGCGTAGTTCCCCAGTTACTGGAACGGCTGCAGTCTTTCGATCCAGCCAATACGATCATTATGATCTGTGGACCGGACATCATGATGCGATTCACGGCTCGGGCTGCCTTGCAGCGGGGCATGACGACCGAACAGATCTGGGTCTCGACCGAACGGAACATGCAGTGCGCGGTGGGGCTCTGTGGTCACTGTCAACTGGGACCGGAATTCATCTGCAAGGATGGTCCGGTCTTTCGCTACGATCAGATCTCTCCCTGGTTGAAAGTGGAGGCCCTTTAAATATGTGTAAGCCACGTCTGGCTGTATTCAAGTTCGCCTCCTGTGATGGTTGTCAGTTGTCGCTGCTGGATGCCGAAGATCACCTGCTGGCGGTCGCGGATGCAGTGGAGATCGTCTACTTCCCCGAAGCAACCAGCCATATGGAAGAGGGACCGTATGACATCGCTCTGGTGGAAGGCTCCATCACAACGCCCCACGATGCAGAACGGATTCAGCAGATACGCAAAGATGCCCGCTACCTGATGACGATCGGTGCCTGTGCGACCGCGGGGGGCATACAGGCTCTGCGGAACTGGGCCGACAAAGATGAATTCATGCAGGCCGTGTATGCGACACCAGACTATATCCAGGTCCTCGAGACGTCGACGCCGATCGCCGAGCATGTGCAGGTCGATTTTGAACTGCGGGGCTGCCCGATTAACCAGTATCAACTGATCGAAGTCATTCGCTCTCTGCTTGCAGGTCAGACGCCCCGTACTCCCCGGCACAGTGTCTGTCTGGACTGTAAACGTCGAGGCACGGTCTGTGTGACGGTTGCGCAGGGAACGGCCTGTCTGGGGCCGGTTACCCAGTCGGGGTGTCATGCACTCTGTCCCAGTTACAACCGGGGCTGTTATGGCTGTTTCGGACCCGCGCTGCAGGCCAATCTGGTGAGCCTCTCCGCGCAGATGGAGCGGGAAGGAGCCTCAAAAGCGGAAATTGCTCACAAGTTGAAGAACTTCAATGCCTACTCACCCGCGTTTCGAACAGAGAGTACGCGTCTGGTGCAACTGGAGGGGGATCAGCGCGGATGACAGAGCGAAAGATCAAAGTCGAAACGCTGACACGCGTGGAAGGAGAAGGGGGACTCTACGTCCGCCTGCAGGGGGAGCAGGTAGAAGAAGTCCGTCTGGAAATCTACGAACCGCCGCGGCTGTTCGAAGCGCTTCTGCGGGGACGGCCCCTCGAAGATGCCCCTGATATCACAGCCCGGATCTGTGGAATCTGTCCTGTGGCGTACCAGATGAGCAGCGTGCATGCGATGGAAATGGCGTTGGGAGTCGAAATCACTCCCGAAATACGTCGGCTGCGAAGATTACTGTATTGCGGGGAGTGGATCGAGAGTCACGGCCTGCATATGCATCTGTTACACGCCCCTGATTTCTTAGGATTTGAAAGCGGGCTGGCGATGGCCAAGCAGTTCCCGGACGAGGTCAACCGGGGCCTAAGGTTGAAGAAGCATGGGAATCAGTTAGTCGACCTGCTGGGGGGGCGGGCCATTCATCCCGTGAATGTCTGTGTCGGGGGTTTCTATCGTATCCCGAGCTGCAACGAGTTTCAGAAACTGGTGCCCGATTTTGAATGGGGGTTGAACGCGGCCATTGAGACCACCCGCTGGGTCGCCGGTTTCGAATATCCCGAACTGGAATCGGATTGTGAATTTGTTTCACTCTCGCATCCCCACGAATATCCCATGAACGAAGGCGTCATGCAGACCAGTTCCGGAGATCAGATCGAAGTCAGCGACTACCGCGAAGAGTTCCAGGAACGGCAGGTTCCACACTCGACGGCCCTGCACGCCATTCGCAAGACAACCGGGCGTCCCTATCTGTTGGGCCCCCTCTCACGGGTGAATCTGAACCGCGATCGACTTTCTCCATTGGCGCGGAAACTGGCCGATGAAATTGCGTTTGAACCCGAGTGCAGGAATCCGCATCGAGCCATCATTGCCCGGGGGCTGGAACTGGTGCACTCGTACGAAGAGGCGCTGCAGATTCTTCGCGACGAGCATTCCACAAAGCAGCCTCGCATGACTTATGAATACCAGGCAGGTGTGGGCATGTCGGCGACGGAAGCGCCCCGCGGAACACTCTTTCATCGTTATGAAATTGACACTGAAGGAAAGATCGTCGAGGCGGACATTATTCCTCCGACTTCACAGAATCAGGCACAGATTGAACTCGATCTGAAAGCGTGGGTACGTCAAGTAATAAAGAAAGAAGAGTCACAGGTAGCCCGTCTCTGTGAAAATCTGGTACGGGCCTATGATCCGTGCATCAGTTGTTCCACCCATTTTCTGAATGTCACAATAGAACGATCCTGATTTATGACAGATTCCCGACAGATACAGATCGCAGGGCTCGGCAGTCCGCACGGCGATGATCAGGCTGGCTGGGAAATAGTCCGCGCACTGAAGACAAGAGACCTGTCTCAGGCGATCGTTCACCTCTCTCGCACGCCGGATGATCTGCTCAACTGGCTCGATCCTGCGTCTCCTCTCGTCATCTGTGATGCCTGTCGCGGCGCTGGCCCGGTGGGGAGCATACATCACTGGCAGTGGCCTACTGCTGAACTGGATCAGGTGAACTGGTCGGGGACACATCAGATCGCACTGCCGGGTGTGTTATTGCTGGCGGAAGAACTGGGGCTCCTTCCTGCTCAGGTTATCATCTGGGGCGTAGAAATCGCAGAGACAGTTCCAGGAGATGTCATCTCGTCAGAGGTGTCTGCCGGCGTGGAACGCGCAGTCGAGTCGATCTGTCGGGAATGGGATGCGAGACGCGCTCTGGGGGTCGATCATGCATGAACGGTCTCTGGTACAGACGCTGTTGAATCAGGTTCAGCAGATCGTTGCCGACGATGGCGGGGGCGTGGTGAAAGAGATTCAGATGCAGGTCGGAGACCTGTCGGGAGTCGAACCACTGTTGTTTGAATCGGCTTTTACAGAACTGGCGAGAGAATGGTTCTCGAAGGAATGTCGTCTCGTGCTGGAGATCGTGCCGGTCAAAGCGGAATGTCGACTGTGTGGTCAGTGTTTTGAAGTGCAGAAATTTGAGTTTCTCTGTCCGGCTTGTGGAACCGGCCCCGTTGAGGTGATTCAGGGAGACCAGGTGAAACTGATGAGTATTACTGTCGATTCTGAAAATACAGTGACAGGAGCGAAATTATGAACACCCGCGTGTTATCTGTCAGACGGGACATTCAGGCGGAACAGAAAGCAGACGCGGCTGCAGAACGGGAACGACTCGGTCGGCGGGGGACGTTGGTGATCAACCTGCTTTCCTCCCCCGGTTCAGGGAAAACCTCTCTGCTGGAAGCGACGGCCCGGCATTGGGCTGGTCGCCGCAGCATGGCCGTGCTGGTTGGTGATCTGGAAACAGACCGGGATGCACAACGCCTGGCGCCCTTAGTCCCGGTCGCCCAGTTGACAACGGGGGGCGCCTGTCATCTGGAACTGCCTCTTGTGCAGCGGGGATTGCAGGCACTGGGAGATCCAGCGGTCGACTTTCTGTTTATCGAGAACGTGGGCAACCTGGTCTGTCCGGCGTCCCACGATCTGGCAGAGCACCTTCGAGTGGTCCTGATCAGCACCACGGAAGGGGACGATAAGCCGGGAAAGTATCCCAAGATGTTTCGCACCAGTCAGGCCATGGTTGTGACCAAGCAGGATCTGCTGCCGTATGTCCCGTTTTCCCTCGAAGCAGTGACCGAGGATGCGTTGAAAATTCAACCCGAGCTGAATGTCCTGACGACGTGTGCAATCGATAATGGTGGCATTCAGGAATGGTGTGAATTTCTGGAACAGCAGTATCAGGAAAAAATCGAGTCCATCTATGAACCGGCAGGCAATCAGTAATCCGGAAGTAACACAGATCGCCGTACAGATTACGTACAACGGTCGTGTGCAGGGAATCGGCTTGAGACCCGCGGTAGCACGCTGGGCGTACGAACTGGGACTGGCCGGTTCAATCTGTAACACCTCAGCGGGGGTAAAGCTGTACATAGAGGGACCTGTGTCACTGGTGCAACGTTTCGAAGAGGGGCTGGAGTCACGTCTACCAGCAGAACTGGAAACACGGGAGCGTCAATCTGTTGAATATGAGGGTATGAGTTCATTTCAAATTCAGGAGAGTGACGAGGTTGGCTTGCTGAGAACCGCAGTTCCATCGGATCAGGCCGTCTGTCAGTCGTGTCTCGCAGAAACCTTCGATCCTGACGATCGTCGTTATCAATATCCGTTTAACAGCTGCACGGACTGTGGTCCCCGCTATTCGCTGATTAAAGCCATGCCTTACGAACGACGGCAGACAGGAATGGCAGAGTTCGACATGTGTGAAGCGTGTGCCGCCGAATATGAGTCCGTGACTGACAGACGGTTTCATGCGCAAACCATCGCCTGTCCGGACTGTGGACCTCAAGTCTGGGGGACGGATTCTCAAGGAAATACTGTTGCCTCAGGTCCGCTTTCAATTGAGAGAGCAGCTCAGGCATTAGCACGTGGGCAGATTGTGGGGCTGCGGGGCCTGGGAGGCTATCAGTTACTTATCGATGCCCGTTCTGATGCCGCGGTTCAGACATTACGTCGACTGAAACATCGACCGTCCAAGCCCCTGGCTGTCATGGTCCGATCGCTTGCAGAAGCACAGCGACTGGCGATTGTAGACGACGTGGAAGCCGGGGAGCTCAGTTCCGCCATGTCGCCGATTGTACTGCTGCGTGCCCGGCAGGAGTCTGGTCTGTCACGTAAGTTGAATGCCGGATTACAGACCCTGGGGGTGATGTTACCCACGACACCGCTGCATGCACTGCTGCTGGATCAATGCCGATTTCCTCTGGTTGTCACCAGCGCGAACCGGGAAGGATCGCCCATCCCCTGTCAATCAAAGGCAATCGAAGCCGAGATCCGTGAAGGTGCAGAACTGTGGCTGGAACACGACCGGCCGATTCAGCGCCCCGTCGATGACAGTGTCGTCCGTGTCATGGCGGGACGCAGTGTCACCATTCGGCTGGCCCGCGGGCTGGCTCCGCTCTCCCTGCCTGTGGGAAGAGGTGAACCACTGATAGCCACAGGAGGGCAGCAGAAGTCTGCTTTCGCGCTGTGTAACGGACAGCAGGCGATATTGGGACCGCATATCGGAGAGCTGGATAACGTAGCCGCTTGTGAACGCTATCTGGATCAGTTAGAGGCTCTCAAACAACTTTACGATGTCTCGCCTGCGGGGCTGGTCTGTGATCAACACCCGGATTATTTCACGACTCAGTGGGCGGAACGTGAAAACATTCCACTGGAACTGGTGCAGCATCATCATGCACACATCGCAGCAGGCATGCTGGAGCAGGGCTGGCTGGAACGACGTGTCCTGGGAGTCGCATTCGATGGAACCGGCTGGGGCGAAGATCAGACCATCTGGGGAGGCGAATTCTTACTCGCGAGCGCTCGGGAATATGAACGCATCGGGCGATTGTTGCCGTTCGCATTACCGGGTGGCGAACAGGCGATTCGCGAACCGTGGCGAATTGCGGTGACATTACTTACAGACGCGGTAGGAGACCAGGCGGCATATCATCTGGAAATCGAGCAGGCACAGGTGGCGACGCTGCTCAAAATCGCGGAATCCCGACGTCTCTCCCCACTGACGAGTAGCGCGGGGCGGCTGTTTGATGGAGTGGCCTCACTGATCCTGGGCTGTAGACATTCCGGTTTTGAGGGCCAGGCAGCAATGCTGCTGGAAGCGGCTTGTGATGCAGAAGAACCAGGCGCATATGACTTTCCGGTTCAGGAGGGCGATCTGCGGGAACTCGACTGGCGACCGGCGGTCAGACAGATCTGGGAGGATCGGCTGCAGGGAGTTGAACCGGGGCGGATGGCGATGCGTTTTCATCGGGGGCTGGCACGCGGGATTGCCCGTTTTTGTGCTTCGTATGCGGAGTTTCCCGTTGTTCTGGGAGGGGGCGTGTTTCAGAATCGTTGCCTGGTCGAAACGGTCGCAGCTGAAATCAGACAGAATGGACAGGAGCTTGGTTTCCCGGGACGGATCCCCCCCAACGATAGCGGCCTGGCGGCGGGTCAGCTGGCGATTGCGCTAGCCAGACGGGAAAGGAAGGACACGAACTAATGTGCTTAGGTATCCCGGGAAAAATTGTACGCTGGCTGGAACGGGACGGCGTCTTTGCACAGGCGGAAGTGGAATTCGATGGCGTACGTCGCGTGGTGCATATGGCCTGTGTCACGGAAGCGGAGGAAGGAGATTTCGTTATCGTCCATGCCGGCATTGCCATCAGTCGGGTGGATCCCGAGGAAGCAGAACAGATCTTCAAAACGCTGGCTGCGATGGGGGACGACGAAGGCTGGCAGGGATCCGAGTCAGACGACACGGGGTACGAATCATGAAGTATCTGGATGAATATCGAGACCCGGCTGCAGCAAAACACCTGCTGAATGAAATCCGTAAGAGCGCCACACGCTGCTGGACGTTGATGGAGGTCTGCGGAGGCCAGACCCACAGCCTGCTCCGACACGGGATTGCTGCAGAACTGGAGGAAACCGTAGAACTGATTCATGGTCCCGGTTGTCCGGTCTGTGTCACCAGTCAGGCAGACATCGATTTCGCCTGCGAGTTGGCACAGCGGGAAGACACGATCCTCGCCAGCTTTGGTGATATGCTGCGTGTGCCGGGCAGCAAGCGGTCGCTGCTCGATGTCCGCACCGCGGGGGGGCAGGTGCAGATCGTGTATTCGCCTCTGGATGCGGTCAGGCTGGCTCAGAAAAATCCCCAGCGACAGATCGTCTTCTTCGCAGTCGGCTTCGAAACGACGGCCCCCGCGACGGCACTGGCCGTCAGACAGGCGGAACGGGATGAAGTGCAGAATTTCAGTCTGCTGGTTTCGCATGTGCGTGTTCAGCCGGCGATGGAGTCCCTGGTGGAATCAAGCAACCATCGTGTCCAGGCATTTCTGGCGGCAGGTCATGTCTGTACCGTGATGGGCTACGAATCGTATGAATCATTTGTGGAACGCTATCAGTTACCCGTGGTCGTCACCGGCTTCGAGCCCCTGGATCTGTTGGAAGGGATACTGGCCTGTGCACGACAACTCGAACAGGGACAGGCATGGTTGGAAAACTGTTATGCCCGGGCTGTGCAGGCCGCAGGGAATCGGGCCGCACGCGACCTGGTTCAGGAGATCTACCAGATCAACGATCGCGCGTGGCGCGGATTCGGTGTGATTCACCGTGGAGGCCTGGAACTACGACCTGAGTGGAGTCACTTTGATGCGCGACTGCGTTTTGAAAAATCTGAGCTGCCAGTGCTGGAGAATGATGCGTGTCGCAGTTATGAAGTCATGACCGGTCAGCTGAAGCCAACGGATTGTCCCGAATTCGGTAAACGCTGCAGCCCCGATTCTCCTTTGGGAGCACCGATGGTATCGTCAGAAGGCGCCTGTGCTGCCTATTATCGTTATGGTGTGCCTGCGGACAACACAACTTGATGCGGAACTGAGTAACGGAATTTATCAGGAAGTGACGGAAGATGACCGAACGGGAAGGAAAATCTCCAGGCGGCTGGCAGCTGAACTGTCCGGTCTCGGTGCGCGATCATGCGGAATGCGTGACCCTGGCGCACGGAGAAGGGGGACGGCTGTCGCGGAAACTGATCCAGGAGCGGATTCTCATAATCCTGCAGCCGGTCTCTTCTCAGTCTCTGGATGACGCCGCGCGATTGCCCCATAGCGGGCAACCACTGGCACTGACAACGGACAGTTTTGTCGTCACCCCTTTGTTTTTCCCGGGAGGAGACATCGGTTCGCTCGCGGTTTACGGTACGGTAAACGATCTGGCGGTCAGCGGCGCCAGACCACGCTGGCTGACCCTCTCACTGATGATCGAGGAAGGGCTCCCCCTGGCGGTGCTGGAACGAATTCTGGAAAGTGTCGCACGAGCAGCGGGAGAGACTGCAGTACAGATCGTGGCCGGAGATACCAAGGTTGTACCACGAGGGGCGGTGGATGGACTGTTTATCAACACCGCGGGGGTCGGGGAGTTACTGGAGCCGGTTCCCCCCGGTCCGGCTCAGCTCCAGAGGGGTGACGAACTGATCGTCAGTGGTCCTCTGGGCCAGCACGGGATCGCGGTGATGGCGGTGCGGGAAGAACTGGGCATCGAGCCGCTGCCGCAAAGTGATTCGGGTTCCTTATTTCCTGCCGTAGATCAACTGCGACTCACTCTGGGGTCACGAATCCGCTGCTTGCGCGATGCGACGCGAGGCGGCGTTGCGGCAGTTTTGCACGAATGGGCAGAAGCCTGTGGAAAGACATTGAGTATCGAGGAACGAACTCTGCCTGTAACGCCTGAAGTACGGGGTATCAGTGAACTGCTCGGACTCGATCCGCTGCATATCGCTAACGAAGGGACAATGCTGCTGGCTGTGGAGCAGGGGGCGGCGGCAGAGGCTGTTGCGCAGTTGCAGACGATTCCGGGCATGGAGCGGGCCAGCCGGATCGGTGTTGTCAGAGAACGCGGTGTTGCTCCCGTGACAGTGCAACGCACATTGGGAGTGGAACAGCCACTGGCGGACCCTTTGGGGAGTCCGCTGCCTCGGATCTGCTGACTCTGAAGATTGGTTTACTCGTGATCGCGATCGATGGTGAATCGCAGGTTGAAGGTTTGCGATGTGTCACGCAGCATGCGTTCGTGATCCTGGTGATGCAGGTTTTTTTTGTAATATTCATCCATCTCTTTGAGGATATCGTGCCGACTGACAATCCCCAGCAGGTGCCCATTTTCAACAACCGGCAGATGTCGCAGTTTGTGGCTGTTAAAGACTGAGACAATCGAGAACAGATCTGTGTGGGGGGCTATGCAGATCGGATGCGCGGTCATGATGGTACGGGCTGTCTGCGGAGGGCTGGGAAAGCCGAAAAAGACTTCATCAGAGAGCGCACACAGGCAATCGTGTTCGGAGATAAAACCCTGTAGGATCTTCTTGCCATCCTTGAGCTCGACCACGGGCGCATTTGAGACATGATGCTTTAACAGAAAATGGATCACATCAGACAAATGCATGTCGGGAGTGACAACTTCCACGTGGGTGGTCATGAAATCACTGGCTACGGGAGTTGCGGGCTGATCGGTCATGGTACTGCGCTTTCTGTTATATTAAGTGTGTTGAAATTAGATATTCAGACAGTTGGTGTTTTATTTCTCCTCTTTGAGAGCTTCAAAGCCGGTGACCACATCGAGGAGTTCTTCTGTGATTGCGGTCTGGCGACGTTGATTAAATTCGGCTTGAAGATTCATCAGCCGCTCTTTTATATTGTGTTCTGCTGCCTGCATGGACGCAATCCGACTTGCGTTTTCACCCGCCTGAGATTCAGCACAGGCGCGGAACAGCGAAACAAACAGATATTGTCGAATGAGCCGCGAGAGTAAAACGCCGGGAGCCATTGTAAACAGGGGCAGCGACCGGGATGTTGAGGCGGGCGTTTGTTTTTGTGCGAGCTGGGCGACATCGATGGGGAGCAGCTGCTGGGCATGTGGCTTATAGGATGAAGCGGAAACCCGCTGATTGTAGAAGATATAGATTTTCCCCAGGTGTCGTTCATATCGCCAGCGATCAATTTCTGCAAGGATGTCTGCGACGAGGGGGGATATGCCGGTAACGGCTCCCGGTAGATTGAATTCGTAGTCGAGCTGGCAACCCGCGTCCAGGAGTTTCCCGGAGATACGGGATCCGATAACCATCCAGGCATGCTGCGTCGCTGGCTGGGGATCATCCGCAAAATAATCCAGTGCGAACGAACCGATCTGCTCATTGAACTGACCGCACATTCCCTGGTCCGAACCGAAGACAATAATACCTGTTGAACCGGTTCCCTGCAGTTCAGACAGGCTGGTCTGCGGAGGCACGTTTTTCAGGACCATGGCTAATCCGCGATTGACCGTTTCCGCGAAATCTTCCAGTGAATCCACGGCCTGTTCATACTGGCGGATGCTGACCGCGGCCAGGGTTTTCATTGTCCGCACCACCGATTCCAGGTCGCGTGTGCTATCGATACTGCGTTTTAAAGTTTCAAAGTCCTGCATGCTTCTGCTTCACTTCAAGCCTGGTCCTGTGTGAATAATGCGACTTGTTCTTGCGCTGCTTCTACAATCGCACGCTGGTCACTGTCGGTCAGTTTTTTCCCCTCCAGAATGGCTTCACTCAAGTTGGGGAAGTCGGACTCGAGCAGGGGCGCGATGCGTTCTTCCAAAGTCCGGATGTGTTTTAAATCGGTATCATCGAAGACACCTGCAGACATCGCGACCAGTACCGAGATCTGTTCCGGCACGGAAAGTGTCTGGTACTGAGGCTGTTTAAAGATCTCACGCACCCGTCGTCCCCGTTCCAGTGTTGCCAGCGTTTCCTCATCCAGACGACTGCTGAAGCGGGAGAATGTTTCCAGTTCTTCAAACTGACTGTAAGAGAGCCGTAAATCGCCGGCGACTGCCCGGTAGGCGGGCAGCTGTGTCTTACCGCCAACCCGGGAAACGGAACGCCCCACATCCACAGCGGGCAGAATTCCTTTCTGGAATAACTGAGGAGACAGATAAATCTGGCCATCGGTGATCGAAATCAGGTTCGTCGGAATATAGGCAGAGAGATTCTGAGCTTCCGTTTCTGCAACGGGTAGGGCGGTCAACGAACCACCTCCCAGTCGTTCATGCAGGTGCGTGGACCGTTCCAGCAGCCGGGAGTGCAGATAGAAGATGTCCCCAGGAAAGGCTTCGCGACCGGGAGGCCGTCTGAGCAGCAGAGAAAGTTCACGATAGGAACGGGCGTGAGAAGTCAAATCGTCATAAATGACCAGCACATCCTGACCACGGTCCATAAAATACTCGCCGAGGGTGGTCGCTGCATATGGGGCTACGAACTGCAGCCCCGGGGGGGCATCACTCTCGGCGACGACGACAGCAGTGTAATCCAGCGCACCATGTTTGCGTAAATCGTCTATGACTTTCGCGACTGCGGTATTTCTCTGGCCAATGGCGCAGTAAATACAGATCACGTCTTTGTTTTTCTGGTTAAGAATCGTGTCCAGGGCGATGGCGGTCTTCCCGGTCTGGCGGTCTCCGAGGATTAGCTCCCGCTGGCCGCGACCGATGGGGATCAGAGCATCAATCACTTTCAGGCCGGTCTGTAGTGGAACCGTGACGGGGGAGCGATCCGTAATCGATGCCGGATCCCGTTCATAAGGACGACGTTCGGCCGCAGAGACAGGGCCGTGACCATCCAGGGGCCGCCCCACCGGGTCAATCACACGTCCGATCAACGATTCACCGACCGGAACGTCTAACAGTCGATGTGTGCGGCGGACTTCATCGCCGGCTGTCAGCTGGTCGCTGGGATCCAGTAGGACGACGCCTACTTCGTCCGGATCCAAATTCAACGCCAGTCCCAGTACATGATTGGGGAACTGCAGCAGTTCTTCTGATTGAACGTTGGGAAGCCCGCTGACCCGGGCATGACTGCGACCGACGTAGGTGACTTTTCCGATTTCAATCAACCGGGGATCGAAATCGTGCTGCTCCAAAACACCACCGAATTTACCGAATGTGTTATCGAGCAGAATCTGGATATCAGGATGAATACTCATAAAGCTCTTTCACGCAGGTTGTGTCGGTCTCGTATCATTTCAGGAGGCAGAGGGAGTACTTTCGACGCCGGATTCCAGGGTGATGACTTCGTTGAGGGAACGGACAAATTCTTCTTCCAGTTCTTCGAGTGGCTCCTGCAGGTTCCAGGCAACTTTATATCCGGAGATATGCAGGTCGATCCCACAGATCAGATCGGGACGTTCGCGATATTCGACGTCGACCTGTATATCGAGAAATTCAGAGATGAACTTACTGATGCGGTCACGATCTGATTGTTCCAGTTCGAGGGCACTTTCCACCAGGACCCGGCTGTCGGGCGTTCTGAGCAGATCACGGAATTTGAGCTTCTGCTGCTCTTCAATCCGGCTGATGCGTTCCAGGAACACAGAAATCGTCTGCTGCTGCAGGTCGGCATTGGCAAGTTCCTTGAGGACGCACTGGCTCATGTGGTGGATGTGGCCGGCCATCCGTACGCGGGCTTCGCGGAGGAACGACTCCCGTTCCCGATGCAGGGCTCGGTACCAGTCCTCTTTTTCCTGATCCACTTCCTTCCGGGCGCGTGCCAGATGCTCTTCTCGCCAGCTTTGAATTTCTTTGCCGGCCTCGGCCAGCAGTTCGTCTTTGGCGTGTATCAGTTCTGCGGTCTTCTCCTCATATTCCGTGACTTTGGCGGCTGCCTGTTGTTGTATTTCAAGAGATTTCTGATGTTCGTCAGCGATTTTCTGCTGCCGTTCCTGCATCGCTTTTGTAATTGGCTGATACAGAAAGTGCGTCAACAACCAGACGAGCACCAGGAAGTTGAGGATTTGAGCGGTAAAGGTAAACCAATCAATGGACATGATCTAATCCCGAGTGTACTGCTAAAGTAATTAACTGCCGGTGGCTTGCAGGAAGTGATTCCAAAACGGATTCGCGAAGATCAGAATCATGGAAATCACGAAGCAGTAAATCGCCGTGGATTCCACCATGGCCAGGCCGACGAACAGCGTACGGGTAATCGTACTGGCTTCATCGGGCTGCTGGGCAATCGCGCTCAAGGCCTGTGCCAGGGCGCGGCCTTCCCCGAGCGCGGGGCCAACCGAGCCGATGGCAATCGTGATGCCTGCGGTAAAGATGGAAACTGCTGCAATGACGGTATCTGGATCCATAGAAGACGTTCCTCATTTATGATGTTGGAGTGTGAGTCGAAGTTGTATCTGAATCTGTATTTTCAGTGTCCTGTTGCTCCGTGGGCCCCTGACCGTTCTGCGTAGCGGAGGCAATGTAGACCATCGCCAGCACCGCAAAAATATAAGCCTGGATCATCCCGGTTAAGAGACCGAAGGCCTGCATCAGGATCGGCACGAACAGGGGCACGAAACCGAGCAGGATGGCCCCGATGACCGAGCCGCTCATGATGTTGCCGTACAGGCGAACCGCCAGGGCCAGGGTCCGCGAAAATTCGCCAATGATATTAAAGGGGAGCATGAATACCGAAGGCTGTATATATTGTTTCAGATAACCAGGCAGCCCCTGGTGTGCGATGCCATAAATGGGGACTGCGACGAAGACACAGGTCGCCAGAGCAGCGGTAGTGGAAATCGAACTGGTTGGCGCATCGTATCCGGGAACGATCGAGAGGATGTTCGAGACGACGATAAACAGAAACAGGGTTCCCACAAACGGCATGTAAGGACCGGGTTCCTGCTGACTGACTTCTCTGATCTGGTTCCTCAGTCCCACCACGAGGACCTCCAGCAGATTCTGTCCACGTGAAATCCTGGGGCCACTGGTCAGTCGGCGGGTGATGAACCAGGAAACGATCACGAGGATCGCCATCACGAGCCAGGTAAACAGAATGGTGCGATTGAGGATGATCCATTCCCACTGCCAGAGTGGGACGTCGGGGGAAATATTCATTCAGGCAGACTTTCCAGTGGCGGGCACAGTTGACGAACGCGTATAGCGGGTAATCATCATCCGCGCGATGATGAATCCTGCCAGGCAAACTGCGGTGCGTTGCCAGCGAAATGATTCCGACAACCAGATCCCCACGCACCAGAAACCCGTGAGAATGATCAGGGTTCTACCCAGGGCACTACCCAGAAACAGCAGCCAGGGGGCTGAGACTTTGGGAAGTTGTTTCACGGTCAGCCAGAGTCCACCAAAAAAAATGGCCCCCAACAATAGCCCGGCGAGCAGGCTGACGAAGAGTTGCATACTCAAGGGAAGATTCATCGGTCCACGTTTCCTTCTTTATGTAACCACTTCCAGGCATTGAAACAGCCCAGGGTAATTCCACCAATCAACAGCATCAGGCTCCAGGAATAACGGGAAGGCCAGCGGGAGTCGATCCACATTCCCGCCAGTGCACCGATCACAGCTGGAATCGCGACTGACCAGCCGATCAGACCGAACATGCCCAGACCGAACCAGATGGTATGATGCTTTTCTTCACGGGCTTTCAGTTTCCGAGTCTCCTGTGAAGCAATCCGTTTTTCAATCTGACTGCGATTATGCAGGTGTAACGGGTGCCCCTGATTCCCGGGGATCTCAGAGCCGTTTTCCTGTTCCGGGGGCAGCTCAGACATCGGCGGTGATTCCCTGTTTGACAAAGTGTCTGAGAATATCGGCTTCCAGGCGGGCGATAGCGGAGCGTACGGTTCGCTCCCGTTCATTGATGGCTTCAAACTGTTCTGTGACCTGCTGGCGGAGCGTGCCCAGGTCTTCTCCCTGGACGGCATAGATCGTAGAGACGCGGACTTCGGATCCGGTTTTGGTGAGAATCCCTCCGCCAATGCCGAGGTAATGTTCCAGGTTCTGATCGTCTACGAACGTCAAAATGCCGGGTAATAGTGCTGACAGGAAGTCGACGTGCCGGGGCAGTAGACAGAAGGAACCGTTTTCCGCTTCAGCAATCACTTTAGTGACGCTCTGGTCGACCAGGATTTCTGTTGGCAGGAGCACTTTGAGATTCATTTCCTGGTCCCCTTTTGTTTTGAGGCGACTTCGTCGATCGAACCAATCATGTAGAGTGTGCGTTCGGAGACATCCTGAAACTCATCATTAAGAATGCGTTCGCAGCCATCCAGGGTTTCGTCCAGTGAAACAAACTTACCGTCATAGCCCGTAAACTGTTCGGTGCTGAAGAAGGGTTGCGTTAAAAACCGTTCCAGGCGACGGGCGCGATTCACAGTCCGGCGGTCTTCGCGGGAGAGTTCCTCCAGCCCCAGCATGGCGATGATATCTTTCAGATCCTCATAGTTGGCGAGAGTGCTTCTTACGGATTGCGCAACCTGATAATGGTGATCGCCGACAATCGGGGGCATCAGCATTTTTGAGCTGGAGTTCAACAGGTCGATTGCGGGGTAGAGTCCTTCCGAGGCACGTTTACGGGAGAGTACAACGGAGGTCGACAGGTGGGCAAAGGTGTGGACTGCGGAAGGATCGGTGAAGTCATCTGCGGGAACATAAACCGCCTGTACCGAAGTAATCGAACCGCTGGTTGTCGTGCAAATTCGTTCTTCGAGTTCTGCCAGGTCCGAAGCGAGTGTGGGCTGATAACCGACACGGGACGGTAGTTCGCCCATCAGCCCCGAGACCTCGGTTCCTGCCTGTATGAAACGAAATATGTTGTCGATCAGCAACAGGACATCCTGGTGCTGTTCATCCCGAAAATACTCCGCCATGGTCAGAGCGGCATGTCCGACACGGAAGCGGGCCCCCGGCGGTTCATTCATCTGACCAAAAACCATGACCGTATTATCGAGCACGCCGGCATCTTTCATTTCGCGGTAGAGTTCTTCCGCTTCACGACAACGTTCCCCGATACCACAAAAGAGACTGACCCCTTTGTGGGCACCGACGACATTATGAATCAGTTCGGTGATCAACACGGTTTTGCCGACGCCCGCACCGCCGAACAGCCCCGCCTTCCCGCCCCGTTCGAGCGGAGCCAGCAGATCGATGGCTTTGATCCCGGTTTTGAAGATTTCCGATCGTGGTGGCCGTTCCACCAGTGCCGGGGAAGGATGATGGATCGAACGCCAGTCGGCCTCTTCGATGGCCGCCCCCTGATCAATGGGTTCACCAAAGACATTGAGCATGCGGCCTAACAACTGCTGACCCACGGGGACCTTCAGCGGGTGTCCCGTATTGAGAATCTGAGAGCCTCGTGCCAGGCCGCGAGTGGATGTTAAGGCAATGCCACGCACCGTCTGACTGTCGAGCTGTGTGAGTACCTCGATGATGATTTCCTGGTGCGGACCCGCGTGTAGTTCGCTTTGGACTGCGGGCAGACGGTGAGGGAAAACAGCGTCAATAACGCTGCCTCTAACGGAGAGAATCGAACCCAGGTTCAGGTCGTGCTTCGAGACTGTCTGCTGCATCTGGTGGGAAGTCCTTCCTGCTGGAAACAGGTCCTGTCATCCTTCATTCTGCATCCTAACAGAATACGCTTGAACTGACTACAGGTTACGATCCGTCAAAATGACTGATTTCCCGAAAGAACTCAAGTGCAGGTAAATCAAATCAGAACCTTTTTCCCGATCTTGATGCAAGTAGAATCAGGTCGGTTTCAGGGTAATGGTTTCCCCCATGGAAGAACCGGGGATTTATCTGTATTGAAACTGTTCAGAATCGTGATAATGATGAGTGTGGAGGGTTCCGCGCTGATTCTGATAGGCGAATCAGACAGAAAACTTTGATGTGCAAAGATCCGTTTTTTATAATCAGAGGCAGTACACTCTGACAGTTCAGGCTACGGTTCACACCTCAGAGTCTCGCCTTCAGTAGTGAAGCAACAATTGATTTAGCACAAGGAGTGGAAGCATGGCGGCACAGGAACCACTGGTGTTGTGGTTTGAGCAGATCGGGATTGATGATGTCTCTTCCGTGGGAGGCAAGAATGCCTCGCTGGGGGAAATGTACTGTAATCTGAGTGCCCGGGGAATCGCGGTTCCCAATGGCTTCGCGACTACTGCTGCCGCTTATCGACTGTTTATGTCGGAGACGGGGCTGGATCAGAAAATCAGAGAGATACTCGATGATCTGGATACCGCGAATATTTCCAATCTGCAGTCTCACGGCAGGGAAGTCCGTCAGGCGATCCTGGCTACTGAGATACCCGAAGTTTTGCGTGAAGAAATTCTGCAAGCCTATCGCAAGTTGAGCGAGGACATTGAAGGCGGCCTGGATGTGGCTGTGCGCAGTAGTGCGACCGCAGAGGATCTGCCTGATGCGAGCTTTGCAGGTCAGCAGGAATCGTATTTGAACGTGCATGGCGAAAGCAGTCTGCTGGATACCTGCCGCCGCTGCTTTGCCTCCCTGTTTACTGACCGGGCGATTTCTTATCGCACGGAAAAAGGTTTCGATCACTTCGATATTGCCCTGTCGATCGGCATACAGCGGATGGTTCGTTCTGACGAATCCGCTTCGGGAGTGATGTTCTCCATCGATACGGAAACCGGTTTTCGGCAGGCAGTTCTGATTAACGCTGCTTACGGGCTGGGAGAAAATGTCGTCCAGGGGAGTGTCAATCCGGACGAGTTTTACGTATTTAAACCGACTCTCAAAGAAGGCTTCAAGCCGATTCTTAAGAAAACACTGGGATCGAAAGAGTTCAAGCTGATCTACGATACCGGCGGGGAGAAAATGACTCGCAATGTCCCCGTGGATCCGGTCGATCGGAAACGGTTCGCCATCGACGACGAAGACATTCTCAAACTCGCACGCTGGGCCTGTCTCATCGAGGAACATTATTCAGAAGTCCGTGGGCATTTCTGTCCCATGGACATCGAATGGGCCAAAGATGGTCTGACCGATGAACTGTTTATTGTCCAGGCACGACCGGAAACCATTCATGGGGGCAAGGAACTCAAAGTCCTCAAAACATTTCATCTGAAAGAACATGGCCACGTGCTGGCGACCGGGCATAGCGTGGGAGAGCGGATCGGCCATGGTGTTGCCCGGGTCGTGGAAAGTGCTGAAAACCTGGATCAGGTTGAGGAAGGAGATATGCTGGTGACCGACCGGACCGACCCGGACTGGGAACCAATCATGAAGAAGGCGTCCGCCATCGTGACCAACCGTGGAGGCCGGACCTGTCACGCCGCGATTATCAGTCGCGAACTGGGGGTTCCTGCGATCGTGGGAGCCGAAAATGCGACGACAGCGATTCCCTCCGGATCGATGGTTACCGTATCCTGTGCCGAGGGTGATACGGGGCAGGTCTATGATGGTCAACTGGATTACGAAGTTCAGGAAGTCGATCTGTCCGAACTCAAGCATCCGAAAACCAAAGTCATGATGATTGTGGGAAATCCCAATGAAGCGTTCCGCCTGTCAATGCTGCCCAGCGAGGGGGTGGGGCTGGCGCGGATGGAGTTCATCATCAACTCCTTCATTCGAATTCACCCCATGGCTTTACTGGAGTACGACAAACTGGAAGATCCGATACTTAAATCAGAGATCGATCGTCTGACGGCGTCTTATAGTGATAAGCCCGCTTTCTTCGTAGATACTCTGGCCCAGGGTGTCGGAATGATCGCAGGGGCCTTTTATCCCCGCGATGTCATCGTGCGAATGAGTGACTTCAAAACAAATGAATATGCGAATTTGATCGGGGGCGAGAAGTATGAGCCGGAAGAAGAGAACCCGATGATCGGCTTCCGCGGTGCATCCCGCTACTACCACCCGCGCTACCGCGACGCTTTCGGGCTCGAATGCCAGGCGATGCGAAAAGTTCGTGAAGAGATGGGACTCAAGAATATGAAGTTGATGATCCCCTTCTGCCGGACTGTGGAAGAGGGCCGCAAGGTACTGGAAGTCATGGCAGAACATGGACTCAAGCGGGGCGAAGACGGGCTGGAAATTTACATCATGTGTGAAATTCCCAGTAACGTCATTCAGGCCGAGGCTTTCGCGGAAATCTTCGACGGGTTTTCGATCGGCTCCAATGATTTGACACAACTAACCCTCGGCGTCGATCGTGACTCAGAAGTCGTGGCACATATCTTTGATGAACGGGATCCGGCAGTCATGGATTCGCTGGCGACCGCGATTCAACGGGTGAAAGCGTCCGGAAGAAAAATTGGTATCTGTGGTCAGGCTCCCAGTGATTATCCGGAGATCGCCGCGTTCCTGGTTAAGCAGGGGATTGACAGTATTTCACTGAACCCCGATGCCGTGATGAAAACGGTCTCCCGCATTGTAGAAGTCGAAGCAGAACTGGATTCACAGGGTTCTGCTTCCCAGACCAGGAGTGATGTTACTGTGTGAAAGTGATTCCATAGAGAAAGGATCAGGCAATGAATAAGCGCAAAATGATGTCTGAAGAAGGAAACACCAAAAAGAAAGATCCCCATGAACACCTGCAATATCTGCTCGATGAGCATGAACAGCTTCTGGCTCACATGAAGGATCTGAATCGCTGGTGGACGGAACTGGATGAGCATGGCTTACCCAAATTTGGTGAAATGGGAACACGTGTTGCCGGTTTTCGTGATTTACTGGCGAAGCATTTTGAGGACGAAGAGCAGGAAGGCTACTTCAAACCGTTGATGGATGAAGAGCCTGGCTTCTGCATCATGGTTCCCGATTTCCAGAAGAAGCATGCAGTGACCCTGTCACGCTTTGACGATTTTATTGATCGGCTCAAGCAGTCTCAGCCTCCATTTAAAAACTGGAGCGAGGCCATGCGGGAGTTTGATAGTCTGATGTCGGACATTCGCGATCATGAGAACCGGGAAATCAGGCTGGTTCAGGAAGCCTTCGAGAAATCAGCCGGAGATTAAAGGCTGTGAGTGGCAGCACTCAAAAATATTCCAGACAATGTTGCTGACAGGGACAGCAGGAGTTCGTCAGACGCATGAAAGCCATGGTCTTAAAACAGCGTGCGATGATCAGTTCCGAACCACTGGTCTGCCAGGATGTTCCCAACCCTGAACCGGGGCCACATGAAATCCTGATTAAGGTACACTGTTGTGCGATCTGTCGCACCGATCTACATGTGATTGAAGGGGATCTACCCGCAGCGAAATCCCCGGTGATTCCCGGACATCAGGTGGTCGGGAGTGTTATTCAGACTGGGGCCGATTGTCAGCGTTTCCAGATCGGAGACCGTGTTGGAATCGCCTGGCTCCGCAAGACCTGTGGCCAGTGTCAGTTCTGTCAGTCCGGCAGAGAGAATCTCTGTGAGCAGTCGCTGTTTACCGGTTATCACGCGGACGGCGGCTTCGCTGAACTGGCTATCGTGCATGAGGAGTATGCGTACGCGATTCCTGATGTTTTCAGTCATACAGAGGCGACACCGTTACTGTGTGCCGGCATCATTGGTTATCGCGCTCTGTCACGCAGCGAACTGCAGCCCGGCCAGCGATTGGGGATTTATGGATTTGGTTCGAGTGCCCATGTGGTGATTCAAATTGCGCAACATCGGGGCTGTGAAGTTTATGTGGTCACCCGGGGAGAGAAGCATCGACAACTCGCTCGGCCCATGGGGGCGACCTGGGTCGGGGAATATGCTGAGCAGATGCCGAAAAAAGTACATTCGGCAATTGTCTTTGCTCCCGCGGGAGAGCTGGTTCCTCCCGCTCTGAAGTACCTGGAAAAAGGGGGGACACTCGCACTGGCAGGAATCTACATGACGGACATCCCTCAACTGAATTATGAGGAGAGTCTCTTTTACGAACGCAACCTGCGTTCGGTCACCGCGAATACACGTCAGGACGGTCAGCATCTCCTGCAGGAAGCCGCACAGATTCCCATCCATCCACACCTCACCACATTTACGCTGGAAGAAGCGAACAAGGCGCTTAACCTGCTCAAAAACGATGAGATCAACGGTACCGGCGTACTGGTTATGGATGACTGACCTCTGAATTACTTTTGTGAGCGAATCTCTCTAGACTGACTCTGCGGATGCGTGCAGTGGAAGGTTCTGGTTATACTGGAAGTTCGACGAGATACTTTGCTTTAGTACCAGATTAATTTAGAGGCTTCCGATGCGCTTTGTTTTTACCTGTGTGATGATTTGCACTTTTGCGTTCTTACAATTTAGTCAGGCTGATTCCATTCGGGCTGAAGAGAAAAAGCCGCCCAATGTATTATTCATCGCCATTGATGATCTCCGTACGGAACTGGGCTGTTATGGTCATCCGCACGTGCAGAGTCCCGCGCTGGATCGGCTGGCAGCGCAGGGGGTCCTGTTCACAAATCACTTCGTACAGGTTCCCACCTGTGGCGCCTCTCGTTATGCCCTGTTGACCGGACGCAGTCCGAGAAATTCGGGAGTGACCCGCAGCAACCAGGCCTTCTATCGCGGTAAATCTGCACTTTCCGCAGAGAAGACGGCCGGGGCGCAAACCATGCCGGAACTGTTTCGCAGAAGCGGCTATCAGACGACCTGCATTGGTAAAATCTCACATACGGCCGATGGTCGCGTATTTGAATACAATGGCAGTGGTGATGGTCGAGACGAAGTTCCGCACGCATGGGATGAACTGGTGACGCCCTTCGGTTCCTGGAAGCGGGGTTGGGGAATCTTTTTTGCCTATGCAAATGGACGGAGCAGGGAAGACGGCAGCGGAATTCGGGATCTGATGCAGTTCACCGTCGAAAAGGATGAGGATCTGCCCGATGGATTGCTGGCACAGGAAGCAATCACAAAACTCAAAGCATTCAAGACCGGAACACAACCGTTCTTCCTGGGACTGGGGTTCTTCAAGCCGCATTTACCCTTTGTCGCGCCACGACAGGACTGGGAGGCGATTTCCCAGATCGAGATTCCTGATGCACCTCACCCTGAGAAAACGGAATCGAGCTACTGGCATAAAAGCGGGGAGTTCTACAGCTATAATATGGAGTTTCCCAAAACCCGACCGCTGGCCCGGGAAAACCGTTTACAGACCAGACGCGGCTATCTGGCCTGTGTGCGCTATGTCGATCGCCAGGTGGGAAAGGTTCTCACTGCACTTGAGGAACTGGGCCTGAGTGAAAATACAATTGTTGTCGTCTGGGGAGACCATGGCTGGTTTCTGGGGGATTCTGCACTCTGGGCCAAGCATGCTCCACTGGAGCGGGCCTTGAACAGCACTCTGATTATCCGGGCACCGGGGGTATCACAACCGGGACTGAAAACAGCCGCTCTGGTCGAGACCATCGATTTATATCCCACCCTGGTAGATCTTTGTCAGCCGGCGTTCCGGAAAACCGAATTTCCACTGGATGGCGTCAGCCTCAAGCCGATTCTCAATGGTCAGAAAAGTAAGGTACGTGATTTTGCATTCAGCTACTGGAATTCTGCAGTCAGCGTGCGAGACCAGTCTTATCGGCTGACGGCGACGCTGAAGAAAGGTCGGCCTGCCAGCGTCGAACTCTATGATGTTTCCAAGACTCCTGACCCAGTGCAGAATCTGGCGAAAGAGAAAACGGAACTCGTGAATCAGCTGCTAGAGGCGATCCCGGACACTCAGAGTAAATGAGTTTTCATCCAGGTCAAATACTCAGCCGCGTAGGCATTCAGATTTTCCAGGCTGCCTCCGCCCCGGATAGGAGAGCACATTTCATAGGTGGCGATTCCATTGAAGCCCCCCTCTTTCAGACCATGGAAGAAGGCGGAGTAGTCGATGAAACCGGTACCGAATTTGACTGCCCGGACCAGATCGGGCTCCTCTTTCTGGTAATTGATCAGCTCGGGTTGATAAGAATATCGCGGTAGCCTGATGTAATCTGCATTTGTGGTAATCGCGGTGTGCGGAGCCATTTTCCGGGCAGCATCATACAGGTTCTCCCCCCGCAGGGCAGGGGACCAGGCATCAAATCCGAGCTTGCAGTTTGGTCGGTCAATGTCGTGCAGCAGTTCGAGCAGGGCGTCGGAATGGACACCCACATCGTGATGATTCTGGACTGCCAGTGTGACGTCATACTCGGCTGCCCGATCACAACATTCCTGCAGAGCCGAGACCACCTGTCCCCACAGTGCGTGGGGACTCATCCGGGGCGTATCGTAGGCGGTAAAGATCCGCACGGTGCCGGCTCCCAGTTCCCGGGCGATCTGGGAGAGTTGCTGAACGTATTGGATCTGCAGTTCCAGAAGAGGAACCTCTGTGGCTGAAGAGCCTGCGAAATCTGTGTAGCCACCGATGATCGCACACTGAATCTGGTGTTCTGCGAGCGCATCTTTGATGGACTCCAACTGCTCGGGAGTGACATCCAGCGGTGACAGATGAGGCCGTTTCCCCATGAGCATGACAGAGTCGTAGCCGGTTTGAGCAGCCTGAGCGATAAATTCCGTCAGGCTGAGCTGCTGCTGACCCCAGAAACCGGCATAACTCACCGAAAACAGGCAGAACTTCATGTTGTGATTCCTATTCTGAAACGATCCAGAGTTCCCGATTATCCCAGCTCTTTTCCGAGTGCAGCTGCAACTTTACGACAGGTTTCCATGGTCTCGGCGAATGCCTCGGGGGTCAATGACTGGGCGCCATCGCTCATGGCCCGTGAGGGATCTGGATGAACTTCCAGAATCAGTCCATCACAACCCGCGGCGATAGCAGCGGCACACATGGGAGGCACCAGGCTGGCAACGCCGGTGCCATGACTCGGGTCAATCACGACAGGCAGGTGAGTTCGCTCATGCAGGTAGGGAACTGTTGCCAAAGGAAGCGTGAAGCGGGTGTGAGTTTCGAAAGTACGAATACCCCGGTCACAGAGAATGACCTGCTGATTACCCTGATCGAGGATGTATTCTGCGGCCAGCAGGAACTCTTCGATGGAAGCCGCTGGTCCCCGTTTTAACAGCACGGGGAGGCGTGTCTCACCCACGGCCTGCAGCAGGTGGTAGTTCTGCATGTTTCGGGCACCGATTTGAAGTACGTCGGCATATTGACAGAGCAGGTCGACATGATGCGGAGTCATGACTTCCGTGACGACTGCCAGTCCCGTTTCTTCGCGGGCCAGCGCCAGCAGCTTCAGGCCATCTTCTTTCATTCCCTGGAAAGAGTAAGGGCTGGTACGTGGTTTGAATGCGCCCCCGCGAAGCCCCGTCGCGCCTGCTGCCTTAACCTGGTGAGCAACCTGCAGGATCTGTTCTTCGCTTTCTACGGAGCAGGGGCCGGCAATCACGCCTACGTGAGAACCGCCGATAGTCAGATCCCGGGTTTTGACGACGGTCGGCTCTGGTTTCGTCTCTTTACTGGCAACCTTGTAGGCAGCTACGATCGGGACGACTTTTTCGACCTCTGCACAGGATTCCAGTTCTTCCTGATGGCTGTCACGTTTGATGCCCGCGGCCGCGATGACGGTGCGCTCTTCACCAACGATCACGTGTGCCTTCAGGCCCATTTCCTCGACCCGTTTGACCATGGCCTGAACCATTTCTTCCGTGGCGCCTGGTTTCATTACAACAATCATGGCTTTGACTCATTTCTAATTCAGTTTCAGGGAATAAAAAAAGCCCTGTAACCAGGCAGGTTACAGGGCCAATCGAATTTCGGGGGCTGTTCAAGTACTATGAACGGTGTATGCTTCGATCGGTCAGGTAACCTGTTCCGGTAAACCAATAGCTAAAAAAGTGCCAGGCTGAATAAAATGACAGCCGCACAAAATTAAAGCTAAAAGTACCAAACCGATGTGTCACAGAGAAACTCCAAATCGGAGAATTTTCGGATTCAGAAAAATATCAACAGATTGATCATACCGCTCTGTCCTGTTTGAAGTCAACCGGTTTTCCGGAAAGATTCCCGCACCGGGTTCTGCTCTCAGGAAGACTCTTTCTGATTGCGGTGTCTGATCTGGGTGAAACTGATCGACTGAGGGGAAGGGAACGCAGGCTTTTGGGAATCAGAGGGGCTGATTTGTTTGCTCATTTTACCAGGACTGACATCACTGATTAAGAGACCAAGCATTCGCTGGCGAATAATCTCAGGCAACCCGTCTGGCGATGATTCAGCATCGGTTCCGCTGCGTTCGTAGCGTATTTGTCGGAGTGATTTGATCGTCGCAGATTGACTGAAACAGTCTGCCGGAAAGCAGGCCAGCACGGCTCCCAGCATGGACTCCCAGTCCGCAGTGGTCTGACTGGTGAGACCGGATGGAAATGAAATCCGCAGGCCGGCGTTAATCAGATTCCAGGTTTGTGCAGCATGGATGGCATTCTGTTCGGACAACTGATCTTCACCAAAATCACGAGCGCGTTCTACGTCGTGGGCAAATTCTTCGAGGCCCAGTCTCTGCACGTATGGGCCAAGCAGCATGTCGGTCCAGCGTTCAATCGAACGACGGGTGGCATTGATGCGTTTGAGAGTCTCTGTACTTAATCCCTGTTCGGACACCAGTATTTTTAAAATGATCCGTTTCACATCCAGAAAGGAAAGGAACAGGCTGCGGGCAATGGGTTCGGCCTGACATTGTCCGCGTCGTTGATCAGCGGCTGTGAAGATCGCGGTGACAACTCGAATCAGCATCTCTTCGGCGAAGAAATCTCTAATAATGATTTCCAGTTCGTTCTCTGCAGCTTCAATTTTCGATTCTGACTGGGTGAATGCATCCAGTGTCGCTCGTCGATGTTTGATATGTTTCTGTCCATGCGACCAGAAATCACACAGGAGTTCTGGCGCGAAAGGATCGGAACCCTCCACCAGAGAAAAACTTTGAGAACTGATCAGTGCAGCCACCTGAGCGGTCAGTTGAGAATTCAATTTAGTACCATTCCGAGCTGAGAGATGAATTAGATAATCAAGCGAGAGCGTTTACCAGGGGAATGTTCTATCCCCTGTGCCTGATACTTCGCAAAACTGATACCAGTTCCCTCTCCAAATAAAAAACTCTCTCATAAACGCCTTATATGTAGCGGTTTATGAGAGAGTTATGAATTTTTGTGCGGGGTTCAGCGCTGAGCTAATCCACCAGCGTGTTGATAAAAATCAACACGAGCTCACTTTTTCGGTGCCGTTTTCGCGACTTCCTCCGGAGAGAGTTTCCGCAGGCGGATGTTCTTCAAGGCGGCGGTGGTGGCGAAGGATGTGATTCCGAAGGGGCGGGAAAGCTCGACCTCATGGCGGATCGAAATTTTACGATCCTTCAGATTCTGATCAACGATCTGTTTCTCATTCAACCAGACCTGGATTTTATGATCGGTAACCTGCAGACGCACTTTATACCACTCCCCTTTTTTCAGGGTTTGAAATGTGGTTGTGCTGTTCTGTGAGGCATCGTCGCCGTCAATACTGGAAAGACCACACAGAGCACCACCCCAGCCTCCGAGAATAAATGAGCAGGGATCTTTTTTCACAGGAAAGGTCAGACCACAGAAGAAATCGGTGCCATCGACACGCATGGCTTCCAGTTCGACTTCATAGTTAGTCTCTGGCAGCTTTTTGGCATCGGTAAATGTGGCACCGGTAAGATCGACACCCATTTCGAGGATCATTTTCCCGTCTTCGACGTGGACCTCTCCCTCTCCTCCGAATTGGGGACTTTTCCAGCCATCCAGGTTTTTCCCGTTAAAGAGGGAGACCCATTCTTTGGTTTTTTTGGCTTGGGCTGCCGGTTTGTCGCTACCAGCTTCCTGTTTTTTATCAGCAGCGAAAGTGCTCGTGGAAACTGCAACTACCAGGCTCATTAAGAGCAGACGGAAACTGTAATTAGAAGCATTCGAACTCGATACGAACGTCGCGAAGTTTTTGTACATGGGATGTTCCGAAACTGTATAACAAGTGAGTTGTCAGGGGGTTAGATAAGCTTCTATTAGAAAACAACGGGCGTTGATCTGAAAGCGAAAAAATACAGTTTATCGGGATTATAACGAATTCAGGGAACAGTGAATGTGAGGCTGCTGATTCCCCGGTCCGTGATGAAAAATGTGTTCATCATTTACCCGTTTCTGAACTAGGTTTGATTGCAAGCTATCACAAGACGGATGGAAAAATTCTATTCATTCAGCCGGATTTTCAGAAAGCGCAGGGCCCCGTTGTATTTTCTTATTGCCTCGATTATTGAAGTCTTCACAAACCACGTCGCTTCGGGTGCGTCCAGTGCCAGCGTGTTGGCGATTGCCAGTGTGTGTCTGCTTCAATATGTCGTTTACACGATGAAAATGTCTGCTGTCCGTAAGGAAAATGCGGAATTCCAGCAGCATTATCACGATGTGGAAGAAGAGCTGAATGATGTCCAGTCAGACCGGGCAATGACTCTGATTGAGAATCACATCCTGCGTGAGTTTGTGGCCCAGTCTGAATTTGATCAGACCATTGACCTGCTGTTAAAACGCTATGTACCGTCCATCCGGGAAGGGCTGGGATTGTACTTAAACCGAGTGAACGGCGAATTCAAAGTACGTGACTCGCGGGGGATTACCAGGAATTCCAAAGCTGTTTTCGAGTTCGACGAGCGTCAGCTCAAACAGTTAAAGACACAGAATGTAATCATCCTGCGCGGGCAGGAATTACGAAATTCGAAAATTTATCAATGCTTTGATGAGCAGGACAAGCCGCGGATTCACAAATTGTGTCTGCTCGCAGTTTATGATAAAAATGCCATCTCTGGTGTGTTCCTGACGACGAACCTCTACCCCGATGGGGTGGATGAACAGCAGCAGATTAAGCTGGCCAAGCGACTGCTGGTCTGCGTTTCTCGGAACATCGTGAAAAATCAGGATTACGAATCGTATCGCTTTGAATTACGTGTCACCCGCGAGCAACTTGAATTACGGGCACTCGCCGACCAGCAGTTTAAAACTCCGGTAATCATGCTGGAAGAATTTCTGGATCGACTCCGTCAGTTAACAAACTCGAGCAGAGCAAGTCTGTTTCTTTCCACACCCCATGAATTTTCAAACTGTAAGTCTATTGTGGATTGTGGCATGACCCTGCAGGCGGGAGTCAAAACCCGCTGGAAAGAACATGAACTGACTCTTGTTCGACTCGGACTCAACTCCGGTGAGAATACATCACTGTCAGGTGAGCAGTTGGAGAATCATGGAGTTCGGTCGCTGATTGGTGCGGCACTGGTATCTCCCTTGATTACAAACCGTAAACGGATCGGGGCGATCTGTCTGACGAATCAGGAATGCCAACCATTCGATGAAAGAGCTCTGCGTCTGATTTCGTGGGCATCACAGTTTCTCTCCAATACGCTGCTCAAAGTTCTCAATCATGCCAACATTGAAAAGCAGGCCCGGCAGGACGGTTTGACTGGACTGGTAAATCGGCGTTCGTTCGATGAATTGATCGACAATGCATTCGGACGGGCCCAGGCGGCTCAGTCTGCCTGTTCTCTGATCCTGATTGACCTCGATCATTTCAAGTCAATCAACGATACTTACGGGCATCAGGCGGGGGATGAGGTTCTACGACGGGTAGCCCGAATTCTACAGGATCGGATTAAAGAAATCCGTTCGTCGGACAATGTGATCGCGGCCCGCTACGGAGGTGAGGAACTCGCAATCCTGCTGCCCGAGATCGGCCTGGCGGGGGCTGAACGAATTGCAGAGGTGATTCGGCATTCCATAGAAACGGCTACCATCGAGTTCAATGATACTCGGATTCCTGTGACTGCCAGTCTGGGGCTTTCAACCTACACTTCACAAGCCATGGAAAGTGTACAGACGCTGGTCGCAGCCGCCGATGGAGCGCTATATCAGGCGAAATCGGATGGTCGAAATCGAGTTTGCAGCCTGACTTCTGCACCAGTCTGAGCGAATCTTCAAATCTCTCGCTTTCAGGCTTGTCTCAGCAGTGGATGTCATGAACAATGATCTGGCACCAATTGTCTGAAGCTCAGTCTCTGTCTCCGATTCGAAGTATAGTATTCCGATGTCTGATTCGATTTCCCACCAACCCGGTTCCCGTTCTGAAAGAGGTCGGGTCATCGCTGTGATGCCAGCCTACAATGCAGCCAGTACACTGGAACGGACTGTAGCCGATATCCCCGCAGGTTCTGTTGATGAGATCGTACTCGTGGATGACTGCAGTAGCGACAACACTGTCGAAGTCGCCAGGCAACTGGGGCTGACGGTCATCCAGCATGAGCGTAATACCGGCTATGGCGGAAATCAGAAAACCTGTTATCGGTATGCAATGGAAGCGGGCGCTGATTACGTAGTCATGATTCACCCGGATTATCAGTACGACAGTCGAGTGATCCCGGTTGCGGTTGAATTAATCCGACTGGGAATCTGCGACGTAATTCTGGGCTCACGTATCAGAACCCGTGCAGAAACCCTGGAGGGGGGGATGCCTCTCTACAAGTACATTGCGAACCGGTTTCTGACGATTATCGAAAATATTGCCCTGGGACAGAACCTGGGAGACTTTCACAGCGGGTTTCGTGCTTACAGTCGCGCAGTGCTGGAGAAAGTCCCCTTTGAAAAAAACTCGGATGATTTTGTATTCGACAGCCAGTTCCTGGCGCAGTCGGTTCGGTTCGGCTTTAAAATCAGCGACATCCCGGTGCCCGTGCGGTATTTCGAGGAAGCCTCCAGCATTAACTTCAAACGCAGTGCCCAATATGGTCTGTTGACGCTCAACGTCATGTTGCAGTACTGGCTGCACCGACTCGGGATCTGGAAGTCAGAACTGTTTAAAGAGAAACAGCCTCAGCTCATCGACTGAGTGTTGTGGCTATTCCTGCTTTTTGAATTTGCCGGCATCGTACTCCTGCCAGAATTCAGCGGCTGCTTTCACATTGTCAAAGTTTGTGCCAATGCCCTGCAGAGTAGGGTTATCCCTGATGACTTCAATGCCTTTTGTGATTTTCGACGGGGTGAAAATCAGACGTTGGAGAGGCATGCCTTTCAATGGAGTTAAATCGGTCACTTCAGATCCCGTCATATTCAAACGCAGGATCTGCATCCCTCTCAAAGGGGTCAGATCGGAAACTTTGGTTTTCTCAAAGTCCAGGCTTTCCAGCAGCATCCCTTTCAGCGGGCTGATGTCAGAGATCTCTGTTTTGGGAATCCAGAGGGTTCTCAACGGGAGCGTATTAATCAAACTCAGGTCTTTTACTTTAGTGTCGAACAGATTCAGCTGATTCAGCGGCATACCTTCCAGAGGTGCAATATCGGAGACAGGCGTGTGTTCCATGCGAAGAACCTGTAACGGCATTCCCTGCAGGGGCCGCAGATCTGTGACATAGGTTCCTTCCAGGAAGAGTTGCTCCAGCTTCATGCCTTTGATGGGACTCAAGTCACTTACCGGGCAGTTGGTCAGGTCCAGATATTCCAGTTCGAGCCCTTTGAGCGCCGAGATGTTTTCGACGTTCATATTGAACAGATTCACTGAAATGATTTTCCCCTGGCGTTTACCAAATTCAGCAGTGTTCTGATACTTGGGGTTATCTTTCTTCAGTCGCTCGTGGATGTCTTCTTCAGTCAATACGACGGGTGCAGGCGGGGCGGTAGGAATCGGAGGATCTTCCCTGGTGACCTGGGCCTCTGGCTCGGCAGGTTGCTCTTCTGAGCAGCCGGCGCTGATCATCGGAGAGGCAACAAGACAAAATACAATAACGCTGGTCAGGTGAGGATACAGGTTCATATAGAAACGTGCTTTCGCAGGCAGAAGAATCTAATTCGTTTTGAAAATATCAGTAAACCAGTTCAAGAGACTGTTCGTCAAATGTCAGTCCCCAGCCGGGGCGATCTGTAACAGAGATCAGCCCCCCGTCGATTTCAGGTTGACCAGTGACCCAGGTCATCCAGGGCCGGCCAGTTTCAGCTAACGGGTCAGGATCCAGCGCTGCGATGGCATGCAGAGCCCAGATTTCCGCACCGCGATGGGGGCAGACACGCAGGCCGGCACGATTTGCCATCTTGTAGATTTTGATCAATTCCGTCATACCGCCACACCAGCAGACATCAGGTTGCAAAACGGTGTGCAGTTTCTGGTCTATCAGTTGAGTAAACGCTGCTGCTGTAAATTCATGTTCGCCTCCTGCAATGGCGACGGCCGACTGTTCGCTGAGTTGTGCATAACCGGACAGATCATCGGGAGAGAGCGGCTCTTCAATCCAGTCGATTTGAAAAGGCTCGATCGCCCGGGAAATGGCAATGGTTGATTCCACCGTCCATTTCATCCAGGCATCTACCATCAGCAGGGGATCGGGGCCGATCAGTGTCCGGGCGGTTTCAATAGCCTGGATCATTTCATCCTGTTGACCGGCATTGGAAACTTTTCCCAGATGCAGTTTATAGCCGGCGTGAGAGTCAATCGACTCCAGATCTTGCGTATTCCAGACGGTGCAATAAGTGGGAAGCTGCTGACCTGGTTGGCCACCCAGGAGTGAAACTACGGGTACTTTCTCGGCTTTCCCCTTGAGGTCCCATAAAGCCAGGTCAACGCCGCTGATGGCCATGATGGCCAGACCTTTGCGTCCGAAAGCCAGCGTGGACTGATACATTTCATCCCAGAGCCGGGAGATATCTTTGGGGCTTTGACCGAGGAGCAGATCACGCAAGACGGTTTTGACGACGTGAATCCCTGCCAGTCCACCGCCGCCGACTCCGTAGCCTGTGATTCCACAGTCGGTATCGATGGCAACCAGAATCTGTCCCAGGCTGGTACGCCAGTCGGGGGGAGAGTTCTTACCCACGGGTTGTATTGCGCGAACGTCTATAATTTTCATACAGACAGTCTAGCGGATCTCAATACAAAATGCAGCGATCTGATTTCTGATTTGATCTGCGGGAAAGAGAATTTTCGCGGAGGTTCAACCTGGCAGCAGCTAAACAGAGAACGGTCAGTTACCTTCTGCAACCTGCTGATTATTGGGTTTAACCTGAACGGGAGCGACCCGGAAGTTTTTAGGCAGGTTCTTTTTCAGCCAGTCATCCATCGACTTGGTGACATCAGCACCGATTTTGGGAGTATTGCCGGGCTGAACAATGGTCGCCACCGGTTTGATGATCTGCTTGTAAGCATCGTTAACGACTGTCTGGTTGACTTTTTTCTGTGTCAAACCCTCTTCAGAACCCTGATTTGCCGGTTTGAATGCCAGGTAGACATTCCAGAAACAGCGTTTCCAGAAACGGGCATTATTGTTCTTATTGTACTCCGTAACCATTTTGCGGGTCAGATCTACAATGGAGTACGTAATCAATTTAATATCGGAACGGGAATTGAGAGGCAGCTTACCAATATTATAGGCGGCTGCAGAACGGACTCCCCAGGTTCGCTTCGGGTTTTTCATAGCGTCCAGTAAAGCATCGACAACAACAGGCTGACGCGCCAGGTTGTCGGTAATTCCCAGAGATCCCAGTGCATCGACCAGGCTCCGCTGATACCAGGAATGATCCTGAATCGAGTTCTTGAGCTGGGGAATCAGGGCTTCAGCAATTTTCACACGCAGAGCATTACTGGGATCACCCATCTCACCGATGCGACCCAGGCCATTGGCGGCGACGATTTTGACTTCAGTCGGTTGTGTTTTGGATTCGATTACTTTCAGTAACGGAGCGTATGCCAGGGTGTAGGCGGTCCGTTTGGTCTTCTTGCGGCGGTCTTCATCTCGCAGGTCCAGTTCGGAGAGCAGCACGACCGCACTGAAACGGACCAGGCGATGATTGTCAAACAGATCGGGAGCCTGTTTGGTTAATTCTTCCAGATACAGTTCACGCGCCTGGTAGTTACCAGAGACGCGTCCGGAAAATTGAATGTCACGCAGAATATTGGCACGCAGCTTTTTCAGGTCGGTGGCATTTTCGGGTTTGTTGGGATCGTTTTTAAACGTCATCAGGTACAACTGGTAACGGGCACCATCTGCAATCAGCTTCTTGTCTGCACTACTGCTGATTTTTCCTCCCCGCAGGAGCTCATCAAAATCGCGTAATTTGGTCTTGCGAAAATTGACGGCCTCTTCCGGCTTCATCAGGGGTTTGTATTCAGAGAGCGCTTTATCGTCCTGCTGTTTTGCCTCAGGCGGATTGGCTGGAGCCTCGTTCTGACCGAACAGCAGGGAGCTGTCTGCGAAGAATAATCCGGCAACCAGCAGAAAGAAACCAGTAATTCTGGCGGCTGGCACTTCAGTTACTGAAAAGGCCTCATACGAGCATCTGGATTGTCGCACGGAAAGTTCCTTCATTCAACGTTCTGCTCGAACCCCTGTTCCGCGGAACAACTTACGGGGTCTTCTCGACTACAATTGGGAGCGTGACATTCAAGAAAATATTACACAAATAAGGCAAAAAACTCTATGGCAGCCGAAAAGAATTCCTGTGATAAAATACCGACCGCTTAAATGGTTCCGAATGAAACGGAATGAGGAGATGACTTAGTATAATAATACGATAAATGCTGTGCCGTTACCAATTAAATCTAGTATTTAATAACAATCGAAGTGGTTAACCACCGGCTCGTATGAATTGAACTGTCTGAAATATCGAGAGAATTCCCGGAGCGCGACTTCAGGTTGTTTTAAAACCGATGGTTGTATTATCTTACGTTATCGCTTTACCTTACGAGCTGTCAAGTTTTTTCCCCTTTCTGGCTCCGATTTCGGGTCTGAATCTGACGGAGGCTGGCGTCTTCCCGCAAAATTTATAAACAGAGCTCTCGTAGTAATGCGTGGAACCGGTATATTCCCTGCAAAGCAACCTGGCGTGGCAGGAGTCGATTCTGCAGGCAGAGGGCTGACAAGCTGCGTGGCAGGGGGACCTGAAGCGGACTCAGGAATTGAACAGATCCAGTAGGAAGGATGATCAATGACCGTTTTTTACCAGAGCAAAACCTTTCTGCAACACGAAACCGGATCTCACCCCGAAAGCCCTCAACGCTTACAGGCCGTGATGGACGAAGTGGCAGCGAAACAGATTGCCGGTCTGACAGTGGAGAACGATCCGATAATCAAAATCGGACAGGAGATTGAACGCGTCCATTCCACCGACTATTTGAAATCAGTGCAGCAGTTTTGCGCGGATGGTGGAGGGCGGATTGAGACTGATACGGTCGTCTGTCCCCGGTCTTTCGAAGTCGCCCAGTATGCAGCCGGCTGTGCTGTTAAGGCGGTGGATCAGGTGTTACTGGGGAAAACGAAACGGATCTTCTGTGCAGTGCGGCCGCCGGGGCATCATGCACTCTCAAAACAGGCGATGGGGTTCTGCCTGATCAACAATGTGGCTGTAGCTGCGAAGCATGCAGTCGCTCAGCACAAGTTGAATCGGGTCCTGATTGTGGACTGGGATGTACATCATGGTAACGGCACCCAGGATATCTTTTACGAAGAAGACCAGGTCTATTTCTATTCCGCGCACCGTCATCCATTTTATCCTGGAACCGGGATGGGGGATGAAACGGGAACAGGGAAAGGGCTGGGGACAATCTGGAATCTGCCCCTGGCCTTTGGGATTTCTCGCGAAGACTACTTTAAAAAGTTTGAGCGAATGCTGCTTCAGGCCGCTGAGAAATGTCAACCGGAACTGGTGCTGATCAGTGCCGGCTTTGATGCTCATAAAGAGGATCCGATCGGCTCGTTGGGGCTGGAGACGGAAGACTTTGGCCGATTAACCAGACTCGTGGCTGGCGTGGCGAACCAGTATTGTGAAGGCCGTATCGTCAGTCTGCTGGAAGGAGGCTACAACCCCCAGCGACTGGCAGAGTCTGTGGTCTGCCATCTGCAGGAGTTAGGGGCTGCCTGATCGGGATCCAGACTACTTCTGATAGATGGGCAGATAACCGTTATCGAGCTGCAGAATCGTGGCATTGATAGCGGTGGTATAGACGGGCCCTACATGCCCTTCCATCCAGGCACCGGAAGCCGACTGCTTGCGCAGGATCTGCTGACCAATATCCTTGATGTACTTGTCCCAATCCTTGTTTTCTCCACGGTACATGACCTGGGCATAGTAAAAGTGGGCGTAATGCCAGTGCCCAAAATACCGGTTGGCGTTTCCGCCAGGCCAGACATTTTTCTTACAGTAATCCAGCATGTTTTTCAGGTGATCGGAGTCGTATTCTCCGGCATTGAATAATGCGGCACAGGCAGCGGCGGTGATCGCGGGACGGGCACCGCCCCCACGGATGCTGTACTGCACCCCACCCTCCTGAGTCGTACAATCAGAGATGTACTTTTTGGCCCGGTCGATGATTTTTTTGTCGACCGGAATGCCCGCGTTACGGCAGGCGCGTAAGCCTTGAACCTGGGTGATGCAGGTCGAACCTTCATCGAAGTCGTTCCCATCTTTGGCGGAGACATAGCCCCAGCCTCCACGGGTGGTTTGAGCGCTGGCGCAAAACTCCACCGCCTTGATCAGGACTTTTTTGAGTTCTTCTCGACGCAGGGCATCCTCTTCCTCACCATAAACCTGGGAAAGAAAGACCATCGAATAGCCGTGGCCATAGGTGTAATGATAGTCGTTCTTGTACCCGATCAGCCCGTTCGGCTGACTCATTTCCAGCAGGTAATCGACGGCATTCTGAATGTTGCGGGCGTACTTCCCGCGAGTAGTCGTCGAGCCTTCGGCCAGCAGCGCATTGCCGGCGAGCGCCGTCATCGCGACCCGGTACTGGCCCCCATTGGCTTCCCAGTAACCCTGTCGTCGTTGTTCACGAGCCAGGTATTCCAGTGCGTTCGAAACGGCCTTCTGGTACTTGGGATCGCGGTTCTTGGCGAAGGTGGAGTCTGCTCCACACAGAGTCAACCAGACTGAGAAAAGGATTCCGATCAGAGTTTTGTGCATAGAAAACTCCCTCTGTTCAGAGGAAAAGGTACCCCCTCATCTGAGCGGGTAAAAAACGCTGCAGGCTCCTGAGTCGTCAGCGAGACGTTCTGACTCAGGAAGTCTGCAGATTCTTCAGGTAATTATTTTTCAACCCATTCAACAGGCTGAGGTTCAATCTCATCATTGGGGCGATTGCCGGCATCGGCACGGCCGCTGCCTTCCAGACGACTGATGGCCCGGACAGTCATATCATGATCGCAGAGGATCTGACAGCTCAGGCGGCAACCGGTAACTTCGCGGGCTTCCAGGGTGTTTTTCTCAGCGACCGTCATTTTGTCCGGTTCGCCTTCGATGAACTCAACCCGACATGTCGTACAGCGTCCTGCGCCTCCGCAGGCATGTAATTGATCGATCTGGGCATCGTCCGTCAGGGCTAAAACCAGACGCTTGCCTGGTTCCACATCGAATTCTCCTACATTTTCTACTGTCAGTTTTGGCATTAGATCCTCAATTTACGGTGGTGATTAAAATCAAAATTCATCATGAACTGATACGTGTTAACAGATTACTATATTACGAATTATATGCATTCTGTTTGATGATAACAGGGGAGAATTCCTAGGTTGGCATCACAAATTCGTGTTCCGGGTGGGAAACCGTCAGTACCGGGCAGGGGGCTTTGCGGACCACTTTCTCTGCGACGCTTCCCAGCAGCATATGCTTGAGGCCAGTTCGCCCGTGGGTGCCGATCACAATCAGATCGATTTCCTGCTCCTTGGCATATCTGATGATCTCCAGAAAGGCTGGTCCCACACAGACCTTGCGGATGACACTAAGATCCTCTGATCCGGGAAGTCCCGGCATTTCTGCCAGCTGCTTTTCTGACAGGCTCTGCATGTCAGCCACCAGGTCATTCATGGAGGTCCCCATCATATTGGGTTCCGGAAACATGGCGACCGCATCCTGTACTACGTTCAGCAGGTGTAATTCGGCTCCAAAACGTTTGGCTAATTCACATCCATAGAGCAGAGCGTGCTGCCCGAATTCACTGAAGTCAGTGGGAACAAGAATTTTTTTGAGATCGATCATCGGTTTACTCCTCGTGGCTCCATTTCATGATCAGAACGATTACATCCTCTATTGTAATCAATATCCCCGGGCAATGCCGATACCGGCTGGCTCTCTTATCAGAAATTCATCAGATCCCATCAGATAGACAAAACCGGTAGCCCTGAAAAATGGGGAAGAACTGCTACAACCGGGCCAGCTGTTTTTTCTGTCTGATTCTGAACAACCGATTTGATCCGTGTAAATCAGCAGGTACAGATCAGTTACAGGTTATACGACCGTTAGAGCTCAAAAAATAGATTTATCAATCACGACACTTGCATTTATGAGAAATCGTTTTTCCAAGAATAAACGGAGGGCGGTTGCAGCGATTCTAATCGTTTCAGCACTTTCCGCTGGCAGGTCGTGACCAGTTAAACCGATTTTGATTGCGTGTGCCATACCACATTCTGATTGTTTGTCAAACGGCTATTGTGGTTTTTTCAAATTGCCCGCCACACGGGATGCAACGAGGAACTCAACATGTCACTGCCATATTCGAAATCGATTTCATTAGCACTCTGTCTGTCCACCATGACGGGGTTATATGGCTGTCAGTACGCAAAAGAGAAGGTCTATCAGCAGGCGGCCCGCTCCGGAGCCGACTATGACATAGAGACGTTCACCGAAAAGGAACCCCTGCCGCGCTACCAGAGCCCAAGTCGTTACCTGAGCGAACCTGCTCCAGCTCCCGTAGATGATTCGTTCCCCCCGGCAGCACCGCCCAGCATGATTCCACCCCAGCCGGAAAAGGCAGCTAACGAACGAGTTTCTTATATCCTGAGAACGTCGCAGGAAGAGGAGGTCGAAGACCAGGAATACTTCAAATCGATGTTCGATTCGGAACCGGTTGAGCCAGCCGAGAAACACCTCGGACTGGTACCCCATTATTCCACAGTCTCCAGTTCTGTTTCCCGCAAGGTGAAACAGATGAATGGCAAAGTGAAAGATATCTACTCGAAAATGAAATCACACGTCAAAACTCCAGACTGGGTACGCAAGGTTTCCGGCAGCTACGTGGAAGTGTCGGAAACAGAAGTCATCTCTGAAGGAATGTCCTGTATCGAATCATCTCCTTTTCCACAGGAGGTGCTGATGGAATCAGAGTCGATCGATCTGGAGCCTACTCCAGCGTATTCGGCACCACAACCACCGGCTCGTTCCCTGACTGAGCCACCTCAGAAACTGCAGCCTCAGCCTGAACTGAAATCGCAGCAGCTTCCGCAACTGCCCCCCCCGGGAGAAGCGACAAAATGGGATGAATCCTGGCGGGTCTCTGCAACCCTGGAACAGTTGCCCGTGAAAGATTATTCAACACTGGATGACCAGATCGAAATGTGGCCGTATTCTCAACAGCGGATGCAGCAGGCCAAAAAGTTTGATTTCAAGACTGCAACCCCGGTCTCCGCACCACGCACTCTGGAAACTCAACCGGAACTGAATCACCCCCGGGAATTGACCGTACCTTCCATGATCTCACAGGAAGAAGCGGCTCCCGTCCGGAAAATTAACTGGAGCAAATAGAGCCGATCGGTCGCTCATCACACGCAGGTTCAGAGCACCTCGCGTTGACTTTGGAGTCCTGATCTTAAGGGGGATCATAGCCCCCCGGATGAAAGGGATGACAACGGCAGATACGCAATATACCTTTTACGGAGCCTTTCATGGCTCCGTATTTTTTTACGGCTTCAATGAAATAGGCGCTGCAGGTCGGGTGGAAGCGACACTGTTTTCCGATCAGGTGGCTGAGTGTCATCTGGTAGACGCGAACCAGGCCAATAAGAATCATGGCCGGCAGTTGATAGAGAAATCGGCCAATGCTGGCAAGCGTGGCTTTCATGGGCTTTCAACTGTTGGCAGACGTTGGTCCAGTTTCCGTGTCAGACGTTGGAAGGACTGCTGATACGCTTTCAGGTCCCCATCTACATCAGGACGCGGGATCGCGATCAGATCCAGGTTTGCAGGTAACCGATGACGGATCAGGCGAAATGCTTCCCGCAGCAGTCTTTTCTTTCTGGCTCGCAGGATCGCATTCCCGTTTTTTTTAGAAACACTGACCCCCAGCCGACAGTGCCCCAGTGAGTTGCGAATCGCAAACAACAGCAGATTCTGGTCTCCGGCCCGCTGGCGCGCTTCGTAGATTGCAGCAAAATCCTGCTGACTGCGAATCCGGTTTGTAGGAGGGTGGCCGTATTGTTTCAAGAGAATTTCTGCCTGCCGACACGCGGCTGATACATCAGGATTGAGGCGGATCTTTTTCAACTGTCGCAGATTCGTCTTCCGGTTCGCTTTCCGATTCTTCCGTCGGAGGCAGATGTCTGGCGTGCGACTGTGGCGGATACGGTCTTCTGATCATCGTGCGCACCGAGTGTCCGAACAGGGATGTGAAGATCAGAATTCCGATTCCTGCCCCTGCCAGAATCCAGACCACCAGAATCATGACACCCAGTTCCCGGGGGCGTTCGTCTTTTTTCTCATCTTCGGAGTTCGCGTCCTCTGAAGTGGAACCTGCGGGCAGATCGACATCCGCCTGCTTCATTTCTTCGACCGTTGCCGAACCCGCTTCCGGGGCCTGTGCCGGTACTGCTGTTGAGGTCAGCAGCATGCAAGTGACGGTCAGGCAGATGATCAGCAGTGAGTGAGTGGCTGGATGCCCGGTTTTCCTCTGGATGACATTCATCGGGATCACCATACTTTCGAACGGGGATTATCGTGTTTCAGTTGCTGCAGTTGTTCGTAGAGTTCTTTTTCCTGATCACTCAGGTCTTTGGGGGCCACGATTTTGATCGAGCAGATCTGGTCACCCGGTTGTTTGGTTTTCTGATTTGTGATTCCCTTACCTCGTAGTCGCAATTTGCTACCACTGGATGTACCTGCGGGAATTGTCACCGTGACTTCCCCTTCGGAAAGAGTCGGAACATCAACTTTCGCTCCGAGGGCCGCTTCGGTCAGGGTGATGGGAACTTCCAGCAGCAGATTGCTTCCGTCCCGCTTGAAATAGGGGTGACTGCCGACCTTAAGTGTAATCAGTAAATCGCCGGTGGGACCACCGTGAACTCCGGGGCCTCCCTGACCACTGAGTCTGATGACGGAGCCATTATCGACGCCCGCCGGGATTTTGATTGTCAGTCGTTCGGTAGAACTTCCCCGCTGGACGCTGATTTCATGCTGTCCGCCGACCGCTGCCAGGTGGAAGGGAATTTCAATCTGCAGACGTTTCGATTCCCCTTTCTGCGGACGGGGCTGAGAACGCTTGGCACCACGAAACGCACCGCCGAACAGGTCTCCCAGATCGATGCCTCCTCCGCCGAACAGATCCTCGAAGTCAACAGGGCCACCACCACCGCCTCCGGCCTGATAGTAACCTCCGCCGCCACCGCCCTGGCCGGCATGCTGGAATGCGTGGCCGAACTGGTCGTACTGTTTGCGTTTATTCTCGTCGCGCAAGACCTCGTAGGCTTCCTGGACTTCCTTGAATTTCTGATCAGCGGTTTTATCGTCCGGAGCCATATCGGGATGATACTTACGGGACAGTTTGCGGTACGCTTTCTTGATTTCATCTGCAGAAGCGCTGCGGGAAACTCCCAGGATCTCGTAATAATCGCGTTTACTCATGGATATTTTATTCGTACTGGCTCCCAGAGGATATTAGCAGGGGTGAGTCCTGCCCTCTGGCGAGTATCTGAAAACACTGACACTAAACGAATGCTCTTAGTGAGAATCAGGGCCGAAGTCACACACTTCAGCTGATTCAGGTCTGGCAGCATTCTACGTTTGATTTTAGCTGGTTTTCAAGTTTGCTTCGTCTATAACTCCTTATAATCAGTCCTTTTATTTAAAGAATACGAATGAAATTCATTCATTGCTGGAAACGATCTGCATAGAATGCCTGTACTGTCTGAAGTCAGGGATGTTGTTTGAGACTGGAATACTGCCTGCATGCTGAAATTTGCCTTTCGAAACCTGCTGAGCCGCTCACTGAGATCGTTTCTGTGCTTGATGGGGTTAACCATTGCCATCGCGGGCATGGTAGGCCTGTTCTCCATCGCGGGGGGACTGGAAAAGACGGTCGCCCAGACGTTTGGGAAGATTTCAGGTATTGTGGCCATGCAGCCCGGGGCCCCCATCCCCCTCTTCTCACGGGTTCCTCGCGCCTGGGGGGAAGAAATCAAAACGATCCCCGGTGTGGCTATTGTGAATCCGGAAATCTGGTCGCGGGTCAATATCATCGATGGGAAACCGGTGGTGAGTCCACCTCGCTTCCTGTTTGGAACTGATCTCCCGACCCGCACCCGGCTCAAACATGGAATCTACCGGGATTCTATTTACGCAGGCCGCTTCCTGGACCTCAATGATCAGGGCCAATTAAACGCGGTCATCAGTCGCCAGATTGCCGAGCAGCATGAGAAACAGGTGGGAGATACGATCGAGGTGAATGGTCAGGATCTCCAGATCATCGGGCTCTATGAAACAGACTCCATCCTGCTTGATGTCGCCATTATTCTGGATATTAATGTGGTTCGTGAAATCACCCGTTTTGATCCGGAGAGTGTCAGCTGTTTCTATATCGAGCAGACCGGCGAGATAAAAAACGATCCGCTCGTTGAATCGATTAAAGACCAGTTCCGGGATCGTGAGCTGGCCTCCTGGCAGCCCGCTTCACTGGCACTGGCCAATGGCTCGTCTTCCAATCTCCTCAAGGATCTCATGCAGAGCCTCGATCAGGGACTAAAGGGCAATCCTCCTGCTGAATCGAAACCGAACGAGGCTGAGGTTCCTGTGAAAAAACAGTCTGCGAAATCGACCGAAGCCAACATTAAGGATAGAGAGCAAGAATCTCCGAGTGCCCTGGAAGTCCGGGCGGCTGCGGACTGGGGAGATCGTCTGGAAACCTTTACCGCGGATCTGGATATCTTTCTGGGACTGCTGACAGGCATCGGTGTGTTGATTGCCATGCTGAGCATCATCAATACGATGTTGATGAGCGTGATGGAGCGGATTGTTGATTTCGGAATTCTGAAGGCCAATGGCTGGTCCAATCGGGATGTAATGCTGCTGATTACTGCAGAGAGCTCGTTACTGGGCGTTGTTGGCGGTGTTCTGGGTGGAATCCTGGGGCTGATCGCGATTGCAATCGTCAACTGGAAGTTCGCAGACCAGATTCACCTCTATGCCAGCCCGGGGTTGTTACTGTTTGGCGTGTTCTTCAGTACCAGCCTGGGAGTTCTGGGCGGCCTGTATCCCGCCTGGTGGACGACCAGGATGACGCCCATTGATGCGATTCGACGCGGTTAAGCTGAAATCAAAGAATTGACTTGTATCAGAGAGTGAGTAGCGAAATTATGATTGAAGTGCGAGATGTCACGAAAGTTCATCAGAGTGGTGAAACCGAAGTCCATGCACTTCGCGGCGTGAGCTGTCGATTCCCCGGTCACACATTTTCGTTCATCCTCGGGCCCTCTGGGAGTGGCAAGAGCTCATTGCTCTATCTGATGGGGGCACTCGATTCACCTACCAGCGGCGAGATCTTCGTCCAGAACCGTTCCCTGGCAGCCCTTTCCCAGAGTGAACGTGATACGTACCGTCGGGAGAAGGTAGGTTTTGTCTTTCAGAATTTCAATCTGCTGAAGAACCTGAATGCCCTGGAAAACGTGCTGGCTCCTTATCTGCCTCAGGGAGTGACTGCCGAACAGAAAGAGCGGGCGCGGGAGTTACTAAAGCAGGTGGGGCTGGAGCAGCGGATTACACATCGTCCGAATCAGCTTTCCGGCGGGGAACAGCAGCGGGTGGCGATTGCCCGGGCATTGCTCAAGCGGCCTCTGCTGATTCTGGCAGACGAACCGACGGGCGAACTGGATACCGAGACCGGCGCAGAGATATTCAGTTGCCTCAGGCAGATGAGTGAGCAATACAAGACGACGGTCGTGATTGTGACACATGACGAACGCTACATCAGGGAATCAGATCACATTCTCCGTCTGCGTGATGGCAAGCTTGCTGAAGATCATCAGGCGGAAGCATTGTCGACAGACGCGTCATAAAAACATTCAGCTGCGATACCAGAGGATCGCAGCTGAATGGCGCAATCGAAATATTTGACGCTGCTTACGATTGGTTGAGTCTATTTCTGAGCCGGGGAGGCTCAGACGGTATCAATTTTCCCATCGTGCGATTTGCGAAATCCCGGTCCCGCTTCTTCCGGGGGAGTCGCATAGACATTCAGGCGGACCAGTTCCAGGTCGGCCAGATGTCCTTCGATGGTGATATAGGCTGAAGCCGGATCGCATGTGCTTTGGGCTTCAATCTGTTCGAGGAAGTTAAAATGGAATCGGTTCACAGATTCGAACCGGTCGAGCAGCTGCAGCAGGTCGAACTGAAAGCTGGCGGCGATAAATTGACCGTCCCGTTCACCGCCGACAATTTCGGTGCTGCCCAGGAAGAGGCCCACTTCCCAGCATTCTTCGGTGAACTGACAATCAAAACCGACGCGACCGACTTCTTCATAGGGGTTAAAGATATCGGCAACTTCGTCGACAAAGCTGTTGAGCCATAAGGGGCGACAATTCAGATTCATTGATTCCGAATTGAAGTTTTCCATCTGTTTCATCAGGTGTTGAATCGGCAAGTGTGAATGGGCCAACGTTGTTTCTCCGTCTCAATCTTCTGGGGGTCTCTGGGGAAGAAGTATTATGCACTCTCTCAGGTGTTGCAATTGGGGGTTGTAGTGTTAAGTATCGGGGAATTCACAAGAAAGACCACACAACAATTCTGTTCTTCGTGGGAGATGAGATGCTTCGAGTGTGCGTGGGCGCAAAATTGCCGAAGCGGACTGTCGCACCATTCCCGCTATCTGCCGGGGCCGTACTGATCAGTCCGATTGTGTTGCCTTCCCAGGGCCCGGCTCAAGTTCGATTATGTCGTATTGCCCGGAGAAAAAATCATTGAATTTGTGATTTGCATCATTTGCTACTGAAGTTGAGGCAAAATCAAAAAATTCAACGGGAAACAACGAAATTACAGGGTAGGCCGCCGGAGCCGATTCTGGCTACAGTGAGCCGGGCCAGTGGTTTGACACTGTCTCCCCGTCTTCTAAAATGGATCGATTCAAATGAAACCCGCCGGGGTGAGCAGAGAGTCCACCAGCTGGTATGCTCGCAGTTAAATCAATAAGTGTTGATGAGTTCGGAAGGAATAAGGTTCACAGTGGAAGATGCCGTTCGTAAAGCAGTCGTCCTGATTGAAGCGTTAAGCTGGATTAGAAGATTTCGAGGACGCTACGTGGTCATCAAACTGGGGGGGAGTGCCCTCGAAGAAGAGGCTGCAGTCAAAAGTTTTTTGACCGATGTCATCTTCATGCGCACCGTGGGCATGTATCCGATCCTGGTACATGGCGGCGGAAAAGCGATCAGTCAGGCCATGAATGAAGCCGGCATCGAACCTCATTTCGTGAACGGACGGCGCTATACTGATGAGAAAACACTGGAAATCGCTACCGGCGTATTGGCGAATCAGATCAGTGAATCACTGGCTCAGGAGATCCGCGCCCAGGGAGCCCAGGCAGAACCCCTGCATTTCGGCACCCGAAACTGTCTGCGCGGTGAGCAACTGACACTACAGGCCGAGGATGGCAGTCCCATCGACTTGGGACACGTGGGCTATGTCAATGATATTGATCAGGGACTCCTTGCCGAGGTCTGTCAGTCAGATGCGATTCCGGTGATTCCCTCGGTCGCCCTGGATGCTTCCGGACAGAAGCTGAACGTGAATGCAGACACAGCTGCCGCAGCCCTGGCCCGGATCCTCAAAGCGGAAAAACTGGTCTTTCTCAGCGATGTGCCGGGAATTTTCCTGGATCGACACGATCCGGGGACACTGGTATCCCATCTGGAAACAGAACGCTGCCGGGCACTGATTAAAGATGGCACGATCGAATCCGGAATGGTTCCCAAGGTCGACGCTGCCCTGGAGGCCCTGGCCAGCGGTGTGGGAAAAGTGCACATCGTTGACGCCCGACTGCCCCATTCGATTCTGCTGGAAATTTATTCTGATAGAGGGATCGGAACGGAAATCGTTAAATAGCGTTTCGGTTCACCCCTCCATTGATTCCAGAACTGGCTTGACCGCTTCGACCGGAGCGGTTGTCTCGAACTTGATTTCCGGATGGCGAATTCTGCCGCCCCAGTGTGCTGCCACGCTCCAGAAGCCTGCGAGCGCCAGGGTGCCGACGATGATCACCGTGCGTTGCCAGCGTGGGACAGTTTCTCCCTGAAAACCCTGGATCAGTGCATTCCCGACGACCATCGAGAGTACGACCATCGCCAGCAGGCAGGACCGCGCCAGGACCGCGTGAAATTCGACGGTTTCCTGATCCAACTGATACTGGTCTCCCAGCAGCTCATATGCGGGAGGCCCTGAAAAGTAAGCCACGGTCGCCAGCAGGAGCACGGAGAGCAGCAGCCAGCAGCTGATTTTAAACAGTCGTTCATCACGTAAGTGGGCTGACAACAGGAACAGGATGAACAGCCCCCAGCAACCGACAACAGGAACATGGACTGTCATCAGATGAAGATGAGCTGCGTTCATTTCCGACCTGTCTCAATCGCTTTGCTGGGATCGACACCTTTATCGACCTGGCTGTAATCGAGTTCACTGCCCCCCATACTGTGCGGGATGAGATAGCAGACCGTCATGACGATTGCTGCAGTAAACACGACGACCCGATGCAGAGCCGTGGTTTTCTTCCGGGGATTCAACCCGATTACAGAGCAGGCAAAGACCCAGGCCAGAAACATGAACAACATTTTATTGTCGGTCCAGTCACCACCAAGGGGGAACCCGGTCCAATATTCACCGAAGGCATACTTTTGTACAAAAGGACCCAGAATCATCCCACCTACGGTCATACCGCACAGAGTAAGCCACGCCAGTTGTCGCATGTTGTAAGGGGCGAACAGGGCTGCCAGTCCGGTGCGCATGCCAAGTAGAATCGAAAAAATCATCAGGGTCACATGCGGAATCAACACTCCGTCAGGAACAGGATCTTTAAAGCGGATGACGACGTTCGAATCCTGAGTCGGGGGAAACCGGCGTTCCTGACCTTCCAGATTGGCCTCGATATAGTATTCGAGCTTACCCGCTGCCGGCTGTTTGGGCAGGGGCGCTTCCAGTTGATAACGCTTATCTTTTTCGGCGGCCTGCATCGGAACAGCCGTGAATTCGTCGTCGGTCCGGAAGCGTTTATAATACAGTGTGCCTGAGGGGGGCTGTTCCTTACTCTGCTCGACCGGCAGTTCTACCATTGCGTCGCTGGTCGATTCGTGTGTTCGGATCAATTTTGCGACGATGTCTCCCGTCACTTCAACTTTCATGGGATAGGTAGGACCAGTTGCACGCTGGTAAATCATCGCAGAAGCGGCCAGAACAAATGCCAGGGACCAGAGTCCGGTCCGTTTGAGCAGTCGGATACTCTCGTTGGGAGGCAGCTCTTCTGTAACACCTTGATCTGTCTCGGGTTCGGGTTGAACAGATTCCTGATTTTCTTCCATGGGAGTCCCTTTTTCTCAATCATTGTGAATCTTCTACTCGTAGTGTCTTATAAGCGGACCACGATTGCAATTCTATACCGGGTCTCGGTACGATCAAAAAATATAGAATTGTAACGATCCTGCCTGTTGACGTCTCACCTGTCAGAAATAGCCCGATACGACCTGCTGCGAAATCAAATATGTTCACGCGCGTTGCTTACTCCCCGTTTCTCTCTGCCCCTGACAGGAAACTGTTCCGGTCTGCTCGACTGCTTGTGCTGATTTGCCTGACGCTGCTGTCGGGGCTCTGGTTTTCAGAAAAAGCCGAAGCACATCCCATTTCGGTCAGCCAGGAAAACGTCTATGTCACGCGGGAAAAAGTGGTGATCTCGATGCAGATTTATGTCGAGGATCTCTACTTCTTTCAAAAGCTGGAACCAGACAAAGAGAACATTGTCTCGCAGAAACAAATCAAAGAAGCGATCGAAAAGCACAAACAGTTTCTGCTGGATCGCCTGCTGGTGCGGGACATTAACGGTGAGCGGCTCAAGGGAAAAGTCGTCTCGGTCGACGATTCTTCGGTCTCCTCTAAAGGGGTGGCCATGAGCGACCTGATGGCCTTCATGCTGGATTTCCAATTGGAGTATCCACTCAAAGAGCCCCCAGAGTTTTTGACCTTCAGCCAGCAACTCGTCGATTCCAATGCGGGCTTTCCAGCCATGGTTCAGTTCAACCTGAAGCAGGAAGGATCGGAGACTCCCTATTCGGTCTCAATGAAACCCCGCGAGCCCCAGACAATTCGCTTTAACTGGGATCACCCGCCGCTGGCTCCAGATGCTTCAGAGGAAGACTGGCAGAAGTGGTTGAAAGAACGTCGTGAAGAGACGCTGGGGATTACCAGTTATGGTACCGTTTACTCGTTTCTCTACATTGAGGATTTTGAAATCCGTCACGAAATTCTGATTCCGCTGGCGACGCTGGAGTCATTCTTCACGCTCGAACGCAAGGATGAAGATTTTCTGTCTGTCGCTGAGCAGGAAGCATCGCGCGACACGATCGAGGAATTTTTTGCCAAAGCGAATCCGATCGAGATTGATGGAATTGTAGTGAAGCCGGTGATCAGCCGCCTCGATTTTTACGGGCTGGATTTCAAGGATTTCGCGAAGCCGGCGGATAAGAAGCGGGTCAGCGTTGCGAATGCCCGCGTGGGTATCATCTTGACATACAGTACCAAGGGGACTCCCGACAAAGTCAAGGTAACCTGGGATATGTTCAATCGTAGTGTGTGGAGCGTGGAATCCGTCTGCTTCGCATTCGACAAAGCTTACAAGCCGATCTTTTCCAAGCTGGAACGGAACAGCGAATTTGTGTGGACCAATCCGGGACGCAAAGTCAGCCTGGAGGTCAATCCGGTAGAAGTCGCTTTGCAGCCGCGGACACAGTGGTCGGTCTCGATGCTGACGGCAGGGGGATTATTTCTCTGCCTTCTGCTGGCATTAAGCTTGATCAGCCAACGTCAGAGACGGAAATCGACTTATACCATGCTGGCTATTTTACTGGTGGCGAGTCTGCTCTGCTGGCCGGTCTCCCGTGTGACTTTTGCCAGTCCCTTGGAACCGGTTCCGCATGTGTCGGCAGAAAAAGCAGAAACGGTTTTCAAAACCCTGCACAAAAATATTTATCGCTCTTTTGACTATCACACCGAGAGCGATATCTACGATGCACTCGCCAAGAGTGCAGATGGTTCTTTTCTGGAGACACTTTATCGGCAGATTAACCAGAGCCTGAAAATGCAGGAGCAGGGGGGCGCCGTAGCGCGGGTGACCGACGTGCAATGGAAGACCATCGAACCCCATTCCGCTTCCACCGCGGATACAATCTCGCCAACTGATGAGCGTAGTTTTTCGGTTCAGTCGACCTGGACGGTCTCGGGCACTGTAGAACACTGGGGGCATATCCATACCCGCACCAATCGTTATCAGGCCGTTTTCTATCTTCAGCCGGTGGAAGGTGTCTGGAAACTGACGGGCATGAATCTGCTCGATCAGGAACGTCTGCGGTTTGAAACCGGTTTGCGGGAAGTCAAGATCGAAGAAGTTAAGCCGGAGCCTGAACCCGTTAGAAAAAAATCGCGCAAAGGCAAGACTACTAAATCCTCGGATTCGAGTTCCTCATGATTCAGATCAGACAGCTCAAGTTTGGCTATCCGGAATCGAGTTTCCGGTTAAATATTCCTGAGCTGGAGATTCAGGATGCGGAAAAAGTCGCCGTCATTGGTCCCAGTGGCTGCGGCAAAACGACCCTGTTGAATCTGATCTCCGGGATCCTGATTCCGGATCAGGGTGAGTTGACTGCAGGTGATGTTGATTTGCGGACTCTAAATGACAGCCAGAGACGAGCCTATCGCATTTCTCAAATCGGCTTTGTCTTTCAGGAATTTGAGCTGATTGATTATCTCAATGTCCGGGAAAATATCCTGCTGCCTTTTTATATCAATCAGACTCTCAAGCTGGATGAAAGTGTGCAGGCACGGGCACGTGATTTGGCTGCCTCGATGCAGATCGAGCAGTATCTTAATTCACGCATTGATCAGATTTCCCAGGGAGAACGTCAGCGGGTTGCGATCTGCCGGGCACTGTTGACTCAACCTCAGATCCTGCTGGCTGATGAGCCAACCGGGAATCTGGATCCGGCCAACAAACGCCTGATCCGGGATCTGCTGCTGGAGCATGCCACCCGTACCAACGCCATACTGATTATGGTGACTCATGATGATCGCCTGCTGGATGAGTTCGACCGGACGATCGACATCGAGCGTTTTCATGAAATGGTGAAAACGGCATGAATGGGATTCTGCGTCTCACATTACGCTACCTGGCGTATAACAAACTCAAAACAGTCACACTGATTCTATGTGTGACGCTGGCGGTCCTGCTGCCGGTCCTGCTGCAATTTGCTGTCAGCTGGTTCGAGCAGGATCTGCACTCCCGCGCCAAAGCCACACCCCTGGTGGCGGGTGTGAAAGGCAGTCGATTCGACCTGGCACTGCAGAGTATGTATTTCAGTCGGGCTGATCTGGAACCGACCGATATGCAGGCTGTGGAAACCATTCAGGAATCGGGTTACGCCATGCCGATTCCGCTGGCAGTCCGGTTTACTGCGCAAGACGCACCAGTCGTGGGGACTTCGCTCGACTATTTTGAATTTCGAAAGCTGGAGTTAGCTCAAGGAACCAGCCTGAAACGACTCGGGGATTGTGTGCTGGGGGCCAGTGTCGCCGAGCGTTTGCAGTTGAAACCCGGCGACAGCCTGATGTCCGATCCGTTGAATGTCTTCGATCTGTCGGGGAATTACCCGTTGAAAATGCGAGTAGTGGGAGTGCTCAAGCGAGCCCATTCGCCGGATGATGAAGCTGTGTTTGTGGATTTGAAAACGGAATGGATCATTTCCGGAATCGGTCATGGGCATCAGACCATTAATGCAGAGACCAGCAAAGATCTGGTGCTCGGACAAAATGACCAGCAGACTGTTGCTAATGCGGCGGTACCTCAATTCAATGAAGTGACCGATGAAAATCTGGCATCGTTTCACTTCCATGGGAATACCGGTACGTTCCCGGTGTCTTCGATCATCGTGGTACCCAATGATGCCAAATCAGAGGTCCTGCTGCTGGGCATGTATGACTCTAAGGATGCCGATGTGCAGATGATTCGGCCTGTCGAAATTGTAGATGAACTGTTACAGGTTGTGTTTCGAGTCAAGCAGCTGTTTGACGTGAATACTTTCCTGGTTTCGTTCTCTGTGGGACTGCTGCTGGTGCTGGTGTTTACATTGTCGTTGCGTCTCCGTCGCCGCGAACGGCAGACGATGTTTCAACTGGGCTGCAGTCGTTCGATGATCTGGAAGCTGCAACTGACCGAAGTGCTCTTGATTCTGGTCAGCAGTCTGGTTCTGGTGTTATGTATTACAGCTGTCGTGCGAGTGTATGCCGAACAGCTGCTGCGAATATGGATTATAGATTGAGTCTGATGATGCGAAATTCTGCCCTGTGGTTAGTGCTGACCGCGCTGTTTTTGTTGTCTGCCTGTGAGTCAAAAGAGAGCTCGCCAACCGGGGAGTCAACAGCTGACGCACCTCCTGTCGTGGTGGTCGTCAATTACCCACTGGAATTCATTGTGGTCTCACTGGCTGGTTCGGAAGTCAAAGTTCTGAATCCAGTTCCATCCGGGGCAGACCCCGAAACGTGGATTCCCGACGATGAAGTCACAGAAACGATCCAACGGGCAGACCTGATTATCACGAATGGGGCTGATTTTGCTGACTGGGTGAAAAAGCTCTCTCTCCCGCGATCGAAGGTTCTGAGGACATCGTTGTCACTCAAAGATGCGCTGGTGACAGTCCCTGATTTTGAAGTTCACAGTCATGGCACTGGGGGAGCACATTCCCATGCGGGTACTGTCGCGTTTTTCTGGCTCGATCCCAATCTGATGTACCGACAGGCGGAAGCCATCGCGCAACGCCTGGTCAATTTGAACCCTGCTGATGAGCAGCAGATTGAGTCCCGACTACTCAAGTTCAAGGAAGCGCTCGCGCCACTCAATCAGCAGCTCGATCAGATGAAAGCTGATTATTCAGGACGGCACTGGTTTTCCCGGCGTCCCGTCTATCAATACCTGGCCCGGAGGTGCGGCTGGGAAATGTTTCACCTGCACTGGAAACCGGGGGCAGCGCCCACTGAAAGTGAGTGGGAACAGATGCAAACGCTGCAGAAAGAACATCAGATTTCAGGTGTCCTCTGGGAACGGTCTCCGGGTAAAAAACTGCGTGAGAAATTGGATGAGCAGGGCCTGAATTCATTCGTCCTCAACCCGCTGACCACAAAACCGGCAAAGGGAGATTATCTCACCGTGATGCAGGAGCAGCTGTCACAACTGGCACAGTTTCTGAAATCAAATCAGCCAGTCTCCGCCGACGAAAAAAATCCCAAGTAATTGGTATATCTATGTTTTGAGACTGTACGAATTCTGCCTTTCTCAGAGGTCTCAGGACTCGTAAACCCGAAAACAGACGGGATCGGCCACCAGAACTTGATTGGGCCAATTACTACGACTGCTGCATTTATACTGAATTTCTGTTTCCGGTTCGCTGGATTTCGGGTTGAGTTCAGTTGAGGGAGTAGGAAGTACCGATGTAAGGTATATAATGTGGATAAATCACTGTTTTGAGATGATGGATCACGACCTGTTACGATAACCCGAAAGGTTTTAATGATGCAAACAGCTTTACAGGTTTTGGACCGGGAATACCTCGAAGCCCGCTGTGCCCTGCTGGAACTGGCTGCGGCTCTGGATCGCGTTGATCGCGCTCACGATCATGAAGAAGCGGCCAACAATTTTCAGGATTCCCGTCTGGACCAACTGAATCAGGCAATCAAGATCTTGAGTGAAGAAAGTCACCTGCCCAATCGATCGGAGCGTCTGCTGCTGCTTTTCTCCGACCTGGACTGATTCTCCTACGTTCTTCCTCCCCGCCATTTAATGATCTAAATTTTCAGCGAGACGAATATGCAAATCATCCAACCTCATTATCATGCGATCGCCCGAACAGCCCAGGACTATGAACGGATGGCAATGTCCGGTGTCGTAGCCGTTGCTGAGCCTGCTTTCTGGGCCGGCTTTGACCGTCTGTATCCGGAAACCTTTGTGGATTACTTCCGCCAGATCAGTGAATTCGAACCAACCCGTGCCGCTGAATATGGCATTAAGCATTACTGCTGGGTTGCCGTGAATCCCAAGGAAGCTGAAAACCCGACATTGAGCCACGAAGTGCTCAAGCACATGCCGGAATTCTACGAAAAGCCGAACGTGCTGGGCGTGGGAGAAATCGGGTTCCATAAGACGACCAAGAATGAAGAAGAGATCTTCGAAGCTCAGGTCGAGCAGGCGATCAAATATGATCAGCTGATTCTGATTCATACGCCTCACCTGCAGGACAAAGTCCGCGGAACCAAGCGGACCCTGGAAGTCCTGGCACACATGAACGTCAATCCGGAACGGGTCTGGATCGACCATGTCGAAGAACACACGATCCGCGAACCGCTGGAAGCGGGCTACTGGGTCGGCTTCACTCTCTATCCTATTACCAAGTGCTCGCCCAAACGGGCCTGTGACATGCTCGAAATGTATGGTCACGAACGAATCCTGGTGAACTCCTCAGCTGACTGGGGACCCAGTGATCCCTTTACCCTGCAGCAGTGTGTCGTGCAGTACCGGGCACGTGGCTACTCGGTTCAGGATGCGATTGAAATCTTCCACAACAATCCGGCGCGCTTCCTGGGACAGAATCCCAAGTTCGATATCAAGCCGATTCAACTGGAAACGATCGAGGAAGAAATTACAGATATGGTCTAAAACGACCAGATCTCGGAAAGAAATAAACAGGAGTCGGGTTTATGCTCGACTCCTGTTTTGCTGCGCGGATCTCAGGATAACGCCTATTTCTTCTTTGGGCGAAAAGCGACCAGACGTTCCTCATCGGTCTCCAGAAAGGGACCTTCCAGCAGGTCGATACAATACGGGACAGCCGGAAAGACAGCGTCCAGGCATTCCTGAATCGCCTTGGGCTGACCAGGCAGATTGATGATCAGCGTCCCGCCTCGGATCACGGCGGTCTGCCGGGAGAGAATGGCGGTTGGGACTTTTTCCAGTGAGACCTTACGCATCAGTTCTCCAAAGCCGGGCATCTCTTTTTCCGCGACTGCGAGTGTCGCTTCCGGCGTGATGTCCCGTCTGGCAGGACCGGTTCCGCCGGTTGTCACTACCAGGCAGCACTGATCTTGATCACAAAGCTCAATCAGAGTTTCTGTGATCGTGGAGAGTTCATCGGGAATGACACGTGCCTCAGGTGTCCAGTCGCTGGTCAGTACTTCTTTCAGGTACTCGTGGATTGCCGGGCCTCCCCGGTCTTCATATTCGCCTCGACTGGCGCGGTCGGATACGGTCACAATTCCTATTTTGGCTGTCATTTATTATCGATCTGAAAAGAGAGCAATAAGGTATCTCAGGTCTCAAACACGTTACTACCTGACTGCTGGATTATAACGATTCGTGGACTGAATTTAAAAAGAGATTGCTTGCTAAACAGACTTTTAAACCTACTTATTCCGTTGTAACAGTACTGATCGCCAGCTGATTCAGGGAGACGTCGTTAGATGATGTTTATGTTCGCTGAGACTGTAATCAACGGAAACTTTGTTTTCTTGAAAGGCCTCATCACGCTGTTGAATTAATTGAATGGCTGCATGATTTCGGGAGATGACACCCGGTTGTGGGTACAGGCCGCCGCCGATGACAAGTGCGACCAGGATCAGAATGGCGACATGTTCTGGGATCCGTGCCCGGAGCGATATAGACGCCGAATGATGCGTTCCCGTAAAGACCCGAAAGTAGACCTGTAGAATCGCAATGCTGTTTAAAGCGGTCGCAATCACAACCGCAGTACCGACCAGTGGGTAGACCTCAATCACTCCTTCAATTAGAAGTTCAGTCCCGATAAAGCCCAGCGTTCCGGGAAAGCCGATTGAAGCGAGGCCCGTAACCAGAAATAACCCTGCCAGGGTGGGAGTATGTTCGTAAAGTCCATGATAGGTTTTCAGGGAAATCCTACCGGTTCTGGCTTCGACAGAACGCAGGGTTAATGCAAATCCGGCCAGCGAAATTCCAACAGAAATCCAGACACATAATCCGCCTGTCAGTCCCAGAGGAGTCGCCATTTCTAAACCAACCAGCACCAGGGAAGAATGGCTCAAGAACAGATAGCAGAAAAAACGGCGGGCTTCCTGTTGCACCAGCGCCATGCCGGCTGCATAGACTGCTGTAATCAGGGAAACAATCGCGATGCCCTGCAATGCCCAGTCAGGGGCAATGGGGAAGACCAGCCGTAAAATGGCGTAAGCGCCCGTCATGGGAGTGACGAACAGTAAGGCGGTTCCGAATGTGATTTTGTCGAATAGATCTGTCATCCAGCAGTGAAGTGGAATGATTCCGTTACGCAATAAGGCAGCGGTGGTCAGCAGCGCGCCAGCGATCAGTGAGAGTGTACCGCTTTGATCCTTGAAGCTGGAAAGTAAGCCTCCAGCGACCAGAAGCAGGACAAACAGCCCCATGTGTAGAACATAGACACGGCTTGAGCGTTTATTGGACCGGAATTCCAGTAAGGGAGGGATTGTTGCCACGGAAAGTAAGAGAATGATGATCCACGGTTCTTTACTGCTGAGCGTCGACAGCAGGATCGCTTCGGAGATTAAGGTGTTACTGAAAGAAAAACTATGTCCCTTGGTTTTCAGCGTGGAAAGCACCGTCAGGAGGTAAAGCAGCGCTGCCAGCGGCAGCAAAGGGGCACTCAAGTCATCGACCACAAAGAGGTTTTTATGGAACAGTCGATAAAACAGGGAGAACGGTTCAGAGGCAGCAAACGTTTTGAGACTTACAAAGTCGATCCATCCGCAGATCGTGACCAGACAGGTCAATGTGCAGATGCGGATGCAGCGCTTGTAAGCACGATCCCGATCTGGAGTGAATTTGAGCCAGATTGATCCCAGCAGAGTGATCAGGACGGAGATTTCCATCCAGGGGAGATGGAGTTCGGGCAACATTAATTATCCTCCAGAGAATCAGAGACAGGGGAGACGGATTCAGATTCTCTTTGATCTTCTCCGGAAATCAGATTAGTCCAGCGCGATTCTAAACTGTCACAATAACGAAACAGGCCAACAAAGGGGGTGATGATGAATCGGTTACAAAGCATATCCAGATAGCCTCGTTCCAGTTCAAATCGATACAGTGATACACGATACCGTTCGGGCATAATTCGAACCCACAGTGATGGTTTTTGTGTCAGATGAGCCCCAATCGCATTTTCGAGTGAATGGTAATCATGAAATAATGACGGCGCTCGCAGCAACTGTAATGTTCTCAGACAGGCGTGCCCGATGATGTGAATCAGCGCGATGTAACGTAAGCCACATCCGATTTCGACGACGATGATGCTCACCTGAGTCAGTGAGGCAAAGGCGAGTGCACTTTTGATATCAGTTTGCACGCGGGCAACGAGAGTACCATAGATCGCGGAGACCAGTCCCAGCAGAATGACTGCCAGGCTGAGTAGCGGGGATAGCTCGAGAATCGGACTGACACGCAACAGCAGATAGGCGCCCAGATGGACGGAAAGTGATCCGTAAAAAACAGCACTCGAGGGCGTGGGGCCTTCCATGGCGCGCGGTAACCATCCGGAAAATGGTACAAGAGCTGATTTTCCCGCTGCCGCGAATAACAGCAGGAGTCCGATAATCAACGCGTGTTGCTCTGAAATCGTAGCCTGACCATCGGGCCATGAACCTGTTCCCATCAGTTCGGCGAAGTCACCTGCGCCAGTTAAATGGTGTAGCATGATTGCCGCCACCAAAAATGCGGCATCAGCAATTCTGTAGATCGACCAGATCCGCAGCCCGTTTCGAACGGGGTTGAGGCGTTCGTGAAAAAATGCCACCAGCAGTGCTGAAGAGAGTCCGACTAATTCCCAGCCGAAAAAGAGTGTCTCAATCGTTCCTGCCAGCGAAGAAACTATCATTCCCAGCAGAAACAAGGCATAACAGATGAAAAAACGATTATAGCCGGATTCCCGATGCAGATAGCGACTGGCGAATGCGCCAACGGTGCCACAAAGGATAAACGATAGAATACAAAAGGGAATTGATAATCGATCGAAAATAAACTTCAGATGGAAGTGAAAATGTTGCTCGGGGAGCACGACCCAGTTACCCATTTCGACGGGAACATATCGTTTGCCCAGGGTAAGCATCAGAACCAGGACAGCGATCGAGGCAAACAGTCCCATGACGACGACCGTCTGGGTCGCCTGGGCAATCAGTCGCTCTCCAAGTGGTTTGTTGATCAGCGATGTTGTACCGAATAATGCCAGGAGCAGGGCAGGTCCTGCTACAATACATACGCCGAGGAACTGGAATGCAATTTCAGAATTCATTGGGTAACCGATACCTGTTTCAGCGAAGGGGAGACGGCAGGATTTTCAATGGAGGCAAAACCAAGATGATCCCGTTTGCCACGGTACCAGTCTATGGAAGAGTTTGTACGCGGGAGTTGCTCTGACTCAGGCCGATATAGTGTGAAAAATCCATTTCGATATTCATGGATCTGGGAGGTTTCCACATCAAGGATCGCTAACTGTACCCAGTTACCATTCACCAGTCTCGCAATTCCTGGATTGTCATTGATAATCCGGGACATGGCCTCTTTTGTCGTTTCGATGACGAGGAGTAACCGTACGGGTTCATGAATCTCGACCATCTGCCAGGGAAGTCCAGGTCGAAGATCGCTGGCAGAACCGTCCATCACACCTAACAGAGATGTGATATTATGTGCCAGCTTTGTGCCACAGCCATAACCCGTTGAATCGACGTATGAAAAATAGTATTCCAGATTGATCCCGGCACAAACGGGTATGACCGCCTGGAGCAGCCTTTCCAGAATCTTGCTGTCTTCATCATCCTGCAGGGGATTATAGGATGTCAGAAAAGCACGACGATCCAGAAACAGTCCACGGTTCCATTCTCTGCGACCGACAAAGCAGATCGAGTTAGTCGCGTGGCCATACTCGGGACGTACCTGTGATAGGTCCTCTGCACGACCTTCGACATGTCGCAGTGCTTCATCAACTGAGAGATCAAGATCGGCCGATTCAAACCGGCGGCAACGTTCATGGGCATTATGAGCGCGGGCTGCGGAGATGTGCTTGTCTGCCGTTTCAAACAGTTTCCGGTGGGAGACCGGAAGACGGTCGAGGTCATACCAGGTGACGTTGTCGTTACAGGTGTTATGATAGCAGCCTAAAAAATTTGTCTCGTCGGGGATAACCAGACTGTGTTCAGACAGGATACGTCGTACTCGGGGATCGTTTGCCATTTGAGCGAACGCGCGTGCATTGGGGCCTCCACGACCCCCACCGCATGCGCCACAATCATGCGCGGCTTCGTGCGGGTTATTCATGCTGGAAGATCCGTGGCCACAAATAATGACCAGGGGAGAAAACTGTTCTGATCGTGCCAAGCCCATGGCTCGTAATCCGCCTTCAACGATTTGAGCCATTTCTACAATCGAATACCCCAGTTGATCACCATGATTCCCTGGCTCGGCACTGATTCGCTCCAGCCTTAATTGAGTCGTGGGAGGGGCAACGATGCTCTGAAACATCCCGCGGATCTGGGCTGTTGTACGTGGAAAGAGCGTGCGAGCAACCAGGGGAAACGCCGCCAGTGAACCAACCAGACCGGTTAACAAACCGCCGAGGAAAGTCCGGGTCCCTACATGCGTCTGATGGGTGGCTCGACCGAGGCGACGACGTGTGACCGCGCGGCGACGACTGATGCGTTCGAGCGAATAGAGAGTCTCTTCCTGCACAAAATGAACCGGTTTGATGTTAACCGGGCATAGCGGTGTGAAATGGGCATCTGCGGCGCCGCGATAGTACATCGCGACACCAAAGAAACCGGCGATTCCAAACGTTTCACAATCAGGAGCGATTTCTTCCAGGTGCCGGCGGAATGATTCTTCACGTTCATCAATGCAACAGACGACCTGATATGCGGGCTGCATCGGTTGCTGGGGCTCAGCCTGAGCCTTTAATTCCCGGTAGCGTTTTGTATGTGCTGAAACTGCGTTGAGGATGTCGTTTCGGTATTTTCGTTCATAGGCCAGGTGGAATATGCGTCGACGTTCCAGGCTCGAAAATTGTTCAATTTCCTGAATGAGCAGTCTCCACTGTTCATCCGACAGATACATCAGGTCTTCCGGGTTCCAGCCACGCACTTGTGAAAGCTGAAATAAAGTAAACGCCAGTTGATATTGATGGTCTTTCATACTGGGGTGGGTGTTTTTCAGGATCTCATTGCGGACAGTTTCCAGGGAGCCCTCAAAATGAAGTGATTCCTGCATCACTGCCGTCACAGCGAGACGATCCAGGATCAGGCGGACCGCCAGGAATTCGATCAGAGTTCCTTTGGGAGCGGGGTGGGGAGCCCATTCCGCATTGGATTCCATTTGCCAGGCAATTCCTGACCATCCCCGCAGCGCAAGCAGCGTTTGAGAAATATAATCATCGCGTTCTTCGTCAGGGACTCCCAGCAGCGAGAGGGATTCGCTGATTGATTCCAGGGGGCTGAGGTTAGAGACCAGCAGACGATTGATTTCGCTGTTGAGTCCTGAGAGTGTGACAGAGGGACTCAGTTTTGAACCGGAATATAAATTCAGGAATGCATGATAAAATCCTGTATTGCGCTCGGGGAGCGTCCATGCGCCAAATCCCTGATCGAGAAATGCTGCACAGAATCGAATTAAGACTTCGTTTACGATCAGATCGGAATCAACGCCGGTTGCACTCATTAACAGATCTCGGTGTCTGACCGATTTATGAGTAGTGCTCATCGGTTTGATATTAGCGGACTGGACGCGGTTGTGGCAGACTTCCCACAGGAAGTGTAATGCAAATGATTCCCACTTCTGCGCATTCCATGAATCCATGGATTTCGTATTAAACTGACTACAAAGGCTGCTCATGATCATTTCGGACTTTTGATCATTTGGATGCTTACCTTCGCGGAAGTCCCGCATAATCCAGTTTTGTGTTTTGGCAATCGTCTGGGCTCGGGTGGCGGGCGAAACTTCCTGTCGAAAGCGACGTAAAGCATCGGTTTCTGCAATGAACCAGCGTAATTCCGCTACGGGGCCTGAATGGAGGGGAAACTCTAACATGGCCAGGCGGAGGGCGTACCGGGTTCCAAACGTACCAATCAGTTGATCTGCCCGTTCAGCAAGTTCATCGTGTAAGACTGCCTGCAGGTCCTGGACGCGGATCCGCTGGTTTTCCAGTTTTTTTCGATAGCGCTCTTCTGGCAGGTATGGGTGGCAGCCAAAGATCTTGCCGCCTGCGGAGACACCGTTCTCAAAGGGGAGGCTTTCAAAGGCATGCAGCGTATTGTGGTGCACGAAGACCGTAATCGGACCCTGAGCTGGCAGATAATGTGCGGCATGTTTTATAACCTGGATCAGCTCAGCATGTTTTTCAGAGTCTGTCGATAACTCAGGCTGATCACCTGGTTTGATTTCAGTAGGTTTATTCATGATGAATCACAAGTTATCGCTGCGCCCGGTTGAGTGTGCGCATAACTTCCGTATGAGGGATCAACAACCGTCTCGGGAAAGCAGGGGGCCTGCTACAAAGACAGTCAGAGATTAAAATGAAGGCTGCTTAAATATCGCGAGCACGCAGCATAAAGACAGAGTTGTTGAAGTCAGCAGGCAAATCTTTGAAAATGAATTTGCGCAATTAGACTGCAGAAACTGGTGGGGCCCGGGAGCAGTCGGGGCTGTAAGCGATTCTTGTGGGGGTGACAGCAACATCATGAATAGAGCGATCAACATAATCTGTCTGATTAAAGTAGTCGCTCGATATTCTCAGAAGCTGAAAAGTGAGTTCCCATTTTTTTAACTCGTCCTTGGATTTACTCTCTTTACCCACAGGCTGATTGATGGGGGAGGATTGTCCTTCCCCGACAGCAACCTGCGAAGGCATAGATCCAAAGATCAGTACGCAGAAGAGAATTAAATAAACGAGGAGTCTCATTAATGGTTCCAGCATTAACAGTTTCAGTTTCGCCGCTGAAAAACAGTCAGAAGGACGAAACTTAACCGCTAATAGCAGAGGTCAAAAACTGGTATACGGGAAAACAATATACGTACTTTTAACAGGGGTGACAAGTCTGTAGAACCCTTGGAACAGGCGAGACTACGGATGTGTATGAATGTATATTTTGAGTGTATGGTAATCGAATAAGAAGTTTATCTCACCTGTCACACATTTATTTTATTATACTGAAATCAACATTTATTGTCTGAGAGACTGACTAGAATGTCTGAGAAAAGGTGTTTTATCAAACCTTCTCTTTGACTACATTACCGCGGTAATTGAACAACATTTAAATATCTTGGGAGTAATGAGATGCAAAAACTTGTCGATGGAATTCACAAGTTTCAAAGAAACTATTTCAGCCAGGACCAGAAGCTGTTTGAAACTCTGGTTGAGGGGCAGCATCCGCTCGCCTTGTTCATTACCTGTTCGGACTCCAGAATTAATCCGAATTACATGACTCAGACCAAACCTGGAGAGCTGTTTATTCAGCGAACTGCCGGTAATATTGTACCAGCTTATGGAGCGGTTCACGGTGGTGAAGCAGCGACAATCGAGTATGCTGTCAGTGCACTCAAAGTGAAAGACATTATCGTCTGTGGCCACTCCCATTGCGGGGCCATGTCAGGTCTGCTCAATCCCGAACTCATAGAGAAGATGCCTGCTGTCAAAAGTTATCTGGAGCACGCCGAGTGTACGCGTCGGATTGTGGATGAGAATTACGGGCATCTTACCGAGCCCGAAAAACGTCTAATTCTGACCGTTCAGGAAAATGTACTCGTACAGATTGAAAACCTGAAAACTCACCCCTCGGTAGCTGCTGCTGTATCCCGGGGAGAGCTAAAGCTGCACGGCTGGGTTTATAAATTCGAAACTGGCGAGGTATTCAATTTTAATCCGGATGAGGGGCAGTTCCTGCCTCTGGAAGAAGACGTCTTATCCGAAAAGGCATTGGATAAAGCGATGCCACCTATCTCCCCCATCTAACGTCACTGGAGAAGCCTGCTGCCCGCTCTGCCTTGTTTCTTAAATAGAGATGGGGTGTTTATTCGGGTGTGCAGGCTATTTTTTCAGCCAGCGGCAGTTCACCCTCATCGATCTGGTAGTTACCAAAGCGGATCGAGTAGTTATCGTTAAACCAGTCCTTGATCTGAGGCAGGAATTCCTGGTCAAATTCAGGAGCGGTGAAGAAGGTGCGTCCGAAATGGTGCGCCTGAATTTCTCCATCGGCAACAACCATCTCTCCATCTTTAAAGACCCAGCGGGGGCGTTCAAACATTTCCTGGCGGTTTTGCTGCGGGGAGTAAATTGTGATGTCAGCGTGAGCGCCGGTGCCCAGATGCCCTTTGTCTTTCATGCCCAGCACACGAGCGGGAGCAGCCCGGGTAATAATAGCGATTTCATAGAGCGAATACTCACGCGTCAGATCGGCCAGCACGCTTCGTTCGCGGATTGCTTCGGGCATCTGTGACAGGAATTCATCTCGGAAGCTTTTATCCATCAACAGATAAATGATCTCGGGGTAATGATAGAAGGCACCGCCGTTGGGGTGATCACTGGTCATCACGACCCGCCAGGGGTCTTCCATCAGCAGATACCATTCCAGGGCGATTGCCCATTGGACGGCATGAATCAGGCTCCGCTGCGGTCGGTATTCAATCGGAATCACACCACAGCTGCTTTCGAGTTCACAATCGGCGGTGTACCACTTATTGCGATTGATATTATGCAGGAACTGACTGAACGGCGTGTCTCCGGTCATGGAGAGAGTCAGCCCAGGATTGATGTGTCCCACGTCGACGGTAATGTTTTCGTGTGACTGGACGTAATCAACCAGTTTCTGGGTAGCCGAGGAAAAGCTGCTCGGGTCGTTAGGATCGCCATCATACGAATGAAACTGGACGTGTGCTAAATGGCCTCGGTGCCCCTCAAGCGATTCCATCGTGTTTAGAGTCGTTTCCCAGTTGCCGGGAATTCCCAGATTATTACAGTGGATATGTACTGAGTGGGGGAGTTCCAGGCGATCAGCGGTGCCTGCCAGTCCGCGTACAATCTGGCGGGGAGTCACGCCGAAACCTTCTACGGGTGCATCCAGTTCCCACATCGATTTGCGACTGATCTGTTTCCAGTCTTCCACACCACCCGGGTTCACGATTTTGATCGTGTAACCCTTGGCCGATTCCAGCAGCCAGGCGCAATAGGAGTCCAGCGCATTCTGATCCTGATTCCGCAGATGCTTCATTACGAAATGATTGTTGCCGAACAGCAGGTAGAAGCCTTTATCCAGAATCGGGGTGTCCTGCAGTTCCTCATGGGCATGGCGGGCGTGCAATCCTGGAATAGCAGCGTCCATGGCCGTGGTATAGCCGATACTGGCGAACAGGTATCCGGTGGCGAAGGTGCTGGGCACCACGCCTCCTGTGCCGGAACGCGTCTGTTCTGTGCGGAAGATGGGAGCAGCCTGACGCTTCATCTCGGGCGTCATTTTTCGGCCTGCGTTCACTTTGGGACCGGCAATATGACAGTGCATATCGATCCCACCCGGCATCACGGTGTAGCCGCTGGCATCCAGGGTTTTACCGGTGAACGAGTCTGCATCCAGGGGACGGTCGATGATCTTACCATCCTGAATCCAGAGGTCGCGGACCTCACCATTGACTCCATTGGCTGGATCGTAGACCGTTCCATTTTTTATCCGGAAGAGTGACACGGGATACCTTTTGTCGTGACAGTCACATCAGGCAGCAGCACAATGCAATGACGCGGAAATGTGAAGATTAATGGTGGCGGCAGCAATTGGATCGTCCACAGCCGGGATCGGCCATGGGAAGTTGAGATTTTTTATTACTGCTTTCCCCTTTGAAAAGCAATCCGCCTGAGATCAGACGTTCGACCGGAGCTGCCGCGGGAGTGCCGTTGAGGGGGACTCCTGCTTTCTCGCAGACTTCACCCCAGGTTTTGAGCGATTCGCTCATGCGATGGCTGACTTCAACTGTTTCGTTGTTTGATTCACAAAAATATTCGTAGGTGATCATACTGATGATTCCGAAGCTTTCGAAACGACTATCCCGATGTCTGTCTGGCCTGCTGAATCGCCCGGCGTTTCTGTGCATAACGTTTCACAAGTTCGTCTGAGACGACGCCGACCAGAATTACTGCACCAATGATAGCAAATTCCAGCTGGGAGGGAATCCCCAGCATGGTGATTGAATTACGTAGAACCCGCATCAGAGCGGCACCGATTACCACTCCCAGAATCGTCCCTTCACCGCCGCGAATACTGCATCCCCCCAGCACCGCTGCTGCAATCGCGTACAGTTCGTAGAAATTACCAATCCCCTCGGGCTGGACCGAGTTGATATCCAGGCCGAACAGGATGCCCCCGATGCCTGCCAGAAACGAGCAGATCACATAGGCCGTAATCACCACTTTATCGGTCTTGATGCCGGAATACCGGGCGGCTGCCTCATTGTTTCCGATAGCTTTCAGATAGCGGCCAAAAATCGTTTTATTCAGCAGGAAAGCAGCCAGCAGAGCCAGGCCCAGCATAATTAAGAACGGGACAGGTAACTTGAAACCTTCGATGAAGGGGAGATCGATTTTGCCCGTTGCCAGATAGCGGAGTCCTGCATGAGCCGTACCGAAGCCCTGGGTTTGATCCTCGGTAATCCCCCGGGCGACACCCCGATAGATCAACAGGCCACACAGGGTCACGATAAAGGGTTGCAGTTTCAATTTGGTAATCAGTAAACCATGTGCGAGGCCGATACAGATTGAGAGAGCGCCGACGATCAGGAAGGCAAGCGGAACGGGAACCCCTTTGGCCAGCAGGTATGGCAACATGGTCCCAATCAGGCAGATCACCGAACCGATCGACAGATCAATGCCGCCGGAAATGATGACAAAGGCGACGCCAATACTGATAATTCCAAACAGGGATGTGAGTCGCGTGACATTCTGAATGTTATATGCAGACACAAAGTTCTCATTCGAGATGGCAGTCACGCCGCAGACAACAATCAGTAAGATTAAAATTCCCAGTATTTTTTTCATGATTCTGATTCTCAGGTATGATTTCAGCTTAGATGATCATTGCGTCTGACTGTGGCTGAGTGTCTGGCCGGTCGCCAGTTGCATGATGGCCTCCTCGCTCAATTCATCGCGGGAGAGTTCGCCTGTCATCTGTCCCTCATGCATGACCAGCACACGGTCAGAGATACCGCGGATCTCTTCCAGATCACTACTGACGAACAGGACCGCCATGCCTTGAGAGGCCAGTTGATTCATCAGTGTGTAGATTTCTTCCTTCGCCCCAATATCAACGCCGCGGGTGGGTTCGTCGAGCAGCAGCACGCGGGGATTCATGGCCAGCCATTTTCCCAGCACGACCTTCTGTTGATTTCCGCCAGATAAAAACTGCACGATCTGACTATCGCTGGGAGTTTTGATTTTCATCGCCGCGATCATCTCTTCGGAGATGTTGCGTTCCTGATTAAAATTAATTCTACCCAGTGATTTTCGATCGCGCGTCAGGCTGGCCAGACTCATGTTTTCGCGGACTGCCATCTCCAGCACCAGTCCCTGCAATTTACGGTCTTCAGGCACCAGTGCCAGACCGGCACGAATGGCATCCTTGGGAGAATTGATCTGTATTGCCTGTCCGTTGATAGAGATGGAACCACTGAGAGGGGCGTCGATGCCAAACAGCACCTGCATCAGTTCTGTACGGCCTGCTCCGACCAGTCCTGAAATCCCAACGATTTCATTCTGCCTGATCGAGAAGTTGATGAAGTGAGACGGATAAGCAGGGGTGCGGAGATTCTTGACTTCCATAACGACCGGGCCGGGTTCATGGGGCGTATGTGGAAAAAACTGGGAGACATTCCTGCCCACCATTAATTGCACCATCCGTTCATGAGAGATCGAGGCACGATCCAGATCGCCTGCGTTTTCGCCATCGCGTAAGACGACGACACGGTCTGCCAGATCGTTGACCTCACCCAGCCGATGCGAAATGTAAATCACACTGACCCCTCGTGCCTTCAGCTCACGAATGACGGCAAACAGGGCCTCCGATTCATGCAGAGAAAGAGATGAGGTGGGTTCATCCATAATCAGGATTCGGGCATTGATCGAAAGAGCCTTGGCAATTTCGACCATCTGTTGCTGCCCGACGGTCAGGTCCCCTACCAGAGTTTGCGGGGGAAGATTCAGCCCCACCTGTTTGAGCAGTTTTTCGGATTCGAGGTAAGTCTGCTGCTGGTTTATCACATTCCAGGAAGCGGGTTCTCGTCCCAGAAAAATATTGGCTGCGATGTCCAGATTCTCACAGAGGTTCAACTCCTGGTGAATCAGGGCGATCCCGTTCTCCAACGCAGCCTCTACGTCAGAGATTGAGACTTCAGCTCCTTCAATCAGCAGTTTTCCTGAATCCGGAGGCTGGACACCCGCCAGGATTTTCATCAGCGTACTTTTACCGGCACCATTTTCACCAATGACGGCCAGTACTTCTCCATGGTTTAAGGTCAGGCTGACCTGGCTCAAGGCTTTAACGCCAGGAAACTGTTTGGAGATCTGAACTACTTCGAGCAGTGGTGCCGGATGAGTCGTGGCAGGACTACTCATCCTTCTGCGGTTCCTTCTGCTGTTGTGGGTAACGGGGGTCTGGTGTTGCTCCCGGATCTGTTTTCTTTGCGGATTTTGTTGTCTCGCTTGCGGGCTGACCCTGATCTTTTTTCGCAGAATCGCCGAGCAGTGATTTCAGTTCGGTCCAGAACTCCTCAACATTGTCCTTACGGATCTTGCGAGCCGGAATGTGCAGAATCTCATTTTCCGGGATCACTGATTTGTCACCGTTAGCGAGTGCTTTCAAAACGCGTACCGATTCATAGCCGTACTGATAAGGGTTTTGAACGACGGTGCCTACGACCGTGCCATCCATGATTCCCTGCAGGCTGGCTTCATTTTCGTCAAATGAGACAACCTTGATTTCTTTCAGTTTCCCGGCGTCACGAATCGCCTCCAGGCAGAGCGGAGGATTGTAAGCAAACAGACCGACCATGCATTTTAAATTGGGATGATTGGCAATCGCGTCTTCCGCATTCGCTTTGGCTTGCGGATGGTCGAAGTCGTCCGTACGGGTATCCAGAATCGAGTATTTGTCATTCTTGATGACCTCACCTGGTTCGTCGTAGCGTGAACCGTCGTGCGAGCGATCCATAAGTTCGTCAATCACACCCTGCCTGCGTTGACGGGCATTCGCCTGACCCAGACGTCCCACGAACAACATGACCTCGCCTCCGTCTGGCAGGGCTTCCTTAACCAGTTCTCCACACATCCGACCGGCGGTGTAGTTATCCATGCCGATATAGCACTGACGGGGACTTTCCGGTGCGTCGGAATCTTGAGTGATCAGAATCGATCGCTCGGCGATTTCTTTTAACAGCTCATTTTGATTTTCCGGATCAATCGGACTGATCGCAATCCCGTCGACGTTCTGAGCCAGCAGTTCCTGAACCATTCGTTTCTGATCCGCCACACCCTGGGGGGGCATTCTCACTTCGACATTCACATCCAGGTCTTCACCCGCTTTTTCAGCACCTCTCTGGGCAATCACCCAGAACGGGTCGACTCCGTTTGTGACGAAGGCAACTGTTTTTTTACCGTTCCCTTTCTGCTGGTTACAGGCGGGTAACAGTATTGAAATACTTAAGATAGTTGCAAAAAGGGTGCAGCTCCGAATCAGTTCGCGACAGGTCATCAAGTGAGGCTCCTTGTATTTATTGTGCGTAAGATCAGGTCGAATGAAATGTTGATATTATGATGATTGACTCAGTCACATGATGCAATGATTTCGTAGAAATATCGAGTATACCCGAGCCAAATCAATAAATAAAAAAGAATACAGACTGGTTTTCAATGCTTCAATTGGCTGTTATCATAAGAGATCGCCTACCCGGGGCATTCTCTCCTCCGTCACAGGCTTACCTTCCCGTGTGATTGATCTCTTGAGACGATCTGATGAAACAGACTATCAGTCTCGCTGTTCAATGGCACGATCCCATTCAACTTCATATTTCATCTAACTTTTAATGCATTACAGGGGCAGCAACGTGATTCAAGCACTTAAAACATTGTGTATTGCTACCAGTGTTCTGCTGGTATCCCAGGCCATGCTCGCGGCCAAAGATTCCAGCGCACCCGATTCGACTCAAGTCTGGACCTTCAAACAGAAAGAACACGGGTGGACTCCCTATCGTGACTGCACTCTGGATGTCAAAGACAATCTGCTGCAGGTAAACAGCACTGGTAAAGATCCCCATTTTGGCCGCGAACTCAAATCCCCGGCTGGCTGGAAGAAAGTCAAAGTCCGTCTGCGGGCTCCCAATCGACTGCGTGGAGAACTCTACTGGAAAACAGAACAGAAAAACGGGTATGCGGATGAACGATCCGAGAAGTTCGATACCCGTGGAAATAACAAAGACTGGCAAGATCTGACTTTTGTCTTTTACGCTGACTCTCCTCTGACGGGACTTCGCTTCGATCCTTCCAGCCGAAAAGGTCTGGTAGAAATCGAGTCGATATCGCTGGAAGATTCTGAACCACCGCGTTCTGCGACTGCCACCCCGGTCGATCAGATCAAGTTGCTTGAGGGTTACAAAGTCGAATTGCTTTACTCGGTACCTACCGATGTCGAAGGGTCTTGGGTCAGTATGACCATCGACCCGAAAGGCCGTCTGATCGCCTCTGATCAATACGGTGCTCTCTATCGCATCACGCCGGCTAAGATTGGTGCTAAAACCAACGATACCCAGGTTGAAAAACTGAATGTCGATATGGGTATGGCGCATGGTCTGCTCTATGCCTTCGACAGTCTGTACGCCGTAGTGAATGGTGGGGATACGCGTCCTTCCGGTCTCTATCGTCTTAAAGACACTAACGGGGATGATCAGTTCGACGATGTGCAGTTCCTGCGTGAGATTAAAGGTGCCGGTGAGCATGGTCCGCATGCGATTATTCTCTCGCCCGATAAAAAATCACTCTACATCGCAGCCGGCAACCATACCGATCTGCCCAACCCTGAAAAATCACTCGTTCCCCGTAACTGGGATGAAGACCTGTTGCTGCCACGTCTGTGGGATGCCCGCGGACATGCGGCTGGTAAGCTGGCGCCCGGTGGTTGGATCTGTCGCACCGATCCGGAAGGGAAGGAGTTTGAATTAGTCAGTAGTGGGTTCCGTAATGAATATGACATTGCCTTCAATCCGGAAGGGGAGCTGTTTACTTACGATGCCGACATGGAATGGGACGTGGGATCTCCATGGTACCGTCCGACGCGCGTCAATCACGTGACCAGCGGCAGCGAATTCGGCTGGCGTTCAGGAACGGGCAAATGGCCTGCATACTATCCCGACAGCCTGCCGGCTGTAGTAAATATCGGTCAGGGTTCGCCCACAGGGATTGTTTTCGGAACCGGAACCAAATTCCCTGCGAAGTACCAGCAATCGCTGTTCATCTCCGACTGGAGTTACGGCATCATTTACGCCGTGCATATGAAACCCGAGGGAGCGTCATACGTCGCGACCTACGAAAAATTTGCTTCGGCGACTCCGCTGCCGGTTACCGATCTGGTTGTCAATCCGGTTGATGGGGCGCTGTATTTCACGATTGGCGGACGCCGCACCCAGTCAGGTCTGTACCGGATTACCTACACCGGTAAAGAATCGACGGCTCCCGTGTCGGCGACTCCAGCCGAGTTGGCCGGTTATCGGGCACTGCGTCGTGATCTGGAAAAATATCACGAACAGCAGAATGAAGAAGTCGTTTACAAGGTCTGGCCATACCTGGGACATGCCGATCGTCACATTCGTTATGCTGCCCGGATTGCCCTGGAACATCAGCCTGTCGAACAGTGGCAGAACTGTGTGTTGATCGAACAGGATCCCGCTACGCTGATCAATGCAGGGATCGCGCTGGCCCGGAACGGGAAACCAGCAGTGAAACACGCCCTGCTGGAGAAATTGAACGGCCTCGACTGGGCTGCATTATCTCAGACCGAGAAAATGGATCTGCTGCGTCTTTATCAACTCGTCTTCATCAGACTCGGTGAACCAACTGAGCGGGAACGAATTGATGTCCTGGCACAAATCGACAAGTCTTATCCTGCCAGTGATGTCTTCATGAACCGGGAACTCAGTCGTCTGCTGGTTTATCTCAACGCTCCTAAAGTGATCGAGCGAACTCTGGCACTTCAGGACAAAGCCCTGACTCAGGAAGAGCAGATTCACTATGCCAAGGTGCTCAGCAGTCTGGCCAGTGGCTGGAACAATGATCTGCGAAAGCGTTATTTCGAATGGTATCTGAAGTCGACTGCTCATAAGGGCGGAAGATCGTTTGATAAGTTCCTGGTTAACATTCGCGCGGAAGCCATCAAAACGCTGACCGATGCGGAAGAGAAAGCCCTCAAACCGGTTCTGGAAATCAATCTGGAAAAAGCGGAACCGGTTCCCCAGGGACCACCGCGGCCGGTTGTGAAAAAATGGACCGTTGATGAACTGTTACACGCGGCCAATAACGATGATGGCCAGCGGAACTTTGAACGGGGCCGTGAAATGTTTGCTGTGGCAGCCTGTTTCAAATGTCATCGGTTTGCCGGTGAAGGGGGAACCATTGGACCCGACCTGACCGGCGTCGGTGGGCGTTTCAATGCCCAGAATCTGCTCGAATCGATTATCGAGCCTTCCAAGGTGATTTCCGATCAGTACGCCTCCACCATGTTCATTCTGGATGATGGTCGCGTTGTCAACGGGCGGGTCATTAACCTGAGTGGTAAAAACCTGATGGTGCTGACCGATATGACCAATCCCAGTGATCTGGCATCGATTAACCGAGATAGCGTTGAGGAGATGATGCCTTCCAAATCATCCATGATGCCGACCGGGCTGGTGGATACGCTGACGAAGGAAGAAGCCCTTGATCTGCTCGCCTACCTGCGATCTGGTGGGAATTCAAAACACGAGCTGTTTAAGAAGAAAGACTAGAGTCAGCGCGAAGTACCAGGTTTCCCCATTGAAGTACTTCGCAACTGATTAACTTATCGTGCTATGACGTAGACTCCTGAATTCCATCCCGGAATCAGGAGTCTACTTTTCTTTCGGGACAACTGTCTGAATCAATGCAGGGCTGAGGCGGAATAATGAATGATTCACAATACATCACACGCCGGGACTTGCTGGCCAGTGCTGCTGCACTCGCGTGTGGCGTTTCTACACAACGTGGCTATGCGACTTTGAACAATCAGGTGAAGCCAAAGTCGGTCGCAGCGGTGATCTCCATTTATGAGCCAGGGACTCACGCTGATGTGCTGATTGGGAAAATCCTGGAGGGCTGGAAACAGGATGGCGGACCGGGGCCTGCACTGAAGCTGTCATCTTTATATGTAGATCAGGTTTCTGATCGGGACCTCTCTCGCGGGATGGCTGAAAAATATAACATACCTGTTTTCGATACGATCGAAAAAACAGTCACGGTGGGGGGTGATCAGATACCCGTGGATGGTGTCATCAGTATCGGGGAGCACGGTGACTATCCCTTCAATGAAAAAGGTCAGCAGCTCTATCCGCGTCGTCGTTTTTTCAAAGAGATTACCGACACCTTCCGCAAATATGAGCGGGTTGTACCTGTTTTCAATGATAAGCATCCCGGACCGGTCTGGAATGATGCCAAATGGATGTATGATCGTGCCCGGGAGATGAAAATCCCTTTCATGGCCGGTTCTTCTCTGCCTCTCACATATCGGGAACCGGAAATTAAAGTCCCCCCGGGGTCTGAAATTGAAGCGGCGGTCGGCATTGGTTACTCGGGGCTCGACATTTATGGCATTCATGCCCTTGAGAGCTTCCAGTGCCTGGTAGAACGCCGTCGGGGAGCGGAAACAGGCGTGAAATGGGTTCAATACCTGGAGGGAGATGCCATGTGGGCCATACTCGATCAGGGGATTGTCTCGCAGGCTCTCTTCGATGCGGCACTCGCTGAAGTGCCGAAAGTGAGGGAAGGGGATGTCCGCAAAGATCCTGATGCGGGGCTGTTCCTGTTTGAATACAAAGATGGGTTCATGGGAGCCGTCTTCATGCTGCAGTCCGTGAATCGGACGTCAGTAGCCCTGAAGCTGAAAGGTCAGCCGCAACCACTGGCGACCCAGTTCGAAGAACGTACCGAACCCGCGCATCCGCATTTCGCCTATCTGCTGAAGGCCATCGAACGCATGTTCCATACGGGACAACCCAGTTATCCCGTCGAGCGAACGCTGTTAACCAGCGGGATCCTCGATCGTACTCTGAATTCAAGGTTTCAGGGCGGAAAAAAACTGCAGACGCCCGAACTGGCGATTCATTATCAGCACGTCGATTATCCTCACGCTCCCCTGCCTGATCTGAGCTCCAATCCGTCACTGCCGTTACCTGAATGAACCAGATAGACGGCCATCGAGTCCGGATGTGTCGCTTTCAAATGGTTGTCTGCTCAGTTCGATCGGTTGGCCAGTTTTTCTTTGCGTTTGACGTGCAGTAGGACGGGGATGGAAGTCTGTCTGCCTTCCTGATCAGCACGCAGATGGAACAGCCGGGTTGTTTCCGGCACCCATTTCGCGGCGGTCAGGTAGAATGTTCGTTCGCTCTGATCGTCCAGCAGCAATAAACCGTTCAGGCCGATGTTGTCGACAAACACGCCGTGGGGCAGATTTCGGCCGGCATATTCACGACCAAAGCCGACGACACCTTTATAACCATCCCGCAGCACCACAACCTTAGCTGCGATTGTTTCACCTGGATGGATGGTCAACTCCAGTGGTTTGTCTGGGATTTCAGCCAGTTGATCTCCGGCGATACTCAATCCGTCTGAATCGAGGGTGACCATTCGAATCATCAGACGCGGCTTCTTCTGAACCTGGACTACGCCGAGAGGATTGACATTATGGCTGACTTCTTTGCCTGCGATAGTCGCGGTCGCAGAGACGTTTACACTCTGGTAACGGCTATCGGAGGGGCGGGGAGCAACCAGGGGGCCGTTCGTTTCCTCAACGGGATCGGCGTAAATTGTTCCATAAGCCCGGTCGTGACCAGCCTGAATGATGATGGGACTGGTAACATGCAGGCCAGGGGGAACATCAGAAATGTCCACGCGGATCGGACCATCAAAACCATCAATTCGCTGGGCGACCAGTTCAATTTCCTGTCCACTGCCAGCGTTGACCTTGGGATTGGCCCCATTCAGTGTCACTTTGAAATCGGGCTGACGGGGACGGACAGTCAGATCGTAATGAAAATCCTGCCCTTGAAAACCACGTACATCCGAGACACGCACCAGGTAGGTGCCGTCCTTGGGGGCTTTGAAGATCAGTCGCGAGTCATCTCCCAGCTCGCGTCTGCCATCGTCGTTGTTCTCGTAGAAAATCGTAAACACCGGCAGTCCATTGGGAGGCAGTTCGGTTCCCGCAGGATAGGGATCGACGATATAGCAGGGTTCGTGTAACGCATGCGTGATCGGCGAGGTGCCAAAATAGGTATAACGCCGACCGAGACCCGGATAAACGTTGAAGCCCGAGTCGGGACCACGGGGGTAGAGCCAGAGTTTGACGACTTCCCCGTTGCAATACAGGTACTCATTCAATTCCATCTCCCGCCAGTTATGGATACGGAAATCATTGACAATGTTGGAATCCTTGCCGCGGAAGGTGAAATACGAGTCACGTACCGCCCGTAACAAGACGCGGGGAATCTGGTTGCCTTCAGCATCCAGAACATCAATTTTAGAATCGAGCTTTGATTTCTTACGGGCGGCGTTAGTTTCAATCAGCCATTCCTGGCCCGCTTTGGATTGGAACTGGTACAGGTCGACATCGGTCTGTCCGGACTGAGTGCCATTGATCAGACCGCTGGCGACGACAGAGACTCCCTTGAGAGGCGTCGCCTGACCAGGCTGATTATTGGGCTCCTGTTCTTTAATCTGCACTGTTTCAGCAGAAGCCATCGGTGTGAATTCGTCTGTTTCAGGGGACTGCCGGGCAATAATCTGTCCGGTGCTGCCTGCAGGCTGGCTGGAAGGCAGGGAAAACCGTTTCAGCTGTCCGTTACTGAAGCCTACTATGGCTGTCTGTGAGTCGGGGGCAAAAGCGACCGACGTGGGGATCGCGGGCAGGTTTTCAATGACATGCAGTAACTGCAACTGGTCTGCATCCCAGATTTTCAGCGAACGGTCATCCGAAATGGAAGCCAGCCATTTTCCATCTGGAGAATAAGTGATCTGAATCACCGGACTTTCATGCGCAAAGCGGGCAATCACCAGAGGATTGATTCGTGCTGACTTCCGGGAAACAAATCGCCATTTGCGAATCCGGTTATCGGCTCCCGTAGCGACGATGTAGTTCCCGTCCGGGCTGAAGCTCACTGATGTCTGTTCCTTGAGAGGCTGACTCAGCGTATCCAGCCGTTCTCCCGTGGCAACCTGCCAGACTTTGACCGTGGCATCTGCAGAGGCACTCGCGAGCGCCGTCGAATCCGGGCTGAATGCGAGGTCAAAAATCGCACCGTTGTGCCCGCTTAACGTTCTGACTTTGTTGCCGGTTGCGATATCCCAGAGAATAATGTTGTTATCGTAACTTCCGGTCGCCAGCCATTTCTGGTCCGGGCTGACCTGTGCTGCATAGAGAACATCTTTATGACCCACAAATTTGTGAAGTTTTTTCCTGGTGCCCACCTCCCAGATGTCCGCCTGTCCGAACAGCCCTGTGGTTCCCGAAGATGTGATCAGCCACTTGTCGTCATTACTGAAGCGAACCGAATTCACTTTCCCGGGCAGGCCTTTGATGGTGCGTACCAGTTTGTTCGAATTCCCTGAAAGCAGATCGATCTCAGAGAAACGGGCGATGGCAATCAGGTCGCTTGCGGGAGACCAGACCAGCGATGCAATCGGTTTGGAGATTCCCTGTGCCGGTTTGATCTCAGGAACGGTCAATTCCATCCGCAACGGTTCCTTGCCTGAGGGGCCTTTAGCGCCCTGATTGATCCATTCTGTCAGCACTGCGATTTCAGCAGCCGTCAGTTTCTCGCCGCTATCTTCCGGAGGCATGACAGGTTTAAGTTCACCCTTGATCATGCGGATCAATCGGCTTGATTGACTGTCACCCGGCAGGACCGCAGGGCCATGTTCTCCCCCTTTGAGTAGGTCAGCGAAAGTCTCTGTCGAGAATTTTCCTTCCCCGTCGTCTGCTGTATGACAGCCTTCACAATATTTGCGGAGCAGGGGGGCGACCTGTTTTGAATAATCAATGGGCGCTTCCGCAGCTGGAACTGACTGTGGGAGAAACAGCAGCAGGCAGGCGGTAACCAGCAGGAATTTATCAGAAAGTTTCAACATGGATAGCCTCAAGTGAGCGACTTTAAATCATGGTATGAATGTTGTTAATGAGTTCGATCTCATCAGTGGTTGAACAGAAACTCGCGGCTGCTGAGCACACCCCAGAACAGGTCTTCTACGACCTGGCGTCTCTCGGCCTGCGGGGTCTCTTTCAGAATATTGAGCAACTTGGTATTTTCCTCTGGAGTGGGTTTCCGAGAGAGGCACAGCAGATATATCTGCTCGACCAGTTCCTGGTCTGACTGTTTCGCATTCAGCAGTTTTGTGACCCGACTCTCTTTGGCTTTGAGCTTGTTATTGATGGTGTCGCCATTCGAGAGGTGCAGCACCTGGACCATCGTTGGTTCTTCGGAACGCTCGCATTCGCAGGTAATCATCCGCTCGTTTCGTCCAAAAGTCTTCAGGAAGTAGGAGATCACAGACGAATCATATAACTGAATTGCCCGGGTCCCCTTGGGATAAAAGTCCGTTTTCTGTGGATTCGGTTCGTAATACTTTGTGAATTCATCCGGTACTTCCGTGACCTGCGAAATGGCATCCAGCAGGACTTCGGCCATCATCCGCCGGGGATAGTAGCGGGAGTAGAATCGTTTTTCGTCTTTATTTTCAGGCAGGGGTTGACTGCTGCGCTGGTAAGCAGCCGACTGCAGGATGACCCGCATCAGTGCTTTCAGGTCGAAGTTCTGGTCTTTCAGATAGTCGGATGCAGCTGACAGCAACTCTTCGTTACTCGCGGGGTTCGATTCCCGCATGTCGTCCACCGCCTCGACCAGGCCGACTCCGAAGAAGTTGGCCCAGACGCGGTTTGTAATGGAACGGCTGAAGAAGGGGTTTTCTTTCGCCGTCAACCAGTCTGCCAGATAGACGCGGCGGTCTTCGGGAGCATTGATGTCAATCGACGCACCATCCAGGGGAGTGGGGGGCTGAGGTTTACCCGTCAGCGGTTGAGCCAGATCCCCTTTGGTCGCTACAAACAGGGTGCGAATACCATCGCCTGAGCCCTGGCTCCCACCCCAGCCTTTGGCCCGCACGCGGGCGAAGAAATTCGCCATCGCGTAGTATTGGCCGTTGGTCCATTTTTCGAGTGGATGGTTATGGCACTTCGCACAGCCGATGGCCAGACCCAGAAATGCCTGGCTCACATTTTCGGTCATGGATTCCGGATCCTGGTGAATCGCGTAAAAGTTGGTTGCACCGTTTTCGATGCTGCTTCCCTGGGCGGTAATCAGTTCGTGTACCAGCTTGTCCCAGGGAGTGTTCTGTTTCACATGCTGATAGATCCAGTCGTGATAGGCTTTGACTGCCTGGGGACGAATCAACTCACCATTCACCAGCAACAGGTCAGACCATTTGTAGGTCCAGTAATCCACGAACTCCGGGCGGTTTAACAGCTGTTCGATCAACTGGTTTCGCTTGTCCGGGCGCTGATCAGCGAGAAAAGTGTTGACTTCGGCAGGTGTGGGAAGGGTACCTATTGTGTCGATGTAGACCCGGCGGACAAATTCTTCATCAGTCGCCTGAGGTGAGGGGGGCAGGTTCAAACGTTTGAGCTGTTTGATGACCAGTTCATCGATGAAATTGTGTTTCGGTGATCTGGCATAGATGTCCGGATTGATGTCCTGCGGATAGGGAGACGTGATTTTGGAGATCGCGACTTTACTGGAGAAGATACAGACAATCGCGCCTTCGCCGTATCCGGTGACTTTGATATTTCCTGCTTCATCAACCTGGGCGACGCTCTCGTTCACGGACGAAAATGCGGTCCAGCGGGTGACATCGCGGACAGAGTTGTCCGAGTAACGGGCCTGAACCAGCAGACGCTGTGATTGTCCTTTGGTGAGGATTGAACGCCCGGGAAGGACTTGTAGACTTTCGATGACAGCATCCTGCTCAGCCGGCGGTGTCGCCCCCTGTGCGATCCATTCGGAGAGAATCCGGTATTCGCGGGAATCGGTTTCGAAGCGGACGCCCCCTTTGTGCGGAACTGCTCCCGTTGGTTTGATCAACAGCAGGCTGCGGGCCGGGTCTGATAGCTCGATGCGTCGTCCGCGTGCCTGTTCGACGATAGTGTGGAAGTCACCGGGCACATCATACGCTTTCAGTGAGAGACGAAAGCCCCCTTTGCCTGCCAGGGCGCCATGACAGGGACCCGAATTACAGCCTGTCTTGGTCAGGACCGGCTCAATATCGTTGCGGAAACTCCAGCGGTGTGGCTGGTCGAGACCACTGACGGTGACTTGGCTGGTCGATTTAGCCGAACCGGACAGGACGGTAATCTGGGCTGTGCCATTCCCGACCGGGACCGCGGTCTGGTCTTCAATCTTAACGACGTCCGGATTACTGGATGTCAGCTGGAATGGAGTCGTGACCGGTCCAGTGACTTCGTCATTGGTCAGTGTCTGCACCGAGAGCCCCTGGCGGGCTTCACTGCCACGCAGATCGATGGTTTGCGGGAACAACTTGATGGCGGTGTCTGTTTCTGTCGCTGCCTGAGAGTGTGCAGGGCAGAGCACGCCAGCAAGGCAGGCGGCGACGAGCAGGATGGATAAGACAGATGTTCGAGGAGTCATTGAGCACTTCTCTTCGTGTTATAATTAAAACAGTCGTGGTTTGATCAAAGTACGTAACGGCCGCGCAGCGACAAGGGCAGTCTGTTCCTCGTTAAGGTGAGGGACTCAACGTCTATTTAGTCTCAGTTGAGGTTTGAACTGAGGTTACGCGTTAAAACAGTTCACGGATTTCCTGCTTACCCACATCTACCAGCGGGAAGGGGCGACCGGCGGGGCCGGGGAGCACCGTGTGCAGATCGAAGCCGAGGCTGTGGTAAACGGTCGCTGCCAGATCCCCGGGAGAAACCGGTCGATCTGCAGGCACACCACCAATCGGATCGCTGCTGCCGACCACGCGTCCACCCTGGACGCCTCCGCCGGCAAAGTAACAGGTAAAACATTGAGGCCAGTGGTCACGGCCTCCGGCTGGATTGACTTTCGGCGTGCGGCCAAATTCCGCCACGTTACAGACCAGGGTTTCGTCCAGCATGCCTCGGTCGTACAGATCTTCAATCAAGGCGCTGTAAGCCTGATCGTACATAGGGGCAACGATATTTTTCATCCCCTCAATGGAAGTGAAAGGTTTCGAGCCGTGAATATCCCAGGTGATTTCGTTGAACACGGTCAGGAAGGTGTTGATCGTTACGAAACGCACGCCGGCTTCCACCAGACGACGGGAGAGCAGACAGCATTGACCGAAGCGGTTCATGCCGTAACGTTCGCGGACCTTCATGGGTTCCTTAGAGAGGTCAAAGGCTTCGCGGGCCTCTTTACTGGTCATCAGGCGATAAGCCGAGTGAAAATTGCCGTTGAGCAGTTTGGCGTCTTCGGTCGATTCAAAATGATCGATGGTACTGTCAACCACGTCGCGGATTTTACGACGACGTTCCAGACGGGCCGAGCCAATTTCCTGGGGAGGCAGCATGTCGGGAACTTTAAAGTTCGGTTTGGAAGGATCGGCCATCAGGGCAAATGGATCGTGAGCTTTACCCAGGAAGCCACCCGCCTGACCATTGGGCAGGTTTCCACCGCCGCGTCCCATCGTTTCGGGGAGTACCACGTTGGCGGGCAGGTCGGTTTTGCGGCCTCGCAGATAATCGACCACCGAACCGATGTGAGGAGTATTGATTCCACCCGTGAAGAGACGACCGGTCTGCATCATCTGCCAGCCGGCATCGTGGACCGCAGCCGCGGTATGGTAACAGGAACGGACCAGCGAGAATTTATCGGCGACGCGTGCATGCAGCGGGAAAATTTCGGAAATATTGATATCGGGGGAGGCCGTATCAATGGGCTTGAAGGGACCCCGGATTTCGGACGGTGCCTCCGGTTTCATATCGAAAGTGTCGAGCTGACTGGGGGCACCCAGATTGAAGATCATAATCGCCGCACGGTTGTCGTTCTTCTTGTCGACCATTCCGCGTTCTTTGGCTTCGAGGTACTGTGGCAGTGAGAGCCCCATAGCGCCTAATGTACCGACTTGCAGAAAGTCTCTGCGGGTGACTCCGCTACAGGTATGCGCTGTGCCTTTGCCAGTGAACTTCAGCATGATGAACCTCAATCTGTGGAATACGAATTAGGATCTGTCAGCGGCGGGATCCGGCTAAAAAAACAGTCAGACGGAATCTGAACCACTGCGCGAATTTCCCACTCGCGCAAGAAATCCCTGATTCGTTTATTTTCGCATATCGTAGACGCAAAGATCAACATCGTCTTGTACGAATGACGCATAAATTTGTATTATTTACGCATGCAAGATCCTCAGAAATTCCGTGACGATTTCCTGAAACGCCTTGACAATAAACTCCATCTGGAAGAACTCTTCAACTACATTCCCGATGCTTATTTCTTTGCCAAGGACGCACAGGGACGTTTTATCAATATCAGTCGTGCCTGGATGGATGTGCGAGCGATTCCCCGCGAGGAAGACATCATCGGCAAGACCGATTTCGACATCCATCCCCAGGATCTCGCAGAACAATACGTGGCTGAAGATCAGCGGGTGATGGAATCTGGTACTCCACTTCCCAACCAGGTCTGGTTAATTCCCGATCGCCAGGGAAATCTGAAATGGTATCTCTGCAGTAAGATTCCCCTGTTCGGCGATGGTGGCAAGGTGATTGGCGTGGCCGGCGTGCTACGCGACATCAAAGTTGCCGGCTCCGAATTTCAGTCTTACCAGGAACTCGACCAGGTCATTGCCTATGTTCTGGAACATTACCAGGAACGCATCCAGATTTCCGAACTGGCCGATCTGATCTTTCTCTCGGTCAGTCAGCTCGATCGGAAATTTAAAAAGCTGTATCAGATTACTCCTCAAAAATATATTCTGCGGGTTCGCATTAATGCCGCCTGTCAGCTGCTGACGCGAACCGAAAAACGGGTGTCCGAAATCGCCCTCGAATCCGGCTTTTACGATCAGAGTTATTTTACCAAACAGTTTGTCAACCTGATGGGGCTCTCTCCTTCCGAGTACCGTAAACGTTTTCGGCAGGAGACGGAGATGGCCTGATTCACATTGGTCAGGCAATCAATTCATCAATCACGTGACCACCCACATCAGTCAGGCGGAACCGGCGTCCGCTGTAGAGGTAGGTCAGTTTTTCATGATCCATTCCCAACAGTCGTAGAATTGTGGCATGCAGATCATTCACATGCACTTTGTTCTCCGCTGCTTTGAAGCCGATTTCATCAGTGGCTCCGTATGTCGTTCCCGCTTTAACGCCACCGCCGGCCATCCAGGTAGTAAACGCGTGCGGATTGTGATCGCGGCCCGGGTTGGCCCCTTTCTGAGCGATCGGCAGACGGCCAAATTCACCACCCCAGATCACCAGCGTTTCGTCAAGCAGGCCGCGGGCTTCCAGGTCGCCCAGGAGAGCGGCGATCGGCTGATCGGTTTCGCCGGCGAAGCCACTATGATTCCCTTTGATGTCCTGGTGTCCGTCCCAGCTCCGTTGATTCTCCATCCCACCGGAGTAGATCTGCACGAAGCGGGTGCCCCGTTCCACCATCCGCCGCGCGATCAGACACTGTTTTGCGAAATGCTCACACTGTTTATTGCCAATCCCGTACTGATCCTGAAGGTGTTTCGGTTCCTGTGAGATATCCAGTGCTTCGGGGGCCGCACTCTGCATACGATAGGCGAGCTCGAAACTTTCGATGCGGGCCGCCAGTTCCTGGTCTCCTTCGTTTTGTTCCAGATGCTGTCGATTAAGTGCTTTCACGAGGTCGAGCTGTGAACGCTGGCGTCCTTTGTTGGTTAAAACCGGCGGGGGTTGCAGGTTATCGATGGGCTCACCAGTTGGTCTGAGATACGTTCCCTGGTAAACGCTGGGCAGAAAACCGGCGCCCCAGTTCAGACTGTGTCCTTTGGGGAGTCCGCGTCCCAGGGGATCGGACATCACCACGAAAGCCGGCAGGCTGTCGCTTTCGGAACCCAGTCCGTAAGTGACCCAGGAACCGACACAGGGATGCCCCATTTTAGGAACGCCGCAATTCATCATGAACAGCGCGGGGCTATGATTGTTAGATTCCGTATGCCCCGAGTGAATGAAGGCCATCTTATCGACATGCTGGGAGAGATGCGGGAAAATATCAGAGACCCATTTGCCTGATTCGCCATACTGTTTGAATTTGAAGGGGCTTTTCATCAAAGGTCCGACCGCGTTTTGAAAGAAGCCGGTCTTGTTGTCAAACCCTTCCAGGGCCACACCATCCCGCTTTTCCAGTTCGGGTTTATAATCCCATGTATCAACCTGGCTCGGTCCACCATTGATAAACAGCCAGATGACCGCTTTCGCTTTCGCGGGCATATGCGGTTCCTTCGGTGCCAGCGGATTGTTGGGGCGCACAGCCGGAGCGGCCTGGCTGGTTTCCAGGAGCCCCTCCTGTTGCAGCAGACTGAGCAGGCCCAGGGTACCGATGCCGCTGCCGGCCCGTTTGAGCAACTGTCGGCGGGCCAGTAACTGGTTGATTGAAATGGTTGGCAGTTCTGTGATGGGTTGTGACATCCTGTTTCTCCGGATAATTCGATTGAACTGTGTATTAAAAACTGGTCTCACAGAAAGTCGCGTTTAGTTGGGATAGATAAATTCATTGGTACTGAGCAACGCATGTGTGAAGTCGGTTAATGCCAGCAGTCGCGGTTCCGCCTTCTTTTCCGCGGTATAGGACTGCTCATGCTGTTTGATAAATTCGACTGAGATCGCCGTTTCACTGGCGGTCGGCTGACGTCCTAATGCGATCAGGTAGGCATCGGCGACTGCCTGTTCCATGGAGTCGGGTTGCTGCTGCTGGATCCGCTTGGCGAAGGACTTCGCACTCTCGCGGATAAAGTCGGCATTCATGAACAACAGGGCCTGCGGGGCGATAGTGGTACTTGATCGTTGACCGATGCTGACCAGTGCTTCCGGGGCATCAAAGAGTTGCATCATCGGAATCAGCTGGCTCCGCTTGATTTTGAAATAGATGCTGCGACGCTGGTTGTCGGTCTTCAGTGAACCGGGGCCGTACATGGTTGTGTCCAGCCGATCGCCGACATACAGAATCGAATCACGAATGGCTTCCCCTTCCAGACGCTGAGGGGTACGACGCCAGTGCAGCTTGTTTTCGGGATCTATCTTTGCTTTGTCTGCATCGAAGTCGGTCGACTGTCGATATGTGGCGCTGAGCATGATTTCTTTATGCAAAGGCTTGAGGTGCCACTGGTGTTTGATGAGCTGGTTCGCCAGGAAGTCCAGCAACTCCGGATGTGTGGGACGTTCTCCCTGCAGACCGAAGTCGTTCGGCGTGCTGACGATGCCGGCTCCCATGTGATGCTGCCAGAGTCGGTTCACCATCACCCGGGCCATCAACGCCCCGGCACCCTGATTGGTATCGGTCATCCAGTTGGCCAGTGAGGTGCGTCGATACGAGGTGGTCGCTGACTGCGGAGGTTCTTCAATCCACTTCTGTTCCTGCTTTGGGTTTCGCATCAATACCTGCAGGAAACCCTGTTCGGCGACTTTCCCCTTTTGATCGGTGTCACCTCGCGTCAGGTAGTATGTGACGTCGAAGAAATCTTTCCCCTGACTGTGATGCCGAACCGGTTTGATTTCGGGGCCTTCACTACAGATCATGACTTTCGTCAACGCGGGCTGTGGTTCTGTTTTCAGGTGCTGTTCGACCTTGCCGGACAACGCGACCCATTCGGAATCCTGTTCGCGATAGTATCGCTTCAGAATCTGTTTCAGTCCTGCATTCAGCTTTTTCTGGTCTCCCTGCTCTACCAACTGCAGGGCCTGGGCCAACTGTTCGGGACTGCCGGTTCCTGTTTTGACAGGAGGAGCACTCGCGCTGCTGACCGAAAACCGCGGGTGTCCAATGCTGTGGTTCACATTGTTGGTGAATGACATGGTGATTGTCAGCTCGGTTTCGCCTGTGAACTCCAGCGGCTCTTCCAGGTCGAAGACAATTGCCTGGTCCTTGCCGATTCCACCCAGGTCAACCGCCCAGCCGGATCCGTATTGTCCATCGATGGCGCTGGCTGCAGAGAGAGTGGTCTGGTTTTGCTCATGTGTCGCACGAGCGTTGGTCAGCTTCAGGTCATGGCTCTTCGCCTCTTTCTCGTTCAGTGATTTGGCTTTGACCTTAAATGCGGTTAGCGAAAAATTGCCGTTCACCGCGCGACCGGGTCCCTGGTGGGGCAGGCTGCGATGCGTCAATGTTTCCAGACGAATCGAACGCAGGGGGCTGACGCTGGTTTTTAGACGGAATGTATAGTGATCCTGGTTGATGTTCGGGCCACTGACCAGGATCGAGCCATCTTCGAGTTTTTCAAAGCGGGCTTTCCCTTTGGATGAATGGCTGGTGACTTCGGGAACAATCCACTGATCCAACTGGCTCCGATCGACTTTACCCTGCGTGAGCCACTGTTCGAACTGCGGGTTGAGCTGATTGGCTTCGTAGTCGCGCAAGGCTTTGACAAGTGGAGCGTGTGCCTGGTCAAAGGCGGCCTTCTCTCGCTGATATTTTTCGGGGTCGAGATCGATTTCAATCTCGGTGCGGACGGTCGTGGTGAATGTCGAGAGCATCCGGTAGTAATCGCGGGTGGGGATGGGGTCAAACTTATGATCATGGCAGCGGGCACAGCCGACGCTCAGTCCCAGCATGGCCAGACCGGTGGTATTGAGCATGTCATCCAACGCGTCATAGCGGGTGCGTTCTACTTCATTGGCCGTGATCTGGGTCGGGAAAACACCTGCGCCCAGAAAGCCGGTCGCCATCAGTGCCAGTGGATTTTCAGGAGCGATTTCATCCCCCGCCAGTTGCCAGCGAACAAACTGATCGTAAGGCATGTCCTGGTTGAGGGCTTTGATGACAAAATCGCGATAGTGATAAGCATAGTTGCGGTCGTAGTCATGTTCGAAGCCATGGCTCTCCGCGAAACGGGCGATGTCGAGCCAGTGTCGCGCCCAGCGTTCCCCGTAGCGGGGACTGGCCAGCAAACGATCGATCAGTTTTTCATAAGCGTCGGGACTCTGGTCTGCCAGGAATTCTTCGATTTCCGCAGGTGTGGGGGGCAGGCCGATCAGGTCGAAATAAGCACGACGGATATAGGTTCGTTTGCTGACCTCTGCGTTGGGGGTTAAACCTTTGGGTTGCTGTGCAGCGAGGATGAACTGATCGATCTCATTGCGGGACCAGTCGTTGGATTTCACTGTCGGGACGGCAGGTTGACTCAGCGGTTGAAACGACCAGAACTTTCGATCATCGTCTGTTACCGCGAGTGGCCCGGCTTCACCTTTGTTGCCGGTAGCCAGCGGTTTGTCGTAGGGCGCGCCCAGGTCGATCCATTTCGAGAGGCTGGCAATTTCTTTGTCGCTGAGCTTCTTCTCCTTGAGCGGCATGTAGGGTTCTTCGCGGTGTTCGACCAGAGCCATCAGGTAGCTCTCTTTGCCGGTCTTTTCAATCATACCGCTGTCGAGCAGCTTCTTACGGGTGGAGAGGTCGAAGTCTCCTTTGACAGACTGGCCTCCATGACATTTCAGGCATTTCGCAGCCAGCAGGGGGCGGACTTCCTTCTTGAACAGTTCCAGTCCCTGCTGCATTTGTTTCGCATGGTCAGCGGAAAGCACCGGTTTCTTTTCGGCGGCGGTCAGTACGCTGCTGGACAGGCTGGCGATTAACAACATGAGCGCGATCGTAAAATTTCGCATCAATGCCTCTTCGTCTGGAAGTTTCAGCGGGAATGAAGTTCTGGTGTGTCAGGTCTCTTTTACTATGTCACAAAAGTGGAGCCGGGAAATCAATTACGAACCTGGTTTTCCGGCCTGGTACAGTCTGGAAATCTCGTCTGCGGAAAGTGCCCGACCAAACAGGGCAAACTCATCCAGGCGCCCATTCAGACTGCGGATGCTGTGTGCACCCGAGTGATTCTGAGGACGCCAGTTTCCGATTTCCGCAGGTCCAATGACCAGCGGGACCGGCTTCTCTATTTTATGGTGGCTGACGGGAGTGCCGTCCAGATAATGCACGACTTCCTGCTTCTGATGATCGTAAACGGTGACCACGAAAATCCAGCGGCCCAAATCGGTGGGCTGCAGGACAACGGGGGAGAAAAAGTTCTTCACCTCGCCGGTATTCACGCCGAGGATGATCTCCCCTTTGTCACTTAGCTGCCAGTGGGGATTTCCGGGTTTGAAGCCATCCGTCAGCATCAGGGAGCTCAACCAGCGGTCGAAGCCCTCGATGCGAACCCAGGCCGTAAATGTGAGGGACTGGTATTCCCCCGGAATCTGCAGGCGTACACGGTCGCTGGTTCGTTTGAATTCGAGTCCCTGTTTATCGGGCCAGCGACCTGAAGTCCACTGACAGCCGACAATCGCGCCGTCCGTCGCAGAGGACAATGGCTGCCGGGCTTTGTTCTTCAGTGTCCTGACCCAGTTCGATGGTTCTTCAAAGTCATAATAGGCGAGCAGACTCGGATCGTTCTTGAGACGCTGGTTTTGCTCACGCCAGTGTGAGAACTGCTGTTCCTGCTGACGGGCCGCCAGTTGAGAAAGTTCTTCCAGGTCGATCAGCGGTCGGATTGCTTCCTGTAACTCGTTGAACGTTCCCTGGGCATCGAAGTTGACTCCTTCTCCGGTTGTCAGGCTCTGCAGCGGTGGAGCACTTTGCTGCTGGTTAGCAGCGTGCAGTTCGACCTTGCCATCGATGACCTGCACCTGTCCGTTCCCGGTTTCATCCAGGGAGAGGGTGAATTCCGTACCCAGATCGACCACGTTCAGTCGGGAGGTAGCGACGGAAAAGCCCTGGGCCTGTTCCGGAACAGAGGCACGCACCTTTCCGTATTCACAGAAGGCTTTAAGGGGGGAGATCAGCTTGATCGCTGCGGGACCTTCGATGAGCACCGAGGCGCCGCTGATCATCTCGACCTGTATCGTACCGCTTTTCAGTTTCAACCAGCCGGCCGACAGACCGGCACCGGCCTGGAGATCGCGAGGTGTTTCCCACTCAACGCCCACAGCCTGGGTGAGCAGAGCGATGTGATCGGTTTGCGGTTCACTGGCACCAGGAGAGGCTTCAGAAGATTTCGTTTCCGGGACATTCACGATGTGTGACTCTTGTCCAGATCCAATGCTCCAGCCGGCGTAATAGGAGAGCGACAGCAGAAGGGTTGCCGCGACGACAGAGGAGATTAGTAACAGGACAAATCGAGAGGCATTCCACTGGGAGTCAGTTCGCGTCTCCATATGCTGTGGGACCCACGGATCAGCGTCTCGTGTCTCGGCGGCCCAACTGGCCAGGCCGGAATGCACCTGCAGATAGTCAATGTAGAGCTGACGCTGGTCGGCATCCTCTTTGAGAATCTGCTCCAGCTCCATCTGCTCGGACTCACTGATGGTTTCCTGGAGCAGGGCATCGATCAGCTGAACGGTTCGATTGTCGGAAGAAGGGGATGAATTCATGAGCCTGCCTCCGTGGATGGTAGTGACTGCTGCATGCAGTCCATGAGTTTCAGACGCAGACGGGCGAGCTTTTTGTAGATCGCATCGCGGGAGCGGCCCAGCTGATCAGCAATTTCCTGAATCGTCTGTGGGCCATGGTAGCAGTCGAGAATCAGTTTTCGGTTCTCATTGTCCAGTTTCTGAATGCAGTCCTGCAGAGCCTGTTTCCGTTGTTCTGACTCAGGCAGCGACTTGTTCTGCTGAGCTGCGATCAGCGAGAGGACTTCGTCGGAGAAATAGTGTCGATCCCGACTCTGAACCCGTTGGAAGTTCTTCACCTCGTAGAAGGCGATCCCGCAGGCCCAGGCAGCAAAACTCTGAGACGCATCAAAGGTCTGCCATTTCCGCCACAGGACCAGGCAGGTCTGCTGGAACACATCTTCCGCATCGGTCTGGTGCGGAAGCAGCGTACCGATAAAGCCCCGGATCAGGCTGTGATGCCGGGCCAGCTGAGTGACGAAATGCTCATCAGGTACGGCGCCTGCCGTCGTTTCAGGATTTCCGGTTGTTTCTCGGTTTGAGTCCATACTGATAATCGTACACAAGGTCGGAGATTGGACGCCTCGAAAACGTTTTTTTCCCGATGGGAACGGAATCAACGTCTCTGCTTTTGTATAAGTCCCTGTTTTGTATCGCTTTATAAGAATCTCGATTATACCAGCCTTTTCCACGCTTTACAGAAGATTTGATTCTTCCAGCGACAGATTGACCGACAGACAGTTGTTCAACAGTTGCGTCCCCTGGGGCAGTGCTTTATCGGGGTCATTCATTTTCAGGAAAAAAGATTTTCAGACGCGGAACGTTTTCAGAACTGTCCCGCATTCTAGATCGAATCACAAATCTCGCTGCTCGCCCCACTTGCGAGTTTACGGTAGAACGGGTACTCTCCTTGAGTTATCATTTAACATTTCACCCTGCGCGGCGGTCTCTGCCGGGCAGCCTGTAATCTTCGTGACAACATACATCGATCAGAGTGGTATCAATCAATGGATGATCAAAGCCGGATTGTCATTACCGGAATTGGCCTGACAGCTCCGAATGGCAATAACCTGGAGGAATTTCGGCAAAGTCTGCTGGCAGGACGTTCGGGTGTTGTAGATTATGACATTCGTTACATGGGGCATGTCCTCGCGGGTGTCTGTGATTTCGATGAACTGCGCTACCAGAAACGCAAAGAAGTCCGCCGGGGAACGCGTGCGGGCTCTATTGCTGTCTACTGTGCGAACGAAGCCGTCAATCAGTCCGGCCTCGACTGGGAAAATGTCGCCCGCGACCGTGTGGGCGTTTATCTCGGCATTACCGAACATGGCAACGTTGAGACCGAGAACGAAGTCTACGAAATTTCGCAGTTCGATTACGATACAAAAGTCTGGTCGCACCACCATAATCCCCGCACCGTGGCGAATAACCCGGCGGGGGAAGTCACCCTGAATCTGGGTATCACCGGCCCGCACCTCACGCTCGGCGCCGCCTGTGCTGCCGGGAACGCTGGATTTATTCAGGGCGTGCAGATGCTGCGACTGAATGAAGTCGATCTGGCCCTGTGTGGTGGTGTTTCTGAGAGTATTCACACGTTTGGAATCTTCGCCAGCTTCCAGAGCCAGGGCGCTCTGGCCGTCAATGAAGATCCGACCAAAGCCTGTCGTCCATTCGACGTAAACCGGAATGGAATCGTCGTCGCCGAAGGGGGCGCGGTTTGTACTTTGGAACGTCTTCCCGACGCATTGGCACGTGGAGCTACCATTTACGGGGAAATCGTCGGCTACGCGATGAATTCCGATGCCAGCGATTTCGTGCTGCCCAACTCCTCGCGTCAGGCGGAATGTATTCGGCTGGCCCTCAATCGGGCGGGACTGGAACCCTCCGATATTGATATTCTGAGCAGTCATGCCACCGCCACCCACCAGGGAGATATCGAGGAAGCCAAGGCACTCGCTTCCGTGTTTGGAGATTGCCCCAATCTGGCGATTAACAACACCAAGAGCTTTATCGGCCATGCGATGGGCGCTGCGGGTGCTCTGGAACTGCTGGGGAACCTGCCCGCCTTTGACGATGGCATCGCGCATGCGACTTTGAATCTGGATGACCTTGATCCGGAGTGTAAGCTGTCGCAGATCGTAGCCAACGAACCACGGCAGATGGAACAGGTTGAATGCATTCTGAATAACTCCTTCGGGATGCTGGGAATCAATTCGGTTCTGATCGTGAAAAAGTACGCTACCTGAACTGAACGGTAGACATACCCCGCTTTTCCACTCTGCGCAGTCTGATTCTCTGCCGAAACTGAGCTTCCTTTCGTAATTAAGCCGCTTCTGCGCAGATTTTCTGAAAAACTCTGTGTTCTTATGACCTGAGTCGGTTTAAATCTCGGTTTAAATCAAGTTATAGTATTTTCCCCGAGGGGCGGGTTTTTGTTTCCCGGCTTCTAGCGGGGAGGTTGTTGGTTTGCTATAAGTGGCTTCCCCTCTCAGGGTTTCGCGGCGGATCTGTACATATCGCTGCTGGAAATCGACGTTACAGGATTTTAGAAAGTTTGGAGTTTCTGCATGGCGCCGGAACAAATCAGATCGGTTATCTTGGATATCTTGGCTCGAATTGCTCCCGATGAAGATCTTTCGGAACTCGATGATAGCGTTCCTTTTCGGGATCAGATGGAACTGGACAGCATGGACTTTCTGGATATCGTCATGGAGCTGCGAAAGCTCTATCGCGTGCAGATTCCGGAAGAAGACTACGGCGAACTGGTAACCATGGACAGCACCGTGACCTACCTGACTCCCCTCCTGAAGGATGCTGAAAGCACCGTCTGATTCTCCAACCTTCCCGACGCCATGACCTACGATTCGATTATTATTGGTGCCGGCCTTTCCGGGCTGGCTGCAGGAATCCGACTGGCGTACTATGGGAAGCAGGTGTGCATCCTCGAACGGCACACCACCATTGGCGGATTGAACTCCTTCTATCGCCTGCGCGGTCGCAATCATGATGTCGGTCTGCACGCCGTCACCAACTATTCGCCCCCAGGCGGAAAACGGGGCCCCCTGAATAAGATTCTCAGGCAGCTCCGTTTTCAGTGGGACGATTTCGACCTCAGCCCCCAATGTGGCTCTTCGGTCGTCTTCCCCGGTCATACTCTGCGGTTCAATAATCAGTTCGATTATTTCGAAGCCCAGATCGCCGAACAGTTTCCCAGTCAGATCGACGGCTTCCGGCGACTCGTTGCGGATATCGACTCTCACAACATCGGCGATCTCGGACAGACCTGGATCTCGGCCCGCAAACGTATGGCCGAACAGATTTCCGATCCGCTGCTGATCAACATGCTGCTCTGCCCGCTGATGTTTTACGGCAGCCCCTCCGAACACGATATGGACTTCAACCAGTTCGTGATCATGTTCCGCAGCATCTATCAGGAAGGTTTTGCCCGCCCCTACAAAGGCGTGCGGCTGATTCTTAAAAACCTGGTCCGCAAATTCAAAGAGCTCGGCGGTGAACTCAAGCTGCGTGCCGGCGTTCAGCAATTGCTCACCGACGGTCAGCATGTGAATGGCGTCATGCTCGATGACGGGCAGATCCTCCAGGCTAAAAACGTGCTTTCCTCGGCCGGATCCGCGGAAACACTCAAGCTCTGTGGCGCTGATGTCACAACAGATGATCGTTTTACGCCGGGTGAAATTTCGTTTGTCGAAACAATCTCCGTGCTCGATCAACAGCCTGCGGAATTCGGACACGAAGAAACCATTGTCTTCTACAATGAATCGGAAGACTTCTATTACGAGCAGTCCAAAGATCCGGTTGACGTTCGCAGCGGCATTATCTGCTCGCCTAATAATTTCGAGTACGATCAGCCGCTCGAAGAAGGCTCGATCCGCATCACGGCTCTCGCGAATCCCGATTACTGGATGAATCTCCCCGAAGACAAGTACGTCGCCGAGAAGAAATACTGGTACGATCAGATTCTCGAGTCCTCGATGCGATACATCCCTGACTTCCGCCCGCACGTTATCGATGTGGACACGTTCACACCCCGCACCATTAAAAAATTCACCGGGCATATCAACGGCTGTGTGTACGGGGCGCCACAGAAAATCCTGGATGGTACCACTTCTTTCGACAACCTCTTTCTGTGTGGCACCGATCAGGGCTTCCTCGGCATCATCGGTTCGATGCTCTCCGGGATCAGCATTGCTAACCTGCACCTGCTGAACGCGAAGTGAGCCGATTACCGGTTTTCTCACATGCTGTACCTCTGCTTCACTGTGCGATAAATCCGCTATTTCTATAACTCTGCGGCTGCGAATTGTCACACTTTTGTCACAGTATTCTCTTTTACTCTGGTATAGTAGACAAAGCCCCTGATTTTCGATAAACAGGAGAAGCAATGTTGTCATCTTACGCCCGGGCATGAGTTCCTTCATGGTCCCGTTTTTTCTTCTCTGCTGATTTAAATACGACGCTGAATTATTATGGCCAAAGACTTTTTGAAAGACGCAAAAGACGAATACGATGTCATCGTCATCGGTAGTGGTCTGGCAGGCATGACCTCCGCCAATATTCTGGCCCGGCAGGGGTATTCCGTGCTGCTGCTGGAACATCATTACCAACTGGGAGGCATGGCCACCTGGTTCAAACGGCAGAACGGGCACATCTTTGATATCTCTCTCCACGGCTTCCCCTACGGCATGCTCAAGAGCTGCCGGAAATACTGGACCCAGGAGATCGCAGATAACATCGTCCCCCTGCGAGGCGTCCGCTTTGAAAATCCGCAGTTCTCGCTGGAGACCACCTTCACCCGTGATGACTTCACCCGCCTGCTGATCGAAAAATTCGGCATCGAATCCGAAACCGTCAAGAACTTCTTTGACACTGCCCGTAAAATGAACTTCTTCGACGATCAGGGCAAGACCACACGCGAACTGTTCGAAGAGTTCTTCCCCGGCCGCGATGATGTCGTCCGCCTGCTGATGGAACCGATCTCCTACGCCAACGGTTCGACTCTCGAAGATCCCGCGATTACCTACGGCATCGTTTTCTCGAACTTCATGCAGAAGGGCGTCTACACCTTCCGCGGCGGTACCGATCATCTGGTCAAACTCATCAAGGCTGAAATGGAACGCAACGGCGTCGATGTCCGCATCCGGACCCAGGTCGAGAAGATCGAAGTCACCCCCGACCGTCGTGTCACCGGCGTCGTGGTCAACGGGCGTCGCATCGGCTGTAAAGCCATCATGTCCAACTCGAACATCAAAGGCACCATCCTCAACCTCGTGGGCGAAGAACATTTCGATCCTGAGTACGTCGAGGAAACCAAGGCCGTCCGTCTCAACAACAGCAGTACCCAGGTCTACATCGCACTCAAGCCGGGCGACGAACTCGATTTCTGTGGCGACCTGCTCTTCCATTCCGAGCACAAAGGCTTCGACATCAAAGCCATGCTCAGTAAGGAGGTCAGTAGTCGTACCTTCTCGTTCTACTACCCCGAGACCCGGCCCGGCAGCGAACGCTCCCTGATCGTCTCGTCGACCAACGCGAATTTCAGCGACTGGGCTAATCTTCCCGACGACCAGTACGAAGCCGATAAGAATCATCTCATCGAGACGACCCTCGACTGCCTCGAACAGTATGTTCCCAACATCCGCGAACGAGTGGACCATCTCGAAGCCTCTACCCCGCGGACCTTCCAACGCTACACGCAGCACCTGCAGGGAGCCTCGTTCGGAACCAAGTTCGAAGGGCTCAAGGTCAGCAAGGAACTGCCAGAACAGATCGAAGGCCTGTACCATGCCGGTTCGGTCGGAATCATCATGTCGGGCTGGCTCGGCGCTGTGAACTACGGCGTGATCGTCAGCAACGACGTCGATAAATACCTGACACCCGCTGCCGCCAGCATCTGAACCGCAGCCCCTGTTCGTACAGACCCGCTCACACAATAGAAACGGATTGATCTCGTGAATCTGGATGAAATCAAAGCCTGTATTCCGCACCGGGAACCTTTTCTGTGGCTCGATGAAGTCGTCGCGCTGGAAGAAAACAGCATCCACGCCCGCAAGTTCGTCTCGCTCGACCTGGACCTCTTTCAGGGACACTATCCCGATCACCCGGTCCTGCCTGGCGTGATTCTCTGTGAAGCTGCCATGCAGGCCGCCGCTGTCTTCATCGCGAAGACAGATGCCCCGTCCAGCGACAAAGTACCCGTTGCCACCCGGCTGAACAACACCAAGTTCCGCCGGATGGTCAAGCCGGGAGAGACGATTGATATCCAGGTGACTCTCAGTGAAAAAATGGGTGGTGCCTGGTTCTTTACCGGCAAACTCTCGGTTGGCAAAGAGACCGCTGTCCGTCTTGAATTCGCTGTGACCGCAGCTGAGGCTTAAAGCGAATCGCTCAACGTGTCGCTTGTTTTCCCGCAGACTGATTTTCAATCCGATACAGGAAATGCTCGGTGCGCAGAATCAACGACTTGCCTGCGACTGCCAGCGATGCCACACAGCCTTCTTCCAACTGGTTCGCGGCCAGTTCCTTGTATTCTTTACCAGGCACAAACACCCGCGTGACTCCTTCACGGTCTGGAGCATAGATCTTCCCATCTGCATAAATGGGAGAGGCTGAAAACGAACTGCGATCCATCCGTTCTTTCCAGACCAGCTTGCCGGAGTCCTCGGCATCCAGGCACGACGCGATGCCTTTATCGTCGATCATATAGATCAGACCATCGATCAGCAGTTGTGACGGCTTGGAAGGAATCCCCTTCTGTTCGACCCATTTGACGTGCGAATCAGTCACGTTTCCTTTTCCGCCCGGATTGACCACGTACAAGTGAGCTTTCGGGAAACCGGTGCCGACGTAGATCTTCTCACCATCGAAGAGAGGACGATTCGCGGCGGAGTGCTGGGGATAATAGAACTTCCAGTACTCTTCCCCCGTCAGCGGGTTATAGGAAACGGTTGCTTTCGCTGCTGGGCTGATCAGCTGCACGCGTCCCTCGTATTCAATCACCCGGGGCGTGGCGAATGCTTTTTTGGAATCGCCATTCTTGGTCCCGTATTCGATGTCACGATCTTTTTTCCACACCTCTTTGCCGGTCTCTTTATCCAGCGCGACGATGTACTGGTAATCGTAACCATCATACTGCAGGATCAGCAGGTTCTGATAAATGATGGGTGACGACCCCGCACCCCGCCAGTGATTGCAGGGATAATCGCGACGTTCCCAGAGGATATTTCCGTTCTTCGTATCCAGGCAGGCGGTTCCATACGCACCGTAATGCACATAGATTCGTCCCTCTTCGATGATCGGCGTGCTTGAGGCATGTGAGTTACTCGGGTCAATATACTGCGGCTTCTCCACATCGAAGATTTTCTTGTCGATCAGAATCTTACCCGTGTTGAAATCGACGCAGACCACTCCCAGCTCTTTCCCGTCCTTGGTTGAAGTCGTGACCCAGACCTGATCTTTCCAGACCACGGGAGATGACCAGGCCCGTCCGTGAATCGGCGTCTTCCAGACGATATTCTCTTTCTCGCTCCAGGTCGTGGGGAGTCCGGTCGCTTCCGATGTACCATCCGCATTAGGGCCCCGGAACTGGTTCCAGTAAGGTTCCTCAGCCGAGACACGAACCGGGGTAATCAGAACCAGAGCCAGCAGACAGGCAGCGGAAAACAGACATCGTAAGTGGGACGCAGACATTACGGAATCCTGTATCGAAGTAGAAAATCGGGAAGGAGATCGAGATTCAATCGGACGACGAAACGCCGCCATATCGGGGGATAATAACTAAAGGAAGTTAACGTGCAGGCCTTGTTTCCTGCCTCATTCTGATTATAGAACTCGGCACACCCGATGCAATTGTAAACCGGCTTCAATCTGTTTCTGAGGATTCTTTACGAACGAACTCGACGTCGATGATATCCTCTTCCTTCACGGTGCTCTGTGTACTGCCGAAGTCTTGAAAGCCGGCGTGGCTCGAATGAAAGCTCGCATGACTCTGGACTTGTAGCATCGCTTTCTTGCGGAGCCATTCCCCGATATGCACCTTGAGCAGTTCGCGAACAGGGGGAATGAGTAATGCGAATCCGAGCATGTCTGTCATGATGCCAGGGGTGATCAGAAACGCCCCCGCGATCAGAATCATCAGACCGTCCAGCACAACGCCTGTCGGCTGCTGTCCCTGAACCAGATTCACTTGGATCTTCTTCCAGGCCTGCGCACCCTGTTTGCGTGCCAGCCAGGCACCCAGTATTCCCGTAACGACGACCAGGCCAAACGTGACGGTCGGACTGGTCAGCGAACTGAACCAGAGCAACAGCCAGAGCTCGGCCAGGGGAATCAGCGTGAATAACAGAAACAGGCGAAACAGCACAGTCGGCCACCAGGAAAAAAGTTACTAAATGCGAGGCACCGGTGTTCATTCTATACCAAACCGACGCCTCTGAACATCCCCACCTTTCGAGACGGGGACTCTCTTTTCTCTGAAAAACGAAAATTCGCATAGGCACACAATCTAAAAAATAGAACGTGTGAACGTGCTCAAAGGATCAAACACAGTGCATAAAATTCACTTGATTCGCACACGCCGAATCGTATGTTGTTTGTTTCTGGCTCGCGCGCGAGGCGGGTACTCTTCGCACTGTTCTTGCAGAACCGGTGTCACAACAGCACCTGAATCCGCGTCGATTTTCACCGGGTATCCACCAGGAACATTCCGAACGCATGCACGGTGTTCCCTGTTTGAGCAGGGCACACCAGGACACAAACCGGCCAGACCAGGACAAAATCCGGGACGCATTTGGACAAAATTCCGGACACACCAGGACAAAATTCTGGCTTGACCTCCCCGAGCGCCTCAACAAAATAACGAGCATCAACAAAACAAAACTCATCAACTTCATCCTCCATTGAAAGTGCATCTGACACTCAACCTCCTGAGTGGCAAGGCGCCAGCCGCCGGCAACCAAGGAAGACTCTGAAGTAATAAAATAAAACAAAACCCATTCCGCTCAGATCAGCGGGCGCAGGATGTAGTTCAGGTTCCACTTGAATGACGACTGGAAGTCGATATAAGAAATCAGCAACTTGGAATCCTACCAGAAATCCCCAGAGGCAGCGCAGATGAATATCCGCCAGTGAAAATAGAAAGGACACTAAACTGCATCTCTGGAGAGATGGCGTCATGAAGTTCATAAGAAGTTCATGATTTCTGTCACGCTGTGGTGGTATCAGGACTGATTAATCTTTACGGTGAATGGGGGCTCTGATTAATCGTCAGTCGACGATCATCGCTTTCAGATTTGTTATCAATCCGTTACCGGGGGATGCACACGCTCATGGGTAAAGGTATTTTCTCAAAAGTCTCTAGCTGGTTCACAGGTAAGTCGCGTGCTCAACCTGACGAAAAGGCAGACTCGGCAATGGTCGGTGTGACCATGGACGCTCAGGGGCGGATCTATGTTGATGGAAAACATCAGCCGCATCTGGAGGAGAAATTGAAGGCGCAGTTTCAGGAACGCGTGGAACCGCGGGCCCACCACTTCCAGTTTGCGAAATACTGGCTGCCACATCTGGCACTGGGAAACTCAGTAAAATTCTATGACACATTTACCGGCGATGACGCGCAGCAATCGCTGGAAGTTCTTTGGAACGGGGTAGGGACGCAGCTCAAGAACGAAGAACCGTTGTCTGCGGAGGGGCTTGCACTTACTTCCCAGGAAGCAGGGGAGTGGAAAGTGATTTTGATCAGCCTGCCTGCTCCACTGGTTCCGAATGAATGCCATTTTGTCGCCGCAGTGCTCAAGCCAGACCAGCCCACAGAGCTGCGGCTGTTTGGGCTGGAAAAAGCAGCCCCCAACACGGACAGTGCCCCCGAAACCGTACTCGTAGAATGGAATACGGAAGGGCGACACACCTATTCACCAGCAGCAGCTGCCGCATCGGATGCCTTTATCAAACGCATCCTGCAGATTGTAGACTCAGCAGAGGAGTCGATCACGTTCGTCGATCTGCGTCCCATGGGTTGGTTTTCCTGAAGGATACAGAGGCGGGTGGGCTCGAATAAAATTCGGGCCGAGCGCAGCGAGCAGGAAACTGTCAGGGAGAACGCCCAATCCAGCAACACAGTTCGATTCCAGAAAAGTAGCGGAGGACCTGCGTGTCCTCCCGCCTGGCGGCCATCAAGTTTCAGTGAATCCCCCAGGGGAATCCAGGAAACACTCCGAACCAATTACGCTGCTTCAAACGCAATCAGATATCATAGGTTACGGCACAAACAGGAATAGAGGGAGATCTCCCCAGCACATCAGGCACCAGTGAAAATCAGCATCACTAGGTCGCAGATCACAGCGCAACCGAAAATCAGTCAGTGAATTTTCGTGCCTTTCGTGTTTTTCGTGGTTAAGAAACAAAAAAAGTGCGAACCGCACAGCACGTTGTTCGCCAACGTATCTGTGCCATTCGCACTTATTGAGAGTGACAGTCTCGCAGCCAACGTCACCCCGAAAAAAATGACTTTCGAGGTTCATTGCCCAAACTGAATCAACCTTACTTCTTCAAATCAAAATCAACCGTCGTCTGTCCTTTTTCCACGGTCGCTTTCAGACTGCTGTTGGCCGGGCTCGAGTATTTCGGCGGCAGGAGCTGTTTGGCTCCCTTTTCTTCGGCTTCCGCGTCCGAGAGACCTTCTGGAACAGCGGTCCCATCAGGGAGAACCAGTTTACTGATGTAAACCTGGTACTCGCCAGGCAGGGCACCGCTGGATTCCTTCTCTGCCTGACCTGACATCTGCGGCTGCAGCGAATACTTTCCGCTGGCATCGGTCAGACCGTAGGCAATCGCATTTCCCTCCTGCGGCATGAAGTTGACCATCACACCCTCCAGAGGGGCACCATCTAAAGTCACAGTCCCTGTCACGGGAACCAGTTCAGAGACAAAATCGGGTTGTTCGCTGGAAGCACCACAACCCGGGAGCAGCAGAGCGGCAGCAGCCAACAGAATTCCTGTCTGCACAGGACGTAAATTGAGAGTCAACATGAAGCACCTTCTATGAGGAACGGAGGGATAATAAAAAGCAGGGAGGAAGATAGTGAAACCCACCCGGGAAACCGCGGTAGCGGAACCCGGATGGTTCAGCACTTAAATCCATTCAACGCACGATCGCTGAGGGATGGGGATCATTGACGATCCGGTTCCGGCTTACCATTCGCCGAGAACATTACCGTCGGCGATCCGTTCCAGGTTTTGCCGGATAGAACGATCGGTATTGTCGCCCATGAAGCGAACAGCACCATCACCCAGCAGCACATGCAGACCACCGACGTGAGAACTGCCGGTCGTTCCCCAGTCACCCAGCCAGGGAGTGAAGTCCCGGGATCCGCCCGGATAGCTGGAGCTGTTGCGAACGGTGCGGTTGGGGATCATGTCGCCCAGGGTCAGACCGATCTGTGTATAACCGCGACCACCCCAGTTGGCGTTCGCCCCGTTACCACAACAGGCCTGACGGGTCTCTGCCATCATGGCTGTGTTGGACATCCCGTCGGTAACATCGCGGGGACGGCACTTGCTGCCATCTTCGAACATGGTCCGCACGGTGGGGGAACGGTTGGTCCAGCTATTACAATGGTTATAGGAGAGACGGTACACGATGAAGTCGTAGTTCGTACGATGCTCGTTCGAACCGCCGGGCAGCATGTAACTGCTGGAGACCGGAATACCCTGGGGACCCGGATCGGACGGGCAGTTGAAGATCGCCATTCTACGATTCACCAGGTCAGCATTCGTGGTCGCACCGCCGCCGGGCAGGGGCGCTGAACCGGGGCTGTAATCGTCAAACGCGAGCGAGAAGTTCAGCTGATTATACAAGGCACTCTGATCAAGGAACGGCAGCAGCAAAACCAGTCCATTACCATTCAGCGTGTTGCCGGCAGCGGTACCGGAAGAACAGAGCCCCTTGGCAACAGAGCTGGGGGGGAAAACCGTATGAGTTTCGTTGTAGTTATGCAGTGCCAGTCCCAACTGTTTCAGCTTGTTCCGGCAGTCCGACCGGCGGGCCGCTTCACGAGCCTGCTGAACCGCAGGTAACAGCAAAGCAATCAAAATCGCAATAATGGCGATCACGACCAGCAGTTCGATCAGTGTAAATCCTTTACGGGATCGGAATTGTCTCGACATAAAATCATTTCCTCAAAGGTAGGATATCAAAGAAGTTATTGAGCACGTGCTTAACTCGCATTCGGAATCATTAATGTTACGTTACGTTAATATAAATATATAATATTATATAAAGTTTACAAACATTCACAATAGGAAAGATTGATATGAAGACCAGAAAGGGAGCAGGGCATTAGCCCCGGTTGATAGCTTCTCAGGTAAGAACCGTACGAATTAAGACACACGATCTACCTCAGCAGCATCATGAAATCCGCAGGGCATCAAACAAAAAATGCCTCCCCAACAGCGTCAGGAAGGCATTTTGATTTCGCGTCGTCAGTGGTGGTGCTTCACTAACCACATTTGACATAGATGAGTGAAGAGAGATTAAACTGATTTCTGTTGCACAGCTTCAACGACGTCTTGGTAGCGATAAATCAGGAAGAGTGACATACCCAAAAGGATAATGCGGTTGGTTGTAAAAGCATCCGTGAAACCAAAGTAGACCGCATAGACGCCAAGCAGACCGGAGGAAAATAAATACACTCCCACCGCCCAGCGAGATCGAAACATGATCAGGATTCCCAGAGTGACCCAGAAGAGATTAAACGCTGTGATTCCATACCAGACAATATCTCTTGGTTTAGATTCAATGGCTCTTTGTGAGAAGTAAGCCAGCACAATAAAGAAACATCCATAAAACCAGCGAGAGGAAATCGCGGAATCGATGAATCCGAAGAATTTTTCAATCCCGCTTTTGTGATCACTGAATTTTGGCAGATCTCGTTTAAAGATTTGCGGCGCGACCAGGGTCTGGTCATCCCACATTTCGATTACTGAATAGGCACAGATCTTTTCAATATCATCCATCACGGAATCACAGAACTCACTGTCGGTCTCATTAAACAGCAACATAAAGCGATGATAGATGATACGCAGAATACCTGCAGACGCAGACGGGGATGACTGAGTAGTTTCGAGGGCCCGTTCCACGATTCGGGTTGCTTCGTCGGCCTGACGCACAAAAGCTTCTTCTGCCTCTGTCGGACTGACATCATCTTCCCGATCATAAACCGAACGTCTCACCGCTCCCAGTGACATAATCAGTTCGTTTTGCAGCGTCTCAATCTCTGCAACGGGTTCACCAAAAGCAGCATGATCCTCAATCTGTTTGATGGCCTGCAAATATTTATCAGATCCATGTCGCGGAACTTCAGGCCATCTGGTGCCGAATGATTCAACAGTTCGTCGGGCTATCCGCGCAGCCAGCGCTATCCGTGCCATGTGGGGGAGTATCTCGAACTCATTCTCCGCCTCTGCATCGATGATGTCATCCAGGTCAGTTCTGGTTGTTCTGATCAGTCCCATTCGTTGATCTGCTTTCCGAAGTCAAAATAATACGGGGACGCTGGTCTGCCAACGAACCTGAAAAGTGTAACCCCACCTATTCAGGCAGCACCAGTACCCGCAACCGTCTCACATCGGTACCTGGGTATGAAGCGGGAGAGAATTAAGGAACACGCTGTCCATCGTTGATCTGTAAGAGATTCTTTAAATGCTGCTCTTCAATCATGTCTGACAGGAAACGTACACTTCCGTCACAAAAACCAGCGTAAAATCCACCATCGTGGAATCCACCGAATTCAGGGATATTGTCGCTGTCATAAGCGATGTCTTCCGGTTTCGTCCAGGGAATATCCCTTTCTGCTTCAACAATTGCAATCGTGTTTGAAGTACCATCTTTAATATCTCTGATTTGCGTCCCTCCCTCCTTGCCAAATGTGGTATTTGGTCCGACGACAGCAAAGTAAGATGCGTTTGTGGGAGTTTCGGAATTGGGATTATGGTATTCAGGAACGATTGTTTCAGCAATTTTCAGATTGTGCTTGCTATCCCAGGGTTCATCCATGTGATATTGGTCGTATAAAGCTTGCTGCTCCAGAAAGGGGAGGAGCTCGACCCGCCAACTGTGTGGTGTCTTCCCATCAGGGCCCATCACAATGGCAGTGGGAAAATGACGATGTTTGTCATGATAGTTGTGCATTGCCAACATCAGCTGTCTGAGATTGGATTTTGACTTGCCTCGACGCTCTGCTTCTCTCGACTTTAAAATCATCGGAACGATCGAAGTCATAATTGCTCCTCCCGAGGATGCTGGTAGCGAAGCACTCAAACGGATCTCTTCTCCGTTCTGCTTGACTTTCATTGAATTGACCATCTCCAGAGTGAGCTCACTGGTTGTTTTGTCAGTGGATTCATTCGATTGATGATTCTTGTCTTGCTTCGGCACATTCTGTTTGAGTGTCTCAGTCATTAACCCGGAGATTTTCTCAACGGCATCTTTGACAAGCTTTCCATTTTCTGGCTGAAATAGATTCATTTCTACAGAAAACTGACCATCGTAATTAACAGAGGATGTAATCAGACGGGTATTTTCCCAAATCGGCGAAAAAATGACTGCGAGGGGATAGTTTCGTAATAAATCTTCAGACTTCTGCTCTTTAACAAGTTGTTTGATCTCGTGTAGATTCACCAGGGAAATTATCAACTCTTCATTGGTGACAATCCACTTATTCTGCCAGGAGGCTTCCTGTTTCTGTTTCAAGGCAGCCAGAATCGCCTGAATCGGTTCGCTTTCATCACAGAAGATCAGTGTATGGGAGTCACAAAAGATTAAGGTTTCTCCGATGTGGTTGGTGTAGAGAATTTTCTTGTCGTAGACTTCCTGTTGATCCAGAGATTTCCCGTTGTTGAAAAAATCGAGGATCTGGTCTTGTTTCAACTCATTTCGGGTTTGTATCACTGTGGCTGTGGTCTTAGCCAAATCGAACTTTGTTTCTGGTTCAGGGCGAATGAAAATGGACGTCAACAGTTCAATCTCAGTCAATGAGATTCCCAGAATCTTGACTTGCTGTTGAGGAGATTTTCCAGGAATCAGCTTTTCTCGGGCTGATTTCAGTGCAGGCAGATCGAGTAACTCAGCGGGACGCAGTGCCAGTACGGCCAGAGCATTCGATGGAACGAATTCCGGACGAAATGACTTTGAATCGATGGCACCCGGCTTGGTCTGGTTCGTGCATCCCGGTTGGCTCAGGAGCACTACACTAAGAATACCTGAAAAGCAGAGCAGCAGCAGGAATGAAGGCCGTGTGATATTTGGGAAAAATCGGGACTTTCTTAAGGTAGGGAGAAGCATTGCTGGTAGAACCTTTATCGCGGGCGGGAATGATCAAATGATGTGACGGTTCAAATGTGCGCTGGTTCGAGTTTAATAGGTCTTCTCTCAAATATAAACCTGGAATCCACGGCGGTAATCAGAATTGATTAAAATTGTATGACTCAGTCCTGACATAACAGCTACTATGCTCGAAAAAGCAATGCCCTGGCCTGAGGAGGCAATGATTGCAGCTGTCCTTTCCCATCCCTTTGGGATTAAGAATTGATTGAACTCAAAATATGAAAAGTAGGCATTTTCCAATCGAGGAAACATGACTGGTAAGATTTCGTGTCTTTCGTGGTAGTCAAAAACAAACGTTATTACGACCCACCTATTCAGGCAGCACCAGAACCCGTAACCGTTTCACATCGTACTGCGACGCGTTCGACATAAACGTCCAGTCGCGGGTACGGCCGGAGCTGTTGCCGATACCCAGGTCAGCGTTGGGACCGCTTTTCCACTGGTTGATCGCGAAGATCGTCTGCTTCGCCTCAAAGTTATGCACCTGCATACTGCCGTAACCGTCTGAAGGTTCTGCCGGCTCATCGCCGAAGTCCCACAGGCTGGTACTTGCGTTCGGGATATTCGCCGCGTTCGTGGGACCATAGTTTCCGGGCCAGAACTCAATGTTTCCCCCCTTCAGCCCGGTCCCCGTCGCGATGCCCGCGACATTTGAAACCACATTCAGATTTCCCACCTTGGTCTGGAAGTACGCTTTGCTGTCCAGTGTCGGCACCGCGATTTTCTTCAGGTCGTCCGTAAACGCGTCCATCGATGTAAATACATACTGGGTTTCTTCACCCGGTTTCTGGAGTTCCAGGAAATAGGCGATCCGCTTGAAGGGCTGCGTGAAGCTTCCGCTCAGATCGCGCGTGTAGGTGATGTCCTTCCCCAGATTTTTCAGATCGAGGTCATAGATCAGCTTATAGTTTTTGGATTCGTCGACTTTCAGTGACAGCCAGTCCCGTTCGGGAACCTTGCCGGCACGGAAGGGAGCAGCGGGCAGACCTTCCTTGTTCGACAGGTTCGGTTCAGCCAGTTTATGCCAGCCAAACCGCATGGCTGCTGCCTCTTTGACCTTGGGAGAGGAGAGCACTACCGAGTCTCCCTCGATCACCGCATCCGCAGGGACGAAGTCGGTCTCTTTGCCGATGATCTCAAACCAGCTCAGCGGCTTACCATCACGCGCAACCAGACCACTGCCCACATTGTCGAACGTGACCCGCAGCTTGTTCCCCTCTTTTTTCAGTGATTTGAAAGTCGGTCCGGAATGAACCAGATCCTTCTGGCCGTACGTTTTCGCCAGGGCAATCAACGCCAGCCGCTTCCCGACGTCCTGTTTGTTGGTGGGGTGAATGTCTTTCAGATCGCCGATATCGTGGATGACTGCCTGACCGGTATGTGGAATCTCCAGGGCCTTGTTCTGTGCTTCCCACAACAGAGGCAGAATGCTCGGCGATTCACTGCCATAGTGATAAGGAGCAATCTGCACGTACAGGAACGGGAACTCGCCCTGCTTCCAGACGTCCCGCCAGCCGTTGATCAGGGCTTTCATTTTTTCATAATACATCATCCCTTCCACATGATTGGATTCTCCCTGGTACCAGATCGCGCCACGCATGGCAAAGGGGACCAGCGGATGAATCATCCCGTTGTAGAGTGTTGTCGGCGAAGTATGACTGGTCAGCGGTTGAATCGCCGTGGGATAAGCGGGAGCCGGCTGCAGTGGAGCTTCGGCGTTGAGCGCGACCTTCGCTTTGGTTGACCAGGCATCCAGTTGCTGCAGGTAGCGCTCCAGGACCGACTTGTAGGCACCGGTCGCAGGATTGGTCAGCTGGACTTGTTTGAAGATTGCCGCCAGGGCAGACACCTTTTCAAATCCGACCGGAGGCGTCCACGGTTCAATGCGGGTTCCACCCCAGGAAGAATTCACCAGCCCGATCGGCACATTCAATTCCTGGTGCAGTTTGCGTCCAAAGAAGTAGCCCGCCGCCGTATAGCCGCCTACTGTCTCGGGGGAACAGACGGTCCACTGGGCATCGACATCGTCCTGCGGAAATCCTTTGGGAACGCGGGGAACCTTAATATGACGGATCTGCGGATAATTGGCAGCCGCTTTTTCATTATCAAAATCATTACTCCGCGAAACGGGCCATTCCATATTCGACTGACCCGAGCAGAGCCAGACTTCGCCCAGCAGTACATCCTGGAATGAGACGGTGTTCTTGCCCTTCACAGTCAGCGTGACGGGATCACCCACCACCTGGGCGGGCAGCTTGACCATCCACTTGCCCTGGTCGTCTGCGGTTGTCTCAACGCTGTCCTCTTTGAGTTGAACGGTGACCTGCTCGCCGGCATCGGCCCAGCCCCAGACCGGAATCTCCTGTCCCCGCTGCAGCACCATATGGTCGCCAAAAATATGCGGCAGCCGGACATCGGCCCGCACATCCGTCAGCTGAGAACAGAGAACAAAACAGGACACAAAGAGCAGAGCAAAACGGCGCAGTTTCAGCATGGCAGGCACTCATTCCCGATCAGGTGTTAGTAAGCAGAGAAGTTTAACAGGACCCACGATCATAATCCTGTTTCAGACGATTCACAAGCAAGACTGGTCGATGACAGTCAGACTATTTTTCGGGCATGGCATAGCAATACAGGGGGATCGGCTCACCCCTTTTAAAGATTGCCAGCACATCCTGGATTTGAAAGTCTTCGTCATCACGGAACCGCTGGTCCAGTTCTGCAAATCGTTCCGGTTCATTTACCAGCAGATACTCGATGGCATACAGGCGAAGCTCAGGCTCCTCATCTTCCAGCAGCTGTTCAATCAGAGGTTTGACCTGACTTTTGACCCCCAGCAATTCCACACAACGCATGCGGGCCTCAGGCACATCCCCCGATTCAGCAAATCGTCGCAGGGCATCAATGGCTTGTGGCAGCTCCCCATAATCTTGATCGATATGACTGATAACCGTACTCCGCCGGTATTCATCATCCCAAGCTAAAGGCCAGGGGGGAGCATCACTGGTTTCCCCCGGGAGTTTCTCTCCCGTAAACAGCGTATGGATCAGCGTCTCTAGAGACCATGCGGGAGCGGCCATCGTTTCAATCAAGCCTTAAGAAAAATCAACAAAGCAGAAAAACAAACAATTAACCAGAACCCCGGCCCATCATCATCTTTTCGTGTCTTTCGTGCTTTTCGTGGTAGGCAATCAAAACACGAACGGAGTTCGTCCCAGCACGACTGGATGGGGATCACTGTGAATGATCTGGCTTCCCATCGGCAATAGTCAGCAGGGCCTTGAGAAGCTCTTGATCCATGTTGTCCATAATCATTCGGGCTCGACCATCGCACGAACCGACATAATAAACGCCGATCGCAGGTTGCCCGTTGACGGGTGGGTTCTCGGAAAATCCGCCGAACTTCGGTAACTTCTTACCGTCGTAATGAATATCCTCAGGTTTGGTCCACGGGATATCCCGTTTTGCTTCGACGACCGCAATCGTATTCGAAGTGCCGTCTGTGATCTCTTTGAAAGAGACGCCCTGTTTATTTCCAAAAGCGGTTCCCTCTCCGACTACTACAAAGTACCCGGTATTGGCGGGTTTACTGGAATTCGGATGACTGAAAACAGGAACGACACTTTCAGCAATCTTAAGATTATGCTCGCTGTCCCACGGCTCGTTCAGACGATACTTGTCATAGAGTGCCTGCTGATCGAGGTAAGGCAGCAGTTCCACCCGCCAGCTGTGAGGCGTCTTGCCATCGGGGCCCATTACGACTGCGGGAGGAAAGTGATGATGGCGTTCGTGGTAATTGTGCAGTGCCAGCATGATCTGTTTGATGTTGTTCTTCGCAACCGAGCGGCGTGCCGCTACACGGGCCTCTTGGAGTTCAGGATTCGATCGCACTACCATCTCACTGACCAGGTCTGCACTGATCGAACTTGAAAAAGTCACCCGGTTAGCGGTCTGCTTCACCTGAGAGGACTTCAGGAATTGTTCAAAGTGATTGAATTGTGCTTCTTCTGCCGGTTGCCAGGGCCGATCGGACTGTTTCATGGCAGTCTTCATCTGGCTCAAAATATTTTGCCCCATCGCTAACAGTCCTTGCAGACACTGTTTGGTCTGCTCACTGTCATTTTTTTGCTCGAAAATCAGTTCCAGCGATAATTCCTTTTGAACTGTGATTCCCAGTGTGGCGATTTCCGTGTTCTGCCAGACTGGGGCAATCATCGGCCAGAATGGAGTTTGTTGTGTCAGCGATTGAGTGAACGGAGCGGCGAGTGTCTCCCGCAACTGTTGGAGGTTGATCCCACCGACAACGGAATTCGACAACATCGGCTGCAGACGCTCTTTCCAGGCGTGATCTTTCCGATCCTGTATCTGATCAATGATTTTTTTTAACGTACTGGCTTTATCCGAGAAGAGTAATGCTTTCTCATCCAGAAACATCACGGAGCTTCCCTGGTTGGAGGCTGTGGTCAGAAATGTTTTGCCTCGATATGTTGAATTTACGAGCTCGGTTTCCTTAATGGTTTTCTGAATTTTTGTATGAGCCTGTTGATTCGTTACTTCGATCAGGTAAACAATGCTATACAGACCTTGTCCGGTCTTCTCTGGCTTCTGAAGAAAATGGATCATGGTTACTGTTTTGAGGTCAATGGGATTGATACCGAGTAAACCATAATGCGGATCCTTCTGCTGTTCCATGACTGTCAGTTCCAGAACTGGCTTAAAGGCTGGTTCTGCCAGCAACTGAGCAGGCCGCAGCGCGAATACCCCCAGTGCATCGTCCGGCACCAGATACAGCTGAAACGGTTCCGGTTTCGACGTCTTGTTCTCTTCTGCCAGGAGTGGTGAACCGAACAGGAAAAAACAGGACAACAGTGCTGCTGTCTGAATGACAGCCAACTGCCAGGGACGGCTAGCTATAAAATGAAACAGGCGCTGCATGAAACTCTCCAAGCGAAGATCAGTACGGTTTATTGGTGAATCAGTCGTGTCTTGAGGCGAGCAGGAACACGTTAACATAAAAGACTCCGTCACTGCGGCCTTCCCAGGGTAAGCGGCTGGCTCTTCCGGGATGCCAGCCGATCAAGTAACTTTTCGTGTCTTCCGTGCTTTTCGTGGTAGGAAAATTTAGAGTTACAGCCCCGGACGTGTTTCGAGATGCCCTTCCAGAAAGCTGAGCTGTACCGGGGGGCCGGTCTCTTCCGGATTCCAGCCCGCTTTGAGCGCCTCCCTGATCAGCGTCTCGACCAGTTTCGGCGTAATCAGCAGCTGGCCCACCGTGTCATACTCAATGGAATAACTACCATTTTCAACGATGATGTTCTGATCGTCCGAGATCACGACCTCCAGTTTCTTCCCTTTACCGGAACTGTGCTGCACTACCAGAACCATAAACCCTGAGTCCCGCGAGGGACTCCAGCGGTATTCCCGATCGTCAACCACGATCTTCCTTGAGTTGCGTCGGGATAATGTCATGCGGTTCTCTTCTGTTTTAAGGCGTTGAAATTTACTGATCTGGCTTCCCATCAGCAATGGTCAGCAGGGATTTAAGAAGCTCTTCATCAATGTTGTCCTGAAGCATTCGGACTCGACCATCACACAAGCCGACGAAATAAACGCCGGTAGCAGGTTGCCCGTTGACGGGTGGGTTTTCGAAAAATCCGCCGAACTGCGGTAGCTTCTTGCCGTCGTAAGATATGTCTTCCGGTTTGGTCCAGGGAATATCCCGTTTGGCTTCGACGACCGCAATCGTGTTCGAGGTCCCGTCCGTGATCTCTTTAAAAGACACACCCTGTTTGTTATTAAACGCAGTGTCGTCTCCCACCACTACGAAGTACCCGGTATTGGCTGGCTTACTGGAACTCGGATGACTGAAAACAGGAACGACAGTTTCAGCGATCTTGAGATTATGTTTGCTGTTCCAAGGCTCGTTCATACGATATTCATCATAGAGTGCCTGCTGATCAAGATAAGGCAGCAGTTCCACCCGCCAGCTGTGAGGCGTCTTGCCATCGGGGCCCATCACAATCGCAGGAGGAAAGTGATGATGGCGTTCGTAGTAATTGTGTAGTGCCAGTACGATCAGTTTGATATTATATTTCGATCGCGATCGCTGAGCTGCCGCACGTGCCTGGAGAATTGCGGGAATCGTCAGGTCCACCATCTGGCTGAGCAGCTCCTGCTTGAAAACGCTGGAAAATGTCACACGTGTGTCGTTCTGCGTTACCTGTGTCTCTGTGAACGCATTCTCTAATCGTTTGAGATAAGACTCTTCATTCGGCTGCAGGGGACGATTCAGATTTCCCCGCGTTGCCTGAAACTGGCGGATCATATTTTTCCCCAGCAGCAACAGACCATCCAGTGACTGCTTGAGCTGTTCGCTGTTGTTTTTCTGTTCGAAAATCAGCTTCAGGGAAAGGTCATTTTGGACGGTGACTCCCAGAGTCGCGATTTCTGTGTTCTCCCAGATCGGGGCGATCATCGGCCAGGCGGGGATACGTTGGGTCAGCGGTTGTATTAGCACCTTTCCCAATCTGTTCCGCAGTGTCTGCATGTTAATGCCCGCTGCAACTGAAGTGGTAGAAACATCTGCCAGCCGTCTCGACCAGATGGAATCGTTCCGGTTATGCATGTGATCAATGATTTTTTTTAACGCGCTCGTCTTGTCTGAGAACAGGAATGTGTGATCGCTCAAAAACAGCAGTGCGTCTTCACTGCCAGATCCTTTGGTCAATAATGTCTTTCCCTGATAGGTATTTTCCTCGAGCTCTGATTGCCAGAAATTCTGTTTGATCTTCGCCTGATCCAGTTCGTTTGTTGTCTCGAACAGAAATGCGGTTTTGATAGGACTTCGGCTGGTCTCTCTTATGTCCAGAAGGAAATAGATGACCGTAACTGATTTGACATCCATAGGCTTCAATCCCAGAAAAGCCATGTCAGGGCTTCGTTCCATGTCTTTAAGCAGCAACTCACGGATCGGCTTTAAGGTTGGTTCCGACAATAACTGAGCCGGGCGAAACGCAATCACCCCCAGCGCCTCTTCCGGCACCAGATCCAACCGAAACGGTTCCCGTTTCTCGGGAACCTTGTCCTGCGCCTGCAACTGTGCCAAACCGGTCAAAGGCAGGCACACCAGGGCTCCCACAGACAGAATTATAGAAAGCAAACGGGAATGGCTTCCCGGAGTTCTCAGTGAGCACTGCATGAAATTCTCCAATGAGACAGGATGTACGGCACTACGTGACAGGGGTATACTCGGTCGAGTATAGACGGACTGAGGGGGATTGCAA